>NZ_CP031357.1:1451250-2800000 GCF_003355455.1 Erythrobacter aureus
GGGATCGCGCGCGCCGCCTGGACGGGCACCGGCGGCGGCAGCACGATTACCCAGCAGCTCGCCAAGTTCACCTTCCTGACCCCCGAACGCACGCTGACCCGCAAGGCGCGCGAGGCGCTGATCGCCTTCTGGCTGGAAAGCTGGCTGACCAAGGACGAAATCCTCAGCCGCTACCTCTCAAACGCCTATTTCGGTGACAATGTGTACGGCCTGCGCGCGGCGAGCCTGCATTATTTCTATCGCAAGCCCGAAAATCTCAGGCCGAATCAGGCTGCGATGCTTGCCGGCTTGCTCCAGGCGCCCAGCGCCTATGCGCCAACCAAGCATTACGACCGTGCCGAGAAGCGCATGCGGATCGTCATCCAGTCGATGGTCGATGCGGGCTATATCACGGAGGCGGAAGCCCGCGCGATGAAGCCTCCCGCGCTCGATGTGCGCACGCGCAACGATTTGCCCACGGGCACCTATTTCGCCGACTGGGCGCTGCCCGAGGCACGTGAGTTCACCGAGCAGGGCTATGCCCGGCAGACGCTGACGACCACGCTCGACAGCCGGTTGCAGAACATCGCCCGGCAAGTGACGCAGCGCGCACCGCTGGGCGAGGCACAAGTCGCGCTCGTCGCGATGCGGCGGAACGGCGAGGTCGTCGCCATGATCGGCGGCAAGGACTATGCGAAATCGCCGTTCAACCGGGCGACGCAGGCCAAACGCCAGCCCGGATCGACCTTCAAGCTGTTCGTCTATCTGGCCGCGCTGCGTGCCGGGTGGAGCCCCGAAGACAGAATTGCCAATACCGAGATCACCGAGGGAAGCTATCGCCCCAAAAATGCGCGCGAACGCTATTCGGAAAACCTGACGCTGGAAGAGGCCTTCGCACAGTCGAGCAATGTCGCCGCAGTCCGCCTGCTGGGCGAGGTGGGCAGCGAAAAAGTCATCGCGACCGCTCGTGATCTCGGGGTCACGTCACCTCTCGCCCAGGGCGATCCGAGCCTCGCTTTGGGAACTTCGACCATGTCGCTGCTCGAATTGACCGCAGCCTATGCTGCGGTGGCGGCAAACGAATATCCCGTCGAACCACACGCTTTCGCCCGTCCCGAGCGCGGCTTCTTCGAGAATTTGTGGGACGGCCCGTCGAGCCTGTCGTCCTCCACCCATTCGGAGATGGAGCGGATGCTGCGCTCGGCGATCAACGATGGCACGGGGCGCGCTGCGATGTTGCGCGGGCCGAATTATGGCAAGACCGGGACCACGCAGGACAATCGCGATGCGCTGTTCGTCGGCTATGCCGGTGATCTCGTGGTCGGCGTATGGATCGGCAATGACGACAATTCGCCGCTCGCCGGGGGGATCAGCGGCGGGGGATTGCCGGCGCGGATCTGGCGCGATTTCATGAACCGCGCGATGAATGTGAAAGCGGCACCGAGCCAGCCTGCGCCCCGCGAACAGGACGACCCGGGCGGACCGATCGAGCCGCTCGACGTCCCCGAAATCGACGATATTCCGATCGGCGATGGCAATTCACGCCTGCGCATCCGCGAGGGCGAAGCGATCTTTTCGACGGAAATCGACGGGATTCCGGTCGATATTACCTTCGGTGAAGGCGGCGTGGCGATCGACGAAGAAGCTATCGAAGAAGCGCGCAGGCGAGCCGATGAGCGCCGTTACGATGTCATCCGCGACCGGCGCGACGAAAGGTTGCGCGAAATGGAACAGGACGCCGGTAATTAACCTTCCGGGCTGGCCACCAGAACGTTCATCACGGCTGTCGCCACCGGGCGAGTGCGATCGTCCTGCCATGCTTCGACAGTGATATTGGCACTGCGCCGCCCCAGTTTGGTCACGCGGCCCAGCGCATAGCTGGTGCGGCTTTTGCCGGCCGCGAGATACTGCACCGTGATGTTGATCGGCTTGAGCATCGCCGCCCGGCTCTGGCGGCCAAGTTCCGCGCGCAATGCGGCGTAGCCCGCCGTTTCCAGAAGCCCCCCGGTGGCCCCTCCGTGATAATGCTCGGGACGGCCTTCCACGGTTTCTTCGAACGGAACCGAGAGGATCGGGATACCGTCCTCCCAGCTTTCGACAGTAATGCCGAGCGAACGGGCATAGGGTGTGAGCGCTTCGATTTCTTGAGCCATGTCAGAGCCTCGGGGCGGCGGCGATTTTCATGAACACCGCCTGGATATGAGCCACTGGATCCTCCGCATCGCCATCATGGGCAAGGCCCCGGACGAAGGCGGCGCTGCGTGTCAGGCGATAGCATTGCGAACGCCCGAACACGCTGGCCCCTTCGCAGGCAGGGCGCACGTAATCGACGCGCAGATCGAGCGTGGCGATGGCGGTGAAATCGTCCATCGCGCGCCAGATCGCCATGCCGCTGGCCATGTCCATCAGGCTGAGAATGGGGCCGGAAGCCAATACCCGCTGCCCCTCTTCGCCGAGCAGGTCCTCGCGCCAGGGCAGTTGCAGCTCGACCCAATCGTCGCCGTGGTCGGAATATTGCAGCCCGAGCCAGCCCGCATGTCCCCGACCCGTAAGGAAGGAGGTGGCCTTCGATGGATCGAATTTTCGCGCTTTCTCGCTCATTGCCGGGTGCGATAGCCGCACAAATCGGGGGCTTTCAATGTTTTAATTTCAGTTCGACGTACCTCGCCGCCAGCTTTGCCGGCGGCGGACGGGGGCATCGGGTCGGGGTCCGCCGGATTGCAGGAGCATTTCATGACTTTACCCAAGATCGATTTGGCCAGCCTGGCGGAACTGGACGGGGCCGTGGGCCTCTTTGGCAGCCTGGCTGCTGTAGCGTCGGACGATACGATCGTGGCGATCATGGTCTACGTCCACGATATGACGCAGGTCGAACTGTTGTTCTAAGCGCATAGCGAAAATCATGCATGTCGATCCGCGGATAGGCGCGTTGCGCGGGGACCGTATCGCGCAACGCGCAATGCAAGAAGCGGTCATGTTGGCGGCGGAGGATTGTCGCAGGGAGGACGGGCTATCCCGGGTTATCGGCGAACTGGAGGACTATGGAGCTGGGGCGGAGCTGGCCGAATGCGAGGCGCTGCAACGCCTGGTCGGCGCGGAGGAGGCGGCGCGGGCGGTCATCCTGCCGATGATAGAGCGTCTGGTGAGGCAACAGCGCGAGACACCGCTGGCGCAACTATCCTTGCGCCATCAGTCCGGCCCGGGCTTTCATTTCCTCCAACTCGCGGCCAAGGGTTCGGCCACGATGGGCCTGGCGCTCCATGATGGAATGGTGCCCGCTACATCGAACCCCGTTGCGACCTTCCCCGATGCGGAGCGGCATGAGATAGTCCTTGCCGGCGAGGCCGAGATCGAAGCCCTCCGGATCGTGACGGATTGCGGAGATCGGGTGGAAGTCGCTCGTACTGTTCGGCGCGTCGACCGGGGCGATTGCATCGTACTTGCCGACGCCGACTGTTCGCGCGTCGTGCGACGGGTGCATGGATGCATGCTCGCCTTGCGGCTGGCGCGGGTAGGGGATCGCCCGCGCCCGACCCGTCAGGTCGATCTCGCTTCGGGAAGGGTGGTTCACAAGGCAAGTGGAAACCGGCGTGAAAGCCAGCATGAAATGATGGTTGCGCTGCTGGGGCGGATGAAGCGGAGCGATGCCGCGCCCGTACTTGCGGACGTTGCCCGATCGGGGGGCGATCATGTGCGCTGGCAGGCACTGCGCGAATGCCTGGCGCTGAATACGAGTCTGGGCATGGATACACTCAGAACACTGGCGTCGGACGCTTCCGCTCCGCTCTCTTCCCACGCAAATGCCCTGCTTTCTCAGCTTGTCGAGCGTTATCCAGAACTGGAACAGGCCGAAGGAATGCCATGCCGCGCGTGATCGCCAATACCCAGTCGGCTGCCGCAAGCCTCGAGGAAACCGTCGACGCGATTGCCGAGGGCTTCGATCCCCGGGATGATGCCAGCACCGACGCAGCCGCCGCCGCGCTGGAACGTCTGGCCAATAACCGAACCTTCCTTGGCGATCTGATGATCGAGCAATTGCGCGAGCGGCACCGCGATACCTTCGAAGACAGCGCTTACGGCCCGCAGGCGATTGTGCTGTCACCGCTGGTCGGAGACTGCTTCCTGCGTGCCAACATCTGGCCGAGCGAGAGCGAAACCTGTTTTCGGACCAGCGGCGCGAAGAGCTTCGTCTACGGTGTCCCGCACGATCACAATTTCGATTTCCTCACCGCAGGCTATTTCGGCCCCGGCTATCGCAGCGATTATTTCGAAATCGTCTATGAGGACATTGCCGGATATTGCGGCGAGAGGGCGGAACTGCGATTTGTGGAACGCAGCGCGCTGGCACAGGGCAGGCTGCTGCATTATCGCGCGCATAGGGATGTGCATTCCCAGTTGCCGCCCGAATCGACTTCGGTTTCGCTCAACATCATGCGTGTGGATGCAGGGCAGGAGTGGTTCGACCAGTACGGCTTCGATCTCGATCGGGGTGCGGTCATGTGCCGACTCAATCCCTCCGCAAACGAGACATTCCTGCGCTGCGCGGTTGCGCTCGAAAGCGTCGAGGCTCTGGACCTTGCGGAGCAGTTCGGTCGCGACCATCCTAGCGGGCGCATGCGGCTGGCATGCTTCGAGGCGCGGGCCGGCCTCCTGCACAGCGATGCCGAGCGTGACGATCTGTGGCGCGACGCCGAACTGGCAGGAGATTTGATGCTGGCGCGTGAGGCTCAACTCCGCCGCGCCATGCTTCACCTATGAAACCCGGCGAACAGAGCGCACCCGCAGATCGCGGACACGATTTCGATTATCCCCTGTGGTCCGGAGCGGGGCTGGGTTGCGGTGGGTAAGCTCGGTATGAGAATACGCCATTTCGCTCTGGGCGAAGTGCCTGAGACCATCGATCCGCCGCATTTTTAGGCGCGGTTAGAACCCACCGCCAGCCAGCGTGTCTATTGCACCCTGGAGAATGATTGCCGCCGCATGGCTGTCGATCTTCTCCGCGCGCTTGGCGCGGCTCATATCCTGGCCGAGCATGGCTGCTTCGGCGCTGGAAGTAGACCAGCGTTCGTCCCATAGCAGCACCGGCAACAAAAGCGCCTTGGCGAGGTTTTTGGCATAGGCGCGGCTTGCCTGCGCGCGCGGGCCTTCGCTGCCATCCATGTTACGCGGAAGGCCGATGACGATGCCCTTGATCGATCGTTCGTCAACGATCGCGCGCAAGACACCGATATCTTTGGTGAACTTACTGCGCGGCACGGTTTTTCCCGCAGTGGCATAGCGCCATCCGGCATCGCATGTGGCGACTCCGATGGTTTTGGTGCCGAGATCAAGCGCGAGCAAAGCGCCGCCTTCGGGCAACGCATCACCATAGGTCAGCGCGTTATCGGTTACGATGCCCGTGCTCTCGTCCATGCCTTCACTCGCGCGACGACGTCTTCCTGGATGTTCTTCCAGAATAGCGGAATGTCGTAAACGTGGTAGTTGCCGCCAGGCAGAACCCCTTCGCCCAGCTCGGGCGGATCGCCGATCCTCAGCAGGCCCCGATCGTCGCAGCGCGCAGGTACCGCACCGGCAACCAGTTCGGCTGTGGCAAGATTGCTGCTGGGGACGAGCGTACCGAGATTGCGCGAGGCCACTGCCGAACCGCCCGCCGTGCCTGTCAGGGGGTTAACGCAGACGATGGGATCGTCCATCCCCCGCGGTTTTCCATCGAGGCCCGGAACGGCGCTGTAGCGGCGCAGAAGCTGACCCGCATCGCCATCATCGGCAAAGCTGGCATAGGCGATTAGGCAGGCGGACTGATTGGGCGCGGCGCAGGCCGGCAGGGGGAGGGCGGGCAAATCGTGCTCGACCGAAATCGGCCACCCCGGTGCGTAAACGGCGGCGATCCGGTCCTCCAGCGGCGTGCCCGCTACTTTCTCGCGCAGCAAGCGCAGCACATGGGTCGAGCCTTGGCTATGCCCGGCGAGCACGATCGGTTTGTCCGGACCCACGCTCGTCAGGAAATATTCGAAGGCCTGCGCGACATCGGCATAGGCCGCGTCGATGGCCTTGGTGGCGTCGGCCTTGTCGGTCAGGAAGGCGCCGACGGCGGCCTGTCGGTATTTGGGTGCCCACAGTTCTTCCGCACGGTTGAAAGGGCTGGCCAGCCCGCGCAGGAAAACGGCGGCAAGCCGGTCGGTGTCCGCATCGTTTAAGGCGGCGTTCCAATCACCCAGGGCACCCTTGGTATAGCTGGTCGGCGGTACGAAGAAGACCACGAACCTGGGCAGCGCATCGCTATCCGCCGCTTCTCCGCTGCGCGAACCGGTGGTCGCGAGCGGATCGGGAGCGTCCAGGCTACGTTCGGCCGCAGGCGTGTCGGGCGAGGCTTCGCGTTCGGCAGGGTCGGGCGCGCTCTCGGCAATGGCCGGCTGGTAGCGCGCGGGATCGCTAGTGCCGATCCCCGGGCGCGAATACCACATGCCCGGGTCCCGATAGGCATTGGCCGCCAACGGTTCCTGTTCGACGAATTCGCCGCGAGGGACGAAGGCGATTTCCGTCGCTTCGCGCGACCAGATCGATAGCGCGATACCGCCAACGATGACCAGAACGATACAGAATGCAAAGAAATACAGGAATTTACGCGCCATTTTCGGCACCTTCTCTTAGCTGTTCTTCGCTCGCCTGCTCAGCCCGCCTTTCGAGCGCAACTTTTAGCATGGCCAGAAGCGGATCGGCCAGGAACAGGCCGAGAATGCCAAACAGAATACCCATGATGAGCTGGAAGGCGAGAACCAGCGCGGGGGCGAGATCGACCGTCTTCTTGGCGATCATCGGGATCACCACGTAACCGTCGAAATTCTGGACGAAGAGATAGACGACGATGGTGTAAACGCCCATCTCGACGCCGCCGGAAAAGCCGACGAGCACCATCAATACGCCTGAGACGATCGCGCCGAGATTGGGGACGAAGGCAAGGAGACCGGTAAGGATTGCCAACAGCGCCGCCATGGGCACGGCTCCGATACCGATCAGCGGCGCGACGACCGCCAGCATGATGTATGTGAACACGGCTTCGACCACCATGCCCAGCAGTCGGCCGGCCATGAGGCGCCGCATCGTCTGGCCCATCCGCTCGGCGGTTTTGTAGAAGCGGCCGCGTTGCTGGCGTGGCAGCATCCAGGCGACCCCGCGTTCATATAGCTGCGGGTCGATCGCGACGTAAACCCCGATCACGAGGATGAGGACTATGGTTGCCACCCCGCCCAGAATCCCGCCCAATGCGCGGGTGACGGTGCTTATGCCGCTGCCGATACTGCCGAGGTAATTCTGCAGATAGTCCTGGTTGATCTGGATACCCTGGCTGCTGACCCAAGCGAAGAGTTCTTCGAGCTGCCGTTCGATGATGGCCGGCAATTGCGCCGCTTCCTGCGAAATCGTGGCACCCGCGAAATAGCCGAGCCACAGCAGAAAACCTACCGTCCCTACCAGCACGATCGCTACCCGCCAGCTTCGTCCGATATGAAGTATACGGCCAAGCAAGCGCGCCCCGCCATCGATCATCGAGGCGAAGACCATGGCCCCGAAAATGACCAGCAAGGGCCGCGCAATCCACACGGCGAGCGCGACGGTGCCAACCACCGCGACCCATACCATGGCGCGCGACACCTCCAGTCGGATGCGGGGATCGTTGATGCGCGAAGGGCTGGTGCCGAGGTCCCGGTCCTGAAGCTCCTGTGTCTTTTCCGCCATTTACGCCCTTTCTATGGGGATCCTAGCGTTCGGAGCCGGGATTTCGTTCCGCGACGGCAGGGCGCAGGGTCGACCAGGCACGGCCTTCGCGCAGACTCGTCCACCAGCTAATGGGGTTGAGCGAGGTTGTCCCGTCGAGCGAAAAGGTGATGAATTCGGCACGTCCGCCGATATTTTCCAGCGGAATGGGTCCCAGCAGGCCGCGCGGATGATCGAGTTCGCGGCTGTCTGCCGAATGATCGCGATTGTCGCCCATCACGAAAACGTGATCCTCAGGAACCGTGATCTCGGCGAAATTGTCGAGTGCCTGGTTTTGGTGATCGATGACTAGATAGGTCGCCCCGTTGGGCAGCGTTTCGCGTAGGACGGGTACGCGGCACACGCGCTTGCCGTCTTCGCTCGCCCGGAAATCGTCGAAGCCGAACCCGTCGCAGCGCGAATTGGCATCGAGCGGCAGATCGATAGCCGGTTCGACCTTCTGTTCCACCGGCGTACCGTTGAGGATGATCTGGCCATTGCTGACCGCAATGCGATCGCCGGGGAGGGCGACGACGCGCTTGATGTAATCCTCGTCGCGTTGCGGATGCACGGGAATGACGATATCGCCATATTCCGGCGTCGATCCGGCAACACGCCAATCACCGCGCGGGGCCAAGTGGAAGCTGATCGAGCTCCAGTTCCAGCCGTAGGGATATTTGCTCACCACCAGCCGGTCGCCGACCAGCAGGTTGGGCATCATCGATTCCGACGGGATGTAGAAGGGTTTGGCAATGAAGCTGTGGAAGGCGAAGACCGCCAGCAGCATTAGGGCAAGGCCGCGGATTTCCGCGATCCAGTCGACCTTTTCGTCGGATTTCTTGGATTTCTTGTTCACTGCCGTGGCGCCGGTGGTCACTGGGGTATGGCCTCGATTATGACGTAGGCCTGTGCCCATGGATGGTCGTCGGTGAGGGTGAGATGAATACGGGCCTCATGGCCGTGCGGCACCATTTCCGCAAGCACGATTGCCGCGCCGCCGGTCAGCGCCAGCGTTGGCGCGCCGGACCGGGCGTTGACCACGCCGATATCCCTCATGAACACGCCGCGGCGAAACCCGGTACCCACCGCCTTGGAGAACGCCTCCTTGGCGGCGAACCGCTTGGCATAGGTGCCAGCGATGGTAAACGGGCGCCGCCGCGCCTTGGCGCGTTCGATGTCGGTAAAGACGCGGTTCTCGAAACGCTCGCCGAAACGATCCAGAGAGTTCTGGATTCGCTCGATATTGCAGAGGTCGGAGCCAAGGCCGATGATCATTCGCGCGTTCCTACACCACCACCAACAACACGAACAGGACCATCAAGAGCGCTGCCAATCCCGCAACTCCCAGCGAATGTCCGGACTTCCCCATCCTCCACGATACCCAGCTCGACGCGGCCAGAAGCAGCGTCAACAGGATTGGCGCGAACATGGTGACGTAATCCAGAGCCGACATACTCTCCCAACCCATTGGTTGGGTGGCCCAGGCATATCCCAGCAGGAACATGATACTGGACGCCGCCAGCAAGCCGGCGAAAGTAATTCCGATCAGCACCGCAACCCAGAATCTGGGCTTGATTTCGCTCACCGTGCCTCGTCCATAAGCTGGCGCATCCGCCGGACCGCCGTTTCCAGCCCCACGAAGACCGCTTCGCCAACCAGGTAGTGACCGATATTGAGCTCGGCCAGTTCGGGGATGGCGGCAATCGGTGTGACGTTCTCATAGGTGAGGCCGTGCCCGGCATGCGGTTCGATGCCCATATCTCGGGCGAGCTTCGACATGGCGGCGATACGCTCGATCTCGCGCTGCTCGCGCGCGCTATCCCCGTCGAGCCCGGCATGGGCGTATTCACCGGTGTGGAATTCCACGACCGGCACGCCAAGTTGCCCGGCGGCCTCGAGCTGGCGTTCGTGGGCCTCGATGAACAGGCTCACGCGAATGCCATTGTCGCGCAGTTTCCACACAATGGGCGCGAGCGTATTGTGCAGGCCCGCCGCATCCAGCCCGCCCTCGGTGGTCCGCTCCTCGCGCTTTTCGGGCACGATACAGGCGGCGTGCGGTTTGTGGGCCAGGGCAATGGCCAGCATTTCCTCGGTCGCCGCCATTTCGAGGTTGAGCGGGAGGTCGGTCGCGGCCTGAATGCGCTCGAGATCGGCATCGCGGATATGTCGACGGTCTTCGCGCAGATGCGCGGTGATGCCATCGCCGCCCACCGCGGCCACGATTTCCGCCGCCCGCACCGGATCGGGATGATCGCCTCCGCGCGCGTTGCGGATGGTGGCGACGTGGTCGATATTGACCCCCAGGCGAAGGGGCGTGCTCAAGCCTTGCGGCTCCCGGGCTTGGTCACTTCGATGGCCGCCAGATCTTCGGGCAACTCATCCTCGGCATAGGTGGGGAAAGTGATCTCGACCAACGGGAAGAAAGGAACGCCGAGATCGGCGGAACCATTGCTGCGGTCGACGAGGGCTACTTCGGCAATGACTTCGCCGCCTTCGCGCCCGATAGCCGCAATAGCCTCGCGGCTTGAAAGGCCCGTGGTCACCACGTCTTCCACCATCAGAACTTTGGCGCCGGGTTCGAGTCGAAAACCGCGACGCAAGTGGAATTCGCCCTCGGGCCGTTCGAGAAACATGGCATCCTTGCCCAGCGCGCGGCCCATTTCCTGACCGATGATGATGCCGCCCATGGCCGGGCTGACGACGACATCGATCCGGCTGCGGATGTCGCGCGGGATCTTCTGCGCGAGGGCGAAGGCCAATCGACCGGCACGCTCGGGGTTCATCAATACGCGCGCGCATTGTAGATAGTGTCCGCTGTGTCGTCCGCTGGAAAGCATGAAATGGCCTTCGAGCAGGGCTTCGCTGGCGCGAAATTCGGAGAGGATTTCTTCTTCTGTCATGGCGCTAGCGTCCAAAGCGCCTCGCGCTCGATTGCGCAAGAGGCAAAGCTGCATACACATTTTTATCCGCCACCCGCTTGAGGCATTGGCAAAGCCTGCCTATAGGGCGGGCGCAATCGGGTCCTTTGTCAGGGGGCGCGTCCCGCCGCGCACGCGGGATTCGCGAAAGTGGCGGACCCGAAACGAGACACGACACGAAAGAGTGCCAAGACGATGAAAATTCTCGGCTCCCTCAACGGGTTCCACCGGATTGTCGCCAGCCTGGCGATGGCGGCGATGCTGGCTTTCGGCGCGCAGGGTGCAATGGCGCAAGATGCCGCCGAAGCGACCGCGACCGAACAACTCGAACAGATCGATCCCGCCGAAGCGGCCGATGTGGCCGATCCCGATGCGGTCGCTGCGGGTTCGGGGGCTTACACGCCGATGCAGCCCACCGAAGGCAAGGGCATGCCGGTTGCCGGCGGTATCGATGTGCAGCAGCAGTTCTCGCCGATCGGCCATCAGGCCAATTCGCTCCATATCGGGCTTGTCTGGGTGATGGTGCTGATCAGCCTCTTCGTGCTGGCATTGTTCGTTTATGTCATCCTGCGCTTCAACAAGCGTGCCAATCCGGTGCCTTCGAAGACCAGCCACAACACGATGATCGAGGTTATCTGGACGGTCGTCCCGGCGCTGATCCTGCTCGGTATCGCCGTGCCCTCGATCGGCCTGCTCAGCGCGCAGTACAAGTCGCCCCCCAAGGATGCGATCACCGTCAAGGCGATCGGCTATCAGTGGTACTGGGGTTATGCCTATCCAGACAATGGCGATTTCGAGATCGTCTCGAACATGCTGACCAAGGAAGAAGCGGAAGCGCGCGGCGAACCGCATCAGCTTGCGGTCGACAACCGCATGGTCGTTCCCGCCGGTGTGCCGATCCGCTTCCAGACCACCGCAGCCGACGTCATTCACTCGTTCGCCGTGCCCAGCCTGTGGTTCAAGCTCGACGCGGTCCCCGGTCGGCTGAACGAAAAGCTCCTTATGATCGAAGAGCCGGGCGTCTATTACGGCCAGTGCTCGGAACTGTGCGGCGCCCGCCACGGCTACATGCCGATCGCGATCGAGGCGCTGCCGATGGATCAGTACAACGCCTGGGTTCTGGCGCAGGGCGGCACGATCGCCGGTGCCGACGAAGTTGGCATGGAGGCCGATCCGTCGGCTGTTCCGCTTCAGGATCCCGAAAGCGCTGCGCCTGGCGCAGCAGGTGCGGGCGCTCCCCCCGTCGCCCCCACCGCATAAGATTTACGATTAGCTCGAGAGTATAGCACGATGGCAACCACCGCCGACAGCTTCCAGGCTCACACCGACGACCACGCGCACGACGCCGACCACAAGCCCGGTTTCTTCGCGCGCTGGTTCATGTCCACCAACCACAAGGACATCGGCACGCTCTACCTGATCTTCGCGATCATGGCGGGTATCGTGGGCGGTGCTATCTCCGGCATCATGCGTATGGAGCTGGCGGAGCCCGGCATCCAGTATTTGCAGTGGTGGGCCGAATTCATGGGCGGGACGCCCGATTTCGACACCTCCCTGCATATGTGGAACGTGTTCATTACCGCGCACGGCCTGATCATGGTCTTCTTCATGGTCATGCCGGCGATGATCGGTGGCTTTGGCAACTGGTTCGTGCCGCTGATGATCGGTGCGCCGGACATGGCGTTCCCGCGCATGAACAATATTTCGTTCTGGTTGACCGTGGCGGGCTTCGTCTCGCTGCTGTTCTCGCTGTTCGTGCCGGGCGGCACGGGTCCGGGCGCGGGCGTGGGCTGGACGGTCTATGCGCCGCTTTCGACGACCGGTTCGACCGGTCCGGCAGTCGATTTCGCGATCTTCTCGCTCCACCTTGCGGGCGCGGGTTCGATCCTGGGTGCGACCAACTTCATCACCACCATCTTCAACATGCGTGCGCCGGGCATGACCCTGCACAAGATGCCGCTGTTCGTGTGGTCGGTGCTGGTTACCGCGTTCCTGCTGCTGCTGGCCCTTCCGGTCCTTGCCGCGGCGATCACCATGCTGATCACCGACCGTAACTTCGGCACGACCTTCTTCGATCCCGCAGGCGGCGGTGACCCGATCCTCTACCAGCACCTCTTCTGGTTCTTCGGTCACCCGGAAGTCTACATCATGATCCTGCCGGGCTTCGGCATGATCTCGCAGATCGTATCGACCTTCAGCCGCAAGCCGGTGTTCGGCTATCTCGGCATGGCCTATGCCATGGTCGCGATCGGCGTCGTCGGCTTCGTCGTGTGGGCCCACCACATGTACACCGTCGGCCTCGACGTTAACACGAAGATGTACTTCACTGCGGCGACCATGGTCATCGCGGTCCCGACGGGCGTAAAGATCTTCAGCTGGATCGCCACGATGTGGGGCGGCTCGATCGAGTTCAAATCACCCATGGTCTGGGCGATCGGCATGATCTTCCTGTTCACCGTCGGCGGCGTGACCGGCGTCTATCTCGCCAATGGCGGCGTGGACGACGTGGTCCACGATACCTATTTCGTGGTCGCGCACTTCCACTACGTGCTGTCGATGGGCGCGGTGTTCTCCATGTTCGCCGGCTTCTACTACTGGTTCCCGAAGATGAGCGGCCGGATGCACTCCGAACTGCTTTCGCACCTGCACTTCTGGGGCTTCTTCATCGGCGTGAACGTGCTGTTCTTCCCGCAGCACTTCCTGGGCCTGCAGGGCATGCCGCGCCGTTATCCGGACTATGCCGATGCCTATGCCTACTGGAACGAGATCAGCTCGTTCGGCTACACCATCATGGCGCTGTCGATGATCTTCTTCTTCGTGAACATCGTCTACGCTTTCGTGGCTGGCAAGAAGGCCGCCGACAATCCGTGGGGTGAAGGTGCGACCACGCTCGAATGGACGTTGTCGAGCCCGCCGCCGTTCCACCAGTTCGAAACGCTCCCCGTGATCGAGGACCACCACACGGCCCACGATCACATGAGCAAGCCGGCCACGGCCTAAACGCCACGGCACTGGACAGATGAGAGCGGCCGGTCCCATGGTGGACCGGCCGTTTTCTTTTGTCCGGAGTATCCGTGTAATGCCCGAAATGCGTACCATCGATACCGGCCAGGTGAGCCTGCGCTGCGCGATCGCGGGTGAGGGTCCGCTCGTTCTGATGGTCCATGGTTTTCCGGAAAGCTGGTATTCCTGGCGCCATCAGATCGAACCGATCGCGCGGGCCGGTTTTACCGCCTGCGCCATCGATGTGCGCGGCTATGGCGGTTCGGATAAGCCCTATCCGGTGGAGGCTTACGCAATGGAGCGGATCGTGGGCGATCTGGTCGGTTTGCGGCAGGCGCTTTCTCCCAAGGCGCCCGCAGTATTGATCGGTCACGACTGGGGGGCGCCGATCGTGTGGAATTCGGCGCTCACCCATCCTGCGGATTTCCGGGCAGTCGCCGGCCTATCGGTGCCTTTCGCCGGTGTGCCCCAGCGCCCGTTCACCGAGGTCTTTCACGAACATTTCACCTCGCAGGGGCGTTTTTTCTACCAGGAATACTTCCAGAAGCCCGGCATCGCCGAGGCCGAAGCGGAAAAAGACCCGCGCGATTTCATCCAGCGTATGATGTATTCGATCAGCGGCGACGTGCCCCCGGCGATTACTGGGACAAGCCCTATGGCGCGACCTTCCTTGAGGGGCTGCCCGATCCTGCCCCGTCTCGTGGCTGAACGAAGACGATCTCGATTTCTATGAAGCCGAATTCCAGCAGTCCGGTTTTCGCGGACCGCTCAACCGCTATCGTAACCACGAGGCGGACTACGAATGGCTGCAGGGCTGGGCCGGGAAGCGCATCGAGCAGCCCGCGCTGTTCATCGGCGGCACGCGCGACCCCGCGACCTTCCTGTTCGGCGCTGTCGAGGACCCGATAGCGTTGGTGAAGATGTTTGCGCCGAAGGCCGAAGGTCACATTCTAGAGGGTGTCGGCCACTGGACGCAGCAGGAGCGGCCCGATGTGGTGAATCGCATCCTGATTGACTGGCTAAACCGCATCTGAAGCCCTATATGGCGCTCGATTCCATGACTCAGGCAGTTCCTACCCAGCTCCCCGCAGAATGGCGCGATTTCTTTGCGCTGACCAAGCCGCGCGTGATGAGCCTGGTGATCTTCACCGGCCTGTGCGGCCTGCTTGCGGCTCCCGGCAGCATCCATCCCGTGCTCGGCTTCACGGCCATCCTGTGTATTGCACTGGGTGCGGGCGGGGCGGCAGCGCTCAACCAGTGGTGGGAAGCCGATATCGATGCGGGGATGAAGCGCACTGCCGCGCGGCCGCTTCCCGCGGGTCGCATGAACCGCACCGACGCGCGCGATTTCGGAATATTTATTTCGGCCGCCTCGGTCGTCATCATGGGGCTGGGCGTGAACTGGCTCGCGGCGGCGATCCTCGCGCTGTCGATCTTCTACTATGCGGTGATCTACACGATCTGGCTCAAGCCGCGCACGCCGCAGAACATCGTTATCGGGGGCGGGGCGGGGGCTTTCCCGCCGATGATCGGGTGGGTCGCGGTCACAGGCGACATCACGCTGATGCCGGTGCTGCTGTTTCTCATCATCTTCATGTGGACCCCGCCGCACTTCTGGGCGCTCGCCCTGTTTGTGAAGACGGATTATGCCAATGTCGGGATCCCGATGATGCCGGTCGTGAAGGGCGAGAGATCGACCCGTCGCCAGATCCTGATATATGCGGTGCTGTTGGTGCCGATTGCCGCCGCGCCGTGGTTTATCGGCGGAACGAGCTACGTCTATGGTGTTGCCTCGCTTGCGCTGACGTTCGCCTTTCTGGCGCTGTCGTTTCCGGTGGCTTTTCGCCAGGCTGGCGAAAACGATACGATGAAACCCGAAAAGCGCTTGTTTGCTTTCAGCATCGTCTACCTGTTCGCGCTTTTCGCCGCGCTGGTGGTGGACCGTATGCTGGCCTATCAGGGATGGATATGATGACCCCCGAAGAAGAAACCGAATTCAAGCGACGCCAGAAGAGCCGCAATCTTGTGGTTGGTGGCATCCTGCTGTTTCTCGCCATCCTGTTCTACGTTATCACCATCGCCCGGATGTGAGGATTTCATGACGGCCGCGACTCTCGAAACCCGCAAGAATCGTACCGCGCTGCTGGCTTTCGGTGGCGCACTCGCCATGCTCGGTCTCGGCTATGCCGCCGTCCCGCTTTACGAACTGTTCTGTCAGGTCACAGGTTTTGGCGGGACAACCCAGCGTGCGAGCGAGAGTGACGCCGCCACGGCCGAACGCCTGGCCGCGAGCGCGGGGGGCAGGACGATCTCGATCCGGTTCGACGGGACCACGGCAGGCGATGTTCCCTGGAGCTTCCGCCCCGAACAGGTGACCGACACCGTCACCATCGGCCAGCGCGACATGGCGATCTATCTGGCGAAAAACAATTCGGACGAGACCATTACCGGCACCGCCACTTTCAATGTGGAGCCCGAGCAGGCGGGCGCCTATTTCAACAAAATTCAGTGCTTCTGCTTTACCGAGCAGGTGCTTGAACCGGGGCAGGAGGTGCGCATGCCCGTGCTCTATTTTGTCGATCCGAAGGCGCTCGACGATCCGAATATGGAGGGTGTCGAGCAGATCACGCTCTCCTATACTTTCCACCGGGCTCTGGATTCTGCCGAGTAGCCCCTAGACCCGCGCGCCATGGCGCATTAAGGGCACCCGCAAAGCGAAACCCAGGACGCGAGTACTATGGCTGGCAACGTCAATCACGAATATCACATTCTCGAACCCGATATCTGGCCGCTGATCGGCTCGATTTCGGCGCTCACCTTCACCAGCGGCATGGTGCTCTACATGCACGAAATGGCCAGCGGGCATCTCGTGCTCGGCCTCGGCATCGCTGGCCTGATCGCCACTTTTTTCGCTTGGTTCGGCAATATCGTGAAAGAAGCGGAGCGCGGGGATCACACGCCGATCGTCCAGCTTCACATGCGCTACGGCATGATTCTCTTCATCGCTTCGGAAGTGATGTTCTTCGTCGGCTGGTTCTGGAGCTGGTTCGATTTCGCGCTGTTCCCCAGCGAGATTTCCGAGGTCGTCGGCGGGGTCTTCCCGCCGCAGGCGATCGAAGCGGTGATCGATCCGTTCGGCCTTCCGCTGCTCAATACGCTGATCCTGCTGTGTTCGGGCACCACCGTTACCTGGGCACACCATTCGTTGATCCACGGGGATCGCGAAGGCCTCAAAAAGGGCCTGTGGCTGACGATCATCCTCGGTGTGATCTTCACCGCGATCCAGGCCTACGAATACGCCCATGCGCCGTTCGCTTTCGGTGGCAACACCTACAGCTCGGCCTTTTACATGGCGACCGGCTTCCACGGTTTCCACGTCCTCGTCGGCACGATCTTCCTGATCGTCTGCCTGGTTCGTGCCTATAAGGGCCACTTCACCCCGCGCCAGCATTTCGGCTTCGAAGCCGCTGCGTGGTACTGGCACTTTGTCGACGTCGTGTGGCTGTTTCTCTTCGTCACCGTCTATGTCTGGGGCGGCTGGGGCGCTGCCGTCCACTGATGCCTTCCGACAGGCCTGAAACACGCGAAGGGCAGCCCGGTATCGCCGAGGCTGCCCTTCTCGGTTTGTGCCCTCGCTGCGGGGCGAAGACGATGTTTGCCGGCATGCTGGCCTTTTCGAAGACGTGCCGCGCTTGCGGCCTCGACTATTCGCGTTTCAATGTCGGAGACGGGCCTGCGGCGTTGGTGACGCTTGCAGTGGGTACGATCACCGTCGCGCTGGCCATATGGGTGGAGCTGTCTTTGGAACCTGCCTGGTGGGTGCACGCGCTTCTCTGGGTTCCGCTCACCTTCGCACTCGTTATCGGCGGGCTGCGCGTGACCAAGGCGTGGCTGCTCGCCAGCGAATTCCTCAACGATGCCCGCGAGGCGGGCAGCAGGGATCTGTAAATGCGCATTCCGCTGATACCGACCGTGATCGTGGCGGCGGCGATTGCAACGATGGTTGCGCTGGGCTTCTGGCAATTGGGCCGAATGGACGAAAAGGCAGCGCTTATCGCCCGGGCCGAGCAATCTCTGGCAATGTCGGCGGAGGTCGAATATCCCCGCGATCCCGATGCGCTGGAAGGTGTCCTCTATCGGCGCACGACGATCGAATGCGTTGAAATCGAGGGCGTCACCACCGTGGCTGGCACCAGCCAGCGGGGAGAGAAGGGCGTGGCGCAGCGGGCAACCTGTTCACTTGCCGATGGCACGAAGCTGCGGGTCGACCTGGGCTTCTCCCGCAATCCGGCCCCGGTGGACTGGGCCGGGGGTGCGGTTCGCGGGACTATTGCCCCAGGTGGCAGGATCGTCGCCGCCGAAAGCGTTGCGGGTCTTGAATTGCTTGCTCCGCCCGATCCGCGCGATCTGCCTGACAACCACCTCGCCTATGCCGGTCAGTGGTTCTTTTTCGCGTTGACCGCGCTGGTGATCTACATCCTTGCGCTGCGCCGCAGTTCGACCCGCGCTAGGGCGGATTAAAGAGCCGCTTGCTTGCCCGCGCCCCTGCGCCCCGCTAACCGCCTTTTCCGATGAAGTACGTTTCAACTCGCGGCAGCGCGCCCGCGCTCGATTTCGCCGGTGTCACGCTGGCGGGCCTCGCCAGCGATGGCGGCTTGTATGTGCCCGAGGAATGGCCGCAATTCTCGCTCGATGAGATCGCAGCGATGCGCGGGCTGCCCTATGCCGAACTGGCGGCGCGGGTAATGCAGCCCTTTGTCGGCGACTGCCTCAGCCCCGACCGTCTGGGCGAGCTTACCGCGAAGGCCTATGGCCGGTTTGCCCATGCGGCGGTCACCCCGCTCACCCAGCTCGACGAACGGCAATGGCTGCTCGAACTGTTCCATGGGCCGACCCTGGCGTTCAAGGATGTCGCGCTGCAACTCCTCGGTCTGCTCTTCGAGGAGTTTCTCGAACGCGACGATGGCAGCCTGACCATCGTGGGCGCGACCAGCGGCGATACGGGTAGCGCGGCGATCGATGCCGTAGCCGGGCTCGACCGGGTCGAGATTTTCATGCTCCACCCCAAGGGGCGGGTAAGCGATGTCCAGCGCCGCCAGATGACCACGGTGCGCGCGCCCAACGTCCACAATATCGCCATCGACGGATCGTTCGACGATGCGCAGGCGATGGTGAAGCGAATTTTTACCGACCGCGACGTTACCGCAAAGCATCGGATCGGTGCGGTCAATTCGATCAACTGGGCACGGCTGATGGCACAGGTGGTCTATTACTTCGCCGCGTCGCTCCAGCTCGGCGGGCCGGACCGCAAACAGGCCTTCAGCGTGCCGACGGGTAATTTCGGCGACGTCTTTGCCGGCCATGTGGCCGCGCGCATGGGCTTGCCCGTCGAACGGTTGATCGTGGCGACCAATGTCAACGACATCCTCCACCGTGCCCTGTCGGCCGGTGACTATTCGACCGGGAGCGTCACGCCCACTGCCGCGCCGAGCATGGACATTCAGGTGAGCTCGAATTTCGAACGCCTGTTGTACGACGTTGGTGGGCGCGATGGCATGGCCATGGCCGAACAGATGCGCGCCTTCGAGGCGAGCAGGGCGATGCAGCTGACCAATGCCCAGCGCGAAGGGGCCGCCGCCCTGTTCACCAGCATGCGTGCGGACGAGAACGATATGGCCCGCGCCATGCGCTGGGCGAGCGAGGCATGCGCCGAGATCGTCGATCCGCACACGGCCATCGGGCTTCATGCCGCGCGCGCAGCGGATCTTCCCGCCGATGTGCCGGTCGTGACGCTGGTAACCGCGCATCCTGCCAAGTTCCCCGACGCGGTCGAACGCGCCACCGGATCGCGGCCTGCGCTGCCGGGGCGCGTGGGCGACCTGTTCGCCCGCGAGGAAGCCTATACCGAGCTTCCGGGTACCTATGAGGCCGTGCGCGATCACATATTGGCGAACGCATCCTGATGGCCGAACTGCGCCGCAATCCTGTCCTGATGATAGGCGAGGGCTGGGATGCCTATCGCCTGCTCGACAGCGGGCATGGTCGCAAGTTGGAAGCGTATGGCCCCTACCGCTTCATCCGGCCCGAACCGCAGGCCATGTGGTCGCCCCGGCTGGAGCAATGGGACGCGCATGGCGAGTTCGTGCCCGGCAGCGACGAGGATGGCGGAGGTCGCTGGCACTATTCGAAGGCGGTCCCCGACGATGGCTGGGCATTGGGCTGGGGCGAGGAAGCGCGCTTCACCGCCCAGTGCACACCTTTCCGTCATCTTGGCTTCTTTCCCGATATGGCGCCGGTGTGGGACTGGATGGGCGACCGGCTCGAAGGCTGCACCGACGCCGAAACCATGAACCTGTTCGGCTATACCGGTGTCGGCACGCAGGCACTCTCGCGCTTCGGGCGAGTGACCCATGTCGATGCGAGCAAGAAGTCGGTCGGCCAAGGGCGCGAGAACGCGGCGCTGGCGGGTCTCGAGGATCGTCCGATTCGCTGGCTGGTCGAGGATGCCGTGAAATACACCGCGCGAGAGGTTCGTCGTGGGCGGCGGTACGATGGGATCATTCTCGATCCGCCCAAATTCGGACGCGGCCCGGATGGCGAGGTCTGGCGGCTGGAAGAAGGCCTGCCCGGGCTCGTCTCCGATTGTCGCCGGTTGCTCGATGGCGATAGCCGGTTTCTTTTCCTTACCGTTTATGCCGTGCGGATGAGCAGCCTCGCGCTGGCGGGCCTGCTCGCCGAGGTCTTCGAAGGGCTTCCCGGAACGATCGAGCATGGCGACTTGGCGGTGCAGGAGGATGGCTCGGGCCGCCTGTTGCCTACGGCGATCTTCGCGCGCTGGTCGAATCCGCGCTAAAGCCCCCCGCAATGAACGATTCGCTGATCCTCGAAGTGGCCGATTTCGAGCATGACGTGCTCACCGGCATTTATTCCGAAGAAACCGGCCGCCCCCAGCCGCTGCGCTTTACCATTAAGGTGCGGATGAAACCGCTCGACCACTACGATGCGGACACCCCGCTCGACGATTCGAAGAACTACATGGATCTGAAGTTCGCCGCGTCCGATGCCTTGCCCGAGGGCGTGCATTTCAAATTGATCGAAGCGGTGGCCGACCACGTCTGCGAAACCCTGTTCCTGCAAGATGCGCGCGTTGAGGCGGTGACGGTGAAGATCGTCAAGCTGGCAATTGCCGAAGCGGGCGAGAAGATCGGCATCACGCTCCACCGCGAGCGCCGCGAATGAAACGTATCCCGGTCGACGGATTGCCCGACGACCCGCTCGCCGCCGCGGGTGTTTTTCACCAACATTGGCTGGCCCATGTCGAAGGCAGGCTGACCGCGGGGGAGGATGTCTTGCTTCTCCTGCCGCCGACAGATCACGGCCATCGCGAATGGCGGCTGGCGATCGTCGCGGGGCTGGCGCGCAAGCACGCGCCTCGGCGGATCAATATGGTGGCCGGCCAAGGGGAAGCCGTAGACGCTACCGAAGCGTATCTCGCCGGCGCGCCGGGGATCACCGGTCAGTACCTGGAAATCTGAGCCACGAGCGCACACTGCTTCGGACCTGCGGAACGCTCTCGAGGCCGACGATGATTCGATGAGCGACCGGATACCGGTTGCGGGTTCCGGAAGGAGGATCGAGACCGCGGCGATCCGGCATGGTGGAAAAAGCGGTTCTTGTTGATCGGCATCAAGGACCGTGTCCCGGCTTCGGCGCATCCATTGGAACGCAAAGGAGCTGACCATGTCGAAGCGCCTCACCCGTGAACTTGTCGCCAGGCACGCCGTCGCCGCCTGCAAGGTGGAGCGCGGGTTCGAATTGCCGAGGTGGCTCTATATCATGACGGTGGCACTTTATCTGGCCTTCCTCGCCATGATGGCGGCGGGCTATCGATATCAGAACCGATTTTTCCGGCGCTCGTCTTGGACTGGGGTCTCGCTGAAAGGACGATTGCCGCGTTGACTTGAGCGCGCGGCAAGCCGGGGGGAAGCGCGGGGTCGGGCAACCGGTTCCGCGCTTTTCGCTTGCTCTTCCGCCCGCTAGCGAATTTGCGCGCGCAATCGCTCGAGCACCGCGTCTTCCTCGGCCACCAGCGCAATCACGGCATTACGGGCGGCCTCGATGGCCTCGGCGTCCTGCGCCTGCACACGCGCGGCGGCATAGAGGATGTCGAGGTCGCCCAGCGCGACAGCCGAATTGCTGCGTGCCGAATCGAGATCGGCCAGCGCAACCTGCGCTGCTGCCCAACTGTCGCTCCCTATGCTGCTTCCGACTGCGGCAACCACCATGCGTTCTGCATCCGGCACCGCACCGAAGAAATCGGCATGGGAACTGCGGACCTGCCCGACCAGTGCCGCGAGTCGCGTGTCGAGATCGCCCGTGAGATCGGTTTCCACCTCGGGAACGTCGAGCTTTCGCCCCGGTACCGGCTGGAAGGTGCCTTCGGCTCGCTCTACGTCGCGAACTGCGAGCGAGGGATAGCGATCCGAGGCGGTACCGGCGCAACCAACTAGCAGCGCAGCGCACAGGGGGGCGACAGTAAGCTTGCGATC
Organism: Erythrobacter aureus; assembly: GCF_003355455.1. NCBI lineage: Bacteria > Pseudomonadati > Pseudomonadota > Alphaproteobacteria > Sphingomonadales > Erythrobacteraceae > Erythrobacter > Erythrobacter aureus. The sequence continues at coordinate 1,473,452 of NZ_CP031357.1, forward strand.
GATCATCGTGCCCTCCATATCACGCACTCCGCAGCGCGCCAGCGAGGATGCAAATTTCCTCTCGGCAAGCGTTGACTTGGCCCCTCCTTTCGCTTAACGGCACGCTTCTTTCCGGGGCTGCCATGGGCGGCCAGACGGGCGCGCCGTTTATTCGCAAGAGTTCGTCTTGTGGGTTAGGGCACAGCAATTTGAACGAGAGATACGTACCATGTTCGCAGTAGTGCGCACGGGCGGCAAGCAGTACCGGGTTGCCGCCGGAGACAAGATCGCGGTTGAGAAGCTGGCTGGCGAAGCCGGCGACACCATCACGCTGGGCGACGTCCTGCTTGCAGGCGAAGGCGATACGCTTTCGGATGCCGGCAAGGTCACCGTTTCGGCGGAGATCATTGCGCAGGCTAAGAGCGAAAAGGTCATCGTCTTCAAGAAGCGTCGCCGCCACAATTATCGCCGCAAGAACGGCCACCGCCAGCAGATGACCCTGCTGCGTATCACCGACGTCGGCACCGGCACCGCCAAGAAGGCCGCGCCGAAGAAGGAAGCTGCTCCGAAGGCCGATACCGCGGAGAAGAAGGCTGCTCCGAAGAAGGACGCTGCCGAGAAGAAGGCTCCGGCCAAGAAAGCAGCGCCCAAGAAGGCCGCCGCCAAAAAGACCGAAGACAAGAAGTAAGGAACACGGACGATGGCACATAAGAAAGCAGGCGGTTCGTCGCGCAACGGTCGCGATTCAGCCGGTCGTCGCCTTGGTGTGAAGAAGTTCGGCAGCGAGAATGTCGTCGCCGGCAACATCATCGTGCGTCAGCGCGGCACCAAGTTCTATCCGGGCACCAATGTCGGCATGGGCAAGGATCACACGCTGTTCGCCCTTACCGACGGTATTGTGCGCTTCCACAAGGGCAAGCTCGACCGAAAGTTCGTCTCGGTCGACATGATGGCCGAAGCCGCCGAATAACCGGACGCTCCGATAACGGGATCGTCCAAACGGGACGGTCCCAGCCGGGTCCATGATCCGGCAACCGAAGAGGGAGATGGGGCCAACCCGTCTCCCTCTTGTCGTTTCTCCCTCTTCGATTTCGCTGGCGAAACTTTCTTTCGTCATCACGCAATTGTCACGCGTCCGGCCTAGGAGCCCGGAGCGTGGATCCAAGGGGAGAATACCGATGTTCCATGTAACCGAGAGGCTGCTGTTGCGGCCTGCCTGGCCCGAAGATGCAGACGCGCTATTTGGCGGCATTGCCGACGAAGGCATCGTCCGCAATCTTGCCCGCGCGCCCTGGCCCTATCTCCCCAAACATGCGCGTGAATTCGTCATGCAGGCGCAGGACCCGCACTTTCCGCGCTTCCTGATTACGCTGCCCACCCAGTCGGGATCGGAAGTGATCGGGTGCATCGGCATCGATCCAATGGGCAATGGCGATGTTGAGCTCGGCTATTGGGTTGCCCGTGACCACTGGGGGCACGGCTTCGCGAGCGAGGCGGCGCGCGGTGTGCTGGACGTGGCAAAGCTGCTCGGTCACACGCGGATCGTGGCGGGTCACTTCATCGACAATCCCACTTCGGGGCGCGTCTTGCGCAAGATCGGCTTCGTACCGACAGGCAAGATTGCCGCGCGACATAGCTGCGGCCGGGGCGAAGATGCCGACTGCGCGCTCTATCGGCTTGATCTCGACGACAGTGCCGCCATCGCTCCGCAAATGGCGGCGTGAACAAAGCAAAAGGCCCCGCCGGCGATATGCTGGCGGGGCCTTATCCTCTTTGTAGGCCGCTTACTCCGCAGGCATCAAGGCGTCTTCGAAATCGCCCTCATAAAGCTCGATGAGCTTGCGATCGTCATGATCCCACGGATGGAAGCCGGGCTTGAAGTAAGCCAGCCATGCGGGGAAAATACGGCGGACAACGCCGGGGCTCACCGTGAGATACTTAAGCAGGCCCCATTTGGCTTTCCAGCCGGTGATGCCATCCTGTTTCAGCAGTTCGAGCGAATCGGTCCAACGGTTCTTGAAGAAGCGCGCGGTAACGCTGATCATCACCAGGCTGCGAACTTTCCAGCGCTTCCAGCCCGACCAGTCGCGCGTGGCATGCAGCCATGTGTCATAGGCCACGCCCTTGTGCTCGATTTCCTCGGCCGCGTGCCAGCGCCACATGTCGCGGACCTCCGGATCGGCCTCGGCAAAATGCTTCGGATTGGCGAGGAATTCGGCGGCCATCATGGCCGTATAGTGCTCCAGCGCCATGGTCACGGCCAGATTGGCGATTGCCGGGCGGTCCTTGGTCAGGGCCAGCATCTCGGCCACGCGCGTATCGATGGCCTTGATGTCGTAACCGGCGTCTTCGGCCAGGCGATTGAAGGCGATATGCTCGCGCGTGTGGTTGATTTCCTGTTTGATGAACGCACGAATTTCGGCCTCGAGCTTGGGGTCGGCTCCTTCGCGATGCGCCTTTACCGCTTCGATGAAGAAGGCTTCGCCCCTCGGGAAGGTGGCTGAAAGTGCATTGTGCCACGCGGTACCGAAGGGCTCGCCCGCCCACCAACGGCGCGGGCTGGTGCTGCGGTTGAAACGTTCGTCGCGTACGGTGATAGTCAGGTCGGCCGGTGTCGGCGCGGCTTTACGAACGGTGGTATCGATCGAAACAGGGGCGTTCATCATGGGCTCCGCTGAGTTAACTTACATCAGTGTAAGTAAGGACTGCTTACACCACTGTCAATAAAGAGGTGCTGTGCCTTCCCAGCCTTTGGCCGATGAGGTAGGCCCCCGGCACATGGCGACACGCAAACGACTTTCTCATGAAGAATCGCGCCTCGCCGCGCTCGCGGCGGCCCGCTCGCTCCTTATCGAGACCGGACCGCAATCGGTGACACTCAAGGCGGTCGCCGCGCGAATCGGGCGTACCCATGCCAATTTGTTGCACCATTTCGGCTCGGCGGCAGGCCTTCAAAAGGCACTGGCAGGGCATCTGGCGGGCACTGTGTGCGACACGATCATCGACGCCGTCAGGGCAAGCCGGGCGGGGCTGGGCAGCCCGCGCGAAGTGGTCGATCTGGCGTTCGATGCGTTCGACAAGGAGGGTGCCGGGGCGCTCGCGAGCTGGATGATCCTGACGGGCAATGAAGATGCGCTGACGCCGATCGTGGAAACCATCCACCAACTGGTCGACGAGATCGCACCGGAAGAAGCCGCGCATGGCAACGCGCCGATGCAGCTTCACGAAGAAACGCTGGCACTGGTGCTGCTGGCGATGGGCGATGCCCTCATCGGGACGGCCCTTTCTCGGTCGCTGGGATTGCCGGAAACAGCGGCGCGCGACCGGGCGGAGCGGATGCTGGTGCGATCGATGGAGATCCCACCTCCGGTAAAATAGCTTCCTATTCGCGGGGGTGCTTCCAGCGCGGGAGTTCGGCAATGTCGGATAGCTCGCTCTTGGCAAGCGCTTCGTATTCCGCACGCGTCGGCGCGTCCGGTTCGTTCCGAGCGACTTCTACCAGCGCGAGGCGATAAGCTTCGACCAGCGCCTCCTCGGCTGCGATCGGGTGGTCGGGCTTTACGCCGACATGTTCCCAGTTTTTGCCGGTGACCGGATTGATGGCGCGTCCGGTCGGGATGAAGGCGTAGAACCCATGACCGAGCGACATCGGCTCGCCGGGATTCGCCCCGCCACCCGTGGTCTCCCCGACCAAGGTCGCGCGTTCCTGCGTCTGTAGGTCGTAGGCGAGTTCCTCGCCACCCGAAAACGTATAATCCGACGTCACAACGAAAACGGGTCCAGTGTAACGCGGGGCAGCCGAGCGTACGGTCCAGAAATCGCGTGTGGTGTCCTCAACCCGGTTGTAAATGCTGTTGAGGTGTCGCTCGTCGCCCTGCGCGAAGAAGTGGCTGGCGAGCTGCGCCACGCTGGCGGGATCGCCGCCGCCATTCGAGCGCAAATCGATGATGACCGCGCTCATCCCCGACAGCATCTGCATGGCAGCCTCGTAGCCGGGGGCGACAAACTCTGTCGGCCCGAAGAAGCGGACATCGAGATAGCCGACATTTCCCGGCAATCGCGCAACGCGGTGGATGCCAAAGGCCTGCATGCCAAGCTGCCGCCTGGTTTCGCGGACTTCCTTTTCCGATGGCGCGGCACCACGCTCTTCAGGCGACATTTCGCGAAACGAAGGATCATAGCGCACTTGCAAATGTCGATCGTTGCCCGCTTCGCGCAAATCGCCGCGGAGGGCATCGGCGAAGGCCTGCGGATTGTCGATTCCGTCGTATTTCCCGTTCGCAGAAAGGCGCGCGAGCGTAGCGGATGCACTCTCGGCAATTTGGGGGAAGACATAATTGGAGCGCAATTTCTCTCCCAGCGTCGCTACCACTTCGGCTTTGGCCTGTCCGCTGAACGGTGGATCGGGCGCATCTTGCGCCTGTACTGTGCCGGCGAGAGCGAGTGGAGCAAGAAATGCAGACAGTTTCCTCAACACGGATGTAATCCTCCCAAACAACCCTTTGCGAAACAGAGCCATTGTGATGGGATTCCGCCCAGTCTTACTCTGCCAATGCCGATTTCAGCCAGTCGGGCGTCATGGCAGGGTCGATTGCATCGAGCCGCAAATGGTCGACCGCCAGATCGAGTTCCGGATAGGCCGCCTTGCGCCGCTTTTCGGCCGATTGGGCGAGCGGGACCACCATCAGGCGCCGGTTGACCTTGCTGCGCCAGTTCATCCGCGCGGTGTTTTCCTGGCCGATATAGCAGCCTTTGGAAAAGCTGACGCCATTCAGCTCGACCGCATTGGTTTCAAGCCACAGGATATCGCCCAGCTCCGCACGGGTTTCAGGGACGCCGAGAGCAAGGCGATGTGCCAGCCACGCCCCGTCCGCCGGACGATCGCCGTCATCCGTCGGTGCAAGCCAACGCTGCCCGAGCGCCGCGTTTCTCGGATCGGGCGCTCCGCCATCGCCCTGATGCGCCTGCCAATGGACCGCAACCGAAGGGTCGACCGCAATGGCGATCTTGCGGCGTAGGCGATAGAGCGACAGGCGCTTGGCAAGATCCTCCGCCGCATCCGCCTCGCAGTCGATCAGCAGCTCTCCTTCCGCGCCCGGCCAGACGAGGAAATCGAACAGCGTCTTGCCCTGCGGCGTCAGCAGCCCGGCATAGGCGGGCAGGGGGCCTGCGACATCGTTGGTAACGAGGCCCTGCAGGAAGTCGACGACGTCCTCCGCCGGGTCCTCGGTGGAGAGGCGGATCACGGAGCGGCTGGTCAGGCGAGTGGCAGTCATGGGTGACAGATAGGCCGCTCGCCGCCATAGGCAACACCATGGTCGAATCGCTGACAATCCGCCGCCCCGACGACTGGCACCTGCATTTTCGCGATGGCGATACGATGCGCGCGGTGGTGCCGCACACGGCGCGTCAGTTCGCTCGGGCGATCGTGATGCCCAATCTCGCGCCGCCGGTCACCACCACCGCACTCGCCGCCGCCTATCGCGAGCGGATCCTGGCGGCCGTGCCCGAGGGCGTGGATTTCACGCCGCTTATGACCGCCTATCTCACCGACGAGAGCGATGCGGACGATCTGGCGGCCGGCCATGCGGATGGCGTGCTGACCGCAGCCAAGCTCTATCCGGCGGGGGCGACAACCAATTCAGCCCACGGCGTGACCGATATCGCCAACATCATGGGCGTGCTCGAGCGCATGGCGGAGATCGGCATGCCCCTATGCGTCCATGGCGAAGTGACCACGCCGGACATCGACATCTTCGACCGCGAAGCGGTGTTCATCGACCGTGTTCTTCAGCCACTGGTCGACCGGCTGCCGAACCTGAAGGTGATCTTCGAGCATATCACCACGATGCAGGCGGTGGCCTTCGTCGAGAGCGCGGGGCCGAACATCGCCGCCACGATCACGCCGCAGCACCTGCATATCAACCGCAACGATATCCTCGTCGGCGGCATCCGCCCGCATATGTATTGCCTGCCCGTGGCCAAACGCGAACAGCACCGTCTGGCGCTGCGCGGCGCGGCGACGAGTGGCTCGGCAAAGTATTTCCTCGGCACCGACAGCGCGCCGCACCATCGCCATGCCAAGGAAAGCGACTGCGGCTGCGCGGGCATCTTCAACGCGCCCTTCGCGCTGGAGAGCTACATCAAGGTGTTCGAGGACGAAGGCGCGCTCGATCGTTTCGAGGCCTTTGCCAGCCTCAACGGCCCGGCCTTTTACGGCCTTGCGCCTAACGAGGAACGGATCACGCTGGAAAAAGCGGCGGTGGAGGTTCCCGCCGAGATCGATGGGGGCGAGGCACCGATCGTGCCTTTCCATGCGGGCGAAACGCTCAACTGGCGGCTGGCTTCCTAGTCCGGGCCACCAGGTCCCAGACGAAAATCGCAGCAGCGGTCCAAATGAAGGCGAAACAGGCTGCCTGCACGGGTTTCAGCTCTTCACCGAAGACCGTCAGGCCGAGGATGAAGACGATGCTCGGTGCGAGGAACTGGATGAAGCCGAGCGTCGAATAAGGAAGCTTGCGCGCCGCAATGGCGAAGAGCAGCAGCGGAAAGGCGGTCAGCGCGCCGCCCGCCATGATCGCCAGGCTCAGCTCGGTCGAGACGGCGAAAGAGGAACCCTGCGTCTGCGCGAAATACCAGGCGACTCCCATGGATGGCAGCAGCAGCAGGGCGGATTCGATGGTCAGCCCGGGGACCGACCCGACATCGACCTGCTTGCGGATAAGCCCGTAGGTCCCGAAGCTCAGCGCCAGCGTCAGACTGATCCACAAAGTCGTCAGCGCGCCCGCGGCGAGCAGGGATACGCCGACCGCCGCAATGCCGACGGCGACCCATTGCGGCCGGGTCAGCTTCTCGCCCAGCAGCAAGGTGCCCAGCAGCACATTGAGCAGCGGATTGATGTAGTAGCCCAGGCTGGCCGCATAGACCTGGCCATTCTGGATCGCCCAGACATACACGACCCAGTTCACCGCAATCAGCGCCGCACTCGCCGCCAGCCAGCCGAGTGTGCGGCGATTGGCCAGCGCGGCGCGCAATGCGGGCAATTGCCTGCGTATTAGCACGATTAGCAGGCACAGGGGCAGCGTCCAGATGATGCGCCAGCCGACAAATTCGAACGCGGGAACGCTCTGAACGAGAATCAGATAGAGCGGCAGGAAGCCCCAGATGACATAGGCCCCGAAGGCTGCGGCGAGGCCCGTCCGGTCATGCTGGGGTGGGGCGCCTGCGTCCATCGGGGCGCGCTAGGCGGCTGCGGAGAGCCCCGCAAGCCTCAATTCGTCCTCGCTGCGGCCTCGGTTCGTCGAAAATCGCAAATCTGACGACGCCGTTGCATTCGGTTCATCTTTGTGGACTTAAAGCTTAACGGCATCATCGACGCGGCTGTGGTGGCCAGCCCAAATAAAGAAGGACGAACCCATGTCGACGATTCTCAAGACCGTTTCGCTGGCGCTGGCCACATCGGGCCTCGCCTTTGCCATGCCGGTAAGCGCGGCCCCGGCGCTGCATGCACCCCAAGGGGCTCATGCCACTGTGACCGGCGACATGACCTACGAGCACAAAAAGAAACGCAAGTATCGCCACTACCGAGATCGCGATTACCGCGACTATCGGGATTACCGCGATGATCGCCGCTACGACGCGCGCCCCTATTACATGGGTTACGATCGCCATTACGGCCAGCCCGTCCGCTCGGATACGCGCATCTGGCGCGGGCGTGACGGGCGATATTATTGCCGCCGAGACAATGGCACCACCGGCCTGCTTGTCGGTGCCGGTGTCGGCGCGCTGATCGGTCATGAAGTCGCCGGGCGCGGCGACCGCACGCTCGGCGCGATCCTCGGCGGTGCCGCAGGCGCCTTGCTGGGGCGTACGATCGATCGCTCCAAAACGCGCTGCGGCTGACAATCATTACGAGTTTCGGCCGTGCCCACCCGCGGTCGGATACCACGGTTCCCACCGAGCCGTGCGGGCGTCGTTCGTTCTCCACCGGGAGGGCGGGCGGCGCCCATTAGCTTTCGCGGCGGTCCATGTCCCGCTATGGTGCAGGCCCTGCCGACAGGCTGGAACCCCGGCGGTTCTGGCTCCTATGTCGGCCTCGTTCCAAGCTGAAGGTCTACCTATGAAACGTCGCCTGCTCGTCTCCGTCCTCCCGATCGCCCTGCTTGCCGGCTGTGGCGACAAGGCAGAGGACGAGGCGGCGGGCGACGCCATGGACCCGGCCAGCGAACAGGCGCTCAACGATGAATTGATGACCGACCCGGATCTGGCCGGTCGCAACGAGGCGAATGCCGCCCTGTCGGGGACGGGCAATGCCGCCATCCCGAATATCGACAAGTCGCCGCGTGCGATCGAGGCCGCGCGCAGCCGCGCGGCCGAACTGGTCGGCGGGCACAGTAAACTGACATCGGCCCCGGCTGCCAAGGCGCTGGGCGACGATGCCGCACCAAGCGCCGCGATGGTAGCTGCCGCGCGCGCCGCCGTTGCGCCGGGCGACGCGAATTGCGGCGACAGGGTGAAATACACTTCGGCCTGGGCGGCCAAGCTGCCTGCGGCCTTCCCCGTCTATCCCCGTGGCAACACGCAGGAAGCTGCCGGTACCGACGAAGGCGATTGCGCGCTGAGGGTCGTCTCTTTCCTGACGCCGGTCGCGCTCGACGAAGTGCTGGCATTCTACAGCACGCGGGCGAAATCTGCGGGATTCAGCGTCGAGCATGTCACCAGCGCGGGTGACAACATTCTGAGCGGAACCAAGGGATCCTCGGCCTATGTCGTCTATGGGCGCCGACTGCCCGAAGGGGTGACCGAGATCGATCTGGTCACCACAGAGTAAGCCGCGCTCAGCCTTCCTTGATGCCCACGCCGATACTTGCGCGCGGCTGTTCCATTTCCGTGCTGGCGACAGGATAGGCGCAGTAATCCGCGGCATAGAAGGCAGCGGGGCGGTGATTGCCCGACAGCCCTACACCGCCGAAGGGTGCTGCCGACGATGCCCCATTGGTCGGCCGGTTCCAGTTGACGATCCCGGCGCGGATCTCGTGCCAGAACAGTTCGAAATCTTCGGGCTTTCCGCCGATCAGAGAGGCCGAAAGGCCATACCGCGTATTGTTCGCTTCATAGATCGCTTCGTTGAAATCGGCCACGCGGATCACTTGCAAAAGCGGGCCGAACAGTTCGATATCCGGGCGTTCGTGAATCTCGGTCGCATCGAGGATCGCGGGTGACAGGAAGGGCAGCTTCTCGTCGGGCCGCCGCATATGCATGATCGGCTTGCCCCCCCGGCTCATCAGCGCAACGAAGCTTTCGGACAGCAAATCGGCGGTGCCGTTGTCGATCACACAGCCCATGAAGGGCTGCGGATCGGCGAATGGTTCGTCGACGATCAGCTTTTCCGCCAGTTCTTTCACCGCCGGGACGATTTTGTCGAACACCGAATCGACCACGATCAGCCGCCGTGCTGCGGTGCACCGCTGCCCCGCGGATGTGAATGCCGATTGTACGATCGTTGCCGCGGCATCGTCGATCTTTGGGGTGTCGAGCATGACGATCGGGTTGTTGCCGCCCATTTCCAGCGCGACGATCTTGCCAGGATCGGAGGCCAGCTTGCGATTGATCGCAATGCCCGCCCGCGCTGAACCCGTGAACAGAACACCATCGACCATCCAGTGTTCGACCAGGCCTTGTCCCACTTCGACGCCGCCATGGATGCATTGCACCACGCCTTCGGGGACCTTGGCCTCGTGAAAGCAGCGGGTGAGAAATTCGCCCACGGCCGGCGTTTTTTCGCTTGGTTTGAAGATCACGACATTGCCGGCGATCAGGGCCGGAACGATGTGTCCGTTGGGCAGGTGTGCCGGAAAATTGTATGGGCCGAGCACCGCCATGACGCCATGGGGTTTGTGGCGGAGCGCGGCGGTCCCCTGCAGGGCGCTGTTCAGCTTCTTCTGGCCGGTCCGTTCGGCATAGGCGGTGATCGATATCTCGACCTTGCCGATGACCGATTCCACCTCGGTGCGGGCCTCCCACAGTGGTTTGCCCGTCTCGCGTGCGATCAGTTCGGCAAATTGTTCGGAATGCTTTCGCACCTGATTGGCGAACCGTCGCATGAGTTCGATCCGCCGACCGAGCGGTTCGCGTGCCCAATCGCGCATCGCCTCGCGCGCACGCTCGACAGCGGCGTCGACATTGCCCGATGTGCCGTGCCAGATTTCACTGCCAGTGGCAGGTTCGGTTGAAACCAGATCGGTCGCCATGGCGCTATTCGTATCCTTCATGTCTCTGTATGCGCGGCCTAGGTGGGAGGTTAGACGGGCCGCGTCAATTCAACTCGACGGGAAAGGCCCTGAATGGCCTGCCGGTATGGGGGGTGCGCCATGCGCCTGGCCCATTCTCCGCAAGGCGGCAACCTTGGCGTGAAGGGGCTGCCAATCGTCACCGTCCGCGATGGCGGCCCAGATCGCCTCGACCTCGTCGATCAACATCGATTGCGGCGCAGGGTCCTCCCAATAAGGGTGATCGCTCGCGACCGGTGCATACTCCGCGAAGGCATCCGCGAGTTCGCCCGGCACATTCCTGCCCCCGCGATGCGAAAAGAAAAACGCATCGGGTGCGATGCCGCTTTCGGTCATCGCTTTCTCGCAAGCCCCGACCAGCGCGGTATCGGCCTTGGTGCCGCGCGATTCAATGCCGAGCCGCCAGCACCACCGTCTGCCGACGGCTGCCATGTAGAGAGGCCCGAACCGCTCCATGGCCGCGATCAGCGGCGGTGCCTCGGCAATCGACCGAAGCGCGACGGCGAACTGGCCGCAGTTCCAGTGCAGCGCTTCGGGCTGGCGGCCAAAGCAATAGAGGCCCTGATGATCGAAATAGGCGGCGGTGAAGCGCGGGTCCCACTTTGGCAGGAAGCGCCATGGGCCGTAATCGAAGCTCTCGCCCGAAATATTCATATTGTCGGTGTTGAGCACGCCGTGGACGAAGCCCGCGACCATCCAGCTCGCCGCAAGATCGGCGAGTCTCTCGACCACCAGATGCATCAGACGGACCGTCGGTTCGTCACGTCCGGGCGCGTCCTCGGGCGGGGGCGGGCCGGGGAAATTGCCGAGACAATAATCGACGAGCTGGGCCATATGATCGGGTTCTTCCAGGGCGAGGAGGCGCTGGAACGTGCCGATGCGGATATGGCCATGGCTGAGCCGGGTCATCACCGCAGAGCGGGTGGGGGAGGGTTCGTCACCCCTCCACAATTCCTCCCCGGTTTCGACCACACTGAAGGTTTTCGATGTATCGACGCCCAGCGCTTCGAGCATCTCGGTCGCGAGAATTTCCCGAACGGCCCCTTTGAGAGTGAGCCGCCCGTCGCCTTTGCGGCTCCACGGCGTCTGCCCCGATCCCTTTGTGCCCAGATCCAGAAGGCAGCCCTCGGCGTCGCGCATCTGCGCATAGAGAAAGCCCCTGCCGTCGCCTATCTCGGGATTGTAGACGCGAAATTGGTGCCCATGATACCGCAGCGCGAGGGGATGCTGGAGGTTGCCCTCGAGCGGTTCGAACCGCCCGAACCGGGCAAGCCATTCGTCATCCGACAACCCGGCAAGGCCCACGCTCGCGGCGTGACGATCGTTGCGGAAGCGCAGGACCGTTTTCGGGAAATCGGCGGGCTCTACCGGATCGCCGATCCAGTGTCCCAGTGTTTCGATGGGTGTATCGGGGCGATAGCTCGCGGCTTGCGGTTCGGCGCGCATACAGCGATAGTGGGCGGCAAGACGGCCCGAAACAAGGGCAGCAACGCAAAGCGACTAAGGTTTTTGCCGCCAGAATGGATACCAGCTATACCGACCGCCATTGGCAGAGCGCCGACGGTCTCACCCTTCACTTCCGCGAATATGGCGCTGCCAACGATCGCCCCCCGGTCATCTGCCTGCATGGTTTGACGCGCAACGCGCGCGATTTCGATAGTCTTGCGCCGCATATCGCCGGGCAGGGCTGGCAGGTGCTCGTGCCTTCGATTCGCGGGCGCGGCGACAGCGACTATTCCGAGGATCCCGCCAGCTACAATGTCGGGACATATGCGCTCGATATTCTGGCCCTGCTGGACGCGGAGCGGATCGACAGTTTCGTGTCGATCGGCACCTCGATGGGCGGGCTCATCACCCTGATGATCGCGGCGACACAGCCGCAGCGTGTTGCCGGGACCCTGCTCAACGATGTGGGGCCGGTGCTCGAAACCGCAGGGCTCGACGCGATCAAATCCTATATCGGCCAGGGGCGCAGTTTTTCGACCTGGATGCACGCCGCGCGCGCGCTCGAGGATGTGCATGGCGCCGCGTTTCCGAACTTCGGGACCGAGGATTGGATCGTCATGGCCAAGCGCACGCTGACCCTGTGCAACAACGGCCGGATCGCCTTCGATTACGACATGAAGATCGCCGAACCCATTCTTGCTGCCGACGAAGCGGCCGTACCCCCCGATCTCTGGCCCGCTTTCGATGTGCTGGCGGAAAAGCCCCTGGCGCTGCTGCGCGGCGAATTGTCGCAACTGCTTTCGGAACAGGCCTTTGCCGAAATGCAGCGCCGCGCGCCGCAAGCCATCTGCGCCACGGTACCCAGCGTCGGCCACGCTCCCACGCTCGACGAGCCGGAAGCGCGCGCCATAATCGACCGGCTACTGGCGCTAATCGCGTGAGCCGGGCGCGGGGCGGGGCGGTGCCGCACATCCTTCATTTGCAATCCACCTTCGCCCCCGGAGGCAAGGAAGTGCGCACCGTCCAGTTGATAAATGCGTTCGGGAAAAAAGCGCGGCATACGATCATATCCGCCGAGCCCGACAGGCTGGGCGCCGCGGACCGGATCGCCAAGGGCGTGGATATTCGCCTGCAACCCGAATTTCCCAGCCTCAAAGGCCGGCCCACGCCCGGGCGATTGCAGAAACTCGCCAGGGCGATGCGCGGCTACGATCTCGTGTGCACATACAATTGGGGCGCGATGGACGCAGTCATGGCGCACACGCTGTTCAAGGACCTTCACGGCTTGCCTCCGCTGATCCATCACGAGGACGGTTTCGACGAGAGCGAGGCGAGAAAGCTCAAGACGAGTCGAACCTGGTATCGCCGGATCGCGCTGGGCAGGGCAGCCGGGCTCGTGGTTCCATCCGAGCGGCTCGAGGAAATCGCCCTGGTCGACTGGCAGCAGCCGCTCGGCAGGGTAAAACGCATTCCCAACGGTATCGATACCAAAGCCTTCGCCATGCGTCCCAAAAAGGATGCGCTGCGGCTGATCAAGCATCCGGGCGAATATTGGGTGGGCACGCTGGCCGGCCTGCGTACGGTCAAGAATCTGCCCCGGCTCGTGCGGGTCTTTTCCCAGCTGGCGGATAACTGGCAGCTCGTCATCCTCGGCGAAGGCGAGGCGCGTGAGGCGATTCTGGCTGAAGCCGACCGGTTGCAGATCAATCACCGTGTCCACTTGCCGGGGGCGGTCGATATTCCCGCGCGGGTCATCGGCCTGTTCGACATTTTCGCGCTATCGAGCGATTCCGAGCAGTTCCCGCTATCGGTGGTCGAGGCGATGGCGGCGGGGATTCCCGTTGTCGCACCCGCCTTGGGCGACATTGCGGGAATGGTGTCAGAGGCCAATACGGAGTTCATTGCGCCGCCGGGCGACGAAGAAGAACTGGGCATGGCATTGGTCCAGCTCGCCGTGTCCAAAGAGCTTCGCAAGGAAGTCGGCGAGGCCAATCGGGCGAAGGCAGTTGCCGAATTCGACGAGGCGAAAATGGTTGCGACCTATCGCCGTCTCTATTCGAGCGCGATGCGCATTGACCTGTAAGGCGTTTCAGGCAGCATTCACGCGGGCGGGGACAGGCTTAGCCGACCATTGCCCTCGACCTCACCTGTCCGTAAAGAGCCGCGCAAACCGATACCTATCCAGATGGAGCCCGCCGCCGTGGCCCTGACGCCTAAGAACCAATTGTCCCGTGAAGAAAAGCGCGCCAAGCAGCAGAGTGCCGAGCAGGAGGCCTTGCTGCGCGAGGTCGACGATGCCGTGCGTCAAGGCGATGCCCAGGAATTCCTCGATAAATGGGGCAAGCCGCTGCTCGGCTTGCTGATACTGGGCTTGGCTTCATTCGGCGGATACCTTTATTGGGACAGCCGCCAGGAAGCCGCGATGGAGAGCGATTCCGAAGCGCTGGTGGGTGCGCTCGACCAGATACAGGCGGGCAATGTCGGCAGCGGGTTCGACCGGCTGGAAGACCTCGCCGGCAAGGAAGGTAGCGGTGCCGCGGCCGCGGCGGCGATGATGCGCGCCGGTATTGCCGAACAGCGCGGCGATACCGAGCAGGCCGTGACTCTGTTCAAGGCTGTTGCCGATAACGACGACGCTGCACCTGCCATGCGGGACCTCGCGCGCCTGCGGGCGACTGCAATCGATTACGATAGCATGGAAAGTGCGGAGATTATCGCTGCTCTCAAACCGCTGGCGGTGCCGGGCAAGGCCTATTTCGCGAGCGCCGGTGAACTGCTCGCCCATGCCTATCTCGATCAGGGCAAGCGCGACGAGGCAGGCACCCTGTTCGCCCAGATCGCCAAGGACGAGGAAAGTCCGGAATCGCTCCGATCGAGAGCGCGTCAGATGGCAGGCGTACTGGGCGTCGATGCGATCGAGGATGTGAACGAACTGCTCGAAGAGCAAAGGGTCGAACGCGGCGGGGCCGATGGCGAAGGCGCCGTGGTCGCAACCGAATAAGGCCGATTGCGGCCCTTCAGGATTTACGGAACGAGGATATAGATGAAGCACCGCACAAACTTTACGCGAACGGCATTTGTCGCGGTTCTGGCCACAGGCCTCGGCGCTTGCAGTGGCGGCCTTTTCGGCGGCGGCGACAACAAACGGGTCACGCCGACCATGGGGGAACGCCAGCCGATCCTTTCGCGTATCCAGACCGGCGCCGAAGTCGATCCGGCGCTGGCCGGCGTTTCGGTCGTCCTGCCGCCGGCACAGTCGAACGACGTCTGGGCGCAGGCGGGAGGCAACGCCAACAAGTCGTATGGCCATCTGGCTCTGGGGGCGTCGCCAACGCGCGTGTTCGCGGTCAATGTGGAAGGGGCCACCAATCGCCGTCGTCTCGGCGCATCGCCGGTCGTGGGCGATGGCATCCTGTTCGCTGTCGGCGGAGACGGGAGGCTGTCCGCCTTCGATGCACAGACCGGCGCGCAGCGCTGGACCTATGATCCCGGGTTGGAAAGCGACCTCAAGCCGTCCGCCTTCGGCGGCGGTGCGAGTTACGATGACGGCAAGGTCTATATGACCGACGGCGCCGGCGATGTGATCGCGCTCAATGCAGCCGATGGGTCGGTGCTATGGAAGGTCAAGCCGTCCGGCCCGCTGCGCGGATCGCCGACGATCGCCTTCGGTTCGGTCTTCGTGATGACGCAGGACAACCAGATCTTCGCGCTCGATGCCAGCGATGGTTCGATCCAGTGGCAGGAGTCGGGCTCTTCGACCCAGGCGGGGGTCTTCGGGGTGGCCGCGCCAGCCGCGGGACAGGGCACCGTCATCGCGGGCTACAGTTCCGGAGAACTGATTGCGCACCGGTACGAAAACGGCCGAACGCTATGGGCGGACGCGCTTGCCCGCACCTCGATTTCGACTTCGGTCGGTTCGCTCACCGATATCGATGCCGATCCGATCATCGACAATGGCCGCGTTTACGCGCTGGGCCAGGGCGGTCGCATGGCCGCCTACGAACTGGTCACCGGCCAGCGGATCTGGGAACTCAACCTTGCCGGGATTTCCACCCCCGCCATTGCGGGCGAGTGGATCTTCGCCCTGACCGACGATGCGCGTCTGCTGGCCATCGCCCGTACCACGGGCAAGATTCGCTGGCTCACCCAATTGCCGCGCTGGCGGAATGAAGAAGACAAAAAGGGGCCGATTTTCTGGTCGGGTCCGGTACTGGCCGGCGGCAATCTGTGGGCGGTAAATTCCGAAGGACATGTTTACAGGATCAGTACGGGCGAAGGCTCAGCCAGCCTGTTCACCGATCTCGACCAGCCGATCTCCCTCGCGCCGGTCGTTGCGAACAATACGCTCTATATCCTCGACGACAGCGGCCGGATCACCGCGTTTCGCTGATTTTCATGCTAGCATGATGACTGTGTTAACCAATCCCGGTTAGACGAGGCACGGTCATGAGCGCGATGAAGCATGTACCCCAAGCGCGGCCGAAGAGCGATGTCTCATCGGCCGTCGGACTGGTGGGTCTTGCCGGGCTGTTCGCCTGGGTCGCTTTCGCGCGCGCATTTCCCGATATCGCCGACGCATTCGGCTGGGCGGTGCCCCGCGATACGCTGGGTGGCCCGAATTCTGCGCTGGTTGGCCTGCTGGCCGCCGCGATCCCGATGGCGGCATGGTCGATCTTCGTCGAAAAGGTCCATCTTCGTCCCTCGACGGGGCTCGACTGGTCGTTAAGGCGGACGCGCAAGCCTGATCGCGGGGCCACCTGGGTCAAGCTGGCCGGGCTGTGGGCGACCTGGGCCATTATCGCCGGCCTTTACTGCCTGTGCCGCTGGTATTGGGATGGGCAGTACGTTTTCTCCATGCAGGTGCTCGGCTATGCAGCACTTCCGCTGGTCGTTCTTTCGGTACCCTATGTTTTCTGGATCGACCGTGCTCTGGTGAACCAGCGCGACCATGCCTGGCACTTCGGCGCGCTGCTGCTGATGCGACCCGGCTGGGACTTGGCAGAGGTGAAAAAGCACTGGCAGATCTGGATCATCAAGGCCTTCTTCACCGCCTTCATGATCTCCATCATCCCATTTGCCTTCCGCACGATCGTGAGCGCCGATTTTGCCGAGGTCGCCGCGCGTCCCGAACGCATTGCGCTGACGATCATCGAGGCGATGTTCATGATCGATGTGATGATCGGTACGGTGGGCTATATCGTAACCATGCGCCCGCTCGATGCGCATATCCGCTCGGGCAACCCGCTACTGGGCGGCTGGGTGGCGGCGCTCATCTGCTATCCACCCATCGTCTGGGGCATTCTCGGCGGCGGCAAGGCGATCAATTACGAATTCGAGACGGCTGGCTGGCTGCACTGGATGGCGGGCAATGACGCGCTGATCGCACTGTGGGGCGCATTGCTCGTCTTCCTGACCGGGATCTATGCCTGGGCAACCTTCGCCTTTGGTCTGCGGTTTTCCAACCTCACCTATCGCGGCGTGCTGACCAACGGCCCATACCGCTTCACGCGGCACCCGGCCTATGTTTCGAAGAATCTGTTCTGGTGGGCTGCCATCCTGCCTTTTCTCGTCACCAGCGGTTCGATCGTGGAGGCGATCCGCAACTGCTTTTTCCTCCTGGTGGTCAATGCCATCTACTTCTGGCGCGCAAAGACCGAAGAGGCGCATCTCCTCGCCGAGGACCCCAAATATCGCGAATATCACGCCTGGATGGCACGGCACGGTCTTCTGACCGCACCCCTGACGAAGCTGTGGAGCCGCCTGAAGCCGCGTCCCGGCATCGCGCCGCAACCCGCCGAATAGTCAGCCGAGCGGTTGGCCCTCGTCGGTCTCGTAGACTCTGAGATCGCGTGACTGCGGCGGATTGGCGGCCATCACCTTCTGAAACTCGGCCATGTGCTCCGATTGGCCATGCGTATCGAGCGCCTCGCGATCACGCCATCTTTCGAACAGTATCAGAGTATCGGGATCGGCGATGTCGCTGGCAAAAGTGTAGTCCAGACAGCCATCTTCCGCGCGGCTGGCGCGCACCATCTCCACGATTGCCTTGCGCGTGGCGGCATCGATCGGACGCCCCAGCTTGATCGTCCCGTTGATCTGGATCACTGCCTGTCTCCCTCGGCTCTCAGAAGCTGTGTTCGTAAATGCGCGAAATATCGCCGCCCCAATCCCCGTGATAGCGGTCGAGCAGGACCTGCGCCGGCACTTTGCCACTGGCGACGATCTCGTCGAGCGTTTCGAGAAAGCCGGTTTCGTTATCGCCCGATGTGTTGAGACGACCGCGCGCGGCGAGGCCCGCGCGGGAGATGGCCAGCACTTCCCTGGCGAGATCGATCAGCTTGCCGCCACCCGGGATCGGGGCATCGAGCGCAAGCTTGGGCACGGCATTGCGCAATTCCTCGCGCTCTTCCATCGTCCAGTGTTTGACCACATCCCATGCCGCATCGAGCGCGCCCTGTTCGTAGAGCAGGCCGACCCAGAAGGCGGGAAGCGCGCAGATCCGGTTCCAGGGGCCGCCATCCGCACCGCGCATTTCGAGAAAGCTCTTGAGGCGCACCTCGGGAAAGGCGGTGGAAAGGTGGTCCCACCAATCGCTTTCCGTGGGTTTTTCACCAGGGAGCACTTCCAGCTTGCCGTCGAGGAAATCGCGAAAGCTCAGACCTGCCGCATCGATGTATTTCCCGTCGCGGAAGACGAAATACATCGGCACGTCGAGCATATAGTCGACCCAGCGATCATAGCCGAACCCGTCCTCGAAGACGAAAGGCAGCATGCCCGTGCGATGCGGATCGGTATCGCTCCAGATATGCGAGCGGTAGGACAGGTAACCGTTGGGCTGCCCTTCGGTGAAAGGCGAATTGGCGAACAGGGCAGTGGCGAGCGGCTGGAGCGCGAGGCCGGTGCGGAATTTCTGTACCATGTCGGCTTCGGTGGAATAGTCGAGGTTCACCTGGATGGTGCAGGTGCGCAGCATCATGTCGAGGCCGAGACTGCCCACGCGCGGCATGTGCCGCATCATGATTTCATAGCGGCCCTTGGGCATGACCGGCAGCTCTTCGCGTGTCTTGTCGGGCCACATACCAAGACCGATGAAACCGACCCCGAAGCGTTCGCCCACTTCCTTGACCTGCGCGAGGTGGCGGCCGGTCTCGGCGCAGGTATCGTGCAGATTCTCGAGCGGGGCGCCGGACAATTCGAGCTGACCGGCAGGCTCGAGGCTGACCGTGCCGTCCTCGCCCTTCATCGCGATGACCTTGCCGTTCTCCTCGATCGGCTCCCAGCCGTACTCCCGCAGGCTCAACAGGATATCGCGAATGCCACCGGGCTCGTCATAGCTGAGCGCGCGGTGTTCCGTGCAGCAATAGACGAGCTTTTCGTGCTCGGTACCGATTCGCCATTTGCTTTTCGGCTTCTCGCCGCGTTGCATCGGGGCGACCAACTGGTCGCGGTTTTCGATGACGGGATCTTCCGCCCCTGACGTCTCACGCGTGCTCATGACGCGTGGCGATAGGCAACCGAACGTTGCGAGGAAAGGAAATTAATCTTCGTCGAGCCAGTCGCCCGCCTCGGCCATCCATATCGCGGTTCCGGCGATCGCTGCCGTCTCGCCACGCAGAATGCGCGGGCCGAGGCTGATGGCGACCGAGGCGGGATGGGCACGGATGGCGGTGCGTTCGGCATCGTCGAACCCGCCTTCGGGGCCGACCAGAAGCGCTGCCGGGCCTTCGGCATAGCAGAAGGCATCGGCCGCGGGTTCGCCGCCTTCTTCGTCGGCGAAGAACAGGTGACGTTCCTGCGGCCAGTCGCGCAGCAGCGCGTCGAGCTTGGCCACCGGGGCTATTTCGGGCAGCGCTGTGCGCGCGCATTGCTCGGCCGCCTCGGTGACGATCGTGTCGGCCCTGTCGGCATTGAGCTTGTCGGCGACGCAGCGCCGAGTGA
Organism: Erythrobacter aureus; assembly: GCF_003355455.1. Taxonomy (NCBI): domain Bacteria; kingdom Pseudomonadati; phylum Pseudomonadota; class Alphaproteobacteria; order Sphingomonadales; family Erythrobacteraceae; genus Erythrobacter; species Erythrobacter aureus. The sequence continues at coordinate 1,493,104 of NZ_CP031357.1, forward strand.
CGACGGGCGCGATGCGCGCGACGCCCAGCTCGGTCGCCTTTTCAAGAACGAGGTCGAAGCGGTCTTTCTTGAGTAGGGCGGGGCAGAGCCAGAAATCGGGCACCGGTTCGCGCGGGCGCAGATGCTGCTTGGGTTGGAGCAGGACATGGCGCTTGCCTGCCTCGACCACTTCGGCGGCCCATTCGCCGGTGATATCGTCGCACAGGATCACCGCGTCTCCCAGGGAAACGCGCATTACTTTCGCGAGGTAATGGGCTTGATTGCCCTCGACCTGCACTGCGGCAGTGGCAGAGAGTTCCTGTTCGACAAACAGGCGCGGGGCGCTCTTCGGGGGCCAGGCGGGGGTGGCAGGCATGAAGCTGCGGTAGCGTTCGCGCGCGCGCGCGTCACCCTTTCGATCGACGGTTTCCTACGCGCGCATTATCTGGCACCCGTAATTTAGGCATGGCCGTGCCTCGGACATCAGCACCCGCCCCCCCGTGCGCGTGTGTGTCACCCCTGAAGTCGGAACTCAGATCGTTGAATAATAACATGTATTTTGGAAATTTCGCGGGTGACAGCGTGTCGCCTTTGTCAACCGGATGCGGGCTGGCATGACCGGCACAGGCGATGTCGTTCCCGACAGCGAGCATCGCGGCCTTGTCGCGCGCCTGCCGCAGCTTCCCGCGATCTTGCGCAACTGGCGCGGTTCGACCGCCCGATCGGCTGGTGGCTGCTGTTCTGGCCCTGCGCCTGGGGTGTGTGGCTGACAGGAGCAGGGTGGCAGCTCGAACTGCTGGGCTGGATGCTGCTGGGCAGCATTGCCATGCGCGGGGCGGGCTGCGTCTATAACGATATCGTCGACGCCGATCTCGACCGGAAGGTGGCGCGCACCGCCGCGCGGCCTGTGGCCAGCGGCCGAATCTCGAAGAAGCTGGCATGGGGCTGGCTGGCAGCCTTGTGCGCCGTGGGCCTGCTGGTGCTGTTACAACTGCGTCCGCTCGCGCAGGGTGTGGCGCTAGCCAGTGTGGTGCTGGTCGCTGCCTATCCCTTTATGAAGCGCATTACCTGGTGGCCGCAGGCCTGGCTCGGCCTGGTGTTTACCTGGGGGCTGCTGGTCGGCTGGACCGAATTGCGGGCGGACAATTGGGACGCGCTCCTGGCGATGTATGCGGGCTCCGCGCTCTGGGTAATCGGCTACGACACGATTTACGCGATGCAGGACCGCGAGGACGACGCGCTGGTGGGCATCCGGTCGAGCGCTCTGCGGCTCGGCGGGCGCGTGCAGGGCGGCGTGGCGGTGTTTTATGGCGGAGCGGTCGCGCTGTGGGCGCTGGCTTTCTGGCTGTATCGTGCCGACTGGGTCGCGCTGCTGGCACTGCTTCCCGCCGCGGGGCACCTGGCTTGGCAGGTGGCAACGCTCGATGGCGGGGATCCGGGCAATCCGCTCGACCGTTTCCGGGCCAATCGCTGGACCGGCGCGCTGGTCGCCGCCGCTTGCTTCGTGGTGGGGAACGCCTGACCCGATGCGCATCGCGATGTTCGAACCCGAAATTGCCGGCAATGTCGGTGCAGTGATGCGGCTTTGTGCGTGTTTGGGCGCGCGCCTCGATCTAATCGAACCAATGGGGTTCGTGTGGGATGACCGCCGCGTGCGCCGCGCGGCGATGGATTACATCGATCACGTCGAAGTGGTGCGTCATGCAGGCTTCGAGGCTTTCTACGGGACTCTGGGCGAGGGGCGCTTGGTTCTGTTCACCACCAAGGCAAGCCAGTCGGCTTACGACTATACCTATTCTCCCGACGACGTGTTGCTGTTCGGCAAGGAAAGCGCGGGCGTGCCCGACCATGTGGTCGAGGCGAGCGACGCGACAGTGCGCTTGCCGATGCGGTCGGAAGTGCGTTCTCTCAATGTCGCGACCAGCGCGGCGATCGCATTGGCGGAGGCACTGCGGCAGACCGGCACGCTCCCGCGCTAGCGCCCTACAGTGGACAAGTAGGCGCAGCCGGGCACCCGAAACTTGAGCGACTCGGCAGGGGTTTCTTAACCTTGCCGCCATGACCGACACTTTCGTCGCCCTGTCCGATCCCACCCGCCGACTGCTGCTCGACCGGCTGAGCGAGGAGGGCGGGCTGACCTTGTCCGACCTATCCGAAGATCTGCCGATGACACGCCAGGCGGTGGCCAAGCACCTCGCCGTGCTCGAGGCGGCCGAACTGGTCGCCTCCGAGCGCGACGGGCGTTGCAAGCGGCACTATCTCAACCCGGTGCCGCTGGCGAAGATGGCCCGCCGCTGGCTGGGGCGTTTCGAAGAGGTCCCGCTGGCGGCGATGTCCGGCTTTCACGGGTCCGCAGGCGAGGCTCGCGCGGCGCGAACAGAGACTGGCGCAGGATCGGCTCATTCATAGCTGACCACCTCGAATTCGATCCCGTCCCAGTCCAGGAAATAGAACCGGCGGCCAGGCTCGTAATCGTCATGACCGAAGGGTTCGAGGCCATGCGCCGTGACGACCATCTCCGCCGCGTCGAGATCGTCGACGGTGAAGGCGACGTGGTTAAGCGGCTGACCCTTGCGATAATCGCCCTTCACATGCTCGCCTGTGTAGAGAGCGATGTAGTCGTGAGCTTCGCCGACGTGGATCGTCCTCCCGCCTAGCTGCGACTGGCCGCGCCAGCGTTCTCTCCAGCCGAGTAAGTCCTTGAACAGCGCGGCGCTGCGATCGGGATCGGTCACCGATATATTGGCGTGTTCGAGGCGTCCTGTAACCATCGTGCATCTCCTTTTCTGGGGCGGGGGCCGAGAACCGGCCAATCGCCCGCATTTGCGATGCACATACCTTTGCAACCTCAACTTCACTTGAGGTCAAGTTTCAAAAGTCCTATCAGTGAAATCGATGAACTCGAACGACCTTCTCAGCATCGGCGACCTCGCGCGCCGCACCGGCCTCTCGGCCTCGGCGATCCGCTTCTACGAGGATAAGGGGCTGATCCAGGCGCACCGCACCGCGGGCAACCAGCGCCGCTTCCTGCGCAGCGATATCCGGCGGCTGAGTTTCATCCTGATCGTGCAAAAACTCGGCCTTTCGCTCGAAGAAATCGGCGACCATTTGCGCAGCCTGCCGCAGGGGCGCACGCCGTCGAGCTTCGACTGGTGGAAGATCAGCGAGGCGATCCGCGAAAGCCTCGACCGCCGGATCGCGCAATTGCAGGCCCTGCGCGACAATCTCGACGGCTGCATCGGCTGCGGCTGTCTGAGCCTGAAGACCTGCAAGCTCTACAACCCCGACGATATCGCCGCCGAGGGCGGGCCGGGGCCGAGGGTGCTGCGCTGATTGCCAACGGTCAGCTCATGCCCCGAAATCGGACTTGGTGGTGCATCTGACCGATCGGTAAAAGCGGCTATTCTCAAGAGCTGGATGCCATGAAAATCGCGCCTCTGGTCCAGTCATTCAGACTGGCAAACCGAAACTTGACTTCGACTTAGTCTTTTCTTGGCGGTCACCGCTGGAATTGCTTTTCCAGAACGCCGAGTCCCTGATCGCCACCACGCCGGCAATCCGAGATGCTATTGCGAATCGTTCTCATTGACCGTTGATCGTCGACCTCCTAATTCTCCTGCGAACGATTCGCAGGAAGAAAATCATGAGGACCTATCTCTTGCTCGCTGCCGCGAGCACCGCCTTGACGTTTGCGCCGGCTCATGCACAGGACGTCGCGCCGTCCGCCGACGCCTCCAAAGCGGAGCAGAGCGACGAGGTCGATCCCGAGCATACGATCATTGTCAGCGGCCGCGCTCAAAAGCTCTATCGCGTGGAGGAAACCAGTTCAGGCAAACTGGAGACACCCCCGCTCGAATCAAGCTTGGTAATCACCACCATCACCGAACAGCTGATCGAGGACCAAGGCGCGCGCGATGCGCAGGATCTCTATCGCAATATCTCGGGCGTGAGCTTCTTCAGCTATGCAGGCGTGACGGCGCGCGGGTTCCGGCAGGAGGAGATTTTCTACGACGGGCTCCGCGGCGATCCCTATGCTGGATTTTCCGTGCCGCAGCTGTTCAACGTCCAGCGAGTCGAGTTTCTAAAGGGTCCTAGCGGCATGCTCTACGGCCCCGGCGCGCCCGGTGGGTTGTTCAACTATGTCACCAAGAAAGCCCAGGACGATGAATTTGACGGCATGGTCAAGGTGATCGCCGGGACCGAGGACCGTTTCGGCGGGTCGGCTGAGGTCAATATGCCGCTGGGCAATGGTTTCGCGGCGCGCGGCGGGTTCTTCTACGAAGATCGTGGCACCTTCCGCTTCAATGCCGCTTCGCGCACCATGATTGCCGATGCGGGCGTGTCCTTTGATCCGGGCCCGGTGCGAGTGGACATACAAGCGACGCGTTATGATCAAGAGCTCGACGCCAACCGGCTGCGTGGCGTCCCGGTAGGCGACGATGGTGAGTTTCTGACTAGCCGACGCTGGAACCACAACGAGCCAACGGATTTCCTCAACCTCGAATCCGACGTTCTCCAAATGCGTCTGGAGGCGGAGCCCTTCGATGGACTAACCGTAGACGCCACGGCGCGCTATAACAGCGCGACCGAAGTGCAAAACTATCACGAGCCACGCGGGCTGTTCGATTCGGACGGCGATGGCACGATCGACGCCACGATCCGCGAGTTCCGCGACCAACGGCGCGAACAGGAGACTTGGTCATTCGGCGCGAACGCGATTTGGGCAACCGATCTGAGCGACACCGTGCGCAACCGCATGCTGTTAGGGGCCGACCACTACATCGCCGAGACCTATTTTCAGGGCCGCTCGCTGCGCGGCGGGACCACCGACATTCCGGGTCTGCCCAACCCGCTGAGCCTGTTCGATCCGCAATACGGCCAGTCCGACCGCGCGACCTACATTCAAGGCGCTTTCCGGATCAGCCGCGGCGACAGTAGTCAGACCGGCTTCTACCTCCTCAACGAACTGACCGTCGGTCGGCTGATCCTGACCGGAGGCATTCGCTACGATGAGGCTGATGCCGACGGGCTGGTCGAAGACGAGACCACCTATCGCGCCGGCGCCGTCTATCGCGTGACCGACGAGATCTCGGTTTTCGGCCAATATGCGACGAGCTTCGAGCCGCAGAGCGCAAGCGCGCAAAATCCGCTCGCCGGCGGCCCGTTCGATCCCACACGCGGTGATATCGTGGAGGGCGGCATAAAGACCGCGCTGATGGACGGGCGCATCCAGTCGACACTGTCCGCCTACCGCATCCGGCGTACCAATATCCTCCAGGCCGACCCGCGCGGCGATGTGGGCAATGACGGGGTAGACGATCTGCTGGCGGCTGGCGAGATCACCAGCAAGGGGATCGAGTTCGATCTGGCGGCCGACATCACGCCAGACTGGGTGCTGACGCTCGCTTACAGCTACAATGATACGCGCATCACGCAAGACAATGGTGGGGGCGGCTTCCCGCTAAATGTTGGCGACCGCTTTCCCAATGCGCCCGAACATCAACTGGGGTTCTGGACACGCTATCAGTTTCCCGGTCTCGGCCTCGCCGCGGCTCTGGGTGGCGACTACGTTTCCGAACGGGTGAGCATCAGTGGCCAGCCGGTCAATCCCTATATGGTGTTCGACGCTTCGCTGATTTACGAAACCGGACCGTATCGCGCACTCATCCGCGTCGATAATTTGTTCGACAAGACTTATGCTGCCTCGGGCTTCATCGAGCGGACGGGACATTTCCCCGGCGCGCCGCGATCGGCCTTCCTCGAGATTGGATATGCCTTCTGATGGAGATGGCGCGGGGCATCGAGAGCGGAACGTCGGTCCGCGCGAAACCCGCGCCCAAAGCCGCGCGGACGTGGTGGAAAGTGCATCAATGGGTCGGGTTGAAGCTCAGCCTATTCATGACCTTCATCTTGTTCACAGGGACTCTGGCGGTGCTTAGCGCCGAGATCGACTGGTTGGTCCAGCCGAGCCTGCGCGTTGCTCCGTCGACTGTCGAAGGGCCGATCGCCTGGGCCGAGATAGCCGAGAATGCACGAGGTTATCCCGGCGTGGCGAAGGTGAATTATATCGGCGCGCCGACCGCATCGGCCTTCGCTTCCAAGGTGACGGTCGAGGACGAGGCGGGCAACCTGTTCTTTCTTCACGCCCATCCCACCACGGGCAAGATTCAGGGAACCGGGCCATGGGTGGGCGCGCAGCGCGTGCTGCGCAACATGCACCGGCATTTGAACCTGCCGGTCAAATACGGCGTTCCGATCGTCTCCTCGCTCGCGTTTTTGCTGCTGGTGACGCTGGTCACGTCCTTCGTGGTCTACAAGAAGTGGTGGCGGGGTTTCACTAAGCCGCTACGCAACCGCGATGCGCGCACCTGGTGGGGGGATTTCCATCGCCTGGCGGGCGTCTGGTCACTGTGGTTCGTAGCGCTGATCACGCTGACGAGCATCTGGTATTTCGTCGAGAGCCTAGGCGGCAATGCGCCGCCGCATCCGCGCGTGGAGCGCGAGGCGCCGGTCGAAACGGGACGGAGCGAGGAGGGGAGTCTCGCGGCGGCGATCGATGCGGCGCTGGCTGCCTATCCGGGCCTGCAGGTTGAAAACGTCCAACTGCCGGGCGAAGAGGGTGTGCTGCAGATGAATGGCGAATTCGAGGCGGTGCTGGTCCGTCCGCGCTCGAACGCGGTTTATGTCGACGCCCGCACCGCTGAGGTGTTGCTTACGACCGACGGGCGTGAGTTGAACCTCCACCAGCGGATCGGCGAGATGGCCGACCCGCTCCATTTCGGCTATTTCGGCGGTTACTGGACCAAGGTACCCTGGTTCCTTTTCGGCCTGGCCATGACGGGGCTCTCGCTGTCGGGAGCGGCAATCTATTCACTGCGCATAGCGCGCGAGCGCGGCGATCAGGTGCGATTGGGACGAAGTTTTTCCGGTATGTGGCAGGGAATGGGGCGCTGGCGCTGGTTGTCAAACTCCCTGATCGCCATCGGATTTGTGTTTCTCGCCTTTCTTATCCTCGGCATTCAGTAGCTTTGTCGCCTTATCAGCGGTTTGCACCACGCCGACAATCAATAGCTGCCATGTTTAGGGCTGGGCCCCGTCTCGCCATCGGCCGAATGACCACTCCATTCGGTCGAAGAGCCGAAAGCGCGTCTTCGCGAAACCACTTTGTAGCTGTCCGAACCTGACTAGCACCCCGCCCGGAACCGGGCTGGTCCCCTCAATATTCCGGCCCAAGCTCCGGATCGAGGTCGCGGGGCCGGGCGAAATGCACCAGCACGCCGCAGCCGTCGCGCAGGTCGCTCCATTCCTCGATGTCGAGTTCGAACACGGCAAAGGCGGCGGTGGGGAATTTTACCTTGGCCTCGTCGTAGAGCGCGTTCTCGTTTTTGGGCGCGACCAGTTCGAACAGCATGTCGCCGAGGCCCGGATTGTGGCCCGAAACCAGCAGCGCATCGCCATCGCCGCCCTTTTCGCGGATTACGTCCATGATCGTGTCGGTCCCCGCGAGATAGAGCCGTTCGTCCCATTGCGGTACGAATGCGGGAAGCGCCGCAGCCAGTGTTTGCTTCACACGTTCGGCGGGGCTGGCGACCAGCCTGTCCCAGCCTACGCCATGCGCGCGGATATGCTCGCCGATCACCTGCGCCCCTTGGCGCCCGCGATCGTTGAGCCCGCGATCGAAATCGCGCTTGTCGCTTTGCCCCCAATCGGACTTCGCGTGTCGCAGCAGGCCGAGGATCTTCATGCGCGCGTCATCACTGGGGCTGGGTCTCCGCTGCCATCTGCTCGGGGCTAACAACACCCTTGGCAACGCGCTGTAAAGCCTCTTCGAGTGTCAACCGCGTGACGGGCGTGCCCTCGGGAAAGGCGGAAAGCAACCGGCTGGGGAAGGCGGGCGAGAGCATGACGAAATGGCCCGAATCCTCGCGCGTGCGGATCAGCCGCCCGAAGGCCTGCGCGAGGCGGGCGCGAATGATCCGGTCGTCATAGCGCTGGGCACCTCCTGCTTCCTCGGCGGCAGCGGCGCGGCGCGCGCGATGGAGGATGGTGGGGCGTGGCCAGGGTACGCTTTCCATGACCACGCAGCGCAAGCTTTTGCCGGGCACGTCGACCCCGTCGCGCAGCGCGTCGGTGCCGAGCAGGCTGGCGTGCGGATCGTCGCGGAAGATATCCGTCAGCGTGCCGGTATCGATCGGATCGACATGCTGGGCATAGAGCGGCAACCCCGCCCGCGCGAGCCGGTCGGCAATCCGGCCATAGACCGCGCGCATCCGCCGGATCGCCGTAAACAGGCCAAGCACGCCGCCATTGGAAGCCTCGATCAGCCGTGCATAGGCACCCGCGAGCGCGGGAATATCGCCGCGCCTGATGTCGGTGACGATCAGCACCTCGGCGCGGCTGGCATAATCGAACGGGCTGTCCGCCTGCGCGGTCTTGGGTTGCAATTCTAGATGCGGCGCGCCGCTTTTGGCGATGGCGTGAGCCCAATCGGGGCCGCTCTCGTCCCGATCGGTCAGCGTGGCGCTGGTCAGCATCACGCCATGTGCCGATTCGAGCACCACTTTTGCGAAGGGCTTCATCGGATCGAGCCAGTGGCGGTGGAGCCCGACATCGAATTCGCGCGCATCGTTGCGATCGACCTGCAACCAATCGACGAATTCGGGATCGGCCGGGCCGCCCAGGCGCGAAAGCAGCGCCTCCCATGCGGCAATCAGGTCGATCCTCCAGGCCAGCGAATGGCGCGCCCCCTCGATCCGCGCACGGCCCTGGCCATCGAGCCAGTCGGGCGCGTCTTCCAGGACCGCCTCGAGCCGACCCGCGAGTTTGAGGAGTGGCGCACGGATGGAGGCGAGGGCCTGCGCCGCCGTGCCTGCCGTCTCGACCAGTTCGCCCGGAAGCTGGGCGGTTTCGGTTTCGATGCCATAGCCCGCCTCAAGCCCCTTTTCGTCGCGCGCGAAGGTGGTCGCGCGCACGACGGCGAGGAGTTCTTCCAGCGGCCCGATAGGCGAGCCTTCCGCCAGACGTCCGAGCCAGCCATCGGAGGGCAGGGCATGCGCGGCCTCGACTGCGTCTTCCACCGCTTCGCCGCCCGCATCGTCATAGCTGGCGACATCTGCGAGACGGGCGGACAGGCCCCGGCGCCGACCGCGGCTGTTCTTTTCCGGCCCGATGATCCAGCGCCTCAGCTCGATTGCCTCCTGCCCGGTCAGCGCGGCGGAGAACGTGCTGTCGGCAGCGTCGAACACGTGATGACCTTCGTCGAAGACGATCCGCGTCGGGCGTCCGTTCACATCGCGCCCGCGAGCTGCATTGATCATCACCAGCGCATGGTTGGCGATTACCAGATCGGCCTGGGCGGCATTACGCGCACTGCGCTCGATAAAGCACTTCCGGTAATGCGGGCAGCCGGCATAGACGCATTCGCCGCGCTGGTCGGTCAGCGCCGCGATCCCCCGTTTGCGGAACAGCGTGCCGAGCCAGCCCGGCAGATCGCCGCCGATCATATCGCCATCCTGCGAATAGGCTGCCCAGCGCGCGACCAGATGCGCGAGAATGGCGGGGCGACCGGTAAAGCCGCCCTGCAGCGCGTCTTCCAGATTGAGCAGGCAAAGGTAGTTTTCCCGGCCCTTGCGCACGACCACTGGCGGTGAACCATCCGCGCGGATATTAGGCCAGGCGCGCCTGCTTTCCTGCCGCAACTGGCGCTGGAGATTCTTGGTATAGGTCGAAACCCAGACTGTCCCGCCCGACCGTTCCGCCCACAGCGAGGCGGGTGCGAGATAGCCCAGCGTCTTGCCGATGCCGGTGCCTGCCTGCGCCAGCAGGAGGTGGGGGCGTTTCTGCCTGTCGCGCGGGCCGAATACGCTGCCCGCGTCGCGCGCGAACAGCCTTTGCCCCTCGCGCCTCTCGGCACCTTCTCCGGTAAGCCGTTCAAGGTGCGCCTCGATTTCGGGCTCTTCGATCAGAACCTGCGCCGGTTGGGCTCGTTCGGGGGCCTCCTCCCACTCGGGCAGCCGCGAGAAGAGCCACTTTTCGGCGCGTTGCGGTTTCCTCACATGCGGAGCGAGCACATTCGCCCAGGGCCAGCGCAGCCGCGCGAGCGATTGCAAGCTCGACCATGCTCCTTCGCGCTGCTCCCAGTCCTCGCTCTCGCAGGTTGCCACCAATACGCCCGCGGCCTGCTGAAGCAGCAGGGGCACGGCAGCATCGTCGGCCGGTTCGTCGAGGCCCAGCGCATGGGCAAGCCCCTTGGGCGTGGGCACGCAAAAGCTCGCCGGATGGACGAACGCGAAGAGTTCCAGCAGGTCGAGGCCAGACAGGTCGGGATAACCCAACCTGCTTGCCACCAGCGGAGCATTCATCAGCAATTGAGGCGTATCGGCAGCCGCCATAACCGCCTCACCCTTGGAGCAACCGCGTGTCGGCCCGTTCGGGTCGCGCAGCCAGGTCCCGGCATGGCTTGCGTGCAAGGCAGGGAGGGGCACCGGCTGAGTCACATATCGACAATGAAAGCGCCGGAACGAAAAGTAAACAGAGGGCGGCGAGACTATGCCGAGGCACGTTCGCTTCATCGCAAGCACTTGGCGGTTAGTCGCGAATTGAATTGGAAAAATCGCGAAAAATCAGATTTTTAGACCTTCCTGAACAACCGTTCATTGGAACTGTGGCGAAATCGTGTTCGTTTTCTGGGCATGACCAAGACCCGTCATCTGATCGCCAGCGCCCCCATAGCGATTGCTGCAATGGCCGCGCTTCATACCTTTCCTGCGCATGCTCAGGAGGCCCCTCCTGCGAGTGCTCAGGACGCGCCCATTCTGGCTCTGGAGACACTGCCGCAGGCTTCGTCTCCGGCACCGGCCCCCGTGGCCATCGCATCACAACCGCCCGCGGCTGCGTCTGCGACCACGCCGACGACAACCGCGCCCGTACTCCCCGTCGAGCCCGTTGCAGCCGAACCGGTACTCCCCGAAACCCAGCCGGTGCAGATCGAGCAAGCTGAGCCGGTCGAGCCGGTGAGCGCGGACCCTGCGCCCGTCCGCCCGGCCACGAATGCCCGGGAGACGTACGCCCGAGAGTCGACGCCCGCTGCAGAACCGGCTGCTGTCATTTCCGTGTCGGAAAATGAAGGAGTAGCCGCTTCGGCCATGCCGGTGACTGACAATACAATGGAAACACCGATTGTTGCGGAAAGCGAGCTTGCGCCGATCCCTGAGCCCATCCGAGATGAAAGTTCCGCTGCGCTCCTATTCGCCCTGCTGGGCATCGGCGGGATCGGTTTGGTTGCCTTCCTTCTGATGCGCCGCCGTCGCCGTACCACGGATGTGCCGACAATTGAGCGCCCGGTAGTGGCCGCACCGATGACTATCGACCGCGAGCCGGTGGTGACCGCCCTTGACGAAGCGCCCCATCGCGAACTTCCGGTTGATCCGGCCCCCACTCAGCCGACCAGCGATGTTGCCGTGCCGCTTCCCGTACAGCTTCCTGAAAGCCGCCGCGAACGCGGCCGTCTTCTGCGGAGCCTGATCGAAGCGCGTCCCGACCGGGCCAATCCATTCCGCTCGTACAAGGCGCGTGCCAAACGTGCCCGCCTGATCCTCCAGTCGATCGGAACCCGTTTCACCAATCGCAAGCCGGGCATCGATCTGAGCCAGTACACCAATGTCTGGCCGGAACTGCGCGGCTGGCGTCCTGCGGCAGCCTAAACCCCTCCCGACCCCTCGAATGGTGTCGCAGCGGTAGGGGCGCCCTCCCACAAGGAAGGCGCCCCTATTGCCGTGTCACGCAGCGATGGAGAGATCGGACGCTGTGAGCGCCTGTTCGAGATCGGCAAAGATGTCCTCGGCATCCTCAAGCCCGATCGAGAGGCGCAGCAGGCCTTCGCCGATACCGTGCGCGGTGCGTTCCTCCGCCGTGTAGGTCGAATGGGTCATGCTCGCAGGGTGCTGGACCAGCGTTTCGGCATCGCCGAGCGAGACCGCGCGGACGATCATGTTCAGCCGGTTCATGAAACGGATGCCCTGATCGTAGCCACCGGCGAGGTCGAAGGCGATCATCCCGCCAGGCAGCGCCATTTGGCGCCGGGCCAGGGCGTGATGGCCGAAGCTTTCGAGGCCGGGATAGTGGACGGCGGCAACCTGCGGTTGCGCTTCGAGCCACCGCGCCACTTCCAGCGCGGTTTTGCTGTGCCGCTCCATCCGCAGCGCCAGCGTCTTCAATCCGCGCATGATGAGCGTGGCGGTGAAGGGGCTCATCACCGCACCGGTCATGTCCTTGAGGCCTTCGAGCCTCACGCGCTGCATTGTTTCGGCGCTTCCGACCACGAGTCCGCCGACGAGGTCGCCATGGCCGCCGAGATATTTGGTTGCGGAGTGGACAACCACATCCGCGCCCAGTTCGACCGGACGGGTGATGGCGGGAGTGGCATAGGTGTTGTCGACCACCACCTGGGCGCCACGGGCATGGGCCACTTCGCTGATCGCGGCGATATCGACCAGCCGCATATTGGGGTTGGCCGGGGTTTCGAAATAGACCAGTTTCACCATGTCGTTCATCGCCGCTTCTAGCGCTGACGGATCGGTCAGATCGACATGGGTAACCTTCACTCCGAATTTGGTAAGGCCGTGACGGAAGAAGGCGAAGGTGCAGCCATAGAGCGTCTTGTCGGTAACGATCTCGTCGCCTGCACTCAGCAACGTCCACATAACCGCAGTGATCGCGCCCATACCGCTGGCGGTGGCGACACCAGCATCGGCCCCTTCGAGCGTGGCGATGCGCTGTTCGAGCAAGTCGAGCGTCGGGTTGGATATCCGGCTGTAGAAATAGCCCGGCTGTTCGCCTGCAAAGATCGCACCGCCCTGTTCCGCGCTGTCGAAGGCGAAGGTGGAGGCCATGTGCATCGGCGGAGTGAGCGCGCCATGGTTCTCGGTCGGGTCGTACCCGTGATGGATAGCGCGGCTGGAAAACCCGGATAAGGGCGTGCGGCTCATGATACTGACCTTTCAATACGTCTTGGGGATCAATATACAGCCAAATGGATGGAATATGTCTGCAAATTGCGCCAATGAAAAAGGCTTCTTTGGCATATTATGCTAATCGGAGGGGTGGATGGATACGAAAGACCGCCATATTCTGCGCGAGTTGCAGCGCGATGGTCGGCTAACCAATGCTGAACTGGCCGAGCGGGTAAACCTCTCGCCGTCGCCGTGCCTCAGGCGCGTTCGCAATCTGGAAAAAGCGGGAGTGATCGACCGCTATGTCGCAATCGTCGACCGTGAGGCGGCCGGCTATCCGATTACAGCTTTCGTGCAGGTCACACTGGATCGGCATGATCGCGAAGTGGTCGAAGGTTTCGAGCGGCGTGTGCGGGAGACGCCCCAGATCCTGACCTGCCACCTGCTGACAGGCAGCTCGGACTATATGTTGCAGATCGTGGTTGCCGGGCTCGATGCCTATGAAGATTTCATGCGCAACACGCTGCACACGACACCCGGAATAGCGACGATCAATACCAGCCTAGTCTACAGTACGATCAAGGATACCGTCGAGCTTCCCTAGGGAGTTATGCAAACGAGCGAGGTCGGCATTCGCCGACCCCGCCCCTGTCTACCGGAATATCGCGTTCCGGAGCGCGTTCAGCATTTGCCGAAGGTCTTGGAGATGATCGTCACACCGGCGACCGAAATGGTCACTTTCACGCCGGTCGGGAAGCCCCAGGTTGTGCAGATGCTCAGGCAGGCCTGCGCAGCGGTGCCTTCGGGAACCGAAATCGGGATCGGGATGCACACCGATCCGATGCCCAGCGGCAGGTCCAGGCAGACCTTATGGTCCTTCACCGTTACGCTGATACATTCGGCCAGTGCGGCATACTCGCCGCCTCCTAGAATATTCGGGCTGCCATCGGAGGCTTCGATGCCTACCGTTTCGTTATGACGACGCGCGGCATCAAGTGCCTGTTCGACCTTTTCTTGGTTGAAGCTTGGAAAGTTTGCCATAATTGTAACCTCCTAGTTTGGTTGTTTGCGACATTAGCTGCCGCACGGAGATTGTTTCTGTTTCGGCAAAGCTTTTCGAATCCGACTCAGTCCATGGTGGCGCATACAAAGGTTGCAATCGCCCAAGGCGCGCCAAGTGGCTTGAAGAAGATTCCACGGAATCGGACATATCTGCGCAGGGCAACTTGCTGCTTGCGTCGGTGCTGCATTTTCGCGAGAGGCCGAGGCATGAGCATGACCGATCTGATCGCCGCCGCACGTGTGTCCAAGGCCTGGCCGTTCCAGGAAGCACAGCGCCTGCTCAAACGTTATCCCGACGGCACGAAGCCGGATGGTTCGCCTGTGCTGTTCGAAACCGGCTATGGCCCGTCGGGCCTGCCGCATATCGGCACCTTCCAGGAAGTGCTGCGCACAACGCTCGTAAGGCGCGCGTTCGAGGCCATGATCGGCGCGAAGCCCGAAGACGGCAAGACCCGGCTCGTCGCTTTTTCCGACGACATGGACGGGCTGCGCAAGGTTCCGGACAATGTGCCCAATCAAGAATTGCTCGAGGCCAATCTGCACCTGCCGTTAAGCCGTGTGCCCGACCCATTCGAAAAGGGGCATGAAAGCTTCGCCGCGCACAACAACGCCAAGCTGCGCGAATTTCTCGACCGCTTCGGGTTCGAGTACGAATTCATCGCCTCGAACGACATGTATAATTCCGGCCGCTTCGACGATGCGCTTCGCCAGGTCCTGCGCAAGAACCAGGACATTCTGGACATCATGTTGCCCACGCTGCGCGAAGAACGCCGACAGACCTATTCGCCCGTCCTGCCGATTTCGCCCTCGACGGGCCGCGTGCTGCAAGTGCCGGTCGAGGTGGTCGATCCCGAAGCGGGCCTGATCCGCTTCACCGACGAGGACGGGTCGGTGGTCGAACAATCGGCGCTCGGCGGCATGTCGAAGCTGCAGTGGAAGGTCGACTGGGCCATGCGCTGGTATGCGCTGGGCGTCGATTACGAAATGTACGGCAAGGATCTGACGGACAGCGGGGTGCAGTCGGGCAGGATCGTCAAGGTGCTCGGCGGCCGCAAGCCGGAAGGGCTGATTTACGAGATGTTCCTCGACCAGAATGGCGAGAAGATCTCCAAGTCGAAGGGTAACGGTCTCTCGATCGAGGAATGGCTTACCTATGGCTCGGAGGAGAGCCTGGGATTCTACATCTTTCCCAATCCCAAGAGCGCCAAGCAACTCCATGTCGGCGTGATTCCGCGTGCGGTCGACGATTACTGGCAGTTCCGCGAGCGGCTGGCCGAACAGCCTCTCGACAAACAGCTTGGCAATCCGGTGTGGCATCTGGCGCGCACCAATGGCGGGTTCGAGGGTAGCGAAGCGCCGGGTGCGGGCGACAGCCTGCCGGTAACCTATGGCCTCCTGCTCAACCTCGCCAGCGTCTTGGGCGCGGAAGCGAACGGGGAGGCGCTGCGCGATTATCTCGAAAGCTATATCGGGGCTGGCAAGATCACGCCCGAACTGGAGGCGCTGATCGGCACGGCGATCGCCTATACCCGCGACTATATCGTCCCGACACTGAACAAGCGCGCACCGGCGGCGAACGAAGCCGAAGCCCTGCGTGCGCTCGACGCGTATTTGGCGGATGCTGCGCCAGATACCGGTGCCCAGGATTTGCAGACCGAGGTTTATGAGATCGGCAAACGTGAGGAATACGGTTTCGAGAGCCTGCGCGACTGGTTCAAGGCGCTCTATCAGACGTTGCTCGGGAGCGATCAGGGACCGAGGATGGGCAGCTTCATCGCGCTTTACGGGATCGAGAACAGCCGCAAGCTGATTGCCGAGGCATTGGCCAAGGCGTGAAATAGCGAAGACGCAGGGCCTTGCCTCTCTCGCGCGCAGCGAGATGGCGACTATCGCCCTGGCGATAAGGCTCAGCTATGTTTTCGCGTGCGGTACCATTTGGTCAGCACGTATTTCTGCCCCTTGATGACCGGCGTGCCGGCATGCAGTGTGTTTTCGTTGGGCAGGCCTTCGGGCGTGGCATTGTTCCATACCATCAGCACGCCCGGCTTGGGCTCGATCGACGCACCTACCTCGACGAAGTGGGTGTGCCCGCCTTCCTCGACTTCGTTGAGAAAGGCCATGGCGGTCCAGCAGCGCTGGCCACCGCGCTTGCGTTCCAGCTTCCAATATTCCTGATCGGTATAAAACCAGTCATTATGCGGTTTGAATTCCTGCCCAGGCAGGTAGCGCTGGCCCTGTATGTTCTCGCCGACTTTGCCCGGCAGGCCCAGCCTGTCGTCGATTCGGCGGGAAATCGCCCTCACGAAGGGATCGTGCGGGTCGAAATTGCCCGAATAGGACGTGCGGAATTTGGCGACATAAGCGGTTTCATGTAGCTCGCTCGGCCGTGCGACGGCGTCGATCATTTGCATCAGCCGAGCGCATTCTTCCCCGGACAGGAAGTTGCCGATAGCGTAGATCTCCGCCTTGTCGGAGGGAATCCTGTAAGCCTGCGGATCGGAATCGAGCCGTTTGCGGACAAGCGCGCCAGCGCGCTTCAGTGCATCCTGATCGGGTACGGAAGCTGTCTTGGTCATGGTGGCACTGTGTTAGCAATCGCGCGCGCTGCATCAAGTATGGCGGCTTGCCGCACGATATCAGTCCGCTAGATTGGCTGCACCATATCGGAGAGGGACCTATGAACCAGACAGCCGCGCGCCGCTATTCGACTGGGGCCATGCTATTTCACTGGGCGATCGCCATCGCGGTGATCGTGAACTGGCGGATCGCCGAAGCGGCCGAGCAAGCCGAAATGCCAGCCAAGGCGGAAATATTCGCGAATCACAAGGCGCTCGGCATACTCATCCTCGTTCTGACTCTCGGCCGTCTCGCCTGGCGCTGGACGCACCCCGTTCCACCGCTGCCGAACGATCTTGCCAAATGGGAAGCCGTGCTCGCGCGCACGGTACATATCATCTTCTATGTCCTCTTGATCGGCCTGCCACTGGGCGGCTGGCTGGCCAATTCGATGACGGGCCGGGATATCGATTTCTTCGGATTGTTCACGATCCCGCCGCTTCCAGTGGGGGCCAACAAGGATCTTGGCGGATCGATCTTCGATATGCATGCGCTGGGCGGCACGATCTTCCTCTATCTGATCGGCCTGCATGTTCTCGGTGCGCTCAAGCATACGTTCTTCGACAAGAACGGTGGCATTTTCCGGATGCTGCCTTTCGGCAAGGTACCGGAGTGACGCTGACGTAAGAAACCCCCGCCGATCGCGCGACGGGGGTTTCCAAGGGCCAACCGGACCACTCTCGAATACCGGTGGGCTGTAAAACCTACCAGAAGAAGTCGTAAATCACGTCGACCACTTCGCCATTGTAGACATCGACCAGCAGCACGTCGTCGTAATACCGAACCCAGCGATAGGGACCGTACACATTCGGCAGGCGATAGCGCCAGGGGTCGTTGATCCAGTAACGGCTACCGAAGAACAGATTGCCAATCTGCACACCGATGTTCAGGCGGCGATAGCGATAGTCCCGGTAAGGCGCGTAATAGCGACCGAGGCGGAAGATATCGCGATTGTGGTAACGGTGGCGGTACCAGTCATAACGACGATTGTCGCGCCAGCGGCGATGGTCCCACCGGTCGTAATCGCGCCACCGGCGGCCATCGTAATAGCGTGCCCGGCGATGATCCCGGCGCGCCTCGCGGTAGCCATCGCGATACGCGTCGCGGCGGATGCGGCGGTCTTCCCAGCGATCCCGGCGACGTTCGGCCCTGCGGCCGTCACGATAGGCATCGCGGCGGATACGCCGGTCTTCCCGGGCCTCGCGGCGCCCGTCCTGCCGACGTTCGGCACGGGGGTCCTGACGAGCCTCGCGACGTGCGTCCTGGCGACGTTCCACACGGCGGTCCTGACGAGCCTCGCGACGTGCATCCTGTCGACGTTCGGCACGGCGATCTTGTCGGGCCTCGCGGCGCGCATCCTGTCGACGGTCGACACGATGGTCCTGACGAGCCTCGCGGCGTGCATCCTGTCGACGTTCGGCACGGCGATCTTGTCGGGCCTCGCGGCGCGCGTCCCGCCGACGCTCGGCAATACGCTCTGCGCGCCGCTCTGCACGATTGGGATCGACATAGGTACGGTTGCGCTCGGCGCGGTAGGTCCGGTTGCGGCGCTGGGTTTCACGGCGGTCCTGACGCCTGTCGACACGCCGCTCGCGCACATTCTCGCGACGTTCGCGGCGCGCTTGGGCGATGTCGACGCGGTTGTTTCCGGTCGATTCGGTCGCCTTCAGCCGGTCGCGGCGGCGCTCCCCTTGCGCACGGCGTTCGGTGCGTTGCTGGCGCTCGGCCCGCTGTGCACGGCGTTCCTGACGGGCCGCGGCGCGCTCGCCCCGGTCTCGCTCGATGCGTTCCTGCCGCTCGCGCGATTGCGCTTCGGCTTCGGTGGGCAGGGCAGTGATCGCCATCGCCACGGCGAGGGCGCTCAACGCGCTGCCTTTTAAGAGCTGGGTCAGATGCATGGAGCGTGTCCTTCTATGGGTCGGTGCCGCTCCACCACCAGCGGCCGTTCTTGATGTCGCACAGTGTATCAGAACGGCCTGACCCCAAACTGAACCGGTTCACCGCCACATTGTTCATCTTTTAATAGGAATTAATGAACAAATTGCGGGCTTGGCTCCATGACATGCCCGGTGCATGCAGGCGTCCATGTACGACACACTCGAAGAAGTACGCACCGATATCGCCGCGCGACTGACCGAAGCTGCGCGGGACCGCCGCGTCCCCATGCATACTCCGGTGGTGGTTACCGCCGATGCCGATGCGCGGGTGATGGTACTGCGCGACTTCGATCCCGCGCGATGGACCTTGCGGTTCCATACCGATGCCCGCGCACCCAAGGTCGCCGCGATCGGGGCAGATGCGCGATTAACCGTGGTCGCCTATGATCAACCGGGAAAGGTCCAACTGCGGCTGCACGGTTCGGGGCGGATAGAACGCGAGGGCGCGGCTGTGGATGCTGCCTGGGCGGCCAGCACGAATTTCGCACGTCGCTGCTATCTGGGCGAAGCGCCGGGCGCGAGCGCCGACCAGCCGATATCGGGTTTGCCGGAACATCTCGAGGGTGTGGAACCCGACGACGAACAAATCCGACGCGCGCGGGAAAATTTCGCGATTCTCCTGGTCGAAGTGGAGGAAATCGACTGGTTCAGCCTAGCTCATACCGGGCATCGCCGCGCGCTTCTGACGCCCATCGGCGGCGAATGGATCGCCCCGTAATCCGCCAAGGTTCGCCGTGGCGCGACCTGGTCCGTAGCGGTCGATGCCGATGGACAGACAGACGGAAAGGTCGGGGTGGCCTGACGGGCCAAGTCCAGGTCCTTCGAGCCTAGCTGTATCCGGGCTGCGTGGCATCACACCTTGCGCTTCGAAAACCCGAAGAAGACATGCTGAGGCACCTTGTGACTGTGCCGTTCGTCGTCCACTGTTCTATCCTTGTAGAACACCTGCCGCATTTTTGTCGTCCGCTAGCTAGAGCACGTTCATGAAAGTCCTGACAGCCATTATCGCCGGCTCCATGCTCTCTGCCTGTGCGAGCGGCGGACCCGAGCCCTTCCACATAGGTACGAAGCCTCCCGTGCGTACGGTGGATGGTTCGGCGGTGGTATCGAAAACCATGCCCGCAGCGCGTTTCGTCATGCCGAAGGCGGCGCGCTATATCGGCTCGACGCGTTTCGATCTGAAAGAGGTCGCGGATGCGGAAATTCACCTGTTCGTAGAGCCCGATGCAGCCGGTGTCGTAAAGCGCGCCTGGTGGATCCAATTCGAAAGCTATCTGCCGACCGTTCCCAATGCGCGCTACGACTTTGCCGATACGGGCTGGCCGCTGGTGACGCTGGGCGCGATGGACCTCTATTATCGTGCGCGATTTGGAGCCGCCTATGACAAGCCGCCGAAAGGATCGGAAGCGGAACGGGTGATCCAGATGGTCGAGCGTGCGGGATACCGTTTTCCCGTGGAAACCTTCAGCGCGCAGTTCCACAAGGTTGTGTCCGATGATGCGCGCTCGGAAGTGCTGGTCATCTTTATCGGCGATCTTGCCGATATCGGCCTGTCGGTCGAGGGAGTAATCGCTGGCGGCAAGGACGGAGCGCCGATGCGGTTATTGCACGAGCGCGTTCTGGAGCAGGCGAAACGCCACGTGTCGATCCAGCGCTAAGCCCTGCCGAAAGCGATCGGGGCGGCGGGCGGGTTGCTCACCGCCCGCCGCCATCATGTCAGGATGCGGTGTCGATGGCGCGCAGAGTTAGATCGAAAGTGAGATCCTCGCCAGCGAGCGGATGATTTGCATCGACCTTGATCGAATCCTCGCCGACCTCGACGATATGCAGCATCATCGGGTTGCCATCCGGACCCTGTGCCTGCAGCGCCATGCCGGGCTGCGGATCGGGGCCGGGGGGCAGTTGCGAACGGGGAATGTCCTGCACGAGATCTTCGCGCCGTGGGCCGAAAGCCTTGTCGCAGGGTATGGCAACCGATTGTTCCTCGCCCACCTGCATGCTGGTGAGCGCTTCTTCGATCTGCGGGAAAGTGTTGCCTCCGCCCAGCTCGATGGCCTGCGGACCGGCCTGCGCGGTACTGCCTACCTCCTCGCCGTCGCCCCGCTTGAGCACGTAGTCGATGGTTACGGTGTCACCGTTGTTGGGTGTGGTCATGAATGTCCTTTTTCGGATTTCGTGTTCGCGGCGGTAATGCGCCGACAAGAAACGCGCTCGCGCACCGAGCGCCTTGCAGCGAGTCTCGCAATTCGTACCGCGCTAGTCAATTGGCGCAATCTCACTCCGGACTTTCGGTGGCTAGTTGCCGGATTGGCCCTATAGGGTATTGATCGAAAACAAGGGGTTGGGAGAGAAGGCGAATGGATAGCAAGTCCGGTAGAGAATGGCTTACGCCCGTACGCTGGCTTCTCAGGGTCACTGCCGCGCTACTCGTTTTCGGATCGGTGCTCAGCACGACCGATCTCAATCAGTGGTGGATACGCATTTGGGATTTCCCGCGGTTGCAGATTCTGGTCGCAATGGTTCTTATCGCGGCCGCATTGTGGAAATTGGACCATGCCTGGCGGCCGTGGCTCCCACTGGCTCTCGCCGGTTTTGCGGTGTGGCAGTTCTACAGAGTATTTCCCTATACGCCGCTGGCCACGACAGAAGTATCGCGCGTGGCTCCCGATGAAACCAACGCCACAGCCTGTTTCACCGCCCTCACGCTCAACGTCTTGCAGGATAATCGTCAATATGCGCGCACGGCCGATCTCATCCGCGGCCTCGATCCCGATATCGTCCTGCTGATGGAAACCGATCAGGCGTGGGCCGATGCAATGGCACCGACGCTCGCGAATTATCCCGGCAGGATCGATCGCCCGCTGGACAATACCTATGGCATCATGTTTGCTTCGAGACTGCCGATGGACAATGCCTCGATCCAGGACCTGGCACAGAAAGATACGCCGTCGGTTCTGGCCACGCTGGCGGTCGGTGGTCATCGCTTTCGGATGATTGCGCTTCATCCCCGCCCGCCCATGCCCAAGCAGGATACCGAAGAGCGTGATGCAGAAATCATCATGGCAGCCAAGCAATCGCAGGACCTGGCCATGCCGGTGCTGGCGATCGGCGATTTCAACGATGTCGCTTGGTCGGACACGACGCGTCTGTTCAAGGATATTGGCGGTTTTCTCGACCCGCGGATCGGGCGCGGGACCTATGCGACCTTCCCGTCGGGCATGGTGTGGTTGGGCTGGCCGCTCGACCATTTATTCGCGACAGAGGAATTCCTTCTGGCCGACATGCGCGTGGGCGAAAGCGTCGGCTCCGATCATCGTCCGGTGATCGCCCGCCTGTGCCTCGACCCAGACGCCGCTTTGGGTCGCAACGAGAAGGCGAAAGCCCCCGACGCGGAGGACGAAGAGGAAGCGGGCGAAGTGATGGAGGAGTTCGAGGAAGACACGGCCAAGGACCGGATAGAGGGCGAGGAGGGCTAGGACGCCCGCATGCCGGCTCAGGCTTGGACATCTTCGGACCGTGGTCTTGCGATCAAGGCATTTACGGCCTTGTTTCGAAGTGGGTGATATGCGCCGCCTCGGCGACAAGGAGCCGCTACCGAATTTCGAAATCGAGCAATTCGAAGCTGGCGGGTGCCGTCGCATAGACGCCATGCCCACGCGCTGCAGTGGATCCGAAAACCAGCCCCACGCGGTTTGCGTTGGCCAGCGATCTTTCAAACGCACGTGGCCGATCTCCCGCTTTTATCCCGCCCACTACCGACCCCCATGCGGGGTCATCCAGCCTCACTGTCATCTCGTGAATGCCTGGCGCGATTTCGTGCACTGTATGAGCGGGGGCATACCAGCGATAGAGGGCGTAACGGCCCCTCGCGCTCCAATTGTCACCACGGCGCTGAAAGAACAGCGAGACCGTGCCGGGCCTGTGAGAATCCTCCTGCGGCACGAACCGCGTTCCCTGCCGCGCATCGACGCGATAGCGAACTCTGATCAGGGACGCGTTTCTCAGTGAACCGGGATCGAAGGTCACATAATGGACGTGCCCGTCAGCCTTGGTGGAATTCGGGAAATTGAACGCCCAGCCGCCCTCTGTCTGCATCGGGGCCAGCGGCATGTTCAGTGAATAGTTCTGGCCACGGATGATCGGACCGATTTCCCAATCCATAGCGGGAGGGGTGGCATGAGCCGCGATGCCGGTCTGGGCCAGCGCCAATGCGATCAGGGCGAAGAAGTATCTCATAGACGCACAATAGGCGCGCTGGCCTGTTTCTGCGCTGAACGCTGCGTTCTGGCTCTCTCAATGTCAGGCGCTCAGCCGGGCGGTTCGATCACGCTGTCCGGTTGACGTCGCCCGCGCGGGCGCGCCTGCGCGCAATGACAAACAGGATGGTGGGCCAGAAGACGGTGTTGAAGATATCCAGCCATGGTTCCAGTCGGCTGGCGTTCGGGCTTGGTCCGAAAATGTCCACGATCTCGTTCCCGACCGCGAAAAGATAGACGAGTGCAATGGGCACTCTCGATCGCATGCGATGGCGGAAAAGCAGGGCTGCCACGACAAATATCAACAGGCCGGCATGGATGTGCAGCAGATCCTCTGATGCCCCGAAGGTGTCCGACAGCCACCGCTTCCCATCGCTATATAACCAAGCCAGCTTCGTCATGGTCGGCAGTTAGGTCCAGCGTGCGAGTTTGTCATGCGGTAACTGGCTTTCTGGGACGGCCTGCGGGCAGGCACCCACCCGGCCACCCATTGGCGACGGGTGTCTCCGCGCACGAATGATGGCGAGTGGGCGCAAATCCTCGCTGTCCGCGCTCCACCTCATTGGGAATTACCTCGTGAGCTTTTTGTAAGCCAGCCGGGTGGGGCGGTCCGCCGCATCGCCCAGACGCCGCCGCTTGTCTTCCTCATAAGCCTCGAAGTTCCCCTCGAACCACTCCACGTGGCTATCGCCTTCGAAGGCGAGGATGTGCGTGGCGAGCCGGTCGAGGAAGAAGCGGTCGTGCGAGATAACCACGGCGCAGCCTGCGAAATTCTCGATTGCCTCTTCCAGCGCGCCCAGCGTTTCGACATCGAGGTCGTTCGTCGGCTCGTCGAGCAGCAGGACGTTACCCCCCTCCTTCAGCATCTTGGCCATGTGCACGCGGTTGCGTTCGCCGCCCGAGAGCTTGCCGACATTCTTCTGCTGGTCCGGCCCCTTGAAGTTGAACGCACCGACATAGGCGCGGGTCGAGACGTCGTGGCCGTTGACCTTCATGTAATCGAGCCTGTCCGAGATTTCTTCCCAGACATTGTTCTTCGGATCGAGGTGGTCGCGGCTCTGGTCGACATAGCCCAATCGTACGGTGTCGCCGACTTCCACCGTGCCGCTGTCGGGTTCTTCCTTGCCGGTGAGGATCTTGAACAGTGTGGACTTGCCTGCGCCGTTCGGCCCGATCACGCCCACGATGCCACCCGGCGGCAGCATGAAGGACAGGTTTTCGAAGAGCAGCTTGTCGCCATAGGCCTTGGAAATGTTCTTGGCCTCGATAACCTTGCCGCCCAAGCGTTCGGGGACCTGGATGACAATCTGCGCCTTGCCCGGCTTGCGATCGCCCTGGGCATCCTGGAGCTGTTCGAACTTGCGGATACGCGCCTTCGACTTGGTCTGGCGCGCCGAAGGGGTCTGACGGATCCATTCGAGTTCGCGCGATAGCGCCTTCTGCCGTCCGCTTTCCTCACGGTTTTCCTGCTCGAGGCGTTTGGCCTTCTTTTCGAGGTAGGTCGAATAATTGCCTTCGTACGGATAGTAGGAGCCGCGATCGAGCTCGAGGATCCAGCCCACCACATTATCGAGGAAATAGCGATCGTGGGTTATCATCAACACCGCACCGGCATATTCCTTGAGGTGGTTTTCCAGCCATTGCACGCTTTCGGCGTCGAGGTGGTTGGTCGGTTCGTCGAGCAGCAGGATCGAGGGCTTCTGGATCAGTAGGCGAGTGAGCGCCACGCGGCGCTTCTCGCCGCCGGACAGGTCGGTGACCGGCCAGTCTCCGGGAGGGCAGCGCAGGGCTTCCATTGCGATCTCGAGCTGGTTGTCGAGTGTCCAGCCATCGACCGCATCGATCTCCTCCTGCAGCGTGCCCATCTCTTCCATCAGGGCGTCGAAGTCGGTGTCTTCCTGGGGATCACCCATTTCGGCGCTGATGGCGTTGAAACGGTCGACTTTGTCCGCGATTTCGCGGGCACCGTCCTTGACGTTTTCCAGGACGGTCTTGCTCTCGTCGAGCGTAGGTTCCTGAGGCAGGTAGCCGACCGTGATATTTTCGCCCGGCCACGCTTCGCCGGTGAAATCGGTGTCGATCCCGGCCATGATCTTCATTAGCGTCGACTTGCCGGCCCCATTGGGGCCGACAATGCCGATCTTCGCGCCCTGATAGAACTGCAGGTTGATATTGCTGAGCACCGGCTTGGAAGCGCCGGGGAAGGTCTTGGTCATGTCCTTCATGACAAAAGCGTATTGGGCGGCCATCGGGCTGGGTCCTCGGGATAGAAATGGAAGGGCGGGCACATCCGCCCGCGAGATTTGCAGGCGCAGATAGTCGCACCGGGGCCAAGGGGCAAGCACTCCGGAAGCTCGACAGGTTGCAAGCTACACTTGCCGATCATTTCAAAAATAAAGTCGCATCTTTAGTGGACTTTTCCACCAAAACAGCCGATTTCGGGCGAGAATCGGGGGTATTACTTACACCAACAATTAACCGCGCCTGCCTATTCGATGGGCAGGAGGGGCAGGGGCATTCCATGCGCGAACAGATTATGGGTCTGATCACACCGACGATGGCGATCGTGTTTCTCGCGGTCTTCGTCATCATGTGGTGGCGTGGGAAGATGGGCGCTTATGTGCTTGGTTTTGCTGCGGGCTACCTCTTCTTCGCGCTCGGCTTCGCGGCTACGCATCTGCTGGACACCGGTTCACCTTACGTTTTTCACGTCACGCAGTTCTTCTACTCTATGAGCGTCGCATCGGGTGCCTGGGCGCTTACCAAGCGCGCAAACCAGCCCAATTACCTCGGGGTTCTGCTGACGATCTACGGGTTTTCGGCGGCGACACTGGCGGTCGCCGTCGCGACAAGTCCGGATATTTCGTCCCGCCTCATTATCGTCAATGTGGGGTATGGGGCGATGTATCTCGTGCTCGTCATGGCGCTGCTCGGTGCCCAGCGGCGAGAAGCGATCGACAAGCTACTCATCCTGATGCACGCATTGCTGGCTGCGCAGTTTATGATCCGCCCCGTGCTCACGCTTTTGGTCGAACAAAGCATCCCGGCTGACGTTTATCGGCAGTCGATCTATTATTCGGTTCTCAACCTGTCTTTAGCGGTGATCTCGCTTATGACCGCGATGGTGCTGGTTGGGGCCTGCGTCTACGACCAGATCAAGGCTGTGCGCGAACAGGCCGAGCTGGACGGGTTGACCGGCCTGCGTACGCGGCGCGCGTTCGAGCAGAACGTGGTCGAAATGATCGAACGGGCGAAGCTGGAATGCGTCCCCGTTGCCCTGGTCGTGGCCGATATCGATCATTTCAAGGCGGTAAACGATGTCTGGGGCCACCAAGTGGGCGATATGGCGATCAGGCAGTTCGGCGATGTCATCAAGAGCACCATCCGCGAGACGGATATTGCAGGACGAATCGGCGGCGAGGAATTCTGCATTCTCGCCTGGAACTGCAACGCAAAGGCTGCCGAGGCGCTGGCCGAGCGTATCCGTAGCGATTTCGCGCAGGTCCAGGTCGTCGGAATGCCGGACGACCATCGCCTCACCGCCAGTTTCGGCGTCGCCGGGCGCGGCGAGGGCGAAGGGTATGGCAGGCTGTTCGCGCGGACCGATGCGGCGCTTTATCGGGCGAAGGAAGGCGGGCGGAACCGCACGGTACGCGACGGTGCGGGCAAGAAGCGCGCCATCATCACTCCGATCAACAAGACAGCCGGCGAATTGCGCGAGGTGGGCACCTAGCCGAAGCTCTTGCGTAGCAGCGCTGGCAGCATTGCCAATTGGAACGCCGGACGAAGCAGCAGAAAAGCGATGAAGCTAGCCCAGAGGCCATGGTTTCCGAGCGGCCAGCTCAGCCACAGAAAAAGGCCGTAAGCCGCCACAGCCCCCGCCATTGAGCTCAGAAGCGCACGAGTCCAGCTCGCGCCCACGAACACGCCGTCGAGTACGAAGCCGGCGAAGCCTGCCAGCGGTATCGCCACCAGCCACGGCCACAGCCTGCGCGCCTCGGCCGCAACCGCAGGCGTCGCGGCGAAGCTGTCGGTGATCATTCCGCCGAAAAACGAAAAGACGATCGCCAGCAAGATCGCCACGCCGAGGCAGCGCAGCAATATCGCCCGAATATGAGCGGTGAATCCTTGCCTGTCCGCGGCTCCGGCGCGCTCGCCATTGAGAACCTGAGCGGCGTTTTCGAACCCGTCGAGCAAGAGCGCGGCGAGCACGAAAAGCTGGTAGACTATGCCATTCGCGGCCAGCACCACCGGGCCGCGTTCGGCGCCCAGGCGAGTGAGGGCGGCAATTGCGATCATCAGCACGACCGTGCGCAGAAACAGATCGCGATTGACGGCGAGGAAGGGCCTTAGTGCGCGGGGCGACAAGCTTGTCCTAGCCGCCAGCGCGGCGCGGATGTCGCGACCCGCTAGGTGCCAGATCAGCGCGGCAGTCACGGTCAGCTTGGCGAACTCCGCGATGAAGCTGGACCAACCGATTCCCGCGATTCCCCAGTCCAGTCCCAGCGCCAGAAAGAGGCCCAGGGCGACGTTGAGAAGATTGTAACAGACCTCGATCGCCAAGACTTGTCGCATTTGTCTGCGCCCGATGAGAAAACCGATGAGGGCGAAATTGACCAACACCGCAGGGGCGCTCCAATAACGGATATCCGCATAAACGATGGCGGCGGAGCGAACCTGGGCCTGCGCGCCCAGCGCATCGAGCAGCAGCGGCATCAGGAACGGTTTGGCGACCAACAGCAAAGCGGCGATCGACAGACCGACGACGAGCCCCTTCAGCAGCACTTCAGCCTGCGCCCGCGCGCCCGAACGTGTGCTTTCCTGCGCGACCAGGCCGGTCGTGCCGGTCTTGAGAAAGTTCATCACGGTGAACAAGGCGGCAAACAGTTTCGCGCCGACGTCGACCGCGCCTTGGGTCGGCGCATCCCCGAGGCGCCCGACGATCCACATATCGCCCACGCCGATCAGCGCGGTCGCAACATTGGTAAGCATGGCGGGCAGCGCGATTGCCCAGATCAGGCGGGCATCGATGCTGGAAGAGCCGGAGGTGTTCAAGCGGTGCAACTCCCGCGCTGTCGCTCGAGCATTTCCGACGAGATCCGCCCGTGGGCGGCTTGGGTCATGAAATGCTGGTCGGGGAGACTGGATTCGAACCAGCGACCCCTTGTACCCAAAACAAGTGCGCTACCAGGCTGCGCCACTCCCCGACCGATTTCTTCCGCAAGGCGCCAGGCTTGGTGGGCCCGGCAGGACTCGAACCCGCGACCTAGCCGTTATGAGCGGCCAGCTCTAACCAACTGAGCTACAGGCCCCAGCCACGCCGTGCGGAACAGCGCGCCTAGCCTCGCCGAGAGAGGCTTGCAAGCGCTAGGAGTCGACTGCCGCCATGATTTCCGCAACCGTGGTCGGCCGCACCCCGCGCGAATCGAGATAGGCGTAGACACCCGTAGCCAGTCATAGAGGGTGTCGAGGTCGTCCTCGTCGCGCACATAGGGCGTATGACCCGGGGCCAAAGACGGGCTGTGGAAGCTCAGCACCAGAACCGGGAGGCCATCGTCGATCGCGATGTCGCAGCCGCGAAGAGCCTCGTCCAGCGAAACTCCCTCGGGTGTCAGGGCTATGCGTTCGAGCATGCCGGTCTTGGCGAGGAGCCCCCCTAGTCGAGGCAGCTTTTCGACAAGCGGAAAGATCTGCGGTCCCTGTTGGCGCAGCATGCCCCAGAAAACCGTGGTGAGTGGAAGTTCGAGCAATCGTCTTTCGGGATCGACCCAGTAGGGCGTCACTGGGTGGCGGCTGTAGTCGGGTCCATGACGGCGCGAATAATTGTAGCGTGAGCGGACCGAACTATCTATCGCAATGCCCTGTGCGCAAAGATAGCGGGCGGTCTGTGTGCCGAGGCCATACCGTCCAGCACGATAGATCAGCGGTGCTGCCTCGAACCCCCTTTCGATCGCATCGCGCAGGCGCCGGAACTTCTCTTCTTCGAGCGAGGGAGGCAGGTTGCCGGCAAAACTGTTTCGAGTGCAGATTTCCTCTTTCAGCGGGGGATTGACCCAGGGGTGCAGTTGTACCCCCACTTCGGCTTTGCCGCGCGCCACGGCATCGCCGATAATGTCCTGCGCTTGCCGATCTTTCGCGATTGGCCAGTCCACAAGATAGACCGGCACCACGCCGATCCCTTCACAGAATTGCTGGAACTTCGCGATCCAGCGCACATGGGCAAGGCCATACCCATCGCTGCGGAAGCTGTCGTTCCACTCGAACTCTTCCTCGGTATCGACCGTCAACAATGTGCGTTGGCCGAAGCCATCCGCGAACCTGGCCATCTGAGCAGGCTTCGGCGGATCGAGGAGATTGGCGTTTGAAATAGCGGACGTATCCTAGCCGGTTGCGCGATCTGGCGCATCGGCAGGGCTAGGCAGCGTCCGGTTGTCGGTCAAGAGCGGGAGGCTCAGGACCAAGACGTCTTCCATGCGTGAGAGGTCGCCGCCGGCTGCGCGGGCCTCCGCACGGGCAAGCCGCAGCGAGAAGCCTGCCCCGAAAATACCCGAGCTCAAAGTGCTGCCGCCCGAGCGGACTTCCGATGCGAAAATGTTGTCCGCATCCGCCAGCTTGGCGGGAAGTCCCGCGCGAAGCGTTACCTGTTCATCGTCGAGTCCCATGACAAGCGATACGGTTTCCCCGGCACCGGTCGCGCCGGCGAGCGTTGCCAACACCCGCCAGCCGAGCATCTCCGCTTCTTTCTGTGCGAGCGCGAGCGCGGCGGGTCGGTCGGCGATGCGAGCGTCGAAACGCGCCACGCGCGGGCCCAGCACGGTTTGCAACTGGTCCAGTTGCGCGCGGACGATGGCCGCGAAATCGCTTTCGCCCGACTCCAGGTCGAGCTCTCCGGTTTCAAGCCGGGCCAGCCGGTCCAATTCATCGAACCCGGCCAGGATATGCGCGGAATCCCCTGCGATCGACGCGGCAAGCGAGCGGTATTCATGCGGTGTCGGGCCGAAAACCTGCTGCTGGATGACCTCGGCATAGCCTTGCATCGCATTGACCGGGGTGCGCAATTCGTGAAGCAGTTGGCGCAGGCGGTCGGCCCCCCGCTGGGCTCGATTGTCGAGGGGAGCAACCGCGCGGCGAAACCGCCCGACATAACCATAGAAGCGGCCATCGCTGTGCGTGAAACGGGGGGCGGCATCGACGATCCACTCACCCTCGATCGTCTCCGCACCGCGCAGATGAACCGCCACGCCCCGCACGGGCTGGCGATTGACGAATGCCGTCGCAAAATCTTCCCCGGCTTGCGTACCGTTGCGGCGCTGCGACAGGTCGATCCCGACAACCATCGGCGCAATATGCGGCTCTGCCCAATCGACGCGGCCTTCCGAATTGGTCCCGAAACTGAAGGTGTCGAGCGGTTTGCGCTGGGGGATATCGTCGAGTTCAGCCAGTGGGAGCGTCGGCGCGTCGCCTGAGGGCGAAGCGGGGGCGCGCGTCTTGCGAAAGCTCTCTATCCGTTCGACCAAGGCCCGGATGTTTTCCGATTTACCTGCGGGCTCGCTTGGCCCGCGCTGCATGGAAGCTTCCCCAACCGCGCCAGGTGGGGCGGAAGGGGGGGGCTCTTCCAGCGGATCGTCGGAGGCGCCGTTTTCATTCGCGGGGCGCAATACCAGCGGTTCGGGCTCATGCAGGTCGAGAGGGCGCGCCTCCGGCTCTTCGATCTGTTGGGGCCGCTCCGGATGGACCGGCACGGGCAATGCGCGATCCGACACGCCGAGCCGATCGAGAATACGAATCGCCGCCTCTGGCAAATCCTTGCGATGGCGCAGGAAACCACGCGCGCGGATCGGCAAACGGGGAATGAGCTCTGCCCACTCCTCCCCCGTGAGCCGCGCACGATAAAGCGCGGCCCCGGCGATCGAGGGATGGGCTTCGCCGAACCAGCGGACCAATTCGGGATTGCGGAAGCGCCAACCATTCTCGCTCAGGATGGCGGCCCGATCAGCCACGGATATGACTTCCGCCAGCGCGATCAGGCGCAGATATGCCGCCGCCTTCAGCGCTGGATCGCCCGCCTGCGGACGCTCTCCGAGCAGATCGAGCAACTGGCGGAACTGCGTTTTCGCCGCACGCTCGCCGGCGGCGCGGTGGCGCAGCACGGTGGCAAGGCGGTCGTCGAAATGCATCGGTTCTCCGGAATCGGTGGCGGCAGGCGGGCCTTACCTTGTCGCAGCCCAGGGTTTCTACAGCTGTAAAACTTAGGCTGAACGGAAAGTTGCCTGCGCGTTGCAAAGCGGGACAATTGCTGGCAAAGATAATAATGTTAGCCAAGAGGGCTGCATCGCGTTGTCAACATTTCGTGGAAGTTTCGCGATGCCCTGCCTTTGGCAAAAGGGTAGCAGGGACACAATCTATGGCCAATCTCGACGATATAGACCGCCGGTTGCTGGGTGAACTCCAGGATGAGGGGCGGATCACCAATGTCGAGCTAGCCCACCGGGTGGGATTGACGGCTCCGCCATGCCTGCGCCGCGTGCGTGCATTGGAGGAAGAGGGGGTTATCAAGGGCTATCATGCCGATCTCGATCCTTCGAAGCTGGGCTTTTCGATCACGGTCTTCGCCATGGTCAGCCTCAAGAGCCAGGCCGAAGATGCGTTGCGTGAATTCGAAGCGGCCATGAAGGACCTGCCCGATGTGCGCGAAGTGCACATGCTCAACGGCGAGATCGATTTCATAATCAAGATCGTCAGCAAGGACCTGCAGAGCTTTCAGGAGTTTCTGACCAGCAAGCTGACCCCGGCGCCCAATGTCGAGAGCGTAAAGACCTCGCTCACCATCCGCACCAGCAAGCACGAACCGGGTGTTCCGTTGTGAGCGGCGCCGAGCGGATCGAGGGGCATTGCCTGTGTGGCGCGGTCACCATCGCGCTCGATGGCCCCAAGCACGAGATTGAAATCTGCCAATGCGACATGTGCCGACGTTGGGGCGGTTCTTTCTACAGCGCACAGACGGGTGAAAATGCCGAGGTTTCCGGCGATGATGCTATTACTGCTTACCGTTCGAGCGAATGGGCCGAACGCGCCTTTTGCTCGAAATGCGGCAGCAACCTCTGGTACCGCTTTTTACCGACCGGCAATCGCAGTTTCTCCGCCGGCCTGTTCGATGCGGCGGTTAAATTCGCCGTCGAGAAAGAGATTTTCGTCGATGAGCGCGCCGATTGGTGCCGGATCGAAGGCGACCATCCGCGCCAGACCGGTCAAGAAGTGATTGCCGAGGCAGAGGCGGCGGGCTTTCGCTTCGACTGATCCGCGCGATGGCGGGACCGAAAGCGATAAGCCCGCCTTCGCTCAGTCTCGATCCCCGCTCTTGATGATGAGCGTGTCTATGGGAAGGCTGCGTAGCAGTTCGCTGGCCGTGCTGCCGATCGTCGCGTGCCTAAGGGCGGATTCTCCATGCGTTCCCAGCACAAGCAGACCCGCTTCGCTTTCACGGATTTCTTTCGCCAGCGCACCGCCGGGACTTCCATAGACGAGGTGGGGCGTGACCCTCTTTTGCGTTTCAGGTCGCAGCTCGTTCATGAACTCCCTAAACACCTTGCTTTCGGCCTCTCTCACCTCGTTACGCACATATGCGGCCTTCTGCCACCCTTCGAACGGCACACGATACGCGTGGATCAACTGGAAATCGGCATCGGGAAACAGGTCTGCGGCATCTTCGAGAGCATAGCGGGAGGGTGGATAGAAATCCGTTGCTGAAGCGATCTGGTTATAGGAATCGACCGGGCGGCTCTTGACCACCAATGTGGGTATCGAGGAGTGGCGGATTACGTAATCCACTGCCGTTCCCAGAAAGAAGTCCCGCATGTTGTTGAACCGTGCCACACCGAGCACGATCAGCATGGCCTGTTCTTCTTCGGCAATGCCAACGATTGCCAGATCGGCGCGCTCTATCGGGTATCGGAATGTGACCCGCGCATCCGGATGCGGAAGTACCGAGCGCATCCGTCGGTCAAGCTCGCCTCTCGATGGAGGGTCGCCCAAAGCCGGGTCGAGAGCATGGACGAGTATGACCTCTGCGTCCCACTCCTCCGCCAGGCTCAACGCCCGGTCAATTGCCCGATCCGCTTCTGCCCGGAAGTCCGTACCGACTACTATCTTTTTACTCATGGCTATACCTTTTGAATGATATACCCATCCTCGGTTTCCGGGTACCACGCGATTACCGGGGGGACAAGAAATTCAGCCGATCGCGTATCGACAAGGCAGGCTGTTTTCCCGAAGGTCGGCGCAATGGAATCTCAGCTACACATCCCTTATTTGAGAGAGGTCATCCTCTTCCTTGTCGTGGCCGGATTCGCGGTTCCGCTACTGCAACGCAGGGTCAGCCCGGTTCTTGGCTATCTGATGATAGGCGGACTGATCGGCCCGTATGGCCTGGGGCTTCTGGCAGAAGCCTTTCCGCTTGCCGCGTTTCTGGTGATCGACGATCTCGACGGCGTACGGGCCTTGGCGGAGATCGGCGTCGTCTTCCTCCTGTTCGCAATCGGTCTCGAATTGTCGCTCGATCGCTTGTGGTCAATGCGCCGCCTGGTGTTCGGACTGGGCAGTGCCCAAATTCTCCTGACGGGCGTGGTGATCGGCGGGGTGGCGTATGCCTGGGGCAATTCCGGTCCGGCTGCGCTCGTGCTGGGTGCTTGCCTTGCGCTCTCGTCCACGGCGATCGTCATGCAGTTGCTGATCGAGAAAAGCCGCCTCACCACCCCGGTGGGACGATCGGCGTTTTCAGTCCTCCTGATGCAGGATCTGGCGGTCGTGCCCATCCTTTTCATTGTCGGAGTGCTGGGCACGGTTTCCGAAGGGCAAGGGGTTCTGGGTGGGCTGGCCCTCGCGCTCGGCGAGGCGGCTATCACTGTCGTGGTCATCTATGCGGTAGGCCGTTTGGTGCTGCGGCCCCTGTTCCGGGCCACCGCGCAATCCGGAAGCCGGGAAGCGTTCATGGCCATGATCCTGCTGATCGTTCTGGGTACCGCAGCCATTACCGGAGCAGTCGGCCTGTCCATGGCGCTCGGGCGTTCCTTGCCGGTCTGCTCATTGCGGAGACCGAATACCGGCATCAGGTCGAAGTCGATATCGAGCCGTTCAAGGGCTGATGCTCGGGCTGTTCTTCATGTCTGTCGGCATGGGTATCGATTGGCGGGTTCTGATGGAAACGCCCCTGTTGATCGCTGCGTCGGTCATCGGCCTGATCGCCATAAAGGCGGTCTTGAATGTGAGCCTTTTCCTCCTTTGGAAAACCCCGATCCACCGTGCGGTGGAAGCCGGTCTCCTTCTGGCCCAGGCTGGTGAGTTTGCCTTCATCGTGGTGGGCCTGGCGATGTCTCTTGACCTGCTCCCGGGAAGCACGGGCCAGTTCATGTTGATCGTCGCGAGCCTGACCATGGTTCTGACTCCGGGACTGGCCGAGCTTGCCCGCAAGCTGGCGGACAGGATCGAAAATCGCCAAAACGAAAGACATCCGGATGCGGCGGATCAGATGGAGGATATGGAGGGACATGTTTTGATCGCGGGCTTTGGAAGGGTGGGCCGGATGATTGCCTCGATCCTCGATCGGGAAGGGCTCCCCTATATCGCGATCGACAAAGACCCGATCATTGCCTCCGGAGCCCGTGCATCCGGGTTGCCCGTGCGATTTGGCGATGCGTCGCGGCTGGAGATCCTTCAGGCCAACCATGTAAGGCAGGCCGCAGCCTTGGTCATAACCCTCGGGGACGCGAAGAATACGGAATTGCTGACCCAGCGCATGCGAGAAGCGGCGCCGCATGTTCCGCTGTTCGTAAGGGCGCGGGACAAGGAGCAGGCCGATCGCCTGACCGATGCGGGGGCAACCGCCGCAGTCCCGGAAACGGTCGAGGCAAGCCTCCAGCTCGCCGCCAGACTGCTCGAGGGATGTGGTTTGGATGACGAAGTCATCCAACGCCGCCTTCAGCTCGAGCGCGCCTGAGAGCGGTTCCCGGTACGACGGAATAGATCGACGTGGGGCAGAACGGTGTCGGCGGGGCGAGTTTCCGCGTCGACACGAGGAATTCCGGAATATGCGTGGCACCGCCCCTGCCGGGCCGGGGTGCCGACGTTAGCTCTCGCGTGTTTTAAGCCACTCTTCCAACCACTTGATCGAATACTGGCCGCTCTTCACGTCTGGTTGCTGGAGCAGTTCCTGGTGTAGTGGGATCGATGTCTTCACGCCTTCGACCACCATTTCCTCCAGTGCGCGCTTGAGGCGCATCATGCAGCCCTCGCGCGTGCGCCCGTAGACGATCAGTTTCGCGATCATGGAATCGTAGTAAGGCGGAATGCGGTAGCCCTGATAGAGGCCGCTATCGACGCGCACATGCATGCCGCCGGCCGCGTGGTAATAGGTCACCTCGCCCGGGCTGGGGGCAAATGTCCAAGGGTCCTCCGCGTTGATGCGGCATTCGATCGCATGGCCCTTGAACTCGATTTCGTCCTGCTTGACCGAGAGCGGATGACCCGCCGCGATGCGGATCTGCTCGCGCACCAGATCGACTCCGGTAATCGCTTCGGTCACAGGATGTTCGACTTGCAGGCGGGTGTTCATTTCGATGAAGTAGAACTCGCCGTTTTCCCACAGGAACTCGATCGTGCCCGCGCCGCGATAGCCCATGTCACGCATGGCCTGCGCGCAAACCTCGCCCATGCGCATGCGATCGTCCTCGCCCAGCACGGGGGAGGGGGCTTCTTCCAGCACCTTCTGGTGGCGGCGCTGGAGCGAACAGTCGCGTTCGCCGAGATGGATGGCATTGCCATTGCCGTCGCCAAAGACCTGAAATTCGATATGGCGCGGATCGCCGAGATATTTCTCGATATAGACGGTGGCATCGCCAAAGGCTGCCTTTGCCTCGCTACCGGCCTGTTTCATCAGGCTTTCAAGCTGGTCTTCGCTCTCGCAGACCTTCATCCCGCGCCCGCCGCCGCCGCTGGCGGCCTTGATGATGACCGGGTAGCCGATTTCCGCCGCGATTTCGCGCGCTTCTTCGATCGTTGACACTGCGCCATCGGAGCCGGGGACAAGCGGCAGACCCAGCGCGCCCGCAGTCTTCTTCGCCTGCACCTTGTCGCCCATCGTGCGGATATGCTCGGGCTTGGGGCCTATCCACGCGATATCGTGCGCCTCGACGATCTCGGCGAATTTGGCGTTTTCAGAGAGGAAGCCATAACCCGGATGGATCGCATCCGCATGACTCACTTCGGCTGCCGAAATGATGTTCGCTATATTGAGATAGCTGTCGGTGGCGGGGGGCGGGCCGATGCAGACGGCATGGTCGGCCAGGCGCACATGCATGGCATCGGCATCGGCGGTGGAGTGCACCGCGACCGTCTCTATGCCCATCTCATGCGCGGCGCGGTGGATGCGCAGCGCGATTTCGCCGCGGTTGGCGATCAGTATGCGGGAGATACTCACGATCGACCTCAGCCGACGACGACGAGCGGCTGGTCGAATTCGACCGGCTGGGCGTTCTCGATCAAGATCGCCTTGACCGTCCCAGCCTTGTCGGCGGTGATCGGGTTCATGACCTTCATCGCCTCGACGATCAGCAGCGTCTGGCCTTCCTTGACGCTGTCGCCGACCTTCACGAAATCGGCCGCGCCGGGTTCGGGGGCGAGATAAACCGTACCGACCATGGGCGACTTGATCGCACCCGCGGTGTCGGCGGCCGGCGCGGTGTTTTCGGGGACGGGGGCGGCAGGAGCGGGCGCTGCGGCCGCCGGGGCGTGCATCGGCGCTGGAGCGGCAGCCATTGGAACGCCGCCTCCCCGCGCAACACGGATCTTGCGATCGCCATCTTCGACTTCGATTTCGGTGAGCCCGGTGTCGCCCAGCATCTCGGCGAGTTCGCGCACGAGTGCGGTGTCGACATTCATGCCGGATTTGCCGGCGCTGCCTTTACGATCGGCCATGGAACCCCTTGTGTGTTGTTTGCGCCGCCTATGCTCTGCGCGGAGGCGTAGGGCAAGGGGTGAGCGCGCGAATTAGAGCGCCGCCGCCTTCTCCAACGCTACGGCATAGCTGCGCGGACCCAGCCCCTTCACTTCGTCCACCGCGCCCATGCCGACATACGATATGTGACGGAATTCCTCGCGTGTGGCAGGATCGGAGAGGTGAACCTCGATTACCGGCACGTCGATTGCCCGGATTGCATCCAGCAGGGCGATGGACGTGTGGGTATAGGCGGCGGCATTGAGCAGCACAGCCTTGGCGCCCGTTATACGAGCCTCGTGCAGCCAGTCTACCAGCTCGCCCTCATGATTGGTCTGACGGAAATCGATAACGAGCCCGAGTTCGCGCGCCTTGTCTGCCAGCATCGCTTCGATATCGATCAGCGTATCGGAGCCGTAAATATCCGGCTCGCGCGTGCCGAGCAGGTTGAGGTTGGGGCCGTTGAGGACGAAGACGATGTCGGTCATGCGCCGGGGTTAGCGGCTGTATGTCCAGGCGAAAAGCGAAAGGTCGGCTCACGACGCGATTGCGGACATTCTCTACCCCGCTAAAACGAAGAGATGAAACGCCGACTTATTCTTGTTGCCTCCATTGCCGGAGTGGTGGGTATGTGGGCTGGCTGGGAGCTTCAGACCTTCTTCTCGATAGATGGCTGCCTCGATGCCGGTGGGCGCTGGGACTATCAGCGCGGGCTTTGCGAGGGCATTATACCCGATGAATGATAAGCGTCCGCCAACGACCCGATAGCGGACTTAGTCGTCTTTCTTGGTGGGGTCAGGTCCAAACATCGTCTCGTTGAACCATTCGCTGAGTCTCAGGCCGCCCTGCCAGAGAAACCAAAAGGCGATCCCACAGCCGAACATTATCAGGCCGATTTTAACATCGCTCCAATTGTAACCCCACCCAAATTCGAAGAAGGAGTCGGCGACAGCAGCGATCGTGAATAGCCCAACGAATGCCAGCCAAATCGGTATAAAAATTCGACCATAGCCTCGGTTGAAACGAGCCATTTTATGAGCGAACGAACCGAGCGACATAATTTTAGACTAGTATCGTAAGTGGCAGCTTTCCACCCCGTAGTCGACTTCTCAACTATTGATCCACCCCTTTCACCTTCCCCCATTGGCGCGCGGCGGTGTAGCCGAGGTAGCCGGTGCCGAAGAGGGCGTAGAGCGCTTCGGGGAGGGCGGCGAGGTAGCGCGTCATGCCTTCCCCGATTGCACGCGCCGCGATGGGGTCGAAGGCGGCGATCACGCCCATCGGCACGCTGAACAGAATCAGTGCGTACATGACGTAGAGAAAGCTCGGCCGTGCGCGGCTGGTCCAGGGATCCCGGCTCTGCGCCTCGGCGATGATCGCCGACAGGCGGGCTTCGATCTGCTTCAATTCTTGCGTGCCTTCCAGCGCGAGCAGCTCCAGCTTCGCTTTTGCGCGCGCTTCCTTGTCGGGAATCACCTTGTCGATGATCGAGGTGATGGGACCAATGAGCGTTTCCAGTAGCGACATGGCGTACCTCCGATTAGGAAAAAGGTTGCGAATAACCATATCGGTTCGTGTAGGAAAACGGTATGTCCGGAACCGGTCCTTCCGATAGGGCGGTAAGGGCCGGTCGTGGCCAAATGACCATCGACCATCAGGCCGATTCCTCCTTCTGCCGAGGTGCGACAAGCATATCTTCGCATCCGCAGGCGCATCGTCGGGCACTACAACCCTGAAGGTCTCGCTCGGCTCCGCGCCTGCGAGTGATCGGAAGGATCCTAATCGTGAAGGGAAACCACTGGTCGGGATGACTGGATTCGAACCAGCGACCCCACACCCCAGTATGGTGCGCTACCAGGCTGCGCTACATCCCGAAACCAGTGGAGGCGGCCCTATAGGGTGCGGTTTTGTGCATGGCAAGCACAGTTCGCAGGCAATTCGTTGCCCCGGTCCCGCATTGCTGCTAACCGCCCCGCACTTCCGCATGACGGAGCGTATCAGCCGCTTGAACGCGCGGCTGACATCTCCCAATTACGGATCAGACAGACACACTTCTCCGACAGGTATTCCTCACGATGATCGATATTCTCGCCGCCGCCGGAAGCGCCGCCGCCGAGCCGCCCGCCTGGACCGGCTGGGTTCTGCCGCTGGGTATGCTTCTGATCCTGTGGTTTCTCATCCTGCGTCCGCAAATGCGTCAGCAGAAACAGCATCGCGAACGGGTTGCCGGGCTCAACAAGGGCGACGAAGTGGTCACCGCGGGCGGCCTCGTCGGAAAAATAACCAAGGTCGAAGAGCAATTCGTCCATGTCGAACTTGCCAAGGGCATGACCGTCAAGGCGGTTCGCAATACGATTGGCGATGTGCTGTCGTCGCGCGGCAAGTCCGCCGCGAACGACTGAGGCGGGAGCG
This sequence comes from Erythrobacter aureus, assembly GCF_003355455.1. Classification (NCBI taxonomy): domain Bacteria; kingdom Pseudomonadati; phylum Pseudomonadota; class Alphaproteobacteria; order Sphingomonadales; family Erythrobacteraceae; genus Erythrobacter; species Erythrobacter aureus. The sequence continues at coordinate 1,532,303 of NZ_CP031357.1, forward strand.
CAGTTTTCCATGCTCGACTTTCCCACCTGGCGTAAGATCTGGCTCTGGCTGATCACCGGCCTGTGCGTCTTTGCCGCATTGCCCTCGCTGTTGTCGGCAACCAGCGTGCGTTGGCCCGATGCGCTGCCCGATCCGATGGTCAATCTCGGTCTCGATCTCGCCGGCGGCAGCCATATCCTGCTTGAGGCGGATGCCGCGCAGGTTGCGGCGCAGCGGCTAGAGAACATGGAAGAAAACGTGCGCGGCACCATGCGCCGTGCCGAACCGCGTATCCGTATCGGCGACGTTTCGACCCGGGACGGCAGGCTGAGCTTCATGCTCGACGATTCCAGCGAAGTGGATCGCGCGCGTGAATTGCTGCTGCCTTCAATAAATGGCACGGGCCTCGTGCGTGAATGGGATCTGACGGTCGAGGACGGCAACCGCATGATCCTCACGCCCACCTCTGAGGGGATCGACCAGGCCGTTAGCGATGCCATGGAGAGCGCGACCGAAGTGGTGCGCAAGCGCATCGACGAGCTGGGTACGCGCGAACCGACGATCATCCGCCAGGGCGATACGCGTATCGTGGTTCAGGTCCCCGGCCTTCAGGACCCCGACCAGCTCAAGGCGCTGCTTGGCCAGACTGCCAAGCTCGAGTTCAAGCTGGTCGACCAGAACGCCCTTCCTTCCGACGTGCAGCAAGGCCTTGCCCCTCCGGGATCGGAGATCTTCCCCTACGCGGAAACGAGCGATTTCGCGGGCAGCTCGCTCGCGGTCCGCCGCTTGGGCGGCATTCGCGGCGACAATCTCACCGGCGCCCAGCAGAGTTTCGACCCGCAGACCAATGAACCGGTGGTCAACATCCAGTTCGACACCGACGGGGGCCGTCGCTTCGCCAAGCTGACGACCGACAATGTCGGCAAGCCTTTCGCGATCATCCTCGACGGGCAGGTTCTGTCGGCGCCCAATATCAACGAACCGATCCGCGGGGGATCGGCGCAGATTTCGGGTGGCTTCTCGGTCGAAACCGCGAACCAGCTGGCGATTTCGCTGCGTTCGGGCGCGCTGCCGGTCGATCTGGCCGTTATCGAGGAACGCACCGTCGGGCCTGATCTGGGCGCGGATTCGATCAAGCGCGGCATGCTGGCCATGGCAGTCGGTTCGGTCATGGTGATCGTGTTGATGATTGCTACCTATGGCCGCTTCGGTGTCTATGCGACCGCGGCGCTGGGTATCAACGTGGCCATGTTGCTCGGCATCATGGCGGCGCTCAACACCACGCTGACGCTGCCCGGTATCGCCGGCTTCGTGCTGACCATCGGTGCGGCGGTCGACGCGAACGTGCTGATCAACGAACGTATCCGCGAGGAACGCAAGCGCGGACGGCGGGTCATCGCGGCGGTCGAGAACGGCTATAACGAGGCCAGTCGCGCGATTTACGATGCCAACATCACCAACTTCATTGCCGGTGTGCTGCTGTTTCTGTTCGGATCGGGTCCGGTACGCGGTTTCGCGGTGGTGCTGATCATCGGACTGTTCACCAGCGTCTTCACCGCAGTCACGCTTACCCGCATGTGGGTTGCCGGATGGCTGCGCAAGGCCAAGCCCAAAGACATCGTGCTGTAAGGAGGGCGACGATATGAAACTGCTCAAGCTCGTCCCCGACGACACCAACATCAAATTCCTCAAATGGCGCGTGCCTTTCTTTGCGATCAGTATTCTGCTGATCGCGGCGAGCTGGGCGCTCGTACTCACCAAGGGTCTTAATTACGGCGTCGATTTTGCTGGCGGCCTCGAGGTGCGCGCGACCTTCACGCAAAGCACGGAGGCACCGATCGCGGAGCTGCGCAGCGAGGTCGAGGCCCTCGGTTATGGCAGCCCCGTGGTCCAGCGTTTCGGCGAGGACAATCAGGTCTCGATACGCGTACGCCTTCCCGACGAGGTTTCGGCCGACAAGGAAGCCGCGCAGGAAGCGGCCAATACCATCGTCAGCACGTTGCAGGCCGAGTACGACGATTTCCGGCTCGACGGGAACGACAACGTCTCGGGCAAGGTCTCGGGTGAATTCCGTGAGAAAGCCGTCTTAGCATTGCTCGCGGCGATGGGCGCGATCGCGCTTTACATCTGGATCCGCTTCGAATGGCAGTTCGGCGTGGGTGCTCTGTTCGCGCTGTTCCACGACGTCAGTCTGACGCTGGGCATGTTCGCGCTGTTCCAGCTCGAATTCAGCCTGCAGATTATCGCGGCGATTCTGGCTATCATCGGTTATTCGCTCAACGACACCATCGTCATTTATGACCGTATTCGCGAAAACCTGAAGAAATTCCGCAAGATGGAACTGCCTGCGCTGCTCGATCTGTCGGTCAACGAAACGCTGGCCCGAACAGTTATGACCTCGCTCACCTTGCTGGTTGCATTGCTGCCTTTGCTGCTGTTCGGCCCGGCCAGCCTGTTGGGCATGGTCGCGGCAATCACGCTGGGGCTATTCGTGGGTACGTACAGCTCGGTCTATTCCGCCGCGCCGATCCTCGTCTGGCTGGGCGTCACCAGTGACAGCTTCGTGCCGACCGAAACGGTTGCGGACCAGCAGGAAAAGAAGGCGCGCGGTCTCGTTTGAGAACGGGTTCGATGCCGTCGCTTCTCGGCGCTTAGGCGTGCGAGGGGCGGCGCATCACCCTATGAGACGGGCGTAGTACTCGGCCAGCGCGCGTCCGTTTGCTTCCCAACTGAAATTCGCCGCGGTTGCCGCGACTACCTCGGGGGAATGTGGCCGGTCGGCGACCAGTTCGATCCCCTCGCGGATCGCGCGGCAGTTGCGCGCCACGATGACGCCTGCCTCGGGTGAAGTCACGACCTCGCGCGCGCCGCCCGCATCGGTGATGACGATCGGTGTGCCGCAGGCGAGTGCCTCGATCCAGGCATTGGCCAGTCCTTCGCTGGCAGAGGGCAAGACCATCGCATCGGCCGCGGAAAGGATCGGCGGGAGCATTGACGGCGCCAGGCTGCCGAGAAAATGGACGCGCTCGGCCACGCCAACCTCTTTCGCCAGAGCGCGCAGGCTCGTTTCGTCCTCTCCCTTGCCGACGAGCAGCAACCTTGCTTTCGGCAGGTCTGCGAGCGCCTTTATAACGAAAGCCTGGCCTTTGCGCTCGATCAGCGCGCCCACCGTGACGAGCAAGAGGTCGTCTTTGGCGATCGGGACCGAAAATGTGTTGGTTAACCGGGCACGCAGCCCCAGGTGATCGAGCGGACGGAACAAGTCGCGGTCGAGCCCGGTATAATGCACGGTGATCTTCTCGCGCTCCATCCCAAGCGTAGCCATGTCGTCGGCCAGCGCCTCGCAGACGGCCAACACGCCCGTCGCTTCCCGCGCGGTTTCGAGTAGAGCTTCTCTACCGTAAGCGCGTGCACCCCAGTGATGGATGTCTGCGCCGCGCGCCTTGACCGAAAAGGGCAGGCCCAGATCGCGCGCGATCATCATCGCTGCCGGACCGTCCGGATAGAAGAATTGTGCATCGACGAGGTCGAATGGCCGGTCGGCGTGCAGACGCCGCGCAAGTGGGAGAACCGACTTGGCGATCAGCCTCGGGTTAAGCCGGCCGCCGACCTTGGGAAGCAGGCGGAAGATCGGGCGATGGATCTCGAAGCCGAATTCGTGGCCGTTCCGGGCCGCTGCTGCCAGCGGTTTGTACCGTCCCAGGGCCACGGGTGGCAGGCCGATCGGGTTGATGACGGTCGCGTCCCACTGCGTATCGCGCTGCAGCGCTTCCAGCGATTTCGCTACGAAGATACCGAAACGCGGATGGAGCGAGTTGGGGAACAGTGTCGAAAGCGACAGGACACGGCGGGTTTTTCGCACGCTCACAGGCGCCGCACGAGCATTTCGGCAACCGCAACCCACGCTGGATTGTCGACGACCTGCTGTTTCTCGCCGTGGCCGGGAGGGAGGAGGCCAACGAGCGATCCCTGCCGGTCGATAAGGCGCCCGAAGGCAAATCGGCCGCCCTTTTTCGGTACGAGCACATCGCGGTTGATCGCGCGTCCTAGCTCGGCGAGGTCGAGCTGGCGCAACCAGAGCTGGTCGCCGGGTCGGTATTCGCCGTGAGGATAGTCGATGTCGAGCACCATCAGCACACCGTCGCCGCCGAGGTCGATTGCAAGCAGCGCATCGCGCGTCGCGGGCAGGGCTTCCGGCCCGTCCTTGGCCAGCGCGGCGACCACTTGCGGATGATCCGCCTTCTCGCTGCGCACCAGCATTTCGGGATCGACCTCGAGCGCGGCGGCGATACGCTCCATCCATTTGAGCGAGAGATTGCGCATGCCGGTTTCCAACCGTCCGACCGTTTGAGGCGTAGTCGGCGGATCGCAAGCCGCAGCCAGATCGGCGAGCGTCCAGCCCTTCTGCTTGCGGATGTCGCGGATACGGTTGATCACTCGGCCAATCCCCTGATAACCGATTTGGTTTTTGACCTTTCCTACATGAACCGAAGCAGCGCAAGGAAAAATCTCCCCACAAGGAGATCCCGATGCCCCGCCAGCTTGTCGAACGTGAATTGACCCCCGAAGGCCCCCGCCGCGGAGATGGACGGCGTGCGCGGCAGCGTAGCGTTACCGTCAATCTAGCCGAAAACCCGCTCACATGGTTGCATGCGCGTGGTCATCTGACCGATCGCCAACTGGACGCTGGTGAGCGGGTGCGCGCCGATTACGAGCATGCGCAGCTCGCGCCATCGGTGACCATGCGCTGGGACCCGGTTCGCGTGGATGGGGGCTCGGCCGGCAATGGCCTTACCGAATCGGAACGCAAGATCGCGGCGAAGGATCGCTTCGATCGAGCGATGGCGGCGGCGGGGCCGGGTTTGCGCGATATCCTTTGGCGCGTCGCCTGTGCGGGCGAGGGACTTCCGGCGGCCGAAAAGGCGCTGGAATGGCCCGCCCGCAGCGGTAAGCTGGTGCTCAGTCTAGCGCTCGACCGGGTGGCTGAATTCTATCGCATCCGGTGAGGCGGGCTCTTTATTCCAAGACGGTGGTCCATGCGGTCCATATCGGGGGAAACGCTTTCCACCGGTCCTATTCCAGACATCCAGCCTATTGCTGTCCGTACATGAAGCGTTCCTCGGCGATCTTGCCGTCCTTCACGGTGTAGAGACCGACTTCCTTCATTTGGCTGCGTTCGCCGTCGATGGTCACGTCCATCTCGTAATTTACCGCGAACTGGTCGCCGAAGACATAGGGGCCATCGGTGTTGCTCGAATGGACCTCGGCATTCTCGTTCCACCAGGCATGTTTCTGCAACAATTGCTCGCGTCCCTCGACGCGCGACATGGGGCCGTCATTGGGTTCGAGGCTGACGATATCATCGGCCCAATAGGCCTGGTAATCGTCGGCCCGTTCTTCCGCGACAGCCTGGGTGAAGTCTTTCGCCATCTGGTCGATTGCCATCTCGCATTCCTTTCGGTGCCCGTCCGCGAGCGAGAGTATCACACATGCTCCGAGTCGGCGTCGACTAATCGAGGCTGTCGGAAACGCGTCGCCGTAGCTCGGGCAAGACCTCGTCCGCAAACCACGGGTGCTTGCGCATCCAGATGGCGGAGCGCCAGGCGGGATGGGGCAGGGGGAGGTAGCGCGGTAGAAAATCGCGGAAGGCGTGAACGCGATCGGTCATCGAAAGCTTGCTTGCGTTCGGCAGGTAATGCGCCTGTGCATAAGTGCCGACGAGCAGCGTCAGCCGCTCTTCGGGCAGTTGCTCCAACACGCGGCCATGCCATTGCGGCGCGCATTCGGGGCGGGGCGGCTTGTCGCCGCCGCTGGCCTTACCGGGATAGCAGAAGCCCATCGGCACCAGCGCGACACGAGCCGGATCGTACATCTGCTCCTTGGTAAGCCCGGTCCATTCGCGAAGGCGATCGCCGCTGGCATCATCCCACGGAATACCGCTTTCATGGACCTTCGATCCCGGAGCCTGGCCGATGATGAGCAGCCGCGCGGTGGATGAGAAACTCGCTACCGGCCGCACGCCATGCGGCAGGTGCTTGGCGCAGGTTCGGCAGGCCGCAATCTCGGCCTGCAGAGTCATGCCTCCACTTGCTCGGCGAGTTCCAGCCAGCGCTCCTCGGCCGCATCTTTCTCGGCGCGCGCGTTCTCCAGGCCCTTGGAGATATTGGCGAATTTCTGCGGGTCGGCGCTGTAGAGATCGGGGTCGGAGAGGATCGCCTCGCCCTTTGCGATCGCCACTTCGAGTTCCTCTATCCGCGCGGGCAGCAGCTCGTAATCGCGCTGGTCCTTGTAGGAGAGCTTGCTCGACTTGGGTGCCGGGGATGGGGCTGGTGTCGGCTTGCTGGCCTGCTTGGCGGCCTTCGCCTTGGTTGGGACGGGCTGGCGGCGCTTGCGTTCCCAGTCCTCGTAACCACCCGCGACCACATCGACCTTGCCCGTGCCGTCGAGGCCGAGCGTGATGGTCACGGTGCGGTCGAGGAAGTCGCGGTCGTGGCTGACGATCAGCACGGTGCCCTCGTAATCGGCGATGACCTCTTGCAGGAGGTCGAGCGTCTCGAGGTCGAGATCGTTGGTCGGCTCGTCGAGCACTAGGAGGTTCGAAGCCTTGGCGAACTCGCGGGCGAGCAGCAATCGCGAGCGTTCGCCGCCTGACAGCACCGCGACCTTCATGTCGACGATCTTTGGGTCGAACAGAAAGTCCTTGAGATAGGCCTGCACATGCTTGCGGTTGCCCCGCACGTCGATCCAGTCGCCGCCTTCTGCCAGCACCTGCCGCACGGTCTTGTCCGCCGTGAGAAGCTGGCGTTGCTGGTCGATCATCACGCCCGTCAGCGTCTTGGCGATTTCCACCGAGCCGCTGTCTGGTGCCAGTTCGCCGGTGAGCATTTTGAGCAGCGTCGTCTTGCCCGCACCGTTCGCGCCGACAATGCCGATCCGGTCGCCGCGTTGAATACGCAGGCTGAATGGCTTGACGATCGTGCGGTCGCCGTAAGCTTTGGTAATGTCCTGCGCGACGATCACCGATTTGGACTTGAAGTCTTCCTCGGTCGCCAGCTTGAGCTTGGCGGTGCCGCCAGCGGAGATCATCGATGCCCGTTGGGCGCGCATCTGCCAGAGCTTTTCGAGCCGCCCCTGATTGCGCTTGCGCCGCGCGGTCACGCCGCGTTCGAGCCAGTGCGCTTCCAGCTTCAGCTTCGCGTCCAGCTTCTCCGCCGCGCGTGCTTCCTCGGCATAGACCTGCTCTTCCCAGGCCTCGTAGCCGCCGAATCCCACTTCCTTGCGCCGCAGATTCCCGCGGTCGAGCCACAGCGTTGTCCGCGTGAGGCGCTTGAGAAAAGTGCGGTCGTGGCTGATGACGAGGAAGGCGCCGCGATAGCGCTCGAGCCACCCTTCCAGCCAATCGATCGCGCCGAGGTCGAGATGGTTGGTGGGTTCGTCCATCAGCAGCAGGTCGGGGTCCTGCGCCAGCGCGCGGGCGATCGCGGCGCGGCGTTTCTCGCCGCCGCTCGCGCCCTTGGTCTCGCGGCTCATATCGATGCCGAGCTGCCCGGCGATTGCCTCGACTTCGTGTTCCTGCGGCGCGTGTTCGCCCGCCAGCGCCCAGTCCATCAGCGTGGCATGGCGGGACAGGTCGGGGTCCTGTTCGAGCAGGACGATGCGCATCGCGGGCTTGGTCTTGCGTGTTCCGGAATCGGTTTCGATCACCCCGTCGATCATACGGAACAATGTGGTTTTTCCGACGCCATTGCGGCCGATCAGCGCGATCCGGTCGCGTGGGCCGATATGGAGGTCGAGCGGATCGCGATCCGGCCCGCCGAACAGCCATTTGCCGCCCTGTTGCAGGGCCATGCCTTCGAGGCTGAGAATGGGAGGCTGTGCCATAGGCCGCGCGAGGTAGGCGCGCGCGGCCCCGGCTGCAAGCGTCTAGCGTTCGCCGTGCTGCTCCTCGACCATGCGGGCAACGTCGGCCAGCAGCGCGGGCGCGTCGTAGACGATGCCGTCCTTGATCGTCCAGCGCACGCCGCCGACCTGTTCGATCGCGCCGGTCTCGTAATTGAGCCGCGTATGGCCGGTGCCGTAAAGCACCTTCAAGTTGGCCAGCGGGTTTTCGGGCACGATCACGAGATCGGCGAGCTGGCCCACCGCGATCCGCCCCATCGGTGGTTCCTGCCCGCGCGGTTCGTAAATCTCGCGCGCGCCGTCGATCGTGGCGGCCCGGATGACCGCGAGCGGGGAAAGCCCCGCCTCGCGCAGCATTTCGAGCTCGCCGATATAGGCGAAACCCCAAGTCTGGTAGATATAGCCGGGATCCGATCCCGCCGTGACGCGCCCGCCGCGATCATGGAAGTCCTTCGTCAGCTTGAACCATTTGGAATAGAAATTGCGCCAGGCGGTCTCGTCCTCGCTGGTCCAGTCCTTGTAATAGCTACCATGATTGGTCGCGCTGGGCGCGTAGAATTCCATCAAGGAAGGCAGGCTGTATTTCGCATGCCAGTCGCGGGTTTTGGCCGCCATGACATCGCGGCTGGCAGAGTAGATATTGAACGTGGGGCTCAGCGTGACGCCGCTTTCGACGAGCGCATCGACATAGTCGTCCCATTTCTCGCTTCCCGGTTCGACGGCCTGCGGGGCAAGCCGCGCCACCCAGCCGAAGCGCGCCTGTTCGTCGAAGTAATTGTAGTCTTCCGGGTAGTGGGGAAGACCCTCCTTCAGCAGACTTTCGAAATGCCCGTAAAAATGGGTTGCTCCGCCGAGGCCCAGTTCCACGGCCTTGCGGGCGTTCACTTCCGCCACGCCGGTCTGCGCGAGATGGGCAACCGTGCCCATCTGTTGTAGCTTCGCCTCATCGAGTGCGGCTTCGAGCACCGCTGGAGTGGCCGAATTGAAGAATTTGATGCCCCAATAGCCCTGCGCCTTGGCCCAGCGGACCCATTCACGCGCCTTGGCGGGGGTATCGGGATTTCCACCAGACCATTTGTCGCCAAAGACGGCGTAAGGGATCAGGCGCGGGGCAACGATGGTGTTGGCGGCGCTGCGGCGGGCATCGGATAAATCCGGTTTTCCGGGACCGAAGTAGAAGCTTACCCCGCGCACCGTGGTGACGCCATGAGCAAGCCAGAGTTTGTAGCCGTAGGAGGGTTGGGGCGCCTTGGCCGGATCGCCATTATGTCCGTGCGTGTCGACGAAGCCGGGCAGGACATACATGCCCTTGGCATCGATAACGCGTTGGACTGTCCGGGCCTCGTCCTTCGGCGCGCCGCCAGGGTAGAGCGCGGCAATCCGGTTGCCTTCGACCAGGATATCGATCGGGCCGGCGGGCGGGGCGCCGGTTCCCTCGATCACGGTCGCGCCGCGGATCAGCAGTTTGTCGAAGGGGCCTTCGCCTTCCTGCGCCGAGCGGTCGGGCACGGATTCCATCTGCGCGGCGAGCGGTTGCGCACCCATTGCGGCCAGCGATGCGAATACGACTTTCCAGAATTTCATCCGTTTCCCCTCTTTCGATCCAGGGGCTAGCGGCATGTGCGTTTGGAGGAAAGCGGGAACACATCCGTTCAGCAAGCCGTAAAGCGGAAAGGCCGACAACCGGTTCGACCAGTGAGGAGCACCTTTATGATCCGTTTCGCCATCCCTCTTCTTGCCGCCGCCGCCATGGCCCCGGGCGCTCAGGCCGCCGAAGTGCAGATTGCCAGCCAGGGGCCGGTCGTCGAGCTGACCGTCAACGAGATCGTCCACCGTGCACCCGACGTCGCGCAGATCGGAGCGGGGGTATCGACGCGTGCGCCCACTGCGAAAGCGGCGGTGCAAATGAATGCTGAGGCAATGGATAAGCTGATCGCGCAACTGCGCAAGCTCGGCATCGAACGCCGCGACATCCAGACTTCAAACTTCAACCTCAATCCAAATTACAATTACAACCGGGAGACGGGCGAGCAGACATTCGCTGGCTATAACGTCAACAATCAGGTGAACGTGAAACTGCGCGACCTGAAGCGCGCGGGCGAGGTTCTCGATGCGCTGGTCGGCGCGGGCGCGAACAATATCTATGGTCCCAATTTCATGCTCGAGGACGATGTCGAGGCCAAGGCCGAGGCGCGTCGGAGCGCGTTCAAGAGCGGGCGCACCATGGCTGAAGACTATGCAAAGATGGCGGGATATTCCGGTGTGCGCCTGCTCGAGATTTCGGAGAGCTTCCAAAGTTATGGGCCGCGCCCGGAAGCAATGGTCAAGATGGCGAGCGATGCCGGATCAGATCAGGCGACACCCATCGAGCCGGGCGAGGTGGGCACCGGTGTCACTATCACGGTCAAATACGAGATGACCCGATAGGCTGAATGCCGAGCGTCGTGGACATTCACACCTTGTTCAATGCGTCGGGCTTAGGCAGGTAGGCATCATGAAACGCATTGCTACCTCCTTGTTGGCCTTCGGGCTGATCGCGGGTCCGATCATGGCCGAACCTGCTTTCGCGCAGCGTCGTTCCGAACAGGGCGAGGCGCGTCGCGAGATGAGTGCGGGCAATATCATGCAGTTGCGCGATATCGAGGCACGCATCCTGCCGACGATGCGGGGCGCGGAATATCTCGGCCCGGCTTACGACTCCACGGCGATGGCCTACCGGCTCAAGTTCTTGCGTGACGGACGGGTCATGTATGTCGATGTCGATGCACGCACCGGCAGGGTGCTGCGCCGCAGCCGCTGAACCAGTGCGGCGAAACTGCGTTCAGGTTGACGCGTTCATCTACATGAACGAAACGCGGACCAAACTATCCGAGGACGGACATATATGCGTATCCTGATCGTCGAGGACGAGCCCACGCTCGGCCAGCAGCTCAAGTCGACGCTCGAACAGAACGGCTATGCGGTGGACCTGTCCACCGATGGCGAGGATGGTCACTTTCTCGGCAGTACCGAAGATTACGACGCGGTCATTCTCGACCTGGGCTTGCCGGAAATCGACGGGCTGACCGTTCTGGGCATGTGGCGTAAGGAAGGGCGGAAATTCCCTGTCCTGGTGCTTACCGCCCGCGATAGCTGGAGCGACAAGGTGGCCGGCCTAGACGCCGGCGCCGACGATTACCTCGCCAAGCCCTTCCAAACCGAAGAGCTGATCGCCCGCTTGCGTGCGCTGATCCGCCGGGCATCGGGTAACACGTCGAGCGAGCTTACCGCGGGCGACGTGCGTCTGGATACGCGCTCGGGCCGCGTTACGCTGAAGGGCGAGCCGGTCAAGCTGACCGCGCAGGAATACAAGCTGCTGAGCTATCTCATGCACCACAAGGGCAAGGTGGTCAGCCGAACCGAACTGATCGAGCACATTTACGATCAGGATTTCGACCGCGATTCGAATACGATCGAGGTTTTCGTTACCCGCATCCGCAAGAAGCTGGGCGCGGAAGTGATCACGACGATCCGTGGACTTGGGTACAGCCTCGACGACCCCGCCGACCAGCCGCGCGCCTGAAGGAGCGTCTGGCGGGCGGTTGATCGGCGGGCTGGCCCCGCCATCGGGCGCTGCTGCCGAAAATTCGGCGACCATCGTCACGCCAAAGGCGAAACGCAGCCTCGCGCGGCGGATGATGGCGATTGCCGCGTTATGGATAGGCGTGTTGCTGCTGGCGGGTGGGTTTGCGCTCGATCGCACCCTGGTCCGACTGGTCGAGGACAATTTCGACGAGCAGCTCGAATATGTGCAGACGGCGCTGATTACCTCGGCGGAAATAGACAGTTTCGGCGACGTCCAGCTTTACCGCTCGCTCGGCGACCAGCGTTTCCTCGAGCCCAATAGTGGTGTCTACTGGCAGATCACGGGGGAAGGGCATCAACCCTTTCCGAGCCGCAGCCTGTGGGATCGCAGCCTGGAGGTCGAAGGGGGGTATGTCGATGACGAGCCCCATTTCTACGATTCCGATCAGTTCGAGGGCGAACCTCTGCGGATGGTCGAACGTACGGTGATCCTGCCCGACAGCGATACGCGCTGGACCTTCGCAGTGGCGTCGGCGCGCGACGAGCTCGACTTTCAGATCAGTCGTATTCGATCGATCCTGTTCTGGAGCTTTGCTGTCCTGGGCATCGGCCTGCTGGCGATGGCGATGCTGCAGAGCTGGTATGGTCTTTCGCCCCTGCGCCGCGTGCGTAATGCAATCCAGGCCATGCGCAATGAAGGGGCCAACCGCATTACCGAGCCGCTTCCGCTCGAAGTCGAACCCCTGGTCGACGAAATCAACGCGCTGCTTGCCCATACCGAACAGCAGGCCGAAGAAGCGCGGATGCATGCCGGCAATCTTGCCCATGCACTCAAAACTCCACTCACCGTGCTCACCAATGCTGCAACCGCGCGCGATCCGAAGCTTTCCGATCTCGTTTGCCGGGAAACCAAGACCATGCAGCGGCACGTTGAGCATCATCTGGCGCGTGCACGCGCGGTTGGCAGACGTGCTTCCGGACATTCGCGCGCCGAAGTCTGGCCGAGCGCTGAAAGCGTGCTGCGCGCGGTAACCCGCATTTACGAGAACACCCGCTTCGATCTCGATGGTAATCGTCAGGCTGTGGTTTCGATCGAGCGCCAGGATCTCGACGAAATTCTCGGTAATCTGATCGAGAATGCGGCGAAATACGGCGGGGGCAGTGTTTTCGTCACCATCGATGCCGATCGCGAGGCGCAAGACTGCATAATCTGGATCGAGGATGACGGTACAGGGATCCCGCAAAACGAACGGACGCGGATCTTCGATCGCGGCGCCCGGCTGGATACGGGCAAGCCCGGGACGGGGCTGGGCCTTGCCATCGTTCGCGATGTGGCCGAGATCTACGGCGGGTCGGTGGAGCTGGATACAAGCGAGGATTTGGGTGGCTTGCTGGTGAAGCTGACATTGCCAAGAAGTGCGCAGTAAACGGCTTGGCGCCGACCGAGTACGGTCGCTTCAGACGAAGCCCGTTAGCGAGTTGCAGCCTGTTCGTGGTGGCGGATAACCTCGTCGATGATGAAACGCAGGAATTTCTCGCTAAACTCGGGGTCGAGCTCGCTTTCCTCGGCAAGTCTGCGCAGCCGCGCGATCTGTTCCTGTTCGCGCGCAGGGTCGGCCGGGGGCAGGGTCACCTTTGCTTTATATTCGCCGACGGACTGCGTAATCCGGAAGCGCTCGGCCAGCATGTGGATGAGCGCGGCATCGATATTGTCGATACTCTTGCGAAAACGGGCCAGGATCGGATCGGGCTGGGACGATGTGGTCATGCGATCAGGCTAACACCAAATCCCGGCTTGCCAAGAAAGCTTGGGCAGACCATGGCCAAGCCGAAATGTCTGCCGACGTAATCCCCCTGAAGCGCAAGGAGCCGGAAGGCTCCATCGAACCCATGCTGGCGTTGACCGCGAATGGCATGAACCAGGTCAATCAGGTTATCCTCGACCGGATGCAGAGCGAGGTGCCGCTGATCCCGGCGCTGGCGGGTCATCTGATTTCGGGGGGCGGCAAGCGCCTGCGCCCCATGCTCACGCTCGCCGGGGCGGAACTGGTGGGTTACAGCGGGGCGCGCCACCACAAGCTCGCCGCCGCCGTGGAGTTCATCCATACGGCAACGCTGCTTCACGACGATGTCGTCGACGGCAGCGATTTGCGGCGCGGCAAGGCGGCGGCCAATATCATCTACGGCAATCCCGCCACCGTGCTGGTGGGCGATTTCCTGTTCAGCCGCAGCTTCGAGCTGATGACCGAGGATGGCAGCCTCAAGGTCCTCAAAATTCTGTCGGGGGCCAGCGCGATCATCGCGGAAGGTGAGGTCGACCAGCTTACTGCTCAGCGCAAGATCGACACCAGCGAGGAGCGTTATCTTCATATCATCCGCGCCAAAACCGCTGCCTTGTTCGCCGCAGCCAGCCGGATTGCCGCCGTCGTAGCCGAATGCAGCGATGAAAAGGAGCGCGCGCTCGACGAATACGGCCGCAATCTCGGCGTCGCCTTCCAGTTGGTCGACGATGCGCTCGATTACGATTCCAACGCTGCCGCCATGGGCAAGGATCGTGGCGACGATTTTCGGGAAGGCAAGATGACGTTGCCGGTGATCCTCGCTTATGCGCGCGGCAGCGAGGAGGAGCGCGCCTTCTGGAAAGCCGCTATCGGTGGTTTCAAGACGAGCGACGAGGATCTCGATCACGCCATCGCGCTTATCGAGCGCCACAACGCCGTGGACGATACCAAGGCCCGTGCCCGCCATTTCGCGCAGCGGGCAATCGATGCGCTGTCGATCTTCCCCGACAGCAAGGCGCGCCAGGCGATGACCCAGGCCGCGCTGTTTGCGGTAGCGCGCGGGTACTGATCCGTCTTAGGGCCGCAGGCGTGCCCGATTTGCCCATCCATTCCGTCCTGCCCGACCTGCTCGGGGCTGTGCGCCAGCAGAGCGGAGCGGTCCTCGTCGCGCCTCCGGGGGCGGGCAAGACGACGGCGGTCGCCCCGGCGCTCTTGGGCGAAGACTGGTGCACGGGGACCATCATCCTGACATCGCCGCGCAGGGTCGCTGCGCGCGCCGCTGCCGAACGGATGGCCCAGATGCTTGGCGAAAAGCCCGGCGAGACGATTGGCTACCTTACCCGGCTCGACAGCAAGCGCTCCGCAAAAACGCGCGTTCTAGTCGTGACCGAGGCGATATTCGTGAACACGATTCTCGCCGATCCGGAACTTGCGGGTATCTCCGCCGTGCTGTTCGACGAGGCGCATGAGCGGCATCTCGACAGCGACCTCGGTCTTGCGCTCGCGCTTGAGAGCCGCAGCATTCTGCGCGAAGATCTGCGTGTGCTGGTCATGTCGGCGACTATCGACGGCGCGCGGTTTGCCGAGCTGCTAGGCGCCGGTGCATCGGTCATCGAAAGCGAAGGCCGGGCACATCCGCTGCGCGTGGAATGGCTCGGTTCGTCGCCGCAGGTGCCGGTGGAGGATGCCATGGCGCAGGCCATCGCGACCGCATGGCGCGAGGAGGAGGGCGATATCCTCGCCTTCCTGCCCGGCGTGCGCGAAATTGAACGGACGCGGGAGCGCGTGGAGGCGCGCTTACCGTCGGCAATCGTGCTGCCGCTCCATGGCCAGGTCGACCCGGCCGGTCAGCGCGCCGCGATCCGCCGCGATGCTGAAGGACGGCGCAGGATCGTTCTGGCAACGGCCATCGCCGAAACGTCGCTGACGCTGGATGGCGTATCGGTTGTGGTCGATGCCGGATTGTCGCGCCGGGCCGAATTCGATCGGGCGGCGGGGACCACGCATCTCGTCACGCATCGCGCAAGCCAGGCGGCGGCTGCACAGCGTGCCGGGCGCGCGGCGCGGCAAGGGCCGGGCGTAGCCTATCGGCTGTGGGAAGAAGCGGGCCATGGTGGACGTCCCCGCTACGATCCACCCGAAATGCTGACCTCCGACCTTGCGCCCTTGGTGCTGGCGCTCGCACAATGGGGGAGCACTGATCCCGCAGAGCTGGCGTGGCTCGATCCACCGCCCTCCGCATCGGTCAGCGCGGCGCGGGAAACATTATCGGCCTTGGCAGCGCTCGACGCGGAAGGCCGGATCACCGAACGCGGCAGAAAGCTCGCGCAACTCCCGCTCGACCCGCAGGGAGCGGCGACCGTGCTGTTCGGTGCCGAGCATGGGGCTGCCGATCAGGCTGCGCGGATCGCCTTGTTGCTGCAGGAGCGCGGGCTTGGGGGGCGGGGCGACGATCTCGAAGCGCGCTTGTCCCGCTGGAATACCGATCGCGGGCCGAGGGCGGAAGCGAGTCGGAAGCTTGCAGGACGCTGGGCGAAACGTGCCAAGGCACTTGCCGATGACCAGCGATCGACCGCGCTGCCTCCACCCGGGATACTGCTCGCGGCAGGGCGACCCGAGTTTATCGCCAAGCGCCGCGACAATTCGGGAGAGAACTGGGTTGCTGCTGGTGGGCGCGGTTTCGTGCTCGATCCTGCATCGTCCCTGGCGCGAGCGGAGTTTCTGGTCGTCGGCGATGCGCAGGGGCAGGCGAAAGGCGCGCGAATTACCTCGGCCATCGCGCTCGAAGAAATCGATATCGAGCGATGGCTGCCCGATCGGATCGAGCGCAGGCAGGTGTTGCATTGGACCGGAGAGCGCGTCGAGGCGCTGCTCGAACGAAAGCTCGGCGCGATCACGCTTGCGCGCGGCCCGGACCCCGCGCCCGATCCCCAGGCCATTGTGGATATGCTTATGGAAAAGGCTCTGGAGAATCCGGCAAAATTGCTTCCCGCCGAGTTGCTGGCTCGCGCGCGTTTCGCTGGTGTCGAGGGGCTGACAGGCCACGGACTGGCAGACACCGCGGAGATCTGGCTGGCGCCCCTGCTGCAAGGTCGGCGCGATCTTCGCCTGTCCAAGGGAAAACTGGTCGATGCTCTGCTCGGTCAACTCGATTGGGACAGCCGCCAGCGGCTCGACCGGCTTGCTCCGCGCGAATTCACCTCGCCCGCAGGTACGAGGCACCGTATCGACTATACCGGCGACGATGCCCCCAGCGTCGAAGTCCGCGTACAGGCGCTGTTCGGGCTAGAGCGCCACCCGATGGTCGGCGACACGCCGCTTCTGCTGAAGCTCACCAGTCCCGCCGGGCGACCGATCCAGTCGACTCGCGACTTGCCTGGTTTTTGGCGGGGAAGCTGGGCGGATGTGTGCAAGGATATGAAGGGCCGCTACCCGAAACACCGCTGGCCCGAGGAACCTTGGGCGGAAAAGCCCAGTTTGAAGACGAAGAACGCCTTTTCACGTTCGGAAGGTTGAATTACAGGGCAGTTCCATGACCGCGAGAATCTACCAGCGACCGAAAAACGCCATGCAGTCGGGCAAGGCCCGCACCGATGAATGGGTGCTCGAATTCGAGCAGTCCGAAGCGCGCCATGCCGATCCGCTGATGGGGTGGACGGGCAGCGGCGATACGCAGGCGCAAGTCTCGCTGACCTTTCCGAGCAAGGACGAGGCGAAGGCCTATGCCGAAAAATATGGCGTATCTGCCCGTGTGCACGCGCCCCCTCCGAAGAGCCTCAAACTCCAGGCCTACTCCGATAATTTTCGGTAGCTGATAGTCATTGCGAGGAGCCGTAAGGCGACGCGGCAATCCAGTAAGCACAGGACTGGATTGCTTCGCTTTGCTCGCAATGACTGAGAGCTTGAAACTGTGCCAACATACCGCCATATGGCGCTTCGGGAGTCGGTCGGACGTTAGCGTTCGCTCACCGGGTCAGGTCCGGAAGGAAGCAGCCCAGGTGGATTGCGGCGGGTCGGTCGGCTCCTTTATATTCCTTTTATGACCGAAAAGACCAGCATATCGGCAACGCGATGGCCGACGCCGTTCGAACGCTGCGATAGCGACTGCCTGCATCTTGTGCGGGTCCATTATCCATCGTGTAACTCTATCTCCTACCCCGATGGCCCGCGCTATGATCTCAGCAGCTATGTCGGTGACGATGTATGCAGGATCACGGTCTTTTCGGAAGCGGATCGGACGGTTTACTGTATCATCGCCAACGTGGAGGCCTTGCGCATACATGACGAGCGCGACCTTCCGCAGTTCGACTGGGCCGGAGATACCGGCACGACGGTGCGTCTGGTAGGTTCCGAGCTGCAGCGAAGCGTCAGCGGGATCGTATGCGGGAATGCCCCCTCCTATCTGATCATTACAGGAAACGACTGCGTCGAGTTTCTTGCGACCGGCGAGGTGATGATCGAGGAAGTGGGGGCCGTCGCCGATAGCGGTTGAACATTGCCGATGTCGGCATGACTTTTGCCGCGCCAATGCCTACCTAGTGAGGCATGGGTGATTCACCGGACAATCCAGATGGTCTTCCTTGGGAGAGTGGGGCCGAAGAGGCCGACGCGCCGAGCGCGGCGGAACTCGAGGAGGCTGGGCAGGAATCGATCTTCGGTGTGACGCCGACTTCGGGAACCGGCGCGCAACCCGTTCCCGAACCCGCAGGCGCTGATCGGGCCGATAGCGAGGCGCCGAAGGCCGCACCGGCGCAGCCTTACCGCGTGCTCGCTCGCAAATACCGCCCGCAGACCTTTGCCGAACTGATCGGCCAAGAAGCGATGGTGCGCACACTGGCCAATGCCATCGCCCGCGACCGGCTGGCGCATGCCTTTCTGATGACCGGCGTGCGCGGGGTGGGCAAGACTTCGACGGCACGCCTGATTGCCAAGGCGCTCAACTGCATCGGTCCGGATGGGCAGGGTGGTCCGACAATCAGCCCCTGCGGCGAATGCGAGCCATGCCGTGCGATTGCGGAAGGCCGCCATATCGATGTGATCGAGATGGATGCCGCGAGCCACACGGGCGTCGACGATGTGCGCGAGATCATCGAGGCGGTGCGCTATGCTGCGGTTTCGGCTCGCTACAAAATCTATATCATCGACGAAGTTCACATGCTTTCGCGCAATGCGTTCAACGCGTTGCTCAAAACCTTGGAAGAACCACCCGCGCATGTGAAACTTCTGTTCGCGACGACCGAAGTCGAGAAGCTGCCTGTCACGGTTCTCAGCCGCACACAGCGTTTCGATCTGCGGCGCATTCCGGTCGAATTGCTCGAAAGCCATTTCGCCGAAATCTGTCGCAAGGAAGGTGTCGAGGCCGATGCCGAAGCGCTGCATATCGTGGCCAATGCGGCCGAGGGTTCGGTTCGCGATGGACTATCGATCCTCGACCAGGCGATCGCCCATGCCGATCTGGATACGGAAGGCAGGGTCACCGCGGAGCGTGTTCGCGACATGCTCGGCCTTGCGGACAAGGGTGCGCAGCGCAGACTCTTCGCGCATATGCTGGAGGGCGAGGGCAAGGCGCTTCTCGACGCGATCGACGAGCAGTATGCGCTGGGCGTCGAGCCTCTGGCGCTTATGCGCGCCCAGATGGACCTGGCCCACCGCATTACCGTGGCGCAGGTTTCTGGGGGCGAGCCCGAAGGAGTCAGTCCCGACGAACGCGGCGAGCTTGCGGGCTGGGCCAGCCGGGTTCCGGTGGCGCAAATGCACCGTCTGTGGCAGTTGCTGCTGAAAGGACATGAAGAGGTACGCGTAGCGCCCGATCCCCTGGTGGCATTGCGGATGGCGCTGTTGCGCACCCTGCATGCCGGACAGATGCCCGATCCCGGCAAGCTCGCGAAGAAAATCGAAGCGCTGGCCGAGGCGGGACCCGTGCCCGCGCCGACGGGATCGGATACCGCCCCCGCCGATACGCCTCGGGCGTCACTCGATTGGGAGCGCCTTGTCGAGGCGATTGACGCATCCGGCCTGATGCAGGAAGCCAGCATCATGCGCTTGCAGGTACGCGTGGTCGAGCTTGAGGATGGCGTGCTGCGATACGGACGCGATGCCAAGTTCTCGGACGATATCGCTCCCGTGCTGAAAGAAACGCTGCACCGCCACACCGGCAGGCGCTGGACGGTGGAAGAATTGCCCGACGGTGCGGGACGGCCATCGCTGGTCGAGGTGCAGCAGGCGGAGCGTGAAGCCGCTGCTGCTGCCACTCGTGCGCATCCGCTGGTAAAGGCCGCCTTCGATGCCTTTCCCGATGCCGAATTGATCGAAGACAGCGGCGCATCCTCCGAGCGCCGCGAAGTACCATGGAGTAGAAAAGCATGAACATGGAAGAGATGCTCGCGCAGGCTCAGAAGGCCGCGGAAACCATTCAAAAACAGATGGGCGATGCCCAGGCAAAGCTTGACGAAATCGAAGTGGAAGGAACGGCCGGAGGTGGCCTCGTCAAGGTGCGTGCCAGCGCGCGCGGTCGTATCATCGGCGTGACGATCGACGAGAGTTTGATGAAGCCCGAAGAGAAGCAGATCGTCGAAGATCTCGTAACGGCGGCGTTCAACGATGCGCGTGATCGGGCAGACCGCGTATCGGGCGAAGAAATGGCCAAGATCCAGCAGGATGTCGGCCTGCCGCCGGGGTTCAAGCTTCCCGGCATGTGAGGCCGTGGGTGTGGCCGACGCTGCACATTCCGCGAAAATCGCCCCCCCCCCGCTTCGCCTCGCTCCGCTACCGTACCGCGTCGGTCTTAAGCACCGCGCACATCGATATCGGGTGCACCCGCCTCACGGTCTTTCACGTGGACATGAACCTTTGGTACTCATGCAGCGGGCACGCGGAGACGCGCGCGCGACACGTCGGGTCATTTTTCCTAAGAAATTTACAGGAATGACCGTCAGCATCCCGGTCTGAGATGCTGACGGTTGTATACGGCCCCTATGCGTTGCGCGGGTGAGGCTGGCGCTCGAACACGAGGTCGCGCTCTTCGTCGAAACGTCGCCATCCGTCCTGCAAATCGCGGATCAGCGGCGTATCGCATCGGGTGCATTTCGTCCGAAAGTGCACACCATCGTGCCAAACACGCCGCCGATTCACGCGATGATCGCTGATCCTGCAAACCATCGAATCGAACATCATTTTGACTCCAATGGGAAATTGATATTTCCTTGCGCTTCGAACTAGAGTTAATAGATTATAATCATGACGTCCGGATTGTAATTTCACGTCATCCACATGACTTTAATTGCCGACGTTGCGCTGTGGGACAGGGCTCACCATATTCCCGAGGAATGGCCAGACCGGCTCCATTGGAATTGATAGATGACCCAGACCTTTCCCCTCCTTCCCCTGCGCGACATCGTGGTGTTCCCCGGCATGGTGGTTCCCCTGTTCGTCGGACGCGACAAATCTGTGGCCGCCCTTGAGGCGGCCATGGAAGGCAGCAAGGATATTTTCCTGCTCGCCCAGCTAGATCCCGGTTGCGACGATCCTGAACGCGACGATCTGTTCGATGTCGGCGTTGTCGCGCAGGTTTTGCAGTTGCTCAAGCTGCCCGACGGGACGGTACGCGTGCTGGTACAGGGAACCGCGAGGGGGGTATTGAGCGAGTTGACGCCGAAGGGCGGTTATGTCGAGGCTGCGGTTTCGATCTCCGAGACCATGACGGCATCCGGCAGTGAAGTCGTTGCGATGATGCGCCAAGTGGTCGAGCAATTCGGTGAATATGCCAAGCTCAACAAGAAGTTGGGCGAGGAAGCTGCCGAACAACTGAGCGACATCGACGATGCGGGCGAATTGGCCGATACGATCGCCGCGGCAATCAGCGCCAAGGTTTCCGACAAGCAGGCGCTGCTGGTCGAAAAGGACCCGCTAAAGCGGCTGGAAATGGTCATGTCCTACATGGAGGGTGAGCTTTCGGTCCTGCAGGTCGAGCGCCGCATTCGGGGCCGCGTGAAGCGGCAGATGGAAAAGACCCAGCGCGAATATTACCTGAACGAGCAGCTCAAGGCAATTCAGAACGAGCTTGGCGGCGACGATGACGGCAGCAACGAAATTGCCGAGCTGACCGAGAAGATCGCCAAGACCAAGCTCAGCAAGGAAGCGCGCGAAAAGGCCGAGGCCGAGCTCAAGAAGCTGCGCAGCATGCAACCGATGAGCGCCGAGGCGACGGTCATCCGGAACTATCTCGACGTTCTGCTCGGCTTGCCATGGGGTAAGAAGAGCAAGGTCAAAAAAGATATCGGCAAGGCGCAGGAGGTGCTCGATGCCGATCACTATGGCCTTGAGAAGGTCAAGGATCGGATTATCGAATATCTCGCGGTTCAGGCGCGCACGCGCAAGCTGAAGGGGCCGATCCTGTGCCTCGTGGGGCCGCCGGGCGTCGGCAAGACCTCGCTCGGCAAGAGCATCGCCAAGGCGACCGGGCGCGAATTCGTTCGTCAGTCCCTGGGCGGCGTGCGCGACGAAGCCGAAATCCGGGGCCATCGGCGCACCTATATCGGATCGCTGCCAGGCAAGATCGTCACCAATCTCAAGAAGGCAGGTAAGAGCAATCCGCTGTTCCTCCTCGACGAGATCGATAAGCTTGGACAGGATTTCCGTGGCGATCCCGCTTCGGCGCTGCTCGAAGTGCTGGATCCGGAGCAGAACAACCGGTTTCAGGACCACTACCTCGAACTTGATCTAGACCTCTCGGACATCATGTTCGTCACCACCGCGAACAGCCTCAACCTGCCGCAACCCCTGCTGGACCGGATGGAGATCATCCGTCTGGAAGGGTATACGGAAGACGAGAAGGTAGAAATCGCGAAGCGCCACCTGCTGCCCAAGCAGATCGAGGAGCACGGCCTCAAGAAGGGCGAGTTCGAGCTGACCGAAGACGGACTGCGCGACTTGATCCGGTACTATACGCGCGAGGCGGGTGTCCGCACGCTCGAGCGCGAACTGGCACGGCTGGCGCGCAAATCGCTGCGCAAGATTCTGGAGAACGAGGTCGAGAGCGTCACGATCACGCCCGAAAATCTCAGCGACTTTGCCGGTGTCCGCAAGTTCAAGCACGGCATGAGTGAGGAAGAGCCGCAGGTCGGGGCCGTTACCGGCCTCGCATGGACCGAGGTCGGCGGCGAACTGCTGACGATCGAAAGCGTGACGACCCCCGGCAAGGGCGAGATAAAGACTACCGGCAAGCTGGGCGAGGTGATGAACGAATCCGTTGCGGCCGCCTTCAGCTTCGTCAAGGCACGCGCGCCGCATTACGGCATTAAGCCGAGCCTGTTTCACCGGCGCAATATTCACATCCACCTTCCCGAGGGCGCAGTGCCCAAGGATGGGCCGAGCGCGGGTGTGGGAATGGTCACGTCCATCGTCTCGACGCTTTCGGGCATTCCGGTCAGGGCGGATGTCGCCATGACCGGCGAGGTAACCTTGCGGGGACGGGTGCTTGCTATCGGCGGCCTGAAAGAGAAGCTGCTGGCCGCCCTACGTGGTGGGATCAAGAAGGTCCTCATTCCGGAAGAGAATGTCAAAGACCTCGCCGAAATTCCGGGCAATGTGAAAGACGGTCTCGAGATTGTACCGGTCGCTCATGTCGATGAGGTGCTGGCGCAAGCCTTGTGTCGCGTCCCCGAGCCCATCGAATGGACCGAGGCGGACGACCTCGCCAGTCAGCCCGACCACGCGCACCAGGTGCCATCGCCAACCGCGCATTAACATAGGACATGCTGCGCTGCAGCGAATCGTGAAGCTTGCCTCGGGGTTGCCGAGGCCCTTTTCACGGCGGTGCGGTGCAGCATTGTATGGTGAACCCGCGCTTCATCCTGTTTTTGTTCGGTCTGGCCCCGAAAACCGCCGGTTTTTACGGAATTTGCCTTTGACACTTCGGCTAAAAAACTCTCAATTCGTCCGCCTTCACCGAGGCGATTCAGCCAACCTAATCTGACGATAAGAACAAGGGGGTTTACACCGATGAACAAGAACGACCTGATCAGCGCAGTCGCCGATTCCAGCGGCCTTTCCAAGAGCGATGCCTCGAGCGCCGTCGAAGGTGTTTTCGATGCAATCACCAAGTCCCTGTCGAGCGGCGACGAAGTCCGCCTGGTCGGCTTCGGCACTTTCTCCGTTGCCAAGCGCAAGGCTTCGACCGGTCGCAATCCGCGTACCGGTGAGCCGATGACCATCAAGGCTTCGAACCAGCCGAAGTTCAAGGCAGGCAAGGGCCTCAAGGACGCTGTGAACTAAGCGGAACCTCCTGACCGACGCACCGCCACGCCTCGCGGTGCAACGATAGGGATCGAACTTCGCCGCGCTTTCCAGAACGGGAAGCGCGGCGTTTTCGTTGGCATTGTGAGACTGAAGCTAGTCGAAAGAAATCAGGGCCATGGGGGGCTGTTCGGTGCGCGGCGTTATTTCCCACGTCAGGACCTGATCGCCGGAATGATGGCTGGGACCGGCGTCAGTATTGTTCGCCAAAATACGCCCATCGGTCACGATCGAAAACCGGCCCTCGGCGATTGCGATCCGGGGAGGGGTTTCCTCGTCTTTCGGGGACAGGTCGGCTAGTCCGGCCATGCCGGCTACCATCCCCTGCATCGGATTGCCGTTGCCTTTCGCGGCAAAGCCCGGCGCATCGATCCGCACTTGCCTTTGGTCGCGCAAAATGACGCTGACGAAGGTATTCGCCATGGCGAAGCGTTCGATCGTCGGAAACGAGAAGTCGTGCGTCAGTCGGCCGGAGATCGCGAAATCGACCTCGAACAGGCCGTCGCCTTTATATTCCACAGTGTTCCAGCCGCGCTGACGCTCCAGTTTTTCGGCGAGCTCCTGCGCAGCGTCCGGATCCGACGGATCGATCCCGCCCAGGAACGCCTTCATCTGCTCGGCCTTGCGCTTCTTCCTGGCACGGCGGCTTTCGGCTTCTGCATCCCACTCGCGCTTTTGCTCGGCAATTTCCGCGCTAGTGCATTCGCGGGCTTCGTAATCGTCATCGAGGCACGCGGCCTCGAATGGTTCGTCCGTTTCGCTACCCATCTCTGCCAGTTTGCTCAGCGCGAGCATCTGGATTTCCCCATCGTAGCGATAGGCAAAGCTACCGTCTTTCATGAGCTCCAGTTCGCTCGTGAACTGGCCTGGCGAGAGAAAGCAGCCCGACAGCGCCAGGCTCCCCACACCGGCGAGCGCGACCGTGCGAAACCTTTTGGTCAGCATTGTTTCCTTCCCCAATGGATTACTCCCGCGTGGCGACGGCGTAGAGCGCGATCGCGCCGGCATTGGAGACGTTCAGGCTTTCGATCCGGTCCCCGATCGGTAGCTTGGCCAGCGCATCGCAATGCGATTCGATATTATGGCGCATCCCTTCTCCTTCGGCACCCAGTACAAGCGCGACGGGGCCTGCGGGCAGGGCTTCGGCCAGCGTTGCCTCGGCCGTTCCGGTCAGGCCGATGCGCCAGTATCCGGCTTCGGCCATCTGTTCGAGCGCGCGGGCCAGGTTGACGACGCGCACCCATGGCAAGATTTCGAGCGCACCCGAAGCGGCCTTGCCGATGACGCCGCCTTCGGGCGGGGCGTGGCGATCCTGCGTCACCAGCGCCGCGGCGCCGAAGGCAGCGGCGGAGCGCATGATCGCGCCGACATTGTGCGGATCGGTGACTTGGTCGAGCACGACGATGGGCCTGGAGGGGTCGCCATCGAGGATCTCGTCGAGATGCATGTCTTCCAGCGGAGCGCATTCGAGCACCAGACCCTGATGCGGGGCATCCTTCGCTACCAGGCGTGCAAGATCCGTGACATCGGCGTATTCCAGCGGGAAATCGTCGGGCAACTCTCCGTCGAGCGCCTCAATCGCTTCGCGGGTAGCCCATAGCTTTCGATGCACCCGATCGGGATTTTTGAGCGCGGCCTCGACCGCGTGTCGCCCCCATAATCGGACCTGGCCCGTGCTCGCGCGCCCGCTCCCGCGACCGCCCTTCATCCGGCCTGCCCGTCCTCTCAGTGCGCGCTTGCGCTCACCCTTCGCCATCGAATTCGTCCTGTATGCAGCTTTGGTTGCGCCTGTGCCAGCGAGGGCATTGACAGGCAAGGCTCGCTTCGCCAAAGGGGCGCCTCTCGGCACGGGATCGTCAACGCGATCCCTCGATTTCCTAAGCGAAATGGCCCGTGTGGACAGGTGGCCGAGTGGTTAAAGGCAGCAGACTGTAAATCTGCCCGCGCAAGCGTACGCTGGTTCGAATCCAGCCCTGTCCACCACCGCCATCCAAAAACCCCGTGATTTGAAGATCTGATGGATATTCGCCCTTCGCTCGGTTTCCGCCTGCGCAAATTGCTCAGAATTTCCTCGTTCGCGCAGGACACGGTGACCCCGCTAGTTGGGGGCTCGTCGCAGATTCCTGGATGCTGAATGGTCTCACGGCAGACAGCTCCCGGCTCGCTATTCTGCCTCAAGAGATTCCCAAATACGCCGCACGACCGGGCGCTTATTGTGGCGCGAGCCGAAGATCATGATTTCGAGCTCGGCCGAATAGTCGTGCGAAATCGGATCGAGAGCCGTGTCCCCGCGAATGTGCTCCGCGATCGATTCCGGCAACCAGGCTATGCCTAGGCCTTCGCGCGCAGCCGTGGCCAGGCTTTCGGCTAGAGTGGCTCGGTAAACAGTCCGTAATCGACGCTCAAACTCGGCACCGCTGAGCACGTTTCGCAACACTCTCGCCATGATGGAGGTCGGACCATATTCCAGCAGCGGTATCGGCCTTTCGTTATCGGGTTCGAGAATGTCGGCGAACTTCGCCGCATTGCCATAGGGCAGGACGCGGTCGCGCGAGATAACCAGCCGCGGATAATCGTCGACATCGACATTGAAGGGAATGGCCGCGTGATTGTAGCAGATGAAGAAGTCGCACGTGCCGTTGCGCAAGGCGTAGAGATATTCCTCGATGGTACGCGTTTCCGGAACGATGGCTGCTTCGAAGGGGGAGACCTTGCGGTGAAGCTCTGCGACCAGGCGTGGAAGGAAGTTCAGCGCCAGCGTGTGCAGGCAGGCGATCGTTATGCCGCGCTCGCCGATACGGGCATAATTGGCTGCCGCAGCCTGCGCCTCGCTTGCCTGTTTTATGATCGCGCTTGCGCTGCTCATGAATTCGGTTCCGGCGGCAGTCAGGCGGATCGGATGCTCGGTCCGGTCGACCAGTTCCGCACCCGCCCAGGCCTCGAGTGCCTTGATGCGCCGACTGAGTGCGGATTGGGTAACGTAGCGCGCTTCCGCAGCTCTGGCGAAGTGGCCAATTCGCGCAACCGCGGCCAGGTCTTCCAGCCATTTTAGCTCCAAAGCCCTTGCCTTTCATGATCTTGCATTTTTCGCATTGAAGGTAACGAAATCGGAACTGGAAGTCGATTTCAATTTGCTGCCTCGTTCGGACCGGCTCGGCGGATTGGCGCCGCACCCAAACGGAGGGGGCAAATGGGGAAATTATCGTCAATTCGCGGCTCGTTGACGGTCCTTTCGATGTCGGCGATGGCGATGCCGATTCAGACCTACGCTCAGGACGCGACGCAGGGCGACAACAGTCTGGATCCGGTCGAATTCCTCGAACTGCCACGCGTGGCGAGCGTATCGGCGTCACACGACGGCCGCTATCTGAGCTATGTCCTCTCGGCGCCCGACTGGGCCGAGGACGAGACGGTCGAGACGCTCCGAATCCTGCGCTGCGGAGATGACGGATGTGCCGGGACGGCGCTGAACAATCTGCCCGAAAGCCCCGAGACCGAAGCGATTTGGCGCCCCCGATCGCATCAATTCGTCGTCGTTGCCGAAGTCGAGGAGGAGGGTGGTGACCAAATCCATTTCTTCGACCCGGAAACGGGCGAAGCATCGCAGGTCACCAATCATCCAGGTGGTGTGCGTCAGGTGAGCTGGCTGCCCGACGGGAGTGCGCTGATCTACGAAAGCGATGCAGAGGCCGAGGACGACGCGGCAAACGAATGGAGCATCGAACCCTTCGGGAGCGCCGATGCCGACGCGCTCTACCGGGTCGACATGACGAGCGGCGAAACCAGCGTGGTTTTCGCGAGCGCCGGCTTGATCGAGGGCTATTCGCTTTCCGAAAATGGCCGCTACCTGATCGTGCGCCAGCGGTTCGACCCTGTAGCGGAAGACCGCGATGCAGCCGAACTTTGGCGGATCGACTTGCGCAGCGGCGAATCGCGCCAGCTGACCGACAACCGTATCCGGGAAAACGGCGCCCGTCTCGCGCCCGATGGCGAGACGTTCGCTTACATCGCCTCCGTCAATGCGGGGGCGAGCCCTATTACGAAGACAATCTGTTTGTGCAGGCGGTTGGCGAGAAGGCGCCTCGCCTGCTGTTTCCGCATGAGCCGCTCGAAGTGCAGGACTTCGAGTGGGACCGGTCAGGGAGTCGATGTGGGTGGTGGGCAACAGTGGCCTGCGGTCACAGCTCTATCGCGTGCGCGTCCGGGATGGCGCACTGACTCAAGTAACCTTCGGCGATCACTCGCTGAGCGATTGGACCTATGACTCGGAGAGTGGGCGGCATTTCGGGCGCTTCGCCAACGAGCACAGCCCGGGTGAAATCCATGAGATCGACCCGCGGACAGGCGTCTTGCGGCAAAGGTCTGCAATCTACTCGACTGCGCTCAGTGGGGTTACGCTACCGAAACAGCGGGCGTTCACGTGGTCGGCCGCCGACGGACAAGAGCTCGAGGGACTGTTGGTGTATCCGGTCGGATACCAAACGGGTCAACGCTACCCCTTGGTGACGATCACCCATGGCGGCCCGCGCTCTTCGGCGCAGTTCGGAAGCTGGAATGCATCGCGTTATGTGCCGGTGCTCGCCGGGCAAGGTTACGCCGTTTTCCTGCCCAACCATCGGGGCGGCACTGGCTATGGCGATGCATTCATGCGTGCAATGGTCGGGAATTACTTCCGCAATGCGCATACCGACGTGCTGAGCGGAGTGGACGCATTGGTCGCGAACGAGATCGCGGACGCGGACCGCCTGATCAAGATGGGGTGGAGCGCGGGCGGTCACATGACCAACCGCTTGATCACCATGACCCATCGTTTCGTGGCGGCCTCGTCCGGTGCCGGCGTTGCCGACTGGGTTTCGCTGTTCGGCGAGAGCGACCGCAGGTCGGGCAGGATACCCTGGTTCGGCGGGACGCCCTGGCAGGAAAACGCCCCGCTGCCATCCTACCGTTCGCAATCGCCGGTGTTCGACGCCTGGAAAGTCCGCACGCCGACATTGTTCTGGAGCGGCGGAGATGACGAGCGCGTACCC
The DNA here is from genome assembly GCF_003355455.1 of Erythrobacter aureus. Lineage (NCBI taxonomy): Bacteria > Pseudomonadati > Pseudomonadota > Alphaproteobacteria > Sphingomonadales > Erythrobacteraceae > Erythrobacter > Erythrobacter aureus. Next base: position 1,560,846 of record NZ_CP031357.1, read on the forward strand.
CCTACCCAGGCGATCCTGATGTTTCGTGCAGTGCGTGACACGGGAACACCGACCGCGCTCTATCTGGGTAAGGGCGAACCGCACAATTTCCGGCAACCGTCGCATAAGCTGTTCAAGATCAATCGCGAACTTGCGTGGTATGCGGAGCACCTTGGACGGGACGCCTACGAAGCGGACCTTCCGGCAATCGATCCCCGCACCGAAGACAGCGGCAGCGATGGGACCGCGCCATGATAACCGACGACAGCGTGACCCTCGGTCTCGGGCCGAAGGCGCTCATCATGGTGTTCTTCACCACCGCGGTCGGTGTCCTGCTGGTGGTGCTTGGGTATGCCTTGGGTACCTACGCGGAGATCCTGACAGCCGAGTTGATGGGCATGATCGGCGGATAGGCTGACGAATCATTATGCAGAAACGCAAACAGATCTTGGCGATGAGCAACTCGTCCGCGTTCTTTGTGGAACCGCCGGACCCACCCTGTCTTGCCCGCTATCTCGTCGGGCTTACAGGCAAGGAACGCCCGGTCATCGTCCATGTCGGCGCGGCGAACGGCGACTCATCGGAGAAGGTCAGCAAGTTTTGCGACCTCGGCAGGCGCGCCGGTTTCGACCCACGCCATCTCAATCTCTTCGCGCTCGAGGACGACAATCCGGACACGTTCTTCAAAGGCGCAGATGCAGTATATGTCGATGGCGGTTCGACGCGGAATCTCCGCACTTTGCTTCGCGAATGGTCTGCCGACGACGCATTGAGGCGCGCCTATGAGAGGGGGGTAGTGCTGTCGGGGGCGAGTGCGGGCGCGAACATCATGTTCGAATGGGGAATGACGGATTCGGTCAAAACACGGATCGAAGCGATACGCGGGATAGGCCTGCTCAAGGGAACGATCTCGGTCCATTCCGACGCGCGCAGCGATCGCGGCGAGGCGCTGGAAAGGCACCTTGGTGGCGCGGATGCGACCTATCCGGCCTATGCCCTTGAAGACGGCACGGCGCTGCATTTCGAGGATGACGCTTTTGCGCGGGCGCTAGCCATAAAAACTGGCGCCTGCGTGGCGATCGACGAATATGGTAACGGCGCCACGCCCGCGCAGGCCGAAGACCTGGCGCTTATACGCGGGGCAGACATATTATGACAAATTTGTCGCAGCTAACGCATTTTCACGCGCGCAGCCTTGCATTGTTAAGAAATTATCTTTCAGTTTGAACGTCTTGCGTTTTCTGCATCACCTTCCGCTTTTTCGGAATTAGATGAGGTTCAGGGTTTTGGTCAGTCTTGTTCGGACGGAACCAGCGACGGGTTCCGTTCGGGGCTGGCCAATGAATGTCGGACAGGGAGTATAGTAAGATGAAACGATCGCATACGGTAGCTGTAAGCACATCGGCGCTTGCGCTCGCATTGTGCATGGGTGGGCAGGCTTCGGCGCAGGATGCGGCCACGCAAGAGGCGCCCCCCACAGGCCAAGATGTCGAGCTGGCCGCCGATGGTGCGCAGAACGCCATCGTCGTGACAGGTACACGTATCGAGCGTACGATCGAAGAGAGCGCGGTGCCTATCCAGGTGCTTGGCGCCCAGGACCTTGAGGAATCCGGCACCACCGACCTGGCTGAGGCGGTACTCCAACTGCCCGGCGTGTCTGAAGCGGTATCGCCGCAAGGGTCGAACAACCAAATCCAGACCAGCGGCCTGTCCACAATCAATCTGCGCCGTTTGGGCGATGACCGCACTCTGGTGCTGGTCAACGGAAAACGCGCGGTTTCCAATTCAGGAAACTCCGACCGCGTGAGCCTGTCGACGCTACCGTCCGGTTTCGTCGAGCGGGTGGAGGTGCTGACCGGCGGCATGTCGGCTGTTTATGGATCGGATGCCATCGCCGGGGTAGCCAACTTCATTCTCGAGGACGATTTCACCGGCGTGAGATTGGACAATCGCTTTTCCTGGGCCGATGCGAATGGCGGGGAGGAATATCGACTCAACCTGCTCGCCGGCACCGATTTCGCCGATGGTCGGGGCTATGTTCTGCTGGGCATGGAATATCGCGACGAAGAGGAAGTATTCGCCGATGCGAGCCGTCCGCTGAGCATCGCCGCACTCGAATTCGACGATCCGATCCCGTCGACTGGGAGCGATGGCTGGACCAATGAAATCAACTATCCGGGGTGCTTCGGCGAAGACACCGATCGCCACTGTATCCTGCCCAGCGGCAGCATCTCAACCCCTGGCGGCGTGTTCGAAGGTGACGCTTGGTTCGTTAACGGGCGCTGGTTCAATGACAAGTCGTTGAACCCTGGCGATCGCCCTGCTGGTTCCGATTTTTATTCCGATTTCGATGGATACAATCTCCGGCCCGGTCGCTCCAATCTGCCCCAGCGGAATATTTTCAACGCCGCGTTGACGACAAGTTTCGAATTTTCCGAGGCAGCAAAGTTCTCGTTCATCGGGTCTTATTCGGACGTCGATACAACCTATTACACTGGCTACGAGACTCTCAACGACAACGATACGCTCGGCGACGGCACCGATATCGGTAACATCTCGAGTAGCCACCCCTTCATCCCGCCAGAGGTTGAAGAGACGCGTAGCGGATCGGTGAGCTTCGACCGTCGTTTGGTGGAACTCGGAGAACAGGCCCGCATAAACGACCGCAGTACCTGGCGGTTCATCGCCGATGTCTCTGGGGCGCTCACCGACCAAATCGATTACGAGGTGTTCGGTACATATGGCCGCTTCAAACAGAAGCAGCGCAATCCTAATGAATATAACTTCCGCAATGCGCGTTTCGCACTCGATATAGAGTCGGACGGCAATGGCGGTTTTCAGTGCGTGAGCGAGGTTGCTCGTTCCGAAGGCTGCGTCCCGCTGAATATCTTCGGTGAGGGAACCATTTCGGCGGCGGCGGCCGATTACATACGGTACAACGGCTATGCGGAGCAGATGCGCGAGCAATACACGGCTGGCGCATTCGTCAACGGGACACTGTTCGAAATGCCTGCGGGCGGCGTGAAGTTTGCCGCCGGTGTGGAGTGGCGGCGCGAAAGCCAGGAAACGTTTGGCGATCCCGATGGCGACGATTTCGCCGGGGTCAACGGCATTCGCGATCGCGACGACGGGGCGGTGCGTGGTGGGACTTATGTCCCAGACATCGATTTCGACGTAACCTCGCTTGCCACCTTTCCGAGCGTCAAAGCGAGCTACGAGGTCAAGGAAGCCTATGCCGAACTCGACGTTCCGGTGTTCGATGGCTTCAACATCCAGGCTGCGGCGCGCGCTGGCGATTACAACACGATCGGCACGATTTTCAGCTATAATCTCGGTGCCGTTTGGCAAGCGAGCGACGATATCCTGTTCAGGGCACAGTTCTCGCGTTCGCAGCGTGCGCCGAATTTGACCGAGTACTTTTCGCCCCCGCGTCCCGATGCTGACGATCTCGACGATCCGTGCGATGGCCTGCGGCCCGACGGCACCGGAATCTCCAGCATCGAAGGCAGCGGCGCCGAGAATGCCGATATTGCTGTCGTTACTCGAAATTGCCTCACCGTTCCGGGAATTCAGAACTTCTTCAACGAACTCGCGACCGATGACGACCCGAACAACGACAACGATCCTTTCGATCCAGGCAGTTCGACGCAGGGGCCGAATGCAGGCAATCCCAACCTGTTCGAGGAAACAGCCACGACCATTACCGCTGGCTTTGCGTTTACACCGCGTTTCATCCCGGGCCTGACCCTTGCTGCGGATTATTACCGCATCAAGATCAAGGATGCGATCGCGTCGGTCGACACGCAGGACATTGTGTCGCAATGTTTTGCATCGCCCGAATACGATCCTTCCAACCCTGCTGGAAGCAACCGTTTCTGTGGCTTGATCACACGTGACACGATGGGTGAAGTCATCGAGGTGCTGAATTTTCAGGAGAACCTCGAAACGGAAGTGGTCGAAGGGATCGACGCACAACTGCTCTATCGGTTCGAGCCCGAGTTCATTCCTGGGCGTTTCGACATCGATTTCCGCTATGCTCACTTCTTTAAGCAGGAAACCGAATTCGTCGGAATCGGCGATGTCGTGCTGACGAATAGCGAGCTAGGCGAGATCGGTAATGGCGAAGACGAGTTCCGTCTGCGGGTGGGCTATCGCACCGGTCGCTTCCGGGCGAGCTACACGGTCACCTATCGCGGTGGCGGAGTGGACGATATCCTGAACCATCCCAATTCCACCGATGACCAGTACTTCAAGGTCGGAGATCAGGACTTTCATCGGATCTACCTGGCCTATAATTTCGGACCGGACGAACAGTTCCGCCTCTATGGAGGTGTCAACAATCTGTTCGACAATAAGGGGCCTCTGGTGCCATCCGGTCTGGACTACGGATCGAGCTACAACCTCGACACATCGCTCAACGATGTTCTGGGCCGCGAATTTTACGTGGGTGCGCGCGTCCGGTTCTGAGGCTTCTTGGCGATTCTTTCCTTTGCGCTCCGTCGGTGTCGAACCGGCGGGGCGCTTTCTTCTTCAACGTTCGCGCAGCTAGGAAAACGTCGGTGCCGACGTCGATGCGGATCGGAACCGGAATTCGCCATTTTGGGTTGGAATTGAGGGGTATGCGGCACCCTGCGGCAGGACGGTAGCATTTCGGGTATCCCGTTCGTCTCCGACCACGTTCGCATTTCCAGCGTGGCGAGACCGAGCTTAGCTTCGCTCGAACCAATAGAGAGTGCGGGTGGGCAGGACATCGACTGTCTTGACGATCCGAGCGCGCGCGGAAAGTACTTTGGCGAACATGTCGTTCCGGTATTCTGGAAATATATCCGGCCGTTGAGAGAGCAGCACCTGCACCATCGGGTCGTCCTTATGGGGAAACTCGATCACTCCGGTCGGGGCGAGCGAGAGCAGCCAGTCGACGGCCATATCCAGGGGGACGTTTCGTCCGATCGCGATATGGTGGATGAACGCCAGCGCGAGGAGGGCGTCGGGTTTGGCCCTTTGCGCGAGGCCCTTGCGCTCTGCCTGGCCCCAGCCCTGGTTCGGACTGGGATTCGCCGCGTCCAGCCACACCGGGAGTAGATCGAGGCCCTCGGATTGGGCACGGCGATAGGCGACTTCCAGCGCACCGTGATCGAAATCCAGGCCGATCACTTTCTTCGCACCCGCATTTAGCGCGGCTTTCGAATAGTCTCCGCTGTTGCATCCCAGATCGTACAACAGGTCGGGTTCGACCTTGGCGACCATTTCCTGGACGAATTCATGCTTGGCCTGCGTTTCGGGCGCGGCATAGCTGGTATTCTGGGCGTAATCGTTCCAAACCGTTTTGTGAGACGGCACATCAAGTTTCGCGATCGTCGACCGCAAGCCGCGCAGCATCGCTTCGAAACTTTGCTTTGGCAGCCGCGATTTGCCGAACTTCGCCGAACTGGCGGCCGAATTCGAATATCTGCGCTGCATCGCCGCCTGGGCAATTACGTGGGTTAGAATTGTCCAGTTGAACCGCTTGCTCCACGGGAGCAGCTTGGCCAGATCCTCGGGGGCTATCCCCTCAAGCGAACCGCGAAACCAGTGATTGGGCTGCACGTCGAGCACGGACCACATGAGCAGAGGGTTGAGGAACTGCATGCAGAACTGACGGTGCCCCGCCCAGATTTCCCCATCCTCGTAAGGCCGGATGGAAAGGTGGTCGATGAACTTCGGCCTGACGCCATCGAACTGGATATTGTATGCCGTTGCATCGCTGAGCGTGAACCCCGACCTCAGCAGGTCCAAATGCAAGTCCAGATGTGCCAGTGCGGCTGCCTTGTGCAGGCTGAAGCTCCATTCATAAGGGTATGATACGAAGGGGAGGCGGGGGTGTTCCAGGAGCATGTCGGCTTCTTCGAGGCCCCATGCCGGAGCCTGGTCGGTTATATCCGCGAAGTCGACCAGCATCCCATCAGCGATGAGCTTGCGGAAAATGCCCGATGTTTCAGCCTGGCGAAAGCTATCGGCAGCGGTCCCCATGACCGTGCGAAACACCCTGTCATCCGCATATATTACCCGGCCGCTGGGATCGCGAAACGATCCCGCTTCGACACTGACTGCCGGATTCATTCATCGACACTCGTGTCTTTGCGGGAAAACAGCGCTTTGACTTTGAAAAGCGACGTTCGGAAAAACAGGGTAGCACCGGCGACCGCCCCGATCGCGGCTTGCAGAATAATGCTGCCGGTAGCGGGATCGATATAGGCATGAGCCGGTGAGGAGAGGCTCAAGATTGCCATGCCGCCCGTGATCGAGATGAGAACTTTAGTCTGCATTGGAAACCCCGTTGGAACAGTTCGAATTCGCCCGAAATATGAACGAAATCACCTAACATCTCCTTAAGTCAGGGTTCGAAACTCGGTAATTCCCGCCATTCTGTCGGTGTACCCATAGCGTCGATATAGGCGGCGCGCGGCGCGATGGAGGGTGGCCGTGGGGCGGATGCAAAATCCCGGTTCCGGAAGTCCGCCATCAGCTCGTCGAGCGCATGGGTGCCCGGGATTTCGCCGGAAGCTTCGCCGGGGATACGAATTGCGTAGAATGTCGAAAACGACATGATCTCTTCGCGCGGTGAGAGTGGTGGCGCGTCGACTATCGGCTGGCTAGGCGCGATCCGCGACCCGTGATCCCCATGAAACAGGATTATGGCCTCGCGTCCCGCCGGTGTTCGATCGAGTTCGTTCAGAAGGTCGCTCAGCTTTGTCTGCAGGCAGCGGACCTGATCGGCATAAGCGCGTTCTCTGGCGCTCGTTGCGCCCGGACCATGTTCGTCCAGCCATTCGGATTCCGGTTTGACCGTGCAATCGGGCCGGAGGATATAGGGATCGTGTGGCAATAGAATATGAGCGAAGCGTGCCTCGCCACGGCGCAAGGTCGCCAGATCGTCGATGAAGGTGTCGAGCATTTTGAGCGATGCGAGGGGAAACAGCTCACTGCGATTTGCTAGCAGTCGGGTGTTATTCCCACCCCGGTTTTCCTCGAGGACCTCGAACACGCTTACAACCATTCTGACGGTCTGCGAGAGGTTGAGGATCGTGTATCCGAAAACCTTGATGCGATCCGTCATGCTCAAATCGGTATCGAGCATGGACGTGAGATGCGAACTTTCGAAGGTCCGGCACTGGCTCATCTTCTGATTTACGCAAAGGTCGAAATAGGCCGGAAGGACCGCGCTGATAGCGTAATCGCGCTGATCGAGGTCGGTGAAATACGGCAATTGGGCGGGAGCGACATACTGCACGCCGGCTGCAAATTCGGAATCTTTCCGCGTTCCATAGGTAAAGAGAGTGGGGAGGGAGTTCAGCGTCCTGGCATGACGGCTGTAGGCACGGGGATAGACCTGGAAGCCCTCGCGGATGAAGAAATCCGCCTGCTCCTCCCGGAGATCCCTGTAATATTGCGGGCCTAAGGCCATCCCGTCCAAACCGAGGTAGGAATCGAAGATGATGTGGATCAGGGCGGGGCGATCCGACGGCCCGTTCGGCCGTTGCTGGGTGGCTGCCGTCTCCCTGGAGGGATCACCGGCACCATGATCGGCGGACGCCATGCCGAACGCTTGAAACACGATGACCGACAGCGACGCAGAGAAGAAGACCGTCAGGAAGAGATCGTACCAAAGGTAGGAAATGAGCGCGAGGGCGGCAAACGCAATGAAGAAATGAAGCGGATCGATCCCAAAACCGAGGTCGATCGCTATCGTTGCGAAAAGGGGAGTCAAAACGTGTCTGAGAACTGGCCCGAGTTCTTGAGTGAGCACTCCGAGCACCGCACCGATGGCGCCCAACCCCAGAAAAGCCAATGCGACTTCGCCAGTATCGATCGGATATCCATTGAAGGTCAACAGGTTGAGTAGAATGGCCCACAGAACCAAGACCCAAACGATATGACCCATCATTCGCGCACGCTTGGGCCTGGCGCTTGTGCTCATGGCTTTGGCCTTGGTGATGCAGGGAGATTTTGCTTTCGCCGCCTTCGCGAAGGCCTCGGTAGGCAGGCGTGGGTTCGACCTTGGCTCGACATTCTGCCGCTTTTGCGAAACTTGGTTAATTTCGCGTTGATCGCCCCGCATCCCGTCGGTGCGGCAACGAATATCGGGGTCAGCCCGCTCGCGATTCCAGGTCGGCCGTGTCGCGCAGGACAATTTCCCGGCGGGACGGCAAATCGATCGCCCCGGCACCGCGCAACCGGGTCAGTTGCCGACTGACCGTTTCGATCGTGAGGCCGAGCACATCGGCGATCTGCTGCCGGGAAAGCGGCAGGGATACGGTGGTTTCCGGCCCCGAAGCCTGGTTCGTGCCGAGCCGTTCGGCCATTTCCAGCAGGAAGCTGGCGACTTTCTGTTCGGCATTCATTCGACCCAGAAGCAGCATCCAGCGCCGGGTCCGATCGAGTTCGCTCAGGGTTCTTTCGAGCAATTTATGCTCGAGACGCGGATGTTCGCGGGCAAAACGGTCGAAATCCGTCCGTTCGAAAACGCAGATATGAGCATCGGTCAGCGCCTCGACCCCATAGGGCGAGGTTTTACCGAAGGGACGACCGAGGAAGTCGGAAGGATAGACGAGCCCCAGGATCTGTTCCTTGCCATCGGCGGAATGCGAAGAGAGCTTCAAAACGCCTTCGATCACATTGGCCACGAGAACTGCCTCGTCGCCTTCCCACATCAACTGCTCGCCGGCAGACAGTTTCCGGCGCCGTCCGATTCCGTTGAGCAGGGCGATTTCGCGCTCGTCGAGATCGGCGCAGATCGCTCGGTTGCGAATGGCACAGGCGTCGCAATAGCTCTTGGGAAGGGGATTCTGCGTGTCGTGCATCGTCCCAGCAGTATCGGTTGCCCAGGGCTATGTGAAGTGGGTGTTTCGGATCGCACGCTCCTCATGCTTGCGGGCGGGCCAGAGCGCGCCTAGTCAACCGTCATGACCAAGAAGATCGAATTAACCGGGCGCCCTGTCATATCTTCCACCGGGCTTTTCACGCCTGAAGAGACCATCACGAACGAAGAGCTGGTCGAAAGCTTCAATGCCTATGTCGAGCGGTTCAATGCGCAAAATGCGCAAGCGATCGATGCCGGCGAGATGGAACCGCTCCAGCCGAGTTCGGTCGAATTCATCGAAAAGGCCAGCGGGATCAGGGCGCGCCATGTGATGGCGAAAGACCCGATCCTCGACCCCGAGGTCATGGCGCCGCGCTGGCCCGAACGGTCGAACGAGGAGCTTTCGATTCTGGCCGAAATCGGGGTGAAGGCTGCGCGTCAGGCACTGGAGCGCGCCGGGCGCGATGCCGCCGATGTCGATGCCGTGCTGTGCGCCGCATCGAATATGGAGCGGCCCTATCCGGCCATGGCGATAGAGATCCAGCGGGAACTGGGCATCGACGGTTTCGGATTCGACATGAATGTGGCCTGTTCCTCTGCCACCTTCGGTATTCAGACGGCGGCGGATTACGTCCGTTCGGGCAATGCCAGAAGCGTCCTGGTTGTGAGCCCGGAAATCACCAGCGGGCACCTCAATTGGCGCGATCGTGACAGCCATTTCATTTTCGGCGATGTGGCCACGGCGGTCCTAGTCGAAGATGCCGCAATGGCTCCGGACGAGCACTGGGATATTCTCGGGACCAGGCTCAAGACGGTCTTTTCCAACAACATCCGCAACAATTTCGGCTTCCTCAACCGCGCCTCTCCCGAAGGACAGGGGAAGGCGGACAAGCTGTTCGTCCAGGAAGGGCGCAAGGTGTTCAAGGAAGTCGTTCCGATGGTCGCCGAGATGATCGTGACCGAGGCAGACAAGCTCGGCCTCGACCCCCGGGGGCTCCGGCGTTTGTGGTTGCACCAGGCCAATGCAGGGATGAACCGCCTGATCGCGCAGCGTGTTTTGGGGCACGAGGCCAGCCCGGACGAAAGCCCGACCGTGCTCGACACCTATGCCAACACGTCGAGTGCAGGCTCGATCATCGCCTTCCACAAGCACAATGAAGACCTTGCGGAAGGCGATGTCGGCCTGATCTGCAGTTTCGGGGCCGGCTATTCCGCCGGTGCGGTGTTCGTGCGCAAGATGGCATGACACCTTGTGACCCTTCGCCACAGGGCCTAGGGCTCGGCAATGGCAGGTAACCTTCTCGATAATCGTGGCCGTGGCGATGTTCGCTGGTCATGGCCTCCGATCCATCCCGAGGGACGCAAGTTCGGCATCATTGCCGTGGTCATCAGCCTGGTCTTCCTGATCGGCCTCGACTGGGAAATCGTGGGCTGGCCGCTATTGTTGCTGTCGCTGGGCGTGTTCGCCTTCTTTCGCGACCCCGAACGCGTGGTCCCGCAGGACGACGGGCTGATCGTCGCGCCGGCCGATGGGCTCGTGACCCTGATTGCCGAAGTCGATCCTCCCACGGAAATGATCGTCGATGATGGCAGCGGGCATGCCGGGCTCGAACCGGGCAAGGTCACCCGTATTTCGATTTTCATGTCGGTATTCGACGTCCATATCAACCGCGCGCCGATCGCCGGGACGATCCTGCGGGCAGTCTATATACCGGGCAGCTTCGTCGATGCAGGTCTGGACAAGGCGAGCGAGGAAAACGAACGGCAGCACATTCTGATCGAGCGGACGGACGGGCTCAAGATCGGTTTCACGCAGATCGCCGGACTCCTGGCGCGGCGGATCGTGCCTTTCGTGAAACCCGGCGATATGGTCGGCATTGGCCAGCGCGTCGGACTGATCCGTTTTGGTAGCCGGGTCGATGTCTATCTTCCCTCCGGCACCGATTCCAAGGTCCTGCTCGGCCAGCGGACCGTCGCGGGCGAGACGGTTCTGGCGGAGATCGGCTCGCAAAAACTGATCGAAGGTGTTTCTCAATGAATGGACTGTCGGACGATCCACACGGCGGTAGCCGACTCGGGCCGAAGGCGAGCGAGGACGAGCAGCCGACCCAGGTTCACACGCGCGCATTGACGCTGCGCGCCATGATACCCAACGCTATCACGGCTGCCGCATTGGGATCCGGCTTGACCGGAATCCGGTTTGCCATCGACGCCAATTGGGGCGCTGCCGTGGTGGCGGTGATCATTGCGGGCTTGCTCGATGGCCTCGACGGCCGGATCGCCCGGGCGCTCAAGGCGCAATCGCGGTTTGGGGCCGAACTCGACAGCCTTGCCGACTCGTTGAGTTTCGGCACGGCGCCCGCCATCATCATCTTTCTCTGGTCGCTATCGGCGGAGCCGCGCATCGGATGGTTCGCGGCATTGGCGTTCGCGATCTGCTGCGCCTTGCGGCTCGCGCGGTTCAATGCGCAGATCGACGTGTCCGACCAACCGCACAAATCGCTCGGTTTTCTGACCGGTGTGCCGGCGCCGTTGGGGGCAGGGCTGGCCTTTGCGCCGTTCTATTTGTGGATGGCGACCGGGCTCGATGAGTTACGCAATCCGATTTTCGTCGGCGTCTGGCTGGTCGCTATCGCGCTGCTGATGATTTCCAACATGGCGACGCCGAGTTGGACATCGATTCGTCCACGCCGCGGAATCCGTCTCGAGGTGCTGGCGCTGGTAGGGCTGCTGTTCGCCGCTCTGCTGGTCGAGCCCTGGTGGACGCTCAGCGCTATTTGCGCAGGCTACCTTCTGCTCTTGCCCTATACGTTGTTTCGCTACGCGCGGATCAAGCGGCGCGGCTGACTCTGCCTGTCGGACTGCGCGCCGGAGCGAAGCGGTTGGCGGTACTGGAACCGCAAACCGGCACTGCCGGGCGCAAGCTTGGCAGAAGCGGGGCGTTCTCGCCGTTCAATTCGCGCCGAAGCGTGCCGAAAGCGGACCACCAGCGCAATCCGCCGTCGGCAAGCACGCCCGCAACCACCACCGCGGCGGCGGCGAAGAGGGTGATGAGCAACAGTGCGAACATTTCAATTCTCCTTTCCCGGCTGTCGACAAAGCTGTTGACAGCGCGGGGAAACTTGGTGGACAAACCCGTCATCGCCGCCGCCAGTTCCGGCGAGGAGAACAATGTTCTCTTTTTGTTCCTGAGTGTCAAGCGCTTTTCGCGTCCGGATTCCAGATTTTTGCGGTGAATCGAGGGTGGATTTCTCTCTTCGACGAGGCTAAAGGCGCGCGGTCCGCAGAGAATGGGTCGATTCCCGACCGGTTTCATGCGGGCAAATCCACATGGAAGGCGCACATACCGGTGCCCGCCGCGGGACATGACCGCATTCGGGTTCCAGCTTTCCAGAGGTATAACCGGAAAGGAATATGACTATGGCGGCTCCTACCGTCACGATGCAGCAATTGATCGAGGCCGGCTCGCACTTCGGCCACCAGACCCACCGTTGGAACCCGCGCATGAAGCCGTACATTTTCGGCGCGCGCAACGGCATCCACATCATCGACCTGTCGCAGACCGTGCCGCTCTTCGCCCGCGCGCTCGACTTCGTGCAGCAGACCGCGCGTTCGGGCGGCAAGGTGCTGTTCGTCGGCACCAAGCGCCAGGCGCAGGACGCGATCCGCGAAGCTGCGCTCGCTTCGGGCCAGCACTACGTCAACCACCGCTGGCTCGGCGGCATGCTGACCAACTGGAAGACCATCAGCGAACGCATCAAGCACCTCAAGTCGCTCGACGAGCGCCTCTCGGGTGACACTGCGGGCCTGACCAAGAAGGAAGTGCTCGACCTTACCCGCAAGCGCGACAAGCTCGAAATGTCGCTCGGCGGCATCCGCAACATGGGCGGCATTCCCGACGTGATGTTCGTGATCGACGCCAACATGGAAGACCTGGCCATCAAGGAAGCCAACGTCCTCGGTATCCCGGTGGTCGCTGTGCTCGACACCAACGTCGATCCCGAAGGTATCGCCTTCCCGGTCCCGGGCAACGACGACGCTGCCCGCGCCATCCGCCTCTACTGCGAAGCGGTCGCCGAAGCTGCCAAGAGCGGCAAGGGCGAAGGCATCCAGGATTCGGGTGCCGATGTCGGCGCCATGGAAAACCCGCCCGAAGAAACCGTAGCGGCCTGAGGCCCGGAAATGTGGCCGGGGAGCGCAATCTCCCCGTCACACAAGCGATCTACGCGCCGGGCGGCTCGAGAAGGGCAGGCCCGGTGCCCGCACACTGACTTTATACGAAGGAAATTATCATGGCTGCATTCACTGCCGCTGACGTGAAGGCCCTGCGCGAAAAGACCGGCGCGGGCATGATGGACGCCAAGAAGGCCCTCGAAGGCGCCAATGGCGATATCGAAGCCGCTGTCGACGCCCTGCGCGCCAAGGGCCTCGCCACCGCTCAGAAAAAGTCGAGCCGTACCGCCGCCGAAGGTCTCGTCGGCGTTGCCGTCGAAGGCACCAAGGGCGTCGCCGTCGAGGTGAACTCGGAAACCGACTTCGTCGCCAAGAACGACAAGTTCCAGGATTTCGTGCGCAAGACCACGCAGGTCGCGCTCAACGCATCGAATGACGACGTCGAAGCACTCAAGGCCGCCGCCTATCCCGATGGTGGAACTGTTGCCGACAAGCTGACCGACAATGTCGCGACCATCGGCGAGAACCAGCAGGTTCGCCGCATGAAGACCGTTTCGGTCACCAAAGGCGTGATCGTGCCCTACATGCACAACGCGGTCGCACCCGACCTCGGCAAGATCGGCGTCCTGGTGGCGCTCGAGAGCGAAGGCGATGCCGCCAAGCTCGAAGAGCTCGGCAAGAAGCTGGCGATGCACATTGCCGCCGCCTTCCCGCAGGCGCTGACCGCCGAAGGCCTTGATGCCGACGTGATCGAGCGTGAGCGCGCGATCGCCCGCGAAAAGGCTGCCGAGAGCGGTAAGCCCGAAAACGTCCAGGAAAAGATGGTCGAAGGCGCGATTGTTAAATACGCCAAGGAAAACGCTCTGCTCAGCCAAGTCTTCGTGATGGACAACAAAACCCCCATCGCGCAAGTCGTCGAGCAGGCCGCCAAGGATATCGGCGCGAAAGTCGAACTGGTGGACTATGTCCGTTTCCAGCTCGGTGAGGGCATCGAAAAGGAAGAATCGGACTTCGCAGCGGAAGTCGCGGCGGCCGTTGCTGGATAATCTTGGGCACTGTGTAAAATACCGGACTGGAAAAAAGACTCCGAGTATGACCAATTAGCCCGGCCCGTACTTTTCGGGTCGCTCGTATTCGGGAACGGTCGTCGTGCTTCGGTGCGGCGACCGTTTTCGTGTCGACGGACGGATTTATGCGGGTTTGGTAGGCGCTTTCGATCTGCAGCCTTACGCTGCCAGCGTGGAATTCACGGCGCCAACAGCGAATCGCAACCGGCGAAAAACCAGCGGGATCGTCGCAGGCGCGTGGGTCGGGGAAATCGTCCGGCCCACAGTCCACTTACCGCTGGCGCACTTGGCAGCAGCCCGCTGGGGCTCTAAGGCCGCGCAAACTTGATGCCGAGCGAGAATCCATGCCCTTATCGACCATGAAACGTGTCCTGCTGAAGCTTTCGGGCGAGGTGCTGATGGGCGATCAGCAGTTCGGTATCGATCCGGCGTTCGTCATGGAACTGGCCAAGGAAGTGAAAGCGGCCAAGGAGACTGGTCTGGAGCTCTGCCTGGTCATTGGGGGGGGCAACATCTTTCGCGGGATGGCCGGCGCGGCTCAGGGGATGGACCGCGCCCAGGCCGACTACATGGGAATGCTGGCCACGGTGATGAATGCGCTGGCGATGCAGAGCGCGCTGGAGCAGCTCGGGGTTCAGACCCGCGTACAGAGCGCCGTGCAGATGGATCAGGTCTGCGAGCCGGTGATCCGCCGCCGCGCCGAACGTCACCTTGAAAAAGGTCGCATCGTGATCTTCGCTGCGGGCGTCGGCGCCCCCTATTTCACCACCGATAGCGGCGCGGCCTTGCGCGCTGCGGAAATGAATTGCGACGCGTTGCTCAAGGGCACCAGCGTCGATGGGGTCTACGACAGCGATCCCAAGAAAAACGCCGATGCCAAGCGCTACGACACAGTGACCTACGGAAAAGTCCTCGCCGATAATCTGAAGGTGATGGATGCCAGCGCGGTCGCCCTATGCCGTGACAACAATATCCCGATCGTCGTCTTCTCGATCCGCGAGAAGGGCAACCTTGCCCGGGTCATCGCGGGTGAGGGCACACAGACGATCGTGCAGAACTGAGACAATTCAGAGAGATAGAGGAAACCGCCATGGCCAAATACGACAAGACCGATATCGAGCGCCGCATGAAGGGCGCCGTGGAAAGCCTGAAGGGCGATTTGTCGGGCCTGAGGACGGGGCGGGCGAATACCAGCCTTCTCGATCCCGTGGTGGTCGAGGTCTATGGTTCGATGATGCCGCTCAATCAGGTCGCCACCGTCAGCGCGCCCGAACCTCGCATGCTCAGCGTGCAGGTGTGGGACAAAGCGAATGTGACTGCGGTCGAAAAGGGTATCGCCAAGGCCAATCTCGGACTCAATCCGATGATCGACGGGCAGAATGTGCGCCTGCCGATGCCGGATCTGACCGAGGAACGCCGCAAGGAACTCGCCAAGGTCGCGGGAGAATACGGCGAGAAGGCCAAGATCGCGATCCGCAATGTACGCCGCGACGGCATGGAAGCGCTGAAGGACGACGAGAAGAAAAAGGAAATCTCGGAAGACGAGCAGAAGCGCGGCGAGACCGAGGTGCAGAAGCTCACCGATCAATATGTCGCCGAATGCGATGCCACGGTGCAAAAGAAAGAACAGGAAATCCTGTCGCAGTGATCGGCTTGCTCCCCGCCTCCATTCGCCTCGGGCGAAGCCGAGAGGCGTCGGCGCAAATGTGTCTCGAATTCCTCTCGAGGCTGTGTTTCGCAACCGCTCGATACGAACGGAAATTTGCGTGAGGTCCCCTGACAGAACCGCTCGTCACGTCGCCATCATCATGGATGGCAATGGCCGCTGGGCGAAGCGCAAGCACCTCCCGCGGGCGATGGGGCATCGCAAGGGTGTGGAGGCAGTGCGCGAACTCGTGCGCAGCCTTAAGGACACGTCTATCGAGTGCCTGACACTCTACGCGTTTTCGTCCGAAAACTGGAAGCGACCCGAAGACGAGGTCGATGATCTGATGAACCTGATGCGCAAGTTCATCAAATCGGATCTGCCTGAATTCATTGCCAATGACATAAAACTCCATATTCTCGGGAATTGGCAGGGGCTTGCGCCGGATATTGTCGAAATGCTCGAGGATGCGCTGCAAAAGACGTCGAAAGGGTCACGCACGCTGGCAGTCGCCTTGAACTACGGTTCTCAGGCCGAAATCACGCAGGCGGCGCGCAAGGCCGCCGAAGCAGGCGAAGTGACCGAGGAGGCGATCGAGCGTCACCTCTACAGTGCCCCGCTCCCCCCGCTGGACCTGCTGATCCGCACCAGCGGCGAAGTACGCTTGTCGAATTTTCTCTTGTGGCAGGCGGCTTATGCAGAGATGCTGTTCATCGACGTGCTGTGGCCGGACTTCACGCCCGATCACCTGAAACGCGCGCTGGCCGATTTCGCGGAGAGGGAGAGGCGATTTGGCGGACGCTGAGACAGTGGCGGAAGGGACCGTTCGGAAAAACCCCGATCTTCCCGTGCGGATCGTTTCCGCCGCGGTGATGATCGCGCTTGCGGTCGGGGCATTGCTGGCGGGCGCTCCATGGTTTGGCTGGTTCATCCTTGCAGTGGCGCTCGTCACCATGCTCGAATTCGTCCTGCTGGTGATCAAGGCTACGCCGAACGTGTCCTATCGCCTTGCAGGCATACTGGCCGGTGCGATCTATATCGGCATAGCGGGCTATATGCTCTCGCGGTTTCCGATCCCGATCGTCGTCGGCGTTGTTGGCGCGGTCGTCTCCGTCGATACCTTCGCCTATTTCTTCGGCCGCACGCTCGGCGGGCCGAAAATCGCTCCCTCCATCAGCCCGTCGAAGACCTGGGCCGGGCTGTTGGGCGGCATTGTCGGAGCGTCGGTGTGGATCGCGGGCTGGATCTATTTCGTGGCCAGAGCGACGTCGGGCGACAGTACGATGTTCTTCGATCTTGCCGAAGCGGGGCAGATTCTTGCTCTTGGGGCAGTGACGGCGGTTGCGGCCCAGGCTGGCGATTTTTTCGAAAGCTGGCTCAAACGCAAGGCCGGGGTCAAGGACAGCTCCAAGCTCATCCCGGGACATGGCGGCGTTTTCGACAGGACTGACGGGATGATCCCCGTAGTGTTGCTGGCGGGCGCGTTGCTGGGCGCGGCGCGGTGAAGCGTTCGATTTCGATCCTTGGCGCGACCGGTTCGGTCGGTGAACAGACGCTCGATCTCGTGCGCCGCAATGCCGAGAGCTGGAAGGTGACCGCCCTGACCGCCAATTCGAACGTCGCCGAGCTTGCCAGGGCGGCGCGCGAATTCCGCGCGGATATCGCCGTTGTGGCGGACGAACGCTATCTCGGCGACCTGCGCGATGCCTTGGCGGGAAGCGGGATCGAGGCGGCCGCCGGCCGCGCTGCGCTGTGCGAAGCGGCCTCGCGCCCGGTCGACATCACCATGGCGGCGATCGTCGGCTGTGCCGGGCTCGGTCCCGTCATGGCGGCGATAGAGCAGGGCGGGACAATCGCGCTCGCCAACAAGGAAGCGCTGGTTTCGGCGGGCGAAGTGATGACCGCGGCTGTTGCGAAACACGGCGCGACGCTGCTGCCGGTCGACAGCGAACACAATGCGATTTTTCAATGCCTGCAGGGTGGCGAGATTGGGGATGTCCGGTCGATCACGCTGACCGCCAGCGGCGGCCCGCTGCGCATGATCGAAGACCTTTCCGCTGTGACGCCCGAACAGGCGATCGCGCATCCCAATTGGGACATGGGCGCCAAGATCAGTGTCGATAGCGCGACCATGTTCAACAAGGGGCTCGAGCTGATCGAGGCGCATCACCTTTTCCCGCTCAAGCTCGACCGAATTCGCATTGTTGTCCATCCGCAGAGCGTGATTCACTCTCTGGTAGAATACCGCGACGGGTCGACGCTGGCCCAGCTTGGTCCGTCGGACATGCGCGTTCCCATCGCCTCATGCCTCGCCTGGCCCGCGCGGATGGATACGCCGATGGAGCCGCTCGATCTGCCTGCCATCGGCGAGATGACCTTCTTCGCCCCGGACGAGGTACGTTTCCCCGCGACCAGACTGGCGCGCGAGGCGGCCGAGGCGGGCGGGGCCGCCCCGGCAGTGCTCAACGCCGCAAACGAGATCGCGGTGGCGGCCTTTCTCGATCGTAAGATTGCGTTCAGCAGGATCGCGGTATTGGTCGAAAACGTTCTGAACCAGAACGATCTGCCCGATGCACCGCGAACCCTCGAAGAGGTCTTGCGCGTTGACGAGGATGCACGCCGCCGCGCCACCCGTATTCTGGAGCCTGTCTGACCCGTGGAAGTGAACCTGCCTCTTTGGCTCTATTATGTCATCGGGTTTCCGTTGCTGCTTGGGCCGCTCGTCACGATTCACGAGCTGGGTCACTATATCGTCGGCCGCTGGTTCGGCGTTCATGCCGAAGCGTTCTCGGTCGGATTCGGTAAGGAAATCTGGGGTTTCACCGATAAACGTGGCACGCGGTGGAAGCTTTCCGCACTCCCGCTCGGGGGGTATGTGCAGTTCAAGGGCGATATGAACCCCGCCAGTATTCCCGATGCCGAGGCGGTGGCGCAGGCCAGCGTTGAAGAGCGCCGGGGCAGTTTTCACCATGCGGCGCTGTGGAAGCGTGCGCTGATCGTATTCGCGGGACCCGCGACCAACATTCTTCTCACCCTGGCGATCTTCGCGGGGTTTTTCGCCTTCTACGGCAAGCCGGTTCCGGCCGATGCGGACGGCCAGCTCACCGTCGCCCGGTTCGCCGAGATATCGCCCGCACGTGCAGCCGGGATCGAGGTGGGTGACCGGATCGTGGCGGTCGAAGGTGAGCGGATGGAGGATTTCCGGGATGTGCAGGATTCGATCATGCTCTATCCTGGTCGCACGCTCGACATCACGATCGAACGCGACGGTGCCGAACAGACCTTTGCGGTGCCCGTGCGCAGCGTGGAGATGGAGGATCGCTTCGGCAATGTGTCGAAGGTCGGGCTGATCGGGGTCGCCTCGGGTGCAGCCGGTTTCGAGTTCGAACCACAGGGTATCGCCTCCTCGCTGGGGCTGGCTGTCGACCATTCCATCGGCATCGTCGACATGATGGTCACCGGGATCGGCCAGATTTTCACCGGCGAGCGTTCGGTTCAGGAGCTTGGCGGCCCGGTCAAGATCGCCAAGTTTTCGGGCGAGCAGCTCAGCCTTGGGGCCATGGCCTTCATCAATTTCGTCGCACTGATTTCGCTTAACTTGGCATTCATCAACCTCCTGCCAATCCCCGCTCTCGACGGCGGGCACCTGGCTTTCTACGCGGCGGAAGCAGTTCGCCGGAAGCCGGTGGGTCCCCGTGGAACCGAAGTGGCGTACCGCGCCGGCGTGGCCCTCGTGCTTATGCTGATGGTGTTCGTCACGATCAACGATCTGGTGACGCTTCCCGTATTCGGGAATTAGCCGGGGAAAGGGAGCGGGATACCGGCAATTCGCCGCAGCAAAGCTTGATTGGTGGAGACGCATCGGGCAGGGGACGGCATGGCCGCCCCGCACTGTGCGGCCTGACGCCGGATCGGGGCTGCGACAGCCGGATCTGCTTGTATGGAAACGAGGACGGGAATCTCCTTGTCGATGACTAATTTTGCTTATGCCGCCACGCGACGCAAGAATCCTGCCGCGCGGCTGGCCATGGGGTTGCTGGCCGGGACCATGCTTGCCGGGGTGCCGACCATGGCTTTCGCGCAGGAAGAAGCTGCCGAAGCTGCGGCTCCGGCGGTCCAGCAGGACATCGTCCAAACGATTGCCGTCAGCGGCGCGCAGCGGCTCGAACCGCAGACCATTCTGTCCTACATCAAGCTTCGTCCGGGCGATGCCTGGTCTCAGGCTGCTGGCGACGGGGTCCTGAAAGATCTCTACGCGACCGAGCTGTTCTCCACCGTCAGCGTGGTGAACAATGACGGCAATGTAGTCATCACCATCGTCGAAAACCCGGTTATCAACCGCATCATTCTCGAAGGTAACAAGCGCCTCAAGAACGACAAGATCCTGCCCGAGATCAAATTGTCTCCGCGGCAGATATTCACCCGGTCGAAGGTGCGTGCGGACGTGGCCCGCATTATCGAGCTGTACAAGCGTCAGGGCCGTTTCGCGGCGACGGTCGAACCGAAGATGGTCGAGCTGTCGCAGAACCGCGTCGATATCGTGTTCGAGATCAGCGAAGGTCCCAAGTCCAAGGTCCGCCAGATCAACATCATCGGCAATGAAGCCTTTTCCGATGGCAAATTGCGTGGCGAAATGGTCACCAAGCAGGCGCGGCTGACCAGCTTCCTCAGTTCGAACACCAGTTACGATCCCGACCGGCTGGCCTTCGACCAGCAGAAGCTGCGCCGGTTCTATCTGACGGAAGGCTATGCCGACTTCCGCGTCGTTTCGGCCGTCGCCGAATTGACGCCCGACAAGCGCGATTTCATCATCACCTATGTCGTCGAAGAAGGTGAGCGGTACAAATTCGCCGACGTGACCGTGGATTCCCAGATCCGCGATTTCGACGACGACGCGATGGCGGCCCGGCTGCCGATGCGGGCTGGCGACTGGTACGACGCCAAGCTGGTCGAGGATACGGTCGAGCAGCTCACAGAGCTGGCGGGTACTTTCGGCTATGCCTTTGCCGAAGTGCAACCGGAGTTTCAGCGCAACGCTGAAGACCTGACGATGGAGGTCAACTTCGTCCTGCGCGAGGCTCCGCGTGTTTATGTCGAGCGGATCGACGTCAACGGCAATACGCTGACGCAGGACAAGGTCGTGCGGCGTGAATTCCGTCTCGCCGAAGGCGATGCGTTCAATTCCTTGTCCGTCGCGCGTTCGGCCGCGCGCATCAATTCGCTCGGCTATTTTCAGGAAAACTTCGAGATCAATCAGGTCGAGGGCAGCGCGCCCGACAGGATCGTTCTCGAGGCCAATGTCGAGGAACAGGCGACTGGCGAGCTGCAGCTCTCGGCTGGTTTTTCCAGCATCGAGAATTTCATTCTCGCGGGCTCGATCCGTCAGCGCAATTTTCGCGGTCGCGGCCAGACCATCGGCCTCAGCCTGAACTATTCGCGCTATTCCAAATCGGCGCAGGTGAGCTTCAGCGAACCCTATGTGTTCGATCGCAACATTTCGGCCGGCGTCGATATCTATCGCCGCGATCTCAACAGCTTCAACTTCCGCAATCAGGAACGCAATACAACGTATGAGCAGTCGACGACCGGCTTCTCGGTCCGTGCCGGTGTACCGCTGACGGAGTATCTGAGTGCGATCGGCAGCTACACATTCAACTATGACGATGTGTCGCTCGGGGACCAGTTCTTCACCAACGGTGAATGCGACATCACGCGGGCCAGCCGTTTCCTATGCGAAGCAATCGGCGAACGTTCGAGTTCGATCCTTGGTCTGACCTTCAACTACAATACCCTCAACAGCCGTCTGCGTCCGAGCCGCGGTGAAACCATTAGCTGGACTACGGAATTCGCTGGTCTGGGCGGTTCGGAAAAATATGTGCGCATGCGTACCCGCATGGCGAAATACTGGCCGCTTGGCAGTGGCTTCGTTTTCTCGCTGGCAGGGGAAGGCGGCTGGATTCGCGGCCTCGAGGACAGCAATCGGCCGGGTGTCGACGATGTGCGCCTGACCGACCGCTTTTTCCTAGGCGAGCCGCAAATGCGTGGCTTCGACATTCGCGGTATCGGACCGCGTATCGTTCGCCTCAATTACATAACCGATCCGGACAATCCGGATGGTCCGCGCATCCTCACCCCCCTGGAAGAAGCCCTTGCATCCGATCAGCGGTTCGACGACTCCGTGGGTGGTAAAGCCTATTATCTCGGTCGCGCGGAGCTGGAGATTCCGCTCGGCAGCGGGGCTCGCGAAATGGGTATTCGCCCGTCGATCTGGGTCGATGTCGGTTCGCTGTTCTCGGTTGTCCAGCCGCTTTTGGTCGATCAGCCTAACGGGCGCCAGATCCGCGTCGGGGACCAGCTGGTGTATACGGGGCCGTTGCTCGATGCCGATGGGGACCCCATCCTCGACAATAGTGGCAATCCGGTAATTGGCGAAACATTCGATCCTACCGCGCCTGACGGTACACCCAACCAGCCGGCAATCGATCCCTTCAGCTTCTATCGAGAGGTGTTTGTCGGGGATTCGGCCAGTCCGCGCATATCGGCGGGTATCGGGGTGAACTGGAACTCGCCCTTCGGTCCGTTCAGGATCGATATATCGCAGGTTATCAAGAAGCAGCCTGGCGACGACACAAAGACCTTTTCCTTCAATGTAGGAACACAATTCTGATGAAACTTTTCAGCAAGACCATGGCAGTCGCGGCCATCGCCGGCGCTGCCGCCATCGCCACTCCCGCCGCGGCGCAGATCAGCGGCAATATCGGCATCGTGAATGCGCCAGCGACCATCGCGGCAAGCGACGCGCTGCGTACCGCCTTCCAGCAGATCGGCACGACCTATTCGGCCCAGATCACCCAGATTCAGGAAAAGCAGCAGCAGGTTCAGACCCTGTTGCGCCAGCTCGATACGAATGGCGACGGCAGCCTGGATCAGGCAGAGCAGCAGGCCGCTCAGAGCGCGCCGCAGGCACAGCAATTGCAAACGCTCGAGCGGGAGATCGCCCAGCTTTCGAACCAGGTCGAATCGGCGCGTGTTTATGCCATTCAGCAGATTCTGCAGCAGTACAGCGCCAGCCTGCAAACCGTCGCTTCGCAGAACTCGGTTCAAATGATCCTCGCGCCCGATGCCGTGATCTACACCGATCCGGCGGCCAATATGAACGACAAGGTAGTCGCCGTGCTTAATCAGCGCGTACCTTCGGTCCAGATCACGCCGCCCGAAGGCTGGCAACCGGCGCAGCAGGCGGTCGGTATCTACCAGGAAGTCCAGCAGATTCTCATGATCGCGTCAGCGCGCCAGCAGCAGGCTGCTCAGCAGCAACAGCAGCAAACGGCCCAGCCGACCGGACGCTGACGATAAAGAACGACGGGGGCAGGGTGATGAGCGAGACTGGTTTCGACATCGTCGAGGTGCTTAAGCGGTTACCGCATCGCTATCCTCTGCTCCTGGTCGATCGGGTCGCGGAACTGGTCGCCGACGAGCGTATTCACGCGGTCAAGGCGGTCAGCTTCAACGAGGATTTCTTCCAGGGGCATTTCCCCGGCGCGCCGATTATGCCCGGCGTCCTCCAGATCGAGGCGTTGGCGCAGGCTGCGGGTGTGCTCGCGGTGGAAAGCCTCGGCCTCGCGGGCTCGGGCAAGCTCGTCTATTTCATGGCGATTGAGAATGCGAAGTTCCGAGCGCCCGTGACGCCGGGCGTGCTGCTCGATCTCAAGGCCGAATTTGTCCAGAAACGTGCCCGTGTGTGCAAATTCGCGGGCGAGGCTTCGGTCGACGGCAAAGTGACCTGCGAAGTTCAGTTTACCGCCATGATCGCGGACGCGCCCGAATAAGGTTGCCAAATTCGGCGCTCGCCGCTATGCGCGCGCCTTCTCCACAACACAGCTGGACCGGTCGGAACCGTTCCGAGGCTAGAAGGACGTTTACAATGAAAGCCGAAGGTCACCCCGATTACCACATGATCACGGTCAAGATGACCGATGGCAGCGAATTTCAGACGCGCTCCACCTGGGGCAGCGAAGGCGATACGCTGACGCTCGATATCGACCCGACCAGCCACCCGGCATGGACCGGCGGCACCAAGCAGATTCAGGAAGGCGGCCGCGTCGCAGCCTTCAACAAGCGTTTCGGCGGCCTGTCGCTCAAGAAGAACTGAGCGCGGCAAGCCTCGATGGCATTGCGAAGGGCGGTCCTGCCGGGCCGCCCTTTTTGCGTTAAGGGTTCATTCGGCGCAATCGATACAACGCGTGGCGATGGGGCGGGCCTCCAGGCGTTTGCGCGCGATCTGTTTGCCGCACTGGCCGCAAATGCCATAGGTGCCGTTTTCGATCCGCAACAAAGCCATGCGGATTTGCGCGATTTCCTGGCGCAAAACTTCATCGATACCCTCAAGCGCTTCGTCATCCGCAAGGTCGACGGCTTGCTCACTCGAATCCGCTTCGAGCGGATGGCGCAAGTCGTCTTCGATGACTTCGGCACGCTCCAGCAAATCCCCTAGTCGGTTCTGCAATTTTTCGCGGATGTCGCTGTACTCGGTCATGAATGCACTCCCATTATCGTGTCTGGGGATCAAACTAACACGAAATATGGGAATGAAATTTGTGCTGCATCAATTTTCATTCGGCTCGAAACGCATGACTCCTACATATGGATAAGCCCCGCCATTCGCCGGATGGTCCTGTCCATCGAAAACGGGAATCTCGGGCAGGTCATAGATCGTCATGCCGTTGCCACAGGTCAGGTTTAGGCCGTAACGATCGGGCTCCGATCGCAACTGATGAAAGGGATGGATGCCACATTTGCGGCAGAAGCGGTGCTTCGCCTTCGGCCATCTCACCACCCCCAGGGCTTTTCGCGGTACCATTTGGTAATCACGTATTTGAGCCCTTTGCGTACTTTCATTCCGTGATGGATCGTGTTCGGATTTTCGCTGAGATCGGGGCGGCGATTGTTCCAGCAGACCAGCTTCCCGGCTTCGGGTTGAAAAGTCTTGCGAACCGCTTTGAAGCGGGTTGCGCCACCGGCTTCGACCTCGTTCAGATAGATCATGAAGGTCCAGGTGCGCTGTCCGGCAACCGAGCAGTATCGCGCCCAGTCGGCCCCACCGGGATTGAAGTAATCGCAATGCGCCTTGAATTCCTGCCCCACGTCATAGCGCTGTCCCTGCAGAGGCTCGCCATGGGCGGGATCGATGCCATTGAGATCGAACAGTAGCGCTTCGAGCCGTTCGACCGCCGCTTCATCTCCATCCAGGTCGCATGTCTCGCTGGTGCGAAAGTAACGGTCGTCGCCGGCGTCGGCGAGGGTGGAGGGCCGCCGCCCCTGTTCGATGAGTCGAATCAGTTCGGCCCGCAGTTCCGGGGGCACGAAATCGCGCAACTGGAAAAGGTCGAGCTTGTCACTCGGCACACGCTGCAGACCGTCGCGCTCGAGCAGTTTTTCGACGGAAGATTCGCCCGGTCCCTTCATGCCCGCAAGGATAGCGTCGGCGATGGCGCGCACAACTGCGAAAGAAAATTGCGCGCAATTGCGCCTTTGACGTTTTTCGCTTCCCAATCCCCGCTCATTGTGCAACAGGCACGCGCCGTTACGCAGGGCGGCTTGACGCTGCCACACTCATGCGTATCAGGCCCCTTCCCGGACGGTTCCGGGGGCATGTGGCGATCGTAGCTCAGTTGGTTAGAGCGCCGGTTTGTGGTACCGGAGGTCGCGGGTTCGAACCCCGTCGATCGCCCCATCTTTTCCCCCTGTCGCAGCCGTCCTTCACAGCTCTTTGGGGGCACGCAAGGCATGACGGCTTTCTGGACCGAAGCGGATTTCGATGACCATGAACTCGTACAGGTTGTACGAGACGCGAAAAGCGGTCTGACTGCCATTATTGCACTTCATTCGACTCACCTCGGCCCGGGCGCGGGCGGGACCCGTTTCTGGCACTATGCGGAACCGGCCGATGCCATGCGCGATGCGCTGCGCCTGTCGCGTGGCATGAGCTACAAGAACGCGATGGCCGGACTGCCCATGGGCGGCGGTAAAGCGGTGATCCTGGCGGACAAGGATAAGACGAAGACGCCGGAAATGCTTGCGGCTTTCGCCGATGCGGTCGAAGCGCTGGGCGGCCGGTATGTCACAGCCGAGGATGTGGGCATCTCGGAAGCCGATATGGCCGCCGTGGCTCAGCGCACCCAACATGTTTCCGGCCTTCCCGTGGAAGGAGAGGATACGGCGGGCGGCGATCCCGGACCGTTTACCGCCTTGGGTATCTTTCTCGGCATCAAGGCTGCGGTGCGGCACAAGCTGGGCAAGGACAGCGTCGAGGGTGTTCATGTCGCGCTGCAGGGCACCGGAAGCGTCGGCGGCGGCGTTGCGCGCCTGCTCGCCCGCGACGGCGCGAAGCTGACTCTGTCGGACATCCACCAGGACCGCGCCGAAGCGCTGGCCGCCGAACTGGGTGCCGCCACCGCTGCACCCGATGCGATCATGTCGGTGGCCTGCGACGTGTTCAGCCCCAACGCCTTGGGGGCGATTCTCGACGAAGAGGGTATCGCGCGGCTCGATTGCCAGATTGTGGCAGGCGGCGCGAACAACCAGTTGCGGCGTCCCGAACACGGCCCGATGCTTGCCGAGCGCGGTATCCTTTACGCGCCGGATTACGTGATCAATGCGGGCGGGATCATCTCGGTGACGCTCGAATATCTGTGCCGCCAGGACAAGGCGCCCTGCGACATCAACGAAGTGCGCAAGCGCATCGCGCTGATCCCAGGCCGGCTCGAACGGATCTGGCAGGAAAGCGATCGCGGTGGCGGTTCGCCCGATCAGGTTGCCGACCGTATGGCTCAGGAACTGATCGGTCGCTGAACTGCGCTCTTGCGAGGCCGGATGAGCGCTGCCAAAGCGGAGCTGGACGGTATATTTCGATGCATGGCTTCGCCAATCCCAAGCGCTTTCTATCGCTCGCAAACTGGCTGACCCCGCTGTTGCTGGTCGCCGGTTTGCTGGTGAGCGCGGCTGCGCTCTACTGGGGGCTGTTTCGCGTTCCACCGGACCGTCTCATGGGTGAGACAGTACGAATTCTCTTCCTCCATGTTCCCACCGCGTGGCTGGGGATGGGGGGGTGGACCGCCATTGCCGTTTCCAGCCTCGTATTTCTGGTCTGGCGTCATCCCCTGTCCGCGCTGGCCGCACGCGCCGCAGCGGTGCCGGGCCTCGTTTTCACGCTAATCTGTCTTGCCAGTGGTTCTATCTGGGGACGGCCGACCTGGGGCACCTGGTGGGTGTGGGACGGGCGGTTGACCAGCATGCTGGTGCTTGCCTTCCTTTACCTTGCCTATATGGCGTTGGCGCAGGCGGCTGAGCGTGAAGGCGTATCCCCGCGCATTCCGGCGATTTTCGGGCTGCTCGGGGCGATCAACATCCCCATTATCAATCGCAGCGTGGTATGGTGGAATTCGCTCCACCAACCGCCCAGCATCACCATGGGCAAGAGCGCCATCGATGGCGAGTTTCTCGTCCCCCTGCTGGTCGCCGTCGCGGGGTTTTCCCTGCTGTTCGGCGGCGTGGTTTTGGCCCGCATGCGGGCGCTGCTCGCCGATATTCAGGCGGAGGCGCGCCTGCGCCGCAAGGCGATGGAGGCTGCGTGATGCGCGAGGCGCTCGACCAGTGGGATTTCGTGATCGCGGCCTATGCGGTTGGCGTGGTGGGCACACTCGTCATGATCGCCTGGGCGTGGATCGACATGAAGCGCGCGGAGAAGCGCCGCGAAGAGAGCAGGCGTAAATGAGCGCATTGAAACCCAAGCATCAGCGTCTCGTACTGGTCGTTCTTGCGCTCGTCGCGCTGGTCGGCGCGGGGCTGCTGGCGGCCTACGCGTTGCGCAGTCAGGCGAGCTATTTCTACCTCCCCGAGCAAATGCTGGCCGACCCGCCCGAAGTGGGGCAGGCGGTGCGGCTTGGCGGAATGGTCGAAGAGGGGTCTCTTCAAACCGCAGATGACGGGATCACATTGACCTTTGCCGTTACCGGCAACGAGGGGTCACGCGTACCGGTACGCTTCAGCGGGATCGCGCCGGACCTGTTCGTCGAAGGCTCGGGCGTGGTGGCCGAGGGGCGCCTGGGCGCCGATGGCACCTTTGTCGCCGACAATCTCCTCGCCAAGCATGACGAGAACTACGTTCCGCGCGAATTGCAGGAAATGGAACAGCATCAGGCGGCCAAAATGGCCGAGGAAACTACCGTAGGCCTCGAATGATCGCCGAACTCGGTCTTGCCGCCCTGTGGCTCGCCGCCGCGCTTGCCGCGTTGCAGATGATCGCCGGCTTCATGGCGGTGCGCGATGACGGCAAGGGTGAACTGGCCGGACTGATCCGCCCTGCGGCCATCATGCAGGGCGTGCTGGTGACTCTATCGTTCGCCATGCTCGTCTGGCTGTTCGCGATCACCGATTTGTCGGTGAAGTTGGTTGCATCGAATTCGCACTCGATGAAGCCGTTGATCTTCAAGCTGTCGGGCAGTTTCGGCAACCATGAGGGCTCCATGCTGCTGTGGGTCATGGTCATGGGCTTGGCGGGCGCGCTGATCGCGCTGGTCGAGCGACGCCTCCCCGAGCGCACCATGAACGCCACGCTCGCCGCGCAAGGGGTGGTTGCGCTTGGCTTCTACGCCTTCTTGTTGCTCAGCTCGAACCCGTTCGAGCGCATGCCGAACCCGCCGGCGGAAGGAATGGGACTGAATCCCCTGCTGCAGGATATCGGCCTCGTCTTCCATCCGCCGACGCTCTATCTGGGCTATGTCGGCCTGTCGGTTGCCTTCAGCTTCGCGGTCGGCGCGCTGCTGACGCGGCAGGTGACACCGGACTTCGCACGCGCAATGCGGCCCTGGGTGCTGGGCGCCTGGGTGCTGCTGACGATCGGCATCACGGCGGGCAGTTACTGGGCCTATTACGAGCTGGGCTGGGGCGGCTGGTGGTTTTGGGACCCGGTGGAAAACGCCTCGCTGATGCCATGGCTAGCCGCGACCGCGCTGCTCCATTCGGCCAGCGTGCTTGCGAGCCGCGATGCGCTGCGGACCTGGACCATCATGCTCGGCGTGGTCGCCTTTTCGATGAGCATGGTCGGTACCTTTCTCGTGCGTTCGGGCATTCTTACAAGCGTCCACGCCTTTGCCGTCGATCCGGAACGCGGGACGTTCATTCTCGTCCTGCTCGGCATCTTCATCGGCGGCGCGCTGCTCCTGTTCGCGATGCGCGCGAATACGATCAACGAGGGGCAGCGCTTCGCGCTCGCCAGCCGCGAAGGGGCGTTGGTTTTCAACAATGTCATGCTGAGCGCGATCCTGGCCATTGTGCTCCTCGGCACGCTCTATCCGCTGTTGACCGAGGCCTTCGATGTACGCGTTTCGGTCGGGCCGCCCTATTTTAACCCGGTTGGGGCGATTTTCACTATCCCCATGCTGGCGGTGATGGCGGTCGGGCCACTGCTACGCTGGCGGCAGGACCGGGTGGACCGGATCGGCAAGGAGATTGCGCTTTTCGCGGCGTTGGTGCTGGCCGCGCTGATTTTGTTCAGCCTGTTGGCGGAAATTGCCCTGCTCCCACTGCTCGGGCTGGCGCTCGGCCTTGGCCTTGCGGTTGCGAGCCTGCTGCCGCTGCGCGGGCGCAAACTCTCGCGTACACCTCTCGCGACATGGGGCATGGTCGTTGCCCATTTCGGCATCGCGGTCGCCCTGATCGGCATGGCGAGCGAAAGCGCCTTTACCGAGGAACGGCTTGCGGCGGTGGAGGAGGGGGGAAGCGCGACGGTTGGTCCGTGGACAGTGGTGTTGCAAGGCGTGGAACCTGTCGCCGGCCCCAACTGGACGGCGATCGAGGGGCGTCTCTCGGCAAGCTATAATGGCGGTGAAGCGAAGGTCCTCGCCCCGCAGGCCCGCAATTTCTGGGCGCCGCCACAACAGACGACCGAAAGCGCGCTGGTCACACGCTGGAACGGCCAGCTCTATGCCGTGGTCGGCGATCGCGCGGCTGATGGCCGGTGGCAGTTGCGTTTATGGTGGAAGCCCTTCGTCACGCTGATCTGGTATGGCGGGCTACTTGTCGCGCTCGGCGGTGTCCTGGCGTTGATCGGCCGGTTATTGAGCGACCTGCGCCATCGCCGCCTGGCGGCGCGTATCGCCGAACGGCGCGCCGATAGGGAGGCTGTAGCATGAGCTGGCGCTTGTGGGTTCCGCTATTCGTTTTCGCGCTGTTCGTCGGCCTTGCCGCCTATCAGCTCACTCAGCCGAAAGACGATTTCGTCGAGAGCCGTATGGTCGGCGAAGAGTTGCCCTATTTCGATCTTCCGCCGGCGATGGAGGGTGCCGAGGGTGTCTCGAACGCGACATTCGCCGATGGCAAGCCGCGCCTGCTCAACATCTGGGCGAGCTGGTGCCTGCCCTGCATCGCCGAGGCGCCGCATCTCGAAAGCCTGAAAGAGCAGGGGGCCGAAATCGTCGGCGTCGCGATCCGCGACCGGCCCGAGGATATCGCGCGCTTCCTCGCCCGGCATGGCAATCCCTACAGCCGGATCGGGCGTGACGATCTATCCGAAGTCCAGCTTGCCATCGGTTCGTCCGGCGTGCCCGAAACCTTCGTGATCGATGGCAAGGGCGTGATCCGCTATCAGCATATCGGGGATATTCGTGCCGACGATGTGCCGGTGTTGCTCGCCGAACTGGAGAAAGTGCGATGATCCGCGCACTCGTTTCGTCGATCGTTCTGGCTCTGGCGATCCCGCTCGCCGCGCAGCAATCCATGCCGCCCGCGCCCTATGCGTACCGTCAGCTCGACGATCCGGCACAGGAGGCGGCGGCGCAGGAACTGATGGAAACGCTGCGCTGCCTCACATGCCAGTCGCAATCGATCGCGGATAGCGACGCGCCGATGGCGGGCGACATGCGTCACCAGGTCCGCATCCGCATCGCCGCAGGCGAAAGCCCTGGCGAAATTCGCAGTTGGCTGATGCAGCGCTATGGCGATTATGTCAGCTACAAGCCCGAAGTCAGTTCGACCACCTGGCCGCTATTCGCCATCCCGCTGCTGATCGTACTTGTCGTGGGCGCTGTCCTGCTCGGTCGGTTCCGGAGGCGGGCGTGAACTGGCTCCCGATCCTCGTCCTCGCGCTCCTGGTCTTCGTACTGGCGATCTATGCGCTTAAACTGCGCCGCAGCCTGTGGATGCTGTTCGGTTCGACATTGCTCTTCGGGCTTGCGGGCTACGCCACTCAGGGCAATCCCGGCCAGGCATCCGCTCCCGCCGGGGCCGCACTGACGGCGGCGCCGGAAACCGGTGAACTGCTCGTCGAGGCTCGCCGCGAATTCTACGGCGGCGGCCGTGCACCCTCCCGTTTCGTCGTGACCGCCGACGCGTTCACGCGCCGCGGCCAGCATGACCAGGCGGCCAATTTCCTGCGCAATGCCGTTGCTGAGAATCCCGGCGATGGCGAAGCATGGGTCGCGCTGGGCAATGCCTTGGTGGAACATGCCGACGGACGGCTCACCGCAGCGGCCCTCTACGCCTTCTCGCGGGCCGAGCAGGTGGCACCGAACAATCCGGCGCCGACATATTTTCTCGGCCTTTCCTATTTGCGAGCGGGAGAGCCGGGCAAGACGCTTTCCTTGTGGCGCGAATTGCTCGAATCCGCTCCCGCCGATGCGCAATGGCGTCTCCCGCTTGCCGCGCGACTCGCGCGCCTTGAAGGCCTTTTGGGCGTTTCGCCTCGTGGAACGGCGGAAGAGCAGGAGTAAAAACAGCGGTTTGCGCGATATGTTGCGAGCGCAAACCTAGGCTGCTAACGCCCGCGCCTTCGCCCTAATGGCTGAGTGACACGATGCTGTCGGAACCCAATCTTTCATGAACGACACCGCGCAAGCGCAAGACCCGGTCCCCGAAGGTAGGCTTTCCAAAGCGGGGCACGGCCATGGGCACGGTGCGTCGAAAGGCGCACTGGCGATCGGGGCGATCGGTATCGTCTTCGGCGATATCGGGACGAGCCCGCTTTATGCTTTTCGCGAAACCTTTTCCGGCGCGGCGAATATCGCGATCGACCGGATGCACGTGCTTGGCGTGGTCAGCCTGATCTTCTGGTCGATGCTAATCGTGGTGGCGATCCAGTATGTCACCATCCTGATGCGTGCGGACAATAAGGGGCAGGGCGGCAGCCTGGCCCTGGTCGCGCTGCTCAGCCGTCATATCGGCAAGTCCCGGTGGGGCTGGCTGGTCGTACTTCTGGGCGTGTTCGCCACCTCGCTGTTCTATGGCGACAGCATGATTACGCCCGCGATTTCGGTGCTCTCGGCGGTCGAAGGGCTAACCGTGGTCGATGAAGGTCTGACCTCCTACGTCATCCCCATCGCCCTCGTTCTGCTCGTATGCCTGTTCCTTCTGCAACGGCGGGGCACCGCGAAAGTCGGAGCTCTGTTCGCGCCGGTCATGATCGTCTGGTTCCTCACGCTCGGCGGTCTCGGGCTCAACCAGATCGTTCAGAACCCCGACATTCTGTGGGCGCTCAACCCCTACTACGCGGTGATGTTTTTCGTAACCGACGGGTTCATTGCCTTTCTCGCGATGGGCGCGGTTGTCCTGGCGGTGACGGGGTCTGAAGCCCTCTATTCGGATATGGGGCATTTCGGCCGCGGGCCGATGCGTTTGTCGTGGTTTGGCTTCGTCATGCCGTGCCTGCTGCTCAACTATCTCGGGCAGGGCGCGATGATCGCGGGCCTTCCGCCGGAGCAGGCGGCGGCAGTGGTCAAAAACCCGTTCTTCCTCCTGGCCAGCGAGGAGTTCCGTCTGCCGCTGGTGATTCTCGCCACGGTCGCCACTTTCATCGCCAGCCAAGCGGTGATCTCGGGTGCCTTCAGCATCACCCATCAGGCGATGCAATTGGGCTTCATGCCGCGCCTGTCGATTCGCCACACCAGCGAGACCGAGGCCGGGCAAATCTACATCCCGGTTGTGAATTGGGCTTTGATGGTGGCGGTTGTCATCCTGGTGCTCACTTTCCAGAGCTCATCCAATCTTGCGAGCGCTTACGGTATCGCCGTAACGGGTGCGGTCACCATCGACACGCTGCTGATGGGCGTTCTGTTCGTGGGCGTGTGGAAATGGAAGTGGTGGTACGCGGCGCCGGTCGTGATCTTCTTCCTGATTATCGATGGGGCGTATTTCGCGGCGAACCTGTTCAAGGTTCCAGATGGCGGCTGGTTCCCGCTGGTCGTCGGCCTTGTCGCCTTCACCTTGCTCACCACCTGGGCGCGCGGGCGCAAACTGATGCGCGACCGCATGAGCGAGACCGCGCTGCCGATCGAAATCTTCGCCAAAAGCGCCAAGAATTCCGCCACTCGCGTGCCGGGCACCGCCATCTTCATGGCCAGCCAGACGGCCGGGGTGCCTTCCGCCCTGCTGCACAATATCAAGCACAACAAGGTGCTGCATGAACGCGTGGTGATCCTGACCGTGCTGATCGCCGATGCGCCCTATGTCGATCCCGAGGAACGCTGCGAATATCACGATCTCGGCGACGGCTTCTATCGCGCCATCCTGCATTATGGCTTCATGGAAGAGACCGACGTGCCTCAGGGGCTGAAGAAGATGCAGCGTTGTGGCGGTGAATTCGATATGATGCACACCAGCTTCTTCCTGTCGCGCCAGACGCTGCTGGCCAGCGACAAGCCCGGCATGCCGATCTGGCGCGAGAAAATCTTCGCCTGGATGCTGCGCAATGCCGCCACTGCAATGGATTTCTTCCGCCTGCCGACCAACCGGGTGGTCGAACTGGGCAGCCAGGTGGAGATTTAGCGGCTTGGTGGGACCAGGGATTTTCGCAGATAGTGCGAAGCGTGTCCTCTGGGGCGGCCTTCCAATGTTGCCATAAGCTCGTAACCGCTTTTTTCGTAGAACGGCTTGGCTTGCCAGCTCGTCGTCTCAACCAGCGCCAACTCACAGCCCTGTTCGCGTGCAAGTGTCTCGGCTCGCTCGACGAGTTGCGCGCCGATCCCCGATCCGCGTGCATCCTCGGAAAGCCACAGCAATTCAATGTGCAGCGTGTTCCAGTAACAGGTTCCACGCAGGCCGCCGACGACCTGACCCATCTCGTTTGATGCGACGACGTGAAACCGAACCTCATCCTCATTCGGTTCAAGATCGGGAATTGCGCTGCGATTGAAGGTGGCGATGCCATCGCTCAGGGCCTGTGCGACGGCATCGGGCGGTGTCAGGTAAACTTCAATCGACATTCAAGTACGCTCCCGGTTGCGGTCACGCCGTCGGCGGTTCGTCCTTTATCACCTCGTCCTTTTCCGCCAGCGCCAGGCCATGCTTCAGCAGCATCGGGATCTGGGTGAAGGTGAACAGGAACGAGAGTGGCATGAACACCCACAGCTTGGCCCAAAGCCAGCTTTCGAAGCTCAACTGCATGCGCAGGACTTCGTTGAGGCCCGCCATGAATAAAAAGAACAGACCCCAGTTGCGCGACAGCTTGAGCCAGCCTTCGCGGTTCAATCCTTCGAAGGCGGCCTCGAGCAGGATTTGCAGCAGCGCCTTGCCACGCAGCCAGCCGCCAATCAGCAGCACGCCGAACAGCAGGTAGATCGCGGTCGGCTTGATCTGGATGAATTTTTCGTCCTGCAACCAGATGGTCAGCCCGCCAAAGCCCACGATCAGCGCGGTCGACAGGATCAGCATCGGGCTGACATGGCCGAATTTGAACTTGCTGAAAACCAGCGCCGCGACAGCCGCGATCATGAAGGCGATGGTGCCGTAGATCACCGCGGCGATCTCGCCGAAGGTCGAAGTCTCCGGCGGCTGGTAGAACTTGTAGACGCCGAGGAAGACCAGCAACGGGCCATAGTCGACGAGGATGTTGAGCCAGCCCGATTTCGGTTTGGGATTGGTTTCAGCTTCGGTCATTTCTTCCCAATCAGTCATTGCGAGGAGCCGCGGGCGTCGCGGCAATCCATGGTGCATCGGAGGCCGCAGGTTCCCGGGTGATCGATTGCCGCGCGGCCGCGCCGCTCGCAATGACGCTGAAAGGACCCATCATGCCACTCCCGCGATCACACGGGCGACGAGGTCGGGATCGAAGGGGCGCAGATCGTCGATCTTCTCTCCCACGCCGATGGCATGGATTGGCAGGCCGTATTGCTCGGCCGCCTGCACCAATACGCCGCCGCGCGCCGTACCGTCGAGCTTGGTCATGACGATGCCGCTGACGCCTGCGACCTCCTTGAACACATCGATCTGGTTCAAGGCGTTCTGGCCGTTGGTGGCATCGAGCACCAACACAACGTCATGCGGCGCTTCGGGATTGAGACGGCCGAGGACCTTCCTGATCTTGGCCAGTTCGTCCATCAACTCGCGCTTGTTCTGGAGGCGCCCTGCGGTATCGACGATGAGTACGTCGGTACCGATCTCGGTCGCCTGCTTGACCGCATCGAAAACGATACTGGCCGGATCGCCGCCTTCCGGCCCGCGCACGATCGGCACACCGACACGGTCGGCCCAAGTCTGTAGCTGGCCGATGGCGGCGGCGCGGAAAGTGTCCCCCGCCGCCAGCATCACCGCATAGTCGTCTTCCTGGAACAGGTGGGCGAGCTTGGCGATCGTGGTGGTCTTGCCGCTGCCATTGACGCCGATCACCAGCAACACTTGCGGGCGCGGGAAAGCGGTGATTTCGAGCGGCTTGGCGACAGGGCGCAATATCGCGGCGATTTCCTCGGCAACGGCTTCCTTGAGTTCCGTCTCGCTGATTTCCAGACCGAAGCGCTTATCGCGCAGCCTCTCGCGGATACGCGCGGCAGCCGAAGGGCCGAGGTCCGACAGGATCAGCGCGTCCTCGACATCGTCCAGTGTCGCATCGTCGAGCTTGGCCGTGCCTACGACCTCGGTGAGATTGCTCGTCAGCTTTTCGGAGGTCTTGCGAAACCCTCCGAACAGCCGGTCGGTCCAGCTTTGCTTGTCACTCATTGCAGAAGGCCATTCTCGAATGTGGTCGGCGTCACAGTGACCAGGTCACCGGCGGGAGTGCCCTCGGGCACGGAAACACGAGCGAAATGCGGCGTGTAGCCGGTCCCGTCGCGTTCGGCGAGGACCGCGTTCGGCTTATCGACGAGCGACGCCAGCCACTCATCGCGCCTTGCACTCACCGCCGCGCGCAGTTCGGCGGCCCGGCGCCTGATCTCGCCACGCTCGACCTGCGGCATGCGCGCGGCGGGCGTGCCTGGGCGGGGCGAATAGGGGAAGATGTGTCCGTGCACGATTTTCAACTCGTCGATGATCGAGAGGTTTGCCGCGTGATGCGCGCCGGTTTCGGTCGGGAAGCCCGCGATCAGATCCGCACCCACCGCCAGATCGGGACGAAGTTCCCTCAGACGGGTAATCAAATCCACCGCATCGCCGCGAAGGTGTCGGCGTTTCATCCGTTTCAGGATCAGGTCGTGCCCGTGCTGCAGCGAAAGGTGGAGGTGCGGCATAAGGCGCTGTTCGTGCGCGAACAGTTCGAACAACAGCGGATCGATTTCGATCCCGTCGAGCGACGACATCCGCAACCGCCCAAGTTGCGGGAAGGTGTCGAGCACTGCGAGAGCCAGCTTCCCCAGCTCAGGTGTGCCGGGTAGATCGTGCCCCCATGATGTCACATCGACGCCGGTCAGCACCACTTCGCGCGCGCCAAAGTCGAGATGGCGTTCCACCTCGGCAAGCACCTGCACGATCGATAGCGAGCGGCTCGGCCCGCGCCCCTGAGGGATGACGCAGAACGTACAGGCGTGATCGCAGCCATTCTGCACCGCGATGAAGGCGCGGGTGCGGTCCTGCGGGGCAGGGGGTGCTTCGGAAGGTACGTTCCAGGCGCGCGGATCGAGCTTGGCTTTGTTGGCGACGAGGCCGTCGACTTCCGGCATGGCGGCGATTTGGCCGCGTTCGATTTCGGCGGCGCAGCCCGTGACAAGCAACCGCGCATCGGGATTCGCGCGCCGGGCGCGCCGGATCGCCTGGCGAGTCTGGCGCACGGCTTCACTGGTTACCGCACAGCTATTGACGACCACGAGATCGCGTTCCGCCGAAACCATTGCGCGGATCTGCTCGCTTTCGGAGATATTCAACCGACAACCGAGCGAAATGACCTGCGCCTCGCTCACGCGAAATCGTCCCATTCGAAACTGCCGCGATAACTTTCGCTGGCCGGCCCGGTCATGCGGATGCGCTCGCTATCGTCCCATCCAATGATCAGATCGCCGCCGGGCAGGGTCACTGTCACCTCGCGCTCGACCAGGCCGCGGCGCATGGCGTGTACTGCGGTTGCGCAGGCGCCGGTTCCGCAGGCGCGTGTGAGACCGGCACCGCGTTCCCATACCCGCAGGCGGATATGCCGGCGGTTCTCGATAGTGGCGACATTGACGTTGATGCGCTGCGGGAACAGCGGATCGGTTTCGATCTGCGGTCCGATCACGTCGAGCGGAACCGCATCGGTGTTTTCGACAAAGAAGACTACATGCGGATTGCCGACATTGACCGCGCCGGGCCGGTCCAGGCCTTCCCAGCCGACCGGCATGACCGCTGTGTCCATGCCATAGGCAAGGGGGATCGCTTCCCAGTCGAAGCGCGGTTTGCCCATATCCACGCTTGCGCCCCCATTTGTCGGTTCGACATGGATCGTCCCGCCGGACGTTTCCACGCTCGCAGCAGATCCGTGGAGCAGTGCGGCGGCACGGCTGGCATTGCCGCATGCCTCCACTTCGCCGCCATCATGGTTGAATATTCGCATCCGGAAATCGGCAGCATCGCTGGGCTCGAGCAGGATCAGCTGGTCGCAGCCGATTCCGGTGCGCCGGTCGGCGAGGGCGCGCGCTAGCGCTGTATCGATAGCGGGAACGGGGTGCACCCGGGCATCGAGCACGACGAAGTCGTTGCCCAGTCCGTGCATTTTTGTGAAATCGACGCGCATTGCGCCGCTGCATCTATGCACTTGGCGCCACAGCGTCCAGTGTATGCGTCAGCCCGCGAGCTTGCCGCCCCCGCTTCGCGCTTCGCGAGAGGTGAAATCGACCTTCGTGACGTTGTCGTGTCCGTCCTTGGCCAGAAGGTTCTTGGCCCGCAGCCTTTCGATGACCTGTTCGGACGGCTCGGGCCGTCCATAGTGATAGCCTTGGCCCTTCATCTTGCCCATGCGCTTGAGCGCCTCGAGAACCACTTCGTCCTCGATACCCTCGGCGGTAACGGGCAGTTTGAGCCCGTCGCTCATGGTCAAAATGGCGTCGATCAGCTTGGCGCCGTGCTCTTGGTCCTTGAGTTCGGAGATGAAGGCGCGGTCGATCTTGAGACGGTCGAATGGCAGGCTGCGCAATTGCGCCAGACTCGAATAGCCGGTGCCGAAATCGTCCAGGCTCACGCCTACACCCTGATTGCGCAGGCTGCTGATCATCGAACGGACCATGCCGACATTCTCGTGCAGACAGCTTTCGGTAATCTCGATATCCAGCCGGTGGGGCGGGAAATTGTGGCCGACAAGCAGCTTGAGCAGCTTCTGTGCGAACCACGGATCGCGCATCTGCACGGGAGAGATGTTGACCGAGAGGGTCAGCTTGGGATCCCACGACAGGGCATCTTCGAAAGCCCGCGCGATAAGCGCTTCGCTCATGTCGCCGATGACGCCGATCTCTTCGGCGATCGGGATGAAGATGTCGGGGCCGACCACGCCCATTTCGGGCGATTCCCAACGCGCCAGCATCTCGAACCCGACCAGTTCGCCGGTCTCCAGATCGATCTGTTGTTCGTAATAGGGGCGGAATTCGCCATTCGCGATTCCCCGGCGAATGCCCGCCTCGAGTTCATTGCGGAAGCGTAGCTCGTTTTCCATCGACGGTTCGAACCAGTAAAAGCGGTTCTTGCCCTGCTTCTTGGCATGATACATGGCGATGTCGGCCTTGTGCATCAGGTCCTGCGCCGATGAAGTGCCTTCGCGCACGTTATCGAGTTGCATACTGGACGCCAGTCCAAGCGACATCGTTACGTCGATCGTCGCTTCTCCGCTTTCGACCGGGCGCGCGACATGCTGGATCATCCGCGTGGCGAGCTGGTCGATGCGGTTGGGTACTTGCGGATGATAGGGGACAACGCACACGAATTCGTCGCCGCCCAATCGTGCCAGCACACCGCCCTCCGGGAGTATCCGTTGGATCCGCGCAGCCGTGTTCCGCAGCACTTCGTCGCCCGCTTGGTGGCCATGAAGGTCATTGACCTGCTTGAAGTTGTCGAGATCGATAGCGATCGCGGCGAGCGCCCGTTCGCGGCGTTCCAGACCGACGAGAAGATCGGCCAACACCCCAGTGAAGCTCCGCCGGTTGTGGCAGCCCGTCAAATGGTCGATCTGGGCAAGGCGCCGCGCCTCCTCTTCGGATACGCGCCGGGTTCGCAGTTCTTCGGTCAGCGCCTTGTAACGATTCCAGCCCAGCAAAATCAGCGCGATATTCAGCAGAAGAGCATTGCTTAGTGCCACATCGGGCGAAGCGGCCTGACCGTTCCATGCTTTGACGAGGTTTGGCACGACTATTCCCGCCGTGCCCACGAAGAGGATTATGGCCGCGAACGCGATTCCCAGCGTGACGAGGTCGTGATCTTGACGAGCGCTGGCTTTGCCCGTTCCGGCGGGTCCATTACTGGCCATATTTGCGCTCCTCCCGACCAAACCGTCCCGTGGGACCGTGTCACGCAGAGACCGATAGGGCTTATCGCCTAAAAACCCGTTAATCGGGTGTTTTTCGCGGGGGGCCGGTTACACGGTCTGGCCATTGTGTGCAGGGCGCGTTACCCGCGCCGTTACGGAACCGAAATTGAAGGAGCAGCTTTCCCGATGCGCTATTGGCTGATGAAATCCGAACCCTTCAAATATAGCTGGGACGATCTCGTCGCCGAAGAGGAGGGGACTTGGGACGGAGTGCGCAATCATCGCGCCAAGAACAACCTCGCCGCGATGGAAGTGGGCGATCAGGCATTCTTCTACCATTCGCGGGAAGGCCTCGAAATCGTCGGCATCTGCGAAGTGAGTGTCGCGGGGATTACCGATCCGACCGATCCCGAAGGCAAGTGGGCGGCGGTCAAGGTCAAACCCAAGACCAAACTGCCGCACCCGGTAACCCTCAAGCAAATCAAGGCCGAACCCAAGCTCGCGGATTGCGAACTGGTCAAGCTGTCGCGCCTCTCGGTCGCCGAAATCAAGCCCGACGAATGGTCGGTGATCTGCGCCATGGCGGGGATCTGACCGAGCCAGCCGAAAGAAGGAGGCGGGCGCGTGCAAAAGCGAAGCTCCCTCCGCGGCGAGGTTCCGCCGCTTGACCTAGCGGTTGCGTAATCCGCTAACGCTCGCGCCGCTTGCGGCGAGCTGCTCGATATCGATCGTGCAATGGATCAGCCGCAATCCGCCACGCCCCTGCGCATCGACCAGCGCATCCTTGAACTCCTGAGTGGTCGCCGCGCGGGCAGACCAGCCGCCGAAAGCGTTCGCCAATGCCGCAAAGTCGGGATTGGCGAGGCGGGTGGCGCTAATTCGCTCCTCGCCCGGGAATTCGCGTTCCTGATGCATGCGGATGGTCCCGTAGGCGGAGTTGTCGACCACGATGACGATGAGGTTCGCGCCATGCTGGACGGCGGTTGCCAGTTCCTGTCCATTCATCAGGAAATCGCCGTCGCCCGCCACGGCGACGACCGTGCGCTGCGGGAAACGCAGCGCGGCCGAGACCGCTGCGGGAACGCCATAGCCCATCGCGCCGCATGTCGGCGCGAGCTGTGTCGGAAGGCCCTCGTAACGCCAGTAGCGGTGCCACCAGCCGGAGAAATTGCCCGCGCCGTTACAGATGATCGTGTCGGCGGGGAGCGTGTCGCGCATGAACTGGACGGCCTGACCCATGTCGAGCGCGTGATCGTTCGGATGCGCGGTCGCCCAGGCTTCCCACTCGGCATGCGCCTCGCGACCCGCGTCGAAATCGATCGCATCGCCCTGGTCCCATAGAGCCGCGCTTTCCGCGAATTCGTCCATACTCGCACAGATCGCCAGATCGGCCGGGTACACGCTGCTCGGCTCGTTCGCATCGGGATGGACATGGACTAGCTTGCGATCCGATGCGGTAAGCGGGGGTACCGTGTAGCCGTCGGTCGTGGCCTCGCCGAGCCGTGCGCCGATGGCGAGGACAAGATCGGCACTCTTCACCCGTTGGACGAGTTTGGGGTTAGGGCCATAGCCGAGATTCCCAGCATAGACCGGGCTCGAGGGCGAAATCGCATCCTGCCGCCGGAAGGCCGTTGCGACGGGGATGCCGAGGCGCTCGGCGAAGAGTTGGAAGTTCTCGCGTGCCTTCGCGTTCCAGCCCGCCCCGCCGATGATCGCGATGGGTGAAGCGGCATCGGCGATCAGCGCCATCATCGCCTGCATCGCATCGGGGCAGGGGGCCTGCGCGGGACGTGCGACGCACGGGCGCGGCTTGCTATCCGTATCGCGGCTCAGCATGTCTTCTGGTAGAGCGAGCACCACGGGACCGGGGCGACCGGACATTGCTGTGGCGTAGGCGCGGGCGACATATTCGGGGATGCGATCCGCGCTGTCGATCCGTGCCGCCCATTTGGCGATGGGGCCGAAAAAGGCGCTGAAATCGACTTCCTGAAACCCTTCGCGATCGCGCATTTCGCTATCGACGTCACCGACGAACAGGATCATCGGCTGCGAATCCTGCATCGCGACATGGACACCGATGCTGGCATTCGTCGCCCCCGGCCCGCGGGTGACGAAGGCTACACCGGGCCGGCCGGTCATTGCCCCGTCTGCGCAGGCCATGAACGCGACGCCGCCTTCCTGCCGACAGGTGACCACATCGATCGCATCCTGCCGACCGAGCCCGTCGAGCACTTGCAGGAAGCTTTCTCCCGGAACGGTGAAGATGCGATCGCAGCCCTGCTCGGTCAGGCAATCGATCAGGAGCTGGGCGGCTTGCGGTGTGTCGGGCGCTGTCATGACAGCGGCGATTAGCTCGCCAATCGGAGCGGTGCAATCGCTGCAAACATGGTTAATTTTTGCCAAAGCGTGCCAATTGGGGACAGGTCGGACTCGAGAGGATACCGAATGGTTAAAATTTCGTTAACCCGGCATCATGAGACGCGCATTGGTCCTGACGAGCGACGGCAACCGGCACTGGTTCCGGGCCACCCTGCCGCAGCGACGCCGTGGTTTTGCGGATCTACCCCAGGGCAAGACGATCGACTGGCGCCTGACCGCCGAGGATGTGCGCGGCGTGGCGACGACTTATTTCGCCACCGTGGCCGCGGTGCTGGCCTTCATCGTCTAGGTTTCAGACTCTGACTGTCGCAACCGCTTCGGCGGCTTCGTTCTCTGCGGCGATCAGGCGCTTCGCCAGCCATGCCGAAACGAGACACATGGCTGCGCACAGCAGGATCTGTTCGGTTATCGGCACGCCTGCCGCGCTCAAGCCCATGGCCACGAGCGACCCGACCACCATTGCTCCCGAGTTTACGATATTGTTGGCCGCGATAGTGCGCGAGGCCTTGTCGGGCGAAACGCGTGTGGTGAGGAAGGCGTAAAGCGGCACCACGAACATCCCGCCTGCGACCGAAATCCCCAGCAGACACAGCAAGAGGACGTTGGCCATCGGCCAGGCAACGAATTCACCGACGCTCAGCAGGCGGCTTGGCTGGTCGGCCTCCCACAGCTTCGCGACGACGTAGAAGGCCACGACGAAGACGCCCATCGCGATGACCGAAACCGGCGAGTACCGTGCCGATACCCGTCCCCTGAGCAGCGCATTGACCGCCACCGATCCGATCGCCACGCCGACCGAGAAGACCACCAGAAACAAGCTCGCCACTTCGGGGCTGGCCATGATCGTGTTCTTGGCCAGCGGCGGGAACTGGATGAACAGCACTGCGCCAATCGTCCAGAAGAAGCTGATCGCAAGGATGGCGTAATAGACTTCCGCATTGTGCATCGTATCGCGCACCAGCTTCACCGAAGCGCGCAGAATGTGCCAGTCGAGCTTCTCGACCTCGCCCATGGGCGGAGCGGGTGGCACCTGGCGGCTGACCAGATAGCCGATACAGGAAATCACGATGATCCCGATCGCCGCCCACCCCGTGTAATCGACTGCCAGCGGGCCGGCGAGGATCGTGCCCATCAGAATGGCGATATAGGTGCCCGCTTCGACCAGCCCGGTGCCTGCCAGAACCTCGTCCTTCTTCAGGTGCTGCGGCAGAATCGCGTATTTGATCGGGCCGAGAAA
Source organism: Erythrobacter aureus (assembly GCF_003355455.1). Classification (NCBI taxonomy): domain Bacteria; kingdom Pseudomonadati; phylum Pseudomonadota; class Alphaproteobacteria; order Sphingomonadales; family Erythrobacteraceae; genus Erythrobacter; species Erythrobacter aureus. Next base: position 1,603,845 of record NZ_CP031357.1, read on the forward strand.
GGTCGACTGCACCCCGGTCAAAAACAGGGCCAGCAGCAGCAGCGGGATGGCCACCGTGTGGACGAGGATGCCCTGCCAGGCCATGTAGAGGCCGGTCGCGCCGATCATCATCAACCCGATCTCGCACAGTTTCACCGTGCGGATGATCTTCGCCTTGTCGCGCATGTCGGCGAGCTGTCCCGCCAGCGCCGAAAGGATGAAGAACGGCAGAATGAACAGGCCCGAGGCCAGGCCGCTGAAACTCGCTTCGGTGGCCGGGTCGCTGTAGACCGCATACACAACGAACAGGACCATGGTGGTCTTGTACAGATTGTCGTTGAATGCGTTGAACAACTGCGTGACGAACAGCGGCAGGAACCGCCTGCGGCGCAGCAAATGCGTGGATGTAAGCATGACCCCCCGGGGCGAAACCCATTCTTCCGATCGACTCTAGTGACCTCGCCGTGGCGGACAAGGAAATTGAGCGGCTTTTGCGACGGGGCGAATGCCGCTAGGCAGACCCACACGATGCTGAACCTGCCCAACATCCTTACGCTTTCGCGCATATTCGCGATCCCGCTGCTGGCCTATTTCCTTTGGTGGCCGGGCTGGGAAGCGGGCTATCTGATCGCTTTCGGGCTTTACTGCCTGATGGGCGTTACGGACTATTTCGACGGCTATCTCGCGCGGACAAGCGGGACGGTGTCGAAGCTGGGTATCTTTCTCGATCCGATCGCCGACAAGATCATGGTCGCCGCGGTGATCCTCGTCCTGGCGGCGCAGGGCGTGCTGCGCGGTCCCTATGTCGGCGACATGCATGTCATCGCCGGGCTGATTATCCTGATGCGAGAGATTGCGGTGTCGGGCCTGCGCGAATTCCTCGGCCCCTTGCAGGTGTCGGTGCCCGTGTCCAAGCTCGCCAAGTGGAAAACGACCTTCCAGATGGTCGCGCTCGGCTCGTTGATCCTTGGTCAGGGCCTGCCGAGATGGGCCGTGATGCTGGGCGAAGTGGAAGCGAATGTCCCGCATACTGTAGGGCTCACGACGCTATGGGCGGCTGCCGTACTGACGGTAATTACCGGCTGGGATTATCTGCGCGTCGGCCTCAAACACATGGATTGAAGGCCCTCGCGGCGGGAGCCTAACCCGCGCGCAGTTCTTCGGCCAACAGTTCGAAATCGTCGCGGCGGGGCGAATTCTTGCGCCAGATCAGGGCGATTTCGCGCGTGGCGTTCTTGCTCTTGAGCGGGCGAGCGACGACTTCCGTGCCGTTGAGAATGCCCGCATCCACCGCCATTTTGGGCAGCATGGTCAGGCCGAGATCGTTGTCGACCATTTGTACCAGCGTATGGAGGCTGGTGCCGATCATCGTCGCAGAAGCGCGCAATTCGGGGCGGTTGCAGGCGGCCAGCGCGTGATCCTTGAGACAATGGCCGTCTTCGAGCAGCAGCAGGCGCCCTTCGTCGATCATGCTCGGCGGAATGATGTCGGGCGGATCGCGCGGATCGTCCTTGGGGAAGGCGACATAGAGTTCGTCATCCGAGATATGCGCCTTCTCGACCTCGCCGGTGGCGAAGGGAAGGGCGAGCAGAACGCAATCGACGCGCCCGTGCTGGAGCGATTCGACCGCGTCCTGGCTGGTTTCCTCGCGCAGGAACAGCTCAAGGTCGGGCCGTTCCTTGCGCAGGCGCGGCAGAAAGCGCGGCAGCAGGAAGGGCGCGATTGTCGGGATGACGCTCATGCGTAGCTGCCCGGCGAGTGGCTTGCCCGCGGCCTGGACCAGGTCGGCCAGTTCCTCGGCCTCCCGCAAGATGCGGTGCGCCTTGTCGACCACCTGATTGCCCAGCGCCGTGAAGCGCACAACGCGGCGGCTGCGCTCGACCAGAGTCACGCCGAGCAGCGACTCTAGCTCGCGAATGCCCGCCGACAGCGTCGATTGCGACACGAAGCTGGCCTCCGCCGCGCGGCCGAAATGGCCGTGCTCATGCAGCGCGACGAGATATTGGAGCTGCTTGAGGGTCGGAAGGTAGGTGCTCACTCTGCTGCCTGCGCTTCGACCATGCCCGCATGAACTTCGTCGACATGGGTCATCAGCAACCGTCCGTCCTTGACCGCGAAAGCGAGCCTGCCTTCGACCAATTCGAGCGCATCCTTGCCGAAGACGTCGTAGCGCCAGCCTTCGAGGATCTTGAGGTCGCGCACGCCGGCGGCAAGCGCTTCCATTTCGTCGGCTTTGGTCAGCAGACGGGCAGCGACATCGATTTCGCGCGCGCGGATCTTGAGCAGCAGCTTGAGCAGATCGGCGACCAGCGCGCCTTCCTTGCCCAATGGCGCGCCGCGTTTCGGCTTATCGGGCATTTCGTCTTTCGGCAGCGGCTCCGCCTTTTCGAGCACTTTCATAAGACGCTTGCCGATGTCGTTGTCTTTCCACGCATTCGACAAGCCGCGAACCTTGGTCAGATCGGCCTGCTTCTTGGGGGGGTGGCTGGCGATATCGGCCAGCGTTTCGTCGCGCATGATGCGCCCGCGCGGGATGTTCTTGTGCTGCGCTTCGCTCTCGCGCCAGGCGGCCAGCGCCTTGAGACGCCCGAGCACGGCAGGGTTGCGCCCCGGCGAACGGATGCGCTGCCAAGCCTTGCCCGCGTCGTTGGCGTAATTTTCAGGATCGGCGAGTTTTTCCATCTCGGCATCGAGCCAGGCCCCGCGACCGGTCTTGATCAGCTTCTTGAGGATGCGCGGGAAGATCTGCGCCAGATGGGTCACGTCGCCGATCGCATATTCGATCTGGCGGTCGGTCAGCGGGCGGCGGCTCCAGTCGGTGAAGCGCGCGCCCTTGTCGATCGTCAGGCCAAGCCAGCTTTCGACGAGATTGGCATAGCCGATCTGTTCCGACTGACTGATCGCCATCATCGCGATCTGCGTGTCGAAGATCGGCTGCGGTGTCCGCTGCGTGAAATTGTAGACGATCTCGACATCCTGCCCGCCGGCATGGAAGACTTTGAGCACCTCGTCATTGTCGCACATCAGATCCCACAGCGGGGCAAGGTCGATTCCGTCGGCCAGTGGATCGATCGCCGCCGCTTCTTCCGTATTGCCTATCTGCACCAGGCACAGTTCGGGCCAATAGGTGTTTTCGCGCATGAATTCCGTATCGACGCAGACGAAATCGCTTTTCGCCAGACGCTCGCACAATTCGGCGAGCGGTTCGGTCTCGGTAATCAGATCGTGTATTTTCATCGTGTCTTTTCGTGTTCTGTCGGGCGGAGTACCGCCCCCGGGGCAAAGCCCATACGGTGGCGCGGGGTCATCCCGCATGCGCAAGGTAGCGGGATTTGCGCCCGGCCTGCAATCGCGCGGGCGGCGCTATGCACCGCCGTGACGCGCGCCGCTTTAGACCTGCCATATGCGCGGTCAAGCGAGTCTTAACGCTTGCGAGCTATCGCTGCGGCGCATGGGACGGATCGATTCACTCGAGCATTTCCACGCGCAGGCGGCAGGCCGGCCGTTCGATCATGTGCGCTTCCGGCTCGCCTATCCTCACGCTGCGCAACTGCTTGGTCATACGCTCGCGACGGAGCGCTGCTTCGCATGGGAGAATCTCGGGGCTGTCATCGACGAGGGCGACCGATCGCTGATCGAGATTCGCGAAGACGGTCCGGCGGGGCGTTTCAGGCCGCTCGCCGAATTGCCAGCGAGACTCAGCCCTCTGGTCTCCTCGCTCGGCGAAGCGAAGCGCTGGATCATGCTGCGCGATCTGGGGCGCTGGCCCGAGTTCAAGGGGCTGGTCGAGGAAGTGCTGGCGGGCATTGCCCCTATCGCAGGCCCCGTGACGGGCGATCTGCTCAAGCCTGTTGCGTTTCTTTTCGTCAGCTCGCCCGGCCTGCTCACTCCGCTGCATTTCGATCCCGAATACAACATCCTGTTCCAGATCGCGGGGCGCAAGCGCTTCAGCGTGATCCCGGCGGAATGCGGGCTGCCCGGCAAGGCCGATAATGAGCGGTTTCATCGTACGGGCGACAATCTCCTGCCGTGGACGCCGCAGCTAGCCGAAAGCGCGCTTCATTTCGATATCGGGCCGTGCGATGCCCTGCATGTCCCGTTCAAGGCGGCGCATACGGTAACGGTTGGCGATGCCCCATCGATCTCGCTCTCGGTGACCTGGCGCTCACGCGACAGCCTGTTGCAGGATGATGCCTGGGCGATGAACGGGCTTCTGGCTCGTTGCGGGGTGCGGGTGCCCACACCTGGCAAACGGCCCTGGGTCAGGGCCGGGACGTTGCGGGCCTTGCGCCGCGCCCGTATCGCCTAGTTCCAGGCCAGACGAATCTTGACAAATCGGCCCCCGATGGCTGTTAGGGGCGCGTTTTCGCGCGGCGCCCGGATGCGCGCGCGGCCCCAATCAATTTCCGGCAGAAAGATCGAGCTTTTCATGCACGCCTACCGTACCCATACCTGTGCCGCGCTGACCAAGGACAATGTCGGCGAAACCGTCCGCATGTCCGGCTGGGTGCACAACAAGCGCGACCATGGCGGCGTGCTGTTCGTCGATTTGCGCGATCATTACGGCATCACCCAGATCGTGGCCGACGAAGACAGCCCGGCGCTCCCGATCCTCGATAAGATCAAGCTGGAATCGGTCGTCACCATCGACGGAACCGTCAAGGCGCGCGCCGACGTAGCGGTGAACCCGAACCTGCCAACCGGCGCCATCGAGGTGTTCGCGCGCGAGGTGAGCGTACAGAGCCGTGCAGACGACCTGCCGCTGATCGTCAATTCGGCGGAAGACTATCCCGAGGAGACGCGCCTCAAATACCGTTTCGTCGATCTGCGACGCGAGCGGGTGCACAACAACATCATGCTGCGCAACCAGGTCATCACCAGCCTGCGCCGCCGCATGACCGACCAGGGCTTCAGTGAATTCCAGACCCCGATTCTGGGCGCTTCCAGCCCCGAAGGCGCGCGCGACTATCTCGTGCCCAGCCGTCTTCACCCGGGCCGCTTCTATGCGCTCCCCCAGGCGCCGCAGATGTTCAAGCAGTTGCTGATGGTCGCCGGGTTCGATCGTTATTTCCAGATCGCGCCCTGCTTCCGCGACGAAGACCTGCGCGCCGATCGCAGCCCCGAATTCTACCAGCTCGACTTCGAAATGAGTTTCGTCACGCAGGAAGACGTTTTCCAAGCGATCGAACCGGTGCTCGCAGGGGTGTTCGAGGAGTTTTCCGGCGGCAAGAGCGTGACGCCCGCCGGTGAATTTCCCCGCATCCCTTACGCCGAAGCGATGCTTAAATACGGCACCGACAAGCCCGATTTGCGCAACCCGCTCATCATCTCCGACGTTACCAGTCACTTCGAAAAGTCGGGCTTCGGCCTGTTCGAAAAGATCGTCGGTGGCGGCGGCCGCGTCCGCGTGATCCCTGCTCCGGACACGCATGAAAAGAGCCGCAAGTTCTTCGACGAGATGAACGACTGGGCGCGCAAGGAAGGTTTCGCCGGCCTCGGCTACGTCACCCGCAAGGGCGGCGAGTTCGGCGGGCCGATTGCCAAGAACCACGGTACCGAAGGCATGGAAAAGCTCTATGCCGAACTCGGTCTTGGCGAAAACGATGGCCTGTTCTTTGCCGCGGGCAAGGAGAAGGACGCCGCCAAGCTGGCCGGCGCTGCGCGTACCCGCGTCGCCGAAGTGCTCGAACTGATCGAGGAAGGCTGCTTCAAGTTCTGCTGGATCGTCGACTTCCCGATGTTCGAGTATGACGAAGAGCTCAAGAAAATCGACTTCAGCCACAATCCCTTCTCGATGCCCCAAGGGGAGATGGACGCGCTGGAAACCAAGGATCCGCTCGATATCCTCGCCTGGCAGTACGATATCGTTTGCAACGGCTACGAGCTTTCCTCGGGCGCGATCCGTAACCACCGCCCGGACATCATGTACAAGGCGTTCGAGATCGCGGGCTACAGCCAGGCCGATGTCGATGAGAACTTCAGCGGCATGATCGAGGCGTTCAAGCTCGGCGCGCCGCCGCATGGCGGCTCGGCACCGGGTATCGACCGTATCGTGATGCTGCTGGCCGACGAGCCGAACATCCGCGAAGTCATCGCTTTCCCGATGAATCAGCGCGCGCAAGACCTGATGATGGGCGCGCCCAGCATCGTTTCGCCCCGACAATTGCGCGAATTGAACATTCAGCTATCCCAGCAGGCGCGCGAAGCGGTATCATCCGGTAATGCCGCCGAAGCCACCGACGTAAATGGAAATGGCGCCAGTCGTGACGAGCTAGGGCGCGACGAGAACGGCTGACGAGCAAAAAAGGCGCGGGGGAATCCGCGCCTTTTTTCTTTAAGTCGAGCCCTGATCAGTCGTACTGTTTCTCGATCATGTCGCCGAAACGCTCGCCTTCGCAAATCTCGCTGTAGCACTGTTGTACGATGGTCCGTTCCTGCGCTTCGAGCTGGCCGCTTTCCAACGCTTTTTCAAACTTGCCCTTGATGTAATCCTCGCCTTCTTCGACCCGTTCGGCGGCGGCTTCGTCATTGCTTTCGAATGCCGAGGTGATCGATTGCCACAGTTGGTGCGCTTCGCCAGTCAGGGTGCCCTTGGTAGTAAGTTCGTCGCCCTGCCGCTCGAGCTCGGCATTCATCTGCGCAAGCGTCTGTTCACGCTGTTGCAGGCGTTGGGTGAGGGCCTGCTTTAGTTGCGGACTGTCGGCTTTGTCGGCAGCTTGGCGATAACCTTCGACCGAGTCGAAGGTGGTATCGGTGAGACTTTTGAATACGGTACTTGCCATGATTTCGCTTCCCTTTGCAGTGTCGTGCATATCGAATAAACGACCGGGAGAGACCATGGGTTCGAGCTATCGGACGAGTTGCCCTTGCGCTGCGCCGCGCCGTTCATTAGGGCGACAGGCAATTCAATAACCCCCAAATCTGAGAGGGACAAAAATGAGCGATACTGCCGACCGCGTGCAGAAGATTGTCGTCGAGCACCTCGGCGTCGAGGCCGACAAGGTCACCCAGGAAGCCAGCTTCATCGACGATCTGGGCGCAGACAGCCTCGACATCGTCGAGCTGGTGATGGCGTTCGAAGAAGAGTTCGGCGTCGAAATCCCCGACGATGCGGCCGAGAAAATCACCACCGTCGGCGACGCGACCAAGTATATCGAAGAGCACAAGGGTTAAGCCCAGCGCTTTTCAGAACCCGCGCTTGTTGCGGGAACGGACAGGCCCGACCCGATAACGGGCCGGGCCTGTTGTCTTATCTGCGGAGAATTACATGCGTCGTGTGGTCGTAACCGGACTTGGCCTCGTCACTCCCCTGGGCGGTGACGTAGAGACCTCATGGAAGAACCTGATCGCGGGCAAGAGCGGGGCTGGGCCTATTACCCGTTTCGATACCACCGGGCAGAAATGCACCATCGCCTGCGAGGTGAAGCCGAAAGACCATGAGGACGGGTTCGATCCGGATAAGCGCGTCGATCACAAGGTCCAGCGCCAGGTCGATCCGTTTATTGTCTACGGTATCGATGCCGCCGGCCAGGCGCTCGAAGATGCCGGGCTCGCCGAGATGGACGACGATCTCAAGCTGCGGACCGGCGTATCGATCGGTTCGGGCATCGGCGGCCTACCCGGGATCGAGAGTGAATCGATCGTCCTGCACGAGCGTGGCCCGGGCCGAGTTTCTCCGCACTTCGTCCATGGGCGCTTGATCAACCTCATCAGTGGCCAGGTTTCGATCAAATACGGGCTGATGGGGCCGAACCATGCCGTGGTAACGGCGTGTTCGACCGGTGCGCATTCGATAGGCGATGCGGCACGCATGATCGCGCTCGATGATGCGGATGTGATGCTCGCTGGCGGTGCGGAAAGCACGATCAATCCGCTGGGTGTTGCCGGTTTCGCACAGGCGCGTGCGCTCAACATGAGCATGAACGACCGCCCCACCGAAGCAAGCCGCCCGTATGACAAGGATCGCGACGGCTTCGTTATGGGCGAGGGCGCCGGTGTCGTGGTGCTGGAGGAATACGAACACGCCAAGGCGCGCGGCGCGACGATCTATGCCGAAGTGGTGGGCTATGGCCTGTCGGGCGACGCCTATCACGTCACCGCGCCGCATCCCGAAGGCAAGGGTGCGGAACTCGCCATGCGGATGGCGCTGAAGAAGGCGGGGCTCGACGCGACCGATATCGACTATGTCAACGCGCACGGCACCTCGACCATGGCGGACACGATCGAGCTGGGTGCGGTCAAGCGCGTTTTGGGCGACGATCTCGGCGGCGCTTCGATGAGTTCCACCAAGTCGGCTATCGGCCACCTGCTCGGCGGAGCGGGCGCGGTAGAGGCGATCTTCTGCATCCTCGCGATCCGCGATCAGGTGGTTCCGCCCACGCTCAACCTTCACAATCCCGATGAGGGCACCGAGGGCGTGGACCTGGTCCCGCTCAAAGCCCGGCAGCGCGAGGTAAAAGCAGCCCTCAACAACAGCTTCGGTTTCGGCGGCACCAATGCGTCGCTGATCGTCAAGAAGGTCGATTGATGTGAAGAAAGTCGGCTGCCTTGTGGCAGGCGTCCTCGCGCTGCTCTTGGCGGTGGGTGCGATCTGGTTCCTTTCCGGCTGGTGGGGCGATGCAGAGGTCGAAGAGGATACGAGCTTCATCGTCCCTTCGGGCGCAAGCTTGACATCGGTCGCCGAAAAGCTGGCGGATGAAGGTCTGATCGGCGACGTCGACGGCTTTCTGATTCGGGCCAAGATATTCGGATCGTCCGATCCGATTATGGCGGGCGAGTTTCTACTTCCCGCTGGCGTGAGCAATGCCGCGATTCTCGATACCTTCCAGCATGGTGAGGTAATCCGCCGGTTCGTCACGATACCCGAAGGCATGCCCTCGATCCTGGTACATGAGCGCCTGATGGCGGAGGAGTATCTGACGGGCGAAATCCCCGTTCCGGTCGAAGGCTCTGTCTTGCCGGATACGTACGATTTCGAGCGCGGCGAGGCGCGTAGCGCGGTGCTCGCACGGATGCAGGCGGCGATGCAGAATTACCTCGCCGAAGCGTGGCCCAAGCGCTCTGCCGATATCGCTGTCGATAATATCAGGGACGCCGTCATCCTGGCTTCGATCGTCGAAAAGGAAACCGGAAAGCCGAGCGAGCGGCGTATGGTCGCAGGGCTATATTCGAACCGGGTGAGGGACGGCATGTTGCTGCAGGCCGACCCGACCATCATTTATCCGATCACAAAGGGTAAGCCTCTGGGCCGCCGCATCCGCCAATCGGAAATCGCCGCGATCAACGATTACAACACTTACACGATGGTGGGGTTGCCCAAGGGGCCGATCACCAATCCCGGTCGCGAGGCGATCGCAGCGGTGCTGAATCCCGCCGAAACAAGCGCACGCTACATGGTCGCGGACGGCACGGGCGGCCATGCCTTCGCCGAAACGCTGGAAGAGCATAACCGCAATGTGGCAAAGTGGTTCGAAATCCGCCGCGAACGTGGGGAAATGTGAACGAAGCCGGTGACGCGCCGCTGATCCTTACCGCGCTGCTTCCGCGGGATTTGCATGCCCGCTTCACCGCCCTGAGGGACGCGCATTTCCCGCCGGAGCGCAATTTTCTCGAAGCCCATGTGACGCTGTTTCATGCCTTGCCTGCAATGTGCGAGGCCGAGCTGTGCAGCCATCTGAAGAGGATTGCCGGTGAATTCGCGCCGGTAAAGGGGCGGGTCGATGGTCTGATGCCGCTCGGCGGTGGTACCGCTATCAAGCTGTCGAGCCCCGACATGCTTTATCTGCGCGACATGATCGCGGACCATTTCCATGGCATGCTCACCGGTCAGGATCGGCATCGTCCCGCGCTTCATGTCACGATTCAGAACAAGGTTGCCGTCACGGAAGCACGGGCTTTGCAGACGGCGCTGGCGGACACCATCGAACCGCACGCCTTCGTCTTTCGTGGCCTCGCTTTGTTCCGCTATCGCGGGGGACCCTGGGAGGCGGTGAAAGATTTTGCGTTCAGGGGGAGCGGCGGGGCGTAGCACGTCGGCGAGGGGCATCGGTGCGCCGCTTTCGCGGGGGCGATGATCGATGGTTATGTACTGGCGCATGGTGCCGCTGCCATGCCTAGGTGGATACGGCGTCGCCCGATGTGTTTGGTCGCGGGCTGGTGACCGGGACCGGGCGCGTGACCGAAGCCGTTTCGCAGCCCATCACAGAAAAGGCGAGCGGCACGCAATTGCGCGGTTGACCACATGCCCCGACCGCCCTAAATGCGCCGCCTGCCGAGCGGATTGTTGCCCCGGCAGGCCTCTTCGGGGCGGAGTAGCTCAGGTGGTTAGAGCAGCGGAATCATAATCCGCGTGTCGGGGTTCGAGTCCCTCCTCCGCTACCATTCAAGTCATTTATCTAATTGAAATAAATGGATAAATGCAGATTTTTCCAGAATCGATACCACAGGCGTTCCCACAATTTGCGTGGGACCGGGTGGTATGACTTCGGAAGTGGCTGGACTGGCGTAATTCGATTCTGACCAATTCGGTGGGTACGCCTGTTTAGGCGTTCGCCTTATGAAAACTCACAGATTGAATTTCCCCAACTCTTCCTCTCGATCATCTGAGTTGGTTTAACTCTGAGCAGCGAGGTGGTCGGGGTCTTTCGCAGCCATCACTCGCGTCACTGACGCCCGGAAGCCGGACGGATCATCCCCTTGCTTCGTTAGCTGGGCCTCCACGAACTTGATGCCGCTTTCGTAGTGAGGTCCAAATTTGGCAGACAGCGCGATGGATTTGGCCTTCGCGGTTACGTCGGCATACAACAGCTCGATCATTGTTGCTGGGATCGTACCGTCGCCCGTACCAGCCTTGAACGCTGCCAGCCTGGGCCGCAACTCGGCGCACTCTGATTCGATCCGGTCGAGGATGGACCGCCCTTCCAGCTTAAGCCCAGCCCGATCTGTTTCCCTATCGGCTACCTCCGATCCGGCTGCGTCGAGGTAGAGATAGACCTGGAACATCCCCTGTATGGTGTCGGGGATCACCGCGCCACGCGGCTGAGGCATTTCGAGGTGGGCCCGGTCGTCGAGGAAGCAGGCCAACAAATCCTCTTGGCGGCGCTGATCGGACAACAAGAAGGGGTCCGACTGCCCGAAGTTGAACATCTTGTGGAGGGCTTCAATCCTGAGGTCCGCCCATATCTCCACGACGCTCGCACCTTCGCGGCGGTGGGCTGGATATGAGAGCTTCCCGGCTTGAACGGCGGCGGTATAGTCGCGCACAGTTTCAGCCAGAGCTACGGCAAGCGACTGTGGCCCAATGAGCTGTTCCGCCAGCGCCCGCAATTCATCGTCAGACTGGCGTGGCTTCTTCTTAAACCAATTCCACACAGGCCCCTCCCCTTCGCCTAGCCGTCCGCAGCGGGCAGAGCAGGCGGTTCGTGATAAGCCTCTAGCTGCCACGGGCCTTGATATTCAGCGAGCACACCTTCGCCTAGCGCTGGCATTCCAGCGATGGCCGCGATCTGCCCAAGGCAACGGCTGAGGTGGCCGCGCAAAATCTCCAACCCGTCGAAGTAGGCCTGCCGAGTATCCGGCGGCCGGTGGAAATCTCCGAAGCGCGGGTGCGGCGGCGCATCGTCATCGCGGCGCAGTAGCTCCTCGAAGGTTTGGAACTGGCGAATGCCCAAGGCCATCGCATCGAGTAGCAGATAAAGCGGCCCGTCTTGTAGCTCTGCTAGCTCCACCTGCTTGTCCACTATGATCTGCCGTACTTCGCCCAGCGACTTGAGGGCGTTGTCAATGCAGCCGTCGCAACATTCCCATGCGGACAACACCCGCCGGTCCCGCAGCCGGATAACGAGCTCGCGCGCCACCTGGCGCTCCCGATCTTTCGGGCTGACCGCAATGCTGACGAAGGGCAGGTTCAGTGTCACGTCGCCCAAGCGGCCCTTCACTTGCCGTCGAGCCCGCACCACCAATTCGCCCATGTCGAACTTGAAAGGAATTTCCCCGCTTCTCATTGCGATTCAATAACAAGCCGATGTCGATTGTGCGAGCGATTGAGACAAGATTGGCCAAGGTAATTGCAGGTGCTGGACAGTCCGAATTGGCAGATTGTTGCATTTAGTGAATTCTGAAACACGCTCACGCTGCCTTCACGCCGTGCGCTTCAAATTCCACGCCCAATTGCTTTCGAACCGCGCCGAAGATGGCGGCGAGATTGTCCATGCTCGGATTGCCTTTCTCTGAAAGCATCCGGTGCAGGCTCTTGCTCGGTCGATTGGTTTCAGCGGCAAGGCCTTCAAACCCGACCGACGCATTGACGAGGTCGCGCAGAATCAGGCGCGCAACGTGTGGTTCGCCGTTGAGAAATGCGGTCGCAGCTTCATCCAGCATGGCCTTGGCAAATTCCGGATCGCGCGCGGCGCGTTCCTTCACCGTCTCCTTGAAATCGCGTGTCAGTGCCACCTTGCTCAACTCCTTGCCTTCTTTGCCCTGGCCTTCCGGTTCTTGTATTCATCCAGCAAAGCGGTTGCTTGTCTGATGTCCGCCTGCTGCCGCTTCTTGGTCCCGCCAACGAAGAGAATGACCAACTGATCTCCGTCCCGTGTCAGATAGAGGCGGTATCCTGGCCCCCAATCAATCCGGTATTCGCCAAGCCCTTTGCCGATCCATTTGACGTTCAACAGATTGCCCAGCTCCATGCGGACGATAGCAGTGGCCACCTTGGCAGATGCCTGGACATCGAGATCGTCAAACCAGCCCCGGAAAGGGCAGGAGCCATCCTCGCGGACATACTCTTCAATAATCACATTACACCGCCTTAGGTAACATATACGTTACCATTTGTCCAGAACGCGATTGCCTTGCTTTCAGGCACCTATGAACGAGAATCTCCCGCATTCACAATGCGTCTGGTGGGTCTAGCTGAATTGAACAACTGACCGACCTTTCCTCCTTCCGCGCCTTCTCGGCACATCGGTCCAATCTTTCGCGGTTCGCGTTCAGTGTGTTGTGCGTCACCATCAACTCCTCCCACGCCTCGGGATTCTGGGACCGGATCAATCGTATTCCGGCCTCAAGAATGGTCGGTTCGCCTACAGCCTTGCGAGCCATCCACTCGGGCCATTGCCAGCTTTCGGGCATGGCGCGGGCGATGGTGCCTGGGAGGATCGCCCAAAGGAGGATGCCAGCGAGCAGGCCTGCGCCTGCCATGTGCTGCAATTTGCGGTTCTGTGCTTCGATGGTGCGGGCGCGCCCTACCAGTGTGTGCATCTCGGCAGTTGCCTGACGGTGGAAGTTTTGGGCTTTCATGAGCTGGTCGCTGTCGTAACGACGCGAACCTTCGGAGGCGTGGGCGATCTGATCGGCAATCGTCTCGGGGGTGAGTTTTATTGCTGGTTTGCCGCTGATGTCTGCCAGGTTTTCGGAGACCTGTGCCAACTGATCGGCCATCTGGCCGAGTGTCGCCGTGTAGTCCGGGATTACGATGTCGGCTCGCTCTCTGGCCATGTTCTGGACCGTATGGCGCACCATTGCCATTTCCCCTTCGAGACGGGCGAATGCTTCCGTTGCCGGATCGGCTTCTGTCACGACCTCCGGTTTTGGTACCAACGCTGGCGGTTCCTCGACTTCGAGGTCCAGTTGCACTTCTTCGATGTGGTCGTCTTCCATGTCGGTTCTCCTAAATGCCCATGTCGAAGGCGCGGGTGCGCTCGCGGGTGAGGGTTGCGGTGAGTTCATTGGCGATGCTGCGTTCGGGCTTTGGATCGACGCCGAGTTCGCGCGCCTTGCTGCGCAGCAGGCCTTCAACCTGCGGATCGCGTTCAAGCCCCTTCGCCAGCTCGGTCAGTTTGGCCGACACGCGGGCAGCGCCTGCGCGGTCGCCCTGTTGCTCAAGCTGATTGCGCGCCGTGCTGAGTCCTTGCCAGTCACTGACAAAGCGTTCAGTTCGCAACGCCGGATCGGTGCGCACGGCGGCCTCGTGCTGCATGGCGCGCATGGCCTCCTGGCTGCGCCCGCCAACGGCTTCTGCAATCAGCTCAGGACGCCGCTCCAGCGCTTTGTCGAGATCGGTGACGGCATGGGGGCGGATCGCTTCGAGCGCCTTTCCTGCCTTCTCCAAGGCGTCCTTCTGGTGCGGGAGAATTGGCAAGCCCTGGGCCTTCATTGTGCCGATGTCGCCAAGCGCACGGGCGTAGCGCTCGACCGCGCGGCGCTGGTCGTTCTGTGTGTTCGACTGGACCGGGATTGGTTGGAGCTTACGGCCCTGCGGACGGAAGTTTCCGAAGATCGATTTCGCCTTTTCCGGCACCTGCCGGACCAACTCCACGATACGCTCGCGGAAGCTAATGCCGCGCAGTTCGGCGAAGGCCTGCTCGGGCTTGTAATCACCCGCCATGTCCTTTCCGCGCTCGCGGCTGAGTGTGCGAACAAGTTTCGACTGGTCGGCAAAATCATCGCGGCCATGGTGCAGCGCCAGTCCTTCGCGATGGCGCGACATGGCGACATAGGCAGAATGGCTGTCCATCCCCGGTGTGGCGAGCACATGGACGCGGTCCACGGTCATGCCCTGCGCCTTGTGGATCGTAGCCGCATAGCCATGATCGATATGAGCGTAGTCCTTGGTGTCGAAGGCAACCTCGTGGCCATCGTCGGTGCGCACCGCCATGCTTTGCGTGCTGGCCATCGCGACCGTGCCAAGTGTCCCGTTCTTGACCCCGAGCCCGCGCTCGTTGCGCAGGAAGATGATGCGGTCGCCTGATGCAAATTGCCGTTCGCCACGCGCTGCCTTGATCGTGGCATCGGCTCCCAGCCCGCCCGCTGCACGCATCTTCTCGCGCGCCATCTGGTTCAGTTCGCGCACTTCATCATTGGTGTGGGTAAGGATAATCCGGCTGTCTTCGGGGCTGACTTGCCGTTCCCGATCCCAGCGCTCGATCAGAGCGGTGCGCGCGACCTCGCGCGTATCGGCGACATGGACCATGCCACGTTCCTTATAGGTCCGGATGGCTTCGCCCGGGCGGCCCGTTGCAAGTTGCCGCGTCGCATCCTGCTGCCATGCGGATAGCTGGCGGCGGACTTCGCTGATCTCGACCCCGCCGTGGCGCTCGTGGATCGCCCGGAAGGCAGCACCTGCTTCGATGGCCTGGAGCTGTTGCTGATCGCCGACCAGGACAACCTTCGCCCCGACCTTCGCAGCATAGGAGAGTACGCGCTCCATCTGGCGGGTGCCGACCATGCCTGCTTCGTCGATGACGAGCACGTCGCGCGAAGTGAGTTGCTCGCGTCCTTTGCCCCATTGATGCTCAAGGCTGGCGATGGTGCGCGATGCGATGCCTGAGCCGTTCTCCAGACCTTCGGCGGCGATACCAGAGAGCGCCGCGCCGCGCACATTGTAGCCCGCGCTTTCCCATGCCTCGCATGCCACGCCCAGCATCGCGCTCTTGCCGGTTCCGGCATATCCGACGACCACGGCAAGGCCAGTCTTTTTGGTGACGTGCTCGAAGGCGGATTTCTGCTCGCCGGAGAGGACCAGACCGCGCTTTGAAGCGTTCGCGAATGCGGCATTTCGCTGCACATCTTTAACGGCGTGACCGTTGCGCTGCGCCATCGCGTCGGCAGCGCGGTGCAGGCGCTGCTCGGTCTCTATCATTGCCCGCGACGTGAAGCGGTCCTGCCCGCGTCCGTCTGTGCCCAACGCAATCAGGTCGCGGGAGCTGCGCACGGCATTGTAGGCGGCGTCAAACTGCTCCTTGCCGTCGCTGTGCCGGTGAACAAAGGCGGCAAGGTCGCGCCTGGTGAAGGTGGCCTGCTGGTGCGTGATCGCATCCAAGGCCAGCGAGGGATTGGCGATTATGCGCGCGCCATTGCGCTGGGCGATGGCGCGGTGTTCCTCAATCCGCTCTGCTTCGAGGCCGCGTCCGCCAATGCGTGAGGCTGCGGGTCCAATCTTGTCCTGCGGTTCGAGCGCAATGCCTTGCGCTTCCAGGCTGCGGTGATCGATCCGCGCGTCGATATCGCGTTCCGCCAGGGCGCGGTTCACATGATCGGCCCAGCGCTCGCGCCATTGTTCAATGAGCGCGGTCTTGTTCCAGTCGCGGACCTTTGCGCCAAAGCCATCCTTCGTGACCTCTCGCATGGTGAGCATGACATGCGCATGAGGCTTGGCCTTGCCGTCCTCGCCGATATCCCAATGGACATTGAGATCGGCGATCATGCCTTTTTCGACAAATTCAGCTTTGGCGAACTCGCGCGCCAGCCTGATGTTGTCTTTCTTCGACAGCTCGCGGGGCAGGGCGAACTCGACCTCGCGGGCGAGCTGGGCATCCTTGCGCTTCTCGGCGGCCTCGACCGCGTTCCACAAGGTGGCCCGGTCGGCGAAGGTTACCACTAGCAGCTTGCATGACCTAGTGAGGCGGCGGCGCGCGCGCGACCAACGCGCTTGATGCCGGTCATTCAGGAAGCTGGCCCAGCGCCGTTGCGGATTCTTCCAAACGGGACGGAACCTCATACATGGTAAGTGCTAAGTGGTTATTCGGCCGGACCTTCCAGCCGATGAGGAGTCGAGAGGCGTGTGCCGTCCGCCTGATTTGCCAACAGGCAACACGGTGACCGCCTTGGCGGTCAGAGGTGCGGGCAGCCTGTTGCAAACCGAAGGGCATCGGCGGCGGTCAGCTAGAGACATGAAACGAATGGCAGGAAAAGTCGGTCGAATATGAAATGCGTGTCTGTGAGGGACGCGGATAAACACTGAGGGATGCCACAAAGAAAAGCCCCGCCTGGGCATGGCGGGGCAGTAACAATCGGGACCAAGTCGCTAAACCATAAGGTGAGAGGCGGGTGGCTCTTCTGCGATGATTTGAAGATAGGCATCGAGAATCTGCACCCGAAAATCATCACTCCGGCGACCTTCGAAGAAATGATAGAGGTTCTTCACCGAAAGCTGGTCAACGTGTAAACCGGCTTTGCCGTAGCCCTTGAAGATGCGCTTATTGTTGGCAGCGAAGCGCTACGCGGAACAGATCGAACGCGGCATGTCCGACGATGAACTGTCGGAAGCCTTGAAAAAGTCTTTGGGGATTTTCGGCGGCAGTGGAGGTCCGGGACGTATTCACGTTACCCGACAGGGTTCCGGCCTCAAAATCTGGGCTAGCCACGAGATTCACAATCATGTGACCGCCAAGCCGATCTTCGAAGGCAAGGCAACCATCGAGATGGCGCGCTACATCTATAATATTGGCAATCCCGCCGATATGCAGCTTCCGCTTCTCTAGCGGAGGCTGGGGGCGTACATTCATACGGAATAGCGTATATTTCCTATTTATGCGGAAAACCGTATAAATCTACCTGATACGCTAAATCGTATATTGACAATTTATACGGTAAAGCGTATCATACTGCATGAAGGATTAAATCATGCAGCAGCTTATCAGAACCTCAAAACCATTCGGAGCAGCCATCGCTCGTCAGCGCAAAGCCAAAGGCCTTACGCAATCGAGTTTGGCATCAAAGGTGAACACCCGGCAAGCGACCATTTCCGACCTCGAGAATGGGAAGGGGGGAACGCGGCTCGATATCGTGTTTGCCATACTCGCGGCACTCGACCTCGACATCTGCTTGCAGTCGCGCAGCGCCGCTAAGACAAGAATGTCGGATATTTTCTGACATGCCGCGTCAGCCGACCCACCCACCGCTCAGCGTCTATCTGAACAACCGGCTCGTTGGCCGCCTTCGTCGGCAGGCCAATGGTGCAGTGGACTTCCAGTATGATGAGGGCTGGCTTGCCTGGGAGCATGCCATGCCCGTTTCCAACTCGCTCCAGCTTCGCGAGGACCGTTATGTCGGCGCTCCGGTCATCGCCGTCTTCGATAACCTTCTCCCTGACAATCGCGATATCAGAAGCCGCGTTGCAGAAAAGATGGGCGCTAAAGGCACCGATGCCTACAGCCTCCTATCTGCCGTAGGCCGGGATTGTGTCGGCGCACTCCAGTTCCTGCCGGACGGTGAAGAGCCTAGCGCTCTTGACGCAATTGAAGGTGAAGAGATTGCCGAGGCGGGGATCGCAGAGATACTCTCCAATCTGAAAGCCGCGCCATTGGGCCTAGAGCGAGAGCGCGATTTTCGCATCTCGATTGCCGGTGCTCAGGAGAAAACGGCCCTGACCCATTGGAAGGGGAAATGGCTGCTTCCTCACGGCACGACGCCGACCACACACATATTCAAACCGCAGATCGGCGAACTGCCCAACGGTATCGATCTTAGCAACAGCGTCGAGAACGAATTTCTCTGCCTCGAAATCTGTCGCAACTTTGGCATCCCGACAACCGAGTGCGAGATACAGCACTTTGAAGGCAAACCTGCTCTCATCGTTCAGCGCTTTGACCGGGAAATCGATGGCGACAGAATCCTGCGCCAGCCGCAGGAAGATATGTGCCAGGCAATGGGCGTTCCCCCCGATATCAAATACCAGTCCGATGGCGGACCTTCGATGTTCGATGTCCTTACCTTCCTGCGAGGGAGCGACACGCCAACTGAAGACCAAGCTAATTTTCTGAAAGCCAACATCCTGTTTTGGCTTCTTGGTGCGACTGATGGCCACGCCAAAAACTTCAGTGTCGCAATGGGGCTGGGCGGCCGCTTTTCCCTCACACCGCTTTATGATGTTCTAAGCGCGGAGCCGAGTTTCGCGGACGGGAAAATCCCACAGGGCAAGTATCGTCTCGCTATGTCAGTAGGAAAGAACCGTCACTATCGGATCGACGAGATTATGCCGCGCCACTTCATGCAGACCGCCGACCGTGCCGGTTTTAGCGTTGACGATGCGCGTGCGCTATTTGAACAAATCAAAGCACAGGCAGAAGAGGTGTTACAGACAACCTTCGATAGCTTGCCAAACGAATTTCCGAGTGCGCTTGTAGACGGTCTCAGTGCAGGGTTCATCGACAGACTGCGCTTGCTTGAGCACCTCGACTAAGCGGAATCGCCGCATGTGATTGGCGGCGATAAGTCAATTTGCCGATGTCTCCGAAATCGCCAAAGCCTGCCTCACTCGTTTCAATACTTGAAACTTATGTGAAACAGGCATTCCATATTTATCTAACTGAAACAGTAGGTTATTGCCTATATTTTCATTGTTCTTAAGTATCGTGAGAAACTGGAAGTAGGAGCGTTGCAAGCCATGTCGCGGAAATCCGCGACGGCTTGGCAAAGGGGTCTCAATTGCCGACCCCGTTTGCATTCCCCGGCTTATCGGAGCGCGAAGGGTATCGAACGCCATTCCTATTCTTGCTCTCCACTGTCCACCTTTCGCCTGGCGTTCTTCTTGAACTCCGCGTCACGTGCTTCAATGGCTTCCTGCGTGTCGTGGCAAGCGTCAGGAACTTCTTCCCAAAGGTTGAGCAGAATTTGATAGGTGACCAACGTATCCAAGTCCCAACGATCTCGAAGAATAGCTCCGTTTAGCTGGCAAAGCGCTTGCGCAGTCTTGTGGGCAGGTTCGAAGAAACCGACATTGCTTCGTCCCGCAAGCAAGACCTCATCCTGATCGACCAGACCGAGCCTGTAGTTCACGCCCTTGGACGAGGCATGTACATTGTAGCTGGCAAACTTGTAATACGACCTCGCTGCAATCTGACCCACGGCATTTTCAAGGTCGATAAAGCGAACGCGCTTCTCTCCCAAATGCGGTGCAGCCCAACCGAACTCCGCGCCAAAACCATGTCCGTAATCTCGGTGACCGCGAAAAGCAGTCCCGATTTGTACAACCAGGTTGTCCGAAAATATGCGACGCAGCTTGAACAACTGAGGCCTTCAATCGAGATTCGTTGCGTCCTAGCGGGATTTTGATGTCCATCACCCAGAAGTCTTGAAGACTAAGATGGCCAACTGTCAGATTGTAGACACCCGTCACTGAGGCAGAAGTTCCGTCCCACAAAAGAACCTCCGCGCCAACAAGTTGGTTTGGGTCGCGCGGCACCTCAAACATCGGTTCCCGCTTCTTCCTGAACTTGTTGCGGCTTCCTGCCCGTTGAGCGTAGCGATACCGACATGGCACTCGCCCCTGGATGGAGATCAGCCCGAAAGCTCCGCCAACGCTGCTCGTGCATGCGATGGATGATCCCAGCAATGATCCACGTCACGCGATGGCATATACGATGGCGCTCGATAAAGTCGGGGTTCCGGTGGACCTGCGGATTTTTGCCGAAGGCTGTCATGCATTTGGGTTGCGACCGGCTTCGGCCCCGTAACCAGACGATGGCCTGATCTCGCGGTGCAATGGCTGCGCGACCGAGGCATCCTTTGAATACCCCAGAATCAGGAATAGAGTGTCTGGCTTTGGGTTGATCGCCGAATGGCGGCTATGCGATATCAAGCCACGAAAAGCGGACCGACCGCTTCCGGCCCAACTTCGGCCGAATCAGCATTCTGCGTAGCCGCATTTGAATCTGGATCGGAAGTGGACTGCCCTTTCCGTTCGTAGCACCGCGATACCAGACACTTTACAAGCTCACCTGAAACCCTGGTGGCTTTCGCCAACCCAGGTGCGTCCTCGACATCGCTTGTTGATGTATGGGGCGAAACGACTACCCCCGTCCTCTCCGGTTGCCTGGCTGGCTTTAGCCCGCCTTGATACTGCGCTCGGATTGGATAGTCCCGTCCACCGCGATCAAGGATCCGGACGTCAGCGCATCGTCGGGTTCCACAATGTCCAAATGGTGTCCCTCGATCAGCTTGCACAGGCGATACCAGACAATCCCGTCATCGACATTGTTGGCCTCACGCGAAAGGATTCCGAGTGTTTCCCCCACAAGCCGAGCGGCCGACAGCGACTTGTGATCGCGGAACGATGCCAAGATTGCACCATCCACAAGCGTCCATGGCACCGGAGCGATGGTGTCGCGCGCGACCCACCAGCGCAGCGGCAGATCGGCGTATCGTGTGGCGAAGGCCAGGTTGCCGACCATATGTCGCAACTGTCCGGCATCCGGGCTGACAGCCGTTCCGACCAGCGGAGCAAGCTGCTGAGGTGCGATCTCGCCAACGCTCGTTACGTGAGAATCGTCGAAATGCGTATCGACATCTATCAGGCGCAGTTTTGCGATCGATTGGCTATCGCGGAGGACAACCGCTACGGCGCAAATATCGGGTGCCGAGCACGAAGAGTACCAAAGGGTCCGCTCCTGATCGGCCAGCGCGGCCTGCCAGAATTCGCGTATACACTTACGTGCCTCGCGCCCCATCCCCTCTTCCTCCCATGCCGCGATCGGGTTGGCCTGATCGATCATTTGCTGGAATGCGAAAAAGTCGTCTCCGCACGGATCGGTGATCGGCCCGGCGTTCATCCGGTTCGGCAGACCGAAGACCACCGTGCCTTGAGGCAAGGCCTGCCGCAGGGAACCCGCAGCGGACATGGATAGGGCGAGGTGGATCACGACAGTCACAGCTCCAGTTCACGAGTGGGAATTCGGGGAACCCGATCACCGCAAAGCGGTATCAAAAATGCGGCTGCCACAGCATGAACCATGCCCACTAGCGATCCAGAAAAATGCCAGACCAGCCTAACGGTTTATCGCAGTTAAGACACGGTTCACCGAGTCAACAGCAATGCATGAAACTTCAATTCAAGTCCGAGAACCAGACACTTACGAAAAGGGCCACGTAGAATGCCAGTACCGCACCTTCTCCTCGCGCCATCACTGATGGCAGCCTCTGCGACAGCTTCCCTTGCACCGGCAGAATTCCAGCCGGTTTTCGAGCAGCTGGAGGCAGAGAAGAAATCGTTCTGCACCGCACTAGAAGGCGAGATGGCCGTCGAGGATCGACCGGTCAGCGCCGTGGTCGACTTCAACGCGGACGGCGTTGTCGACCCCATCGTTCCCGAGGCCGTGTTTTCATGCTCGACCTCCGCCACGCTTTTCAAGGGCGGCACGGGCGGCGCGACGCATCATGTTTTCGTTTCGAAGGCCCAAGGCGGATATGACCGCTTCGACCTGCTTGGGCATGACTACAGGATTTTCGTCTGGAACGATTTTCCGGTAATTCTGATGGGCGTGCACTTTTCGGTCTGCGGGCTCGACCGGGTTTCGACATGCATCGTCTCCTACACCTACGAACAAGGTTATTTTCAGGCGGCTGGAGATCTCGTGTCGCCCGAAGGACAAACGACAGAAGAGGAAGAACACAAGCAATGAATTCAAAGCTAAAACTGTTCGGCATCGCCGCGCTGATTGGCGCGGTGCTGAGCTACATCGCCGAAACGACTTTCTACAACGGCGTCGATGCAGATGGCGAATTGCAGGAAAGCTTTTTCCTGCCTTTGACCTTCATTTTGGCCGCGCTCGGCATAGTGATGCTGCTGGCATCGCTGTTCGTCCGCAAGCACAAGTGATTGCGCCCTACCTTCACGGAGAATTTCGAATGAAAAGACCAAACATCACCAACGCCTTCTTAGTCATGGCCGGAGCTCTCGCCCTTGCCGGATGCGAAGCGCAGGAGACCGCCGAGGATCCCTCAGCGACCGCAACTGGCACCGCAGAGCAAGCTGCCGAGCAAAACACGGACGAGACCCAGACCGGCACCCTTGTTTGCGACGATGGCAGCACGATCGTGGCGACCTATCGTGACGATCTCGGTCCCGATGGCGGAGTGGATCTGGCAATCGACGGCAAGACGTATCAGCTTTATCTGGTTCCGAGCGGCTCAGGCAGCAAGTACAGCACCGAACAGGGCCTGACCCCGGATATGCTGCTGGTGTACTGGGAAAAGGACGACGAGGCGATGCTGATCGAAAGCCCGCTGGACGACAGTGCGACCGAGGATGAAGAGGTCATCCGCGCGCGATGCAACGTCGCCAATCCGGGCAAGTAATCCGGAAACGGCGGGCAGGGTGATCGCGAGCAAAGTCGCAAAAGCACTGTCCATGCTATCGGCTATGGTGCTGCTGGCCGGTTGTGCCGACAGCACCACAGGCTCGCCACCACAGGTCAGCCTCGACGCAATCCCTCTAGACCTGCTCGAGACTTTCGAAGGATGCCGTCTGCGCGGAGGCGCGGTAAGCGAGGGCTAC
The DNA here is from genome assembly GCF_003355455.1 of Erythrobacter aureus. NCBI lineage: Bacteria > Pseudomonadati > Pseudomonadota > Alphaproteobacteria > Sphingomonadales > Erythrobacteraceae > Erythrobacter > Erythrobacter aureus. Next base: position 1,626,874 of record NZ_CP031357.1, read on the forward strand.
CCGAGCACGTGTCTGTGGGGAGGCAAGAACTTCAGACGCGATGAGGCAAACGGTACTGTAGGCGATATGCGTGTCATCCTGTTCGACATCGCCCCGCAAACAGCGTCATGCGATTTCGGCCATGGACCGGTCCAGAGCTGCCTGATTGTCAATGGCGGGCTGTTCTACGACACGATCAAAGGGTATTCGCATCGCGAAGGCCAAGGCGCGGTGATTGCCGTCCGCCGAACGCAAATCTGCGATCCGGCGGAGATCAATTCCTGCCCGGCGGATGCAGGTATCTTCCGCTTCGAATTTGTCGAAACCTACATGACCCATCGTTGAAGGTGGGCGCCGCTATCCTTCCTTCGCGCTGTAGTAGAGGTCTCTTACATTGCCGCTGTCGTCGGTGGTGCACGACCACGGTGCCGCCGCGCCATCGATCATCAGGCTAACTGCTGCTCCGGTGGGGGTCGATGCGCTTTCCAAGACAGTGATTTCTGTCTCCGCACGGTTGGCCAGTTCATAAAGATCCGCGGTGCAATTTTCGCGTGCGGCATCAAGAACCGAAGAAGATGCGACCGTGGTCGCGGATGCGGACTCCGACGCTCGTTTCTTCGGCTCGACTGTCCCAGCGCCCTCTGCGTTTGCGATCGGAGGTGACTCCGCGGCATGCGCGACATCGTCTTGCGCAGACGTGCTGTCGTTCGACCCGCAGGCGGCCAGCGTTGCGAGAAGGACGGATGCGGCGCTCGCCGCCAAAAGTTTATTTTTCATTATGGCGAAACATCGACTGTCGTTAAGTGTTCCGCGACATGCAGCAAGAACGATGAGGATGGTCCCATACCCTGTTTGAGAATGACTAGAAGCAAGCGCGCCGCCGGATTCTTTCGTGACGATGGCGGGCACTGTTCGATCAATGATCCCACAGTTCATGGTAAGCCCCGCCCAGCGCTGCAGACCTAATGAAACTAATGGCTGGCCTATAGCCAGGTCCGGTTTCTTTCCAAAAGCAGACGGTCCGCTTTCGGCCCGAAAAAGGTCGCAATGCTCTGATCTCAAAATTTTCTTGCTCCTTGTGGGCGCTACAAATATTCAGTCCGTGCGATGGTTGTTCAACTGTCGCTGACCGCGTCCGTAACGGGAAGGCAGTGAGGTTCTTCGAGCCAATTCTGCCGCTGTCCCTGCAACTGTAAGCGACGAGCGCGGAGCGCAAGCGGGACGATCCCGTGCCACTGGGCCGATATTCTCGGCCTGGGAAGGTGCGCTCCGGGCGACGACCCGCGAGCCAGGAGACCGACGGGCACGGGTCGCTCTTGCCTTGGTTCAGGGATTGGCCGGGCGCGAAACTCTTCGTCTGAGCGGCGACTGGCGGCCGGAGCCGCACCGTGACCCGCAGGCTGGCGCTCGCGTCCGCCGACCTGCGCGCGCGGCCGCTTTTGCGGAGGATCCGGCCTTCTCGCTCGGCGCCGAGGAGTGCATATTTCATGAAACCGGTATATCGTTCAATTTTTCTGGCAGCCATCTGCCTGCCCAGCGCGGCCTTCGCCCAATCTGCTACCGAAGCGGACGATCCGCCCAGAGATGTGCTGATTGTAACCGGCACCCGGTCGCCCGAACCGATTGCGACCGATCGCATCGGTGGTTCGGTCACGGTAATCGGCGATGAGATGCTTAACCACCGTCAGGTACGGACAATTTCCGATGTGTTGCGCGACGTGCCGGGGATCGCGGTCAGCCGCGTTCCGGGGCAAACGCAAGTCCGCATTCGCGGCGCCGAGGGCAATCACACGCTCGTTCTCGTCGATGGAATCGAGGTCTCGGATCCCTTCGCCGGCGAGTTCGACTTCGGCACGCTGATCGCGGACGAGGCGGCACGGGTTGAAGTGCTGCGCGGGCAGCAAAGCGCGCTCTACGGATCCGATGCCATCGGCGGCGTCATCCACTATCGCACGCTGTCGGGGCGCGATGCGCCCGGTACTACTGTGCGGATCGAGGCAGGCTCTTTCCGCACGGTCAATGCGGCGGCCCGGCTTGCAGGCGCAGCGGGCGCACTGGATTACGCTTTGTCGGCTACTCTCAACAGCACCGATGGCACGCCGGGTGCGCGCGGCGGGACGCGTGACCTGTCCAGCGATACCGGCTCACTCTCGGCCAAAGCCAACTGGTTGCCTTCGGCGAACACGCGGTTGACCGCTGTGGTGCGGTATGCGAGCGCCGAGGGCGAGTTCAACGACAGCGACAATGACCCTGCAAGCCCGACTTTCGGTTTCCAGATCGACACCCCGGGCAACCGGTTCGAGAACGAAGCGATCTATGCGCTGCTGCGTGGCGAGTTGGGTCTGCTCGACGGACGGTGGACGCATGCGCTCTCAGGCCAGATCGCCGATACCCGTCGTGACGGTTTCAACGCCGCCGGACGATCCTTCGGCAGCGAGGGCCAGCGGCTGAAGACTTCGTATGAAAGCACGCTACGCTTCGGCGATGACCGCTTGCAACATCGTGCCACCGTTGCGGTCGATATCGAGCGCGAAAGGTTTCGCAACACCGACCCTTCGGGTTTCGCCTTCACCGGGCTAAGGCAGATCGACAGTGCCGGCCTTGTCGGCCAGTACGAGTTGTTCATAGCTGACGCGGTCAGCGTTGGTGCATCGCTTCGCCGCGATTGGAACGGGCGTTTCGCCGACACGACGACGTATCGCGTGCAGGGCAGTTATCGCGTCACGCCTGCGACCCGGCTCCGCGCAGCGGCAGGCTCCGGAGTCAAGAACCCCTCCTTCTACGAAATGTTCGGGTTCGTCGATGGACGCTTCATCGGCAATGTCGATCTGGAGCCGGAGCGGTCCGGGGGCTGGGAAATCGGGATCGAGCAAGGCTTGTTTGGCGATAGCTTGTTGCTCGGCGCGACCTACTTCGAAAACGAGCTTACCGGCGAAATCTTTACCACTTTCCCGCCGCCCGATTTCATTGCCTCACCGGCCAACCGGGACACGATATCGACACAGCGCGGCGTGGAGGTATTCGCGACGGCACAATTCGGCGAGGCCTGGCGGGTCGACGGAATGTACACCTATCTCCACGCGCGGGAGAACGGCGTCGAGGAAGTGCGGCGGCCTGCTCATACCGCCAGCCTCGCCGTCGATTGGCAGGCATCGGGCGATCGTGGCGGCGTCACGATCGTCGCCCGCTACAATGGCGATGCGGTGGATGTTGCCTTTATCGACCCGTCTTTTGTTCCGGTGCGCGTCGCCTTGGACGATTACCTGCTCTTGAGTGTAAACATGCGGTACGCGTTGAGCGAAAGCGTCGAATTGTTCGGGAGGATCGAAAACGCGCTCGACGAAGAGTACGAAGACGTCTTCAGCTTCGCCACGCCGGGTCGCTCCGCCGTGATTGGGGCGCGGGCTCGGTTCTAGCGCATGTCTGACTGCCTGCCCGATCGCACTGCGGCCGGGCAGTCAGCTGCCCTGGTCGAAGGTCACGCGCGTATGGAACTCGCCATTCTCGCCGAAAGCGTCGATCCCGCGCGGCAGTTTAGCGACGCAATTCGCATCGAAGATGTCGCCGACAGACACGCTTTCGAGATCGTGTCGTACTGCGCTGATCGCGCATATCGCGCCGGATGCGGCCAGCTTAGCGAGCAGCAGCGCATAGTCCTGCTGCCAGAGCGGGAAAGACAGCTGCATGCCGGACGTTGCCGGGTGCTTTCGGAATGCTTCCTCCCGCCAGCTTCGGATATGCGTGAGATGAAGGTCGCCGAAACATAGCCCGGAGCAGCCCGGCACGAGAGCGAGCGCAGGCGCAACCTGGTCGAGATAGTCCGGCCCGGATTGAAGCGGCACTCCGATAAGAGGCAGGCCAAGATGCTCGGCTTGCGCGACCACTTCGGCGATCGCCATTTCCTGATGCGCGATGATCCGGCTGCGCGCATCGAAAGTGGTCAGGAGAACGATCGGCGTGTCGGCCTCCGCTGCCAGGGTCAGATAGGCCAGATAGCTGTCTTTCCCACCGCTCCAGAACAGGATACGCGCAGCGGGGTCGGCCGCAGGACGCGTCCGTGTCAACCACGCCGCCTGCTGGATGCGGTCCGCGCGATCCTCCGTGCGCACCTGTTCATGGTCGAACGGGCAATGCCTGCATCCTACCCCGCAGCACCGTTCGCGCTTACGCAGGCCGATACGGGTGAAGACCTGATAGCCGGTTTCGGGATCGCGGTAGGTGTCTTCCCCGCGCGCACAGGCCTCTTCGTGCAGGGTCCAGTATCCTGGTTCAGGCAACCGCCATGAACTCCGTCACTGCATCCGACAGCATTTCCAGACTCGGTAGGAGCGCGGGGCTGGGTCGGCTGAAATGCAGATGGCCGTCGAGAAGGATGATGGGACAGCCGAGGGGGATGGTTTCATCGCGCGCGCGCATCTCATCGAAGCCGCAACATGCGACGATCACAAGGTCGGGATCGGCACCGGCAATCGTTTCCCATGTGGTCGCGAAAGAGCGATCACCCGCCCGGCCAAGCAGGTTCGTGATGCCGAGCAGATCGATCATATCGGGGATCCAGTGACCGGCGACGAAGGGCGGATCGAGCCAGTCGAGGAAGAGGATGCGCAGCCTGTTTGTCGCATGGCGACCACGAAAAGCGTCGAGAGTGCGGTCCCAGCGCTTCTTCAGGGCAGCAGCCTCGTCTTGCCGGTCGATCACATCCGCCACCTGATCGAAACAGTGCGGCACATCGGCCAGACGATGCGGGGAGAGATCGACTAGCCTCGGCTGGCTCGACAGGCCAAGCACTGCCTGTTGCACGTCGCCGGACGGAACCGCGCATACGTCGCATAGCGACTGGCTGATAACGACATCCGGCGCGAGCGCTTCCAGCGTCTCGATATCGAGTTCGTAGAGCGGCCTCGTCGCCGTCTTCACCTGCCGGTCGATTTCCGCCGACGAAGCACCCTTGTCGATCCAGGTTCTTGTCAGTTTGGGAAGATGATCCCAATCGCCCGAACAGCTATGGCTGACGCCGACCAGACTCTGGTCGGCGCCAAGTGCGACGACGATGTCAGTCGCGCTGGGGAGCAAGGATACGATGCGCATCGAGCTTCTCCAGCAGCGCGATCAGCCCGAAGGCCGCTCCGCCATAGATGACATTGGCGAGAATGCCTTTGAGCAGGAACGGCAGACCGGCGACATAACAGGCAAGCCAGCCCTCTGCCGTGTTCGGATAACAGCCCATCGCGATCGGCGTCAGGTTGGAAACCAGGTAGAAGACGACCGCGTTGACGACCGCGGCAACGCCAACGGACCGAACGCCTATCGATACGAGCGGCTTGCTTACCGACAGCGTTGCCAAACCATGGGCGAGATAGACGAAGCTCATAGCTAGGAGAGCGTAAAAGCCGCTCATCGCGTCCACGATAGCAACCGTCGCAAGAACGGGAATGCATGCGTAGCGTTTCGGGAGATAGGCGGCGGCGAGCATACCGACTGCCCCGACCGTCGAGACACCCATTACGTGCGGTAAAGCGTGTGAGGCGACGCCAGCGAGCGTCAAAGACGCCGCAAGCGCGCCATATTTGGCGTGCTGGTTCATGAAACCTGCTCCATCGACCGCCAATCCTCGAGCGGCTGCTTGAAAGGTTCGAGAGGCCGGTCTCCGGACTGACGAGTCTCGATCGGCAGCGCCTTCCCATCCATCGGACAGTGGCGTGCTGCTGCCGGTCACCCGATTACCGTTGCGAGGACAGTACCGGAATTGCACCGGTTTCCCGTTCGCCGTCTCGAATGCGCTCTTGCGAGCGACGCATGCTGCTAGCTCAATTTGCCGAATGATGGAACACAAACCTTGTTCAGATTGAAGTCTGCTGAAACTGCAATGACAGGTGTATGCGCGCGGAGAGAGCTCCTTCAGCTTTTGGGTAACCAATGAATAAGCCTGATTGTCCCACTTGGAGGGTCGGAAATCGACCGACAGCTTTCCGCATTTGCTGCCCAAAACCGGACCGTCACCTTCCGGCTCGAATTCCGCCGTTTGAGGGACGGTTGGCTGGTGCTTTGCTACGCGCCAAACCGTTTGACCGCAGCATTGTCACGACTTGACGCAAAGTCCAGTTGTCGGGGATATCGGCGGGGGTATTTTCACGAGGCGAATTCGGAATTAGTGAGCAGAATCAAATTCATACTTGTTCTCAATATGCTCCTCCTCCGCTACCAGGAAATAGCGTCCGTATAGGTTCGTATGCGTCCGCATGTGTTCGCCTGAAGCCGCGGCCTTGGGCGTGTTTCTCGTCCTCGTGGAATCAAGCGATGCCCCCCAACTGCGCGGTCGAGCCGGGGGGCTTTTCTCGCCTGTGCAATCGCTTGTTGAGGGCATGCCCCAACGGGGTCCTTCGCAGGGGTCCCAATTTACTGTTTGAGTTCGAGTCCCGCCTGAGGATCCGAGCAGAAGCGACCGAATTGGGGCAGGGGAGGACCCAGCCTTTTATCTCCTGAAATGACCGCTTCGCGGCCAAATCCAAGACCTTGGCTGCCGAGTTCCTGGGTCCTGAAAGCAGATAATATTGCTTGTCAGTCGGCCAGCATGGAATGAGCATTTTCGAGCTTGGTCAAATCTCTCGGCTCGACTTCTATCAGAGAGTTCGGGATTGAATGAGGTTCGACAAGCGTTCGGCTGTCCAATAGGCTGAGACGATGGATCAAATCACGTTCTCAGACTTCCTCAAGATCGATATTCGCTGCGGCAGCGTTCTTCGCGCCTAACCTTTTCCGGAAGCGCGCAAGCCCGCGCTCGAGCTGTAGGTCGATTTCGGCGGGAAGATCGGCGAACGCAAGAGCTCTCCGCAGATCACCGATCTTTACGCGCCGGGAGATATTGTCGGCCGACAGGTCATGGCCGTCGTGAATTTACTACCGCGCCAGATCGGCCCGTTCATGTCACAGGTGCTGGTGTTGGGCTTTACCGATGCCGAAGGGCGGATCGTGCTCGCCGCGCCCGATGGCGAAGTGTCCAATGGCGCGCTAATAGCCTAGGAGGCGAGAGAACCGAGCGCTTCTCTCAGCGGATCGAGCCAAGGCTCGAATGGCTTCCAGGCATTTTGCCCGCTGCGGTTGATGGGTTGGCGCACCTGTTCGCTGCTGGCCGTTCGAACCGCGCGCTCGCTCTTGTGAAAATCGAGGCAGGCTTCCTCGAACGGTAGTTCCAGATAGCCAAGCATCCGCCGGGTTTGTTCTTCGAGATCGTCGAGCACGTCTTCGTGCTGCACGCGCAGGACCTTGCCCGGTAGCACGCGGTCCCAATGGTCCATCAGGTCGACGTAATCGGCATAATAACGGCCAATCTCGGTCAGGCCGTAGGTGAACTCCTGGCCCTCCGCGAACAACTGCTTGAAGCTCGAAAAACAGCAGTCCATCGGATCGCGGCGGGCATCGATGATCTTGGCATTGGGCAGTATCAGGTGGATCAGCCCAATATGGCGGAAATTGTTCGGCATCTTGTCGATGAAAAATGGCGCGCCCTGCCGATGGATACGTGTGTCTTCGATGAATTTCTCACCGAAGCTGTCGATCTGCTCCGAGGTCAGCTCATGCAGGATTTCAGGATAGCGTGATTGCGCGACCTTGCGCCCACGCAGGCGATGCGCGAGCGCGAGGATATCGACGCCGCCTCTACGCCCGTCATCGGCAGTTTGCGCGTCCTGGGCGACTGCTGGCGCAGCTATGGCGATGGCAATTGCGCCGACTACGAGATACTTCATGACTGGAGAGCCCCCTCGGTTCTTGGCTAGTCAGGATCCGAATAAAATCCGGATAGGAATAAGTTCAACCGGCAGAAATCCTGAAATCTCCACCGAAATTTTCCAATGACCACCGAATTTCTGGACCACCACAGGCGCTCTGAGAATCCGTGAAATCCATTTTTCAGTATTGCCAGGAGTCAACAATGTGACAAATGCGAATCCATATTTCCGGCAATTTTCGAGTGTACTAAAATATTTACATAATTTATTCAGAGTTTTGCTGATTCATGTATTTTTAGTTCTTGAAGTATGCCAAAGTAGGCGTCAACCCTATAGGTTGACCATTGAATTTCTTAGGTCAACCTGTTGTTTGGCTGTTACTTGGAGTTAGCCATCGCGGCGCAATCCTCTGCAGTAGCGGGGGCTCGGTGGCGTTTGCGAACGAGGTCGAATGCAATCGCTTTGAGGATGCTAACGGCCATCATCGCGACGACGAAGGAGAACGGAAGCGCGCCGATGATCATCGTGATCCGGATTGCATCGATGCCTCGAAGGATGAGCATGCTGCCCACGACGAAGGCGAGCGCCGCTCTCCAGAAAGTGATATGATGCCTGCGCTCGCCACCGCTTTCGCCAATGGTTTTGGTGCCTACAAGTGAGACGCCGGCAGTCAGTTCTCCGCCGAGAACTTGAGGAACGGTGAGATAGAGCTGCGGTTCGATCGCGAATTCAGTCCATCCGTCGGTGTCGACGCCGATATTGGCCTCCGCCTCGCCGAACCAGGGGTTGTTCTGTATGAAAACCACGGCTGCCGCATCGAGGCCGACGTCCAGTGAGAACTCCTCTGTCTCATAAACGGTCGTTTGCGCAGCGACCTGAGCAGGCGCCATCGACATGGCGGCCAATACGAGCGCCCCAAATCCGACACATCGCAAGCGGCGATAGGTGCAGATGGCCGCCCCTTGAGTTTGAGCAGGTGAGACACGAGGCGGATGGTGATTTCGGAGGTTCTGCAACTAATCGTTTCCCTGGACGAAGCCGACCGGATGGCCACTCTGCACAGGCAATGACGTCGAGACGTCCGAGACATTACGCTCTTACGTCATTTGAATCCTAAAAAAACGGATGCGACCGGGTACCCCAAGAATGCAATCCGCGAGCAAACGCTACCGTCACGCTCCCTGCATGAGCATCCGCGAGACTGCCTTGCGCGCGGGGGCGAAGCGGGCAGCCCGGAAGCTTAGCTGGCGAGCGAGCAGTCCCGCGCGACGCTCGTCGGTATATAGGCCGACAATCGCGTTGGTCGCTGTATAAAGCGGCCATGTCGCAGCGCGGTGCTCGCGTTGATAGCGTCGCAAGAGAGTGGAGTGCCCTGGGTCTAATTCATGCCGGAGCGCGGACTCAACAATGCGGGACAGGCATTCTGTCCCTGTCAGGCCGAGGTTGAAGCCATGCGCGGTTACTGGATGCATACCTACTGCCGCATCGCCGACCAGCGCGGAGCGCTGCGTGATAAAGCGGTGGGCATAGGTCGTGGTGAGCGGATAGAGATGCAGCGGCGTCAGGATCCGCATCTCGCCAAAGCGCCGGGCGAAGCGGTGGGTCAGCTCCGCACCCATCGCATCTTCATCCAGCCCGGCAAGCCGCTGTGCCTGCCCGTCCGGGAGTGTGACCACCGCCGAGGCCTGTCCCTCGCCCAGGGGCAACAAGGCCAGCGTCTGCCCGTGGTCGAACCATTCGGTGGCGACGTGCCCGTGATCGCGCTCGATCGCTACCCGCCCGACGAGCATCGACTTGCCCAGCCGGTTCATCCGGGCAGAAATGCCGAGTTGCCCGCGAATGGCCGAGAAGCGCGAATCCGCAGCGACGAGGAGCGAGGCGGCCCGGTCGCTGCCATCGTCCAGCCATATGCGCGCCTCGTTCTCGCAGGTGGCGACCCGCGCGACACCGATTCCGCTGACCAGTTCGATGGAGGGGAATTCGCTCGCTGCCGCGAACAGGGCGCGGCGGATGTCGCAATTGGACACCAGCGAACCGAGCTGCCGCGTGCCCGATCTGTCCGGTGCGAAAGACAGGGCCAGCGGCGATGCGCCATTGAACACCCGCGCTTCGGCCAGCGGGTGGATCGCGTCCGCGCCGATCCGCTCCCACGCGCCGAGCCGTTTCAGCGCCGCTATCGAGGCATGGGTCAGGGCGATCTCGCGCCCGTCGAAAGCGGGTTCGGCAAGCTCGTCCTCAGCCTGTCGTTCCACCAGTGTGACAGCGATGCCCGCCTTGGCGAGCCCGATGGCGAGTGCGAGCCCGGCCGGGCCTGCGCCGACGATCAGCACGGAATGGGTCATGGGTACATGTCCTTGTTTCGAAGTGGGGTCAGCGCACGGTAAGCTCCAGCGGGCTGAGCCGGGCCAGCCGCACGGTGTCGAAGGGGTGGGGATTGGGAGGCAGGTCGCCCAATGTGGGCCGATCCGGCCCGGCAATCGCCCGTTGCAGGGCATAGGTTCCGCGATAGCCGCGCCGGGAAAGGTCGCGGGCCATGTCGAGGATATCCTCCTCGCCCAGAAGATCCGAATGGATGGTGCTGCGCACTTCGACCGGGATCCGATCCTGCCCGCACAGCAGGTCGAGCGAGCGGGCGAAGCGGGCAAAGGCGCTCGCCCCGGTGACCGTGCGGAATTTGTCCCGGGGGGCCTTGTAGTCGAGCGCCACCCGGTCGAGCAGATTCCGGTCGAGCAGGCGCGCGATCACATCCGGCCTGAGGCCATTGGTGTCGAGCTTGATCGCGTAGCCCAGCGCTTTCACCCGGGCCATGAAGGCAGCAAGGCCGGGCCATGTGGTGGCCTCGCCGCCGGAAAAGACCACGCCTTCGAGCAAGCCCTTGCGCTTGCGCAGGAATGCCAGCGCCTGCTCCTCGCCGATTGTGCCCCTGCCGGTAACGATCTGCGGGTTGTGGCAATAGAGGCAGCGCATATTGCATCCGGCGATCCACAATATGCAGGCGATGCGGCCCGGATAATCGAGCATGGTGAAGGGGGTGATCGCGTGGAAGGGGGATATGGCTCGCCCCGCCACCGCCCCTTCGCCCTGCGCCGTGGCACACCGCGTCATTGTCGCCTCACTCCATCCCGCCGAAGAGGTTGCGGACACTGCCCGCATCCTCGGTGAAATGCCGCCGCGCCCGGTGCTCGCCCTGCTTGCCCTTGTTGAAGCTGTCGACCGGGCGGAAATAGCCCATCACCCGGGTCCAGACCTTGGTGCGCTCTCCGCAGGTGGGACATTCGGGCTGCTCGCCGTCGAGATAGCCATGCGTGTCGCAGACCGAGAATACCGGGGTCAGCGTGACATAGGGCAGGCGGTAATTGGTCAGCACCTTTCTGAGGAAGGAGCGCGCGGCATCCGCGCTCGACAGCTTTTCGCTCATATAGAGGTGCAGCACCGTGCCGCCGGTATATTTGCATTGCAGATCGTTCTGCAGGTCCAGCGCCTCGAACGGGTCGTCAGTCAGATCGACCGGGATCTGCGAGGAATTGGTGTAGTAGATATTCTCTCCGCTGCCCGCCTGGATGATATCGGGGAAGCGCTTCACATCCTCCTTGGCGAAGCGATAGGTCGTGCCTTCGGCGGGCGTGGCTTCGAGGTTGTAGAGATTGCCGGTACGCTCCTGATAGCCGACCAGCCGCTGGCGCATGTGCTCCAGAATATCGAGCGCCATGGCGATGCCGCGTTCATCTGCGAGGTCGGACGCGTCGCCGGTGAAATTGCGCACCATCTCGTTCATCCCGTTGACCCCGATGGTCGAGAAATGGTTGCGCAGGAACGGCAAGTAGCGCGCGGTGTAGGGATAGAGCCCGCGATCGTACATTTGCTGCACAAAGGCGCGTTTCTTTTCCAGCGTCGAACTGGCGAGATCCATCAGCCGATCGAGCTCGCGCATCAGACCGGGCAAATCGCCTTTGAAGCGATAGCCGAGCGCGGCCATGTTGATCGTCACCACGCCCAGCGATCCGGTCATCTCCGCCGAGCCGAACAGGCCGTTGCCGCGCTTCAGCAATTCGCGAAGGTCCAGTTGCAGGCGGCAGCACATGGAACGGACCGCGCCGGGGGAGTAGGCCTCCGGATTGCGCCTTCTTTCGCCGGTCTCGGGATCGACGATGAACTGGCTGCCGATGAAGTTCTGGAAATAGGACGAACCGACCTTGGCCGCGTTGTCGAAAATGGCGGTGGCGACCTTGCTGTCCCAGTCGAAATCCTCGGTTATGTTGACTGTTGGAATGGGGAAAGTGAAGGGCTGCCCAGTGGCATCGCCTTCCGTCATCACTTCGTAATAGGCGATATTGATCATCTCCATTTCGGGTTCGAAATGGGCAAAGCGCAGATCGTCGAGCGTGCGGATACCCATGTCGCGCGCCTGTGCGCGTGCGATCAGGGCATCGTCTTCGATACCGTCGAACAGATGCAGGTCGCGATAGGTGGGATAAAGATTGCGCAGGTCTTCGGGCACGACGATGTCGAGCGTGATGTTGGTGAAGGGCGACTGGCCCCAGCGCGCGGGCACGTTGAGGTTGTAGACGAACTGGCGGATCGCCTTCTTGACCTCGGTGAAGCTGAGCTGGTCGTAAAAGACATAGGGCGCGAGATAGGTGTCGAAGCTGGAGAAGGCCTGTGCGCCTGCCCATTCCGATTGCAGGATGCCGAGGAAGTTGCTCATCTGCCCCAGCGCCTCGCGGAAATGGCGCGGCGGGCGCGAGGATACACGGCCCGGCACGCCGTTGAATCCATCGTTCAGCAGCGCGCGCAGCGACCACCCCGCGCAATAGCCGGTCAGGCAGTCGAGATCGTGGATATGCAGATCGGCCTGGCGATGGGCATTGCCTTCCGCCGGCGAGTAGATTTCGTCGAGCCAGAAATTGGCGATGACCTTGCCCGCGACATTGCTGACCAGGCCTGCATGCGAATAGCCGACATTGGCATTGGCCTTGATGCGCCAGTCCGCGCCCGTGATGTATTCGCCGACCGTTTCGGAGCAGTCGATCGACCGTCCGGAGAATAGCGTGTCGAGCGGAGAACCGGACAGGGAGACCGACGAGGCCCCGAAGCGGTGCTCTCCATCGAAAATTGCGTGGCGGTCATGGTCATGGCGAATTCCCCTCAGTGTGAGTTGCCGTCGATCGAGCCGGAGCGAACTCAACATATGGTATGATGCCGCAACACATATACTTCATGTGGTGCGATTGATTTGACAAATATCAAGGACAGGAAATCTTTTTCGATTAGGTGCCACCGCGCGCTCTCCTGTCCACCGACGCCATCGAGTTGGGCGGGTGAGCATCGTTATTCCAGCAGGTGGAGACAGAGCATTGCATCAGATTGCACCAGTTGCGGCCGTGGAAAACCGCCGGGCGAATGGCAGGACGCTGGCGACCGCGCTCCTCGATGCGCTGAAGGATCGCGGCGCTCGGCAGGCATTCGGTCTACCCGGGGATTTTGTCCTGCCGTTCTTCCGGGCAGTCCAGGAAAGCGGTATCCTGCCGCTTTATACGCTCAGCCACGAACCTTCGGTGGGTTACGCCGCCGATGCCGCAGCGCGGCTGGGCAGCACATTGGGCGTGGCGGTTGTGACCTATGGAGCCGGGGCGCTCAACATGGTCAACGCGGTTGCCCAGGCCTATGCCGAGAAATCGCCGATGGTCGTCATTTCGGGCGGTCCGGGGGCGGAAGAAGCGCGGATGGGGCTTGGGCTGCACCACCAGGTCAAATCGCTCAATTCGCAATTGGAGATCTTTCGCGAGGTGACCTGCGCGCAGGCGATCCTGAACGATCCCGACACCGCACCGTCCGAAATTGCCAGAGTGCTCGACACAGCTCTCGCCCTGTCGCGCCCGGTCTATCTGGAAATACCGCGCGATCTGGTCGACAGGCCGTGCAAACGCGTACCGCAGCTATCGCAGCCGCCGGTCGACACAGGGGCGGCCCGTGCCTGCGCCGCCGAGATCCTGAGCCGGTTGCAATCGGCAGAGCGTCCGGCGATCCTGATCGGCGTCGAAGCGCGGCGCTACGGTCTCGAGGGCAAGCTTGCCTCGCTATGCAGAACGCTCGGAATTCCGGTCGCGACGACGTTCATGGGCCGTGGCCTGTTCGCCGGCGAAGTGTTGCCGCTCCTCGGGACCTATCTGGGCTCCGCCGGTAAGGCGAGCATAGCCGAGACGATTGAGGGTGCCGATTGCCTATTGATGCTGGGCGTGATCCTGAGCGACACCAATTTCGGCGTTTCGCATCGCAATGTCGATTTGCGTGCATCGATCCGGGCCTTCGGCAGCGCGGTGGCATTTTCGCACCACAACTATCCCGATATCACTTTGGAAGCCTTGGTCGATGCCCTGGCGGAAATCGCGGGTCCGATCGGAGAGGCTTCGGCGGCGGCGGCCCCTTGCTATGCGACCGGATTGCCGTGTGACGACACCGCTCTTGAACCTTCCGACGTGGCGATGGCGTTGAACGATCTGTTCGCGGCGTCGGGAACCATGCCGATGGCCGCCGATGTCGGCGATAGCCTCTTCGTGGGGCTGGAGGTCTGCGATACCGATCTCGTCGCGCCAGGTTATTATGCGTCGATGGGCATGGGCGTGCCAGCCGCACTGGCGATTTGCGCTTCGACCGGGCGGCGGCCGGTTGCTCTGGTGGGTGATGGAGCCTTCCAGATGACCGGCTGGGAATTGGGAAATTGCCGCCGTAATGGCTGGGCGCCGATCGTTATCGTGCTCAATAACCGGAGCTGGGAAATGCTGCGCTGTTTCCAGCCGGGCCAGCCCTACCACGATCTCGACGACTGGCATTTCGCGCAGATGGCCGCGCCGCTTGGCGGGAAGGGCGTGCGGGTGACAACTCGCTCGCAATTGAAGCAGGCACTCGAGGCAGCGCGGGAGGATTCCGGGAGCTTCCAACTGATCGAAGTCATGCTTCCACGCGGAAAGACGTCGAACTCGCTGGAGAGATACTCCTCTGCCTTGCGCCAGATATCGGTGCTCAAGGACGAATGACGCGGACCGGGTGTGCGTTCCGGGATGATCCCGTTTGCAGTTTCTCCGGGGGCGTCAGACTCAGGGGTAGATCAGGAACCGTCGCCAGCGATCCGCGCCAATCCTTTCGAACCCCACCCGATCATGGAGACGGCCCGAACGGTTGGTCCAGAATTCCATCCGGTCGGGCGTCAGCCTGAAACCCGACCAGAAGGGCGGTCGGTGAACCTCTCCCGCAGCAAAGCGGGCTGCCGTTCGCGCTATCCGGCCCGCCAGTTCGGTACGGCTTACGAGTTCTTCCGACTGGCGCGAGGCCCAGGCCCCGATCCTGCTATCGATCGGGCGCGTGGCGAAATAGCTGTCCGCCTCGCTGTCGCCGACGTGGCTCACCGGCCCCTCGATCCGCACCTGTCGGCCGAGTGGAGCCCAGTAGAAGCACAGCGAGGCCAGAGGATTGGCTTTCAGCTCCTCCGCCTTTCGACTGGACAGATTGGTATAGAACACGAACCCCGCCGGGCCGAATTCCTTGATCAGAACCATTCTGTTGGACGGCGCACCGCCGGGTGACGCGGTCGCCAGATTGACGGCGGAGGCGTCGGGAATATCGGCATGGCCCTGCGCTTCGCGATACCACGCGACGAAGGTCGCGAAGGGATCGGCGGCGTCCTTCGCCATCCTCATAGCGATCCGCTTCCCGTGCGGCGCCAGTCTGCGAGCCGAGCCTCCGCCCGGCTGAGTTCCATGCGCGCGATGGAGCGCAGGTGAACCTCGTCGGGACCGTCCGCGATCCGCAGGGCGCGCATACCGGCATAGACTTCGGCGAGCCCGAAATCGTCCGACAGGCCGGCCGCGCCATGCGCCTGGATCGCGTGATCGACCACGCGCAGCGCGGTGCGCGGCGCGGCGACTTTTATCATAGCGATTTCCATCCGCGCAGCCTTGTTGTCGGTCCTGTCCATCATGTCGGCGGCCTTGAGGCATAAAAGGCGCGTCATTTCGATGTCGAGCCGGGCTTCGCCCAGGCGCTGTTCCCAGATCGACTGGTCCGACAGGCGCTTGCCAAAGGCGATGCGCGCCTGCAGCCGTTCGGACATCTTGTCGATCGCCCGTTCCGCTGCGCCGATGGCTCGCATGCAATGGTGGATGCGCCCCGGACCCAGCCGGCCCTGCGCGATCTCGAAGCCGCGCCCTTCGCCCAGGATCATATTGTCCACCGGCACCCGCACGTTGCGCAGCACCACTTCGCCATGGCCGTGAGGAGCGCCATCGAAGCCGAGGACCGGAAGCATCCGCACGATCTCCACCCCGGGCGTGTCGAGCGGGACCAGCACCTGCGATTGCTGCCGGTGCCGCTCGGCCTCGGGATCGGTCTTGCCCATCACTATCGCCAGCGCACAGCGGGGGTCGCCAATGCCCGAAGACCACCATTTGCGTCCGTTGATGACATATTCGTCACCCTCGCGCCGGATCGAGGTCTGGATATTCGTCGCATCGGAAGAAGCGACGTCGGGCTCGGTCATCAGGAATGTCGAACGGATCGCGCCATCCATCAACGGCCTGAGCCAGCGCGCCTTCTGCTCGGGCGTGCCATAGCGGTGCAGGACCTCCATGTTGCCGGTATCGGGCGCCGAACAGTTGAACGCCTCGGACGCGAAGCTGACGCGTCCCATTTCCTCGGCGCACAGCGCATATTCGAAATTGCTCAGCCCCGCGCCGCGAAAATCTTCGGTATCGTGTTCGGATGGGGGCAGGAACAGGTTCCACAGCCCTTCCTGATAGGCGCGTGCCTTCAGCTCCTCGATCACCGGAGGGATCTGCCACCGCGCTGCCCCTTCCTGCCGGGCGTGGGTGTGATAGGCATTCTCGGCACGATAGACGTGGTCCTGCATGAAGGCCCGCACACGGTCGCGCCATGCGATCTGCTTGGGCGAGAGTGTGAAATCCATCCTGTTCTCCTGCGAATCCGCTGTTTGCCGTCGACCCTAGGGGGTGGTCCCGAACGCGCTTTGACCTGGGGCAAAGAATTCCGCCCGCCGCATTCATTCACCCGGGCGGGAGCGCAGCATCACAGGGGCATAGGCGAGCACGAAGAGCGCGAAGGCGGCGATCCACAGCGCGCCGGCAAGATGCAGCAGCGACTGATAATACGCCGGGACGAGCGAAGCTGCCACGCGCGCCAGCACGGCGAGGTGGAGCGCCAGATAGCTTGCCCGCGTTGCCGGCCCGGCATGGAGCGCGCGGCCCGTATGGCCGAGCGTCGCGCGGGTCATCACCGCCAGGATCATGCCCGCCAGCGCGCCCACGCTCAGCGCGTGGACCCCCGCGCTCGCGGGGATCGGCGCGCCAAACCCGGTCGCGCCGAGTAGCAGCAGGCCCAATGGTATCCAGACATAGCCGAGATGGAGCACCAGCACGATCGGCGAGGCGAGCGTGCGCCATCCCCGCCACCGCGCTAGGCGGACCAACTGGATGCTTCCGGCAAAGACCAGCGCCGCCCCGACCGGGGCACCGCACCGGCCAGCATCCATGCCCCCAGCGCGAGGGCGGTCGCCAGCACCACAGCAATATCGAAACGGGTCGGTTGCGAGGGCAGGCTGCCGGTCAGCCCTTCGCGCTGCATCCAATTGCGGGTGAAGGAGGGGACGATGCGCCCGCCGATCAGCGAAACCAGCGTCACGGCCAGCGCGATGCCCGCACGGTGACCGATATCGTATCCGATCAAGCCCGCCGATCCGGCATAGTCCAGCAGGTCGGCAAGGCCGAACAGGGCGATCGCCAGCACGACAGGCAGATTGCGGTTCTTCGCCAGCACGATCTCCCGCAGGATAAGCGCGGCGAGGGCGAGGTAGAACCCGCCATCGACCAGCGCCAGCAGGGCGAGCGGCAGCTCGGGCGCGGCGAAGGGCAGGGCGCGGGCTAGGAGCCACCACAGCGCCAGCGCGGCCAGCGGCGCGCCCGCGATCGGCAGGCGGCCGGTCCAGTTGGGCACGGCGGTCAGCGCGAAACCGGCTATGGCTGCGCCAACAAAGCCGAACAGCATTTCGTGGCGATGCCAGGCCAGCGGATCGAGCGCGCCGATCTGCGGCACGCCGACACTGAAAGCCCACAGCCAGATCGCGATGGTGATGGCGGCCCAAATGCCCGCGCCCAGAAAGAACGGCCGAAAGCCGCCGCGCAGTACCGGCGGGGCCTGTTCCATCCGGCGGCGGCGCAATTCGAGCCGGTCGCGATTGTCGAGCGTTCCTCCCATCATCTCTCCTCGTCGAGAAAATCGACTCGACCGGTATCGAGGTGGTAATAGGCCCCGACCACCCGCAAGGCCCCGCGCCGCTGCGGTTCGAGCAGGGCGGGCGAAGCCTCCTGCTGCAATTCCCGGACCACCTTGCGCACATTGCACAGCGCCGCGGCGTCGACAAGATTCTCGGCCCAGGGATCGGCCTCCAGCACGGCCGGGAGCAGCGATTGCAGCACCTTGCTGACATTGCCCGAGAACTGGCGCTGTTCGCGCGTTACCGCGACCGCCGCGCGCAATGCGCCGCAGGCCTCGTGGCCCATGACCACGATCAGCGGAACGCCGAGCTGCGTCACCGCGAATTCCAGGCTGCCGAGTGCGCTGGTGCACAGCGTGTTGCCGGCATTGCGCACGATGAACAGCTCGCCCAGACCCCGCTCGAACAGCAGTTCCGGCGGCACGCGCGAATCCGAACAGGATAGATAAGCCGCGAAGGGCCGCTGGGCCGCCGCCAGGTGCAGCCTACGCATGCGGTCTATCGGAGGCTGATAAGTCGCATCGTCGAGAAAGCGCCGATTGCCGTCTTTCAGCAGGGCCAGCGCCTCATCGGGGGAGAGTTGCGGGAGGGTATCGTCGGGCATGTCGACTATATTGCATATGATATACCCATTTACTTTGACTAATATCAATTACACCAGTGAAGAATCGCGTATCTGGGCGATATGAAGCAAGCCACACTTCTCGCTGCACCGCTTCTCGCCGTGTCGCTCTCGCCTGCGGTTCTTCACGCGCAAGCTGCTGAAGAGCCCGTCGTCACCCCCTATGCGGACATCCGCTACCGGCTCGAACTGGTCGATCAGGGCGGTGTGCCCGAAGACGCCACCGCATCGACGCTGCGGGTCAAAGCGGGTGTGAAGACAGGATCATGGCAGGGCCTGAGCGCGCTGGTCGAAGGTGAAGCGATCATGCGCATCGGCCCCCGGCACTATAACGACACCACCAACGGGCTCACCCGCTATCCGGTGGTGGCCGACCCGACCGACGTGCTGCTCAACCAGGCCTATGTGCGCTTCAATCCCGGTAAGACGGTGGACGCTATCGCCGGTCGCCAGGTCATCAATCTGGACAATCAACGCTGGATCGGATCGGTTGGTTGGCGTCAGAACGACCAGATCTTCGATGCGGGCCGGATCAGTGTCACGCCGGTCGCCGGGCTGACCGCGCAATATATCCATAGCTGGCGCGTCAACCGCATCTTCGGCCCGGACTCGCCGCAGGGTATCTGGCGCGATACCGCGATCAATGCGGTCAATATCGGCTATAAATTGGGCGAGGCCGGGACGCTGACCGGTTATGGATATTGGCTGGATATTCCGCAGGCACCTGCGGCAAGTTCGCGCACGCTGGGCGGGCGGCTGGCCGGGCAGTATCCGGTGGCGGAGGGGGTGAAGGTGCTCTACGCCGCCGAATATGCCCGCCAGACCGATCTCTCGCCCAACCCGGCAAATTTCGGCCTCGATTATCTCGCGCTGGAGCCGGGTGTTGCCTTCAAAGGATTGACCCTGAAGGCCGGTTACGAACGGCTGGAAGGCAATGGTGCGGTCGCGCTGCAAACCCCGCTCGCGACGCTGCACGCCTTCAATGGCTGGGCGGACGTTTTCCTGAACACACCGGCCAGCGGATTGCGCGACCTCTATGCCGATGCGGCGTACAAATTCGCCGATGGCCCCGTGAAGGGGCTGCTGCTACGCGCGACCTATCACGACTTCCATTCGACCGTTGGAGATGTGGGCTACGGGCATGAGTTCGATGCGCTCATTGCCTACCCGCTCACCAAACAGATCGGCGTTTCTGCGAAATTTGCCCAGTACAACTCAAACGGCTTTGCGACCGATCGAACCAAAGCCTGGTTCACGATCGAAGCGAAATTCTGAACCCCGCAGCCACTCTCTCCCGGCTAGCGGGGAACCTTGTCAGGCCGCGCGAACGTTTCCAGCTTCGCGCGGTCTGACATCCTTACCATCCTTCCCTTGAGGCTTACCCCCTGCTTGCCGAGCAGGCCGAAAGCGCGCGAGAGATTTTCCGGCGTCATGCCCAGCAGCGATGCCAGAACGCGCTTTTCGGCGGGGAGAACGGTCGTCTCGGGCAGACCCTGCACATCGTGTTGCTGCAGGATGAAATGCGCCAGCCGTTCGGCGGACTGGCGCAATTTCATATCCGCAAGCGCTAGAACCAGATCGCGATAGCCGAAGGCCAGTTCGCGCATGGTCGCTTCCATCAGGGCCGTGTCCTTGCGCACCACCTCGCGCATCAAGGCGGCGGGGACGAGCAGGACGCGTGACGATTCGAGTGTACGCGCGGACATCAGATAGGGCAGGTCGGTGACCACCGCCGCCAGGATGAAGCTGCGAACCGGTTGGACGATCCGCATGGTCGTGTCGCGATCGCCGACCGAAGTATAGAGTTCGGCGAGACCATCCACCAGCACGTGAAGGAAATCGGCGCGCTGCCCGACTTCGAAGAGCACGAGCTGCGGCGGGAATACCTGCAGGAAGGAGCCGGAGAAGATACGGTCGCGCTCCTCCTCGTTCATTGCGCGAAAGAGGGGAAGATTGGCGACTTCGGGTTTTTCGGCGGGGCGCAGTGTCAGACTCCTGGCTTGTCGAATAGCTGGACTGAAATTGATAATTATCAAGTGGTGGATTGATGTGACGCCTTCACCTACCTCACATGGATCAGTGCGGCCACCTTTTTCCCCGAACGATCCTGTTTTCTTGACCTGAATCAAGGGATGGGCGGGCTGGCTCCTTTCTGGAAGATGCACGAACACGTAGCCAAGGGAGGCCAAAATGCAGCTTGGCTCAGCCGCTAGCAAGAGTGACCAGAATCGGGCCTTGGGGCTCAGCACGATCGCATTCACGATATGTTTCGCGGTCTGGACGATTTTCGCGATCATTGGGATTGAAATCAAAGGCGAACTCGGCCTCAGCGATACGCAGTTCGGTCTGCTGGTCGGCACTCCGATCCTGACCGGATCGCTCACGCGTCTTTTCCTTGGTGTGTGGACCGACCAGTATGGCGGACGGATCGTTTTCCCGCTGACGATGATCGCTTCGGCGATCGCGACATATCTTCTCTCCTTCGCCGACAGCTATTTTCTTACCCTGCTGGCGGCGCTTGGCCTTGGGGTCGCGGGCGGTACCTTCGCAGTCGGCGTCGCCTATGTGTCGAAGTGGTATCCCCCCGAAAAGCAGGGCTCCGCGCTCGGCTTCTTCGGCATGGGCAATGTCGGCGCGGCAGTGACCAAGTTCGCCGCGCCCTGGGTCATGGTGGCTCTGGGCTGGCAGGCCGTTGCGCAGATTTGGGCAACGGCGGCTGCGGTGATGGCGGTGGTGTTCTTCCTGTTTTCGAAGGACGATCCCGACCTTGCCGCGCGCAAGGCGAGCGGCGCGAAGCCCAAAACCCTGCGCGAGCAGCTCGAGCCGCTCAAAAAGGAACAGGTCTGGCGTTTTTCGCTGTACTATTTCTTCGTGTTCGGTGCCTTCGTCGCGTTGGCGCTCTGGCTGCCGAAATATCTGATCGGGGTCTATGGCGTTGACGTGAAGCTGGCCGGTACCTTGGCCGCCGTCTTCTCGCTTTCGGCCAGTGTCTTCCGCGCTTACGGCGGCATCCTGTCGGATCGCTACGGCGCCCGCAAGGTAATGTACGCCACTTTCGGCGTATCGCTGGTCTGCCTGTTCATGCTGTCCTATCCCTCGACCGACTATATCATTCACGGTTCGCGGGGCGACATCGCCTTTTCCACCGAGATGGGGCTAGTGCCTTTCGTGGTGACGATCTTCGTGCTCGGCTTCTTCATGTCGCTGGGCAAGGCCGCGGTCTACAAGCACATTCCCGTCTACTATCCCGACCATGTTGGCTCGGTCGGCGGCATGGTCGGCCTGGTCGGCGGGCTGGGTGGTTTCATCCTGCCGATCATCTTCGGCGCGGTAAGCGATCTTACCGGTATCTGGACGAGCTGTTTCATGGTGCTCTTCGCACTGGTCGCCGTGGCGCTGGTTTGGATGCATATCGCGGTGCGCCAAATGGAGCAGAAGGCCGCCCGCGTGGAAGGGCGCACACTGCCCGAATTTCCCGAAATGGCGGAGCTGCATGAGGATGCCAAGCACGAGCCCCATGCTTACGAGCCGGATGGCAAGGTACTGAAGGAGTGGCGCCCGGAGGATGCCGAGTTCTGGGAGAAAACCGGCGAGAAGATCGCGCGGCGCAACCTCTATATCTCGATCCCCGCGCTGCTGCTCGCCTTCTGCGTGTGGATGGTGTGGTCGGTCGTCGTGGCCAAACTGCCCTCGATCGGCTTCGACTACAGCACCAATCAGCTGTTCTGGCTGGCTGCGCTGCCGGGGCTTTCGGGCGCGACGTTGCGGATATTCTACAGCTTCATGGTGCCGATCTTCGGCGGACGCCTGTGGACCACGCTGTCGACAGCTTCGCTGCTGATTCCGGCCTTCGGTATCGGCTATGCCGTCCAAAATCCGGACACGCCCTATCTGATCTTCCTTGTGCTGGCGCTGCTGTGCGGCTTCGGCGGGGGCAATTTTGCCTCGTCGATGGCGAATATCAGCTTCTTCTTCCCCAAGGCGCAGAAGGGCAATGCGCTGGCGCTCAATGCAGGGCTGGGCAATCTCGGCGTGTCGGTGATGCAGTTCTCGGTCCCGCTGGTGATTGCGGCGGGTGTGTTCGGCGCGCTGGGCGGGATGCCGCAACAGACCGCAGAAGGCGGCCAGCTGTGGTTGCAGAATGCGGGCTTCATCTGGGTGCCCTTCATCATCGCCTCCACGCTGCTCGCCTGGTTCGGGATGAACGATATCGCCGATGCCAAGGCCAGCTTTGCCGAACAGGCGGTGATCTTCCAGCGCAAGCACAACTGGCTGATGAGCTGGCTCTACACTGGCACCTTCGGCAGCTTCATCGGCTTTTCCGCCGGGCTGCCGCTGCTGGCCAAGCACCAGTTCCCCGATGTCGACGTGCTCAAATTCGTCTTCCTCGGCCCGCTGGTGGGTGCGCTCAGCCGCGCCGCCACCGGGTGGATTTCCGACCGCTGGGGCGGCGGGCGCGTCACCTTCTGGGTGTTCGTGGGCATGATGCTGGCCGTGGTCGGGGTGGTCTATTTCCTCGAAGCGGGCAGCTGGTGGGGTTTCCTCGGCATGTTCATCGCCATGTTCTTCCTGACCGGCGTGGGCAATGCCTCCACCTTCCAGATGATCCCGATCATCATGCGCCAGGAAGTGCCCCGGCTGATGCCCGAACTGAAGGGCGCCGAACTGACCCGGCAGGCGGAGAAGGAGTCGGCGGCCATCGTCGGCTTCACCTCGGCGGTCGCGGCCTATGGCGCCTTCTTCATCCCCAAGAGCTTCGGCAGCTCGATCGAGGCCACGGGATCGCCGATGATGGCGCTCTGGGGCTTCTTCGCCTTCTACGCCAGCTGTGCGGTGCTGACCTGGTGGGCCTACACCCGCCGCAGCGGCCTGCTCCACGACATCGAGCGCGGACGCGCACCCGCCCCGGCGGCCACCCCTCACATTCTCAAGGAAGCCTGAGATGAGCTATATTCTCGACCGCCTGACCTTCTTCCGCAACGCGAAGCAGGACTTTGCCGACGGGCACGGCGTTACCACCACCCAGTCGCGTGCGTGGGAAGACGGCTATCGCAAACGCTGGCAGCACGACAAGGTCGTGCGCTCCACCCACGGGGTGAACTGCACCGGATCGTGCAGCTGGAAGATCTACGTCAAGAACGGGATCATCACCTGGGAAACGCAGCAGACGGACTATCCGCGCACCCGCCCGGGCCTCCCCAATCACGAACCGCGCGGCTGCCCGCGTGGGGCGAGCTATAGCTGGTATCTCTACTCCGCCCAACGGCTGAAATATCCGATGGTCCGCTCGCGGCTGCTGAAGCTGTGGCGCGAGGCGAGGGCGGTGCGCACGCCGGTCGGCGCCTGGGCCTCGATTGTGGAGGATCCGGTAAAGCGCAAAAGCTATACCGCGATCCGCGGTCATGGCGGCTTCGTTCGTTCGACCTGGGACGAGGTGAACGAAATCATCGCTTCGGCCAATGCCTATACCGCCAGGACCTATGGCCCCGACCGGGTGATCGGCTTCAGCCCGATCCCGGCCATGTCGATGGTCTCCTATGCGGCCGGTTCGCGTTACCTCTCGCTGCTCGGCGGCACCTGCATGTCGTTCTACGACTGGTATTGCGACTTGCCGCCCTCCAGCCCGCAGACCTGGGGCGAGCAGACCGACGTTCCCGAAAGCGCCGACTGGTACAATGCCGGCTTCCTGATGATGTGGGGCTCCAACGTGCCTCAGACACGCACCCCCGACGCGCATTTCATGACCGAGGCGCGTTATCGCGGGACCAAGGTCGCCGTGGTCAGCCCGGACTATGCGGAGGCGACCAAGTTCGGCGACATCTGGCTCAACCCCAAGCAGGGCACCGATGCGGCGCTGGCGCTGGCGATGGGCCATGTGATCCTGCGCGAATTCCATCTCGACCGGCAGGCCGATTATTTCGAGGATTACTGCCGCAAATATTCCGACATGCCGATGCTGGTGCGGCTGGTGCGGCAGGGCGATGGCTACGTGCCGGAGCGCCTGCTGCGCGCCAGCGACTTCGACAACTCGCTGGGCGAAGAAAACAATCCCGAATGGAAGACTGTCGCGATCGACGATGCGACGGGCAAGCCGGTGGTGCCGCTGGGCTCTGCCGGCTTCCGCTGGGGCGAAAAGGGCAAGTGGAACCTCGAGGAGAAAACCGGCGAGGGTGCGGATGTCCAATTGCGCCTGTCGGCGATCATGGACGATCAGCACGACCTGGTCGTCCCGGTAGACTTTCCCTATTTCGGCAATCGCGAGCACGACCATTTCGAAGGCACCGATCATGCCAGCGTCCTGCCCCGCAATGTCCCCGTTCGCGAGATCGAGCTCGCCGACGGTAAGACGTTGGTGGCAAGCGTCTTCGACCTGTTCTGCGCCAATTACGGTCTCGATCGCGGCCTTGGCGGGGAAAACGTGGCCAGCGATTATTCCGAAAACGAGCCATACACGCCCGCCTGGGCCGAAAAGATTACCGGTGTTCCGGCAGAGCAAATCGTCACCGTGGCGCGTGAATTTGCGTCCAATGCCGAAAAGACCAAAGGCAAATCGATGGTCATCCTTGGGGCCGGTCTCAACCACTGGTACCACATGGACATGAATTATCGCGGCATCATCAACCTGTTGGTGATGTGCGGTTGTGTGGGCCAGTCGGGTGGCGGTTGGTCGCACTATGTCGGGCAGGAGAAGTTGCGCCCGCAGACCGGCTGGCTGCCGCTCGCTTTCGGTCTCGACTGGGGCCGTCCGCCACGCCAGATGAATTCGACCAGCTTCTTCTACGCGCATACCGACCAGTGGCGCTACGAGACGCTGGATGTGGAGGACATCCTTTCGCCCACAGCGCCAGAGGGCGAATGGGATGCGAGCCTGATCGACTACAACGCCCGCGCCGAACGCATGGGCTGGCTGCCATCCGCGCCGCAGCTCAAGACCAACCCGCTGGAAGTTGCCAAGGCCGCCCGCGCCGCGGGGATGGAGCCGAAGGATTACGTGACCGACAGGCTCAAATCGGGCGATCTGGAAATGTCCTGCTTCGATCCGGACGATCCGGCCAACTGGCCGCGCAACATGTTCGTCTGGCGTTCGAACCTGCTCGGCTCCTCGGGCAAGGGGCACGAATATTTCCTCAAACACCTGCTCGGCACGGCGCATGGCGTGCAGGGCAAGGATCTGGGCGAAACGGGCCGCAGCAAACCGAAGGAGGTGCGCTGGCATGACGAGGCGCCGCAGGGCAAGCTCGACCTGCTGGTCACGCTCGACTTCCGCATGTCGACCACCTGCGTCTATTCCGACATCGTCCTGCCGACCGCGAGCTGGTACGAGAAGGACGATCTCAACACCTCGGACATGCACCCCTTCATCCATCCGCTGACCGCGGCGGTCGACCCGGTGTGGGAATCGCGCAGCGACTGGGACATCTACCGCGGCATCGCAAAGAAATTCTCGGAGGTCGCTCCGGAAGTTCTGGGTGTGGAAGAGGACGTGGTCCTCGTGCCGATCCAGCATGACAGCCCGAACGAGATCGCCCAGCCCTTCGGAGTTGCGGACTGGGGCCAGGGACAGGCCGAGCCTGTCCCTGGTACAACCATGGCCAATGTCGCGGTGGTGGAACGGGATTATCCTAATCTATACAAACGCTTCACCTCGCTCGGCCCGCTGATGGAAAAGCTCGGCAATGGCGGCAAGGGGATCGGCTGGAACACCGATCACGAGGTCGAACTGCTGCGCAAGCTCAACGGTACGGTAAGCGAAGAGGGGCCGACCCAGGGCCTCGCCCGGATCGACAGCGCGGTGGACGCCTGTGAGGTGATCCTGAGCCTTGCGCCCGAAACCAATGGCGAAGTCGCGGTCAAGGCGTGGGAGGCGCTGTCGCAGAACACCGGGCGCGATCACCGGCATCTGGCCCTGCCCAAGGAAGAGGAGAAGATCCGCTTCCGCGACGTGGTGGCGCAGCCGCGCAAGATCATCTCCTCGCCCACCTGGTCGGGGCTGGAGAGCGAGCATGTCTGCTACAATGCCGGCTATACCAACGTCCACGAACTGATCCCCTGGCGAACGCTGACCGGGCGTCAGCAGCTCTATCAGGACCACCTGTGGATGCGCGCCTTCGGCGAGGGGTTCTGCGTCTATCGCCCGCCGATCGACACCCGCGCGATCAATCCGGTGATCCACGAGACGAAGGACGAGAAACATGTCGTCCTCAACTTCATCACCCCGCACCAGAAATGGGGCATCCATTCGACCTACACCGACAATCTGCTGATGCTGACGCTGTCGCGCGGCGGACCGATTGTCTGGCTGTCCGAAGTGGACGCCGCCAAGGCGGGCTTGGTCGATAATGACTGGGTGGAAGTGTTCAATTCCAACGGTGCGCTGGTCGCGCGCACGGTTGTCTCGCAGCGCATGAAGGAAGGCACGCTCTTCATGTATCACGCGCAGGAGAAGATCGTGAACGTGCCGGGATCGCCGCTCACCGGACAGCGCGGGGGCATCCATAACAGTGTCACCCGTGCGATCCTCAAACCCACCCATATGATCGGCGGCTACGTCCAGCTCGCCTACGGCTTCAACTATTACGGAACAGTCGGGTCGAACCGCGACGAATATGTCGTGGTACGCAAGCTGTCTAAGGTCGACTGGCTCGAAGATGCCCTTCCTGAAGGGGAGAATGCAGCATGAAAATCCGCGCACAAATCGGCAAGGTCCTGAACCTCGACAAATGTATCGGCTGCCATACCTGCTCTGTAACGTGCAAGAACGTGTGGACCAGCCGCGAAGGCATGGAATACGCCTGGTTCAACAATGTCGAGACCAAGCCGGGCATCGGTTATCCCAAGGATTGGGAAAACCAGGACCGCTGGAATGGCGGCTGGGTCCGTACCCCCTCGGGCTCGATCCGCCCGAAGATGGGCGGCAAGTGGCGGGTGCTGGCGAATATCTTCGCCAATCCCGACCTGCCCGAGATCGACGATTACTACGAACCCTTCACCTATGATTACGCCCATCTGCAACAGTCGGGCGAAAGCAAGGCCTTCCCCACTGCGCGCCCGCGTTCGCTCGTTTCGGGCGAGCGGATGGAAAAGATCGAATGGGGGCCGAACTGGGAGGAAATCCTCGGCGGCGAGTTCGCCAAACGGTCGAAGGATTACAATTTCGAAGGTGTCCAGAAAGAGATTTACGGCCAGTTCGAAAACACCTTCATGATGTATCTGCCGCGATTGTGCGAACACTGCCTCAACCCGACCTGCGTCGCGGCGTGCCCTTCGGGTGCGATCTACAAGCGGGAAGAAGACGGCATCGTCCTGATCGATCAGGAATCCTGCCGTGGTTGGCGCATGTGCGTCTCAGGCTGCCCGTACAAAAAGATCTACTACAATTGGAAAACCGGGAAGAGCGAGAAGTGCATCTTCTGCTATCCGCGCATAGAAGCCGGCCAGCCGACCGTGTGCAGCGAAACCTGCGTCGGGCGCATCCGCTATCTCGGCGTGATGCTCTATGATGCCGACCGGATCGAAGAGGCGGCGAGCGCGGAGAATGTCGAGGACCTCTATCAGGCCCAGCTCGACATTTTCCTCGACCCCAATGATCCTGCGGTGATCGAGCAGGCGCGCCGCGATGGCGTGCCCGACAACTGGCTGGAGGCCGCGCGCCATTCGCCGATCTGGAAGATGGCGATGGAATGGAAGGTCGCCTTCCCGCTGCACCCCGAATACCGCACCCTGCCAATGGTCTGGTATGTCCCGCCGCTCTCGCCGATCAGCGCGGCGGCGGAGGCCGGGGATATCGCCACCAACAATGGCATGCCCGACATTCGCAGTTTGCGCATTCCGCTCAAATATCTCGCCAACCTGCTGTCCGCTGGCGACGAAGAACCGATCGCCGACTGCCTTGAGCGCATGATCGCCATGCGCAGCTATATGCGTGCCAAGACTGTCGAGGGGGTGACCGATGAAAGCATTGCCGAAGCAGTCGGCCTCACCGGCCTACAGATCGAGGAAATGTACAAGGTCATGGCGCTGGCCGACTACGAGGACCGCTTTGTTATCCCCTCCGGCCACCGCGAGGATGCCGAGGACATGTATGACGAGCGCGGGGCCTGCGGCTTCTCCTTCGGCAATGGCTGCTCGGGTGGCAGCACGCAGGCCAATCTGTTCGGCACGAACCCGCGCAAGAAACTCCAAACTCCTACGGAGGTGTTCTGATGCGTAATCTGCATTTGCTTTCGCTGCTGCTGCAATATCCGACGCTCGAACTGACCGGCGCGATGGATGAATTGCGCGAGCGGCTCGCCGCCGACCCCGCAATGCCGACAGATACCGTCCAGCGCCTCGCTCCGCTGCTCGACCGGCTGACCACGCAGGATATCTACGCGGCGCAGGAAACCTATGTCGAATTGTTCGACCGAGGCCGGGCGCTGAGCCTGCACCTGTTCGAGCACGTTCATGGCGAAAGCCGTGACCGGGGCCAGGCCATGGTCGATCTGCGTGAACGCTATGTCGCGGCAGGGCTCGACCCGGTGGCAAACGAACTGCCCGACTACCTCCCGCTGTTCCTCGACTATTGTTCGATCCTGCCCGAAGAAGCCGCGCGCGAGGCACTTGCCGAACCGGGCATCGTGCTGGTGGCGCTGGCCGCGCGGCTGGCCGATCGCGAATCCGACTATGCGCCCGTCTTCGCGGTGCTGTGCGACATTGCCGGTGTCGAGATGGACGAAGAGGCAGCCAATTCACTGCCGCCGCCGGAGGACCCCGAGACGCTGTCCGAGCTGGATGCGCAATGGGAAGAGGAGGAAGTCCGCTTCACCAATGAACTTCCCGACCCCAATGCCGCCTGCCCGCAGGCGAGCGCGATGATGCGCCGCATTCTCGAGCCCGAGGGCGATGCTGCCGAGATGAGGAACTGAGCCATGAACACCTATCTCAACCACCTGCTTTTCGGCATTTATCCCTACATCGCCCTTGCCACGATGGTGGTCGGCACAATCATCCGCTTCGAACGCGAACCCTATTCATGGCGAGCCAGTTCGAGCCAACTGCTCAGGCGCAAGCAGCTCGTTCTGGGATCGATCCTGTTCCATACCGGCGTGCTGTTCGTGCTGTTCGGCCACATCGTCGGCCTGCTGGTGCCGATATGGGTTTTCGATTCGCTGGCAGTGAAGCACGAATGGAAGCAGGCTCTGGCGGTCTATGGTGGCGGTACTGCGGGTCTGGTGTCCTTTATCGGCGCTTCGATGCTGCTCCACCGCCGCCTGTTCGATTCCCGAATCCGCGTGAATTCCGCCTTTGCCGACACCGGTATTCTGGTCTTGCTCTGGGTCCAGCTTGCTCTCGGCCTGGCCACCGTGCCGATCTCGCTTGGCCATATGGATGGCGAACAGATGGTCAAGTTCATGGCCTGGGCGAACGGCATCTTCACCTTCAATCCCACGGCCTCGTTGTGGATCGATGGAGCACACTGGATTTTCCGCACCCACATCTTCCTCGGGCTGACGATCTTCCTGGTTTTCCCGTTCACGCGCTTGCCGCACATGCTCTCGGTGCCGGTGCGCTATATCTGGCGAGGCGGTTATCAGATCGTGCGCAGCCGTCGGAGCCTGATCAATGGTTGACCAGATCGAGAAGGACGCAGTCTGTGTGGGAGGGGAGGTTATCTCTGCCGATCGGATCGCCGCAGAGATGCAGAACCACCCGGCCGACGATGCGGAGGCTGCCTGGGAAGCGGCGGCGAGGGCGCTTGTAGTGCGCGAACTGCTGCTCGGCGAAGCGCGGCGCTTGGGTATCGAGCCGGAAGAGACGAGCGACCACTGTGGTCGCAAGATGACCGAGGAAGATGCCTTGGTCGAGACGCTGATCGAACGTGAGGTCAGCGTTCCGGTGGCGACCGAGGCCGAGGCGCGCCGGTTTTACGAAACGCATCCCGATCGTTTCACCAGCGAGCCGTTGGTCGAGGCGGAGCATATACTCTTCTCCGCCTCGCCCGATGACGCAATCGCCTGGAACATGGCGCTGAGCGATGCACGCGGACTGATGCGCCGGCTCAGGGACGATCCAGACGGTTTTGCCGAACTTGCCCGGACGCATTCGGCTTGTCCCTCGCGCGAGCAGGGGGGCAATCTCGGCCAGATCGGCCCGGGCCAGACCGTGTCGGAATTCGAAAAGGCGCTTTTCGTTCTCGGCGAGGGCGAATTGTGCGCCGAGCCGGTATGCACACCCTATGGCGTGCACATTGTACGGGCAGGGCGCAAGGTGGAAGCCCAACAGCTTCCTTTCGAGGCGGTCGATGCCTCGATACGCGCCTATCTGGAGGAATCCTCGCTGAGGCGCGCCATGGCACAATACCTTGCGATCCTTGCATCGCAGGCCGATATTCGGGGGGTTGCACTTCCGGCCAGTGAAGGACCGCTTGTCCAATGACTATCGATCGCCCACGCGATTACCTCCCGCTCGCCGAAGCGCGGCGCCCGCGCTTGCGCGACGGTTTGGGGCGCCGGTTCGAATATCTGAGGTTATCGCTCACGGAAGTCTGCAACTTCCGTTGCAGCTATTGTCTGCCGGATGGCTATCGACGACCGTGCGGCAAGTCCGCCGAACTTACAGTCGAGGAAATCGAGCGCGCCGTGCGGGCCTTTGCCGAACTGGGTTTGTGGAAGGTGCGGCTGACCGGTGGCGAGCCGACCATCCGGCGCGATTTCGAAGATGTAGCGCGTGCGGTCTCCGCCGTATCGGGTATCCGCCGTGTGGCCATGACCACCAATGGCTATCGCCTCGCAGAAAGGGCGCAGCGCTGGCGAGACGCAGGGGTCGATGCGCTCAATATCAGCGTCGATTCTCTCGATCCGGAAAGGTTCCTGGCCATCACCGGTCACGATCGATTGGGTGAAGTGCTCGCCGGTATCGACGCCGCCCGCGATGCGGGGTTTTCCAGTATCAAGCTCAATGCTGTGCTGATGCGGGGGGTCAACGACGATGAACTCGATGCGATGATCCGGTTCGTCACCGCTCGCGATCTCTCGCTACGCTTCATCGAAGTCATGCGGACCAATGACAATGCGGCGTTCTTCGCTGAGCGGCACGTGCCTGGTGAAAGCGTCGTCGAACAATTGCAAGCGGCAGGCTGGCAGCGTCTTCCGCGTGAAGACGGTGCCGGGCCTGCGGTCGAGTTCGGCCACCCCGAAGCGCGTGGACGGATCGGCATCATCGCACCCTATGCCAAGGATTTCTGCGCCGACTGCAATCGGCTCCGCCTAGGTTCCGATGGCAAGTTCCACCTGTGTCTGTTCGGCGATGGCGGGTTCGATCTGCGCGACCTTCTGCAGTCCGACAGCCAGCAGGACGAACTCGTTGCGCGCATTGTGGCCCTGACGAGAGGCAAGGCCCCGGGGCACCGCCTGCATCAGGGCAATAGCGGCGCGACACCCCATCTCGCATCCATCGGAGGTTAGCGTGACGATTGCGGACGAGGCACAGACCGTGCTGGAGCTAGAACTATGCGGGAAGCTCGCCGATGTCGGCGGAGCATTTGTGAAGACCGTCATTCCCGCAGAGGGATGCAGCGTCGCCGAACTGTTCGCCATGGTGGCGCGGCAACACCCGGCGCTAGCGCCATCGCTTGACGCCAGTCGGATCAGGGCCTGTGTCAACGAGGCAGTCGTCGCACCGAATGCGCGCGTTATGCCGGGGGACGAGGTGGCTCTGTTCCCCCCGGTTTCGGGCGGATGAGCGCACAGGTTACCCTTGCCACGGAAGCCTTCGACCCTGCGGAGCTGCTGGGCAGGTTCTCGCGCGAGCTTGAGGGGGAGGGGGCAGTCGTCAGTTTCACCGGCCATGCGCGAGATAGGGCTAAGGATGGTGCACTGGTCGATGCCCTGGTTCTGGAGAGCTACCGTGGCGTTACACTCGCCTCGATGGAAGACATCGCTGCCGATGCGATGGCGCGCTTCGATGTCACGCGTTGCCGGGTGGTTCATCGGGCGGGCCGTATCGCGCCGGGCGAAGCCATCGTTTTCGTCGCCACCGCTTCGGCCCATCGCCGCTCCGCGTTCGAAGCTGCGGACTATCTCATGGACCGGCTCAAGACCGAAGCGGTGTTCTGGAAACGCGAGGAAGGCCCGCTGGGACGCCGATGGATCGAGCCGCGCGAAAGCGATCATGAAGATGCCCGCCGCTGGCATCCGTGAACAGGAATGACAATGCCAGGAATAGACGAGAGCCTGCCCTTCCATCCGCTGAAGATCGCAGTGCTGACGGTGTCGGATACCCGCACCGCTGAAACCGACACATCGGGAGGATTGCTCGCCTCTCGTTTGGTAGAGGCGGGGCACGAACTGGTAGCGCGGGCGATCGTGAAGGACGATGTCGACGCGATCCGAGCGCGGGTACGGGCCTGGATCGACGATCCCGATGTGGAAATCGTGCTAAGCACGGGAGGTACCGGCTTCACACCGCGCGATGTAACGCCGGAGGCGGTCATGCCTTTGCTGCGCCGGGTGATGGACGGGTTCAGTGCAGTCTTCCATCAGGTCAGCATGGGCACGATCGGGGTTTCAACTCTGCAATCACGCGCCTTTGCGGGGCAGGCGGGCGACAGCTTCGTTTTCTGCGTGCCCGGTTCCACCGGCGCCTGTCGCGACGCCTGGGACCTGGTGCTGCGCTATGAGTTCGACAGCCGCTACCATCCCTGTTCGATTGCCGGGCAATTGCCGCGGTTGAGGGAGGTATGCGCATGAATGGTCTGTCTCATCTGGACGATCAGGGCCGGGCGCGCATGGTCGATGTCGGCGATAAAGCTGTCACAGCCCGCCGGGCGCGAGCTCGGGGCGAGCT
Organism: Erythrobacter aureus; assembly: GCF_003355455.1. Taxonomy (NCBI): domain Bacteria; kingdom Pseudomonadati; phylum Pseudomonadota; class Alphaproteobacteria; order Sphingomonadales; family Erythrobacteraceae; genus Erythrobacter; species Erythrobacter aureus. The sequence continues at coordinate 1,660,307 of NZ_CP031357.1, forward strand.
ACGATGTACCGCCGCGACGCTTGAAATGGTCAGGGCGGGAAAGACGCCCAAGGGCAGCGTGATTTCAACCGCCGAACTTGCCGGTGTGATGGCGGCCAAGCGTACGGCGGATTTGATTCCCCTGTGCCACCCGCTGGCGCTATCGCAGGTCGATGTCGCGATTGCGGTGGAGGATGCGCTACCCGGCTTCTCTGTCGTCGCGACTGTGAGGACCGAGGGGCGCACCGGGGTCGAAATGGAAGCGCTGACCGCAGTCTCGGTCGCCTGCCTCACCCTGTTCGACATGCTCAAGGCAGTCGACCGGACAATGACGATCGGTGCGATCCATGTGACAGCCAAGGAAGGGGGCAAGTCGGGCGCATGGGAGCAGATATGATCCCTTTCGCAGAAGCACTGGCGCGCATAGCAGACCATGTCTCGCCACTCGGGACGGAAACGGTCCCGCTGGCCGAGGCAAGCGGGCGAAGGCTCGCGTGCGATCTGACGGCCCGCCGCGCCGCGCCGCGCGCTCCGGTGTCGGCCATGGACGGGTATGCCGTGATCGAGGCAGCAACGCAGCCGGGTCGCGCTATCGCTGTTATTGGCGAAGCGGTCGCCGGGCGACGCTTCGAGGGGCGCGTGGGCGAGGGCGAGGCGGTGCGCATCTTTACCGGCGCCCCGATGCCCGAGGGCAGCGACTATGTGATTATGCAGGAATATGCGACCCGCACCGGCGATAGCGTGACTTTCGCCGAAGGGTACGGTCCGGCAGGGCATGTTCGCGCCATGGGCAGCGATTTCGACGCGGGCGATGTGCTCGTTCCTGCCGGTACCTTGCTGAATGCGCGGGCCATGATCGGTGCCGCGGCGGCCGATGTCGCTGAAGTTGAGGTGGCGGTGCGTCCGCGCGTGGCAATCATCGGTACGGGCGACGAGCTTGCAGTGCCCGGCTCGGCTCATGCAGTGCGCGACGCGATCCCCGAAAGCGTGAGCTATGGCGTAACCGCATTGGTCGAAGAAGCGGGCGGTTGCGTAGTGCACCGGGCGAAGTGCCCCGACGATCTCGATGTGCTCACTCGTGCGGCGGGCGAGGCGCTGGTGTGCGCTGATCTTGTTATCGTCACCGGGGGCGCATCGGTCGGAGACCGCGATTTCGCCAAGCCCATGTTCAAGCCGCACGGTCTTTCGGTGATTATACCCAAGGTCGCGATTAAGCCTGGAAAGCCGGTCTGGTTGGGAAAGGCGCGGGGGAAAATCGTGCTTGGCCTGCCAGGGAATCCGACCTCGGCCATGGTTACCGGGGCGCTGTTTTTGCGCCCGATCTTCCAGGCGCTGGGCGGGGCGAATGCGTCCCATCGTTGGCACAGCCTTCCTCTTGCCGCACCGCTGAAGGCAACTGGCGGACGAGAGACGTTTGTTCGCGCGCGTTTCGATGAAGGCGGACTGGTTCCCATCGGCAACCAGGACAGCGGTGCACAAGCAGCTTTGCTGGAAGCCGACTGGCTGATCCGCTGCCCGCCGGATCAAGCGGCTCTTGCGCCGGGATCGACCGTTACCGCCGTGTCCTTCTGAACCGCCGCTCGGCTTCCTCCAGGGCCACCGGGTCGTTGACGTTGAAAAACGGATCGCAACTGGGTTCGGTCTCCCATTCGACGGTCACCACATTGACGCGATGCGCAAACCCCCTCAGCGATTGCCCGCCCTTTCCCAGATACTCCGTCAGCGCGCCGCGATCCGCGCGCCAGAGCGTGGCCAGCGGCTGTTCGCGCCCGAGGCTCGTTGGCATTGCGGCCCCGCGATCGCCGATGGCCGCTGACAGGCGCGCAACGAGGTCGTTGGGTAGGAAAGGCTGGTCGCAGCCTATCACCAGAACATACGCGCGTTTTGTTGCCAGAGCGAAATCGAAGGCGCTCGCCAAAGCGCTGATGGGTCCGATTCCGGTATGACGGTCGATCAACAGGGGGAACTCCTGGTCGAGCAACTGACTGTCATGGCGGACAGCCAACGCGACCTGATCCGACCAAGCCGTGGCCCAGTCACACGCGTGTCTGAGGAGTGTTGCCCCACCCAGCATGCGCAGCGGTTTGGAACCGCCCATGCGCTTTCCAAGCCCGCCGCAAGCAATGACGATGCCCGGTTTTACCATCTGATATCAGCGAGCCGCTTCATGCCATGCAGACTTTCCTATGCGGCTATCGCGTCGCCGCAGTCACCGAGTTCACCAGCGAGGAAAGCGACCTCCCTATCGAGTGCCCCTGCCTAATTTTCTGCGCGATATAAACGTATATCGGATGATCAGAAAGACTTTCGCAGGGAGATCGGGACCAGGCAATGGGGTTCCGATACTCTGTCTTCACTTGGTGAAGAGGGGCGATCCACGCGGTGGTCAAACCTGCAGGGTAAGAGGCTTCAGGCGCGGCTCTTCGAAATCGACGCCACTCCTCACGGTTCGCTAGTAATTTCACTAGAGACCGGTTTACCATAAGGTTTCAAACTACTGACATATGCCGTCCGGATAGGAGAACCGGGTGACAGCTTTGCGGCGCATCGACAGAATAATCGGCTTCGAATCCGACAATGCGATTGCTGTGGAATTCGGTCGCGAACGCATCAGGTCGGTGCGCAAGATCATACATCTTTACTACCTTGCGATCCTCGCTCCATTCGTGGGAGTTGCCTGGGTCAAATGGGATCATCCGGCAACCAGGCTGGTTGGCATGATCTTGCTAATCGCAGTCGCCTTGCGTTTTCGGCACTGGATGGTGCCGCAGCCATCCGGAAAATCCGAAGATGTAAATCCCATAGCCGCGCGGATCACAGGGGGGATGGTGATCCTCCTTTCCTGCGCGCAGACATATTTTTATCTATCGGTCGCTTTCGCCATCGCTGCTGCATCCCCACAGGGTGTAGGGTGGTTGCAGGTCTTGGGCTTAGGGCTGCTCACGGCCCTCGCTCAGGGCGCTGCCCTCACAGGGATAATTTTCGCATCGAGAGTGATCTTCTTCTGTTTCGTGCTGCCGCTGGTATTGGCTATCCTCTATCTTTTTGCGGCCGAAAACCTGGTTGCCTCCTCGGCGGTGGTCGTGCTCACCGCGGTCAGTTTCTACCTCGCGGAGACCAGCCACAAGATGCAGCTGCGCCTGTTCAAGGCTCAGTACGATGCGGATCAGGCGCTTTTGCGGATGGAAAAGGTCAATCTCGAACTGACCGACGCGCGCAGGAATGTTCAGCACCGGGCGGAGTATGACGATCTTACTGGGGTGAGAAACCGGTTTGCCTTCATCCGGGATGTGGAAGAGATTCTGGCAGACGGGCGCTGCGGGCTACTGGCTCTGGTCGATCTCGACCGGTTCAAGCCGATCAACGATCTATATGGCCATCACGCCGGTGACCAGGTGCTCCGCTATGTTGCCCGGCGATTGCAGCGTGTCGTGCCGCCCCACGCCATTGTGGGGCGCCTGGGTGGAGACGAATTCGGATTGTTCGTCAGCGCTCCCGATTGTGTAAACGAGCTGTCGAGCCTGGTGGCGATGTGCGATCGGGCGCTCGATCATCTGCGCAGACCCATCCGGCTTTCGAACACTGTGGTCAGGGTGGGAGCAAGTGCCGGCGCTCGCCTGGTCGCATCGGACACGACCGATGTCGGTCAGGCGCTTCGCGAGGCTGACGTGGCCCTGTATGTCGCCAAACGCGAAGGGGACGAGACAACCAAGCTTTTCGATCAGAAGATCAGCGACGAAACCTTGCGTACCCACGCGATCGAGGCTGAGCTGATAAAGCTGGACTCGGACGAGTACCTGTCGCTCGCTTACCAGCCGATAGTGAACCTCCGGACGGGCGATCTGGCGTCGTTCGAAGCGCTTGCCAGATGGTACCACCCCACGCTGGGTGAAGTTTCGCCGGTACAGTTCATTCCGATAGCCGAGAGGCTTGGCCGGATACGGGAGATAACGCTCACCTTGCTGGACAAAGCGTTGGAATTCGCTGCGGATTGGCAACCACCATGCCGGTTATCCTTCAACCTGAGTGCCGCGCATATCTGCGGCGAGGACGCGGCCGACGAAATCGTGGCGCTCATCTCCCGCAAGCAATTTCCCTCCAACCGCTTGCAATTCGAGATTACCGAAACCGCCATGTTGGTGAATTTCGAGGTTGCGCGAAGAAACGTTGAAATCCTGCGCCGTGCGGGATGCAGGATCGCCCTCGATGATTTCGGTGCCGGTTTCGCCTCGCTGGTCTATCTGCGCGAAATCAAATTCGACAAAGTAAAGATAGATGGTTCGCTGATCCGGGAAGCGCGGCATCCCAAGGGGCGCGACATGCTGCGCGGTGTGATCAAGATGATCGAGGCGATGAAGCTGGAAAGCGTTGCCGAATACATTGCTACGGCGGAAGACCATGAGGCGGCGCTGGCTTTGGGTGCGGGATTCGGCCAGGGTTTCTACCTCGGCCGCCCTCTATCCCGGGGCGGAGTGCTCGATTTGCTGCGCAAGCACCGATCACGCCCACCAGCCAATATTGACAGTCTCCCGGGCCACCATGCAAGTGTGCGGGGTGCGCTCAAAACCGATGCCATGGGCAAAATGCGATTGCTCCCTGTCCTGGCAAACCGATAGTAAGGACACAGTCCACGCTAAGCATCGGTGTTCGGGCTTCAGTTTGCAGCCAGTGCCGCCCAGGTCTTTTTGCCGACCACGCCATCGGCGGAAAGGTCTTTCGATTTCTGAAAAGCGATCACCGCCCGTCTGGTAATCGGACCGAAATAACCGTCGGCGAGAATATTCAGGAGGTTCTGCATCGCGCGGACCGAGTCTCCCCGATCTCCTTGACGTAGCAACGGGCGTGCGGGGTGCACACGTGGTTCGCCCGCCGCATGGAAGCGATAGGAAGCTTCGAGCTTCTCGTCATATCTGTTGGCGCGATATGCCGGGCCGTTATAGCCGCGCGCGAATTGCGCCCAGTCACGGCGAATGAGCGCGGCGTCCAGATTGCTCGACTTCACGAAAGCGACGAATGCGCGGAGCTGAGCAGGCTCGCCCGAGACCATGGCGGAAACGAAATCTTCGACATCGTCGAAGCCGCATATGCGATAATTATCACCCATGATCTGGAAGGCCCCCCAACTTGCCGAGCGCAACGCCGCGTCGCGATCGAGGTCGATTGCCTGGGCAAGTCGGTCGTATTCCTTCCTACCTCCCTTATATCCGCCCGGGTCTGGCTGCGAAATGGCCGGATGCGAACGGTCGTACCGGCGTTTCGTCAGGCGCGAGAAATAGTGTCTCTCGAAAAGGATCTTCGGGCGCTTGTCGGCGAGGAAACCGCCGCGACTTTCGACATCGATCACCGCGCGCACGGCCGCGACCCGGCAGCCGATGTCGCGAGCGGCTTTCTCTATGGCTTCTTCATCGAGTGGCGATGCCGGGCCGGCAAACTGCAAGGGCATGGCTTTTCTCCATCCAGCGTGTGTCCGAGACGACCGGCGTGAGGCAAATGCCCACCCGGTTCATCTCGGTGCGACTCGTGATGACGCCCCTTCGGCGTGTAGGAAAGCGGCCCGATCGCCTGGCAGGGCTTGCGACGGCGCGGCTGGATCATCTTGCGAGAACCGGCCGCATTTACTCCAGGCGATTGCGCGATGCTGGGTGAGCTTTCCCGGCTCGAACTTATGCCAAGAACCGATAAAGCACTGCGAGGTTCATCGTCGAGGCGACGATATGAACAGCCCGGATCACATCAATCGACGTCCCAGATAGCGATATCGTCACCGTTACGGTGAATCGATCCGCTCGTTCCGACAGGCTCCGCCTTTCCATCGGTAAAGAAGGCGATCGTCTCTACATCGTCGGCGGAAATGCGGGCAAGGGTTCGAGCCCCCTCGGGTGTCCGTGCAATGACGACGCCCGATCGCGGCACTCCGCCGCGATCGTAATGCACCGTATAGGTTTCGACGGTGGCGGGGCCGCTATAGTGTTCATCGAGAGACGGGATCTCCCTGCGCCCTCGGTCCGCCTCCGCTTGGTAATCGAAATCCTGCGGGAATTGCGCGTCGGTGGGACATCCGGACAGAAGGATCGTATGGTTGTGCGTGGCATAGCCGCCATTGGCGAATAGCAGGCCCCTATCCGCCGTTCCGCGAAGGACCTCGACCATCGCGGCAACGGCGTGGCTCATATAATTGCCGATCGGCCCACCGCCGAAAGTGAGCCCGCCGAAGACGGTGGCCGGCTTGTCGACCGGCCATTCGAGGACGCGGCGGGCCATCTTCGGCACGCAGGGAAAACAGCTATAGAGTTCGACATGCGCGAGATCGCCCACCGTGACGGCGTTCAGTTCCATCGTTTTCTCCAGCGAGACCACCAGGCTGGGCGATGCATCGTAGCGATCGCGTTCGAGAAAATTGCCGCTTTCGTGCGCGGCTGCGCCGTAACCGACATAGACAAGACGATCGCTCACGATTCCCCGTCGTCTGGCTTCGGCAAGCGAGGTCATGATGAAGCCGGCGCCCTGGTTGACCGAGGCATTGGCGACCTGCAGCTTGGTGTAGGGGAAGGCGATCGGTCGGTTGTTCTCGGACGGCGTGACGATGTCTTCGGCCGTGACGGGAGTACGGATCCATGCCCCTTCGTTCGTGGCCGCGACCTCGCTCATTCGCGCCCATATCTGGCCGCTCTCGGCCTGTCCTTCGGCGAGGGATTGGCCATATGCGGCGCGGCCTGCATTTTCGTATAACGGATAAACATCGGTCGGGACGACCAAACCATAGCTTTGTGCATAGCCCTTGCGCACGCGGTGCGTCGCATCGCGCAGGGCATTGGGTTTTTCGCCAGTCGCGTCCTTTTTCATGGCGACAAGCCCGGCTGCGGTGCGGAGAGCTTCGCCGCCGGTAACGGCGCAGATCTTCGCGTCCCCCCGACCGATCCGGTTGGCCGCCTCGTTCAGCAACAGGATCGGGCTGTCGCCATTGGGCATGGCGGTCTGCATGCGGTGGGACGGATCGATCCCGAGGCTGTCTGCCACCTTTTCATCGACGGGGTTGAGTTGCGGCCAGCCGAGCTGTGCGACCACGGCCAGCGAATCGCAATCGGCAAGCAGGCCGTGTCCGGCATTCGCATTCGCATCGGCGCGGCGCAGCGCCTCGGCCATCAGGCCCACAGGATCGAGGCCGTCGCCGGGCTGTTCGGGCCGGTCGTTGATCTGCCCCACGCCGACGATGACGGGAATTCTATCGGGGTCCTGATCTGGCACGTAAGCTCTCCTCTCGCTGCCATGCGTAGCAAGCGGGTTTCAAGCTGCAACCGAAAGTTCAAAGGGAGCTGGCTGGGGTGGCAGGGATCGAACCTGCGAATGTCGGTACCAAAAACCGATGCCTTACCACTTGGCTACACCCCAGCAGGTGCGCGCCCCTATAGCGTGTCCGGCGCGGAAGGGAAGGGGGTGGGCTCGGATTGCATGCGTCGTTCGGCAAGCTCGCCTTCGAATCGCGCAATCGTCCGGCGGTCGAGCTTGTAGAAGAACATCGCAACGCCAGCGGGAATGATGATTGCGGCGGGTACTATCGCGAAGGCGAGGTCGATACCGAACTTCGCCGAATCGGTCTGCACAGCCCCCGCCTCGAACCCGGTCAGCGCGAACAGCATACCCGGCAACGCCGCCCCGACCGCCACACCGGTCTTGATCGCAAAAACCGCGCCCGACACGGCTAGGCCGGTCATCTGGCGGCCCGTCGACCAGTCGAGATATTCGGCAATGTCGGTAAACATCGAATAAGCGAGCATCATCATCATGCCGAGGCCCACCCCAACGAACACTTGCGCGATCGTTTGCGGCCAGATCGCGTCAAGCGGCATCAGATGGAAGATCGCAATCGCAGCGACTTCGACCGATCCGGCGAAGATCAGGAGATGGGCCTTGTCGAACCGGCGCGCCATCGATGCCGCGAAAACGACACCGGCCAACTGGCCCACTGCGAAGGCTGTGTAGAAGAGACCGATCCTGTCGAGAAACAGGAAGATTGGCGTGCCATCGTCGCCCGCCACATAGCGGAACCAGAACAGTGCACTGCTCGCGCGCGAGGCGAGGGCTACCGGGGTCAGCATCGCGGCGACGGCAACGGCTATCCAGGCTGGCGTGCGGACGAGCAATCTCACATCGTCGCGAATGCGCCCATTGGTCCGGGCCGGTGGAATTCTCTCTCTGCTCGAGGCGAATGCGATCAGCAGCGAGAGCGATCCGGCACCGGCGATAATGAACATCGTCAGCATGATTCCGCGCCGCTCGTCTCCCGCGCCCAACTCACGTACCAGCGTTGTCGCGATAACCGCCACCGCCACCACGGCCAAAGCGGAGAAAACCATGCGGTAGGCGGCGAAGGACGAGCGTGTATCGGCGTTGGGAGATACCACCCCCATCAGCGCCGAATAAGGCACATTGGTTGCGGTGAATGCGACCATCGTCAGCGTATAGGTCACATAAGCCCATACGAGCATTCCATTTTTCGACATGTCGGGTGCCGCGAAGATTGCCGCGCCGAACAGGCCGAAGGGAACCGCGCCCCACAGCAGATAGGGGCGATAGCGCCCCCACCGGCTGCGTGTCCGGTCTCCGATCGCGCCCATTACCGGGTCGGTTATGGCATCGAAGAACTTTGTCAGCAGCAGCATGAGGCCCATCGCCGCCGGGCCAACACCGCCCAGCTCCACGAAAAAATAGAGCAGGTAGATGTTGAAGAAGTTGATGTAGAAGGACGATGCGAGATCGCCGATCCCGTACCCGATCTTCTCCAGTCGCCCGGCGGCGGGGATCGGCTTACTCACAACTCGGTTCTCCCATGAAACCTATTGGGAGGTCATGGAAGGCGCGAAGTCAAGTCCGCGGCGGTGCGATCAATATCGCTTGTCTTCGAAATCTGCGGCCGAATGGCGTTCGCGTAGCTGTTCGTCATCCTCGCCCCAGATTTTGTTGACGATGCGTCCGCGCCGCACTGCCGGGCGCTTGGCGATCTGTCTCACCCAGCGTTCCACATGTGTGTATTCCTGGATGGAAAGGAAGGTCTTCGCTTCGCCATAAATTTCGCCGAAAACGAAGGGAGCGATCCATGGATAGGCGGCGATGTCGGCGATCGTGTAATCCTTGCCGCCCAGGAATTCGCTTTCCGCCAGGCGTTTGTCGACGACGTCGAACAGGCGTTTGGTTTCCATCGCATAGCGATTGATCGGATATTCGTATTTCTCCGGAGCATAGGCGTAGAAATGGCCGAAGCCGCCGCCGATGAAGGGCGCGCTGCCGACCTGCCAGAACAGCCAGCTCAGCACTTCCGCGCGGCTGCGGTCGGTGGGCAGGAAAGCGCCGAATTTTTCGGCCAGATGTATCAGGATCGCACCGCTTTCGAACACGCGCAGGGGCTCGCTGCCGCTGCGGTCGAGCAGGGCGGGGATCTTCGAATTGGGATTGAGGCCGACGAAGCCCGAACCGAACTGGTCGCCATCGCCGATATCGATCGTCCAGGCATCGTATTCGGCGCCCGCATGGCCCGCCTCGAGCAATTCCTCGAACATGATCGTTGCCTTCACCCCGTTGGGCGTGGCGAGCGAATAGAGCTGGAAATCGTGCTGACCGACAGGCAGCTCCTTCTCCTCGCGCGCACCGGATGTGGGGCGGTTTATCCTGGCGAAGCGGCCACCGTTTTCGGCGTCGTGGGTCCAGACTTCGGGCGGGGTATAGGTGGGATCGGCCAAACTCGTTCTCCTTTGGGCGGGATGGCTAGTTCACCCTGCCATTCGTCACAAGGTGGGGAACCGTCACTGCGATCCCACGGTTGTTCCCTACGCTATGACGAAGCTCATCTATGTCGACGACGATCTGCCCGGGATCACCCGCAAGGGTGCGGGAAAGGGATGGGCCTATTACGATGCCGAAGGCCGGCTGATTACCGATCCGCAGGAGAAGCAACGGCTCAACGCAATTGCGCTGCCCCCAGCCTATAGCGATGCCTGGTTCTGCCCTGCGCCCAACGGTCATATCCTTGCCACCGGCGTAGATGCCAAGGGCCGCAAGCAATATCGCTATCATCCCGATTTCCGCGCGGCGCGAGAGGGCGAGAAGTTCGACAGCTGCGTCACCTTCGGCAGCCTGCTGCCGCTGGTGCGCAAACGTGTAGAAGACGATCTGCGGGGCCGCAAGCTGACGCGCGAGCGGGCGGTCGCCAGTGTTGTCCGCCTGCTCGATCTCGGCGCGGTGCGGGTCGGGAACGAGGGGTATGCACAGCGCAACCGGAGCTTCGGGGCAACCACCCTGCGGAAGCGCCATGCGGAGCTAACGGGCAGGACACTGCGGCTGCGCTACAAGGGCAAGGGCGGCAAGCTGCGTGAAGTAACCCTGTCGGATGGCAGTTTGACGCGGCTTGTGCGCAAGATGCAGGATCTGCCCGGCCAGAACCTGTTCAAATATGTGGACGAGGACGGAGATGTCCAGGCGGTGGGCTCGTCCGACGTCAACGAATATCTTGCCGAAACCATGGGCGAGCGGTTCACGGCCAAGAATTTCCGCACCTGGCATGGCAGCGTGATGGCGTTTCAGTGCCTGCTCGAAGGCGAAGGGAAACTGCCGATCAAGGCGCTGCTCGATTGCGTCGCGGACAGGCTCGGCAATACTCCCGCGGTCACCCGCAAGAGCTATATCCATCCTGCCGTGATCGATCTGGTCGAACGGCAGGAAGAATGGCGCGCCGATATACGTCTGCCACGAGCGACCAAATGGTTGAGGCCCGAGGAGCGCGGGCTGATCGAGTTGCTTCAGAATAGTCCTGCGGCGGCGGTATTGCTGGCGGCCTAAAACTTCTTGCGGATTTTCGTCTTAAAGAATAATCGAGCGTGATGACAACTCTCGCAGGTCTGAAAATTCGAAACTGGCGTGCGGATCACGATCCCCCCCTATCCGCAGAAGCGTTTGGCAAGCTTTACGGTGCTCCTTCTGCTTGGAAGGGCCAAACGGTTTATAACTGGGAATCGAAGGGAAAGGTCGCGCGCCCAACCGTCCAGAAGCGTCTCGCCGAACTCGGGATTTGCAAGCCGGCGGACTGGCTCGAGCCCGCTCCGAAAAACATCGACCAGAAAGGTCACGCCCCAATGAGCGGTAACGACGCCCATCCCTTTTACGACCTGCACACTCACGGTTTCGTGCGTGTGGCGACGAGCACTCCTAAAGTGCGCACCGCCGATATCGCCTATAACGCCGAAGGAATCCTGGAACAGGCACGGATAGCGGATGCGCGAGCCGTCGACCTGCTGCTCTATCCCGAGCTTTCCCTCTCGTCCTATGCCCTTGATGATCTCCACCTGCAGTCGGCACTGCTCGATGCAGTCGAAACGCAGATCGCGGCGATCTGCGAGGCATCGCGCGACCTGTCACCCGTGCTTGTTTTCGGCGCGCCCTTGCGGCGCAATGGCCGGATCTACAATTGCGCACTGGTCGTGGCACGCGGCGAGTTGCTCGGTGTCGTGCCTAAAAGCTACCTGCCGAACTACCGCGAATATTACGAGAAGCGCTGGTTCGCCCATGGCCGCGAATGCATTGGCTTGACGATCCGCTGCGGCGGGCGGGAGGTACCGTTCGGGACCGACCTGATCTTTTCCGCCAGCGACTTAGCCGGATTTACCTTCGGAATCGAAATCTGCGAAGATTTCTGGTCGCCCAATCCGCCGGGCACGATGGCTGCGCTTGCCGGGGCGACCATCCTGCTCAACCCATCCGCGTCGAACATCACGATCGGCAAGTCCGACGAACGCCATCTCCTCAGCCGCGCAAGCTCGAGCCGTTCGGTCTGCGCCTATGCCTATTCGGCCAGCGGACACGGCGAGAGCACGACCGATCTCGCCTGGGACGGGCAGGGGATGATCTACGAGCTGGGCGATCTGCTTGTCGAAAGCGTCCGGTTCGAGCTGGAGCCTGAATTGTGCATCGCCGATGTGGATACGCAGCGCATCCTGTCCGAGCGCATGCGGATGCAGACCTTCAACGATGCAGCCGAGGCGGCAGGGCGCCCGGAAGATTGGTATCGCCGCATCGAATTCGACCATAGTGCCCCGCGCGCGGATATCGGCCTGGAGCGGCCCGTGCGGCGTTTTCCCTTCGTGCCCAACCGCGCGCACAAACTGGATGAGGACTGTTACGAGGCTTTCAACATCCAGGTCGACGCGCTGATGCGGCGTATCCAGGCGACCAACCCAAAATGCCTGGTGATTGGCATATCGGGCGGGCTCGACAGCACGCATGCCCTGATCGTTGCAGCCAAGGCGATGGACCGGCTCGGTCGCCCGCGCACGGACATCCGGGGGTATACTATGCCCGGCTTCGCGACGTCCGAAGGGACCAAGTCCAATGCCTGGCGGCTGATGGACGCTTTCGGCATCACGGCCGAGGAAATCGACATCAAGCCAACCGCGACCATGATGCTGGAGAACATTGGCCACGCCTTTGCCGAGGGCGAGCCAGTCTATGACGTGACGTTCGAGAATGTGCAGGCGGGGCTAAGGACCGATTACCTTTTCCGTCTTGCCGGCCAGCATGGAGGCTGGGTGATCGGGACGGGCGATCTGAGCGAGCTTGCACTGGGCTGGTGCACCTATGGCGTGGGCGATCATATGAGCCATTACGGCGTCAATGCGGGCGTGCCCAAGACACTGATTCAGTATCTTATCCGCTGGACAACCCAGACCAGCCAGTTCGACAGCGGGGTCGATGCCGTGCTGGCCGGTATCCTCGATACCGAAATCAGCCCCGAACTGGTCCCGGCGGGCGCGGACGGGCAGATTCAGAGCACGCAGTCGATCATCGGCCCTTACGAGCTCAACGACTTCTTTCTCCACCACATTATCCGCTGGGGGCAAAAGCCGAGCCACGTCGCCTTTCTTGCCTGGCATGCCTGGAAAGACGCGAAATCAGGGCTTTGGCCCATCGAATTGCCGGACGATGCGAAGAATGAATACGATCTCGCCACGATTGCCAGGTGGCTGGAAAATTTCCTCAAACGCTTCTTCGGCTTCAGCCAGTTCAAGCGCAGCGCCTTGCCCAACGGGCCGAAGGTTTCCGCCGGAGGTGCGCTGAGCCCGCGCGGCGACTGGCGCGCACCAAGTGATGCAGTGGCCGATACCTGGCTGGCGGAATTGGTGGCTGCCTTGCCCGATCTGGACGATTGACGATGCCGCTGCGGGCGCTGCTGCTCATGACGTTCTGCAATGTGGTCTGGGCGCTCAATGTCGTCGTCAGCAAAATTGCTATCGCCGATCTCGGAACGCCGCCACTGTTCTACGCGCTGCTGCGTTCGGTGATCGTTGCGGCAGTTCTCATACCGTTGCTGCGCCCGTTGCCGGAAAAGCTCTGGCAGGTGCTCCTGATCGGTCTCGCGATCAGTGGCGGTTCGTTCGCACTGCTCTTCATGGGACTAGCGACGGCAAGTCCGTCGGCGGCGGGGGTCGTCAGCCTGACCGGGGCACCGATGACCGTTTTGTTTGCGATCATTTTTCTCGGCGAGCGGATTCGCTGGCGGCGCGGCATGGGGATCGGACTGGCCTTCGGCGGCGTCCTGTTCGCTATGGCCGGAGACAATCAGATGGAGACCGGCACGGGTCTCCTGCTTGTGTTCGCCTCGGCGGTCGTCGGCGCGCTCGGATCGGTCTTCGTGAAGCGGCTCGATATACCCTCGATCCGATTGCAGGCCTGGGCGGCGGTCGCATCCGTCGCGGTGCTGGTGCCGCTGACCGTAGCGATGGAAGTTGGTCAAGTGGCGGCACTTTCGAAAGCCCCGTGGGAACTTGCCGCCTGCCTGTTCTTTGCCGCGATTATCGTCTCGGTCGGCGCGCACACAGCCTACTATCGCCTGCTGCAAGAGCACGACGCGAACCTCGTCGTCCCGCTTACGCTGTTCACGCCGATCCTGACCATTCTTTTCGGGGCCTGGTTGACCGGGGATGCGATCGGCGAACGACTGGTAATCGGCGGCGCTATCGCGCTAGCGGGGGTGGCGATCATCGTCTTGCGGCCAAGCGAAACCTTTACCCGTCGCTTCCTGGTGCGCCCACGCTTCTGATCAGTCGAGTTTGACCGTCCAGCCGTGGATATCCTCGATGGCGCCCTTCTGGATGCCGACGAGTTTCTCGCGAATCTTGTGGGTCATCTGCCCCGTGCCGCCCGTGCCGATCGTGAATTCGCCATCGGGGCCGAGCACGGTTCCGACCGGCGTCACGACCGCGGCGGTGCCACATGCCATCGTTTCGAGCAGACGCCCCTCGGTCGCATCGGCGCGCCACTGGTCGATCGAATAGGGTTCTTCGCGCACTTGGAGGCCTTCTTCGCGCAGCAACTGGATCAGGCTGTCGCGCGTAATTCCGGGCAGAATTGTGCCGGTGAGCGGGGGCGTGATGACCGTGCCGTCCGCGAACACGAAGAACAGGTTCATACCGCCCAGTTCTTCGATCCATTTCTTCTCGACCGCATCCAGGAACACCACCTGATCACAGCCCTGATCGATGCCTTCCGCCTGTGGAACAAGGCTGGCGGCATAATTGCCGCCGGTCTTGGCGGCGCCCGTGCCGCCGGGGGCTGCGCGGGTGTAGTTGCGGCTGACCCAGATCTTCACCGGCTTCGCGCCGCCCTTGAAGTAGGGGCCGACCGGGGAAGCGATGAGAATGTACTTGTATTGCCGCGCGGGCCGCACACCGAGAAAGGCCTCGGAAGCGAACATGAAGGGGCGCAAATAGAGCGAACCGTCGGGATCGGAAGGAACCCAGTCGCGATCCTTCGCGACCAGTTGGCGGATCGATTCGAGGAACAGTTCCTCGGGCAATTCGGGCATCGCCATGCGCCGCGCGCTTTCGTTGAAGCGGCGCGCGTTCTGCTCGGGCCGGAATAGCGCAAGGCTATCGTCGCCCTGCTTATAGGCTTTCATGCCCTCGAAGATTTCCTGCGCATAGTGCAGCACCGCCGCCGCCGGATCGAGGCTGATCGCCTCACGCGGCCCCAGGCTCGCCTTGTGCCAGCCACCTTTGTCCTCGTCATAGTCGATCACGACCATGTGGTCGGTGAATAGCTGGCCGAAGCCGGGATTTTCCAACGCTTGCTGGCGCGTTCCGGAAGGAACCGGGGCTGGGTGGGGAAGGTGCTCGAAATCCATGGATGCGCGGGTAATGGGTGAGGGCGCCAGAGGCAAGGAGGAGTCTTTTGTTCGGTGCGCTATCGACATCAGTCGATAGCTTGCTGTTCCTTCCCGCGCCCCTCCCGGCCACCCATTCAGCATAGTCCCGTGGGTGGCCGGGAGGGGGCGCGGGAAGGAACAGCCGAACAGCCGAACAGCCGAACAGCCGAAGGGCCGGAGCGACGTGCGGCACGCACGCAGCACGAAATCCGGGTGGGGGCGAGGGCCGGTGCCGAAGGGACGGACGGATGTCCGGCCCGCACCCAACAAAATGACCCGCACCCATCCTGCAAAATGAGAAGGGCGACCCTCGCCCGTAGGAGGATCGCCCTTCGCATGGTCAGCGGCGGGAAGTGCCGCTCACGAAGTCTCTATCGGTTCTGCTTACCGATAGTACCTCGCGCGGAAACTTGCCGACCTCTCTGCTGAACCATGAGACATCGGATCACCTCCTTTCGCGCTGTTTAGAGCCAAAGTACCCCGTTTCCGGAGAATTAAGACCGCGTTTTGCCGCTGATCTTGAATGCTAATTTGTTGCCCTCAGCGCGCGAAAACAACCCTTGAAAAAAAGTTTTCCCACGTCAGAATTGGCGTTTGTGGCTCGGAGCAACCTCCGGGCCTTTTTCTTTGTCCGATCCGGTCGGGATCAGGAGGGCCGCGGTTTCGGGAATCGCATCAGCGGCAGTCTTCGATCACTCTGGTCACTTCGGCCCAAGGCGGCAGGTAGAGTGTAGACAGTCCGGGGATTTCCACGGCGAATCGTCCACGGGTCAGCGCCATGGCATCGAGCAGCGGATCGGTGCGGCCGAGGTAGGCGGCGATGGCCGGGCGCCCCGCTGTATCGGGTGAAACGCCACTCGTGTTCAGCATGCGATCGCTCGTTTCGGTGCGAATGGTCATTGCGGGTGTATCGCTGCCCGCGCCATGGCGGACCAAGGCAATCCTGGCATCGTCTGCCATACAGAGAATCGAAAAGACCGGCGCGCCCCGGCTGTCCACATACTGAGCCGAACCATCGGCGCCGCCACTTCTATAGGTCCACTCGCCCGGACTACGCGCCTCGTCGATCCAGTCCTTTGACGGCGGTGCCGGGGCCGGAGCGGACGGCGGAGGGGCTGTCTGCACCGGGGGCGGCGTGGGGGTCGGGGTCGGTGCGGGGGTGGAATCCGGAGCGGGTACGCAGGCCGCGATGGTGAAGCTGAGCGCCAATGCGCCGCCGAATGGGAAATAGATCGGTTTCATGCCGCTTCAATGATCGCTAAGCGCCAAGTTTCCAATGCCGAAGAAGAAACGTCTCGATCAGATGCTGGTGGACCGCGGTCTCGTGGAAAGCCGCACGCGCGCGCAGGCGCTAGTCATGGCGGGGCTGGTTTTCTCCGGCGAACAGAAGCTCGCCAAGCCGGGGCAGCAGCTTGCCGAGGACGCGCCGCTCGATGTGCGCGGGCGCGATCATCCCTGGGTCTCGCGAGGCGGGATCAAGCTTGCACATGCGATCGAGCATTTCGGGCTCGATCCGGCGGGCGTCACCGCGATGGACATTGGCAGTTCGACCGGCGGGTTCACCGATGTGCTTCTCCAAAACGGCGCGGCGCATGTTTTCGCGGTCGATAGCGGGACCAACCAGCTCGCCTGGAAGCTGCGGCAAGACGAGCGCGTGACCGTGCTCGAACAGACCAGCGCCCGGATTCTCACGCCGGATCTTATCGATCGGCCCGTTAGCTGGGTGGTGTGCGATGCGAGTTTCATCGGCCTCGCCAAGGTGCTCGAGGTGCCCTTGCAACTGGCCGAGCCGCGCTGCCGCCTGGTCGCGCTGATCAAGCCGCAATTCGAAGTCGGGCGTGAAGAGGTGGGCAAGAAGGGCGTTGTCAGCGATCCCCTGCTGCACGATCGGGTTTGCGGCGAAGTCCGCCAATGGATCGAAGGGCTTGGTTTCGATGTGCAGGGCATAGTCGAAAGCCCGATTAAGGGACCGGAAGGAAATATTGAGTTCCTCATTTCCGCCCAACGCGACCAAAGGCGGAATTGACGCTGCGGCACACTTGGCCCTAGGCGCTCGTGCAACCGCATTTCACGGAGAGAGCATGTCTTCAAATATCGCCGAGATGGAACGCCGCCGCGAAGCTGCCCGCATGGGTGGCGGACAGAAGCGGATCGATGCCCAGCACGCCAAGGGCAAGCTGACCGCGCGCGAACGGCTCGATGTCCTGCTCGACGAAGGCAGCTTCGAGGAACTCGACACCTATGTCGAACATGACTGCACCGATTTCGGCATGCAGGAACAGAAGATTCCCGGAGATGGCGTGGTCACCGGATCGGGCACGATCAACGGCCGCCTCGTCTATGTTTTCTCTCAGGATTTCACAGTCTTCGGTGGCTCTCTTTCCAAACGCCATGCAGAAAAGATCTGCAAGGTCATGGATACCGCGATGAAGGTTGGCGCGCCCGTGATCGGCCTCAACGACAGTGGCGGCGCGCGCATCCAGGAAGGCGTCGCCAGCCTCGGCGGCTATGCCGAGGTGTTCCAGCGCAATGTTCTGGCCAGCGGCGTGGTGCCGCAGATCAGCCTTATCATGGGGCCGTGCGCGGGCGGCGCGGTCTATTCCCCCGCCATGACCGACTTCATCTTCATGGTCGAGGACAGCAGCTACATGTTCGTCACCGGCCCCGACGTGGTGAAGACGGTGACCAACGAGGTCGTTACGCAGGAGGAGCTGGGCGGGGCGAAGACGCACACCACCAAGACCAGCGTCGCCGACAACAGCTTCGAAAACGATATCGAGACGCTGCTCGCGACGCGCGATTTCGTCGATTACCTGCCGCTGTCGAACCGCGAAGAGGTGCCCGAGCGCCCGACCTCGGATGCATGGGACCGCGAGGAGCCGAGCCTCGACACGCTGATCCCCGACAACGCCAACCAGCCTTACGACATGCACGAGGTGATCCGGAAAACGCTGGACGAGGGCGATTTCTTCGAGATCCAACCGAACCACGCGGCCAATATCCTGTGTGGATTCGGCCGGATCGAGGGGCGCACGGTGGGCGTGGTGGCGAACCAGCCGATGGTGCTGGCCGGGGTGCTCGACATCAATTCCTCGAAGAAGGCCGCGCGCTTCGTGCGTTTCTGCGATGCTTTCGAAATCCCGATCCTGACCTTCGTCGACGTGCCCGGCTTCCTTCCCGGCACGGCGCAGGAGCATAACGGCATCATCAAGCACGGCGCGAAGCTGCTCTTCGCCTATGCCGAGGCCACCGTGCCCAAGATCACCGTCATCACCCGCAAGGCCTATGGCGGCGCTTACGACGTGATGGCGAGCAAGCACCTGCGCGGCGACCTCAACTACGCCTGGCCCACCGCCGAGATCGCCGTGATGGGCGCTAAAGGCGCAGTGGAGATCATCTTCCGCCAGGACCGCGACGATCCCGAAAAGATCGCCGAGAAGACCAAGGAATACGAAGACCGCTTCGCCAACCCCTTCGTGGCAGCGCAACGCGGCTATATCGACGAAGTGATCTACCCGCACTCGACCCGCAAGCGGATCGCGCTGGGGCTAAGGAAGCTGCGGACGAAGCAGCTCGAGAACCCGTGGAAGAAGCATGACAATATTCCGCTGTGACTGAGCCACTCCTTATCGCGATTTTTGGAATTCTCTCGGCCGCGCTGGGAGGAGTAATTCACGCTCTATTCCAACGCTGGCAAAAGAAGGGCGATGACCTTCTCGAGCAGAAAGTGGCGGCCTATGCCGCTTATTTCAACGGAATAGCTCAACTTTCTCATGCTTCTAACGAGGCAGAGATTGCGAAATCCAATGCAATTGTCGCGGAGGCCCGCGGACGAGTCGCGCTCTATGGTTCGACAGAGGTTCTGGAAGCAATGACGGCTGCCTTTCACTGTGGTCCCATTCGGGACGAAGACTACCGAATCCACGCGCGGGTGGTGCGGGCCATGCGCAAAGATGCCGATTTGGCCAGCGGATCGCCGAGCGATACTGTGTTATTTGAAATGCTATTTGGTACGAATGATAAGAGGATATGAAGCTCGGCCATCTCAACCGTCATTGCGAGCGTAGCGAAGCAATCCAGAGTGGCGCGCGGATCGCTCTGGATTGCCGCGGCGACTGCGTCGCCTCGCAATAACGAAGGAGCCTTGTGTCTACATCATGGCCAGCAGACGCAATGGAACGATCTATACCGGTGTGACTTCGAACCTGCCGCAGCGGGCATGGCAGCACCGTGAGGGTGTCGCGGACGGATTTACCAAACGATATGGGTGCAAAGTGTTGGTCTGGTTCGAATGCCATGAGACCATGGAATCGGCCATTTTGCGCGAAAAGCAGATCAAGGCAGGGAGCCGACAAGACAAGCTCGCGCTGATCGAGATGGAAAATCCGACGTGGCGCGACTTGTTCGAGGAAATCGCCCAAGGCTAAGGTCGAACTGGATTACCGTGCTCGCAATGACGGAAGAATGAAATGAAACTGGGACGATTGAATCACATCGGAGTGGCCACACCGAGTATCGCGGAATCGCTGCGCTATTATCGCGACGTCATGGGCGCCACGATCACGCATGAGCCTTTCGATCTGGAGGAACAGGGCGTGAAGGTCTGCTTCGTCGACACGCCGGGCGAAAACGGTACGCATGGCACGCAGATCGAGCTGATCGAACCGCTCGGCGAACAGTCGACACTGACCGGTTTCCTCGCCAAGAATCCCGCCGGGGGGCAGCACCATCTCTGCTACGAGGTCGAGGATATCGAAGACGCGCGCAAATGGTTCGAGGACCTCGGCAAGCGCATCCTCGGCCCCACCCGCATCGGCGCGCATGGCACGCCCATCTTCTTCCTCCACCCGAAGGACATGATGGGCCAACTGACCGAGATCATGGAAACGCCCAAGGAAGGCGCGCACTGGTCGAACTGAGAGCCGAAGGCCGCGCGCCGTAGCGTCCTTGCACTCTAGCTTGACGTTAGCGTAAACCTCCTGCCGAGATAAACCTTCGGGGAGAGACGCGTGAGCTACGAAACCATTATCGTCGAAAAGGACGGCCCGCTTACCACCATCACGCTCGACCGGCCCGACCGGCTGAATGCGATGCCGCCGCAGATGGCGGACGAGATCGGTGCGGCTTTCTATGATCTGGGCGATAGCCGCGCCGTGCTGATAACCGGTGCGGGCAAGGGTTTTTGCTCTGGAGCGGATTTGTCCGCCCGGGGCGAGGGTAGCGTGCTCGATAATAAGGGGGGCAGCCACCGCGCGTTGCAGAACCATTATAATCCGGCGATCAGCATGGTGTTGCGCGCGCCGGTCCCGGTAATTTGCGCGGTCAACGGACCGGCTGCGGGGATCGGTTGCAGCCTGGCCCTTGCCGGTGATTTCGTGCTGGCGGGCAAGAGTGCCTATTTCCTTCAGGCTTTCGTGAATATCGGCCTGGTCCCCGACGGCGGTTCCACCTGGCTGCTGGCCCGCGCCATCGGCCGCGCACGTGCCACGCGCATGATGATGCTGGGCGAGAAGATCGGTGCGCAGCAGGCCGAGGATTGGGGCCTCATCCACAAGGCGGTCGATGACGAGGCACTGATGGGCGAGGCAAGGGCACTGGCGGAAAAGCTCGCGAATGGCCCCACACTGGCTCTGCGCACCATGAAACGGAATATCTCCGCCGCTCTCGACGGAACGGTAAACGAAGTAATGCTTGCGGAGGCAGAGGGGCAGCGCGTGGCCGGAGCGAGCCAGGACGCGATGGAAGGCGGAATGGCCTTCCTCCAGAAGCGCAAACCCGCATTCAAGGGCGAATGAGCCCATGTTTGGGGCGCCCTCGAGATCGGAAACCTTGCAGCGATACCGGTAAAGGTGGCCGGATAGGCCTAGATAGAATGGATAGATTGGCATCGTAGGAACACCGCGCTAGGGGGTCTCCCATGAGAGAGAAGACTCCCGGATACGATGACTGGAAGCCCCTCGCCGACAAGGAAGTGAAGGGCCGCGACCTAACCTGGCACACGCCCGAAGGGATCGAGGTCAAGCCGCTCTATACGAGCGAGGATACTGCGGACATCGATCCCGGTGTCCCGGGGATCGCGCCGTTTACGCGCGGACCCTATGCCTCGATGTATACCGGTCGGCCGTGGACGATCCGGCAATATGCGGGCTTCTCGACCGCCGAGGAATCGAACGCCTTCTATCGCCGCAATCTGGCTGCGGGGCAGAAGGGCCTCTCGGTCGCCTTCGACCTCGCCACCCACCGCGGCTATGACAGCGACCACAGCCGCGTGGTCGGCGATGTCGGTAAGGCGGGCGTCGCGATCGATACCGTGCGCGACATGGAAATCCTGTTCGACCAGATCCCGCTTGACCAGATGAGCGTGTCGATGACGATGAACGGCGCGGTGATCCCGGTCATGGCGTTCTACATCGTCGCGGCGGAACGGCAGGGCGTTTCGCAGGACAAGCTTTCGGGGACCATCCAGAACGACATCCTCAAGGAGTTCATGGTCCGCAACACCTATATCTATCCGCCCGAACCGAGCATGCGGATTATCTCGGACATCATCGCATATACTTCGGCCAATATGCCGAAATTCAACAGTATTTCGATCTCGGGCTATCACATGCACGAAGCCGGGGCGACGGCGGTGCAGGAACTCGCCTTCACCATTGCCGACGGCAAGGAATACGCCAAGCGCGCCATGGAAGCGGGGCTGGATATCGATGCCTTCGCGCCGCGCCTGTCCTTCTTCTGGGGCATCGGCATGAACTTCTTCATGGAGATCGCCAAAATGCGCGCCGCGCGTGCGCTGTGGCACGATGTGATGGAAGGGCTGGGGGCGCAGAACGAGAAGTCGAAGATGCTGCGCACGCACTGCCAGACCAGCGGTGTCAGCCTGCAGGAGCAGGACCCTTACAACAACGTCATCCGCACCACGGTGGAGGCGATGGCGGCGGTGCTGGGCGGCACGCAATCGCTCCACACCAATGCGCTGGACGAGGCGATCGCCCTTCCGACCGACTTTTCCGCCCGCATCGCGCGCAACACGCAATTGGTGATCCAGGAAGAAACCGGCATTACCAATGTCGCCGACCCGCTGGGCGGCAGCTATTACATCGAAAGTCTCACCGCTGCCCTGATAGACGAGGCCCGCAAATTGCTGGACGAGGTCGAGGCGGCGGGCGGCATGACCGAGTATGTCGCGAGCGGGAAGCCCAAGGCGCAGATCGAGGAAGCCGCCGCCGCCAAGCAGGCGAGCGTCGACAAGGGCGAGACGGTTATCGTCGGCGTTAACAAGTATCGCCTGCCCGAAGAGGCCGAAATCGACACGCTCGACATCGACAACCATGCCGTGCGCCAGAGCCAGATCGCGCGCCTCAAGAAAGTGCGCGAAGGGCGCGACGAATTCGCCTGCAAGGCTGCGCTCGACGCGTTGGCGCGCGGGGCAGCGCAGCGCGAAGGTAATTTGCTCGACCTCGCGGTGGAGGCCGCGCGCCACGATGCCACGCTCGGCGAAATCAGCCAGGCGATGGAAGACGCCTATGGCCGCTACGATACCGTGCCCAAGCCCGTGCGGGGAGTCTATTCGCAAGCTTATGCCGATGACGATCGCTACCGGCAGGTGGTCGAGGGCGTGAAGGCGGTCGAGCGTCGCCTAGGCCGCGCGCCCAGGCTGATGGTCGCCAAGATGGGACAGGACGGTCACGATCGCGGCGCCAATGTGATCGCCAGCGCCTTTACCGACATGGGCTTCGAGGTGGTCTCTGGTCCGCTGTTCCAGACGCCTGCCGAAACCCGCGACATGGCGCTGGAAAACGATGTCGACGCCATCGGCGCGAGCAGCCTCGCCGCTGGTCACAAGACGCTGATCCCCGAACTCATAGGCTTGCTCAAGAAAGCCGACCGCCCCGACATCAAGGTGATCGCAGGCGGCGTGATTCCCCAGAAGGATTACGACTTCCTGCGCGATGCCGGGGTGCAGGGCATTTATGGCCCGGGAAGCAATGTGGTGGAATGCGCGGCTGACGTGCTGCGCCTGCTCGGCCACAACATGCCGCCTGTGGGTGAGGATCTGGACGAGGCGGCGGAGTAATGCCCACCGTTATGCGGATCGGGTCGTTCCGGTTTTACTTCTACAGCCATGAGCCGAACGAGCCGCCGCATATCCATGTCGATCAGGGCGACGCGACGATCAAGGTCTGGCTGGACAGCGGGGAGGTCGCGAAAAGCCGAGGCTTTCGCGCGCATGAGATCAATGACATTATCAAGCTCGTCGCGAACCATCGCGATGCGCTGACGGAGGCGTGGCATGAATATTTCGGCTAAGGTGACCGATGAGCGCGTTCTCGACGTCCGGTTCGACGAGGCCAGCCTGATCGTCGACCTGATGGACGGGCGGACGATTTCGGTGCCGTTGGCTTGGTATCCGCGATTGCTGAGGGCGACACCCGAACAGCGAGCTGGATGGGAAAGGGCCGGGGCGGGCTATGGCATTCACTGGCCCGACATCGATGAGGATCTGAGCACCGAGGGTCTTCTCCGTGGCGCTCCGGCTCCGAGGGCGGCGTGAACCTGCAAAAGGATTACGTCTTCCTGCGCGATGTCGGGGTGCAGGGCATTTACGGCCCGGGCAGCAACGTGGTCGAATGCGCTGCGGAAGTGCTGCGCCTGCTCGGTCACAATATGCCGCCGTCCAGGGAACGGCTTGGGGGCGAGAATATGGATGAGGCGGCGGAGTGATGAAACGATGACGGAAATCGCTCAAATCCTGGGCAAGGCGGGTGTCCTTCTCTTCACCCTCGGCCTGCTGATCGGCTTTGCTATGGCGAAGTTGCGCAATCCGAGGCTTGGCCTTTCAGCGCACCTGACAGCGGTTCAAGTGGGGGCTATGCTGATCGCTCTCGCGCTGTTTTGGCAGTATCTGGGAATACCGGACGGATGGGCGACCATCATCGTTCTGGCCGTAATCGTATCATCCTATGTTCTGACCTTTGGCATTCTCCTTTCTGGCGTCTTTGGCGCCAGCCAAGCTTTACCAATGGCAGGCGCGGGTCACACCGCTTCCAAGTCGCGCGAAACGCTTGTTACTTTTCTAGTCTATGGCAGTTCTGTCGTCATGGCTCTCGCCTATGTAGCGATCTGCTGGTTCGCCTTTTCCTGAACTGCTGGAATTCTGATTCGACCATGACCCAAATCCGTACTGACTGGACCCGCGACGAGATCGCGGACCTTTTCGACCTTCCTTTCACCGAGCTGCTGTTCCGCGCGGCGAGCGTCCACCGCGAGTTTCATCCGCCCGAGCAGGTTCAGCTCTGCACGCTTCTCTCCATCAAGACCGGCGGGTGCCCCGAGGATTGCGGCTATTGTTCGCAGTCGGTGAAGGCCGATAGCGGGGTCGAGGCGACCAAGCTGATGGAGGTGCAATCGGTCCTTCAGCGCGCGGCGCAGGCGAAGGATGCGGGCAGCCAGCGCTTCTGCATGGGCGCCGCCTGGCGCAACCCTAAGGACCGCGACATGCCCGCGATCGTCGAGATCGTGAAAGGCGTGCGCGCCATGGGGCTGGAGACCTGCATGACGCTGGGCATGCTGACGCCGAAACAGGCGGACATGCTCAAGGAAGCGGGCCTCGATTACTACAACCACAATGTCGATACCGGGCCGGAATATTACGAGCGCGTGATTTCGACCCGCAACTACCAGGACCGGCTCGACACGCTCCAGAACGTGCGCGATGCAGGGATCAATGTGTGCAGCGGCGGGATCGTGGGCATGGGCGAAACGCGCGAGGACCGGGTGGGCTTCGTCCACACGCTTGCCACGCTTGAGCGGCATCCCGAAAGCGTGCCGGTCAACGCACTGGTCCCAGTCAAGGGCACGGTGCTGGGCGACATGCTGGAAGGTACGCCGATGGCCAAGATCGACGATATCGAATTCGTCCGCACCGTGGCGGTGGCGCGCATCACGATGCCGATGAGCATGGTGCGCCTGTCGGCAGGCCGGGAGTCGATGTCCGAAGCCACGCAGGCGCTGTGCTTCATGGCCGGCGCGAATTCGATCTTCACCGGCGACAAGCTGCTGACCGCACCCAACGCTGGTGACGACACCGACGCCGCGCTGTTCGCCAAGCTCGGCCTGACCGCGCTCGAGCAGGAAGAACCGATGCGGGCGGCCGCTTGCCGCTCCCAGGCCGTTCCGGCCGAATAGCGAATTTGAGGGAACCGATGTCCGACCAGAAACTCGATACGCTAGCCATTCACGCCGGATGCGAGCCCGATCCGACCACGAAAGCGCGGATTACGCCGATTTATCAGACGGCAAGTTATGTCTTCGACGATCCCGAGCATGCTGCACGGCTTTTCAGCCTGCAGGAATTCGGCAACATCTACACCCGCATCATGAATCCGACCAACGATGCGCTGGAAAAGAAGATTGCGGCGCTTGAAGGCGGTGTGGGCGCTTTGGGGCTCGCATCGGGCCATGCGGCGCAGTTGATCGCATTCCACACGCTGATGGAGCCGGGCTGCAATATCGTCGCGGCGAAGAAGCTTTATGGCGGATCGCTCAACCAGCTTGGCGAGAGCTTTCGCAAATTCGGCTGGGAAACCCACTTCGTCGATGCCGATGATCCGGAAAATGTCGCTGCCGCCATCGACGACAAGACGCGCTGTGTTTTCATCGAAAGCCTGGCCAATCCGGGCGGTGTCGTCAGCGATATCGCGGCCATCGCCGAGGTCGCGCATGACGCCGGGGTACCGTTGATCGTCGACAATACGATGGCGACGCCCGCGCTGTGCCGCCCGTTCGACCATGGTGCCGACATCATCGTCCATTCCTGCACCAAGTTCCTCAACGGGCACGGCAATGCGGTTGGCGGGCTGATCGTGGATTCGGGCCGTTTCGACTGGAAGGCGAGCGACAAGTTTCCCAGTCTCACGGCGCCCAACGGGTCCTATCACGGTGCGGTGCTGGTCGACGCGCTGGAGCCGGTCGGACCGATCGCCTTCATCACCGCCTGCCGGGTGCTCGGCCTGCGCGATCTCGGCCCGGCCATGGCGCCGATGAATGCCTTCCTCGCGCTGACCGGGATGGAAACGCTGGCGCTGCGAATGGATCGGCATTGCAGCAACGCGCTGGCCGTGGCGCAGTGGCTCCGCGCGCATCCCAAGGTGGCCTGGGTATCCTATGCCGGGTTGGAGGACGATCCATACAGGCCGCTTGCGGACAAATATCTGGGCGGCCGCGGCGGAGCCGTCTTCACCTTCGGCCTCAAGGGCGGATTCGAGGCGGGCAAGCAGCTCGTCTCCAGCGTCAAGCTGTTCAGCCACCTCGCCAATATCGGCGATACGCGAAGCCTGATTATTCACCCCGCATCGACCACGCATAGCCAGCTTTCGGCGGAAGAGCTGGTCGCGGCGGGCGCCGGTCCGGACGTGGTGCGGCTGTCGGTCGGGATCGAACATATCGACGATATCGTCGCCGATCTCGATGCCGCACTGGCACAGATTTAGGGACACTGGGAAGATAACGATGTTCAAGAAAATCCTCATCGCCAATCGCGGCGAAATCGCTTGCCGGGTCATCAAAACCGCGCGCCGCATGGGTATCCAGACAGTGGCCGTCTACTCCGATGCCGATGCCCGCGCGCCTTTCGTGCGGATGGCGGACGAGGCGGTGCATATCGGTCCGGCGCCTGCGGCGGAAAGCTATCTGATCGCCGACAAGATCATCGCCGCGGCCAAGCAGACCGGCGCCGAGGCAGTGCATCCGGGATATGGTTTCCTCTCCGAACGCGCGAGTTTCGTCGAGGCGTTGGCGAAAGAGAACATCGCCTTCATCGGTCCGCCGGTGAATGCGATCGCGGCGATGGGCGACAAGATCGAATCCAAGAAGCTCGCCAAGGAAGCCGGCGTGAATGTGGTCCCCGGCTTCGTCGGCGAAATCCGCGATACCGACCATGCGGTCGAGATCAGCAACGACATCGGCTATCCGGTAATGATGAAGGCCAGCGCAGGCGGCGGCGGCAAGGGCATGCGCCTTGCCTGGTCGGAAAAGGACGTGCGCGAGGGTTTCGAGGCGACCAAGCGAGAGGGCCTCAATTCCTTCGGTGACGACCGTGTCTTCATCGAGAAGTTCATCGAGAACCCGCGCCATATCGAGATCCAGATCCTCGGCGACAAGCATGGCAATGTGATCTATCTTAACGAGCGCGAATGCTCGATCCAGCGGCGCCATCAGAAGGTGGTCGAGGAAGCGCCGTCGCCTTTCGTCACGCCCAAGATGCGCAAGGCCATGGGCGAACAATGCGTCGCGCTGTCCAAGGCAGTGAACTACCACAGCGCCGGTACGGTCGAACTGATCGTCTCGGGCGCCGACCCGACGGGCGAAAGCTTCTACTTCCTGGAAATGAACACCCGCCTGCAGGTGGAGCATCCCGTTACCGAGGCGATCACGGGCGTCGACCTCGTCGAACAGATGATCCGGGTCGCGGCCGGCGAAGAACTCCAGATCAAGCAGGACGACGTCAAGATCGACGGTTGGGCGATCGAGAACCGGGTCTATGCCGAAGACCCCTATCGCGGCTTCCTGCCCTCTACGGGCCGCCTCGTGCGCTACCAGCCGCCGGTCGAGCCCTGGGCCGACGATGGCGAGGAGAACGGTCGCCGCGGTGTCGACGGTATCCGGGTGGATGACGGCGTGTTCGAAGGCGGCGAGGTGTCGATGTTCTACGACCCGATGATCGCCAAGCTGGTCACTTGGGGCGAGACACGCGACGAGGCCGCCGATCTCCAGATCGCCGCGCTCGACGCTTTCCGTATCGAAGGGCTGGGCCATAATATCGATTTTCTCAGCGCGATCATGCAGCACGACCGCTTTCGTTCGGGCGAGCTGACCACCGGCTTCATCGCCGAGGAATATCCCGATGGTTTCGAAGGCGCGCCCGCATCCGCCGGGCTGACCAAGGTTCTGGCCGCTGTGGGCGGCGTGATCGCCACCGCCGATGCCGACCGGGCTCGGCGGATCGACCAGCAGCTCGCCGGCGAGAATTACGCGCCGGGCGACTGGACGGTTCGCATCGGCGAACGCGAGGAAGGGGCGACCTCGCATGAGGTGCGGCTGGAGGAAAACGCGCTGACCGTCGACGGCGAACAGGTTACCATCGAGATGCGGTACACGCCGGGCGATGCAATGGTGGATGTGGCGCTGTTCGAAAACGGCGCGGACGAGGATGCCGAGCCGCTCGATCGCTACACCTTCCAGCTCGAACCCACGCGCATGGGCTACGACATCACCACACGCGGCGCGACGCACCATCTGCGTATCCTGCAGACCCGCATCGCCCCTCTCGCATCGCATATGATCGAGAAGACCCCGCCCGACCTTTCCAAGATGCTGATCTGCCCGATGCCGGGCCTGCTGGTGAAACTGCATGTGAGCGAAGGCGAGGAGGTTCAGCCCGGCCAGCCGCTCGCCACGGTCGAGGCGATGAAGATGGAAAACATCCTGCGCGCCGAAAAACAGGCGACCGTCGGCAAGGTCAACGCCGCCGAGGGCGACAGCCTGGCAGTGGACGCGGTGATCCTGGAGCTGGAATAGGATGCACCTTTCGCATTCGCCCGATGCACCCGCAGCCGAGGAAACCGACTTCGCGACCTTTCTGAAGGCGGATATCCGCATCGGCACGGTGGTCTCGGCCGAGGATTTCCCCGAAGCGCGAAAACCGGCCTACAAGCTGGTGATCGATTTCGGCCCGGTCATCGGCGAAAAGAAAAGCAGCGCGCAGATCACCGCGAACTATTCCGCCGACGAATTGGTCGGGCGGCAGGTCGCGGCAGTGGTCAATTTTCCACCGCGACAGATCGGCCCGCTGATGTCGCAAGTGCTCACGCTGGGCTTTGCCGACGAGGCGGGCGAGGTGGTTCTGTTCGCGCCGGACAAGAAAGTGCCCGACGGATCGCGCCTGTTCTGATTTGCCGCGGGTTCAGTGCGCTTGCAGTTGCTCGTCCAGAAAGGCGGCAACATCATCCAGCGCGACGTCCCGTGCCAAACATGCTGCACCGATGCTGCGCAGCAGGATGAAGGGCAGCGTGCCCGCATCCATCTTCTTGTCGTGCAGCATGTGGTCGGCAAGCGCGCGCCCATCGCAGGGCAATTGCATCGCGGCGATTTCCGATGGCAAGCCCGCGGCATCGACGGCGCGCGTCAAGCGCTCGGCATCGGTCAGCGAAATGTCGCCGCGCCGGGCGGAGTAGCGCGCGGCCAGCACCATGCCCAGCGCCACCGCCTCGCCGTGGAGCAGGCGGTTGGAAAATCCGGTTTCCGCCTCCAGCGCGTGGCCGAAAGTATGCCCGAGATTTAGCATTGCGCGCGCGCCGCTGGTCTCGCGCTCGTCCTCCGCGACGATGCGCGCCTTGGCAGCGACGCTGGTCGCCACTGCCCGTTCCAGATCGGCCGGATCCAATGCGAGTACCGCCTGCGCATGTGCCTCGAGCCAGGCGAAGAAGTCGCGATCGCCGAGCACCCCGTATTTGAGCACCTCGGCAAAGCCCGCGCGCAGTTCGCGTTCGGGCAGGGTGGCAAGCGTATCGAGATCGGCCAGCACCAGCGATGGCTGGTGAAATGCGCCGATCAGGTTCTTGCCCGCAGCGGTATTGATTGCGGTTTTCCCCCCCACCGAACTGTCGACTTGCGCGAGCAGGGTGGTCGGGAGCTGGACGAATCCGCAACCGCGCTTGAGAATGGCACAGGCAAAGCCGGTGAGATCGCCGACCACGCCGCCGCCGAGAGCGAAGACATGATCGCCCCGTTCGACGCCCTGGCCGAGCAGCCAATCGGTGAGATGTGCGAGGCTCTCCCAGCTTTTGGAGGCTTCTCCCGGCGCGACATCGTACCATCGCGGCTCGATACCTTCGGCCTGCAATGACCGGGCGACCGTCTCGCCCCAGTGCTTTCGCGCATTTCGGTCGGCAACGATGCAGGCATGGCTCTTGCGCAGGAAAGGCTTCGCGTGCGCGCCGAGATCGGCCAGCAGGCCGGGGCCGACGCGGACTTCGTACCGCCGTCCGGCCAGTTCGACAGGTATTACAGCCATGCGTCGATCGCCTCCAGAATGCGTTGTGCGGTTTCGGAATGGGGTCCGTTATCGGTCACCAGATGGATCTGCGCCTCGGCATAGGCTGCGCCGCGCCTGTCCTTGAGGTCGGTCAGGATCTCGCGCGCATTGCCATTGCGCAGCAGGGGCCGATCATTGCGGCGGGATGTGCGCTCTACCAAGGTGTCGATATCGCAATCGAGCCAGACCGCGATGGCTTGATCGAGAATCAGCGCGCGTGTTTCCGGATCGACGAAAGCACCGCCGCCGGTGGCAATCACGCCATGCGCCTCTTCCATCAGACGGGCGATGACCCTGCGTTCCCCGGCGCGGAAATAGGCTTCTCCATGCGCTTCGAAAATTTCGCTTACCGTGCGGTCTGCAGCGCGTTCGATTTCGTCGTCGACATCCACGAAATCGGTCCCGAGCATGGCCGCCAGCCTGCGCCCGACGGTCGATTTTCCGACACCCATCAGGCCGACAAGCACCACCGGGCGGTCGATCCGCGCGGCGATCTTGGCGATTTCGCCAGGCGTAAGGGCGGTTGCATCGGTCATTGCCGCCGTGCCTAGAACTGGGCTAGGGCGCGGGCAAGGTATCAGCACTTGGAGCGGGACGCGAAAAACTTGGCGATGAGCGGCAAACGGATCGGAGCTATCTTGGCGATGGTGTTCTTGGTGCTGTTGGTAGCTGCCCTGATCCATGGCGGCGAGGAGCCGCTGCACCCGATCGAGGAAGCGATCGAAGTTCCGGGGATCGGCCGGTGAAGACCGCGTGGTTCCTGGGCACGGCGGCCCTCGTCTTCACTTCGGCCATGGGTCTTGCCCAGGATGCTCCGGTCGACCTGCTGCCCCCGGGATTTAACCAGCCTGCGCCCAGCCCCACACCTACATCGACGCCGACGGCGCGGGCTACGCAAGCTTCGGAATCCGGCCCGCCTGCCGCCGCCGAAACGCCCCGGCCGGGCGCGACGCAATCGGGCGAGATCGTTCAGCCCCTGCCGACACAAACGGCTCCGTCGCGCGCGAATCTGGACTTGTCGAACCTGCCGACAGTCGAAGAGCTGGAGGCAATGTCAACCGACGAGCTTGACGAACTGCTTGGCCTGAAACCCAAGTTCGACATACCCGACGCGGCCCGCCGTTCGACCGAACGGGTCGGTATCATCGCAGCAGGCGAGGGAGGGCTGGCAGCCGGTTCGCTCGCCCGCCAGCCGGCTCCCCTGGTTCGGGCTATCCTCGCCGGGACTAATCGTCAGATGGTATCGCGCTGGGGACATATTCTCCTGCGCCGAGCCCTGGTCAGCAGGCTGGAAGCTCCCTCGGGAATGGACTCGGTCGAGTTCGCTACGCTGCGGGTCGAGGTTCTCAACGCTCTGGGCGAGCATGTCGTGGCGCGGGCATTGGTTCAGGATGTCGACACGGCGGACTATTCCCCCGCGCTAGCCAATGCCGCGGTCAGGGCCTATGTCGGCAGTACCGATATCGTCGGCGCCTGCCCCGCCGTGCGGTTGGTCGATACCGGGCGCGAGGATACCGAGTGGCAGATGCTGGCGGGTATCTGCAATGCCTACGCAGGCGAAGAGACCCGCGCTCAGAACGATCTGCGCCGCCTGCTCAATCGAACCGAGGACGATCGCATCGACGTGTTGCTGGCGCAACGCTTTGCCGGTGCCGCCGGGCGCGGGCGGCGTGCGGTGACGATCGAGTGGGAGGATACCGGACCGATCACTCCGTGGCGATTCTCACTGGCCAATGCTCTGGGTGAGCCGGTCCCGTCCAACTTGCTCGAAGACGCGGGGGCGGACCTTCACCGCATGGCGGCGCTGACACCGGCGCTGTCTCCCGCCCAGCGCGCTCCGGCGGTCGACATTGCCGGGGCAAGCGGCATTCTCTCGGCTTCGGCGATGGTCGATCTCTACAGCCAGATTTTCGCCGAAGAGGGCGTGGAGGGCGATCCCGCGCTGACCGCCTCGCGTCTGCGCGAGGCCTATGTCGGCAGCGAACCCGTGCAGCGGCTGGCAGCGATCCGGGACATATGGTCGGGCGGAGGCGAGTTTTCCTATGGCCGTGTGGTCCTCACCGCTTATGCTGCGGCGCGCGTGCCGGTGCGGGCCGACTTCGCCGACGAGGCGGGAAATCTCATCGCCTCGATGCTCGCGGCCGGGCTCGACGGCGATGCCATGCGCTGGTCGGGCGAAGTCGAACAGGGAAGCCTTGGCTGGGCCTTGCTCGCTCTCGCCGATCCGAACCGGAGCACTCGGGTAACCGACGGCCAGCTCGACAGCTTCGTCGACGACGATGATTCGTCGGGGCAGCAAAAGTCGCGCATGCTGCTGGCAGGACTGGCCGGTCTCGATCGGATCGACGATGCGGAAATCGGAGAATACAGCGATCGTCTCGGCATCGATCTGTCCGCCCCGACACGCTGGACACGGATGATCGAGGGCGCGGCTGCGGTCGACAATCCCGCTCTGGTAGCGATGCTGGCGGGGCTGGGCATGCAGGGCTCCGGATGGGATCAGATGACCGCTCGCCATCTGTTCCACATCGTGGCGGCGCTGCGCCGGGTGGGGCTGGATGCCGAAGCCCGCATGATCGCCGCGGAGGCGGTCGCCCGCGCCTGACGTGAGCGCGCCGGGATCATCGACAGACGATTTCCTCGCCATGCTCGCTGCCGAGCGAGGCGCGGCGCGCAACACTATCCTTGCCTACGGGCGTGATCTCGAACAGGCCGAGGCGCTGATCGGTGGGGCGCTGGACACAGCAACGCCCGCGCAACTGGCCAGGCTCGGCCAGGGCTGGTCTTCGCTTGCCCCGGCCACGCTCGCGCGGAAAGTGTCGGCTTTGCGGCAGTTTTTCGGCTTTCTCGTCGACGAAGGTCTGCGCGAGGACGATCCCACCCATGCCCTTCCTCGTCCGACAGCGCGCCGCCCGCTACCGAAAATTCTTTCGCATGACCAGGTGGAGGCCCTTTTCGCTACAGCGGAGGAAGAGGCGGTGACAGGCACACCTGCCGCTGTTCGACTGCTAACACTTATCGAGATGCTCTACGGGTCGGGCCTGCGCGCGACGGAGCTGGTGTCGTTGCCGGTTTCCGCCGTGCCGCGCGATGCCCCGTTCATGACGGTCATGGGGAAAGGCGGGCAGGCCAGGCTGGTCCCGGTCAGCCGCCGTGCCGACAAAGCGCTGAAACGCTGGCTGCCGCTTCGGGATGCTGATTCGCCGTGGCTGTTCCCGTCGCGCAATGGCCATCTTTCGCGTGTGCGGCTGTTCCAGCTCCTCAAGGAACTGGCAGTGCGCGCCGATTTGCCGCCCGAAAAGTTGAGCCCGCATGTCCTGCGACATGCTTTCGCGACGCATCTGCTCGAAGGCGGGGCGGACCTTCGCGCTTTGCAGACGCTGCTTGGACATGCGGATATTTCGACAACCCAGATATACACTCATGTCGATGCGGCGCGTTTGGTAAAGCTGGTGAACGAGCGGCATCCGCTTGCGCGCGCGCCATCTTCGGACTAGCGCGAGCGCATGATTTCCTATCTCGAATTCGAGAAGCCGGTTGCCGAGCTCGAACAGCGCATCGCCGAACTGCGCAGCGCCTCGGAAGGCGACGATGTCGATATTTCCAACGAACTTCAACGGCTCGAACTGAAAAGCGCCAATTTGCTCGCGAGCACTTACGAGTCGCTCAGTCCGTGGCAGAAAACGCAGGTCGCGCGGCATCCTTCGCGCCCGCATTTTCGTGATTACGTCGAACACGCGTTCGAGGAATTTGTGCCGCTGGGCGGTGATCGCTGTTATGGCGACGATGAGGCGATCCTCGGTGGTCTCGCCAAGCTGAACGGTCGCAAGGTGGTGCTGATCGGCCACGAAAAGGGTAACGATACCGCCAGCCGGATCCGCCACAATTTCGGCATGGGCAAGCCCGAAGGGTATCGCAAGGCGATTCGCCTGATGGAATTGGCAGGCCGATTCGGTCTGCCGGTGGTGACGCTGGTGGATACGTCCGGGGCATTCCCGGGAATCGAGGCCGAGGAAAGAGGTCAGGCCGAAGCAATCGCCCGGTCCACCGAAGCCTGTCTTGCGCTTCCGGTCCCCATGGTCGCCGCGATTGTCGGTGAAGGGGGCTCCGGCGGCGCCGTCGCGCTGGCCAGTGCCGAGCGGGTGCTGATGATGGAGCATGCGGTTTATTCCGTCATTTCGCCCGAGGGGTGCGCCTCGATCTTATGGCGTACGGCGGAGCGGGCGCCGGATGCGGCGGAGGCGATGAAGGTCACTGCGCAGGATCTCGAGAGTCTCGGGGTGATCGATCGCATCGTGGCCGAACCTGTCGGAGGTGCGCATCGCGATCCGCGACTGGCCGCGACGACGCTGGGATCGGCAATCGGCGAAGAACTCGACAAGCTGGGTCAGCTCCCCTCGGATAAGCTGAGGCGCATGCGCGAGGAACGCTTTCTCGCCATGGCGGGCTGAAACAAAGCGCCGGGGCGCGGGAACCACGCGCGCCTGCTCAGGTTCTTCCTACCGTATACGAACACAGCCGTGCGGGTCGCAATGGACGGTTCGCGCGCGCTTGCAGATCGGGGAGAACCGTTCATGTCGCGCATAAGACTCGCCGCCGCCACTTCTGTCACCGCACTATCGCTTGGTCTGTCCGCCTGTATGGGCGGGGGAGACATTCCCAGCGCATCCACACCGATTACGCAAAGCGAGGCGCAGATGGGGGCCAAGGCCCATCCCCAACTGCTCGACGAGTTCGGCGGTGCGATGAGCGGTTCGCATGCCCAATATGTCGCGCAGGTCGGCAAGAATATCGCCGTCCAGTCCGGGCTCGGAAACGCCCGCGAATCGTTTACCGTCTCGCTGCTCAACAGCCCGGTAAACAACGCCTTCGCCATTCCCGGCGGCTATATTTATACAACTCGTCAGTTGGTCGCGCTGATGAACAACGAGGCCGAGCTGGCCGGGGTGCTGGGGCACGAGGTCGGCCATGTCGCCGCCCGCCACTCGCAGCGTCGCCAGGCTGCGGCCCAGCGCAATACGTTGCTTGGTGCCGCCGGAGCGATCCTGTCCGGACTACTGCTGGGCAATAGCGGGTTGGGGCAGCAGCTCGGCCAGGCGGCCCTGCAGGGGTCGCAGCTCCTGACGCTGAAATTCTCGCGCAGTCAGGAACTCGAGGCTGACGAACTGGGTATCCGCTATCTGAATCAGGCCGGATACGACCCGAGGGCCATGGGAACCGTGCTTCGCAGCCTGGCTTTGCAGAATGCTCTCGACGCGCGTGTTCAGGGGCGCGACAATGCGCGGCTCCCCGAATGGGCATCGACGCATCCCGACCCTGCCAGTCGGGTGCAGACCGCATTGTCCAAGGCCCAGGCAACCGGTGGTGCGGGTGGCATTACAAATCGCGACACGTTCCTGTCGCGGATCGACGGGCTGACCTATGGCGACGATCCGTCGCAAGGCGTCGTCGAGGGGCGCCAGTTCATTCATCCCGATTTGCGGCTCGCCTTCACCGCGCCACAAGGCTTTTACATGATGAACGGCACGCGTGCGGTATCGATCAATGGCCAGAGCGGGCAGGCGCAGTTTACGCTCGCACCCTACAACAACAATCTCGACAGCTATGTGGCCAGCGTATTTGCAGGATTGAGCAAGCAGCAGCAGGTGCGACCGCAATCGATCCAGAAAACGAGCGTGAATGGCCTGCCGGCCGCGTATGGCACTGCGCGGGTCAATTCGAACAGCGGTCAGGTCGACGTCACGGTTTTCGCCTACGAGTTTTCCAATGATCGGGCTTACCACTTCCTCGCCATTACACCGGCGGGACGGGCGTCCACGTTCAACCAGATGTTCTCCTCGATGCGGCGGATCGATGCGCGAACTGCGGCCAATGTCATACCGCGCGTGATCGATGTGGTGACGGTGCAGAGCGGTGACACGGTTAAATCGCTCGCACGGCGGATGGCTTACAGCGACAGCCAGGTGGAGCGCTTCCGCGTATTGAATGGACTAACCTCGAACGAGAATGTCCGGCCGGGCCAGAAGATAAAAATCGTCGTCCGGGGTCGGTAAGGCCGGACGACCACATCATGCACGAAAAAGGGCGGCGGGTTCTACCCGCCGCCCTGATCTTTAGTTCCTGATCTCTTAACTATTCTTTCGCTTCTTTGTTCGCCTCGCTCATCGTGGTCGAGACCTTGTTGAAGGTCGAGCTCAGTTCGCCCCCGAGGCTGTTCATCGCGGTAATCGCGGCAACGGCGATCAGCGCGGCAATGAGGCCATATTCAATGGCGGTTGCACCTTCTTCGTCGCGGCGCAGCTTGCGGAAAAACTTCATCTGTCGTCTCCTGGTTCAGTCTTCGTACCCGGCTCGTTCCGTAAATACGGTTCGAGCAATTTCGCTTTCTGCATGGAAGAGATTGAAAAACTCCTAATCCCCATGGCCATGCCGATTGCCCCGTTAGATGCCTATCGCCGCAACCACCGCGGTTTCGACTTTCGACCACATGGCGATTACCGAAGCACCGAATGATTGGATCGCACCAACCATGGCGAGAAAGATCAGAGCGAGGATCAGCCCGTATTCGACGGCAGTGGCACCGCGTGTGTCACGTCCCAGTTTGTGCAGGAAATTGACCATTCGCGTTGCCCCAATCGCCACTTGTCCAAGCTGACGGTAGGGGAGTACGGCCAAGCCGGTTAAAAAAGCGTTGAGAAGGCCTGAGGTTTTGGAAAAAATCCCGACATGGACCTGTGTCGTCGCCTTGGCCCTGTCCGACGGTCGGGGGCAATGGCTGATGCAGCGGAGACCGGACGACAAGCACCATGGCGGCCTGTGGGAATTTCCCGGCGGCAAGGTCGAAACGGGCGAAAAACCGCGAGATGCGTTGGTGCGTGAGATCGACGAGGAACTCGGCATTACGATTCGAAAAAGCGATCTCATGCCCGTTGCCTTCGCGGAAGAAGGCGCAGTTGAAGGTCGTCCGCCGATTGTCATATTGCTTTACAGATCGCTGTATGACGGCAGCCCGCTATGCGCTCGGGAAGGCGGCGAACTCGGCTGGTTCGACCCACAGGGGGTTGCGCGACTGGACAAACCGCCATTGGATATCTCACTGACGACGCAGTTGTTCGAAAAACTGTGATTTAGGGATTGCCAAGACGCAGGCGCCTGCCTATTTGGCGCCCTCCAAGCGCGCCCGTAGCTCAGCTGGATA
Organism: Erythrobacter aureus; assembly: GCF_003355455.1. Classification (NCBI taxonomy): domain Bacteria; kingdom Pseudomonadati; phylum Pseudomonadota; class Alphaproteobacteria; order Sphingomonadales; family Erythrobacteraceae; genus Erythrobacter; species Erythrobacter aureus. Next base: position 1,697,765 of record NZ_CP031357.1, read on the forward strand.
GAGCACCAGACTACGAATCTGGGGGCCGGAGGTTCGAATCCTTCCGGGCGCGCCAATTTCCCATGGAAGTACGCACTGGGGGCGTGTTGCCTTCGAGAGTGCTCACCGCCTGAACCAGGCTAGCCACCGGACCGCGCACGACGGTGATACGGGGCCTTGCGATTGCGTGTTCGCGGGCGGATGGTCTGCGTAGTTGTCTCGCAAAATATGACTGCTTGGCCTGGACGTGTGGACGATGAAGCGAATTTGGCTGCTTGCGAGGTGTTCGCTCGATCACCGTCCTAATGGTCAATTTCGGCGGAGCGAAGCCCCGGCATAGGGATCGTAGTCGGCCGACGGCAGTGGTCCGCGCGTCTCTTTCGGGATGAACACCATGGGCTGTGGCGCGGGGGGCGAGGCCGACTGCCATGCCCCGGCAAGCCCCACCGCGATCACAGGGGCACCGAGAAGGACGAAGCAGCCGAGGATGACCCGCATGCCTTGTCTTATGGGCATTTGGCCCATCAACATAAGCAGGCCGACAAGGCTGACGGCAAGGATGGACAGTCCGGTCGCCAGGCTGCCAAGCAGAAGATCGTTTATCCACCCGATGGCTCCGGCAAGAGCGGTTTCGGATCCGGGAGGCGCGGCGGGTCCGTTCATTCGGCCACCATGACCTGCGACACCTGGCGGCGGCCGCTGCGCCGCTCGAGCTGGACGAAGACATCGATGCTTTCGCGCACGTAGTGCCGCACATCGTCGCGCGACAGCCGCGAGCCGGTCTGGAGGACAAGCAGGGCAAGCTGTTCGTTCGCCCTTTGCGGCGTATCGGCGTGGATCGTGGTCATCGAGCCGGGATGGCCGGTGTTGACCGCGCGCAGGAAAGTGAAGGCTTCCGAGCCGCGCAGTTCGCCCAAGATGATCCGGTCGGGGCGCATACGCAGTGCGGCGATGAGCAGATCCTCCGCGCTGACATCGGCTTCCGCGAGGCGTCCGCGCGCCGCAATCAGGCCCACGGCATTGGGATGTTCGATCCGCAATTCCTCGGTATCCTCGATCGTCAGCAGGCGCTCGTCGCGCGGGATCTCTGCCAGCAGGGCATTGAGGAAGGTCGTCTTGCCACTCGAAGTCCCACCCGAGACGATGATGTTGCGCCGTGTCCTGACAGCCTCGGCGAGGATGGCGGGCGCATCCTTTTCACCGAGAGTATGCCAGCTGCGCTCGCGGTCGAGCGCGGTATCGCCCTCGGCGAGACCCTCGAAAGCACCGCTATCGCGCCAATCGGCGAGCGAGAATTCAGCCTTCACGTGCCGCCGGATGGCGAGCACATGCCCACCGCGGGTCGCCGGAGGGGCGACAATCTGGACGCGCGATCCATCGGGCAGGGAGGCGGCCAGCAGCGGCGCGGCGCGGCTGATCCCCTGTGATCCGTGCGCAGCTATCTGGCGGGCAAGGCGGGCGAGGAGTTGCTCGGTCAGCGCGGGATCCTCGTGGTGTTCGATCCCGCCTTCTAGACTCTCGATCCAGATCTCGCCGGGCCGGTTCACATAGATATCGGTGACGTCCGCGCGGGCGAGCCATGTGGCAAGCGGAGCCAGGAAATTGTCGAGGTAAAAGCCCGGAGCCTCCGTAGGTGGGGTGACTTCCATCACGGTTCGACGCTCGAGAAATCGAGGTCGTTGGCGACGAAGACCGACACGCTGGTGCCGTGGCGGACCTTGAGCGTCGGCCGGATTTCGCCCTCCGCGATGCGCGGTGTCACATTCTGTGTGCTGCCCGGAAGCGCGACGATCACGCCATCGGTCGCCTCCCGGGTCGCAACCCCGACGCCGATATCGAGCACGGATTGCAGCAGCGCGCCGCCGAAGCGCTGGAAGAACTTGCTGTCGACCTTGCCCCTGACCCCGGCGCGTCCCAGCGGGTCGGAGGCAGGCGAATCGAGCGCGATGGTCACGCCGTCGGGGCGGATCAGCCGCGTCCAGCGAATGAGCGCGCGGTTCTGCCCGCGCTGCAGTTCGGCATCGTATTCGCCGTAGAGACGGCTGCCACGCGGGATAAGGACGCGCGATCCATCGAAGCCGTGAATGTCGCGTTGAACGAGCGCGCGCACGCCGCCGGGCCGTGTGGAATCGAGCGCGGTTTCGAGCACGGCGGGGATCACCGTGCCCTGCGGAACGGTGCGCGAGGGTTTTTCGAACCGGGCTGCGTTGATCCGCTCCACCGTACCGGCTGCCGCTGGCGATGCCGATTGTGCCGCCGAAGGGACGGGAGGCGCGGAAAATATCACCGGCGGTTCGACCGGGCGGAATGGCTCTCGCGGAACATAGGGAGGATCGGCGGGGGCCGCTTGAACGATCACGCGCGGAGCTTGGACGGGTGCGTTGGGCGTGGGCGCCGCCCGTGTCGGTGCCGCTTGCGCAAGCGGCCCGCGTTCGCCGAGAGGTCCGCGCCCGAAATCCCCGGGCAAGGCCAGTGGTGGCGGGGATGCGATGCGAGCGCCGGGCTCCGGAACCGTGCCGAGCGGGCCTTCCTGTTCGAGCGTCGCGCGCCTCTCGCTCATCAGAGACACGATCCAGCCCCCGCCGATGAGCAAAGCGATCAGGAAGGCAGCCAGGCCGAGCTTGCCGGAGCTACCGGTAGCCACCACCGGTCGGACATCGTTGGTCCGAGGTGTCTCGTTCGATGTCGAGGATGCCGTGGTCATGATGCTTCCTCGGGTGTGTCGTTGCGCCGCGCGGTTGCCTTGTCCTTGTCGATCCGGAACACCAGCTCGCCATAGACCCGATCGATGACGAAGACGCCGTCGCGCATGTAGCCGTTGACGACCTCTTCTTCGCCCGTCGGGCCAATGGCGAAGACAGCCGGCAAAGCCTGTCCGGGAGCATAGGTTATGCGGGTCTTGATACCGTCGTCGAAAAGGCTCGCCGGTTGAACTTCCCGGTCGCCGCGCAAGCGATAGCGCCAGCTCTGCAGCGGGCGGGGGTCTGCTTCGGATTGGGCCTCATGAGCGGCATCAACGAGCGCATCCTTTACAAAGCGTACAAGCAAGGCAGCGGAATGGCTGGGCTCGACACGCAGGGAAAAATTGTAGCTCCGCCCCGCGTACCGATATCGAGCGTTCCCATGCGTGCATTTTCGGTTGGAAGGATCATGAAGGAATTGCGGTCCGAAGACACGCGGATCCGGAAATCGTCACCTTCGCCCGGCGTCACGCCCGTTATATACTCGCCGGGTTCGAGTAGAACCGTGATCGGCGTTTCGGGCAGCATGGTGAGCAGCACGGGCGAGCCCGGGATGAACCGCAGACTCTGAATGCGGGGCGTATCGGCGCCCGGTTGCGGCGTGGTCTGCGCTGCCAGAGCCATCGGCCAAACGGCCAATCCTGCGAGGGTCGCCAGTCTCATCATGCGGCGGGTTCGGCAAGCGGAGCGGACTGGGGCAAACGCGGCCCCCTTGTTTCCGGAAGAGCTTCTTGATCCCGGCGATAGCGCGATACCTGAAATCCGAGCGGATTGACGAGCCGATCATCGGCGCTCATTTCCGCGCCGCTGAATCGATAATTGATGACCGCGGCCCAGTGCTCGGGAGCCTGCTCGCGGCCACCGCGATCCGTGCGGACGGTGATGAAGCGTACCAGTGCACTGTCGCTCGAAAGCGAGGAGACGCTCTTCACCTCGGTGCGCAGGGTCGCCCCATTGCCCAGTTGCGCGATCGGGCTCGAAGGGTTGGAAGAGTTCATCGAGGCGACGTAGCGCTGGCGGGCATCTCCTTCGCTCCACAGTGCCACCTTGCGGTAATCGCGCTGCAGATTTGCTGCATCGAAGCTCTCGCGCGCGATGACATATTGCGCGAGAAACGAGCGGGTAAGCGCGGTGTCCGGGCTTACCGATGCCGCACCGAGCGGGGCCAGCTCTTCGACATAGCCGGTCTGGCGATCGACCAGAAGTGTATAGGGCACCACCGTTTTCAGGGGCAGCATGATAACGAGTGCGAGCGCCAGCAGCAGGGCAATTGCTCCTGCGCAGGCGGCTACGATCCATGCGATGCGGCGCGAACGCTCGAGATCCTCGGTGATGCTGGCGCCCCAGCTATCCGAAATCTCGACCTTTTCGCCATCGATAGTGTGATGTGCGTTCATACGCCTTGGTCCCTACGTGTGCCTGCGAGAGAGCGTCGCTGCGAGGTGCGGCGCCAGGAACTGCCCAAGGGCTCGACGCTACGCTCGCGGCTCGTGGCGGCATTGCCTTGCGAAGCATCACCGCCTGTCCGTGTCAGAAGGCGATGATCGGTGCGCTCGTGATGGAAACTCTCTTCGCGCCTTAGCTGCGTTTCCATGTGATCGACCAGACGCTGCGAGCGCGATTGGGCAAAGGTCGGCGCTGGGTCGCCGCGAAGGGCCGGGGAGCGCTCTGTCGCCGACACCCGCAAGTCCGACAGCGCCGGAAAAGTCATCCAGCCTCGATTGAAGGCGATTTTGGCCATGAGCCAGATCGACCCGAACTGGATCAGCGCGAAACCGAGGGTCAGCGCGAGCAATTCGGTCGGCGCAGCGGGCGTTGCATAGCCGAGGCCCCGGAGCCGGAGCGCATCGCCGAGCCACGGCAGCAAGATGGCGAGTTGTCCAGCCGCCGCGACGCTCACCGCTGCGGATCCCATCAGAGCCAGCACCAGCGCGCGCAGCCAGCCTGCGAAAATTCCACGCGTCGCCTCGAAGAGCAGCAGGCCCGCGGCCAGGGGAGCCAAGGCCAGCAGTAGTCCGGCGATAATGCGGAGCAGCCCGTAGCTGCCCAATATTCCGGTCAGATAGAACAGGCGGGCAAGGCCGAAGGAGTCTTCATCCTCCAGAGCCTGGCCTTGGAACGTCCCGCCGGGTTCGTCGGCGTCGACATAGGCGCCGGTCTGCCGCCCGGTCCCCTGCTCGATCAGCCGGAGCATGGCGTCGTCGGCTTGCTGGAGACCGCCGACGAGAGTTGTCTGCTGCGGCATGATCGAAGCGCCCGCGCTTGCTGCCAATTCTCCCGGCCCATCGAGCACCACATCGTGGATCATCGTGCGAAAGGCGGGCCAGGAAAACGCAAGGGTAAGGACGATCCCGACTTTGATGACATCGCCCACCACGTCGCGCCCCCCCGGCGCAGGGCCGAACAGCAGGCGGATGCCGAACAGCGCGACGAACAGGGTTAGCAGCCCCGTCATGACCGTGGCCGCAAGCGAACCGGGGTGTCCCAGCGCCTGCCAGCCATAGCTGCCCAGATAGGCTGCCTGGCAATCAATGGCCCCAAGCACACGGGTGAGGAATTGATCGCCGGTCAGGATTGCGGGACAGGCCATCTGTGTCAGGCCGCCTTGCCCAGCAGCGGGCCCATCCATTTGGCGGGGTCCTCGCCGTGCTGCTTTACGAGTTCGTCGAACAGGCGGACCGTGCTTTCACGGCCCGAAAGGATGGTCAGAAGCTCTTTCTCGCCCGATAGGTCGAGCCTGGCGACCACGCTGTCCTTGCCGTGCCGGATAAGGAAGCAGTGCGCGCTGTCGGGCAAAGTGCGTACCAGCTCGAACTCGTGGCGCGAGAGGCCAAAGCCGTTGATATAGTCCTCGGCGCGCGCCTTGGGGTTGATCATGAAGATCTGCGTTGCCGCCTGCTCGATGATCGCGCTGGCGATCCGGCTTTCGAGCGCATCCTGTGCGCTTTGCGTAGCAAAGCCGACGATGCCGTTGCGCTTGCGGATGGTCTTTTCCCAATCCTTGATCCGGCGCACGAAGACATCGTCGTCGAGCGCCTTCCAACCTTCGTCGATGACGATGATCGCCGGCGTTCCGTCGAGCCGCTGTTCGACCCGGTGGAAGAAGTAGAGCATCGCGGGCGTGCGCGCGACGGGATCGTCGAGGATCGCCGTCATGTCGAAACCGACGGTCTCTTGTGACAGATCGGTCAGGTCACGCTCGTTGTCGAACAACCAGGCGCGGTCTCCCTCGCCCCACCAGTCCCGCATGCGCGAATAGAGGTCTCCTGCTCGTGGGCGGTCGCCCCCTCGGAACAGCTCGACCAGATGGCGTAGGCGTCGCCGTTCCGGCGGTGCTGTGAAGTTAGTGTCGATCGCCTCGCGCACCTGTTCGGCTTCGCTTTCGTCGAGCCCGCCGACGAGTAGCCCGAGCCATTCGGCAAGGAATACGCGTGCCTGGGGCGTATCCTTCAGCTGGAGCGGATTGAGGCCGCTGGGCGCTTCGGGGCGAAGGCGGTCATAGGTGCCTCCGATAGCGCGGATAAACAGTTCCGCACCCCGGTCCTTGTCGAAGAAAATCGTGCGCGGGCGATATTTGCGCGCTTGCGCCAATAGGAAATTGAGCACCACCGTCTTGCCCGATCCCGAGGGGCCGATAACAGTGAAATTGCCCAGGTCATGCGCATGGAAGTTGAAGAAATAGGGGCCGGCCGCGGTCGTTTCGAACAGCGTGACCGCTTCGCCCCAATGGTTGCGTGAAGCCTTCCCGACCGGGAAGTTATGCAGGCTGGCAAACCCTGCGAAATTGGTTGTCGAGACGAGGCCACGCCGGGCGATATAGCGGAAATTGCCCGGAAACTGCGCCCAGAAGGCGGGCTCGAGCGCAATGTCCTCGCGCACGGCGGTGATGCCGAGATCGGCGAGCAGGGCGATCACTTCGGCAACATGGCTGTCGAGCTCGGCAAGGCTGTCGGCATGTATCGCCATGGTGGTGTGGTGTTCGCCGAAGCCGGCGCGACCCGCCGCAACCTCGTCCTTGGCGATCGCCAACTCGTCGCGCAGCGACAGCGCCTCGTCTTCGGCGGATTTCATGCGCCGCAACGCCAGGTTCATCCGGCCCAGCGCCGCGCCGCGTTCGACGAAGGCGAAGCTCTGGCTCATCGTCATCTCGAAGGGCAGGCGGGTCAGTTCGTCGAACATGCCCGGCATGGTCGATTGCGGCCAATCCTTGACCGAGACCAGCGCGACGAAGCGGCGGTCGAGCGGGCCCGTGGGCGCCAGTTCGACCGTATCGATTCCGAAGCTCGCCCGTCTCGCAGGCAGGTGATGGCCGATATCGCCATGCGGCACGACGACGGGACGCATATCGCCGTTGTACAGGTAAGAGAGAAACTCCAAGGGCTCGGAGCGTGTACCATCGTCGCTCTCGTAGGTGGACAGCACCTGCGGATCGTATTGGCCGAGCGCTGCAACCAAGGCTTCGCGGGCGTTGTCGAGCGAGTGTTTTTCCGCCGCGAGCAGGGCGGCCCGATTATCGGTCGCCGAAGCAAACAGGCCCTTGAGCCTGTCGGCAATCCCCATCCGCCCCTGTGTCGGACGGCGCATGATGGTGAGGAAGAGCTCGTTCACATAGAGCTGGCGGCGAGACAACCGAGCCCGCCAACGCTCGTCGAGCCGCTCGGAGAAGGCATCGGGGAACTCGGCCCGCATGGCCACATCGGCCCGCCGCCTCACGATATGATGGTAGATGGCGAAGCGTGAATTGCCGATCGCGCGCAGCATCGCATCGCGCAATTCGGCCCGGTAGTTCAATTCCTCGCTATCGGCGGTTTCGAACAAGAGGCCGCCCAGACGGATGGTCTGCATCAGCAGTCCATCGCGCGTCTCGATCGTCCGCTCGTCTAGGTGACGGGCATAGGGAAGATGATTTCCAGCCGGCGCCTCACGGGCGATGACTTTCGGATCGCGCGTCAAGGCCGGTAGGAGTTGCATTTCCACAGATCGTAATTCTTTACCCGCGGGCAATTGCGCACGCGCGTGATCCACAGATCGAAAAACCTCGGCTCCCTCAGGCACAGAAGCGCGCCGATGCCGTGCAGCGCGACCGCGACCAGCAGCACCCACCAAGAACGGAACAATAGGAAGAGCTCGACCGCGATCACCGCATTGATAACGAAGAACGTGTAGGTGACGCCCGCGAACATCTGCGGACGGGTTAACGCAGTAAAGCAAACGTCGCGGCGTAACTGATCGGTCATTGCGAAGGTTTCTGCGCCCCATTCCCTGTTGGACTGCAGCTTCCCCTGTTTCCTCCGAAATTACAAGAGCGAAACGTAATGACCGGTCCGTCAGCTCATGGTATATCACTAAATAGAATAGGACTTAGGTTGTTTGCGGGCTTTAACTTCGGTCGTTTGAAAAAGTTTGTCAGCTTGCGATTGCTGTGACTTGCATAACCTTAAAATTCCGTCATGATTGCGCGAATCAGGGGGCTATGATGATGAAATCAAATCCGTTGAAGTATATATTGGGCTGTCTAGTCCTGACTATGGGATTCCCATCTTCAGGGGCCGTAGCATCGGAAACTGTAACCTATACGTACGACGCAAAAGGAAGACTGGTGAAAGTGGAGCGTACCGGAGGCAGCAATAACAGTGCGAAGACTGAATACGAACATGACAGGGCGGATAATCGAAAGCGAGTGAAAACGACCGGTTCGAATCAATGACTCAATGATGATGTGGGCTCATGCCGGTGGAGAGCCAAATGGGAAACGCTGTGGGGATTGCAGCTAAGAATTGAGGAAGGCGCCGTCGGGCGCATCTGAAAAAGAAATGGGGGTTGCGTGTGAAAAACGGTTCGTCTCGCTGCTTGAAAAACATTCTTCTAGCATCGACAATTCTTTGCGCAGGTCTATCGTCGCCATCGCTCGCACAGCAGACGGCGGCTCCTACCGAGAATTGGGTCGCAACGGACGAAAATGGTGTCGATCTGGCCAATGGCCGATATTATCTCGATATCGTCGAGGGTAGCATCGGTTCGGGCGATGGTGCGCTTTCGCTCGTCAGATATTACGGGCAGGCTGGATTGCAGGACAATTGGTCGGGCACGCTGCAGCTGTGGGGCACCGGGCAGACAGCCGTCGTTTCGCTTGGCAAGATTTCCGAGAAGTTCACCAAAAGCGGTTCGACTTGGATTTCGGCGAAGGCGAATGGCGGCAATTTGACGGATATCCCGGGTGGTTGGCTGTATCGGTCGTCGGACGGTATTGCGATCAAATATCAGAAGCCATCCACAATGACTTATGACAGTGGGTCCATCCCGGTTTCTTATGGCGGTCCCGGATGTTCTCAAGACGGCAATAGGTGCGGGCTGCCCGTCGAAGTGACTGCACCGAATGGTGTTGTCTATGAGATGGTATGGGACGTCCGATTGCATTGCACGTCGGGGGACAACCGGTTATAATTGGCGGGTGGGAAGAGCCAAGCAACCAATCGTGTATCGCACCATTCCGACTACAGTCGGTAAGTAGCAACTCCAACTATTCCATGGAGTTCGCCTTCGAGTCAGATCAGGCGACTTTCAACGGTGGTTTCCCCCCACCAACCTTTTGGAATCGCAAGTCGGTCAAGTTCTATCAAACCTCGCAGGGACCAAACGGCGCCGGCTCCCAGATCGTCACCTATCAGCGTCCGTCGAGCAATGTTCTGGTAATCGCCAACAGCCAGTCCGGAGACTGGCGTATCACCACCAATGGCGGAAATCTGGCGATCAGAAAGCCGGGACGCAGTACCGATACTCTGTTCGTCAATCGCGATACCGCCAATCGCGTCACTTCGGTAACCGACGATGGCGCGACGACATCCTACAGTTGGAATTCCATCGGAGGGAATACGGTGCTCGATCGGAGCGATGCGAGCGGCGCTGATGGCCGTGTCGTGACCGACCCGAGCATCGGTCGCCCAGGCACCGTAACGGACTCTCGCGGTGCGTCGACGGTGAACAGCTACGATTCCAACGGGCGGTTGACACGCGCTACCTATCCGGAAGGCAATTATATCCAGTATGTCCGCGATGCGCGCGGCAACGTGACCCAGACGCGGAGAGTCGGCAAAGACGGCAGCGTGATTTCGTCGAGCGCCGGTTACGACACCACATGTTCGAATACGCTTAAATGCAACAAGCCGAACTATATCATCGATGAGCGTGGCAAGCGAACCGACTATGTTTATGGGCCTACCCACGGCATGGTCACTGAAATCCGGCGTCCGGCGCCTGCCAGCGGGCAAACACGGCCGACGACCTATTTCGAATACAGCCAGATCGCAAACAAGTGGAAGCTCACCAAGAGGCGAGACTGCAGCTCTGCTGCAAACTGCGCGGGTTCGGCGAACGAGCGCGTTGCAACCTATGGCTACGATACCTACGGTCGACATCCGGTCACGATCACTACCGCCAGCGGCAACGGCGCGGTCAGTTCCACCAGCCAGCTCGGCTACGATGCTCGCGGCAACGTGACCAGCGTCGACGGCCCTTTGTCGGGCGGCGGCGATACCACGCATTATTTCTATGACGCGCGCGACCGGCGTCGCGGCATCATCGGCCCTGATCCGGACGGCGGCGGGGCGATGTTGCGCCAAGCGATTCGGTATACATTCGATGCTGGCGGCAACATCCTGTTCGCCGATGTCGGAACGGCGACCGGAACGGGCGAAACACATTTGAACACCATGACGGTTCGCCAGCGGATCGAGAACATTTACGACAGCAAGGGGCGCCGAACGCAGCAGCGGCTCGTTTCCGCCGAACAGATCTACAACCTCACGCAATACAGCTACGATGCCGAGAACCGGCTGTCGTGCCAGGCGATCCGGATGAATCCGGCGACCTATGCCACGCTTCCGTCTTCGGCCTGTGTGCTCGCGGCGCAGGGATCGCACGGACCGGATCGAATTACACGGTACCACTATGATCGCGATGATCGCGTTGTGCGGGTCGAAAGCGGTGTTGGGACGGCAGCGGCATCGAACGATTTCGTGGCGACCTTTACCCTCAACGGACTGACCCAGACGCTGACCGATGGTGAAAGCAACCGCACGACCTACACATACGATGCCTTCGACCGGCTGTCGCGCACACTCTTCCCGCATCCGACCGCGAAGAATACCTCGAACGGAGCGGACTACGAACAGCTCGGCTACGATGCAGCAAGCAATATCGTAAGCCGGCGCCTGCGCGACGGGCAGACGATCGGTTATGGCTATGACAATCTGAACCGGCTCGTCTCGAAGAACCTGCCCGGCTCAGAGCCGGATGCAAGCTACGCCTACGATTTGCTAGGGCGGCTGACGCAAGCGGTGCAGAACGGCCAGACCCTGACTTTCGGTCATGATGCGTTGGGAAGAAACACGAGTCAGTCAGGCCCGCATGGCACGCTGGGCTATCAATACGATGCAGCGGGCAGACGCACGCGGATGACCTATCCCGATGGGTTTTTCGTCACTTATGAATATCTGACGGATGGGTCGATTCTGCGGATGCGCGAAAATGGTGGCGCGACCATTCTGGCGAACTGGGGTTATAACAGCGCCGGTGAACCGACCGGTCTGACCTATGCCAACGGGACTTCGCAATCGGTTGCGCTTGATCCGCTCGGGCGCTTGAGTTCGCTGGTGACCAATCTCGTGGGTAGCTCAGCGGACAACACACGCGGCTTTGCCTACAATCCCGCCGGACAGATCGCGCAGACGACGCAGTCGAACGACAGTTACGCGTTCAACGCGCTCGCCAATGCCGACCGGCCCTATACGGTGAATGGACGCAATCAGTACACGCAGGTCGGATCGACCGCCCTTGGCCACGATGCGCGCGGTAATCTGACCGGTTCGGGCGGCGATACGTTCGGTTATTCGAGCGAGAACTTCCTCACCAGCTACAGCCATGCGCAAGGGTCGGGCACGCTGTCCTACGATCCGCTGGGTCGGCTCTATCGCTATACCGCGCCGCAGGTCGATACGCGCTTCGCCTATGACGGTATCGATATGATCGGGGAATACAATGCCTCGGGCACGCTGCTGCGGCGTTATGTCCACGGCCCCGGGATCGACAACCCGCTGGTCTGGTACGAAGGCGCGGGGACGGCCGGTCGGCGCTATCTGCACAAGGACGAACGGGGCAGCGTGATTGCGGTGAGCAATGCCTCTGGCGCGATGCTGGCGATCAACAGCTACGATGAACACGGCATTCCGGGCACGGGCGGGCTGGGGCGGTTCCGCTATACCGGGCAGACATGGTTGCCGGAACTGGGCCTCTACTATTACAAGGCCCGTATGTATTCGCCCACGCTCGGCCGGTTCATGCAGACCGATCCGATCGGCTATGCCGACGGGATGAACATGTACGCCTATGTCGGCGGCGATCCGGTGAACATGGTCGATCCGCTGGGGCTTAGTTGTGTGACGATTGGACCTGGGGTAAATAGTGCCGGGGAAATCTCGCCTGCTGTAACATATTGTGACGACGGCGGTGGCGGTGGCGGTGGCGGCGGTCCCCCGCCACGTTCACGCGGGCCTTCTGGTCCCCCGTCCGGTCCATTTGGTCCTGGTGGAGGTGGAGGTGCTCCACCGCCGAAAAAAGAAGAGCCGCAAAATGATGAGCCTTGCCCCACCACTTCTGCTGGCGATCTCGCAACCGCTGTTGGGCATGCAGAGACAGCTCACAGTGCTTTCGAAGAGCTTGCTGAAGTAGGTGGTGGGGGAAAGTATCTCCGCCCAACAGGCGTTGTTGGCAGCGTCGTTAGTTCGACAGCAACCGCAGTGGACAGTGCTGCACGCGGGGAGACAATGGATGTCACTTTCGCTCGCGTAGTTCTTCCTGCGATCGGAGGCATTGCAGGGGGCGCGATAGGAGCAGTTGGCGGCACAGCGCTGGCTGGGCCATTCGGTGGTGCTGCCGGTGCCGTCGCGCTGGGAGCCGGTGGGGCTGAATTAGGTTCCTACCTTGCTGATCTCTATGCCGCCGATGCGCCTAGGCCGAGAGGTTGCAGGTAAAACTATGATGAGGAGCGAGACCACATATCGGAAGTTGCCTGTCGTGATGTGGGCTGCCGTCTTCTTCGCCTGCTCGGTATGGTTATACCTCGCCCCGCTTTCCGCCGGTAGAATGAGGGGTGTGTTGAGGACAGAGGATGGACTAACACTTCTGGGGATGGCGGCGCTGGCGGCTTCGGTCGCAATCACGGTATTAGCTTTGATATATGCAGTTCGTGCCCTCTTTGGTTTGCCCGCCATATCGAGCGATGGTCAAAAGCTGCGAGTTTACCTATTTCCGTTTAAGACCATTCTGCTCTCCGAGATTGATCGGATTGTGGTAAAGCCAAACGACACCGAGATTTACGATAAGGATGGCAAGAAGCATAAAATAAACACGCGTCTGACGAATGATGCCGAATCCTTCTTTGAGGAAATCAGTACAGGTCTGCCCTAGGACCTGCCGAAAAGTGACAAACCAGTTGACTGCAACATCTTCCAAAATCTCTCAGGAGCTATTGCTCAAGGGCTGGAAATTGGTTCGGATGTAACGAATGGCTTATCCGATCTCGCCTATATCGCGGCGCTATCGGGTCTTGCGCCATCGGCAGTTTTGGGAGCGGCTGCTGATCTGACCTCGGCAGGAACCGATGGTCTATCCTATCTCTTCGATCTAGCTGCAGGTAACGATATTAGAGGTCGCCTTGGCGCGTCTGGACTTAAGTTAATCCCAGATTCGGCGGCTGCCAAGGCTCTAGGTAAAGGGTTGAAAGGAACCGAGCTTGAGAACCGTATCACGGAGGGAATCGTCGACGCGATGACGCCAGAGACAAAGCGTAGGTGTGGGATCTGATTATGGGTGAGAGTTTGCCACGCTTTCTATCGTGCGTTTGCTCAATCTTGCTGATCCCAGCATCGCTGTTTTTCGATGCTACGGTCTTCTATGCCTTATGTGCCGTGAATTTCATTCTGTTCCATAGCATCTGGCTCTCTCGATATGTCACCGAGGAAGGCTTTGCCTTTACAAACGATTTTTTTATGCGCGAGATGAGACTGCCGATCATCCTGTTCGCGGTTTGCGGCCTAGTCGGCTTGGTTTTGACCTTCGAAAGTTAGCTACGCAAATCTTCTTATTGACCATCCCGGCTCAGTAACCGGATCGGCCCTCGCAGTATGGAAAGCCTTAGGGCGCACACCGACAGCGCCGGTGAACCGACCGGTCTGACCTATGCCAACGGGACTTCGCAATCGGTCGCGCTTGATCCGCTCGGGCGCTTGAGTTCGCTGGTGACCAATCTCGTGGGTAGCTCAGCGGACAACACACGCGGCTTTGCGTACAATCCCGCCGGACAGATCGCGCAGACGACGCAGTCGAACGACAGTTACGTGTTCAACGCGCTCGCCAATGCCGACCGGCCCTATACGGTGAATGGACGCAATCAGTATACGCAGGTCGGATCGACCGCCCTTGGCTACGATGCGCGCGGTAATCTGACCGGTTCGGGCGGCGATACGTTCGGTTATTCGAGCGAGAACTTCCTCACCGGCTACAGCCATGCGCAAGGGTCGGGCACGCTGTCCTACGATCCGCTGGGTCGGCTCTATCGCTATACCGCGCCGCAGGTCGATACGCGCTTCGCCTATGACGGTATCGATATGATCGGGGAATACAATGCCTCGGGCACGCTGCTGCGGCGTTACGTGCATGGCCCCGGGATCGACAATCCGCTGGTCTGGTACGAAGGCGCGGGGACGGCCGGTCGGCGCTATCTGCACAAGGACGAACGGGGCAGCGTGATTGCGGTGAGCAATGCCTCTGGCGCGATGCTGGCGATCAACAGCTACGATGAACACGGCATTCCGGGCACGGGCGGGCTGGGGCGGTTCCGCTATACCGGGCAGACATGGTTGCCGGAACTGGGCCTCTACTATTACAAGGCCCGTATGTATTCGCCCACGCTCGGCCGGTTCATGCAGACCGATCCGATCGGCTATGCCGACGGGATGAACATGTACGCCTATGTCGGGGGCGATCCGGTGAACATGGTCGATCCGCTGGGGTTGTGCGGCAAAGAAAGTGCCGGATCCACCGAAAACGGGGTAAAGGGTGAATGTGCGACTGACGACGGCGGCAGTGGTGGCGGCGGCGGAAGTGTCATCGTCGTAACTGGCACCCGTGGTGGTGGTGGTGGTGGTGGTGGCGGAAATGTTATTGTCGTCACCGGCCGCCGCTGGCAAGCGAGCTGTAGCGTATGTGGAAACACCGCTGCCCTTGGGTTCGGCGGCAATGGACGCGTCATCGACACGGGACAGGGAAGTGTCGGAGGAGCGCCGCCTCCGCCCCCGCCGCAAATTGATGACAACGTCATCGTCGTTACGCCTCGTCGTAATCCTTATACAGATGAAATTGAATTGGACCCCTTCGGAGATTTCGGACGATACATTTTTTCGCGGGTGGAGAGATATCGAAAAAAGGTAAATCGATGCCGAGCGGAGAGTGGCCTGTCACAGGAACAGGCCGATACTGTGGTCGGTCTCATAGGGCTTGGGTCCGAACTTGGGCGGATAGGGGGAGCCAACGGTGTTTTGGCAGGAGCAGCAGGAGCTGGTGTTCTTGGAGCCAGTGCAGCGACGATAAGTAATTTTGCGAACTGCATGTCGAATTGAGATGGCGAAGCGTGGTCTTAAAAGACCTCCCATCGTGATATTCGCTGTGATGGCGTTTATTGCTACGGTGTATGTTTACAATGAACACTCACGCAGCCCATTTTCTCGGCATGATTATACCTTTAAAATGAAATCGGAAAAGAGAAATTATGACTTTGCAGATTGTGTAGTCCGATCAAGCGGAAGCGATTCTGGGAATCCGATCCAGTATATAGGGCGATCGACCATTTATGGAGGCCCACCTAGCAAAGATATCGTATTGATATCTAAGGATAGAACTATAATTATAAATATTAATCAAAGCGATGTGGCTTTCATATCTGCCCGCATGACGAACAGAGACAGTCGTATGATTAAAATACTAGAGGAATGCGCGTGATATTTGAAAATTTATCGCAGTTCTCGAAAGTGAACTTCATCACTCTTGTGGTCGCATCAAGAGCGCTTGTTCATACTGGATATTACGGTCTAGAGCCTGATAGGCTTTTATCTACCGTAGTGATTTTAGGGTTTTCGGTTCTTCTGATAGTATGGACCACGAAAACTCTCAAGTGGACAACATTCTTTATTATTTTTGTACCCATATCTTTTTCCGCCCTACAGTTATATCGCCTGATTTCGATAGGGGAGGCTGTGTCTGCGGTTTCTTGGGTCTCCCTCACCTTATTGGCTGTTGCCCTAGTGCCACTTTCGCAAATGCCGGTTCGTCAGAAGGTCGATAAAGGTACTTCTTGAATCGCCGATAGCTAAAAGCGGTGAAGTTCTCACCGAACGATCCGGCTCAGTAACCGGATCGGCCCTCGCAGTATGGAAAGCCTTAGGGCGCACACCGACAGCGCCGGTGAACCGACCGGTCTGACCTATGCCAACGGGACTTCGCAATCGGTCGCGCTTGATCCGCTCGGGCGCTTGAGTTCGCTGGTGACCAATCTCGTGGGTAGCTCAGCGGACAACACACGCGGCTTTGCCTACAATCCCGCCGGACAGATCGCGCAGACGACGCAGTCGAACGACAGTTACGTGTTCAACGCGCTCGCCAATGCCGACCGGCCCTATACGGTGAATGGACGCAATCAGTATACGCAGGTCGGATCGACCGCCCTTGGCTACGATGCGCGCGGTAATCTGACCGGTTCGGGCGGCGATACGTTCGGTTATTCGAGCGAGAACTTCCTCACCGGCTACAGCCATGCGCAAGGGTCGGGCACGCTGTCCTACGATCCGCTGGGTCGGCTCTATCGCTATACCGCGCCGCAGGTCGATACGCGCTTCGCCTATGACGGTATCGATATGATCGGGGAATACAATGCCTCGGGCACGCTGCTGCGGCGTTACGTGCATGGCCCCGGGATCGACAATCCGCTGGTCTGGTACGAAGGCGCGGGGACGGCCGGTCGGCGCTATCTGCACAAGGACGAACGGGGCAGCGTGATTGCGGTGAGCAATGCCTCTGGCGCGATGCTGGCGATCAACAGCTACGATGAACACGGCATTCCGGGCACGGGCGGGCTGGGGCGGTTCCGCTATACCGGGCAGACATGGTTGCCGGAACTGGGCCTCTACTATTACAAGGCCCGTATGTATTCGCCCACGCTCGGCCGGTTCATGCAGACCGATCCGATCGGCTATGCCGACGGGATGAACATGTACGCCTATGTCGGCGGCGATCCGGTGAACATGGTCGATCCGCTGGGATTGTGCGAACAGAACACGGGGAGCCGTATCTGCGGCGGCGGGGAAGCCTCATGGTCTCAACCCAATTAACTGGCAAGACCGGCGGAGGCGGCGGCGGTGGCGGTGGCGGCGGTGGCAAGGTGAGCGGAAATAAGATCGTGGTCACCGGGCGACGGTTCGCGACACCGGGAGGAATAAACCTCAACAACTTTCTCGGACTCCGCGTGGGACGGTCCACTCCAGAGAACTTCATCTTTGTAACAGCAGGCAGGCCGCAAAGTGATGGGCCGTGTCCTCTCCCAGCTGATGTGGCTCAGACCTACCGCAACAATCGGGAGACAGCGCTGGACCTTTTTCGATCCATTGGCTCGGATAAGGAGGTCGCCTACACGATTTACCGGAACAACAGATATGGCAATCTAGAGTCCTATTTCGAAATTGGTGAGAGCGGCCGAGTAGCGCCGACCATCAATCGACCAGGTCTTACCCCGGTACTAATTGGACATATCCATGATGTGCCGGTGGGGCCAACAGGCTTGTTTGGCTGGGCGCATAGAGGAGCATCTGGCGGAGATATTAGAAGCAAATCGTACTACCCTCCCTCGACGAAGTTTGTTTTGCACGAACAGGTAGCTGGTGAATGTAAAGATAGCTGTTTTTAAATGCTATTCGGATCAAACTATGTTGTTAAGCAGGTAATGCGATGATCGGACAGGCGCAAAATTTTGCAAAGCGTGACAGGAGGCTTTTAATATCAATCGCCTTTCTCATTATTTCAGTGGCATCATTTTCTTATCAAGCTCTGATAATAAAATTATATATCGATGGAGCAGTGACTGGGAACTGGGATTATTTCTCAAAAACTTTCTCCGCACCGCTTCTCTACGGACCAAATCAGGCTTGTTTCGACTATTGTGCTCCAGAACTTCCGTTCGTTTGGGGGTGGATTGGCATCGTCAGCGTCCTGTTAGGGGTGGCCACCCTTGCTTATAGCTGGTGGAAACCTCAATCACCTGGCGGTCAATGATAGCTGCTCTCGCTACTCATACCTTCATTGAACGGCCCCGTTGAGTTACCGGATCACCCGCGCGCAATGGTGGAATTTGTCGAGCACGCCGTACGCAGCGTGGAGTCCAGTTAATTTCTCCAAAGCAGTGCTTATTGGCTCGGATCCTCACGTAAAGGCGGGAAGTGAACCGAAACCTCCAAGTGCATAGGCTGCCTATCTCATTCAAAATATCAACCGCAATATTGTTATAAGTGACTGGACACACCCTATAGGTGATGAAATACTCCCTGTTTAGAAGTATCGAACAGGGGCGTGGCATCGTGAAGCAACTATTTTTGAGTGTGTCTCTGGCTGCCATCGCCTGCGCAGATGTTGCCTCAGCGCAATCGAGCACCGAGGTTTACGACTACGACGCACTAGGTCGACTGATTTCGGTTGTAACCACTGGTGGCGCGAATGATGGCGATGCGCATGCAATCTGCTATGATGCTGCGGGGAACAGAACGAGTTACGACGCGCGGAGTAACCGGGCGATTCCGGCCTGCGCAGAGGGCTCATCTCCTCCGCCACCTCCGCCACCTCCTCCTCCTCCGCCTCCACCACCGCCGCCTCCGCCGCCGTCTGCTCCGTCGCTGAGCGTTTCGAACGCTTCGACCACGGAAGGCGGAAGTATGACCTTCTTCGTGAACCTGAGCGCCGCCCACACGTCGAGCGTCAGCGTCAATTACGCCACCGCCGACAATTCAGCGGGCTCTGCCGACTATTACGCGGTCTCGGGCACGCTCACATTCTCGCCAGGGCAGACCGGTAAATCGGTCGTCGTGACGACCAAGCAGGATATGTGGATGGAGGGCAGCGAGACCTTCTACCTAAACCTCACAAATCCGACCGGAGGTGCAACGATATCCGATGGTTCGGGCCTCGGCACTATCAATGACGATGACGGAAATTGCGGGATGGCTTGCCAATGAGTTCTTTTACTGAACGCCTGCAGACGCTGTCGCAGAAGGGCTCGTGGGGTATTGGCCTCCGTTCGGAAAGGATAGTCTTGGTCGCGTTTGGAACCGGACATGCGCCAAGTGGGAAATTGCGAACCGGAGCAGCTTCAATACAGAATATTTCTAAGCATTTTTCGCACCTCATATTCCTCTTGCTCGGATTACTTAGCGCGACAATTGCGAATGCGCAGGCTCCAGCTAATCTTCCGCCAGATGTAGCCGTCGAAAGCCCAGGAGGCATTAACCTTCGAAGCGGAGCCTATTCCTACCGGACAACCGACTTGTCGATCGGTACACCTGAAAATGGGGGCTTCGAACTCGTGCGCACACCGTATGTGGGGGACTCCTCTCCGGGCGGATTTCCTGGAAATAGCAGAACGATCACGACGAGTTGGGACTACAAGATAACGCGGCGGACGAGAACCGATTACGGCCAATGCACCGGAGGTGTCTCGTGCAGCGCCTTTGCTGGATACGATTACACGGTCGAGAACATGGCGATCGGCAAGAGTTTTTATACCTCCGACCATTCCTATTTCCTACCGTCATCAATCGAACAGTCCAAAAGCGGAACTCTTCAACGCTACCCAAGTGGATCGAACTACTACTTCGTCTACACCAGCGCCGATGGTGTGAAATACACCTTCGACCCGTCTCCGACGGGCATGGCGCCGGTGTCCGAAATCCTCCACCCCAACGGCATAAAGTATAGTTTCACGAACAGCGCTTCCGGAATCCGCATTCAGAGCAACACGGGCTACATGCTGATTTTCGACCGCGCGTCCAGCACGGTGCAGAAGGCCTGCGTTCTCAATCTGGCGATAACTGCCGCTCCATCCGGTTTCACGTGTCCGGCCGGCGTGCCCACCGTCACCTATACGTTCTCGCCAACGTCCTACGGGATGAAGTTTACTTCGGTACAGCATTCGATCGGAGGCACAACGACGGTTTCGAGCAATTTCACAAGCCGGAGCGCGCCTTACACCGAAAGCTATACCCGCCCGGGTCAATCGCAGCCCTATCTCGTGAACGAATATGCCGTCGAAACATTTTGCAGCATGGCAACCGGCCCTTCTCGCCAGACCTATGCCGATGGCCACGTCATAGATTATATCTGGGACATGACCGGCTCCGGCGAGTGCTTGGGCGGCGTAGTACCGCTCGTGCATGGCTGGACCGACAATCCCGGCACCTCGATGGCGGCTTCGACCAGTTTGGGTTGGGGAGTCGTGCAACTCAGCAGCCGGAACACACCTGCTGTGACGCCCACTCCGGTTACGGTCAGCGATCCCCTCGGGCGTGTTTCGGGGACCACATACAGCGGGGATCATCGCCGGGTAACATCGACCACCAAGCCAGGGGGGGTGAAGCTCCAGCTGGGCTATTCGGGCGATTCGCTGACGTCGCGCACGGAAATCGCATCGGGCGGTGGGCAGTCGCGCGGCGTGAGCTGGACCTATGATTGCAGTGTTGCAATCAACTGCGACAAGCCCATAACGCACACCGATCCCAGTGGCAATGTCTCGAACTACAGCTACAGCCCGGTCCACGGGGGCATTCTGACCTCAACCGCGCCGGCCCCCACGCCAGGGGCTGCGCGGCCCCAAACCCGCACAACCTGGCGGCAATATACCGCATTCTTTAGCGGGGGATCCGGAACGATCTGGCTGCCGTCGTCGACCTCGTCCTGTATCTCTCAGGCGAGCTGCGCCGGGACAGCGGACGAGATCAAGACGACCTATACCTACGACACGTCTCGAAACCTTCTCCCCCTTTCCGTTACGGTGGCCAGCGGCGATGGCAGCCAGAGCCGCACGACGAGCTGGACCTACGATGGGGCCGGCAACAAGCTGAGCGAAGACGGCCCTGCCGCAGGCACCGCGGATACGCGTCACTGGCGCTATGACATCGGTCGCCGGGTCGTCGGAGAAATCCTCCCCGATCCCGATGCGTCCGGTGCATTGCCACGGCCCGCGACGCGCAACACCTATGACATCGGCGGACGCCTGATCCGTGTGGAAAGCGGAACAATGACTTCGGTCCCGGCGTCCACGGTGGCACCTGCCAGTTGGTCCGGCTTCGCCATACTTACCACCGTCGAAACGGATTACGACATCATGGACCGCAAGACGGTCGAGCGCGTGCGTGGATCGGATGGCGTGATCGTTGGGCTCACGCAATATAGCTACGATGCCTTCGGGCGGCTGGAGTGTACGGCAGTCCGCATGAATGCGGCTAAATACGGCTCGCTACCTTCAAGCGCTTGCACCTTGGGTCTGCCGGGGAATGCCGGGCCGGATCGGATTACCAAGAACATATACAACAAGGCCGGCGATCTGCTGCAAATTCGCAAGGCCGTGGGCACACCGATCGAGATCGCCGATGTTACCTACAGCTATGGAGCCAATGGCAAGATCGAGTATGTGGTCGATGCCAATGGCAACCGCGCCAGGCTCGAATACGATGGCTTCGAGCAACAGACCAAGTGGTTCTTCCCGTCCAAGGCCCGCCCTTCCGCTTTCAATCCCTCGACCCCCGCGACCGCCTTGGCGACAGCCGGACCGATCAATCCCGCCGATTACGAGCAATATGGCTACGATGCCAACGGCAATCGCACCTCGCTGAGGAAGCGTGACGGGGCGACGCTGACCTATCAGTACGATGCGCTGGGCCGGATGACGCTCAAGGTCGTGCCCTCGCGTGCGCGCCTTGCACCGGCGAACACGCGCAATGTGTATTACACCTACGATCTGCGCGGGCTGCAGACCAGTGCCCGGTTCAACAGCACAAGCGGTCTCGGCATCGGCTATAGCTATGACGGGTTCGGGCGGCTGACTGCCGAGACGCAGAACACCGATGGGATCAGCCGTACGGTATCCTCGCAATATGATGCGAACGGCAACCGCACGCGCGTGACGCATCCGGACGGGCAATATTGGACGTTCGACTATGACGGCCTCGACCGTGTCATCAGGGTGCGCCAGCAGGGAACCGTGCTGGGCGTGGCGAGCTACAATGCACGGGGCCTTCCGTCGCAAATGGCCTGGACCTATCAGAAGGCCAGCAGCCATGCGAAGACGCTGGCCTATGACAGTGCCGGTCGGCTCGGCTCGATCGCGCTCGACCTGCACGGCTCCACGCGCGATGTCAGCTGGAGCTACACGCGCAATCCGGCGGGCCAGATCGCGTCCGAGACGCAGTCGAACGATGCTTATAGCTGGGATGGCCATGTCGATGCGGTCCGCGCCTACACCACCAACGGGCTCAACCAGTATAGCGCAGCGGGATCGGCGCAGTTCTGCTACGATGCCAATGGCAATCTCACCGCCGACGGGACGAGCGTCTATCTCTACGATGTCGAGAACCGCCTGGTCGAGCGGCGCGTGCAGGGCAGCACCAACACCAATTGCGCCGCGCTATCCTATACCGGCGCGCTCGAGGTTCGGCTGCATTACGATCCGCTCGGGCGGCTCCATCAGGTCAGCGGGGCAGCCTGGGCACGCAAAGGTTCCTTTACGATGGCAATGCGCTGATCGGCGAATACAGCTATCCCGGCACCTTGCTGCGGCGATACGTCCATGGCTCGAATGCGGAGGCCGACGATCCGCTGATTGTTTACGAAGGCGCGGGGTGAGCGATGCCTCGCGGCGCTATCTCCACGCCGATCCGCGCGGCTCGATCGTGATGGTGACGAACTATCAGGGCGCCCCGCTTCATACCAACAGCTACGATGAATACGGCATCCCCGACACCGCCTCGGGCGACGACATCGCCACCAAGGGCCGGTTCCGCTACACCGGCCAGGCCTGGATCCCCGAGCTGGGCATGTATTACTACAAAGCCCGCATCTACTCCCCCACGCTGGGACGGTTCCTGCAGACCGATCCCATCGGATACGAGGACCAGTTCAACCTCTACGCCTATGTCGGGAACGATCCGGTGAATGGGGTCGATCCGACGGGAAAATGGGGCTGGCTCATCGTTCGCGGTGCTCAGTGGGCCGCGCAGAAGTGTGCGGGGAATGCAGCATGTCGAGGCGCTGCTGTGAAAGCCGGTCGGACTATCAAGCGCGGTATTGACAGAGTAAGAGGGCGTGACCGTGGAAGGGAAAGGTCGACCCCGCGCAACGAGAACGGGACAGAACCAACAAGCGAAGCGCGGAATACCCCTGAAGGGACGGAAGATATTTATGAAGTAGACGGCGAGCATACGGAAAGCGGGCTAGGTTATCGTGGCCGAACTTCGGACCGTCAAAGGCGGTTTAGGGACAGTCGAGATGGACGTGACCGAAGCCGAGCTCGAGTAATCAGGAATGTACCATCGGAAGAAGCCCGCCAGGCGGAGCAAGAAGCAATGAATGAGGCTGGAGGGGTCGAAAATTTGGACAACAAGCGGAATGAAATTGCTCCCTGTCGTTGGGAAGAATGTGGAATTTCGCCACCAGACAGATCGTAACAGAACGTATGAAAAGCGATGAAATAATTGACGATTTTTGGCGTTGGTTCACCGAGCACGAGAATACGTTTTCTCAGCCGCTTTCCGATCAAGCTCAGTGGCGCGAACTCGATGATCGATTAGCAGCACTAGGTATAGCGAACTGGGAAATTAGGAGTGGCGGTGATGAAATTTCTGAGTTTATCATCTCATCACCCAAGATGAGAAATTATATGGCATGCCGAAGGGTTTTGGACCGAGCGCCAACACTCGACCGCTGGCAATACTTTGAAGAGAAGCCCCCTAAAGATTGGAAGCGAATTTTTCGTTGGGGGGGGCAGGAATTGAAATTGATGCGAGGCGTTGGCTTTTCCGCGTTTTACAATATCCGGACGGACTTTTTGAAATAATCCTTTTGGGAAAAGTATTTGAAGGTGGGTATCAAAAAGAAGAGCATTTAAAAGCTTTGGATTTTGCTCTGGAATGTGAGCTTGGGGAGCGTCTTTTGAATGAAAAAATTTATGCTATTGATATTTGTGAAAGTCCAACTCGGGAAGATTTGGGTGACGCTCTGAATTTTGATGCTCTTGCTCGACTTTTAAGGGGAGGGTTCACTAAAAGTAGGTCGCCCATATAGTTATTTCGTTATTTATTTCTGCATTTTCCGCCCTGGGCAGCAATTGGCCCGACGGTAACGCGCGGTTGTTCGCCGGGATGAGGCGGTGTGCGGAGTGCAAGGCAACAGGCGCGGCACTATCGCCAAAGGCATGGTGCCGTCGCTATGCGTAGAGAGTTGATGTTGCTGGTGTTGTAGCGGTGTCATGGCGATCGAGGCGGTGTCGCGGAGTTAGGTTCCGCTCTTCAGCGGCCCCTTCCAAGCGGAAACCCAGTCCACTTCTCAGGAGCCCGACCGGTCGGGGATCGAGGAGAACGAGCCAGCCCCTCTCAGGAGTACACCGAACACGGCAGAGTAGTGGGTAGAGTCAGCGTATTATGCGTGTGATTATAGATGATTAGGTGAGAGGTGGGCCGGTTGCAGCCTGCTGCATCTTTTGCGTGAATGGGAGGTTCTGGTTCTACATTAGCGACTTGGTACTGTAGTCGGCTGCAATAGGCGGTGCTAGACGGGGCGTGTTGCAACTGGGAAATGCCGTTCGCTTCACCTTCCGATAGAGCAGCCCAAGGGCTCTACCGAGGGGTCGCGGGTTTTGCCCCGGCCTCCTGACCTATCCTGATGCTGTAGCGCCGCTGAGAAGCGGCTGAGAGGGGATTGGGCGACGTTGGCGCTTTCCTGTCTGTGCTGTGCGGCGAGGTTGTCGAGCAATCCCGCTTCCCAGATCGCGTCCGAGACGCAGTCGAACGATGCCTATAGCTGGGATGGCCATGTCGATGCGGTCCGCGCCTACACCACCAACGGGCTCAACCAGTATAGCGCGGCGGGATCGGCCCGGTTCTGCTACGATGCCAATGGCAATCTCACCGCCGACGGGACGAGCGTCTATCTCTACGATGTCGAGAACCGCCTGGTCGAGCGGCGCGTGCGGGGCAGCGCCAACACCAATTGCGCCGCGCTATCCTATACCGGCGCGCTCAAGGCCGAGTTGCGCTACGATCCGACCGGTCGGCTCTATCAGGTCAGCGGGGCAGCCTGGGCACGCAGCGCTTCGCCTATGACGGCAATGCGCTGATCGGCGAATATAATGCTGCCGGCGCTTTGCTGCGGCGATACGTCCATGGCTCGAATGCGGAGGCCGACGATCCGCTGATCGTCTACGAGGGCGCGGGGGTGAGCGCTGCCTCGCGGCGCTATCTCCACGCCGATCCGCGCGGCTCGATCGTGATGGTGACGAACTACCAGGGCGCCCCGCTTCATACCAACAGCTATGACGAATACGACATCCCCGACACCGCCTCGGGCGACGACATCGCCACCAAGGGCCGGTTCCGCTATACCGGCCAGGCCTGGATCCCCGAGCTGGGCATGTATTACTACAAAGCCCGCATCTACTCCCCCACGCTGGGGCGGTTCCTCCAGACCGATCCGATCGGATACGAGGACCAGTTCAACCTGTACCTGCGGCATTCAATATATAGCTGAAGACTGTTTGGGTGAGACTGCGGCCTGCTCTGAAATCGAAACCGTTCCAACTGCCGGTCGTGGACCATTCTTAGAATGAATAGGGCAATTTTTTGGGGAATCTATCTATGAATTCTATTTGATTATATATAGTAGATGCGTGCCGGATAGATCAAGGTGTAGTGAATTCGCCGAGGGGATTGCATGAGAATTTTTTGGGGTTTTGCTTTGGGAATTGGCTGCATCGCGACAGCCGCCGTAGGTCAAACAACGGCTGGCGAAGAGTTGAATAAAGAGTTCATTCCCAATGAAGACATGATGATGTCCGCCGGTGGGGTGGACGTGTTGTCCGGCAAATATCAGCCTTCGGGTCCGGATCTAGCGTTTGGTTCTGACTTTGGCTTCTCGCGACAGGCGCCGCCTGGAATTCCCGGTCACTTCAATTCCATGGGCGTTTTCGGGCATAATTTCGACATCATGATCACGGAGCGAAAGTTCGACCATACCAAGGCGAACCCCAATGTTTCTGGGGATGATTATCGAATGGGGGTGCGATTTGGCCCGCTGTCAGCGAGCTTCGACTCCCTGTCGTACGAAAGTGGGTTTACGCCGACTGGCCAGGGCCGTGAAGGGAAGTTGGTAGTCTCTGGAAATCGAGCAAGTTCGACCGCCAAATACACCTACACTTCGCGCAACGGAACCGTGGCAACATTTCGCTCCATCGGGCTGGGAGACTGTTCGACCGAATATCGATGTGCCTATGTTGATCACGTGAAATACCCTGACGGTACCGTCTTGAAATTCAGCTATGTAAACGTCGGCGGGAGTTACAATCCGACGGTATTGAAAAGTGTAGTCTCCAGCATCGGCAATGCCTTCGTTTTTGACTACGGCAATGTTGGCGGCAAAAATGTGATTGCCAAAGCGTGCGCGGTCAACCTCGCCGTAGATCCTCTTCCGGCCAATTGTCGGCAGGAAACGGTGAACGTTGCTGTCTATACCTATTCCGCCATTGGCGGGACGCCTCACATGACCTCGGCGACGCGTCCCGGCAATGAAGAGGAAGTCTATACATACAGTAGCAACGGACTCACCCAGACATACAAACGCACGGGCGAAGCTACTCCTTGGCAAACCATTCAGTTCGCCCTCAGGCAAAATGTCGAGTTGATAAACGAGCGTGTGGTCACCTCCCAGACATTCTCAACCGGTGAAAGCCTCTTGTATACCTCCACGCCCGCCCCTGTTTTCGTACCCGGTCAGCCTCTACCTCGCGGCAATCTGGTGATAACGGATTCGCTGGGCGGCGAGACCCAGTATCTCTACGATTTCCCAGTCAACGCGTTGGCGGAGAAGCTCAGCGGCTCGCCAACGCCGGGGATTCCGCCGGATTTCGATTTCAATAACTATCGCCAGGTTGAGGGCGGCCCTTCCAGGATCGTCGACGAACTAGGTAGGACGACCCATTACAACTACTGCGACCGCTTGGCAGCGCAATATGATGTTAATGGCGATGGAGTCAGCGACTGCCAAGTGGGCTATCTGCAGGATTTTACCCTACCCTCCGGACACAAGACAGAGCTCTACTACGTCGGTCCCGGGAAGGTTGGAGAATATCGTCAGATCGACTCCACGGGCCAGCTCCCGACGCGTTCGCTTGTCCAAGAGTTTGCGTGCACGGTGCCCGTCTGCGAGCAAAAGCCTACTAAGAGGCAGGACCCCAACGGTAGTACGACCGATTACGTCTACAGCACGAACCACGGTTCAGTGATCGTAGAGACTCAGTCGGCCGACGCTGGAGGAGTTCGCCCCCAGCGGCGCTATACCTTCGCCAAAAAGTATGCATGGATCAAAAGCGGAACCGGGTTTGTTTCCAATACAGACGGTAAATGGGTGCCTATTAAGGAAGAGTATTGCCAGACAAGCGCATCTGCGAATTTAAATGTTAGTGCCAACAGCGCGTCCGCCGATTGCGCTGCAGGCCCTGCCGATGAAGTCATAACGACATACGAGTATCAGGAGGGCAGTGCGTCACGTGGGAGCAATGTCCTTCTTGTCGGCAAGGCAGTGACTGCCGATGGGCAGTCACTGCGCACGTGCTACGGATACGACGCGATGGGCCGCAAGATCAGTGAGACTGGGCCGAGGGCTGGTCTGGCGAGCTGTCAGTGAGGAGGGCCCGGATGATGAAGCGTTGCTCCGCACTGACGCTTGGTGTTCTAGTTGCTGTTTGTTTGCCGCAGCTGGCGAATGCCCAGGCCGCGCCGTCCGATTACACATCTGCAACGCGTTACGATGCGATGGGCCGGGTGACGGGCACAATCGCGCCCGATCCCGATGGTTCGGGGGCTCTCGGATATCTTGCCACCCGCACGACTTACGATCAGGCGGGAAGGCCGATCAAGGTCGAGACGGGCGAGCTTTCGAGCTGGAGGAGCGAGGCGATTGCGCCTGCTTCCTGGGGCAGTGCATTCACCGTCCAGACCATCACCGACACCACCTACGATGCGCTGGGTCGAAGCTCACCGAGAAGGTTAGCGGCAAGAGCGGCGGCACGGTCGCCCCGGTTGGCCTGACGCAATACAGCTATGACAGTGTCGGTCGGCTCGAATGCACGGCGGTGCGGATGAATCCTGCCAGGTTCAATTCTCTTCCTGCCAGCGCTTGCACTCCTGGTGTTGCGGGCTCGCAAGGCCCCGATCGCATCACCAAGACCATCTACGACGCCGCCGGCCAGGTTCTACAGGTCCGCAAGGCGGTCGGCACTTCGATCGAGATTGCCGATGTAACCTATAGCTACACGCGCAATGGCAAGATCGAATATGTCATCGATGCCAATGGCAACCGGGCCAAGCTGGAATATGACGGGCACGACCGTCAGACCAAGTGGATCTTCCCGTCCAAGGCCCGCCCTTCCGCTTTCAATCCCTCGACCCCCGCGACCGCCTTGGCGACAGCCGGACCGATCAATCCCGCCGATCACGAGCAATATGGCTACGACGCCAATGGTAATCGCACTTCGCTGCGCAAGCGCGATGGGAAGAAGATCGCTTACACTTATGACGCGCTGAACCGTGTGACCAAGAAAGACCTGTGCTCAAGCGGGACCGCAAGTTGTTCGGCGATTCCATCCACCCACAGGCGCGATGTGTTCTACGAATACGATCTGCGTGGGCTCCAGACCAAGGCGCGATTCGATAGCCTAACGGGTGCGGGCATCACCTACACCTATGACGGCTTCGGGCGGCTGACTGCCGAGACGCAGACCACCGATGGGATCAGCCGTACGGTATCCTCGCGATATGATGCGAACGGCAACCGCACGCGCGTGACGCACCCCGACGGGCAATATTGGACGTTCGACTATGACGGTCTCGACCGTGTCACCAACGTCAAGCAGGCGACGACCACGCTCGGTATAGCAAGCTACAACAATCGAGGCTTGCCGCTGCAGTTTGCTTGGACCTGGTCGACTGCCTCCAGCAACAAATCGACCTATGGCTATGACAGTGCCGGTCGGCTCGGCTCGATCGCGCTCGACCTGCACGGCTCCACGCGCGATGTCAGTTGGAGCTACACGCGCAATCCCGCTTCCCAGATCGCATCCGAGACACAGTCGAACGATGCCTATAGCTGGAACGGCCATGTCGATACGGTCCGTGCCTACACCACCAACGGGCTCAACCAGTATAGCGCGGCGGGATCGGCGCGGTTCTGCTACGATGCCAATGGCAATCTCACCGCCGACGGGACGAGCGTCTATCTCTACGATGTCGAGAACCGCTTGGTCGAGCGGCGCGCGCAGGGCAGCGCCAACAGCAACTGTGCCGCGCTATCCTATACCGGCGCGCTCGAGGTTCGGCTGCATTACGATCCGCTCGGGCGGCTCCATCAGGTCAGCGGGGCAGCCTGGGCACGCAGCGCTTCGTCTATGACGGCAATGCGCTGATCGGCGAATACAGCTATCCCGGCACCTTGCTGCGGCGATACGTCCATGGCTCGAATGCGGAGGCCGACGATCCGCTGATTGTTTACGAAGGCGCGGGGGTGAGCGATGCCTCGCGGCGCTATCTCCACGCCGATCCGCGCGGTTCGATCGTGATGGTGACGAACTATCAGGGCGCCCCGCTCCATACCAACAGCTATGACGAGTACGGCATCCCGACACCGCCTCGGGCGACGACATCGCCACCAAGGGCCGGTTCCGCTATACCGGTCAGGCCTGGATCCCCGAGCTGGGCATGTATTACTACAAAGCCCGCATCTACTCCCCCACGCTCGGCCGGTTCCTGCAGACCGATCCGATCGGCTATGAGGACCAGTTCAACCTTTATGCCTATGTCGGGAACGATCCGGTGAATGGGGTGGATCCGACGGGGTTGGAGTGCAACAGTCCTCGTGGCGGGACAAAGTGTTCTGAAACTTCTAGCCCTGCGGCGACCACCGCTACAGCCGCTACTGCTGTAGCGGCTCGGGAGGGAATGGGGTCAGAACGTGCGCGCGGTCAGTATCGCCAGCAAGTGTCTCGACTCGCGCCGAACGACAGCCAAGGAAGATCGGCAGCAAAGGCGAATGCGAGGGCGGCCACTCCGCCAATTACGAGAGGTGTTGTTGAAGGGGCACGACCCGGAACAGGCGCGCAACCAGGTTCTGGAGGAACAGCAAATCGAACCAACGCCGGAGCTGACAGACTAGCTGGCCAATTAGGCACAGCTGGGCGTGTTGCCGGGGTTGCGGGAGTTGCCGTCGGGGCTGTGCGTATCGCAAATTCTGATACGCCCGGACAAGAAGCTGCCAGAGTTGGGGGTGGCGTTGCTGGTGCATTGGCGGGAGCGGAAGCAGGGGCTCTTGTTGGTGGCGCGGTCGCTGGGCCGTGGGGAGCCGCTGTCGTCGGAGTTGTAGGGGCATCGCTGGTGGATTTGCCGGTGAAGCCGCAGTAGATGAATTGCTGGATTGGTAGACCGATGGGCGTGATAACTGCTAAAAAAGTAGAAATAGATGGAGAAGAGATTCGCCTAAGTAGTCGATTTCGGAAGTTCTATATTCGGAAGGGCGATATCAAAGAATTCCGAATTAAGAGAATACCATCTCTTTTCGACGAGATAGGGATCGAATTTTCAGGCGAGAAGACATTTTTAGTCTCTGAACGGGCGCGAGGATTTTTCGATCTTACCGAATTTCTCAACGTGGAAACAGTTTTCGGGGCGTTCTGGTATCGAGATGCAGAAGATGGCCGTGAGCTTCGGCATAAGGTGCTGATGGTATAACCTTGCCGATTTATACCGCCAATTATCGTTGCGCGGTCATCCCAGCGCCCCCTCCACTTCCTGCCTCGCCCCATCAATCGCGCCTACCTGCGCGCCATCGCGTAGACCGAGGGCTTCGGTGAGCCTGGCGCGGCTGTCGGTGTAGAGCGCGACCGCATCCTTGGCGCGGCTGTAGGCGACGTAGACGGCGGGCGCATCAACGGTGTTGGCGCGGAAGCTCTCCAGATGGGCCATCACGCGATCGGCGGTAGCGCCCTGGGCGGAGTGGATGGTGCGCACCCATCCGGGCCGGATATGCCGATCGGCGAGCCGGGTGAGGTCAAGCGCCTCCTGCTTGCCGTCCTCACGCTCGATCTGCACGGCTCCACGCGCGATGTCAGTTGGAGCTACACGCGCAATCCGGCGGGTCAGATCGCGTCCGAGACGCAGTCGAACGATGCCTATAGCTGGGACGGCCATGTCGATGCGGTCCGCGCCTACACCACCAACGGGCTCAACCAGTATACTGGCGCCGGGAGCGCGAGCTTCTGCTACGATGCCAATGGCAATCTCACCGCCGACGGGGCCAGCGTCTATCTCTACGATGTCGAGAACCGCCTGGTCGAGCGGCGCGTGCAGGGCAGCGCCAACAGCAACTGCGCCGCGCTATCCTATACCGGCGCGCTCGAGGTTCGGCTGCATTACGATCCGCTCGGGCGGCTCCATCAGGTCAGCGGGGCAGCCTGGGCACGCAGCGCTTCGTCTATGACGGCAATGCGCTGATCGGCGAATATAATGCTGCCGGCGCTTTGCTGCGGCGATACGTCCATGGCTCGAATGCGGAGGCCGACGATCCGCTGATCGTCTATGAGGGCGCGGGGGTGAGCGATGCCTCGCGGCGCTATCTCCACGCCGATCCGCGCGGCTCGATCGTGATGGTGACGAACTATCAGGGCGCCCCGCTTCATACCAACAGCTATGATGAATACGGCATCCCCGACACCGCCTCGGGCGACGACATCGCCACCAAGGGTCGGTTCCGCTACACCGGCCAAGTGTGGATCCCCGAGCTGGGCATGTATTACTACAAAGCCCGCATCTACTCCCCACGCTGGGGCGGTTCCTGCAGACCGATCCCATCGGATACGAGGACCAGTTCAACCTCTACGCCTATGTCGGGAATGATCCGGTGAATGGGGTGGATCCGAGTGGGATGTATACGTGCGATGAGACAGCAGATTGCGAGCAATTCGAAAATGCTCGGCAGGCGCTCATCCAATCGCGAGACCATTTTGAGGCGGGTAGCGACGACTACAATCGGATCGATGGAAGCCTCCAGAATATCGGAGAACCAGGAGAGGGTGACATGGTAATCTCAGGCGCGACAGCCTTCCAAAACGCCGATGGATCGATAAACACGAGCGTTACTGCCACAATGCAGGGCAACACAATGACGGTTTACTCGGTAGGCGTCGACGGTCACGACAATTTCGGACTGACTGAAAGTGAGCATCTCGGTGCCACTCTTGCGCATGAAGCGGATACTGGTCACATGTCAGACCCGCGTTCAACCAGTGATCAGTTCATAAGCGCTGAGAAGAGTGGTTATCGCACCCAAGATGCCGCGCTGAGAGGCTTCGATAGAAGGGCTGGCCGAGCAGAGAGTACGCCGCAAACTGACGGTCAACTCCAAGGACGCGCACGCGGCTCACTATTCGCTGCCTGTGCTGCCAGCCCAAACAGTTCGGTGTGCCAATGATGAACTTTGTGAGAGTCTTGATTCCGTTACTGCTGCCCCTTGCTGCTGGGTGCGCTCATACAACCGATGCTGCTGCAACCTACCGCTGTGAGACGCGAGAGATAAGGTCGGGTGATGAAGTTGTCGGGACACTAAAGATAACTTCTACCGTGCATGGCGATTTTGGCACATTCGAACGCTGCGATGAGAAATTCAGCGTAGGATATGGCGAATATATTCTGTCTCCAAAGTTTGAGGAGTTGCGTTCTTTGTTGGCTCGCCAAGCACAGGGAGGGAATTTGGAAGTTACCGTCACTGGACTAATGAGAATCGATGTCCGGGAGAACCCCCAGTATCCTGGTTCCATCCGCTTCCTCTCTATTGAAAACTGGACTTCTGCAACGCCGAGTCCCGATGAGGGTTAGCTTCATCGCCTCGTTGAACGATCCGGCTCATTCACCGGATCGAACCTGCCAATTGAGGAAGCCTTAGGGCGCACACCGAACACAGCGGCTGCTGTTGGTGAAGGTGAGTTAGGTCAGTGAGTTATTGTTGATTTTTGCACCCGCCATCTTCTGTGCCAGTGGTGACCCGGTGGTAAGTCTGCGGCACAGAGTGTGCCAGTGGCGCTCTAAATCATTGTCATAGATGGCAAATCTCGTACTCCTCTACTATGCCACTTTTAGCCGGAGGATGGCCGGTCGCCAGATGTGATCGAGGCGGTGCAGCCGAGAGCTAGGCTGCGCCGCGCTGTCCTATGCCGGCGCGCTCGAGGTTCGGCTGCATTACGATCCGACCGGTCGGCTCTATCAGGTTTCTGGCGGAAGCCTGGGCACGCAAAGGTTCCTTTACGATGGCAATGCGCTGATCGGTGAATACATCAGCACCGGCGCTTTGCTGCGGCGATACGTCCATGGCTCGAATGCGGAGGCCGACGATCCGCTGATTGTTTACGAAGGCGCGGGGGTGAGCGATGCCTCGCGGCGCTATCTCCACGCCGATCCGCGCGGCTCGATCGTGATGGTGACGAACTACCAGGGCACCCCGCTCCATACCAACAGCTATGACGAGTACGGCATCCCCGACACCGCCTCGGGCGACGACATCGCCACCAAGGGTCGGTTCCGCTATACCGGCCAGGCCTGGATCCCCGAGCTGGGCATGTATTACTACAAAGCCCGCATCTACTCGCCGACGCTGGGGCGGTTCCTCCAGACCGATCCGATTGGCTACGAGGACCAGTTCAACCTCTATGCCTATGTTGCAAATGATCCGGTGAATGGCACCGACCCGACGGGGATGTATGAATGCGGAGATTCCAAGGGTGACGCCTGCAAGGCTGCTGCGGCAGGTGTGAATGAAATACGAGCTGCTCGTGATTATTATGCTTCGCCAGAAACGGGCAGCCGCATTCCTCGGAATGCTGGCGCGGCCGCTGCGTTGGACAAGACACTTTCTACCCTTGGCAGCGAGAACGATGGAAACGGGCTGACCATAATAGTGGGTGAAACTGTCAACGAGGGTGCAAGAGGAGAATACGATGGTTCCACTCGGACGATAACTTTAGATACTGAGAGGATTTCCCGGTCTGGAGGGCGCACTGGAGAAACGCTGGCGCATGAGGTGCAGCATGACAGGCAAAGAAATGAAAACCTGCCGAGACTCAGCGAAGAAATACGTCCTTTCATGATACAATTCTTGGTCGGACGCGCTCCAGGAGGGACGGTTGGCCATACAAGTTGGGAAGCCTATGTTCGGTATCGGGCTTCGGGTTACTGCCGACTACCCGCTAGGCATTGTAGTGCTCCAATAGAACGAGCTTTGAGACAAGAGAGGAGGAAGCCGTTTTGAAACGTCGCTTCTTACCCGCCTTATTCCTCATCTCTTCCCTTATTGGATGTAAGGCTGATGCACGTCTTGTCTCAGACGTGGAGGATTACCTCAGTGATCCCGTTTGCTGGGGCGGCGATCTCGAAAATCGAAGAGGGAAGCTGGTTCTTGTAGAGAGCGATAAAAGCGCAACCATTTATATCGTCTCATCGACTTGCGAGATTCGGGATGCTGTCGGAGAGAATTCTATACTAGATCATCTCTCATTCTTGAGAATCGATGGCGATGAGGATGTTATACGCGAAGCTCTCGGCCTATCGAGAAATATTCGAGTTGTGCCGAATTTCATTTCATCCAGCAAGCTTCCAGAAATGCAAAGCCCCGTCTTCAATGTTGAATTTGGGGTTAAACGACAAGAGAATGATGGGTTCCAGTTTTTTGAATTGACTTACTTGCGCGTTGACGATGAAAGTCGCTCTCTTTTCAGTAATTTATTAGACACTGATCCTCATTAATTGGCTTCTTGCGGTTCTAGGTCGCGCTGGCAGAAAGGCGGACACCGGACACGTCAGGGGCTAATTATCCCACCGCCATCCCCGCCTCCCGCCGCACTTCGTCGATCGCCCCGACCTGTGCGCCGTCGCGTAGGCCGAGCGCCTCGGTGAGCTTGGCGCGGCTATCGGTGTAGAGCGCGACCGCGTCCTTGGCGCGGGAGATGGCGACATAGACCGCAGGCGCATCGACGGTGTTGGCGCGAAAGCTCTCCAGGTGGGCCATGACCCTGTCGGCAGTCGCGCCCTGGGCGGAGTGGATGGTGCGGACCCAACCGGGCCGAATATGCCGATCGGCGAGGCGGGAGAGGCCGAGCGTGTCCTGCTTCCCGTCTTCGCGCTCGACCTGCACGGCTCCACCCGCGATGTCAGTTGGAGCTACACGCGCAATCCGGCCTCGCAGATCGTCAGCGAGACGCAGTCGAACGATGCCTATAGCTGGGATGGCCATGTCGATGCGGTCCGCGCCTACACCACCAACGGTCTCAACCAGTATACTGGCGCCGGGAGCGCGAGCTTCTGCTACGATGCCAATGGCAATCTCACCGCCGACGGGACGAGCGTCTATCTCTACGATGTCGAGAACCGCCTGGTCGAGCGGCGCGTGCAGGGCAGCACCAACACCAATTGCGCCGCGCTATCCTATACCGGCGCGCTCGAGGTTCGGCTGCATTACGATCCGCTCGGGCGGCTCCATCAGGTCAGCGGGGGCAGCCTGGGCACGCAGCGCTTCGTCTATGACGGCAATGCGCTGATCGGCGAATACAGCTATCCCGGCACCTTGCTGCGGCGATACGTCCATGGCTCGAATGCGGAGGCCGACGATCCGCTGATTGTTTACGAAGGCGCGGGGGTGAGCGATGCCTCGCGGCGCTATCTCCACGCCGATCCGCGCGGCTCGATCGTGATGGTGACGAACTATCAGGGCACCCCGCTTCATACCAACAGCTACGATGAATACGGCATCCCCGACACCGCCTCGGGCGACGACATCGCCACCAAGGGCCGGTTCCGCTACACCGGCCAGGTGTGGATCCCCGAGCTGGGCATGTATTACTACAAAGCCCGCATCTACTCGCCCACGCTCGGCCGGTTCTTGCAGACCGATCCCATAGGCTACGAGGACCAGTTCAACCTCTACGCCTATGTCGGGAATGATCCGGTTAATGCGGTGGACCCTGACGGGCTGCAAGATCGGAAGTTAGAGGAGAATTATGTTCGCTCTCGGATGACAGAGGAGCAGCGCGCTGGGGTCGATGCTGTAGAAGATGCAAACAGCGAGATGGCGGCAATTGGGGTTGCGACAGGTGCCACACTAGCTCTCCCAGGTCCGGAAGATTTAGCTATCGTGGGTGCACTCGCCACCAAAGCCGGGCAGGCAATCAAGGGCTCTTTAGCTCAACAAAAACGGTGAAAGTATCTCGCTCGGCAAGCCCAGAGTCAGCCCGTCACCTCGAAGAATCCGGAGCAACTGGCAGAACCTTAACTGTGGACCGCGCAGGTCGTGATCAACGACGCCGAGATAACATGAGGGGTACCCAGACAAGGTCGGGAACGGACCGTGATGAGTCTCCGCCTGCAGTGTTCCGAGAAAGTCAAAATGCTAGTGTTCGTAACATTCCCAGTTCAGACAACCGCAGCTCGGGCGCGCAAATTGGCAACCAAATCCGCAATGTGCCAGATGGAGGTCGTTGTAGGATCGAGATTTGTGATTAGATTTTGAGCATGGAGAATATTCAGAGCTTAGTCGATCTAGCAAGCGATCCGATTGGCTCAGGTTTTGAAGAGGCGTTCCTCCCTCAAAGCCTGAACTCGCAGGCGCTCAAGCTGCTATCCAAGAAGGACGGATTCTATGCGTTTGAGGGCGCACTCTTGGTTCGACCATTGCGCGATGCGCCAAGTGTTTTGGGCTTGGTTACGTGGAACTCGTTCGACCTGTGGAAAAGTCATTATTCCGATGCGGGAACCAATATTCAGAGTTACACTTTCTTCGCCGAGAATGTCTTCGGGGAGCAGTTCTTTCTAGCCGACGATTGGGTCGGTCAATTTGACCCAGAGACCGGTGAGAGTCACAAGATTGCTGATAATCTTGATGCGTGGGCTGGTGAAGTTCTCGCAGACTGCGACTACCTGACCGGGCATAATCTAGCCCGCCAATGGCAAGAAATTAACGGTCGATTGCCCGATGGTTCGCGTTTGATCCCCAAGGTTCCGTTTGTGTTGCAGGGCGAATTTGATGTCACCAACCTTGTCGCCAAGCCAGAGTTGGAAGCCATCACAATCCGTGCCCAACTTGCTTCACAATTGATCGGACTGAAAGATGGTGAGACCATCGCTTTTGAGATTACCGACTAAAGAAGTTCCGCCATTGAACGTACCGGCTCCTTCACCGGATCGAGCCTTGCAATTTGGGAAGCTTTGGGGCGCACACCCTACGCATCGCTGATGCTGAAAGATATTGTTTACCAGTATCTTGCTCGAATTTGATCCTCAAAAACGAGGAGCAAATCGATGGACCGAAATGGCCATGTGTTACCGCAAGAATCAAGCCCGAATCATGCGCTTTCCGCAGTGCGGCGTGAGCGCCACGATGAGGGTGAGCAGAGCATCCAGCATGTAAGACTGAACGGAAATATCGTCCGGCGCAGGCCTGGCAAACAGATGATTGAATACTGGGATCGCGATTTGCCCGGCTTCGGGCTGCGCGTGCATCCCTCGGGGCGCAGAACCTGGTTCGTGATGTTCCGTCAGCGCGGCAAGCAGCGCCGTGTCTCGCTTGGGACGACCAGGCAGAATACTGCGACCGAGGCGCGTCGACTTGCGCGCGGGAAGCTGGCGGAAGTGGCGCTCGATGGACTGCCTTCGCGCAAGACCACGAAGTCTCGCGCGAAGGAAGCTCCGATAATGCGCGAATACGCTGAGCGTTTCTGGACTGACTATGCGCACCACTGGAAACCGAGCACGCGCCAACGGAACCGCACCGGGATCGATCGGGACATCCTCCCAACCTTCGGTGATCGCCGTGTCGATGAAATCACCAGGGCCGATATTTCGTTCTGGCGTGATGGCTTCGCCGAACGCACAGGTGCCTTCAACCGGACCATTCCGATCCTCTCGGTGATGATGGGGTATGCCGAGAAGCTCGGATATCGCCACCCTGGATCAAACCCTTGCAGAGGGACTCCGCGCTACAAGCGCAAGCGGATGGAACACTTCCTGTCTGCCCGTGAATACGGTCAGCTTGCGACCGCGCTAAACCTCTTTGAAGCCGAACATCCGGCTGTCGTCGCTGCGATACGTCTCTTGATCTACACAGGCGCGCGCTGCGGAGAGATCGAGAACCTGCGCTGGGAATGGGTGCAGGAGCCGCGCGTCATGCTGCCTGACAGTAAGACCGGCGCGAAAATCATCTATCTCAACCGGCAGGCCGCCGAAGTGATCGCTTCGATCCCCGATCGGAGGGCGACGGGGTTGGCTTTTCCATCGGTTCGCGACCCAGAGAGGCCGATGAAGCTGGGCATGCATTGGCCGGAAATCCGCAACCGTGCCGCACTGCCTGACGTCCGCTTGCACGACCTTCGGCACAGCTTCGCGTCAACCGCCATCCGCGACAACATCTCGCTGATGGTGATCGGCAAGCTGCTGGGCCACGCACTTGCCGAGACGACTTCGCGCTATGCGCATTTGTCCGATGAGGTCATCGCCGATGCCGCCGAGCGCGTGTCGGGATCGATCGCGAGCCTGATCGGAGTGGGCCAATGAATGCGCTGACCCTCCAGACCATCGTCACCGAAGAACTCGGCACTGCGCGTATCGGCGTGGTCGGCAAGACCAACGGCGATAGCAAGCTGCGCCGAATAGTCTGGTCGAGACGATTGCCGGGATTCGGGACGCGCTACTACGCGAGTGGACGCACCATCTACATTGTCCAGGCCGCAATGCAGGGACGCACGCGGACCGTCACGATCGGCAACGCCAAGATACTGAGCGAAGTACAGGCGATGGATGTGGCGCGGCGCGTACTCTTGCGCGCGCAAGTCGGCCAGAATCCTGCGGAGAAGCGAAAGAAGCGCCGAAAGGTGCCGCTCTATGCTGACTTTCTCGATACCTACTGGTGCAAGGTTTCGCCAAGCTGGAAGACATCAACGCTGCACACTCATGGTTTGTATCGGCAGAACTACCTCCAATCGGCCTTTGCGGGGATGTTTCTCGATGAGATCGAGCAGTCCCATGTGCAGGAGTGGTTCAACCGTGTGACAGAAATTGGAGGGCCGGGTGCAGCAAACCGGTCGTGCGAAATCCTGCGAGCACTGATGAACAAAGCCGAAGACTGGGGCATCAAGCCAGAAGGCTCAAACCCATGCACTTCGATCCGGATGAACAAGCGACGTAAGTGCGAGCGGTTCCTCTCCGACCAAGAGTTTCGGCGCCTTGGTGCGGCGATAGACAAACACCGTAGATCGAGACCGGTTCATTGCGCGGCATTACAGCTCTTGATCCTGACTGGATGTCGACGATCCGAAATCACCGGATTGACTTGGAGCGAGGTCAAGGGCCGCCGCTTGCTCTTGACCGACAGCAAAACCGGACCGCGGCTCGTCTGGCTGGGTGAAGCCGCTTGGACCATCATCAAATGCCTTCCACGTCACAAGCGCCGGCCGGAAGTGTTCTACAATCCGAAAACCCGCAGGAGCGTTGATCTGACTTGCCTTTGGAGAGACGTCCGCGAAGAGGCGGGTCTGCATGGTGTGCGCCTTCACGATCTGCGCCACAGCTTCGCCAGCCACGCGGCCGCGCGCTCGGAAACACTCCCGATGATCGGCAAGCTGTTGGGACACAGGCATGTGACCACCACGGCTCGCTACGCTCATCTGGATGATGGGCCGGTGATCGAGGCTGGGCAGCGCATCGGCGACCTGACTGAAGAAATGATGGGTTCGAACCGTTCATTGAACCATAACACTATGTGTGATAGATCGGTGTTGCTGTATGACTAGGAACCGGCGCATACGCATTTACGCAAACCGCTGGTTCGCCAAGTTCGCAGCGAAGGGAAAGATCAGCGATGCCACGCTTGCTGATGCCGTACGTCGAGCTGAGAGCGGCCTGATCGATGCCGACCTTGGCAGCGGTCTCATCAAGCAACGCATCGCGCGCGAAGGCGGAAGCAAATCGGGTGGCTATCGCTCGATCCTGATCTTCCGCTCAGGGGAACGCGCCATATTCGTGTTTGCCTTTGCCAAGAGCGCCAAGGCGAATCTGAGTAGGTCGGAATTGAAGGTCTATCGCAAGGCGGCCAGTGTCATGCTGGAGCTGGGCGATGACGAAATTGAAATGGAAGTTGAGACAGGCCGATTGGTCGAGGTGAAAAGACGATGAGCAAGGCTAAGGCAAAGACCTACAAGAGCGAGGCGATGGCCGCCGTCCACGAAATGATGGAAGGCCTCCACGATGCTGGCACTATCGACAAACGCACAATGCGCGAGTTCGATGAAGCGTGCCTTGCGCCTGCTCCGGTTCTTTCCCCTGATGAGATCAAGGCGATCCGTGAGGCTGAGCATGTCTCGCAGCCGGTCTTCGCGCGCTATCTCAATGTGTCGAAGAACCTCGTGTCGGACTGGGAACGTGGGGCGAAGAAGCCTGGAGGTCCGGCGCTTCGTTTGCTGTCGATCATTCAGCGCAATGGGCTGGATGCAGTGGCTTAGCACAAACTGAGTCCCGCATCTGCTCCTAACGGCCAGCCCAAACTAAGTTGCTATTCTATCCTAGGCCAATCCATCCTTTGCTGGTTCCTGTCGAATTAAGCGTACAGAGGCAATATGACTGCGGCGCCGACGCTCAACAAGCAGTCAGCAAAGTGTCTCCCTTTGTCACAATTCTTGGATTAGTCTTTTTCAGCGTTCCCCGAGTTTTCAGATCAGTCAGCCTGTTCGAAGGTTGAGCTTGGCTACGTTACAATTGGGAGAAAGCGCGCTTGCCACCTCCAACCCCAAAGTTGCATCTAATCTTGCCAGACATAACCACGACAAAAGGATTGATGACAGGATAATCGTTCTCCGTTCATCTGCCGACTCCAGTTGGACCCGTGATAATATTGCGAACCGGTTGTTGCTACCTATGGACAAAGAGCGCAGTATTAGCGGCACACAGGGCGATTATTTCAATCACGACCAAATTTTGTTTGACATCAAAAGAATCGCTGGCAGACTGGCCGTACAGATTGAGTCGCTTCAAATAAATATTTGATTTCCCGCCTGCCGCTCAGGCGAGCTGGTCGTTCGTCTGATTTTAGTAAGGCCGAATAGTACTTGTCGAACGATGTCGGGTTAATGCCCGGTTTCGTACGCTGGCGCGCTCGTGTCGGCGTGAGAGGGGTGAAGAAGGGGCTGAGCTACTCTTTGAAATCCCAGAATATCTGCTCGCAGCTCTGTTAATCGGAGCGGCTTGGCTCGGGTGCATGCTTGGTGACTTTGGCTTGGATTTTCAAACTTGGGTCCATGCCGGGAGTTTGCTTCGCGAGCACTGGAGTGAAGTGCGGGTGGAAACAGGAGTAAGTCAAAATGACTGATCTGACTACAAACAGGCGAGTATCGTTCCACTGCTCAAGTGAAAGCAATCCAGGGATCGTTTTCGGTCGAAAAGGCCACGGAATGGCGGTGACTGCCGGTCGCTGTTCAAGCTCGAGTTCGAGCTCGTGCACGAGTTGTGCCGTACCGGTCTAGCGTAAACATCCATCACCCGACTGCGTGGGCTTCACTACCGCAAGTGCACTTTTGAAAGAACAGATCGATTTGCTCGACTTCCAGAAGCGCGCGTTTCGTGCGGCT
Source organism: Erythrobacter aureus (assembly GCF_003355455.1). Taxonomy (NCBI): domain Bacteria; kingdom Pseudomonadati; phylum Pseudomonadota; class Alphaproteobacteria; order Sphingomonadales; family Erythrobacteraceae; genus Erythrobacter; species Erythrobacter aureus. The sequence goes on from NZ_CP031357.1 coordinate 1,739,543, forward strand.
ACCAAGTGAGTGCTCGAGTTGCGTTGGGTTAATTGGAGTGAACAATATGCAAAATCGAAGAAGGGACAACCGCACCCGTTTCTTTGACCCAGTTCGATCTGATGAGCCGCGCACTCGATACGGAGTTCGGAATCATCGAACAGGTTTCGCGTATGGGACTACAGCCCGGAGAGTCCGACCTGCACTATGCGGTTGCGGTTTCGCAAAATCCTTCCGCCATTTCGCCTCATAGCCGCGATATGCCATTGCCGAGAGCGGACCGGCAAGCAGCGGGTGCAGGCATGGGCTGGGATGCAGCCCTTTGGTCCACTCTCGGAGAATCGCTCGAACGCTATTCTGCGTCGGTCATCGAGCCCGACAGCGTCACGATTGCCCGCGGCGAGGATCTTGAAGGACCGATATTGTCTCCGCTCTCGTTCGTGTTGTTCAGCGAGGAACAGTACGCCCGTGAGGGTTTTCCGTATTTGAAGTGGACACCGCAGGAAGTGTTTGCCTGGACCAAGACCATGCGGCTCGCCACAGGCGAAGAGTACTGGGTTCCGGCCGACTTTGTCTATCTGGCGCATGCGGGCGGGAATCCGAGACGGCTCGACAAGGGATACAGCACAGGACTTGGCGCGCATCGCACACCGGCTTTAGCAGCCACGACGGCAATTAAGGAACTGGTTGAGCGGGACGCCTATATCGGGCGTTTCCTGGTCGGTGCGAAGCCGCCGCGTGTACCGCAATCGATATTGCGCAGGGTAGCGGGCCAGGCGGTCGAGCGTCTTGAGCAGAACGGCCTGGAATTGCTTTGCTTCGACCTTACAAGCGATGTCGGGCTCCCCACGGCGCTGTGCCATATTATCTTGCCCGATGGCCTCGGGATCGCGTCCGGCGCCAGCTGTCAAGTGTCTCCCAAAGCTGCGCTGAAAAAAGCGGCGACCGAGTGCCTTCACACCTTCAACTGGCTAATAGACATGAACCGCTGGCCGGTGGAGACGACGCTGGAGGATATCCATGATTTCGTTGATCATGTGACCTATCACCGCCGACCGGAGGCCGTTGCCCAATATTCGCTTTTTCTTGACGGTCCGGAAGGTGCACCGATGATGGATGTGACCCCCTTCGAAGGTTCACCGGGAGAAGAACTCGATCATATCGTGGCCGCTGTCGAAGGTGCCGGTCATCCAGTCTACCTCTCCGACGTCACGTCGAGCGATATAGCCGACCTCGGCTTCACAGTCTTTCGCGCCATCGCACCGACGTTGCAGCCGATGTACGCAGGCGGAGACGCGCAGCATCTCGATCGCCGACGATTGCGACAGGTTGCCGAGTTCAACGGGCTAGAGTGGAGCGAAAGTCTGATCAATACCAATCCCCATCCCTTCCCGTGAGGCTGCCATGACCCATCGCCCAGAAGACAAGCTCGTCAATCCAGGCATTCAACCGATCGGCCTCGATGAAGTGATCGACTTTCATGAATCGACCAAAGGAACGGTCGAGAGCGACTACCTCTTCGCTGAAAACGTTTACCAGTATCTGTTCGAGTACCGCGGGAAAATGGAGACGTCCGCAAACCGCAAGAACTACTTCGCTTTTCGTCGTATCGAACTGCCTCAAGTCGCATTGCCCGATGTCCCCTATTCCGAGGTCATTGCAAAGCGGGTTTCGCAGCGCGATTTTACCGGGGCAGCACTATCATTGGAGCGCCTTTCGCAGTTGCTCGCGCCGTTCCGCAGTACGCGCGAAACCGTCGTGGACGAAGACTTCGATATACGGCTGAATTTGCGGCCCTATGCGTCCCCTGGAGGACTGTATCCGTGTGAATTGTATGTCGCGCTTCTGACGGTGGAAGATCAGCCGCCGACCATCTGCCACTACAATCCGCGCGAGCACGCGCTGACGCCAATTTCAAAGATCGATCCGAAGACGTTCTGGGCAGCGTTGGGAGAGCGCGGCAATGCCGGGCTTGCGGGCAGCGGAGCTTGCTTCCTGATTTCCTCGATGTTCGAACGCACGGTCGCGAAATACGGACCTTTGGGTTACAGATTTGCGATGATCGAAAGCGGGATAATGGCTCATCATCTCACGCTGTCGGCTGCTGCATGCGATCTGGGTTCGCTGGTTTGGGGAGGCTATTTCGATGAAGAAGCGAACGCCCTGTTCGATGCAGACGGTTTCTCCGAAACGATAGTGAATTGTGTTTTCGTCGGCCACTCAAGCAACCCGACGGTCCCGTTTGATGGGTAAGATTTCACCCTTCGCCCAGTTTGTCGCCGGCGCTGCCAACGGGCGGGTCACCGGGCAGTTCGAAGCGATTGCCCCGTTTCTCAGCGCATCTCATCACGCGCGCATGCTGGGGCGCGTCGAACTGGAGGGCGTCGCCGGAGGTGGTGATCAACCGGTTTATTGGATCAGGGGTGAAGAACCGGATTCTGAGACGCAAAAAACGGTACGGGAGGCCTACGAATTCGCTTCGAAGCTTTTGTCGGCGCGGCCTACTGTCCTCATTTCGATTTCGCCGCAGGGTACGAGATCGCGACCGGAATGTGTTCGGTTGGCTGACGATTTCGGCTGTGCGCTGATCCCCTTCAACTCGCTTGAGCCGGAAGTTTTCGTACATGAGATCGCCCATCTCTGTTGCTTTTCAGGGCACCCGATCCTGGACGAAGGCATAGCATTCTATGCCGAGCATGAGTTTACAAGGGCGCGTCAGTTCGTTGATGCGCCGCCGATGAATCTGACGGATGCGTGCCGGAATGTGCGCACACATGACGATCTGGCCGAGTTCCCGCACGCGTTTCAGGTTGCTTTCGGTCGCGCGTCATCGCGTATCATCGGTGCGCTGGTGAATGCTGAAATCGAACTTGATGTTCTGTGTGGAAAGATGAAGTTCGTAGAGCCGGGCGATCAATTACTCGCGAAGCTGGAAACCATCATCGATCGCAGGCAGCTCGACGAGGCTTGGGGTTGGTCCGCGCAATCGAAACCGGACTTAATGTCATCGCAGGAAATCCTCGCCTTCGTCGATGGCTCGCTTGCCGATGAGCCGCTTCATCGGCTGTCGGCCTTCGGTCAGTTTCTTGCGCGAACGCAGATGCTCTTCTCAGATCCCGAATACGATACAGGCCATGTCGCATTCGCGCTCCAGCATAGCGAGTGGCGCAGATCTGGAGAATTGTCAGAGCCGGCGACCGAGGCGCATCAGGCGGTGATTGAGCTCTACCGAATGGTAGACGACGCGATCGGGTGCTTGGGCGACCCGGGCGAGCTATGGGAACAATCGTACGCCCACCTTTCGGCCTCGCTCGCACGCTATCCGGATGACCCCCTTCTGGCGGCGGCTGCCCTGATCTACCTTGCAAAGACACAGATGCCTGAGATTCCGGGCGCGCCATCGATAGAAGTGCTGTCGGCCAAGTGGCGGAATGACGAGGTTTTCGGCCGCGCTTTTGCAAGTTTGAAGGAGCGCATTTGTGAATAGTAGCCAGAAGATCGTGCTACCTGAACCCACAAGCGCGCTGGTGGTAAATAGCCTTACGCTCCTTGGGTCCGACGGGTTCGTCCTGAACGTACCGGAGCTTTCGATCGAGCAAGGTTCGATCGTCGCTATTATCGGCGCGAATGGCTCGGGTAAGACAAGTCTCCTCGAAGCTATCCTCGGATTGCGAAAGGCCAAATCGGGTGATGCGAAATTCCGGGGCCGGAACCTGGATACTCTGGTTCGGAAAGAGCTGGGTGTATACCTTCAGTCCGCCAGCTTTGAACCGAGCATGCTTGTCGGCGAAATACTCGCTCTGCATGCCAGCCTTTATGACCATGTAGAAGTCAATCTTCGCGAAACACTCGGCATTGACGAGTTGAAGAAGAAGACCTTCGAGCATTGCTCGACCGGCCAGCGCCAACGGGTTGGGATCTATCTTGCTTTGGCCAGTCGGCCACGCCTTTCGATACTCGATGAGCCCACCTCCGGGCTGGATGCAAGTGCGGCGGCGGCATTTCGAAAGCACCTTGGAGAAACGGACTGGCGAAGCTCCCAGCGGACCTGTGTCATCGTCACCCACACCGATGCCGATGCGCGCCTCGCTGAACGCGTTGTCTGGTTAAACCAGGGCAAGATCGTAGGCGATGGACCGCTTGATGCGTTGATCTCCGCTCGGCTCGGCCCCAGGCACCTAGTTCTTAATCACCTCACCGTCGATCAGCACAAGTCGATCAAGAAGGCTATCCCCAGCGGTTCCGTGGTGCGCGAGACGTTCGATGGTGAACGGCATACAATCCATGTCTTCGGCGACGATCAATTCGAGCGGGAGTTGTTGCCGAGACTTCAGGACGAACGGAGGCTTAGCTACACGGCCTCCGAAACCGGCGCTGAGGATCTAGTGCTTTTTGGAATGCAGGAGACGGACCAATGAGCGCACTCAAGACAGCCACATTGGTCGAATACAATTCGTTTATCCGACAGCCGGTCTCTTTGTTCTGGACCTTCGTATATCCGATCGTCCTGTTGCTGATCCTCGCCTTTGTGTTCGGTGGATCGTCGGTAATGTCTTTCTCGGTTTTCAGCCAAGACAGCGTAGCGGAAGCGAGGTTCGAAGGCGCTGCCAAATTGCTGGAGGAAAGTGGCTGGACTATCGAACGCGCCGACGACGACGAGGGCGCGGAAGTGATTCTCAAATCGGAGACCGACGGCTCCATCGAAGTGGGGGGATCGGTGAGTCAGGAAACACTATCGTCTGTACGCCTCGCGCTTGCGGCGGAGTCTGGAACCGATGCAACGGACGTGCCTGGCCTGTCCCCTGATGCCTCTGGGGCGCAAAGCGAAGGTTCCGAAGACTATCGACTATTCCTCGTATCAGGTATTGTAGCGCTTTCGGTAGTTAGTCTGGCACTGTTCGGTTTTACCCCCGTGCTTGTTGCGAACCGCGCTGCTGGTCGCCTGAAATGGCTCGCATATTGGCCGCTTGGTAAACTTCGATATCTCATCGCCTTTACTGTCTCACGCGCTGTCGTGATCATCCTTTTCTCTATGTTCTTGCTTTACGGCTTTGGTTGGCTTTACGGCGCAGAGGCCATCTGGAACGCGCCGACAGCAATTGCTCTGATCGTCTCATTAGTCGCCGGGACATTTGCGTTTTTGGCGCTGGGACTTTTGCTGGCGAGCGTCCTGACGAAGCCCATGACTGCGGCAGCAGTCGTCAATCTGCTGAACTTGCCAATCCTTTTCTTGTCGGATCTGGTCGTACCTTTGAGCGTATTGCCGGACTCAGTGGCGGCGACTGCCAAGCTTTCTCCAGTTTACCTTTTTGTCGACAACATCCGTACCATCTTCGAAAATGGTGCCGCGGTTCTCACAATAGGCGACATCTTTGTCTGGGTTGGTCTAATCGCAACCGGTGTCATCGCATACTTGGTGTCCGCAAAACTGTTCAAGATTTCGGAAGATGGCTAGTTTGGCGAGCAGTGTTACGCCCGGCCAGCAAGAACCGCAGCGCCACTCTCACAATGGTGCTCATTCAGACCTGCTTGCCCGCCAATACAGTTGCGTGGCCCATGCGAATGAAATCCGCCAAGGTCGTTTCCGGCGCGTATCACTGCAGAACGAGAGCATTCTAATCGCACGAGATGACAGAGGAAAGCTTACCGCCTTTGCCGATGTTTGCCTTCACCGCGGTTCCCGTCTCGCAACGAGTGAAGAAGGAGATGCCAACGCCATTCGATGCCCCTATCATGGTTGGGAGTACGACGCAGCCGGTTGCCTGACCTATGCGCGTCTTATGCCGCGGCAGAGTTCGGCAAGACTACCTCGAATTGATTTGCTTGAGCATTCAGGGTTGATTTTTCTGGCGTTCGATGCGCAGCAGCGCGAAGACTTTGGAACAGCGCTGGATCAGGTCTTCGGCTCACTCGGCCCTTTTGGGCTTGAAACGCTGAAGGTGGCTGAGAGGTTGGTTTTCTCCGCACACGCTGCATGGCCGCTGTTCGTGCAGAACTTTGTCGAGTGCTACCATTGTTACGGTGCTCACGAATTGTTGAGACGCAGTGAAGCCTTTATCGACTTCGCCGAAAATGGCGAAGGATGGAAGATTGGTCAGCTTGACAAGGCGACTCAGCTCCGTGCGATCGACCACGGCAAACCGGTCATGGCGATCGAACCGTCATCTCTGAGTCCAGTACTCAGAGCTGCGCGAACATCGACCCTCTCGACCGATTCCGAAACGGTGGATGGAAATCTTATCGGAAAGCCTCTTGGTGGATTGCCGGCGGGAGATCGCGCTTTCGTTTATGGTTTTGTCGGTCCACTTACGCACTTCACAGTCCTGCCGGATCAGCTTGTAGTGTTTACCTTCGACCCAGTTGGAGATGATCGTACCGATATCACAGTGACTTGGCTCGTTCATCAGGACACCAGTCTCGATGAGGATCAGAAAGCAAACATGGTAGGGTTCTGGGCACGCACGCTCAAGGAAGACATCGCGCTCACGGAAGCGGTTCAGCAAAACGCGAACTCTCGCTTCATTCCAAAGGCGAGCTTTGCCTCGTTGGAGCATGACGCGAAGATATTCACCGCCTGGCTCAATCGGCACAGTGAAGAGGCGAATCCTCAATAGGAGAGATAGAATGACGTTCAGGGTCTTACTCGCTGCGTCGATACCTGTCGTTGCCAGTTCCGCTACGCCCGCAATTATGGCGCAGAATTCTGCTGTCGAAGCACCGGCAGTCGATCCGGTGGAGATGTTGCGCGATATCGAGGTAAGAGTGGACGAAGCCGCACTTCTTGCTTTGACTGACAACGATTTCGGCATATTTGAACAAATCGAGAGCGATCTGCGCAGACTCGACACAAGAGGGGTCGTGTCACTCGAGAATTATCGCACCTACTGGCTCTCTTACGCATTGTATCAAGAGTCCATTGCCCATTTGCGCACACAGGACATGGAAGCGACTGAACAAGCGCTTTCGCAAGCGTCGGCCGCGCTCTCCCAATTGAAGATCGAGGACGGAGAGGTTGAAACTCTGCGGTCCTTAGTTACTGGGCTGCAACTGATGTTTGTGCCGCCGCAGGACGTGCTGCGCGATGCCCAAATATCACAGCAGCATCTAGATGCGGGTATGAGACAAGGGCCAACAATCCGGTCATACTACGCGCTGGCCATTGCCGATTGGAACACTCCCCCAGAGTATGGTGGTCGTACTAAAGCTGAAGCCGCACTGCGTGAAGGATTGGAGCTTCCGAACGAAGCAAGCGGGCGGCTAAAGCCATCTTGGGGACGCGATCAAGCACAGGCACTGCTGATACAAATTCTCTACACGACCTCACGAGCCGAAGAAGCTGACACCAGGTTGGTAAGCGCGCTTGAGATGTATCCTGACAGCGTCGCGCTACGTGAATTGATCAGAATGAAAAAGGCTCAATGATAGCACGTGTGCTTTGGGGCCTCAGCCTGCTTTCGGTGCCGCAATATGCACGGGCGGCAGAGGATTGTCCTGAAGACCAAGTTTGCGGAATAGTTGTCGACTCAGACGAAAAGCCGCTCGCCTTTGCAGAAGTCGAAATCACTTTTGAGGCTGAAGCAATCTTCGCATTGACCGACGAAAGTGGCACGTTTGTGGTGCCTCGCGATGCTGCCGGTGAGCCGACCCTTGTGACGGTTAGCTTGATTGGTTTCCAATCGTTGTCGGTCGACTTCGCTGAATTCGAGGCTCGCGATGCGAGGCTAATTCTGGACCGGGCAACCGACGGCACTGCGACCGAGGACAATTCGATCATTGTCACCGCAAGAGCCCGATCTCGGCCTTTTGCGAACCGTGAACTCACAACGCTCGATATTGTCAGCGATCCATTGGCTTCTGCTGATGTCCTGCTGGCGGTTTCGGGTCTGGCCATCTCGACCAACGTCAATAACTCGGCCGACCTGCAGCTTCGTGGCGGCGCTGTGGGCTTGAGTCGGACCTACTTCAATGATGTACCGCTCTATGAAGTGGTGCGCGGTAATTCGGTCGATCAAACCACTCGTTTGTTTTCGATCTTCGACCCGCGAATCCTCAGCAATGTCGAGGCCTATCCGACGAACCCGCCGACATATCTCGCCAATTCGGCCGCAGGTGCATTGCGGGCACTTCCTCAGTACGATGCATCCGAAACGACGTCCGTGTTAGTTGGGCTATCGGGTATTAAGGTAACAAGCTTACAGCCCGTTCTCAAAGACGGCACCGCGCAGCTCTATGCAAGCATTGAAGATGTTGCCCCCCTCATCGAAATCAATCCAGAACTTGCCGATATCATCACCTCATCGAGCACACAATCTCTCGGCGCGACGATTAGTTTGCCGATAGAGAATGGCGGCGAAGTCACACTATTCGCGGCCCTCGACTTGGAGGACGGTGAATTCCCGCTGCGTATTCTCAATCAATCTGGGCAGTCCACCAATGATCGGCTACGTGCTTACGGGGTGATCTGCTCGGCCCCGAACTCGACTACCGTGCAGGACTGGCATACGAGCGTTTCGATCTGCGCTCCGAGAGTGCTGCGAACTTTGGCTTCGGCGATGCCGCATTGTCGTCGCCAATTTCGACGGTTGAACGGCAGAACCCTGACTATCTTGCAGCCTATGCGTTTCTCACAAGCCGCCTGAGTGACAATCTGACCATGCAATTGGGCACTCGCCAATTTCTTGTCGATGATGCCGGACAAGACGCAGTTTATTCGCTTGGCCTCACCTTCACGTCTGATGACAGGCGGCACAGATTGATTTTCGGGGCTGGCCAGTATAGTGCGGTGGTCCCGCCTGAACTTGGCGGTGTGCAACCATTGTTCGCTTCGACCAGTCAGCAGGTATCTCTGGATTATCTCTTCGATGGTGACGGACTGAGAGTTGCTGCGGGAGCCTATGCGAAGACGGATAGCTTCGATGGCGCCGAGGTCGACATTCTCGGCTTCGATGCAGAACTCGACGCGCGCCTAGCGAACTGGTTGGACCTGTCGCTTCGATTTGCGTCGTCCGATCATCGTTCGGGTGGAGCGGTCGGGGACAATGATTTGGGATATCAGTTGCGCGCTATCCTTAAGGCCAGACCAAACCGATCCTCCAGTATAACGGGCGCTCTCACTATGAGAAGCGGTGCGGTGTTTACGCGAGTGATCGGCGCGCAAAACGATCCTGGGCGGGGAGTTGAACCAATCTTCAGCAGCGATATCAACGGCGAGAGATTGTCCGATTTTGTCAGTCTTGACTTCAATTTTTCGCACGTGCTGGGACTTTGGCCCGGAGAAACTAAGCCCATAGGCATTTTGGCAATCACCAACGCTCTCGATAGCAGCAACGAGGCTCGAGCAATATACTCGCCGGATTTCTCGCAGGAGCAAAGATCATTCTTTGGGCCCCGAGTCTTCTATTTTGGTCTCATTTTCGACTTCTGACCGACGTTTCGCGGCTTGAGACTTCGCGGGGAACAAGAGTGGTCGCAGCGTAAGAGCCGACGAGGCAACTCGTTGCCGTTTGCGGTCGTTGTAGCGCCTTTATTCCGCGTACTCTAATCCCGCTTCGTTAGCTTGGAGCTTAGGTCATCGAATTCCTAAAAAGCCTAGAAGCAAGCGGTTTGCACTGTGGTCGTTCCTGCACATGTTCGGGTCTGCCCCGACCTCGACGTGGCGTTCGAGAACGAGGAAGACCGGGAAGCAGCTCGCAACTTCATGGATCTCCTGGCGGCATCGGAAGGCGATGGTGTAGGTTGATTGCAGCGAGGTCACGCGAGCCTTCAGACCCACACCCGATACCCATCCGGCTTTCTTCGCGAACAGTCCTGAATCAGGTCAGCTGAGTAGCCGCAACCCGTTCCTTTGACGGCCGTGTTGGCAGCGTCTCCCTGTGCGATTGCGGACGCAAAACCGGTTCCCACTTTTGCTGCAATCGCTTGGGCGCTGCCTGCCCGCACCACCCGTCATGAACAGGTTTCCCTTCGGCCCGCAGACGATGTCTGTTGGCCTGCGGTGCAGTCCTCCCATGCCCTGCTTCTTCTAGATGTTCGCAAGCCGGAGATGGTCTCCGGTTTGAGGAACTGAAGGACTTACACCATGACCAATATCGCAATCCTCACCGGCCGCATCGCCCGCGATCCCGATACCCGCGAGACCAAGGGCGGCACCAATGTCACCGGGATCACCGTCGTCACCGATCGCCCCGCACGCGACAAGGACGGCAAGACCTACAAGGACGAGAACGGCTACACCGCCAAGGAAAGCGAGTTCCACCGGGTGACCTGCTTCTCGCAGCTAGCCAAGACCGTCGGCCAGTACTGCTCCAAGGGCCAGCTGGTATCGGTCCAGGGTCGCATCCACTACACCCAGTGGGAGGACAAGGACGGGGTCACGCGCTACGGCACCGAGATCCTCGCCGGCAAGGTCGACTTCCTCTCCCGCGGCAACGGCTCCGGTGAGAACGACGACAACAAGGATGCTCCCGAGATCGACTGATTTCCATCATCATTGGTCCGGCTCAGAAGGGCGCTGTCCGGACCAGACAGCGCCCCTTCTCACGTTGTTCAAACTCTCTGGCGGGGAGGGGGCCTGGCTCACGTTCTCCCATTCTGATGGGCGTGCAACAGGCGCGTCAAGGACGGCGGGATCCCACCATTTTGCCTCCCCTTCGCTCACGCTACGGTCCGACAAAATCGTTGCCCCTACCGCCGCTTCGCGGTCGCCCTTTTGGGGCGATCCCTGACCCGCCGGCCGCACGCCCATCCGTCCTGCTTCTGCCGTCAACGGCAGACATCAGGAGGATATTATGGCTACGCAATTTCAATCCACTTCGACTTCGGATCGCTACTTTGCCGCACTGGCTGTGGCAGAGCATAGGGCGCTGCACAGCTTCTTCGATCAGCACATCGTTGAGGACCGGGAACTTGGATATTTTGCTCTGGACGAGGGAGACTACAATGCACTTCCGGAGCACCTTGCAGCGCGCGTAGTGCATACGGTGCACGGTGCGATGTCAGACGAGTTCTGACCGTAGGATCAGGGCAGGGGCCGGGTACGGCTCCTGTCCTTTTTTCATGTTCGCAAAGATTGGATCGATGCCCGAATAATTCGGCAAGACAGCACTCTGTTCGGGGCGGTTTTGGACGATGGAAGTCGTGCGCAGTTTGGCTTTTGAAAATGGCTATTTGTTACCAAAATGCTCCCGAATGAGAACAAACTCGCGTTCTAGTCTCTTCCCCTCCAGCCCGGTTTGGGCTAGGAAACCCGAGTGAAACCAGTGCCTTTGCCGTCACGGAACGGTCGGAGTAGTGATGGATCAGACCATGCACATATGGGGAACAACTTCGTGCACACCGTACGCAGCGGTTCTGGCAAGTAAGTTATTGAGGTGTTTGTGGAAAACGGCAATGTCCCTTTCTGTGCCAGTAGTGGGTCAATGGTAATTTAGCGGCACAGACCGTGTCAGCCGCGCTCCAAAGCTCTGTAATCGCTGACCAATCTCCCGCCATTCGACTGTGCCGCTTTGACCCGGATGATCGCCGCTCGCGTGTGGCGATAGAGCGCGTGAAACCACCCTCAATAGCGTCCCACCGAGTCTCATTTTTGAGACTGATTTGCATGGTTATCTATAGTGCAAATCTTCGCGCCCGATGATCCTCGCGCTGCGTCCGCGTCCTCGCTCGCTCCCGCTCGCTGCGGTGCGCAGACTGGCGCTGAAGGATCGATTTGGCGGAGTGGGTAGCCAAGCCATGTTCCGCTGTTAAGCGGCGTGTTCCAGATGGAAAACCCTCCCACATCTCAGCGGCCCGACCGGTATGGGACCGAGGTCAGCGAGCCAGTCCCTGTTAGAAGCACACCCTACACGGATAAACCGTGGTTCGTTGTAACGAGATAGCCGCGTAAATCCAGAGGCTTGCGATCGCGGAGGGGGTGCTCGGAGAAGTTGCAACGGGTTGCAAGATCGCGTGGGCAGGGTGGTTGTTGTGCGATGTCAGTGACTTGGCGTTGCAAGGGGTTGCAACCGGGCGTGCGTGTGAGCGTGGTTGCAACGGTGATACGCCGTCCTGATCCAATCCTTTTTAGAGCAGCCAAAAGGCTCCGCCGAGGGGCTTGCGGGTGTGTCCCGGCCCCTGACCTATGTCTGCGCTGATATGCCGCTAGAGAGCGGCTGAGAGAGGATCAGGCGGCGTTGGCGCTCTCCTGTCTGTGCTGTGCGGCGAGGTTGTCGAGCAATCCCGCTTCTCAGATTGCGTCCGAGACGCAGTCGAACGATGCCTATAGCTGGGACGGCCATGTCGATGCGGTCCGCGCCTACACCACCAACGGGCTCAACCAGTATAGTGGCGGCGGGAGCGCGAGCTTCTGCTACGATGCCAATGGCAATCTCACCGCCGACGGGACGAGCGTCTATCTCTACGATGTCGAGAACCGCTTGGTCGAGCGGCGCGCGCAGGGCAGCGCCAACAGCAACTGTGCCGCGCTATCCTATACCGGCGCGCTCAAGGCCGAGTTGCGCTACGATCCGACCGGTCGGCTCTATCAGGTCAGCGGGGGCAGCCTGGGCACGCAGCGCTTCGCCTATGACGGCAATGCGCTGATCGGCGAATATAATGCTGCCGGCGCTTTGCTGCGGCGATACGTCCATGGCTCGAATGCGGAGGCCGACGATCCGCTGATCGTCTATGAGGGCGCGGGGGTGAGCGATGCCTCGCGGCGCTATCTCCACGCCGATCCGCGCGGCTCGATCGTGATGGTGACGAACTATCAGGGCGCCCCGCTTCATACCAACAGCTATGACGAGTACGGCATCCCCGACACCGCCACGGGCGACGACATCGCCACCAAGGGCCGGTTCCGCTACACCGGGCAAGTGTGGATCCCTGAGCTGGGCATGTATTACTACAAAGCCCGCATCTACTCGCCCACGCTCGGCCGGTTCATCCAGACCGATCCCATCGGCTATGAGGACCAGTTCAACCTCTATGCCTATGTCGGGAACGATCCGGTGAATGGGGTCGATCCGACGGGGATGGATTCATACATGGTCGCGCGGCAGCTTGATTCCGCTGTTGGCAAAGCGGGGATCGGACATGCCTACATCGTGGTTGATGCAAAATACCCAGGTGATCCCAATGCGAAAGTGATTTCTTTCGGGGAATTGTCAAACGGCAATATGGGTAATGTGAATGATCCGAGCAGAGCTTCGGATTTCTCTAAGACTGCACATGCCGCCGACCAGACTCACTGGGATTCACTTACCAAAGACGATGCTGGCTCTTTCTCTCAGATTGACGCAAAGGATTCTACGGTTTCGGCTGTCGCAGGTGCAGTTTTAGAAACAGGGGATTATGATATCATTCCCGGTGCTGATCTCTTCGGAGGAGCTCCTGCTGTCAACAGCAACTCCGCAGCGATGGGTGTAGCTGAGAGGTCCACAAGCATATCACGAGGTGAGCCCGCGCGAGCACCCACCGATTATGCCTTGCCTGGGGTGAATGAATCGGGCCGAGTTCAATTCAACGAAGCGAAAATCTGCGCTAGCGATGGGATAAAATGCCAGTGAAAACCTTCATTTCTATACTCATCGCGATAATAGTGCTTATCTTAATTGGAGATTTTTTTCGGTTGAATGCGTGGATCGCTAGGCAATCTGTGCCGATTGGAGCTTATGTAACGCTGTATCCTTTTCCGTTCCATATAGAGGAAACTTATGTAGACGGGGAGTTTCAAGGGATAGGGATTGGCGAATCAATAACCGAGGTGGCCGGTGCACTGAACAGCAACCGGCGCTGCCAATTCGTGATAGATGAACGGCTTGTTGAGATAGCTGATGCCAACATCACGGGTTACGGCGATGGCGAATTGATTATGCGTTGCAAATCGGGTGGAGTCGCCTGGAACCAAATTTTGGTGATACAAGGAGGCGTTATCCAGCAAGTCAGGATCTCTGGCGGTCTTTGGCTGTAAAGTAACTGCCACTTACCCCAATGCCACCTCCACCCCCCGCCGCACCTCGTCGATAGCCCCGACCCGCGCGCCGTTGCGTAGGCCAAGCGCTTCGGTGAGCCTGGCACGGCTATCGGTGTAGAGCGCGACCGCATCCTTCGCGCGGGATATCGCGACGTAGACCGCCGGAGCATCGACGGTATTGGCGCGGAAGCTCTCCAGGTGAGCCATGCCCTGTCGGCGGTCGCGCCCTGGGCGGAGTGGATGGTGCGGACCCAACCGGGCCGAATATGCCGATCGGCGAGCCGTGAGAGGTCGAGTGTGTCCTGCTTGCCGTCCTCGCGCTCAATCTGCACGGCTCCACGCGCGATGTCAGTTGGAGCTACACGCGCAATCCGGCCTCGCAGATCATCAGCGAGACGCAGTCGAACGATGCCTATAGCTGGGATGGCCATGTCGATACGACCCGCGCCTACACCACCAACGGTCTCAACCAATACACGGGCGCGGGCAGCGCGGCCTTTTGCTACGATGCCAATGGCAATCTGACTGCCGACGGATCAAGCGTCTACAAATACGATGTCGAGAACCGCTTGATATCCAAAAGAGCGCAGACCAACACCAATTGCTCAGCGCTCTCTTATAGTGGCACGCTACAGGCTGCGTTGCGGTACGATCCTACAGGCCGAGTCTATCAGGTTTCTGGCGGAAGCCTGGGCACGCAAAGGTTCCTTTACGATGGCAATGCGCTGATCGGTGAATACAACAGCGCCGGCACCTTGCGGCGGCGCTATGTCCATGGCCCGAGCATGGACGCCGACGATCCGCTGATCGTCTACGAGGGCGCGGGGTGAGCGCTGCCTCGCGGCGCTATCTCCACGCCGATCCGCGCGGCTCGATCGTCATGGTGACGAACTACCAGGGCACCCCGCTCCATACCAACAGCTATGACGAATACGGCATCCCGACACCGCCTCGGGCGACGACATCGCCACCAAGGGCCGGTTCCGCTACACCGGCCAGGTGTGGATCCCCGAGCTGGGCATGTATTACTATAAAGCCCGCATCTACTCGCCGACGCTGGGGCGGTTCCTGCAGACCGATCCCATCGGATACGAGGACCAGTTCAACCTCTACGCCTATGTCGGGAATGATCCGATTAATGGCACTGACCCGACCGGGATGTGCAAGGCGGATTGGCAGTGCGATGGCGAATGGAGTTCCGAAACGCAGACATCCTCCCCATCTGATCTTGGTTCCTACAATGACCATTTTCGGAACGGCAATGGTTCTGACTACGCCGTTGATCCATCGGAGTCGGGCGGTCTGGAGCAAGCCATCGATATCGGCAGCCAAATTCAGCAAAGCATTAATGACGGGGGCGTGATGTCGGGGATTGCCGATCAAGCATACTCTAACATGGCTGATGGCCCTCAAAGCTTCGCGCTACCAGACAAGGCCTGGAGCTTTACCCCCACCATAGAATCGGAAGCTGGCCTCACAGTGGGGCGTTTCACAGGGACGATTACGGAAGGCGCAATGCAAGTCTCAACGGACGGATCATATGTTGTTCGGGGAGAAATGACATTGAGTTTGGGTGAGTATAACTTCAACCTAGACGGGCGAAATGCAGCCCATAACGCTGCCATCTGGATTGGGGGCAAAGTCGCAGGTGATGGCAAGACCTTTGTTCCAGTTCCGACCAGAACCTATACTTTTACAGCCACAGGGCGGTATCGCCGATGACAACTTCCCGATCACGCATTACTGTGTTTTCGCTTCTAATTTTGGGAGCGTGTTCACGCCCTTGGCCGACTGGTGGTGAGGAGCAGGTTCAGGAGCTACTAGCCCGAGGCCCCCAAGATCTTCAGTGCTGGGACTCAGCGTGGATGAAGGCAAACAAGGAACGAAATTATCCGTATTTTAGCGACTCTGATGAATGTAAAAAGAACCTGTCTATAATAGAAATTTCCTCTGATGAGGAGCGTGCTACAGGCGTTGCTAGGTGTAGAATTGGGTCGGTTGACGCAGAATATAAACTCTCCGTTTTTAGATCATCTGAGCGGAATGATTATTATGGCGGCTACTTCTGCACCAAGGCTCAGGGAGAGAATCTTGGCAGCCTACCTGTTGGGTCGGTGACGGACGCAGAGGGCGCAATGTAGTTCTGCTACCCCATTGCCACCCCCACCTCCTGCCGCACCTCATCGATGGCCCCAATCTGCACGCCGTCGCGTAGACCGAGGGCTTCGGTGAGCCTGGCGCGGCTGTCGGTGTAGAGCGCGACCGCATCCTTGGCGCGGCTGTAGGCGACGTAGACGGCGGGCGCATCAACGGTGTTGGCGCGGAAGCTCTCCAGATGGGCCATCACGCGATCGGCGGTAGCGCCCTGGGCGGAGTGGATGGTGCGCACCCATCCGGGCCGGATATGCCGATCGGCGAGCCGGGTGAGGTCAAGCGCCTCCTGCTTGCCGTCCTCACGCTCGATCTGCACGGCTCCACGCGCGATGTCAGTTGGAGCTACACGCGCAATCCGGCGGGTCAGATCGCGTCCGAGACGCAGTCGAACGATGCCTATAGCTGGGACGGCCATGTCGATGCGGTCCGCGCCTACACCACCAACGGGCTCAACCAGTATACTGGCGCCGGGAGCGCGAGCTTCTGCTACGATGCCAATGGCAATCTCACCGCCGACGGGGCCAGCGTCTATCTCTACGATGTCGAGAACCGCCTGGTCGAGCGGCGCGTGCAGGGCAGCGCCAACAGCAACTGCGCCGCGCTATCCTATACCGGCGCGCTCGAGGTTCGGCTGCATTACGATCCGCTCGGGCGGCTCCATCAGGTCAGCGGGGCAGCCTGGGCACGCAGCGCTTCGTCTATGACGGCAATGCGCTGATCGGCGAATATAATGCTGCCGGCGCTTTGCTGCGGCGATACGTCCATGGCTCGAATGCGGAGGCCGACGATCCGCTGATCGTCTATGAGGGCGCGGGGGTGAGCGATGCCTCGCGGCGCTATCTCCACGCCGATCCGCGCGGCTCGATCGTGATGGTGACGAACTATCAGGGCGCCCCGCTTCATACCAACAGCTATGATGAATACGGCATCCCCGACACCGCCTCGGGCGACGACATCGCCACCAAGGGTCGGTTCCGCTACACCGGCCAAGTGTGGATCCCCGAGCTGGGCATGTATTACTACAAAGCCCGCATCTACTCCCCACGCTGGGGCGGTTCCTGCAGACCGATCCCATCGGATACGAGGACCAGTTCAACCTCTACGCCTATGTCGGGAATGATCCGGTGAACCGAACTGATCCTACTGGTCTCTATGAATGCGATGGGACCAAGGGACAATGTGCAACTGTTGAAAAGTGGCGAGGCGAAATATCCAAGATCAAGGTTACAGAGACAGGCTCGCGCATTGCTCGGAATGTTGGTCAAAGAGTAGCTAATGCACTTGGCGATCCTGGAGAAAAGAATGGAGTGAAGATTAATTTCAACGATGAGCAAGACAATACAGGTGTTACAAGCGGCGGAAATATAACACTTAACATGAGCATGATCCAAGACAAAGCGAAGCAAGAGCGTGTCTCTACTCAGACCTATGGAATGACTGTTTTAGGCCATGAGGCTATTCACGCCACGCAAAGGAATTTTAACAATTCACAGTATCAGAAGGAAATTACTGCATACGCCCATGATTACTGGATAGGTAGGTCGCAGGGTTGGGATCAGAGCGTTGGTTTTGGGAATCGATCCCACGGGCAATATCTGAAATTTCGGGCATTCGAGTCATGTCGCCAGAGCATTGGCAGCGACGCTTGCTGGAGACAGGAAGGCGCTTGGGTTAGCCAACAAATAAAGGGGGGACGGTGAAGTGACCGTTAGAGCGATCCTTACCGCACTCACTATCAGCGTTATTGTGTCATCCTGCTCGTCGATGCCGGACAGTTGTCGAAGCCTTGAACTCGATGCCGGTTATCATACTGTTCCTCTCCATATGTCCTGGAGTGGTGTGGGAGCGGATAGTCCTAATTTTACTAAAACGGGCTGTGATTTACCGCTTCAAGGCGTCATCATATCATATGACACAAGAAAAAACATCGAAGCATTGAAGGCATCTGGCGGACTTGCAGAGGGTAAATCGTCGTTCGAAGCTAACGTCAATGCTTTCTTATATCAGGCCAGAAGCGGGTCCGAAAATAGGGTTTTTATTGTTCGATTAGAGTTTAAATAGAGGGGCGCTAAAATCGATTGCATAGTAATCCTATAGCTCCACCCCTACCTCCCGCCTCATCCCATCAATCGCCCCGACCTGTGCGCCGTCGCGTAGGCCGAGCGCTTCGGTGAGCCTAGAGCGGCTATCGGTATAGAGCGCGACCGTATCCCTGGCTCTGCTGATGGCGACATAGACCGCCGGGGCATCGACGGTATTGGTGCGGAAGCTCTCTAGATGGGCCATCACGCGGTCGGCGGTCGCGCCTTGAGCGGAGTGGATGGTGCGGGCGCAACCGGGCCGGATATGGCGGCCGGCTTGCCGTCCTCGCGCTCGATCTGCACGGCTCCACGCGCGATGTCAGCTGCAGTTACACGCGCAATCCGGCGAGCCAGATCGCGTCCGAGACGCAGTCGAACGATGCCTATAGCTGGGATGGCCATGTCGATGCGGTCCGCGCCTACACCACCAACGGGCTCAACCAGTATAGCGCGGCGGGATCGGCCCGGTTCTGCTACGATGCCAATGGCAATCTCACCGCCGACGGGACGAGCGTCTATCTCTACGATGTCGAGAACCGCCTGGTCGAGCGGCGCGTGCGGGGCAGCGCCAACACCAATTGCGCCGCGCTATCCTATACCGGCGCGCTCAAGGCCGAGTTGCGCTACGATCCGACCGGTCGGCTCTATCAGGTCAGCGGGGGCAGCCTGGGCACGCAGCGCTTCGCCTATGACGGCAATGCGCTGATCGGCGAATATAATGCTGCCGGCGCTTTGCTGCGGCGATACGTCCATGGCTCGAATGCGGAGGCCGACGATCCGCTGATCGTCTACGAGGGCGCGGGGGTGAGCGCTGCCTCGCGGCGCTATCTCCACGCCGATCCGCGCGGCTCGATCGTGATGGTGACGAACTACCAGGGCGCCCCGCTTCATACCAACAGCTATGACGAATACGACATCCCCGACACCGCCTCGGGCGACGACATCGCCACCAAGGGCCGGTTCCGCTATACCGGCCAGGCCTGGATCCCCGAGCTGGGCATGTATTACTACAAAGCCCGCATCTACTCCCCCACGCTGGGACGGTTCCTGCAGACCGATCCCATCGGATACGAGGACCAGTTCAACCTCTACGCCTATGTCGCAAATGATCCGATTAATGGGGTCGATCCGACGGGGATGTGCGAGACGCAGACGGGCAGTAGGATTTGTCAGAGGCTGGACGGCAGTCGAACTAGCGAATCCTACGGGACCGACAAAGGTACGCAGCTATTGCAATCAGAAAGAATTGCTACGACCGATAGCGATGGAAATTCGAATTCGCAGGCGCTCAACGAACGGACTTCTGTATACGCGCAAGCGGCCATTAACTTGACCGAAGCGTCCGATTTTTCGAGAGAGCATGCGGTGACGGTTTCACTCGATGCCGAAGCTGGCGAATATGTATTGCAACTATTCGAAGGACCCGAAGGTGGCTTCTTCAGTCCTGCGTCCGTAGACCCTGGGCTTGCTTCTGGGCAACAGCTTTTACTCGCAGCTCATACCCATACCGGAATCGGTGTGCCTGCGGGGCAAGGTAGTCCCTTCAATGATATTGCCGGGGCAGTCCAAGATCGGAAAATTGTGCAGTCAGGAGCGAGCCCAGGCGATAAAAGCTTTGCACCGCGGATACGGAGTGTGCATCCGAACGCGCGGTTGATGGTCCTGTATCAAGACTTCAATGGTTGGAAATCGGGAGGTTTTTGATGACGGCGAGTACCTTTCTCCCAAGAGCATTTCAAGTTTGCTTCATTACAGGATTGGGGGTCGCCGTTCTGCATTTAGGCTTCGTCTTACTCTCATTCTATCAGGGTGAAGGAGCTCTTTATGCGGGACTCTGGCCAATTATACTTTCCGCGAGTTCCATCTTGTTGATAGCGTCGGTACTGTTGCAGAGGAACCAAAAGGCATTGATAGCAATTGCCTTTTTTGTTTCTTTGTTTGCGGTTGCTCTCGGTGACGTATCCATTGCCAAAGCACTTAATTCGTTGATGAGCGGCTCGGCATCTTTGCTGGACGTGCTTCTCATCGGACTGGGGTTCGGCGTACCGATTATCGGAGCCGGAAGTGCTATATTGCTTCTAATGAACCGTCCTAACGGCTCTCGCGAAGCTTAGATTATTCGTCACTCATCGACGTTGAGAACGATTCCGCATCATCACCGCATCGACCTTCGCAATGGGGAAGCCTTAGGGCGCACACCCTACGCAGCGGCGGTAAATCGCAACTCATTAAATCAACGCCATCAAAATTTCCCAATAATTTGAGTGCCCATTAGAGCGTTTTTCGATCATTCCGGGTCATACCCGCACGAACTGAAGTAGTTGGCACATTCTTCGGGTTTGAAGATGTCGACGAGCTTGCCGATGAGGCTCCACAGGCCGCTGACGGTTCGTTCACCTGCCTTGCGGAGCATGGCCTTGAGGCGCGCGAACGCTTTCTCGATCGGATTGAAGTCGGGACTGTAGGGTGGGAGGAAGCGCAAGGTTGCGCCTGCTGCCTCGATCCTTCTCGCGCACTGCTGCACGCTTGTGGCTCGACAGGTTGTCCATGACGACGATGTCGCCAGGGCGCAGTTCGGGAACGAGCACTTGTGTGACATAGGCTTCGAACCAGTCGCCGTTGATCGGACCATCGAGCACCATCGGCGCGATCATGCCCGTCGAGCGCAGGCCTGCCACCAGCGTGGTGGTCTTGCGGTGACCATGCGGGAAGCCCATCCGCAGCCGCTCGCCCTTCGGACAGCGGCCATGGCTGCGGGTCATGTTGGTGGCGGTCCACGTCTCGTCGATGAAGACGAGGCGCTCCGGTTCCAGGTCGATCTGGCCCTCGAACCATTCCCGGCGCCGCTTCAGGACGTCGGGACGGTCTTGCTCGATTGCATGGCCAGTCTTTTTTTGCGCGTCATGCCCCGGCGCAAGAAGAAGCGATGCAAGGAGGCCACGGAGACAGTCAGGCCCATTTCGGCCAGAGCCAGACGCAGTTCCTCAAGCGTAATGTCCTTGCGCGCCTCCCAGGTGGCCAGGATGTCATCGGCCCTTTCCTCGATCCGGTGGGATCGCATGTCGCCACCCCGAGGCTTGGGGGCAACGCTGCCTGTCGCCAACCGCTGCGCTCGCCAGCGGATCGCCGTTGATGGTGCAACACCAAACCGCGCCGCAGCGGCCCGGCAACTGCTTCCATCGTCAATCGCCGCCAGAACGCGGACACGCAAATCCTTCGAAAGTGCCATCCATGCCGACCTCCTTCGCCAGCACGGATTCTGAATCACAAATCACGCCAGACGTGAATCCCCTTTCGATTCATATCGATCGAATACCGCTCTAATGTCATCTCGGGCGCGCCATAAAAGGCCATCCTTCTTCCGGGAGGGTGGCCTTTTATGGTTTCAGGGTAGGGCTGCCGTCCGCGGCGGCACGTCTTTTCGGGCAAGGAAGAGGGCTTCCAGATTCCCGAGCGATGAAAGCATTCGCGAGCGAGTAGGGGTGTCCGGTCAGTCGGCCTTGTCTTCCAGCCAGTGCATGTCCTCGTCGCTGAAGCCGAAATGGTGGCCGGCTTCGTGCACGACCACGTGGCGGACGAGATCGTCCATGCGCACGCCCGTCTCACGCCATTCGGCAATTAGGGGCTGGCGAAACAACCAGATGCGCGGCGGCAGGCGCCCGCTTTCCCATATCGATCGGTCGGGCAGCGGCTCGCCCTCATACAGGCCGGACAGATGCCAGCGATTGTCGATATCGACCGAGGCAAGTTGCTCCTGCGTGGCGAAATCCTCGACCCGCAGAACGACATCGCCCATCTGCTCGCGGAATTTCGCGGGCAGAGCCGCAAACGCGGCTTCCGCCATCATCTGCATTTGCAATCTGGTGGGGGCTTGTCGGTCGTGCATCTCCTGGCCGACATGGGATCGGCGGGCCAGAGACACAAGATTGGAACCGCACCGCCGGTATCCTGTTCATGTCTCGAAGGAGAAAAAGTTGCATGACCGATGCCACCGAAATTTTCGCGCGCCTGAAGAAGGATCACGACAAGCATCGTGAATTGCTCGACAAGTTACTCGAGACATCGGGCGACAGCGAGCAGCGTAAGGCTCTGTTCGAAGAACTTACCAAGGAATTGAAGTCGCACGCCGCTGCCGAAGAACAGGCGCTTTATTCCACCATGCTGAGGAAACCGCCGACGACGGGTGAAACGCGCCATTCGGTTGCGGAACATCACGAAATCGAGGAGGCGCTGAACGATCTCGCCGCGACGGACATGTCGGAAGGCGGCTGGCTTACCAAGTTCAAGAGCTTCGATCATCGCTATCGCCATCATATCGACGAGGAAGAGGACGACCATTTCCCCGACTTCGAGAGGCATCTCGACGAGGAAGACATGCAGCATATGAAATCGGTGTTCGATCGTCGCAAGCAGGAAGAGAAAGCCGATGCCGAGGTGACGCCTGAAAAGAAGGAAGATGCCAAGGAATGATCCCGGCATGGGGAGGGCCGTGACAAAGGCTGAGGCCCCCGATGCCAGCCGGGTCTCCCGTCTGGCGCCGTCGGTTGAGCCGGGGGTGTGGCGTTACGCCTCGGCGTCGCGGGCCAGCGTCATCGTGGACGCGGCGGATTACTTCGCCTTCATGCAGGAGGCGATGCTCAACTCGCGGCGACGCATCCTGCTGATCGGGTGGGATTTCGATACCCGCATCCATCTCCAAAGAGGGCGCCGATGGTGGCAGCGGCCATGGAAGCGGGGATTCCCATCGCGGCTGGGCAGCTTCTTCGCCTGGCTCGCCCGCCACCGTGAACACCTCGATATCCGCATTCTCAAATGGAGCGTAGGGGCGCTTTCGACCATCGGACGTGCCTCGATGTGGTGGGATCTGGCCCGATGGGTGCGGCACCGGCGGATCACCTTCAAATTCGACACGGCTCATCCGGTGGGGTGCACTCACCACCAGAAAATCGCGGTGCTCGACAATCAGGTCGCCGTATGCGGCGGTATCGATATCACCGACAAGCGCTGGGATACGCGCGAACATAAGGAAGACGATCCACGACGTAAGACGCCTTGGGGGAGGCCTTACGCGCCGTGGCACGATGCTGCCATGATGATGGAGGGCGACGTCGCCCATGCGCTGGCGGAACTCGGCGAAGACCGTTGGACCTGCGCGGGCGGCGGTTCGCTTCCCGACATCGAAGAAAGGCCGGGAACGCCTTGGCCCGATGCGCTCGCGGTCCAGTTCGAGAATGTCGAAATCGGCATCGCCCGAACCCGGGCGGCCTATCGCGACTGGGACCAGGTCGACGAAATCCAGCAACTCTATCTCGATCAAATCGCGGGTGCGAAGCGCTTCATTTACGCGGAGAGCCAGTACTTCGCGTCACGCGCCGTTGCCGAGGCGATGATCGAACGGCTGCGCGAACCCGATCCGCCCGAGATCGTGATCGTGCATCCGTGCAATGCCGATGGCTGGCTGGAACAACAGGCGATGGACCATGCCCGCGCCGAACTGGTGCGGGCCATCGAAAAAGCGGATGAGAAACGGCGGTTTTCCATCTGGTCGCCCTTCACCGGGGAAACGCCGATCTACGTTCACGCCAAGATCATGATCGTCGACGACGAGATATTGCGCATCGGTTCGGCCAATCTGAACAATCGCTCGATGGGGCTGGACAGCGAATGCGATGTTTTCATCGATTCGACCCGGGACGGTAACGCGCACGCGCGCGACGCCATTGCCGCGCTCCGGCGCTCGCTATTGGGCGAGCATTGCGATCTGGAGGAGAAGGAGGTTGGCCGGCTTCTGGCGCGCCACGGTTCGATGGCGGGGCTGATCGATCATGCGCAAGGGGACCGAAAGCGACTTTTGCGGCGCTACCATCCTCCCGAACTCAATGGTGTGAAGCAAACCCTGGCACAAAGCGCCATACTGGACCCGGAAGGGCCGGAAGACATGTTCGAGCCGTTTGCAAAGGGCGGTCTTTTCCGCAAGGGGAGCAGGCTCGCACGCTTTCGCGACAGGTTCAGGAGGATTGAAGAATCGTGAGCAGCCTAGTTGGACCCGACGAGGATGACCCCCGAGGCAAGCCTCCGGTGCCCGAAAATGTTCAGGACGCCATTCGGACACTCATCGAATGGGCGGGCGACGATCCATCGCGCGAGGGTTTGCTCGACACGCCGGCTCGCGTCGCCCGTGCATGGAAGGAATACTGCCTCGGCTATGACGAGGACCCCGCTTATCATCTCAGCCGCGTCTTCGAAGAAGTCGGCGGGTATAACGAGATCGTTCTGCTCAAAGACATTCCGTTTCAATCGCATTGCGAACATCACATGGCGCCGATCATCGGCAAGGCCGCAATCGCCTATCTGCCCAATGACCGCGTGGTGGGGATTTCGAAACTGGCCCGTGTTCTGCATGGGTATGCACGCCGTCTGCAGGTCCAGGAACGCCTGACCGCCGAAGTCGCCGATTGTATCTGGGACAACCTCCAGCCGCAGGGCGTGGCGGTGGTGATCGAAGCGGCCCATAGCTGCATGACCGCGCGCGGAGTGCGGACCCCGGGAGTCAGCATGGTAACCAGCCGGATGATGGGCACGTTTCTCGAAGACCAGCGCAGCCGCGAGGAAGTTATGGGCCTGATGGGTTACGGCTGAGGCATTCGCGCAGTCCCGCCTCCCTGTAGAGCAGGGGCACCGCGATACCCGTTGCCCATGGCTTTCACGCCCGACTAACTTGGTGGATATGAGCGGGTAAAGGCGAAGGTGGATTCACTCTCGTCCAGTTTCTGATTGATGAGGACGCGGTAGACGTCCACCGTGCGTACGCTGATATTCAGCCTGGAAGCGATCTCGCGTCCGGTGAAGCCTCCGATAAGAAGTTGAAGAACCTGATTTTCCCGCTCCGACAAGCGTTCTTTCAGGCGCTGCGCGTGTAGATCGGCGGTGGTCCGTTCATACTGGGGCCGGGCCTTTTTCAGACCATCTGCAAAGAATTCGCCATTCATGCGCAGGTCCTTTCAGCTTTCAGGCGCGCGATGCCCTCCTCGCCCGACCAGGGCAGACGGGCGCCATCCTGCCATGGTACATCGTCGCGGCCCGCCAAACGGATCGGGTTCGATCGGAACGGATGGTTTTCGCAACAGCGGCATCCGCACGCGAAAGACCGCTTCGGCATCGCTTTCCTAGGCAGCAGCTTGCGTCGCGGCCGCCCAAGGTCGTTTCGCGCCCTCTCGATGGCCCTGCCGCTTGGCCCCATGGGCCTATGAAGCGTTGTCGTGCGCCCCATCGCGCGAGACAAATCGCGCTGGTTTTGCGTTTCCCCGCTTGCCTCCAAGGCGTCGGTAATAGGGATATGTGGCGAGCGATATGGCCTGGCATAGAAATCGGGTCGTTCGTGGGCGATGGGCCAGGACGAGTACAGCGTTTCGGCGTGGTGCCGCGTCTGTTTCAGGATCGGCATTGGTACATTCATGACCAGCCTTTTCGACGTCGTGTGCTCAAGCGGAAGTCGAGATCGTCACTCGACCGCCATGGCCCACCCGTCATGGTGAATGCTTTCAGGAGAATATGATTCGGTATTGTAAATTCTCGCCGAATTTCAATACTTTCAATTGTTACTACACTCTATGTCGGAGGAGGGAGGCTTGCCTGCCCCGAAGGGCGACGGGACCGCATGTGCCCGCCTGCAGCC
Source organism: Erythrobacter aureus (assembly GCF_003355455.1). Classification (NCBI taxonomy): domain Bacteria; kingdom Pseudomonadati; phylum Pseudomonadota; class Alphaproteobacteria; order Sphingomonadales; family Erythrobacteraceae; genus Erythrobacter; species Erythrobacter aureus. Next base: position 1,765,383 of record NZ_CP031357.1, read on the forward strand.
ACCTTGAAAACGGTGCCGGGGACCGCTGATCTGTTGTTAGGTGCCCGGCCATCCGGTCGGAGCCATTCAATCCCTTCGGCCCCGCATGACAATTGCCCCGCCAGGCAGGAGCCGGGCGGGGCAATACGATACACAGGTTCGACCTGCCCGGGCGTTATAGCTGGCCCAGCATGTGTTCTGCCGACGAGACCGAGAAATCGCCCGGGGCCTCGACATTGAGCTGCGTCACCACGCCATCTTCGACCACCATCGAATAACGTTGCCCACGCTTGCCCATGCCGAATCCCGAACCATCCATCGTCAGGCCCACGGCTTCGGCGAACTCGCCATTGCCGTCTGCCAGCATGGTGATGTCGTCGCTACCGGCCGCGCTATTCCACGCGCCCATGACGAATGCGTCATTGACCGCGGTGGCGACGATTTCGTCCACACCCTTTGCCTTCAGGTCTCCGGCCTTTTCGACATATCCAGGCAAATGGCGCGCCGAACATGTCGGCGTAAAGGCCCCGGGCACCGAAAAAAGTGCAACGGTCTTGCCCTTGAAATAATCGCTCGAACTCACCTGTTCCGGTCCGGCATCGGTTGCCTTGACCAGCGTTACGTCGGGCAGTCTTTCGCCTACCGAAATCGTCATGTTGGAAACTCCGTCTATCCCGTCCGCCGAGTGAGGTAGGATGACAAGCCATGCTAGGCAAGCTCTGCATCGTGGCAGGGATCGTTTGGCCAAGTGGCGCGGTGGGCACGCCCCCTGAGGCGTGCGATAGCGGCTGTTGCCCTCCGTTCACTGAAAGCCTAGGGGCGGCGTCAATAGGGCGGCTGCCCTGTCTTTAGTGCAGCCACGATTCCGAAAGCCGAGGACTACTTCGTGACCGAATTTACCGATTACGTGATCAAGGACATCGCGCTCGCCGAATATGGCCGCGCCGAAATCGCCATTGCAGAAACCGAAATGCCGGGGCTGATGGCGCTGCGTGAGGAATATGCGGAGAAGCCGCTGAAGGGTGCGCGGATCACCGGGTCGCTCCACATGACCATCCAGACCGCCGTGCTGATCGAAACGCTGGTCGCGCTCGGAGCCGATGTACGATGGGCTACCTGTAATATTTTCTCGACGCAGGATCATGCTGCTGCCGCCATTGCCGCGCAGGATATTCCGGTGTTCGCGATCAAGGGCGAGAGCCTTGCCGATTACTGGGATTATGTCGGCAGGATCTTCGACTGGTCGACCGAAGACGATGCCGACCGTACGGCCAATATCATTCTCGACGATGGCGGCGATGCGACCATGTTCGCCCTGTGGGGCGCGCGCCTAGAGGCGGGCGAGGGACTGCCCGAACCGCAGAATGCCGAAGAAATCGAATTCCAGCGCGCGCTCAGGGCCTTCATCAAGGCCAAGCCGGGCTATCTGACCAAATCGGTCAAGAACATCGTCGGTGTGTCGGAGGAAACCACGACCGGCGTTCATCGCCTTTATCATCTCGCCAGGCAGGGCAAGCTGCCGTTCCCGGCGATCAATGTGAACGACAGCGTGACCAAGTCGAAGTTCGACAATCTCTATGGCTGCCGCGAATCGCTGGTCGATGCGATCCGCCGCGCGACCGACGTCATGCTTTCGGGCAAGGTCGCCTGTGTCGCCGGCTTCGGCGATGTCGGGAAGGGCAGCGCCCAGTCGCTCCGCAATGGCGGCGCGCGCGTGCTTGTGACCGAAATCGATCCGATCTGCGCATTGCAAGCGGCGATGGACGGTTTCGAAGTGGTGACCATGGAAGAAGCGGTGAAGGTCGCCGACATCTTCTGCACCGCCACGGGTAACGAACACGTCATCACCGCCGAGCACATGAAGGCGATGAAGGACAAGGCGATTGTCTGCAATATCGGCCATTTCGACAGCGAGATCCAGATCTCGGCGCTCGACAATTACGAGTGGAACGAATTGAAGCCGGGCACCGACCTGGTCAAGTTCCCCGACGGGAAGGAAATCATCGTCCTCGGCAAGGGGCGACTGGTGAACCTCTCCTGCGCGACGGGCCATCCCAGCTTCGTGATGAGCTTCAGCTTCACCAACCAGACGTTGGCGCAGATCGAACTGTGGACCAAGGGCGACGAATATCAGAACGACGTGTATGTTCTGCCCAAGCACCTCGACGAAAAGGTCGCTGCGCTGCATCTCGACAAGCTTGGCGTTAAGCTGACTCAGCTCAGCCAGAAGCAGGCCGACTACATCGGCGTGCCGGTAGAGGGGCCGTTCAAGCCCGAACATTACCGCTACTGATCGTCGCAAGCGACGGAAATTGCATCGCATGAACTCGCGCGGGGGCATTGCACTCCCGCGCGGGTCGGCATAGCTGGCGGGTAATGGAAAGTTCTCCCGCATTGTCGGCCTTGCTTGGCCTTTTGCTTGCGCTGTGGACCGCCGGTGCGGTGTGGGTGATGTTGCGTGCCAGCGGTCGCGAGCAGAAATCGCTCGCCAGCCGCAAGCTTGCCCTTCGGCTTTCGCGCCTGATCGAGGAGGGTCCGGCCATACCACTGCTCGTCCGGGCGGATGGCCGTATCGAGGCTCCGGATCGCCTCGCGCGGTGGATCGGGCTTGACAAGGTCCCGGATTATCTCAGCGAATTGTCCGGTCCCGACGGGCGCGGGCTGACCGAGCAGCAGATCGACGATCTCACACGCAATGTCCGCCGTACCCAGAGGACGGCACGCCCGTTTCGCATGGAGGTTGCCGTCGTGCCGGGATCTGGCAAGTCGCTGGCTATGCATGGATCGCTGGCGGATCCCGCAGTTTCGCCCGGTGGAGCGGCGCTGGTCTGGGTCTTCGATTTCAGCGACAGCGAGGCGGAGCTTGCGCAATTGCGGGAAGAGGCAGCGCGCGCCCGCGAAGATTTCGGTGCCCTGGTCGGTCTGATCGAAGCCGCCCCCATGCCGATGTGGTTCCGCGGTGCGGACATGCTCTTGCGGCTGGTCAACAAGGCTTATGTTTCCGCAGTCGGCGCCGAAAGCGCCGATCAGGTCGTTGCCGACCAGATCGAACTCGTCGAAACCGTCAATGGCAGAACCGCAGCTCAGGTCGCGCAGCAGGCTGCCGATCGCCGCCAACCGATCGAGCGTATCCTGAGCGCCACGATCGACAATGCGCGTCGCACCATTCGCGTTACCGACCTGCCTTTGATGGGCGAGGGGATTGCCGGATACGCGGTCGATATCGAGGAGATGGAGGAGCAGGCGCGCGAGTTCCGGGCCTTCCGCGAAGCGCAGCGTTCGATGCTGGATCAGTTGTCGATCGGGGTTGCTCAGTTCGATGCCGCGCACCGCATGACATTTGCAAACCAGCCGTTCCACCGCGTGTTCGCCCTGCCTCCCGGTGTGGTGAACGAGCGGACGACGTTCCAGCAGATGCTGCTGATCGCCCGCGAAAACGGTCGCATTCCCGAAGTGCGCGATTTCCCCGCCTGGCGCAACGAGCTCGCCGAATGGTTCCTGCGCGACGAACCGCATGAGGAAGCGTGGCCGCTGCCCGATAGCACCCATTTGCGGATTATCGCGCAGCCGCTGCCCGATGGCGGCCTGGTAATGATCGCGGAAGACCGCACCGAACAACTCGCGCTGTCCGCCACGCGCGACACTTTGCTCCGCACTCGCACGGCGACGTTCGACAATCTGTTCGAGGCGCTCGCGGTCTTTGCACCCGATGGACATCTCGAGCTGTGGAATCGCGGCTTTCCGGGCGCTTGGGGGATCGATCCCGAGGTTCTGGACGGGCATCCGCAGGCTGAGGACTTACTCGAAGCGATCGCCAAGAACCTTGCCGATCCGGCAGCCGTGTCGCGCATCAACCAGGTCATCCGCGCGGCGACGCTGGACCGCAAGAAAAGTGATGACCGCATCGAACTGTCCGATGGCCGCACGCTCGATTTCGCAGGCGTGCCGCTGCCCGATGGCAATGGCCTATTGACTGTGCTCGACGTCACGGCCTCGCGCCAGGCGGAAGAGGCGCTTCGCGAACGCAACCGCGCTTTGGAAGAAGCCGATGCGGTGATGACACGCTTTCTCGCCAATATGAGCTACGAATTCCGGACGCCATTGACTTCGATCGGAGGATTCGCCGAGCTGCTTACGAGTGGAATTGCCGGCGAGCTGACCCCGCAGGCGAAGGAATATGCCCAGGCAATCTCGCTGTCGGTCGGCAAACTTACCGAGCAGGTCGAGAACGTGCTCGACCTGTCGCAGTCCGAAGCGGGCCTTATGCCGCTGCGCAAGACCGAGCTCGAGCTGCTACCCTTCATCACCCAGATCGTTCGCAAGCAGGAAGGCCGCATTCTTGATGGCGAACTGACGCTGGATTTGAAAGGCAACCCCGACAAGTCGGTGACGGCCGATCCGCAACAACTGCGCCGCGCGATTTCCCAATTGCTGGACAATGCCATCAAAGGAACTCCGCGGGGGGGCCGGATCGTTGTCGATATCGGGCGCAAGCGCGGCGAAACGAAAATCATTATATCCGACAATGGGCGTGGGATGAGCCAGCATGAACTGGCGCGCGCACTCGAAGGGATTCGGATGGCGCCGGGCGGCAAGGGTATCGAACGTCGGCAAGGCCTGGGCATCCCGCTCGCACGGCAGCTGATAGAGGCACACGATGGGACGCTCGACATTCAAAGCCGCAAGAATGGCGGAACCACCGCCACCATTACCCTGCCATGAGGATCGCACTTCCCGACCTTGTAGCCATGGACGCTTTCGGCCGCCGGATCGCCGGAAAACTGGCTCCAGGAGACGTTGTAGCGCTGACGGGGACCTTGGGCACCGGCAAGACGACCTTGGCGCGAGCGATCGTGGCGGCGCTCGGCCATGTCGGCGAAGTGCCGTCGCCCACCTATACGATTATCGAGACCTATGACGATACGCGGCTGCCGCTCGTTCACGCCGATTTCTACCGGCTGGAAGATCCGTCCGAAGTCGAGGAACTCGGCCTCGACGACTATCGCGAAGGGGCCGTGCTGCTTGCCGAATGGCCCGATCACGCAGGTGGTTTCGCACACGAGGCGGGTTGCCTTTCGATAGCGCTCGAAAAAGTGGGAGACGGGCGCGAAGCCGTTGTAACGCCCGGTACATCTTGGCAAAGCCGTTGGCCATGAGTGACGCGCTGCCCGACGGCCTACATAGCTTTCTTGGCGATACCGAATGGGAAGGGGCGGAAATCGCCCCGCTTGTCGGCGATGCCAGTTTTCGTCGCTATTTCCGCCTGCGTATGGCCGGACGGAGCGCAATGCTGATGCATGCGCCGCCACCGCACGAGGATCCGAAGCCCTTCCTCCAAGTCGCGCACTGGCTCGAGAACAACGGGATGCGCGCTCCGCATATCTTCGCCGAAGACGCAGGGGAAGGCTGGGTTCTGATCGAGGATTTCGGCGATCAGCGTATGCGCGAGCGGGTCGACGACCACTCCGACGAAGAATGCGGTGTCTACGCCAGGGCTATCGATGCGCTGGTGCGGTTGCACGAACTGCCGCCCGGGCCGTTCGAGCCCTACGACATGGCTGTTTACCAGCGCGAGGTGGACCTATTCGTCGAGTGGTATTGCCCGGCGATGGGCCTTGCCGTGGATGGCCAGGGCTGGGTCGAGGCGTGGCAACGGGCGCTCGCTCCGCTGCTTGATCGGCAGAATCCCGGCGTTACCGTACTGCGCGATTACCACGCCGAGAACATCATGCTGCTAGAACCCGGCAAACCTGGTGGAGATCAGGGGCTGATCGATTTCCAGGACGCTCTCGTCGGCCATCCGGCCTACGACCTGGTCAGCCTGCTGCAGGATGCACGCCGCGACGTGTCGCCGGAACTCGAAGCCGCAATGTTCGAGCATTACCGCGTGGCGGCGCAGCCGGGCGAGAATTTCGAGGCGGATTATGCGCGACTGGGCGCGCAGCGCAATGCCAAGATCGTCGGCATTTTCACCCGCCTGTGGAAGCGCGATGGCAAGGCTCGCTATCTCGCGATGATCCCGCGGGTCTGGAGGGCGATGGAGCGCGATCTTGCACATGAGGGCATGGCACCCGTGGCCGAGTGGTTCGCGGCCAACATCCCGCAGGAAATTCGCGATACTTTCGGAGGGGAAATCCAGTGACGAAGCTCGCTTCCGATACTGCCATGCTGATGGCCGCCGGACTGGGCAAGCGTATGCGCCCGCTGACTGCCGCCACGCCCAAGCCACTGGTGCGCGTAGCGGGAAAGGCCCTGATCGACCGCGCGCTGGACCGGCTGGAGGAAGCGGGCGTGGGCCGGGCGGTTGTCAACGTCCACTACCTTGCCGATGCGATCGAGGCACATGTTGGGCAGCGCAAGGCTCCCGCGATTACCTTCTCCGACGAGCGCGATCTTCTGCTCGAAACCGGCGGCGGCATGGTTAAAGCCCGGGCGGACGATCTGCTTCCCGACCCGTTCTTCGCCTGCAATGCCGACAGCATCTGGCTCGATGGCCCGCGCAATGCTTTTGCCGACCTGTCGGCGCGCTGGAATCCGCAGAAGATGGATGCGTTGCTGCTGGTCGTTACCCATTCGCGCGCCTTCAATTTCGATGGCACGGGCGATTTCTACATGGATGGTTCGGGGCAGTTGAAGCGCAAGCTGCCGGGCCGGATCGCGCCGTTCATTTATACCGGCATTCAGATCGTCTCGCACCGCCTGTTGCGCGATGCGCCGGACGGCAAGTTCTCCACCAATCTGTTGTGGGACCGGGCCATCGCCGAGGGACGTCTGTTCGGTGTGGCTTTTACCGGCCAGTGGTACGAAGTCGGCACGCCCGCCCATATCCGCCCGACCGAGGAGGCGCTCACGGGTGGCTGAGCGCGCACAGCCGAAGGTCTATTCGATCGCCGCGCATCGCGGGTTCGCCGATGCGCTGGTTGCGGGCCTCGTCCCGCTTTATGTCGATGCCGAATTCGGGCTGGCGAGACTGACGCTGCTGGTGCCTAGCAGCCGTGCGCGCCGGACGATTTCCGAAGCCTTCATCCGTCACGCACGCGAAATGGGCCGACCGGGGCTGCTGATGCCGCGCATGGCGGTCGTCGGCGATCTCGACCTCGATGAAACGCTCGGCCCGTTGCTCGATCCATTGGGTGCGGCGGACATACCGCCGGCCATCGATCCTCAGCGGCGCCTGTTCGAATTGGCGAAGCTCTTGAGCGGCGTGATGGGCGAGCGCGCACCCAAGGGGGCGACCTTGCTGCGCCTCGCGCGGGAGGCCGGGGCGACGATGGATCGGCTCCTGGTGGAAGATATCGATCCCGCAGACCTGCTGGATGATGCGGTGACGGGCATTTATCCCGATCTGTCCGCCCATTGGCAGAACAGCCTGCGGGATTTCTCGGCAGTCCAGATCCTGTGGAAGCAGGAGCTTGCGCGCGAGGGGCTGCTCGATGCCGCCGCGCGGCGCAATCGCCTGTTCGAATGGGCCGGACGGCGGTGGAAAGACAATCCTCCGGAAACACCCATCGTCGCTGTCGGCGTGACCAGCGCGGCGCCCTCGCTGGCGATACTGCTGCGGGTCATCGCCGATCTGGAAAACGGCGCTGTCGTCCTGCCCGATTTCGATCTCACTATATCCCAGCCGGTGTGGGACGAACTGGGCCGGGCGGGTGCAGCACCGGAGCCTGGCGATACGCCTTTCGCACGCGACGATGCGGTAACCCACCCGCAATACCATCTCAAGCTGCTGCTCAATCGCATGGGCATCGGGCGCGAGGAAGTGCAGCCTTGGCATCGCAAGGGTCTTGCCGCCGCGCCGCCGAAGCGCAGCCATGCGATCGGGTCGCTGTTCCTCCCGCCGGAAGCGAGCAAGGGCTGGGTCGATCTGCCAGCCGAAAAACGCCGCCTCTCGGGCGTCAGGATCCTGACATGCGCCAATCCGGAAGAGGAGGCGCAGGCTATTGCCTTGCTGGTGCGCGAGGCGCTGGAGGAACCGGAAAAGCGCGTTGCCGTGGTCACGCCCGACCGCGCTCTGGCGCGGCGCGTGGTCCATCACCTCGACCGCTGGAATATTGCAGCCGATGATTCTGCGGGGCGGCCCCTGTCGCAAACACCCGCCGGTCGCCTGTTGCTGCTGCTTGCCGAGATAATGGCCGACAAGGCTCCTCCCGTGCCCCTGATGGCGCTTCTGGCACACCCGCTGGTCGATGGCGGGATGGAACGCGGTGTGTGGCTGCGCCAGTTGCGCCGCGTCGAACGCGAACTGCGCGGACCGCGCAGGGCGGGTGGCCTCAAACCGATCGGTGAGATTGCCGCCAGACTGGCCGAACGGCATGCGCGGGTCGGGGAGTGGTTTGCCGTCGTCGAAGAGGCACTCGATCCGCTGCTTTCGCCGAGCGATCGGCCGCACGTTTCACTCGCCGAACTGCTCGATATGCTGGCGGCGACCGGCGAGGCGTTATGCGGTGAGATGCTGTGGGCCAAGGAAGACGGCCGCGCGCTCGCCGCTTTCGTCGAGGATTTTCGCCTTCATGCGCGCGAGGCGGGTTTTGCCCTCGCACCCGGAGATGCCGCGATTGCCTTGCGCGATGCGATGGAACAGGTCGCGGTGCGGCCACCCTATGGCGGCCATGCGCGTGTGCAGATCCTCGGCCTTCTCGAAAGTCGGATGAACCGGGCGGAGCTGATGATCTGTGCCGGCCTGAACGAGGGCGTCTGGCCAACGCGGGGCGGAGTCGATGCGCTGCTCGCACCGCCGGTCCTGCGCGCGCTGGGCGTTCCCGGTTCCGATTTCCGCATCGGCCTGTCCGCGCACGATCTCGCTGGGGCCATGGGGGCGCCCGAGGTCGTGCTTTCGCGTTCGGAGCGCGACGAGGCCGGCCCCGCCATCCCGTCGCGGTTCCTGCTGCGGGTACAGGCGCTGCTCGGAGAAATGCTGGACCGATATGAGGAAAAGGAGGCGGTCGATCTCGCGCGCGCCATGACCCGCGCCCCCATGGCCGCACGCTATCCGCGTCCTGCGCCCGACCCCACGCCCGAACAGCGCGACGTCGACATTTCCGCCACCGCGCTCGACCGGCTACTGGGCGATCCGTACCAGTTCTACGCGGGCAAGATCATGGGCCTGTCCGATCTCGACGTTCTCGATGCCGAGCCATCAGCGCTGTGGCAGGGCAATGTCGCGCATACCATCCTGCAGCGCTGGCACGAGGCGCGCGAGAAGGATAATAGCGCGCCGCTTGGGCCGATCATGGAGGCTGTGCTCGACGAGGAGAATGCCGACCCGCTGATGCGCGGGCTGTGGCAACCGCGGCTCGAATCCGCGCTTCAGTGGGTCGAGCACGAGGTCGAGAGCTACGAGGGTCGCCGCGTGCTTGCAGTCGAAAAGGAAGGCCGGATGAGTTTCGAAGGCGTGCCGGTTCACGGGCGTGCCGACCGTATCGACCGGCTGGAGAACGGCAGCCTCGCAATCATCGATTACAAGACCGGAAAACCGCCCAGCGCGTCGATGGTCGAACAGGGCTTTGCACTGCAACTCGGTATTCTCGGCCTCATCGCCGAACGCGGCGGGTTCGAAGGACTTTCGGGCGATCCGGAGGGCTATGAATACTGGTCGCTGGGCAAGGCGAAGGACGACAATCCCTTCGGTTTCGGCTATGTCGACGTTCCGCTGAAGGTTGGGCGCAAGACCTCGGGCGTGCTGCCGGAGGATTTCCTGCCACTCGCCGCCGACAAGCTCGCGCTCGCGATCAACCGCTTCATAAAGGGGCGTGATCCCTTCACGGCGCGCGAGAACCCCGACTACCCGGCCTACGACACTTACGACCAGCTCATGCGCCTCGATGAATGGATTGCCCATCAGGACGGTGGGGACGAGGCATGAGCGGGACCGTCTACGAACTGCAAGACAAGCAACGCCTCGCGGTCGATCCGCTGGGCAGCGTGTGGCTTTCTGCGAGCGCGGGAACGGGCAAGACGCAGGTGCTGTCCGCGCGCGTGCTGCGGCTGCTGCTCGAGCCGGGGGCCGATCCTGCGCAGGTGCTGTGCCTTACCTTCACCAAGGCGGGCGCGGCGGAAATGGCAGTGCGCGTCAATGCAGTGCTCGCGCGCTGGGTGCGGCTGAAGAGCACCGATCTTGCGCGAGAGCTTGGCTATCTCGGTGCGCCTATCGATCCCGAAACGCAGGCTCGCGCGCGTTCGCTGTTCGCCCGCGTGCTCGATTGCCCGGGTGGGGGGCTGCGCATCGATACGATCCATGCCTTCGCGCAATATCTCCTCGCAGCCTTTCCAGGCGAGGCGGGCATTCTGCCGGGATCGCGCCCGATGGAGGACCGCGAGCGCGACCTGCTGAGCCGCGAGGTTCTGTCCGACCTGCTGGCCGAGGGCGATCCCCGCATCACCGCGGCAATCGCCGAAATGAGCAAGCGCAAGGGTCCCGATGCGGTACGCGGCTGGCTGATGCGCTGCGCACGGCATATGGATTTGTGGGAAGGGCCGGGAAGCTGGCAGCCACCGATGGGGCAGCGCGTACACCGGCTGCTCGGAATTCCCGCCGATGCGGACGAGGCGTGGGTGGCAGAGGCGTGCTCGGACGGAGATTTTCCCGTTTCCACTCTGCGGGCATGCCAAGCGGCAACACGTGCATGGCCGGCCAAGACCGGACAGGCGGCAGCGGATTTCATCGACGGCTGGCTGCAAGGCGATGCAGAAGCGCGCCTAGCAAGGCTCGACGGTTTCCTCGACACGCTGCTCAAGAAGGACGGAAGCCCTCGCAAGATGGGCGGGGCGGAGAAGGCCGATCCCTCCTTTCCCGACAACCAGCAAACGATCGCCGAGGCGGTGGCGAAGGTCGGCGAGAGGCGGGCGCTGCTCGGTCTCGCCGGTTTCCTCGCGCCGCAGCTCGAGGCCGGACGCGCGTTCGCCCTTGCCTGGCACAAGGCCAAGGAGCGCGAGGGGCTGGTCGATTTCGACGATCTGATCGCGCGGGCGGCCACTCTGCTGTCCGACAGCGCCATGGCCGACTGGATCCGTTACAAGCTCGACCGCAGCTTCGACCACATCCTCGTCGACGAAGCGCAGGACACCAATGCCGCGCAATGGGACATCGTGAAAGCGCTGACCGACGATTATTTCGATGGCGAGGGCGCGCAGGGCGGGGCGGTGCGGACGATCTTCGCGGTTGGCGATTACAAACAGGCGATCTTCGGTTTCCAGGGCACGAGTCCGGAAAATTTCCGCGAGGCGCGGGACTATTTCGACGCAAGGATCAGCGGTGCAACCGAGGCGGCGGGTTCGATACGTGGCGGCCCCCGCTTACGCCCGCTCGAGAAATACGGCCTCGGCCGCAGCTATCGCACCAACCAGCAAGTGCTCGGCTTTGTGGACCGCGCGATCGATGCGATCGGATGCGATGCTTTTGGTCTCGATACGCCTTCCGACCCGCATAGTGGCAGCCGCGAACCGGGGTTGGTCAGCCTGTGGCAGGTGGTGCGTGTCGCCGAGGAAGAGGACGAGGACGGCGAGCGGGAAGGGTGGCTCGGCCGACACGACCGGAAGCTAGCGGACAATATCGCGAAACAGGTGGCCGCATGGCTAGACCCGGAAGGCGAGGGCTTCACGCTATCGAAGGGCAAGAAGCGTCGCGCCACGGCGGGCGATGTCATGATCCTCGTCCAGAAGCGGCGCGAACTGGCCGCGCTGATCGTCGCGCGGCTGTACCGTCACGGCGTACCGGTGGCAGGGGTCGACCGGCTGCGCCTGGGTAATCCGCTGGCGGTGAAGGACCTGATGGCGGCGCTGCGCTTCGCCGCGCAGCCGCTCGACGATCTGACGCTCGCCAGCCTGCTGGTTTCGCCGCTGGTCGGCTGGAGCCAGGAAGACCTGCTTACACACGGCTACCGCGCCAAGGGCCAGAGGTTGTGGGAGCATCTACGCGCGAGCGAGCATCCTTTCGTCGCCCAAACCGTCGCGACCTTGCGCGAAATCCTGCGCCGTGCGGATTACGACAGCCCGCAACAATTGCTCCACTGGATACTGATCGGGCCGATGGACGGTCGCCGCAATCTGGTAGCGCGGCTCGGGCGCGAGGCGAACGATCCGATCGACGAACTGCTCAACGCCGCGAACGCCTATGCCGGCGCGCATGTGGCAAGCCTGCAGGGCTTCATCCGCTGGTTGGACGCAGGTGACGGCGAATTGAAGCGCGAGGCGGGCGAGGGCGGGGACCAGGTCCGGGTGATGACCGTCCACGGCTCGAAGGGGCTGGAAGCGCCGATCGTCATCCTCGCCGATGCCGCGATCCGTCCCGATGGCGCGGGCGACCTCGTGCTGCGCGAGGAGCTGCCAGGCAGCGATAGCCTGCGCGAAGTGCCGCTGCCGGGGCTCGGCAAGGACGAGAAGGTCGGCCCCGTGGCGCTGGCCGACGAGGCCGAGGCAGCCAAGGCGATGCAGGAACACTGGCGGCTGCTCTATGTCGCGCTGACCCGCGCGCAGGAGGCGCTGTTCATCACCGGCTCGCTCGGCCCGCGCGATGCCCGGAACGGTCCGCATGAGGACAGCTGGTATGCGCGCCTCGAGCCGCTGTTCGGCGAGGACGAGGGCCTTGCCGACGACATCTGGGGTGCCCGCTGGGAGATCGGCGAGAGGGCACCGAGCGTGAAAGTCGCTTCTGAGGTCTCGGCGGCCACTGCCGCACCGGTACTCCCCGCCTGGGCGCTTGCGCCTATCGGCCCCGAACCGCGCCCGCCGCGCCCGCTGGCCCCATCGGGTCTGGGTGAGCTGGAGGGCAGCGACCCGCCGCTTCCGCCGGGCGAGGCGAGCGAGGCGGCGCGGCGCGGCACGCTGATCCATGCCCTGCTCGAGCGGATGCCGCAAATCGCACCCGATGCGCGTGCGGAAAAAGCCCGCGAGTGGCTTGCCCGGCAGGCTGCCGATCTGGGGGAGGTCGAGCGCGAGGAAATGCTAAGCAGTGCGCTGGCCGTGCTCGACGATCCGCAATTTGCCGAGGTCTTCGGGCCGCAGGCACTGGCCGAGGTCCCGCTTGCCGCGACGGTCGAGGGGCAGGTGGTCATGGGGACCGCCGACCGCCTGCTGGTCACTTCCGAGAAAGTCACCGTGGTCGACTTCAAAACCGCTCGCAGGCCCCCCAATCGCTCGACGCGATACCCGAGAGCACGATGAAGCAGATGGCCGCCTATGTCGCCGCGCTCGAAATCATATATCCGGGACGCGCCATCGAGGCGGCCGTGCTCTATACCCAGACGCCGCAGCTCTTCGCCTTGCCGGTCGCCCGCCTTGCCGCCTACAAGGACGCGTTTGCGGAGACGCAGGAAAGTTTTGCCCTGCCACCCATTGAGTAATCCAGACTGCCGCCCACATCGGGCGCTATACGATGTTTCCAGGAGATACCCCATGGCAACCACCGCCGTTACCGATGCCAGCTTCAAGTCCGACGTGCTCGAAAGCGACAAGCCGGTGCTGGTCGATTTCTGGGCTGACTGGTGCGGTCCCTGCAAGATGATCGCACCCGCGCTCGAGGAACTGAGCGAGGAACTGGGCGACAAGGTCACCATTGCCAAGATGGATATCATGGAGAACCCCGGCATTCCTGGCGAAATGGGTGTCCAGTCGATTCCCTATCTGGTGCTGTTCAAGAATGGCGAACCGGCGGCGCAGATGCGCGGCGCGGCGCCCAAAGGCCAGCTCAAGCAGTGGCTTGAAAGCGAACTTTAATTCATTTTCGCATATAGTTCGGCAAGTTCGTCCCACAGGGCCGGGCTTGCCGCACCCAACAGGCCCGGCCGATCCCACTGGTCGACACGATAAGCGGATCCGTCGGGCCTTGCTGCCTTGCCGCCCGCTTCGTTGAGCCACAAAACGCCCGCCGCGTGATCCCAGGCGAGCGTGCGCTCGAAGATCGAGACGTCATTTACACCCAGCGCCAGCCGAGGGTATTGCTCAGCCGCGCAAAACGGAATGTCGACCAGTTCGTAATTGGGCGAGATATGGCGGCGCGTGGCCTCGCGGCGTTCCTCTTCCATGAAGATCAGCGAGATCGCGCCGATTGGCGGCGCCTTTCCGGTCGGTCGCGCAACGATCCGCCCGCCGTCGATGGTGGCGCCTTTTCCCTTATGCGCGGCGCAGAAGCGGCCCGATAGGCAATCGTAAATCCATCCGGACTGCGCTTCGCCGTCCATTGCCTGCGCAATGATGATCCCGAAAGGCGGCTTGCCAGTGGCGAAATTGCGCGTTCCGTCGACCGGATCGACGATCCAGCAGGGCCGGTCGAGCCGGTCGAGCACCGCGGGATCGGCATGAGCCACTTCCTCGCCGACGAAGGCCGGCGTACTGTCGATTTGCAGCAGACCTTCGCGCAGCAGCGCTTCGCTTTCCCTGTCGGCGATGGTTACGGGATCGTTGCCGCCCTTGTCCTCGACTTCGCCCGCGGCAAGATTGCGGTAGCGCGGCATGATCGCCAGTTCGGTCACGCGCTGCATGAGCGCGAGGATCTCGCGGTCGAGGGTCTCGGTATTCCTCGGGGTCACGAGCGATAATCCGCGTTGATCGATATGTATCCGTGGGTCAGATCGCAGGTCCACACCGTGGCGCGGCCATCGCCGATGCCCAGATCGACATCGATCCGGATGTCCTGGCCTTCCAAATGTTTCGCGACCGGCGCTTCGTCGTAATCGGCGAGCGGCTGTCCGTCCCTTGCAGCCCAGGTCCCGCCGAACCCGATAGAGAGCCTGTCTCGGTCCGCCGGTTCGCCTGCCTTGCCGACGGCCATGACCACGCGCCCCCAATTGGCATCGCCGCCCGCGATCGCGGTCTTCACCAGCGGGGAATTGGCGATGGAAAGGCCGATGCGGCGCGCGCTGGCGTCGTCCGCCGCTCCGGTTACCGCGATTTCGATGAATTTCTGCGCGCCTTCGCCGTCGCGAACAACAAGCTGCGCCAGTTCGCGGCACAGCTGGAGCAGGGCTGCGTAGAATGCGTCCGCCCCGGCATCCTCCCAGGCGGCAAGCGGAGCATTGCCGGCCTTGCCGGTCGCGAACAGCAGCACCGTGTCGCTGGTCGAGGTATCGCCATCGACCGTTATGCAGGAAAAGCTCGCCTGATTCGCCTTCGACAGCATTTCCTGCAGGAAAGCGGGCTCCACGGCAGCGTCGGTGAAGATATAGCCCAGCATTGTCGCCATGTCGGGTGCGATCATCCCGCTGCCTTTGATGAAACCCGCCAGTTCGACCCGCGTCTCTCCCAGCATTGCGGAGGTATGCGCGCCCTTGGTGAAGGTGTCGGTCGTGCCGATGGCGGTAGCTGCCGCTTCCCATCCGCAGGGTTCGGCGGCGAGGACGGCTTCGACCCCGCTGCGCGCCTTGTCCTTGGGCAGCGGCACGCCGATCACACCCGTTGAGGAGACGAATACCTGCTCGCTCTCGCAGCCGAGTGCACCGGCAACCTGCTCGACGATCTGCTCGACCGCTTCGCGTCCGCGATAGCCGGTGAAGGCATTCGAGTTGCCCGCATTGACGATCAGCGCGCGGGCACGACCTTGCCCGATCTGCTCGCGCCCCATCTCGACCTCGCTCGAGGCGCAGGCGCTTTTGGTAAAGACGCCCGCCACCGCTGTGCCTTCAGCCAGCTCGGCAAAGGTCAGGTCGGCACGCTCCCACGTTTTGTAACCTGCGCGCGCCACGCGCAGCGTCACGCCGTCGATGTGCGGCAATTCGGGGAAAGGGCGGGCGAGGGGAGAGCGATCGAGTTCCATTGCGCATGCCGAATAGGGGCAGACTGGCCCGGGGTAAACGGTCAAGCGGGGTGGACGCGCTCGGTGACACGCCCTATCTGAGCGATGCAATGCTTCGTCGCCTGATTACCCTGCTTGCGCTTCTGACCGGCCTTGCTGCCGCTGGTGCGCCTGCGCATGCGGTTGTCTATAGCGCCGCGTCGGGTGTCGAAGTTGCTGCCGGGGCCGAAAAGCCCTGCAAGGGCGAGGCTTGCGAACGCCGTGCCGCGGCCCGCCGGTCGCTGGACGGCCCGCGCACCGCGAAGCCTTGTAAGCCTGAACCCTTTGTTACGGTTTTCATTCCGACCGTACAATTGGGCATTGACCGCGCCTACGAATAGCGCGCGCTCTACCAAGACATCCGATTTCCTCCCGCCACCATGATCGTGCGCGGGTGTTCCCGCCATAGTTCATCAGGAAGGCTCGAAGGCCCCTCACATGCTCAATTCCATAATGAAGGCCGTATTCGGCTCATCCAATGACCGCTACGTCAAATCTCTCGGCAAGATCGTCAACCAGATCAACGCGCTCGAACCGCAGCTTCAGGCTCTGAGCGATGACGAGCTCGCCGCGCAGACCGACAAGTTCCGCACGCAACTGGCCGATGGCAAAACGCTCGACGATATTCTTCCCGAAGCTTTTGCCACGGTGCGCGAAGCGTCGGTCCGTGTGCTCGGCATGCGGCATTTCGATGTGCAGATGGTCGGCGGTATCGTTCTCCATCGCGGCGAGATTGCCGAGATGCGCACCGGCGAGGGCAAGACGCTGGTCGCGACGCTGGCGACCTATCTGAACGCGATCGAAGGCAAGGGCGTACACGTCGTTACCGTCAACGACTATCTCGCCGCGCGCGATGCGGAATGGATGGGCCGCTTGCACAAGTTCCTCGGCCTGACCGTGGGTGTAATTGTCCCCAACCTGAGCGAGCACCAGCGCCGCGAAGCCTATAATTCGGACATCACCTATTCGACCAATAACGAACTCGGCTTTGATTATCTGCGCGATAATATGAAGCACGAGCGGGGCCAGATGGTCCAGCGTCCCTTCAATTTCGCCATCGTCGATGAAGTCGATTCGATCCTGATTGACGAAGCGCGCACACCGCTGATCATTTCCGGCCCGACCGAGGACAAGTCCGACCTCTACATGTCCATTGACGAGGTGGTGAAGCAGTTCCCCGAGGACTGGTATGAGAAGGACGAAAAGCAGCGCAGCATTCAGCTCACCGAAGACGGTACCGAGGAGGTCGAGAAACTGCTGATCGAGCGTGGCCTGCTCGAGACCGAAAACCTCTACGATGTCGAAAACACCCAGGTCGTCCATCACCTCGACCAGGCCCTGCGCGCGGTGCATATGTTCAAACGCGACACGGATTATATCGTGAAGGACGACAAGGTCGTCATCATCGATGAATTCACGGGCCGCATGATGGACGGGCGCCGCTGGTCGAACGGCCTGCACCAGGCTGTAGAGGCCAAGGAAGGTGTAAAGATCGAACCCGAGAACCAGACGCTCGCTTCGATCACCTTCCAGAACTATTTCCGCATGTATCCCAAGCTGTCGGGTATGACCGGCACCGCGGCGACCGAAGCAGCGGAGTTCTGGGACATCTACAAGATGAACGTGGTCGAAATCCCGACCAATGTTCCCGTCGCGCGCATCGACGAGGACGACGAATTCTACAAGAACACGCAAGACAAGTTCAAAGCCATCGCCAAGGCGATCGCCGAGAAGAACGCCATAGGGCAGCCGGTGCTGGTTGGCACCGTCTCGATCGAGAAATCCGAACTGCTCAGTGAGTTCCTCAGGCAGGAAGGTGTCGAACATGAAGTCCTCAACGCACGCCAGCATGAGCGGGAGGCCCATATCGTGGCCCAGGCCGGCCGTATCGGGGCCGTGACCATCGCCACCAACATGGCCGGTCGCGGGACGGACATTCAACTGGGCGGCAATGTGGATTTCCGTATCGACGATGAACTCCGCGACATGGAAGAAGGCGCCAAGAAGGATCTCGAGATCGAGCGTATCAAGGCCGAAGTCGCTGCGGAGCGTCAGAAGGTGCTCGATGCGGGGGGGCTTTTTGTGCTCGGCACCGAGCGGCATGAAAGCCGCCGTATCGACAATCAGCTTCGTGGCCGTTCGGGCCGTCAGGGCGATCCGGGTCTTTCACGCTTCTATCTGTGCCTCGAAGACGATCTGCTGCGCATCTTCGGCCCCGATACGCTGTTTGCGAAGATGATGAATTCCAACCTTGAGGATGGCGAGGCGATCGGCTCGAAATGGCTGTCCAAGGCCATCGAGACTGCGCAGAAGAAGGTCGAGGCGCGCAACTACGAAATCCGCAAACAGGTCGTGCAGTACGACGACGTGATGAACGACCAGCGCAAGGTCATCTACGAGCAGCGCGCGGAAATCATGGACAGCGAAGCAGTGGAAGATGTCGTTGTCGACATGCGCCACGATGCGATCAATTCGATCGTGTCCCAAGCCTGCCCGCCGGGCTCCTATCCCGAACAGTGGGATATCGATGGCCTCAAGACACGCGTGCACGAAGTGTTGAATTTCGATGCGCCAGTGGAACAATGGGTCGAGGAGGATCAGGTCGAACCCGAGATCATCGAGGAACGCCTGGCTGCCGAAGCTGATCGCATCATGGAAAACAAGATCGCGGCGGCGGATCCTTCACTCTGGCGCCGGATCGAGAAAAGCGTTCTGTTACAAGAGCTTGACGGGCAGTGGAAGGACCATCTCGCCACGCTCGACGCGCTGCGCCAGGTCGTGGGCCTGCGCGCCCATGCTCAGAAGCAGCCGCTCAACGAATACAAGCAGGAAGCGTTCAGTCTCTTCGAATCCATGCTCGACAAGTTGCGCGAAACCGTGACGAACAAACTGATCCGCCTCGAGCTGGTCGAGCCGGCCCCGCTGCCGGATGTGGACCTGCCCGAGCTTCCCGATTTCCTGACCGGCCACATCGATCCGCTTACCGGCATCGACAATTCGGATGATGACGATGGTTCGCGGGGGCGCGAAGCCCTGTTCGGTGCGCTGGCCGGCAGCGCCCGCGCGGCCGTCGGTCCCGGCGGTTCGGCGAAAGAGAATCCCTATGCCGAAATGGACATCAGCCGCAATGCGCCATGTCCCTGCGGTTCGGGCAACAAATACAAGCACTGCCACGGCGCGATCAGCGCAAGGGCATGAGCGGGCATGGCAGCCCCGATGCTAGATGCGCCGGGGCTGCCTCACCATGGGCATGAGCGGTGGGCAGCCCGGTTCGGGATGGATTGGCTGGCCGAGCGGTTCGAATCCGCATGAGCTATAGAATCCGGTATTCGCCGGGTTCGAATTTTCGAGATAGGCGGGAAGTCCCTGGCGGTCGCAAGCATCCAACACGGGCTGGATGAGCTTACGGCCAAGCCCCTTGCCGCGTGCCGCTGGGCGAACACCGATACTGAAAAGATAGGCGTGTTCGAAGGTTGGGTGCCGGTCTTCCATGGCCTTGCCCGTTTGAACGGCGCGGCTCACGGCACCCAGACCGCAGTGCAGCAGGGTTGGCATAACGAAAGCCGCATAGTCCCGTAGCCCGAAGTTCCCGTCTCCGCCCGGCAGCATCCACATGCAGGCGCCCTCATCCCCCCGAGCATAGCAGAAACCGCGCGGGACATAGATGCGGCGCGCCTGCAAACGGAAGAGGTGTTCGATCCCCGCAAATTTGCGGAAAACCCACAGGTTGAACGGATCGTGGCGAAAAGCGTCGGCGGTGATATCGCCGATCATGTCGGCAGCGCCGGGGCCAGCACGCGCAAGCGTCCCGTCCAGATCGATATCGCTTGTCAGCAATTCAGCCTCCCTCCTCACTTGCAGATGCTAGCCCGCCCCGCAATGTCGGTCTAGACGGCTTGCATGCCCGCCCTCGCAATCGCATTTTTCGTTACAGCCCTGCTGTATGCCAGTGTGGGTTTCGGCGGAGGATCGACCTATACGGCTCTGCTGGCGCTTGCGCAGGTGGACTACAGAATTCTCCCCCTGCTCGCTCTGACGTGCAATATCGTGGTCGTTGCGGGTAGCTCGCTGCGCTTCGCCCGCGCAGGGATAACGCCCTGGCGTGGAGCGCTGGTCCTCACCGGGATCGCAGCGCCGGCGGCGTTTCTCGGGGGGCTTACTCCGATTTCGGAAAAAGCCTTTCTGGGAATACTCGGCGTCAGCCTGGTTCTCACGGCACTGACGCTGCTCGTGCCTGTGCAGGAAACGCCGAAAAAACATCCGACGCGGCTTGCCGGTGTGATGCCCTTGCTCGCGGCATCGTTCGGTTATCTTGCGGGCCTGGTCGGAATAGGTGGCGGAATTTTCCTCGCGCCGTTTCTTCATCTTGCGAGATGGGACAGTGCGCGGGCGATTGCGGCCACTGCAAGCCTGTTCATCCTCGTGAATTCGCTGTTTGGTCTCGCCGGACAGCTGCTGAAAGGCGGGGCGGGGCGCCTGGGCACGGCTGTGGACCTCGGCCTCCCGCTCATCGTCGCGGTGGCCATCGGTGGTCAGATCGGCAGCCTGCTGGCACTCAAATACCTGCCGCAACGCTGGATCCGGCTCGGCACAGCCGCGCTTACCGCCTGGGTGGGCGGGCGCTTGCTGTTGAATTTGTGAGAAAAGTGGCTCCCCGAGTTGGATTCGAACCAACGACCAAGTGATTAACAGTCACCTACTCTACCGCTGAGCTATCGGGGAGCAGCCCGCTGGGCAGGGGTGCGCCTATATGGGCGCGATTCCGGTTTGGCAAGCAGGCAAATGGCAAAAATTGTGCGGCGCGGTGAGAAAGTGTTCTCAGACCACGAACTGTTCGGCCACAATGCGTTCGTCGAGTGCATGGCCGGGGTCGAATAGCAGAGTCAATTCGCTGTCGCGCGCGATCTCGAGGTCGACCCGGGCGACGTCGCGCAGCTCGCGCTGGTCGGCCACCACCGAGACCGGTCGCTTTTCCTCTTCCAGCACGCGCAGCGAGATACGGCTGCGGTCGGGCAGGATCGCCCCGTGCCAGCGGCGCGGGCGGAAGGGGCTGATCGGAGTCAGTGCCAGCAAGTTGGAATCGAGCGGCAAAATCGGCCCGTCGGCCGAGAGATTGTAGGCGGTCGATCCCGCAGGGGTTGCGAGCAGCACGCCATCGCAGACCAGTTCGGGGATCCGCACCTTGTCGTCGACCATCACTTCGAGCTTGGCGGTCTGGCGCGTTTCGCGCAGCAGGCTGACTTCGTTGATCGCGCAGAAGGTATGCTTCTTGCCGTCCTGCGTGACGGCGCACATGCGCAGGGGGGCGATATGGTGCGGCTTGGCCTTATTGATCCGTTTGACCAGGGTTTCGGGATTGCGGTTTCGGTTCATCAGGAAACCGACTGTGCCAAGGTTGAGGCCGTAAGCGGGGATGATCCGACCCGAATCGAGCATGCCATGCAATGTTTGCAGCATGAACCCGTCGCCACCGAGCACCACCACGGCCTCGGCTTCGTCCAGCGGCACCCAGTCCGTGACATTGCGAAATTCGGTTTCGGCGGCTTCGCGCGCTAACGGCGCGTCGGACACGACCAGAGCCAAACGACTGAATTCGGACATCGTCCCTCGTATCCTCCCGTCCCGGCCAAGGCTATCCGGGCACGCCGCGCTACCTATGGTTGCGCGTCCCATTTGGCAACATGCCGGAAAAACTGGCAAAGCTCGGCGAAGGCCGCGATAAGGAACGCTGCATGGCGAGCTTGTCCCAAGAAATGATCTACGAAACCCGCGATACGCTCACCGGCCTGGCGGATCAGGCGCAAGCGCGCGAAACCATCGCGCAATGGCAGCGTGACTGGCCGCACAAATCGATCGCCTGCCCGATGCAGGCGATGATGATCACGCTTGGCCGGATCGACACGGTGAACGTCGCGTTCGGCGAGACTGCCGGTGATGGCGCGCTGGTCGAGATCGCGCAGCGCATCAAGCATTTCGCGGGAGACGAGCTGGAGAGCTCGAGCGCATGGTTCGCGGCGCGGCTGAGCGGCGGGAATTTCCTGCTGGTCGCGCGGCAGGAATGCAGCCGCGAACGCTGGCAGTGGCTGGCCGAAGCGCTGGCCGACGCGATCGCGATGCCGATCGCCAATCCGGAAGGCGGGGCAAGCTTGCGCCTGTGGCCGCGACTGGCCTTGATGCGCGTGACCGAAAACGACGATCCCGACAGCGTGCTCGACCGCTTGTCCGAAGTGGCCGCGCGCATGCGCGTAAGCAATCGGCGACGGATCGACTGGTCGACCGGGCAAGTGGCCCGCGCCGGGCGGTCCAACCAGCAGCTCGAGGCCGACCTTCTCGAAGCGATCGACCGCAACGAGATCGAGATCCTGTTCCAGCCGCAATATGCACTCGCAGACGATCGGATGGTTGGTGCCGAAGCATTGGCCAGGTGGGATCATCCGGTCATCGGCCGGATCGGTGCCGGAACCTTGTTCCAGATCGCCGAACGCGCCGACCACGTAGCGCATCTGTCGCGGCACATCGCCAGGCGCGCGCTGGAGAAGGCTCGCGAGTGGCCGGACGGCTTGCGGCTCTCACTCAACATCACGCCCGCAGATCTTGCAGCGGACAATTTCGCGCTCGATTTCGCCGGAATGGCGGAAGAGATCGGTTTTCCGCTCGAACGAATCACGCTGGAGATCATCGAGCAGGTTCTGCTTGCCGATCTCGACCGTGTCAGCCGCGTGCTCGACCAGCTTAAACTGTTCGGCATCCGGATCGCGCTCGACGATTTCGGCGCGGGGTTCTGCAACTTCCGCTATCTCAAGGTCCTGCCGAT
Organism: Erythrobacter aureus; assembly: GCF_003355455.1. Taxonomy (NCBI): domain Bacteria; kingdom Pseudomonadati; phylum Pseudomonadota; class Alphaproteobacteria; order Sphingomonadales; family Erythrobacteraceae; genus Erythrobacter; species Erythrobacter aureus. The sequence goes on from NZ_CP031357.1 coordinate 1,787,942, forward strand.
CGACTGCATCAAGCTGGATCGCTCGATGCTCGACGGTGTGCTCGACGACGAGCGCGACCTTGCCGTGTTTCGCGCCATACTGGCAATGGCCGTGGCGCTCGATCTGAAAGTCCTGGTCGAGGGAGTCGAGAACGAGGCGCAGCGCGATTTGGCGCGCAACGAAGGGTGTGAATCCTATCAAGGGTTTCTGCGCGCCCAGCCGATGAGCGCTGATGAATTTCTCGAAATCGTAGAGAGTTAAACTGCTTTCCTGTCGCGCTTTCTCGCTTTCCTTGCGATACCCGATAGTCCCTTGGTGAGCTGGAACAGACCATTGAGCCTGCTTTCGGGCGAATTCCACGCGCGGCTGATGACTAGCTTCATGTCGGGGCGCAGCTTGGCGGTGCCCTGAAGCCGGTCGACATAGGCGATCAAGCCCGGCCCATCGGGGAAGTCGTCATTGTGAAACGTAACCAGCGTGCCCTGCGCGCCGACATCGATTTTGGCGATATTGGCTTCGATCGCCTGGTGCTTGATTTCGATCAGCTTGACCAAATTTGCCGTCGCGGGCGGCAAGTCGCCGAAACGGTCGATCATTTCGGCGGCGAGCACCTCGATCTCGGCCTTGTCTCCGGCATCGTTGAGGCGGCGGTACAGGGCCATGCGTACTGCCAGGTCGGGCACGTAATCCTCGGGGATCATGATCGGGGCATCGACCGTGATCTGCGGACTGATTTTCTCGGGCTTGGCTTCCAAACCCAGCTCACCGGCCTTCGCGGCAAGGATCGCATCCTCGAGCATGGACTGGTAGAGTTCAAACCCGACCTCGCGGATATGGCCCGATTGTTCGTCGCCGAGCAGATTGCCGGCCCCGCGAATGTCGAGATCGTGGCTAGCGAGCTGGAAGCCCGCGCCGAGGCTGTCGAGATCGCCCAGCACCTTCAGGCGCTTCTCCGCCACTTCGGACAACTGCGTATCGGAGGCGTAGGTCAGGTAGGCATAGGCGCGCAGTTTCGCGCGACCGACGCGCCCGCGCAATTGGTAGAGCTGGGCGAGGCCGAAAATGTCGGCGCGGTGAATGATGATCGTATTGGCGCTCGGCAGGTCGAGCCCGCTCTCAACGATGGTGGTGGCGAGGAGAACTTCGTATTTGCCCTCGTAGAAGGCGCTCATCCGCTCTTCGATCTCGCCCGCGCTCATCTGGCCGTGAGCGGAGACGAATTTTACCTCGGGCACATGTTCATGCAGCCAGTCGGCGATGGCTTCCATGTCGGAGATGCGCGGCACGACGATGAAGCTCTGTCCGCCGCGATGGTGTTCGCGCAGCAATGCCTCCCGCATGACCATGTCGTCCCACTCCATGACATAGGTACGCACCGCCAGGCGATCGACCGGCGGGGTCTGGATGGTGGACAGTTCGCGCAGACCGGTCATCGCCATTTGCAGCGTGCGCGGGATCGGCGTGGCGGTAAGCGTGAGCATGTGCACGTCCGCGCGGAGCTGTTTCAACTTTTCCTTATGTGTGACCCCGAAGCGCTGTTCCTCGTCGACTATCACCAGGCCGAGATTCTTGAACTTGGTTTGCTTCGAAAGGATAGCGTGCGTGCCGATCACGATGTCGACCTGGCCATCGGCAAGACCTTCGCGCGTTTCCTTCATTTCCTTGGCCGGGACGAGCCTAGACAACCTGCCAACTTTGAGCGGAAAGCCACGGAAACGATTCGCAAAATTCTCGTAATGCTGGCGCGCGAGAAGAGTGGTGGGGGCGACCACCGCGACCTGCTGTCCGTTCATCGCCGCGACGAAAGCGGCGCGTAGCGCGACTTCGGTCTTGCCGAAGCCAACATCGCCGCAGACGAGGCGATCCATCGGCTTGCCGCTTTCGAGGTCGCGCAGCACGTCCTCGATCGCGCGTTCCTGATCGTCGGTTTCCTCCCACGGGAAACGGTCGAGGAACTGGTTGTACGCCCCATCCTCCACTTCCAGCACCGGTGCTTTCTTGAGCGCGCGCTGGGCTGCGACCTGCATCAGCTCGCCCGCGATTTCGCGGATGCGCTCTTTCAGGCGTGCGCGGCGCTTCTGCCAGGCCTCGCCGCCCAGCCGGTCGAGCATGACTGCTTCTTCGGATGAACCATAGCGGCTGAGAACGTCGATGTTTTCGACCGGAATGAACAGCTTGTCGCCGCCCTTGTATTCGAGCTGGACGCAATCGTGCTTCGACTTGCCCACCGGGATCGGTTCGAGGCCGAGATACTTGCCGATCCCGTGTTCGGTATGGACGATGAGATCGCCGACGCTGAGGGCCTGCAATTCGGCAAGGAAGGCGTCTGCATCCTTGCGTTTCTTTTTGCGGCGGACGAGCCGGTCGCCGAGAATGTCCTGCTCTGTCAGCAGCTCCATCTCGTCGTTCGCGAAGCTGGCCTCGATCGGCAGCACCATCGCGGCCGGTTTGCCCTTGGCCGACAGGCCCAGCGCCTCCTGCCAGGTGTCGGCGAGCTGCACCGGCGTACCCGCTTCCTCGAGAATCGAGGCGATGCGCGAGCGGCTGCCCATCGAATAGGCCGCCAGCAATGGCCGTTTGCCCGTTTTCGAAAGCGTCTTCAGATGCTCGGCCAGCACCGGATAGACATTGTCGCCGCGCGCGCGTTCGGGCGCGAAATCGCGGCCCGAGCGGAAGCCGAAGGACACGACGCTATCGCTTTCGGGTTCATCGAAGGGCGTGGCGCGGTGGGCAGGCGTGCTGGCGAGAGCCTGCTTGAACTCCCCGCCCGTCAGGTAGAGCGCATCGGGTTCGAGAGGGCGGTAATTGCCCTTGGTCTGCCCGGTGATGGCCGTGCGCTGCTCGTAATAGTCGGCCACGTCTCTTACACGCTCGTCGGCGGCCGCCAACGACGCCTGGTCGATCACGACGAGGTCGTCCTTGCCCAAGTGATCGAAAAGCGTCGTCAACTTCTCCTCGAACAGGGGCAGCCAGTGCTCCATCCCGGCAAGGCGGCGACCTTCGCTGACCGCTTCGTAAAGCGGGTCCTGCGTTGCATGCGCCCCGAACATCTCACGATAGCGGCCACGGAAGCGCTTGATGCTGTCCTCGTCCAGCAACGCCTCGCTGGCGGGCAGGAGCAGATGCGAGTCGAGCCGCCCGGTGCTCATCTGCGTATTGGGATCGAAGGTGCGCAGGGATTCCAGCTCGTCGCCGAAGAAATCGAGCCGCAGCGCCTCGTCCATGCCGCTCGGAAAAATGTCGACGATCGAACCGCGTACGGCATATTCGCCCTTGTCGATCACCGTGTCGGTCCGGCTGTAGCCCTGTTTCTGCAGCAGCAGCGATAGGCTTTCGCGCCCGATCTCGATGCCCGGCTTGAACTCGCGCACGCTCTCGCGAATGCGAAACGGTGTGAGCGCGCGCTGGAGTACGGCGTTGGCCGTAGTGACAACGAGCTGTGCCTTGGCCTTGCCAGCCTGAAGCCGGAATAGCGCAGCCAGCCGTCGCGCGCTGATGGCGAGGGCGGGGCTGGCGCGGTCATAGGGTAGCGAATCCCATGCGGGGAATTCGATCACTTCCAGTTCGGGAGCGAAAAAGGCCGCTGCATCGACGATCCCGCGCATCGCCGCATCGTCGGGCGCGATGAACACCGCGCGACCTGAACTGGCTCGGGCAAGGTCGGCCATCACGAGCGGCTGTGCGCCGCGCGCGACCTGCGCCAGAGTGAGGGGCGTATCGGCTTTCAGGATACGGGAAAGGTCGGGCATCGGTGTCCTGGCGTTCGGGGCGCTGCGGGCTGCACACGCACGATTGCCCCCCGCCCGGACGGGAAGGGGTGCTGGGGAAATTCGTCAGTGGCGAGATAGTGCCCGGAGGCAGGGCGTCAACGCGGAATATCGACGTAATCGAGCTGTTGCATCGCGCGCATGAGATCGCCCTCGAAGCGCGGCGGTGCGGGCTGCGTTTTCAGCGCCCAGGCCATCACATCGACATCGTCTTCTTCCAGCAGGGCTTCGAACCAGGCGAGCTCTTCCTCACCCCAATTGGCATGATAGCGATCGAAGAAACCGCCGATCATGTAATCGGCCTCGCGCGTGCCGCGGTGCCAGGCGCGGAATTTCGCGCGCTGCTTGCGGCCTTCGAAAGTGAGCAGATCGGGCATGGGGGGGCGACTATCCTGCACGCCATCCCAGCGCAAGCTGGGATCTCTTTCCACAAGCACCAAGCGGATCGTGGGAGATCCCGGCTTTTGCTGGGATGACGATAGTGCTTATGGAAGGGCCATGCGCCCCGATATTCTCAATCCGCTGTTTGCCGAGACGGAAACGCTCGAGGGCGTTGGGCCGAAAATGAAAAAACCGCTCGACCGGCTCGGCCTGACGCGGGTGCGCGATCTCGACTATCACCTTCCCGAACGTTTCGTCACGCGCCGGGCGGTAGAGGATGTCGACGAGGCGGGCGAGGGCGAGCAGATCGTGGTCAGGCTGACCGTCACGGAGCATCGCGGCGGTCGGTCCCCACGCGCGCCCTATCGCGTGCTGGCACAGGACAGCGTGGGCAATGTCCTCGCGCTGACTTATTTCGGCCGTGCTTCCTATACGGCAAAGAAACAGTTGCCGGTGGGCGAAACGCGCTGGGTGGCGGGCAAGCTGGAAAGGTTCGGCGACATGCTCCAGATCGTCCATCCCGACCATGTGGTCGAGGAAGGCGGCGAGACACTCCAGCGGCTGTGTGAGCCTGTCTACCGCCTGTCCGAGGGACTGACCCAGCCCAAAATCGCAGGGCTGGTGGAACAGGCGCTGGCGCGTACGCCCGAACTGCCCGAATGGATCGAGCCCTCGCAGCTCGACAAGGAGGGATGGCCCACCTGGCGCGATGCGCTCGTGCTGACGCATAAGGGGGAAAATACATCCGCGCGCGACCGGCTGGCTTATGACGAATTGCTCGCCAACAGCCTGGCGCTGATGCTGGTGCGGGCAGACAATCGCAAGCGCAAGGGGCAGCCCTTGCGGGGCGATGGCAGCTATCGCGGCAGGCTCGAGCTGCCATTTCCGCTGACCGGCGCGCAAAGGCGTTCGATCGCCGAGATCGAGGGCGACATGGCGCAGGAAGCCCCGATGCTGCGGCTGCTGCAAGGCGATGTCGGCGCCGGCAAAACGGTGGTCGCGCTCGAAGCCATGCTGATCGCTGTCGAGGCCGGGGCGCAGGCGGCCATGTTGGCGCCGACCGAAATTCTGGCACGCCAGCACTTCGACAGCGTGCGCCGAATGGCCGAACCCACCGGCGCACGGGTCGCGCTGCTGACTGGCCGGGACAAGGGCAAAGCGCGCGAGGCCACGCTGATGGGCCTGCTCGATGGCAGTATCGACATCGTCGTCGGCACACATGCGATTTTTCAGGACAAGGTCGCTTACAAGAACCTTGCCATGGTGGTGATCGACGAACAGCACCGTTTTGGTGTCGGCCAGCGGCTGATGTTGGCGAGCAAGGGCAAGCGCGCGCCGCATGTGCTTGCAATGACCGCGACGCCGATCCCGCGCACTCTCACGTTGGCGCAATATGGCGAATTGGACGTGAGCAAGCTCGACGAATTGCCTCCCGGCAGGCAGTCGATAGACACGGTGGTGATGGGCCAGGCCAAGATCGGCGCTTTGGTCGAGCGACTGGCCGCCCAAATCTCGGAGGGCCGTCAGGCCTATTGGGTCTGCCCGATGGTGCGGGAAATGGACGGGCCGGACGATATCGCCGCCGCCGAAGCGCGCTATGCAGCGCTGAGGGAGCGGTTCGGCGAGGATGTGGTCATGGTTCATGGCCAGCTAGCACCCGAAATCAAGGATGCGGCGATGGAGCGCTTTGCCCGCGGCGAGGCGAAGCTTCTGGTGGCGACCACGGTGATCGAAGTCGGGGTCGACGTACCCAATGCGACGCTGATGGTAATCGAACAGGCCGAGCGTTTCGGTCTGGCGCAATTGCACCAGCTACGCGGCCGTGTGGGGCGGGGGAGCGAGAAGAGCTTTTGCGTCCTTCTGCACGGCGAAACCTTGTCGGAAACCGCGCAGAAGCGCCTGGCCCTGATGCGCGAAAGCCAGGATGGCTTCTATCTGGCCGAAGAGGATTTGCGCCTGCGCGGTGGAGGTGAGTTGCTCGGGACGCGGCAGTCCGGTGACACGCCGTTCAGCGTCGCGAGCCTGGAGCAGATCACCGATTTGCTGCCGAAGGCCTATGACGATGCGCGCCTGCTGATGGAACGCGATGGCGGGCTGGAAGGCAAGCGAGGCGAGGCGGCGCGGGTGCTGCTCTATCTGTTCGAGCGGGATTTCGGGGTGAAAACGCTGCGGGGGGGCTAGAAACCCAGCGCGTCGAGATCGCGCTCTGCCGCTGCACGATAGCTGTCGCCGAACAGGCGGACGTGGACCAACCACATCCACAGGCGATAGATCGGCAGGCGGTCCTGCCACCCCGGCTCCAGCGCAAGCCCATCGAAGAACGCAGCGGGCGGATTGTCGAAAACGGTGAGCGCGGCCACATCGACCTCGCGGTCGCCGTAATAGGCACAAGGGTCGATCAGCCATGCCCTGGTGCCGTTCCAGACGACATTGCCGCCCCACAGATCGCCATGGAGCAGGCTGATGTCCGGCCCTTCGGGGATCAGGCCCGCCAAGCGCGATGCCAGCGCTTCGACCCTGCGAGCAAGCGACACGTCGAGCGCTGCGATTTGGCACAGCAAGCGGTTCTCACGCCAGAATTCGACCCAGTTGGCACGGCGCGCGTTACGAACGATGATATCACGAAATCCGTAGTCCTCATGCCAACCGAAACTCTTGTTCTGCGCGGCGCCCCGCAACGGGACAAGGGCATGGGCTAGAGAGCGCCAGGCCGCATCATCGAACCGCTGCGAGGCTCCCACATCCTGCATGACCAGCCAGCCTTGCATCGTGCCCAGCACCGCGGGAACGGGCGCGCCAAGCTGTGCCATGGCCTGAAGCATCGCCGCTTCCCTGTCGGTCAGTGGGCCGTGCTTGGCCACGACGCTGGGGCCATCTGCCAGCGTTACTCTAGACGCTCCCGAAATATCGCCCCCTGCGAGGGGCTGGGTCGCAGCGACCTGCGTCCCGCAGATACGCTCTACGGCGTCCTCAAGCCGTTTCATCGAGCAGTACCGCGAGCAAGGCGCGGGCACCGGCATCGACTTCGTGCCATGTCGTCGCAAAGCCTTCCGGTCCGCCATACCAGGGATCGGCCACTTCGCGCCCCTCCTGGCCCGCCACGAGGTCGAGTAGCATCGCGATCCGGGCCTTGCCGTCGCCCGGATCGATGCGAGCGATGTCGGTCATGTTCGATCGGTCCATGCCGAGAATGAAATCGAACTCGTGAAAATCGCGCGCGCCCAATTGTCGCCCGCGATATCCGGTTATGTCGATCCCGCGACGCTCGGCCTCCTGGATGCTGCGCGGGTCGGGAGGCTCGCCGACATGGTAGTCGGCGGTCCCGGCACTCTCGACTTCGGCGTCCAGCCCGGCTTCGTCCGCGGCCTTCTTGAAGGCCGCTTCGGCAAGTGGAGACCGGCAGATATTGCCGAGGCAGACGAACAATATGCGATGTTTTGCCATGGAGCGCGCTTAGGCCGCCCATATCACGAGGCGCAAGGGTCAGGCTGCGACACGGACCTGGTTTCGTCCTCCGGTTTTCGCGTCGTAAAGGGCCGAATCCGCGCGGGCCAGAAGGTGGTCGACATCGTCATCGCGACAGAGCTCGGTGATCCCGATACTGGCCGTGAACGATATGATCGCGTCGTTCCGGACGATCGGCGAACCGGCAATGGCTTCACGCAGACGCTCGCAAACGGTGCGGGCGGTCTGAAGGTCGGTGCGTGGGAGGAGGACACCGTATTCTTCGCCTCCGATCCGGCCGACAAAATCGTGCTTGCGCAGCGCGGCGATCGCCCTCTGGCCGACCTCCTTGATAACCTCATCGCCAACCGGATGGCCGAATCGATCGTTGATGCGCTTGAAGTGATCGATATCGAAAACAGCCAGACTGAGCTTGCGCTCGGGGTCGCCTAGCGATTGTCTGATATGCTGAGAGGCGGCCTCCATGAAAGCTCGACGGTTGGGCAGGGACGTCAGCGGATCGGTCGATGCAAAGTGCTTGAGCTGCTTTCGCGCAGCATACTCGGCATCGAGTGCTCTTCGCACATAGATGGTTGCGAGGATCGATAGCACGAGCAGGCCAAGGCCAGCGATGGCCAGAAGGTATTGGTAGCGCTCATTGGCTATGGCGCTTTGTCGCGCGATCGCGGTCTGGGTGTCCAATGCTGCGCGTTCGGCGCCCTCGATCGCGTCGAGAGTGCGCAGTATGGCTTCTATCGCATCGCGGTCACTCCCGCTGCGCATGGTGGCCAACGCATTGCCCGACTCGCCTTTTCCCATGCTGTCGATCATCGACCCGCTGACCGCGTCCAGATGCGCAAGATGTATAGCGAGCGCTTCAACACGCGCTTGTTGCTCGCTATCGCTTCCGACTAGTTCAGCGAGCTGGACCTGTGCCGTCTCGGCCTCTTGCCTGCCAAGGGCATGCGGTTCGAGAAAAAGGGGGGTCCCTGTGAGGAGATATCCCCGTCCACCGCGAATCTGCTGCAGTGCTGCGGCCCGCAATCTACCGGTCGCCAACAGGACCTCGATGGTATTGTATTGTCGTTCGTCGGCAGCGGCACGCTCTATCGAGGATCGCCACGCACTCCAGCTCGTGCCTGCGAGAAGCAAAGCGAGAAGGACGACGCAGCCGATGAGAAAGAAACCGCGCCAGCCCGATTTAGGAGTACGCGAAACGATCTGCTTTACGATCCACATTGTAGCCGCGCCTCGTACATAGATACCCTATGCCACAACCGGGGTTAATCGCCCCATAACTCCATGCTCATCACACAGAAGCCGGAATTTCCGGGGCAGGAGCCCGGCTATCGGTTGCGTCGGCCATCGATCAGGGCCGAGACAACACCCGGGTCGGCAAGAGTTGAGGTGTCGCCCAGCGAGCCGAATTCGTTTTCGGCAATTTTTCGCAGGATCCGGCGCATGATTTTTCCGCTGCGGGTCTTGGGAAGGGCGGGGGTGAAGTGCAGGTGGTCGGGGGTTGCGATCGGGCCGATTTCCTTGCGCACATGGGCGCGCAGTTCCGCGGTCAGTTCCTCGCTTTCTTCGACACCCGCATTGAGCGTAACGTAGCAATAGATTCCCTGGCCCTTGATGTCGTGCGGGTAGCCGACGACCGCAGCCTCCGACACTTCGGGATGTAGCACCAGCGCGCTTTCCACCTCGGCGGTGCCCATGCGGTGGCCCGACACATTGATCACGTCATCGACGCGCCCGGTGATCCAGTAATAGCCGTCTTCGTCCCGGCGGCAGCCGTCTCCGGTGAAATACTTGCCCTTGTAGGTGCTGAAATATGTCTGCACGAACCGCTCGTGGTCGCCATAGACCGTCCGGGCCTGGCCGGGCCAACTGCGGGTGATGCACAGATTGCCCGAGGTCGCCCCGTCGAGCACCTCGCCCTCATTATCGACCAATTGCGGACAGACCCCGAAAAACGGGCGGCCCGCGCTGCCTGGCTTCATATCGTGTGCGCCGGGAAGGGTGGTAATCATGCAGCCGCCGGTTTCCGTCTGCCACCAGGTGTCGATGACCGGGCGTTCGCCTTTGCCGACGGTCTCGTGATACCAGCGCCATGCCTCCGGGTTGATCGGTTCGCCGACGCTGCCGAGCAGGCGCAATGCGGAAAGATCATGTTTCAGCACGTGGCTATCACCTTCGCGCATCAAAGCGCGGATCGCGGTCGGGGCGGTGTAGAAGATGTTGACCTTGTGCTTTTCGCATATCGCCCAGAAGCGGTCGTGGTCTGGATAGGTTGGAACGCCTTCGAACATCACCGCTGTCGCCCCGTTTAGCAACGGACCGTACACGATGTAGCTGTGACCGGTGACCCAGCCTATATCCGCCGTACACCAGAACACTTCGCCCTCGCGATAGTCGAAGATGTAGCGGAAGGTGGTTTCGGTCCAAACGGCATAGCCGCCTGTTGTGTGAAGTACGCCCTTCGGTTTCCCGGTCGAGCCCGAAGTGTAGAGGATGAACAGCGGATCTTCCGCGTTCATCGGCTCGCACGGGCATTCGGCAGGGCCGTCTGCCGACAGTTCGTGATACCAGTGATCGCGGCCCTCGGTCATCGAAACATCGCCGCCAGTGTGACGCAGCACGAGGACTGCCTTCACCGTTACCTTTTCCAGCGCCGCGTCGACATTGGCCTTTAGGGGGATATGCTTGCCGCCGCGCAGCCCTTCATCGGCAGTGACGATCCAGTCGCTTTCGCAATCTTCCACCCGGCCCGCGATCGCCTCGGGGCTGAACCCGCCGAATATGACCGAATGGATCGCGCCGATCCGCGCGCAGGCGAGCATGGCATAGGCGCCTTCGGGCACCATCGGCATGTAGATCGTGACCCGGTCGCCCTTTGCGACGCCCATCGCCTTGAGCGTATTGGCCATGCGAATGATTTCGGCCTGCAATTCGGCATAAGTGATACGGCGGACTCCGCCATCGGGTGCATCGGATTCGAAAATCAGCGCGAGCCGATCACCATGGCCCGCATCGACATGACGATCGACCGCGTTGTGGCAAATGTTGAGGGCGCCGTCCTCGAACCATTTGATCGCCACCGGATCAAAGGACCAGTTGGCGATCTTCGTCGGCTGAGCGAACCAGTCGAGACGTTCGGCCTGGCCGGCCCAGAATGCGTCCGTGTCTTCGACGCTGCGCGCATAGAGAGACTGATAATCCCCGAGCGTGCAATTTGTCCCTTCAATCGCTGCGGCGGGCCGCTTGACCCATTCCGCACGCTCACCTGCCTCGGCCATTCCATCTCTCCTCTTCCACCCTCATCTCTAGGCAATCGCCGCGAAGGTGCAATCGCCTAGCTCGCTCTCGCATTGCCGAGGATCACCCGTTAAGAGGCGGAGCGATGCCTATTTCCCGATATTGGATGGCCGGTACCGGCCTTGCGCTGGCCATGGTGACACCGCTTGCGGCCGAGGATGGTGGACAGGTGATCGTCGTCACTGGCGAAGGTCTGGGCGAAACACCGGCCGCGCCTGCTTACGACACACGGACGATCGACCGCGAGACGCTTCTGTCGGTGCCTTCGGGACGGATCGAGGATGCCCTGTCGTCAATTGCCGGATTCCAGCAGTTCCGCCGCTCGGACAGCCGTTCGGCCAATGCCTCGGCTCAGGGCGCTACGCTGCGTGCGTTAGGCGGTAATGCGACCAGCCGCGCCCTGGTGCTTCTCGATGGCGTGCCGATGAGCGATCCCTTTTTCGGTTACATCCCGTTCAGCGCGCTCGCGCCGGAGCGGTTGGGACAGATCCGTGTCACGCGGGGTGGCGGTTCCGGGCCGTTCGGCGCCGGGGCGCTGGCCGGGACGATCGAACTGGAAAGCGCCGGGATCGATGTTCTGGAAGGCGTTGCCGGGCACGTCCTTGCCAATGATCGCGGAGAGACCGAAGTCTCGACCACTGCCGCAGCACGGCTGGGTAGCGGTTTTCTCGTCGCATCGGGCCGATGGGATCGCGGGCAGGGGTTCTTCTCAACTCCCGGGGCAGATCGCGTTCCTTTCTCCGCGCGGGCGGCCTTCGATGGCTGGTCGGCGCAGATACGCGGAGTGGCGCCGCTGGCAGACGATATCGAACTCCAGTTTCGCGGGCTCGCCTATCGCGATGAACGGACGCTCCGCTTCGAAGGTGCGGACAGCACTATCGAAGGGCAGGATGCCAGCCTGCGCCTGGTCGGGCGCGGCGCGTGGCAGTTCGATGCCATTGCCTATATCCAGGCGCGCAACTTCACCAATCGGATCATCTCCTCCACGCGCTTCGTGCCGGTCCTCGACCAGCGGAACACCCCGGCCACGGGCCTTGGCGGCAAGCTCGAACTGCGCCCACCGGTTGGCGACGCGCATGTCTTGCGGCTGGGTGTCGATTATCGCCGGTCGGATGGGGAATTGTACGAGAATGCGATCAGCGCCTTTACCGGCGCGGTCCGCGCTCGGCGAAATGCCGGCGGCACCAACACCGATCTCGGCCTGTTCGTGGAGAATGACTGGACGATCGGCTCGCTCGTCCTGACCGCGGGCGCCAGGCTCGACCGCTGGACCATCCGTGACGGATTCTTCGACGAGCGCGATGGTGACGGGTTTTCGCTTGTATCGCGTGCCTATTCCGACCGGGCCGGGTGGGATGCCTCGTTCAGGGGCGGTGCCTTTCTTCGGGCCAGCGATGCGATAGCTCTGCGCGCGGCGGCCTATTCGGGCTTGCGCTTGCCGACGCTGAACGAACTCTACCGGCCATTCGTCGTCTTCCCAATCGTGACCGAGGCCAATGCGGCCCTTGAAAACGAACGGCTCGAGGGGGTCGAGGCCGGTGTCGATCTGACCCCGGCCGACGGGGTGGCGATCGCGCTCACCGCCTTCGACAATCGCGTGAAGAACGCTATCGCCAATGTCACCATCGGTACGAATTTGCGCCAGCGCCGCAATATCGATGCGATCCATGCGCGCGGGATCGAGCTTTCCGCGTCGGCGACGTTCGGGCGTTTCGATGCGATAGCGTCCGCGGCCTGGACCGATGCGGAATCGCAAGGGTCCGGCTTTGCCGCTGCCCTCGACGGAAACCGTCCGTCGCAGACGCCCCGCTTCGTTGGCGAGACCACCTTGTCTTACCGACCGGCCGAGAACTGGGTGTTTTCCATGAGCTTGCGCCATGTCGGCGCGCAGTCCGAGGACGATCTGGAAACCGATATTCTACCCGCCGCAACGACGCTCGATGCTTTCGCGCGCGTTCCGATCTCGGACGGGATATCCCTCGTTTTTCGCGGCGAGAATCTGACTGGCGAAACGATCGTCACGCGCAATCAGGGCGGTTCGATCGACTTGGGCGTTCCGCGAACCGTGTGGGGCGGGGTGCGGTTCGGGTTCTAGAGCGCTCAGGTCTCCTCATCGACCGCATTTGCGACCGATTTCAGATCGTCGCCAAGCCCGCGAACAGTGTTGCATCCGCCGAGGATAAGCGTTGCCGTGAGAAGTGCGGCGATGGTTGCGCGTCGCATCGACTGGTTTCCGTCCCTTACTTCGAACGCCGCGGACTTGCGACGCGCGCGCCATCGCGCATGGATGCTTGCTGTACGATGAAGGGGAGCTGGACGTCCGACAATGCTGTTGGAGATGGCACGCATGTGCGGCGTTGCAATATGGCTCGTGTCTTGGCCTGCACTTCCAGCCCCGCATGGCGAGATTGCGAGCCGCAGTAAATATTCAACGTGTATTGAATATACGATCGGCTGCCCTATATCCCCTCCTCCAAGGAGCGATAGATGGCGCAGCGACGCGGCCGCGGGCGGCCTCGACAAACCGAACAGGACACGAGTCAGGCCTTGTCCAGGGCGGCGCTGCTGCGCTTTGCCGCGCAAGGGTATGAGGCCACGTCGCTGCGCGAAATCGCAGCCGACGCGAATGTCGATGTCGCGCTTATTTCCTATCGATTCGGCGGTAAGGCGGGTTTGTGGAAATCGATCGTGTCGGACGCTGCCTCCGACTTGCGGGATGCCCTTGCCCATGCGCTTTCGAATGCCGAGGCGGAGACGGATGCCGAACGTCTGCGATATTCGATGAAAGCGTTCCTTGCCTACCTTCTGGCGCGCCCCGAAGTACCACGTCTGCTGTTGCGCGATATCACTGTCGATACCGATAGATCCCGGTGGCTTCTCGACGAATTGACGACGCCGCTCCATCGGCATTTCTTCGAGCTGGCGCAATCCGCGGCAGGCAGCGTTGCAAACCCGCCTTCGCATATGCAGTTCCGGATCGCCAATTTCATCTATTCGGCGGCCAGCACGGTCGCGCGGCGCGAACGGCTGGCCAGGCTTGTCGAAAGCCTGGCGGACGATGCGGCATTCGAAGAGGCGCTGGTGACGACCCTGATCGACGGAGTATTGCCGGGTGACTGACCGCCACTCCCTTGTCGATGACGTGGACGGCTATCGCTTCAAGCCGCACGAGTTACCGATCCTCCCTGGATCACCGGCCAACCCGGATCATCCCCCGGGGCGGCGCGCGGCCTATCTTGGGATCGGCATCCTGCTGGGCCTGATCGGAGGCGCGCAGAACGGTTTTCTGATCGCCAATTCGCCCGCCTTGCGAGCCGGTTTCGCGCTGACTCCGGTCGAGGAGGGGTGGCTGACCGTTGCCTTCTATTCGACCTATGCCTGTATGAGCATGCTGCTGTTTCGCGTCCGGCAGGAGTTTGGCGTTCAGCCCTTCGTTCGCTGGGCCATGGCGGGATTGGTGGCCGCCAACTTCGTCCAGATGATGGGCCTGGCTATTACCCGGAGCTTGCCGCACGGGCAGTCGCGGGGATCGCCGCGAGCGGGTTGTCCGCGCTGTCGGTCTACTATTTGATGCAAGGGTTGCCACCTGCCTTGCGGGTCGGTGGCCTGATTATCTCGCTGGGGCTCATCCAATTCGCTTTCCCGTTGACGCGGGCCATATCCCCCGCGCTTCTCGTGGATGGCGATATGGATCACGTCTTCCAGTTCCAGTTCGCGATGTCCCTGCTGGGATTCGGCCTGGTCTACTGGCTGCGTTTGCCACCCGGCCTGCGCAAAGGCACTTTCGAAAAACTCGATATACCCAGTATCGCCTTGTTCATGCTGGGGGTGGGGGCACTGTGCGCATTCCTCGTTCAGGGACGTATCCAGTGGTGGGACACGCCGTGGCTCGGCTATGCTCTCGTGGCAGCGATCATCGGCCTCGGCGGGTGTTTTCTTATCGAGGCCAACCGCAAAAGCCCGATGCTGGATCTGAGCTGGTTGTCGAGCCGCGCCATTCTGGGTCTTGCAGCGATCGGCGCGACGGTCCGCATTCTCGTCGCCGAACAGGGCTTCGGGGCAAGCGGCCTGTTCGCCGCGTTGGGCTATGGCAATGAGCAGTTGACGGGATATTTCTGGATACTCGCCGGTGCGACGTTCGGCGGCGTGGTCCTTTCCGTCGTCCGGCTCGACCCCAAGGATCTCACGCGGCCGGTTCTCTTTGCCGTGGCGGTGATCTGTGTGGCTGCATTCGCCGATACGCGAACCGGTGTGATGACGCGCCCGCAGGATTTGTATGCCACCCAGGCGGCCATCGCATTCGCTGCGGTTTTCGCCATGGGTCCGATCATGATGGAAGGTATGCTTCGTGCGCTGGCGGCGGGGCAAAGCTATGTGATCAGCTTCATCGCCGTCTTTTCGCTCTCGCAATCGATCGGAGGGCTTGCGGGGATCTCGCTGCTGTCCGCTTTCCATACCATCAGGTTGAAAACGCATCTCATCGATGCCGGAAGCACATTGACACTTGGCAATTCAAAGTTCGCGGAGGCTCTGTCGAATGCTGTACAGCGGGTCGCTCCCGCGCAGGCAGACCCCGCGCTGCAACAGCAAGCGGCAGCGTCAAATATCTCGCAGCAGGTTGGGCGCGAGGCCGCCGTGCTCGCATTCAACGATGTCTTCTTTCTCATCGGCATGCTGGCCGCGGCGACCTTCGCGGTTCTGGCCATGCCCTGGCTCATCAACAAGATTCGCGGGCACAATCCGCTCGCCAAGGAACTGGCCTTTCTCGAGGCCATGCTTGCAAGGACAAGGAAATGACGAATTCCGCTCTTCCGCCTGCGGCAGACGCCGAGGTGAACGAGGACGAACCCCTTGAAGCGCAAACCGACAAGGGCTGGTCTCCCAATGCGTCGCGGCGCCGGATAGGCGTTGCGGTCCTGTTTATTCTGGCCGGTATCCTCGCAGCGCTCTTTGCCTGGAATCTCCCCCCCTTTGCGGGTGGCGATGAAACCACGAACAATGCCTATGTCCGTGGCCGGACGACAGTGGTCAGTCCGCAGGTCGCGGGATATCTCGTCGACGTGCCGGTCACCGATTTCCAACGCGTTGAGAAAGGCGACCTGTTGGCCCGGATCGACGACACGCCGTTCCGGGAAAAAGTGCAGCAAGGTGCGGCCAATACTGCCGCGCAGAAGGCTTCGCTGGCAAACAGCGACCAGAGCCTGCGGTCGGCCCAGGCCCAAGTCGAGTTGCAGGACGCCGCAGTGGCGAGTGCCCAAGCCGCCTTGAAAAGGGCGCAGGCGGACATGAACCGTATTGCCGAACTGGTCGGTGAGGGTTCGGTATCCCTGCGTGAGCGCGATCAGGCACGGGCCGCTCTCCAGCAGGCGCAAGCGGCTGTTCGGCAGGCACGGGCGCAGCGCGCCATCGCGCTCGAGAATGTGCGATCGGTGAATGTGGGCCGACGCGCGCTGGAAGCGCAGGTCGCCGGTGCCCAGGCCGCCAAGGGGCTCGCCGAGTTCGAACTTTCGCGCACCGAAATCCGTGCATCGCGTCCGGGCCGGCTAAGCGAAGTGACTGCCCGCGTGGGCCAGTTGGTGACCGCCGGTACGCAGCTCATGTACATCGTCCCGGACGAATTGTGGGTGGTGGCGAATTTCAAGGAAACGCAGACTGCGGACATGGCTGTGGGGCAACGTGCCACACTCGAAGTGGATGCGCTTGGCGGGCTCGAACTCACCGGGCGCGTTCAAAGCATCGCTCCGGCGGCAAGCAGCGAGTTCAGCCTGGTGAAACCGGACACTGGCGCAGGCAATTTCGTGAAGGTTCCGCAGCGCATAGCCGTACGCATCGTTATCGATGGCGGTCAGGAGGAGGCGGCGCGACTTGGCCCTGGGATGTCTGTCATCGCAACCGTTCACACAAAGGATTGACCGTGATCCGCCGAGCCAGTCTTTATCTTGCAACCTCTGCACTGTTCCTGTCCGCTTGCGCCCCGACGCTGCAGGATGCGCCACCAGGCACGGCAGTTGTTACCCCCGCCGATTGGCGCACGTCGCTGGGCGTGGCCGTGCCTGTCGAAACCCATTGGTGGGAAAGCTTCGGGGACCCCCAGCTCTCCAGACTTGTCGAGCAAGCACGCCGCAACAATCCCGATGTGCAGCTCGCCGCAGCTAGGGTGGAGGAAGCCCGCGCTACCGAACGCGGCTCGCGCGGTTTGCTTCTGCCTGCGCTGGGCGTGGGGGTCGACGGCGGTATTCGGCGCGAGGTTTCGCCGTTCGGGCGAGCGCAGGAATCGGTAGCCGTGCAACCGGCGTTTCGCGCATCCTACGAAGTCGATTTATTCGGCAAGAACGCCGCGCGTATCGATGCGGCGGAGGCGGGTGTGGCTGCGAGTGTCGCTGGCGCCGAAGCCGCGCGCCTATCGGTGACAGCAGCCGCAGCCAGCGGCTACATCACCTTGCTCGCACTCGACGCTCGTCTGGCGGTGCTCGAACAGACTCTCGACGCTCGTGGCCAGGCACGCAAATTTGCGCGCGACCGGGCCGAAGTCGGCTACACCTCGCAACTCGAATTGCGACAGGCCGAGGCCGAATACCAGGCGACGGCGCAACTGGTTCCCCAGCTCAAAGCGCAGATCGCGCGGCAGGAAAACGCCCTTGCAGTGCTGACCGGCCGGTTGCCGGGTGAAATCGAGCGCGGCGGGACTTTCAACGATTTGCGCGCGCCCGCACCTCCGGCAGCTCTTCCATCCGAGCTCTTGCGGCGTCGGCCCGACATTGCCGCTGCGGAATATCGGATCGTGGCCGCGGATGCGAATATGCGCGCGGCCCGAGCCGATTTCCTGCCGTCGATCGATCTCGGTGCCCAAGCAGGCGTCGCCCTGTCGGATCTGCTCGCCAACCCCATCGGCATCTGGTCACTCGGCGGCAGTATCCTGGCGCCGATCTTTCAAGGCGGGCGGCTCGAAGCTCAACTCGAAGGCGCCACCGCGCAGCGCGACCAAGCGGCATGGGCCTATCGTTCGACCGTGCTCAATGCCTTGCGGGAAGTGGAGGACCGCATGGCGGTACTGGCGCATCTCGGTGAACAGGAAACCGCCCTTCAGGCCCAGCGCGCGGCGGTTGCCGATGCGCTACGCCATGCCCGCAATCGGTATCGAGCGGGCTACACACCCTATATCGAGCAGGTCGATGCCCAGCGTGCCTTGCTGGGCGTGGAGCTCTCGCTCGTCCAGACGAGGGCGGACGAACTCACCACGCTTGTCGGGCTGTATCAGGCAGTCGGCGGCGCGCCTGGCTAAGCAGGACCGGCGTGCCGTTTCTCGGCGCAGCAGGAAATCCGGTGGACAATTGACGCCTGCGGGGCAGGGACCTAGCATTTTGCGATGCCAGGACGAGCTTCCATCGGTGAGGGTGAGCATCGCGATCCGGCGGATGGCGCATCCGCCATCGATCCCGATCTGTCGCCCTGCGAATATTTCGGCATGATGCGGGTGCGGCTGGCGGAAATCGAGGACGAGACCTGCGCCTTGTCGAGCAGGCCGCTCTTGCTCGGTGCGACCAATCTCGTTGGCGAACGTATTCGCGATGCGGCCAGCCTCGCCGATGCCATGCGCCTTTCCGCGCAGACTTACAATCTCCTCCACGGCGGGAGCTACAATCGTATCGAACGACAGGGCAACCGCATCCTCTACCGGATGGACGATGCCGAATTTCCCTTCACCTTCGCTGGCGGCCCTTCGACCCGCGCGACGGTGATGGAGGGGGTCCTGATCTTCGTTCACACATTGCTGGAGATGTGGGCAGGACGCGAGCTGACCTCGCATCTGCGCGCGGTACACAGTCGCCGGTCCCGGCGCGGAGGCGATGCCATGCTGGGCTACTGGTCGGTGCCCGTCCGATTGGGAGCGCCAGCCTATATGCTTGAATACGCCGGAACGGCAGGCGATCTCGCCCCTGGCTCTACGGCTCAGACGCTCGATTCAATCGACGTCTATGATCGCATCCTGACCTCTCTGGCTCGCTCGGATGGAGCGGATGCACACCAGCCGGGCGACTTGGTCTCAAGAGTTCGCAGCAAGCTTGAAAGCGGGCTGGACGATCAGGGCCAGGTCGCAAGAGCACTCGGCATGAGCGTGGCCTCCCTGCGCCGAAAGCTATCCGAGACCGGCCATGGTTTCCGCCAGCTCCGGGCCGAGATGCTCGATCGCCGCGCGAGGCGCCTGCTGGGGGCGGGGCGCTCGCCGGAAGCGGTCGCCGACCTGCTCGGTTTTGCCGACGCGCGCAGTTTTGCGCGGGCCTTCAAGCAATGGACCGGAACGACCCCCGCGCGCTTTGCCGCCGATACTTTGAGCGAAAATGTCCTCTCTGATTGCGCGAGCGCGTCCTCGACACCGTAGCCGGCTTCCGCGCACTGTCTCCCGTAAATAACGGACGCCGAATAGACGCGGCCGAATGGGAGGACATCTATGAATATCGCGAAAAAGCGGGCGCGTCTCGTAAGCACCCTGTGTGCCACTACGGCCCTGATCCAAGCCCTGCCGGCCTTGGCGCAGCAGGAAATGCCGACTGCCGAACCGACTGCCGAGGAAGCGAACACCATCATCGTGACAGCCCGTCGGCGAGAGGAATCGCTTCAGGAAGTGCCCATCGCGATTTCCGCCTTTGACGACGAAGCGCTTTCCAACCTCCAGGCGGATACGCTGTCGGGTATCCAGTATGCCACGCCCAATCTGTATCTCGACCAGGGCGATGCCGGTAATGCCGTTATCTATATCCGCGGTGTCGGCCAGAACGATTCGCTCGCCTTCGCCGATCCCGGGGTCGGCGTCTATGTCGACGATGTCTTCATCGCTCGCTCGCAGGCGGCGTTTCTCGAACTGTTCGATGTGGAACGGATCGAGGTCCTGCGTGGGCCGCAGGGCACGCTTTACGGCCGCAACACGATCGGCGGTGCGATCAAGTTCGTGTCCACCCGGCCGACCAATTACCTGTCGGGATATATGGAGGCGGGGGCTGGCAATTTCGGTTTCGTCACCGCCAAGGGCCGGATCAGCGGCCCGATCGCGGGAGATGTGCTGAAAGGCAAACTGGCCGCAGCCTATACCAAGCGGAACGGGTATGCGCGCAACAGCGTCACCGGCCAAGATGACGGCGATGTCGAAACGTTTGCGGGCCGCGCGACCCTGCTGTTCCAGCCGACCGACACTCTCGAATTCCTGCTCAGCGGCGATGTTCGGATCGACCGGCCGGATACCTCGCGCAGCCCCGTGCGCGAAACGCCGATCACCGGTTTCGATGGGACGGGCAACATCACCTATCCCGCATCGGACGATCCCTACCGCGTCGATGTAAATGCCAACGGTCTCAACGATCAGACCGGCTATGGGTTCGCGCTGACCAGCCGGTTCGATGCCAGCGACCGGATCACGCTGGAATCGATCACGGCTTTCCGGTCGTTCGAATTCGACCTGAATCTCGACACCGATGGATCGCCCTTGCCCATCCTCGATATCCTGCTGCTTCAGGAACAGGAACAGTTCAGCCAGGAACTGCGGCTGACCTATGACGATCGGGACCGGTTCAGCCTGACTGCTGGCCTGTATTATTTCCACGATGACGACACGACCTTTTCAGGGGTCGATAATGGCGCGGCAACATTGTTCGGCTTTCCGGTCACCGCTTTCGGGTTCCCGACATCCAGCCTGGCGGAAACCCGCCAGAAGACCGATAGCTATGCGATCTTCGCCGACCTCACCTATGCGCTAACCCCGCGGCTCACCCTCTCGGCCGGCGCGCGCTATACCTGGGAAAACCGCACCTCGGCGCGCTTGTTCGAGAACATCTTCGATCCCACGGTCTCGGTAATCGAGAACACGCCCGATTTCCTGACGGGCGTAGGTGTAGCCGGAACCCCGATCTCCGGCGAGGCGAGCTTCGAGGCCTTCACGCCCCGCGCTTCGATCAGCTATGACGTGACATCGGATGCCATGGTCTACCTGTCCGCCTCGCGCGGGTTCAAGAGCGGCGGGTTCGACGGGCGCGCGAATACCGATTTCGGGTTCAGGCCGTTCCGTCCGGAATATGTCTGGAGCTACGAGGCAGGGGCGAAGACGAGCTGGCTCGATGGCCGCCTGATGGTGAATGCAGCGCTGTTCTATAACGATTATACCGATGTTCAGGTGACGTCCTTCGGCTCCGATCCCGTGACCGGCGTATTCGTCAGCCTGTTCACCAATGCCGCGTCGTCGCGCGCTTATGGCGCCGAACTCGAGCTCTCCGCCCGCCCGACCGACGAGCTAACCCTGACCGGATCGCTCGGTCTGCTCGATGCGAAGTATCGTGAATTCGATATTCTGGTCGGCGGTGCGGTTACCGACGTCAGCGACAGGCGCCCGGTCAACGCGCCCGATTTCAACGCCAGCCTCGGCGCGACCTGGCAGCGGCCGATATCCGACAATCTGGCTCTGACAATCCATATCGACGGATCGTACCGGTCGGAAGTGGCGACGGAGATCACGGATTCTCCAGTGCTGCGCCAACCGGGCTATGAACGCATCAACGGGTTCGTGGCCATCGGCGATCTGGACGAACGCTGGGAACTTCGTGCCGGTGTGGAGAATCTCACCGACAATGCCGTGCGCGTTCAGGGCTTCAACCTGGCCGATTTTCCGGGGGTGCAGCTTGGCTTCTACGGCGCGCCGGCAACCTACGATCTGCGTTTCGTCCTGCGCTTCTGATGACCCGGACCACGCCTGAGGAACAGGGACCGCTGGACCGGCAGTCCCGGGCGCTGCTGCGCGATTACGATGCGATGCGCAGCGAATGGACGCCGCGCATCGAAGCGGAAGGCATGGCGGCGTCGAGAGCTTTCGCCGATGCCGTCTTCGATCGCTTTCGCGGTCCCGATCGCGACATCGCACCGGCGAAAGTCGTCGATCTCGCTGTGCCCTGCGGCGATGGGGAACGCAGTGCGCGGCTTTATCGGCCGGCGATTGCCGATGGCGCACCCGCACCGCTGGCGCTGTTCCTTCATGGGGGCGGCTGGTCGCTCGGGGGAATTCCCGCCTATGACGGGCTGGCCGGTTCGCTGGCTGCGCTGAGCAAGATTGCTATCCTCAGCCTCGATTACCGGCTTTCTCCCGAACACCGCTTCCCCGACGGACTGAACGATGCGTTATGCGCGCTCGATTGGCTCCATCGCCACGGCGCGAGCATCGGCGGCGATCCCGATCGGCTCGCGGTAATCGGTGACAGTGCCGGGGGTAATCTCGCCGCCGTGCTCGCACGGGAATCCGCCCTCGGCCATGCTCCGCCTCTGGCCTGTCAGGTCCTGATCTATCCGATGACCGACATTGCCAGCGCTCACGCCACCTTTCCGTCTCGTATGCGGTTCGGGCAGGGCGACTATTTCCTGGTCAGCGAAGCGATCGAATTTGCGCGTGACAATTACCTCGGCAAAAATGTCGGCCTGGCGGGCGATCCGCGCATCTCGCCGCTGCTTGCACCCGTCCCCGCGAATCTGGCCCCCGCGATGATCGTGACGGCAGGGTGCGATCCCTTGCGCGACGAAGCCATCGCCTATCACGACAAGCTTCGGGCCGCCGGTGTCGACAGTGTCCATCACTGTGCCGAGGAGACCATTCACGCCTTCCTGTCTTTCGGAGTGCTCGACACCGCTCAGGACATGCGTCGCAGGATCGCCGATTACCTTTATCGGAAGATGGAGTTCGCAAAACCATAGGGCAATCTGAAGGAGAGGGACGATGAAGCATGTTTGGAAACTATTGCTGGCGCTGGGTGCGCTGGCGTGGGGGCCATCTACCCATGCCGGATCGACCACGCTGGAGGCGACATACTCCAGCGGTATCGATAATGGATGGGTGCGGGTCGAACGGTGGCGCGACACTCTGACGGCCTTTACTCAGGAAAGCTTCCCCACCGACGGGCGCGGCGATCAGACGGGCCAACGGGCGACTTTTTTCGGAACGGCCCGGCCGCACAGCTCGCGATTTCTTCTCTACTATGCCCCCAATTGGAACGTGGGTACGAAAGTGCCGGTGCTGCTGGTGCATGGCGCCAACCAGGATGCCGATCTTGCCTGGGCCGATCCGAACGAGGCGGGCAGTTACGGCTGCGGCCGATCGAGCTGCCCGTCGACAGGTCTAATGCAGGATCTGTCGAGCCGGGGCTACCGCGTCTTCGCTCTCGGACTGCCGCACAAGAATGGCGATGGCTACTTCTGGTCGGAGCAGATCGCCGATGCGATCGCCATCATCAAGTCTCGCACCGGCGCAGGCCAGGTCGACGTGGTCGCCTGGTCGAAGGCTGCATCGAACGCGCGCATGTATATCTCGGGCGTGCGCAAATCATGGGGCACGGCCTATCGCGGCGACGTCCGCCGTCTGATCCTGCTGGGATCGGCCAACAATGGTATCGACCTGTCCTTCCGCCATGGATGGACCTTCAGCCTGACCGTCTATCCCGCCTGCGGCGGCGTGATCAACGGACCGACACCGCACGACAAGCTGATCTGCTATGGTTTCTGGCGCTCCGGCTCGGAATGGACTTATGATTCGCCCTATTTCCCGGGCTCGGCCCAGTTGCTCAAGGACTGGAGCGGCACCTATGGATTGCCGACTTACGAACAGGATTGGTACACCACGTTCCACGGTGGACAGGGCTTCTACAGTGCCGGGCCGGGCCTCGCCGCTTATCTGTCCAAATCGCTGGTTGACGTGATCCGTCAGGCGCCGTCGCCCTCGGCTGTGCGGATCCACAATATCTGCGGTAACCAGGCCGACATAGCTCTTCTGCACAACGAACATACCGGACCTTCGGACGGGGTGGTCTTCATTTCGAGTTGCCGCGACACGACCGGGATGACGACGCATGGCGGCAGCGTTACGACAGCGGTGAACCACTTGGAACTGGGATGGGTCAGCACGTCGACCAGCTATGTCAGGCAATACCTATCGGCGCCTTGATCCGAAAAAAAACGCGCGCTTGAGCCGGGCGAGGGGGCTGCGACGTCGCTTTAGACGAAGCACAAGCCACCCGCGCGGCTCCGCATCCATTCCCAAGCCGCAGTCGGCTGTGGTTCAGGCCTCACCGGAAACCGCGCAAGTACTTGAAAAATGGTCGGGGAGAGAGGATTCGAACCTCCGGCCCCTGCCTCCCGAAGACAGTGCTCTACCAGGCTGAGCTACTCCCCGACCGGATCGGACCGGGCCATCTGCGAAGGCCACGGCTGCGAGGCAGGCGCGCCCTATAGGTGTGGATTGAGGGCCGTGCAAGCGGGCAATTTGCACAAATCGGCATTACAGCGGCGTGACACATCCAGCGAGACTAAAACCGTGCCCGGACCGCACTTCGAACAGCAATATCTCGACCTCATGCGCAGGATCTGGCGCGAGGGAGGCGAGCGTAAAGACCGAACCGGCATCGGCACCCGGTCGATCTTCGGCGCGACTCTGCGGTTCGACCTCGCGGGCGGCGCGATGCCGCTGATCACGACCAAGCGTGTCTATTGGAAGACCGCCACGCGCGAGTTGCTCTGGTTCCTCACCGGGGCCACCAACATCCGCCCGCTGGTGCTCCAGAACGTCAAAATCTGGAACGAGTGGCCACATGCTCGCTACGTCGAGGAGACGGGCGACGAGATCGCACTCGACATCTTCGTCGAACGAGTCAGGGAAGACGAGGAGTTCGCAGCCAAGTGGGGCGATCTCGGCCCCATCTATGGTAAACAGTGGGTGGATTGGCCCACTTACCAGCCGGTTGCCGGAGGGCTGTTCCGCAAGGGGCCGGGCATCAATCAGGTCGCCGAGGTGGTCGATTCGCTGAGAGACAATCCGGGTAGCCGCCGACACATCATCGAGGGATGGAACGTCGCCGAGGTGCCGCAGATGGCGCTGCCACCGTGTCACAAGACATACCAGTTCCATGTCGAGGGCAATCGCCTGAACTGCCTGCTCTACCAGCGCAGTTGTGATGTCGCACTCGGCCTCCCGTTCAACCTGTGGTCGGCGGCGTTGCTGCAGTGCATGATTGCACAGCAGGTCGATCTCGAACCGGGCGAGCTGGTCTGGATGGGGGGCGATACGCATCTCTATCTCAATCACGAAGATCTGATCCGCGAGCAGCTTTCACGGGAACCGCAAGGCGCTCCGCGGCTTGAAATAGTGCGGCGCCCGCCTTCGATCTTCGACTATGCGATCGAGGATTTCGCGGTTCACGACTACGCGCCGCACGGGCCAATCAAAGCGCCCGTCGCGGTGTGATGCGGCGATGACTTGACCGTTTCCCACCGGTGAAATAAAATAACGCGCAAGCGTAAGATTGCGTCTGGGAGACGATTCTATGGCCGACAGGCCCGAGGGTAATGCAGCCAAGGGCGACAACCGTCCCAAGCTGTCGCTGCATGTTCCCGAACCGAAGTACCGACCGGGCGACGCGGTCGATTTTTCGCATATCGACGTGCCCGAGGCCGGGAGCATGGCGCGTCCCGACGAGGCCTGCGACCCGGCCGAAATGCGCGACATGGCTTTCGGCCTCGTGCGTGTGCTGGGCGAGGACAACAAGGCGCACGGTCCCTGGGACCCGAAACTGGACCCGGACACACTGCGCACCATGCTCGGCCATATGGCGATGACCCGCGCCTTCGATGAGCGCATGTTTCGCGGCCAGCGGCAGGGCAAGACCAGCTTCTACATGAAGTGCACGGGCGAAGAGGCGACCAGCGTTTCGGCCAGCATGGCGCTTGCCGCCGACGACATGGTGTTCCCCAGCTACCGCCAGCAGGGCATCCTGATCCAGCGCGGCTATCCGATGATCGAGATGATCAACCAGATCTACTCGAACAAGGGCGATAAGCTGAAGGGCCGCCAGCTACCGATCATGTATTCGAGCCGCGAACACAGCTTCTTCACCATCAGCGGCAACCTTGCAACGCAAACGCCGCAGGCGGTGGGCTGGGCGATGGCGAGCGCGATGAAGGGCGACAGCCGCATCGCCGCGACCTGGGTGGGCGAGGGCAGCACCG
Source organism: Erythrobacter aureus (assembly GCF_003355455.1). Classification (NCBI taxonomy): domain Bacteria; kingdom Pseudomonadati; phylum Pseudomonadota; class Alphaproteobacteria; order Sphingomonadales; family Erythrobacteraceae; genus Erythrobacter; species Erythrobacter aureus. The sequence goes on from NZ_CP031357.1 coordinate 1,813,853, forward strand.
CCGAGGGCGACTTCCATTCGGCCTGCACCTTCGCAACGGTGTATAATGCACCGGTTATCCTCAATGTTATCAACAACCAGTGGGCGATCTCGAGCTTCAGCGGTTTCGCGGGCGCAGAACGCACCACCTTCGCCGCGCGCGCGCTGGGTTACGGGCTTGCCGGCCTGCGCGTCGATGGCAATGATGCGCTTGCCTGCTACGCCGCCGAGCAATGGGCCGCCAATCGCGCGCGCGCCAATGCCGGGCCGACGTTGATCGAATTCTTCACCTATCGCGCCGAAGGCCATTCCACATCGGACGATCCCAGCGGCTATCGCAGCGCGCAGGAGCGCGAGGAGTGGCCACTCGGCGATCCGGTGATGCGCCTCAAGAACCATCTCATCGCGATCGGCGAATGGGACGAGGAGCGCCAGGAAAAGATGGATCTCGAGGCGGCCGAGCACGTCAAGAAGGTTACCAAGGAAGCCGAAGCCAACGGCATTCTCGGTCATGGCTTGCACCACCCGTTCCGCACCATGTTCGAAGACGTGTTCGAGGAGTTGCCGTGGCACCTCCAGGAACAGGCCAACCAGGCCGTGCGCGAGCGTGAAACCAAGTTCCCGGAAGGGCTGCCGGCCAAGGGAGTGCAGGGCTGATGAGCGAGACCGCAACCCAGGACGCACCAGCTACCGAAGGCGCAACCGAACGCCGCCTCAACATGATCGAGGCGATCAACGATGCGCTCGACGTATCGATGGGCCGCGACGAGGATGTCGTCGTCATGGGCGAGGATGTCGGCTATTTCGGCGGCGTATTCCGATGCACCGCGGGCTTGCAAGAGAAATACGGCAAGACGCGCGTGTTCGACACGCCGATCAACGAATGCGGTATTATCGCAGTGGCCGTGGGGATGGGGGCCTATGGCCTGCGCCCGGTGCCCGAAATCCAGTTCGCCGATTATATCTACCCCGGTTTGGATCAGCTAATCAGTGAAGCGGCGCGCCTGCGCTACCGATCGGCGGGAGAGTACATCGCGCCGATGACGGTGCGCTCGCCTTTCGGTGGAGGCATCTTCGGCGGTCAGACGCACAGCCAGAGCCCGGAAGCGATCTTCACCCACGTCTCCGGCCTCAAGACGGTAATCCCAGCAACACCCTATGACGCCAAAGGTCTGCTGATCTCGTGCATAGAGGACAATGACCCGGTCGTTTTCTTCGAGCCCAAGCGGATCTATAACGGCCCGTTTTCCGGCTATTACGACAAGCCCGTACAGCCGTGGAAAAAATTCGACGCGAGCGTCGTGCCCGAGGGTTATTACAAAATCCCGCTCGGCAAAGCGCGCCACGTTACCGAGGGCGAACAGCTCACCATCCTCGCCTATGGCACGATGGTTCATGTGGTCGAAGCGGTGTGCAGGGAGAAGGGTGTCGAGGCCGACATTCTCGATCTGCGCACGCTGGTCCCGCTCGATATCGAGGCGATCGAAACCTCGGTCGAGCGGACCGGACGCTGCCTGATCGTTCATGAAGCCACGCGCACCAGCGGTTTCGGCGCCGAGCTTTCCGCGCTCGTTACCGAGCGTTGCTTCTACCATCTCGAAGCCCCGGTCGAACGTGTGACCGGCTTCGACACGCCCTATCCCCATAGCCTCGAATGGGCCTATTTCCCCGGCCCGATCCGCATCGGCGAGGCCATCGACAAGATCCTCAAGGACTGATCCTCATGGCGAAATTTACCTTCAACATGCCCGATATCGGCGAAGGCATTGCCGAGGCTGAAATCGTGCAATGGCACAAAAAGGTCGGCGACACGGTCAGGGAAGACGAGGAATTCGTCGACATGATGACCGACAAGGCGACCGTGCCGATGGAAAGCCCGGTCGATGGCAAGATCCTGGAAATTGCAGGTGCTGAAGGCGACATGGTCTCGATCGGCTCGATGCTGGTTGTGATCGAGGTCGAAGGCGAGGTGCCCGACGACGTGGCCGAGGAGGCTCCGGCCCCCGCGCCTGCTCCCAAAGCGGAAGAAGTCGAAGAGCGCATCGAGGTCGAGACTTCGGACGCCAGCGATGCCGATGACGCGCTCGCCGCAGATCCCGAGCCCGAACCGATCCCGGAACCGACCCCGGCGCCCGAGCCGACGCCGCAGGCTAAGGTTCTCGCTACCCCGGCGGTGCGCCAGCGCGCCAGGGATCTCGGTGTCGATCTCGCCCAGGTCAAGCCCGCCGAAGACGGTCGCATCCGCCACGGCGATCTCGACCAGTTCCTGTCTTACAATTCGGGATATGGCGCCGCCGCCAAGACCCGCGCGGACGAGGAAAAGAAGGTCATCGGCATGCGCCGTCGCATCGCCGAGAACATGGCTGCATCCAAGCGCAACATCCCCCATTTTTCCTATGTCGAGGAATGCGATGTCACCGCGCTGGAGGAACTGCGCGCGCAGCTCAATGCCAATCGCGGCGACAAGCCGAAGCTGACCATCCTGCCGCTACTGATCACCGCGATTTGCAAGACGCTGCCCGACTTCCCGATGATCAATGCCCGCTATGACGACGAAGCGGGTGTGGTCACGCGTCATGGAGCAGTGCATTTGGGCATGGCCGCGCAGACGGATGCGGGCCTGATGGTCCCGGTCATCAAGAATGCGCAGGCCAAAAACCTGTGGCAGCTTGCGAATGAGATTTCTCGCCTGGCCGACGCAGCCCGTGCCGGCACGGCCAAGTCGGAAGAAATGCAGGGAGGTACGCTCACCGTTACCTCGCTCGGTCCGCTCGGCGGTGTGGCGACGACACCGGTCATCAACCGTCCGGAAGTCGCCATCATCGGCCCGAACCGCATCATCGAGCGCCCGATGTACGTGACCGGCACCGACGGTGTGGAACGGATCGAGAAGCGCAAGCTGATGAACATCTCGATCAGTTGCGATCACCGCGTGGTCGATGGCTGGGATGCGGCGAGCTTTGTACAGGCGCTCAGGAGGCTGCTGGAAACCCCGGCGCTTATCCTCGTCGACTGACGGCTCACCCCAATCCTGGGGTGAGCGGAAGGATTGAAAAAAGGGCATCGGAGCACGGCTCCGGTGCCCTTGTTCGTACCGGAATACCGCTTGTGACGGGTCGCCAAATCGCTCCTCGCAAAAAGAGCAAAAAAGCGCGATATAGGCCATTGACAGGAATCGGAGCCGCCCGTAGATGCGCGGCTCCCAAGTGGCTACGCGGGTGTAGCTCAGTTGGTTAGAGTGTCGGCCTGTCACGCCGAAGGTCGCGGGTTCGAGTCCCGTCACTCGCGCCACTTGGGTTTCTTTTCACAGCAATTCGTCAAGTTCCCCGACTGTCCGTTCGCGGACCGGCGCAGGGGTGGCGTTTTCTGCAAGTCAGGGCCCCCCGGACCTGCTACGATGTCGCGCTGGTGATCCCTTTCTTCGAATTCTGACGATCAGGCGTGGAGCGAGTGTCTCGTAAACCGCTGTATCGCCACCTTGGCGAACCGGATCGGGTAAGAGCATCGCTCGTGATCGTGCTAGCGCATGTGTCCTTTCCGTTTGTCCATCTGGCGATCGGCGCGCCTTTCTCAGAGACGGTTCCGTTCGCGGGGAAGGGAAGGAGTATTCCCTTGCGATCAGCCCCAGCGGCCGGTTTCCATCCAGATCAGAAAGCGGCGCAGCGGCAGCAGCCAGACGAGGCCGAGAACTATATAAACGATCGTCTGCAACAGGGTCGGCCAATCGCCGATCAACTCCGGCGCATAACGAGCGATGACGAGGCCATAGATCGAAAGGCCCAGCAGGAGGCCAAGCAGGCCGACCGGAATGCGCCAGGTTGGTTCTTTCCTCATGCGAAGGGTCCATAAATACGGGTTGGAGTGACGATGGCGGACAGCGGGACGTCGTGCGGCTCGATCGGTAATTCGTCTACCAGTTGCGTGTCCCAGGCAAGGCCGATGGCGGTCGTGCCGGGATTTGCGGCGAGCCACCGGTCGTAGTGCCCGCCACCCTGTCCAAGCCGCGCGCCATTTGTAGTAAACCCGACGAGCGGGACGAAGAGGACGTCCGGTGCGGCCGGCTCTGCTGTGGCGCTTGGCTGCGCAATGCCGAAGGGACCGTTTTCGAGATCGCTTTCCTCAAAGGGATCGGTGAACCGTGCGAACTCCATCGCTCCGCGCCTGTCCGCAAACCGGGGGAGGGCGATGGCGTGACCCTGCTCTAGGAAGTAACGGGCGTAGGACGCTGCTGGCGCCTCGGTGGCTGTAGCCCGATAGAGTCCGATGATGGCGTCGTCAGGAACCAGTTTCAGCAAGGGCGCCGGAGGGCGCATGAACACGAGTGTGCGCATGCTGGCAGGCAGCGCCGCCACATGCTCGCGGCGCGCGGCGCGGAGTTGTTTGCGGAGTTCGTCTTTGGTCACGGCAGAGCTCTCTAGAGGCAGACTCCCTTGGCGTCTATTCGCGCCCTTCCGGTCCCTCCATCCTGCTCCCCGTCCCGGCCACCCACGGCACCGCTTCTTATGGGTGGTCGGGAGGGGAAGCGGGATGGCACAGCAAGGTAAGGACGGATGTCCTGACCGCACCAAGCTGGAAAAGTGGCGGGACCACCATGGGTCGTTTCCGGCGAAATCCTCTGACGCCTAAAACGTCAGGTGGGTGCCGTATGCCCCAATCCCACGGCCGAACCGGTGGACCAGGGCAGGGACAGCTCCCTTGGATTGCTTATAGCCTCAGGGATGTTCATGCGGCTCGTGCCGGGCAGCCCCGCCACCGCTTATTTAGGATGCACCCGCGCCACTCTCAAGAGTAGAGGCGGCATTCTCAAGCGCTATAGCAATGCGTTCGAGCTGACCGGCCAGCTTATCCGCGTCGATTGCCGGTTCCGCTGGATCGACAGCCGCTTTCTTCGCTTCGTCGAGCTCATCGGCCAGCAACAGCGCGGCAAAAAGCAGGTTCTTTGCTTCTTGGCCGGAAAGATTGGCGCCCATCGATCCGAGCTTTTCGTCGATCACACGGGCAAGCCGCTGGACGTGGTCTTCCTGTCCGTCTTCGCAGGAGACGGTATAGTTGCGACCGCCGACGGCGAGGGTGACATTGCTCATGCCTCGAGCCCTTTGATCAGTCCGTCGAGTTCCGAGATACTGGCAGCCACGCTTTCGCGAAGCGCTTCATGGCGGGCGACGAGTTCGGCATTGGTTGGCCCGCTCGATACGGGAGAATGCGCCTTAAGCGCTGCCTGAGTCTCGATCCGCGCCAATGCACGATCGATCCGGTCAAGAGCATTTTGAATACGTTCGGAATTCATGGCGGGGACGGAGTACCAAGATAGCCGCTGTCATGCAAAGGCTTGGGTCCTTCTGTTGACAAGTGGGGTGAGCAGATGGGCGGTGACAATGGCTGCGCGCGCGGGTTGACCTCGCGCGCGCGCTCCGCGAAGGCTTCGCGCGCGTCGAATCGCCGCTGTTTTCCGGAGAATATATTCTATGAGTCTCGACACTGCTCGCATGGTCCAGATGGCCAATGCCATCAGGGCGCTTTCTATGGATGCGGTGCAGGCGGCGAATTCGGGGCATCCCGGCATGCCCATGGGTATGGCCGATGTCGCGACCGTGCTGTGGAGCGAATATCTGAAGCACGATCCCAAGGCACCAGACTGGGCCGATCGCGATCGCTTCGTCCTGTCGGCGGGTCACGGATCGATGCTGATCTATTCCCTGCTCCACCTATCGGGCTACGAACGCCCGACGATGGAGGACATCCGGAATTTTCGGCAACTTGGGTCCCCCTGTGCGGGGCACCCGGAGAACTTCCTGCTTGATGGGGTCGAAAGTACGACTGGACCGCTGGGGCAGGGGCTGGCAATGGCGGTGGGCATGGCAATGGCCGAGCGTCATCTCAACGCGGCCTTCGGTGACGATCTGGTCGATCATCGTACCTGGGTGATAGCGGGTGACGGATGCTTGATGGAAGGCATCAATCACGAGGCGATCGGCCTCGCCGGACATCTCAAGCTCGGCCGGATGGTGGTGTTGTGGGACGACAACAACATCACCATCGATGGCACAACCGACCTGTCCACCAGCGAGGACATAAAGGCCCGGTACGAAGCGACGGGATGGCATGTCGTAAGCTGCGACGGTCACGATTTCGCGGACATCCGGCGCGCGCTCGACGAAGCTGTTGCTGACGACCGCCCGTCGCTCGTCGCCTGTAAGACGGTCATCGGCAAGGGGGCGCCCAACAAGCAGGGCACCAGTGCCACCCATGGCGCCCCGCTTGGCGACGACGAGATTTCCGCTGCGCGCGCCATGCTGGGATGGGATGCGAAACCCTTCGAAGTGCCCGAGAAGGTTCTGACCGACTGGCGTGACACCGCGGAACGCGGGCGCCAGTCCCATTCCGAATGGGACGTTCGCTTAGCCAACCAGGAGCAGAGGGGCGAATTCGAACGTCGAATGGCGGGTGATCTCCCGAAAAACTTCAGCCTCGACAATTATATCCAGTCGCTGATGGCCGAGCCGCAGAAGGTCGCGACCCGCAAGGCGAGCGAAATGACCTTGGCGCAGATCAACGGCAAATTGCCCGAGACCATCGGCGGCAGCGCCGACCTGACCGGATCGAACAACACCAAGGCGGGCGGTATTACCGCCTTCACCGCCGACGATTATTCGGGCCGCTACGTCTATTACGGTATCCGCGAATTCGGCATGGCCGCCGCGATGAACGGCATGGCGCTGCATGGCGGCGTCATTCCCTATGGCGGCACCTTCCTCGTCTTCACCGATTATTGCCGCGCGGCCATTCGCCTTTCGGCTTTGCAGCAGCAGCGTGTCGTCTATGTGATGACTCATGACAGCATCGGGCTTGGCGAGGACGGCCCGACCCACCAGCCTGTCGAGCATGTCCAGTCGCTGCGGATGATGCCGAATGTGCTGGTGATGCGCCCGGCCGACGCGGTGGAGACAGCCGAATGTTGGGAGATCGCCCTGCGGCAGAAGGCCCGTCCAACGGTTCTCGCGCTTAGCCGTCAGGGCCTGCCGCAAGTCCGCAACGCCCCCGACGAGATCGGCATGTGCTCAAGGGGCGCCTATCGCCTCAAGAAGAACGGCAACGCCCCCAAGGTCACGTTGGTCGCAAGCGGCAGCGAAGTGCATGTCGCGCTCGACTGTGCTGAACAGCTCGAAAAGCAGGGCGTTGGCGCGCAGGTCGTCTCGATGGTTTGCACCGAGCTTTTCGACGAGCAGGACGATGCGTATCGCAGCGATATTTTACCCGACAATACGCTCAAGGTTTCGATCGAGGCAGGCACCACCTTCGGCTGGGAACGCTATGTCGGGATCGATGGATTGACGATCGGGATCGACCGGTTCGGCGCCAGCGCCCCGGCTGGCGATCTGTTCGCGAAATTCGGTCTTACCGCGGAGGCCATCGTTCCGCAAATCATGAATAAACTGAACGATTAAGCAGGAGTTCTTATCAATGGCGACCAAGGTTGCAATCAATGGCTTCGGACGTATCGGCCGCCTCGTGGCGCGCGCCATTCTGGAACGTGACGATCATGATCTCGAGCTCGTTTCGATCAACGATCTGGCCGATACCAAGTCGAACGCCCTGCTGTTCCAGTACGACAGCACGCACGGCCGTTTCCCCGGCACGGTCGAAGTCGGCGACAATGCGATCATCGTGAATGGCAAGTCGATCGCGGTGACCAGCGAGCGCGATCCGGGCAACCTGCCGCATGGCAAAATGGGCGTCGATATTGTCCTCGAATGCACCGGCGTCTTCCAGAGCCACGAAGCGGCCGAACCGCATCTCAAAGCTGGCGCCAAGCGCGTGCTGATCTCCGCTCCGGCGAAAAATGTTTCGGCCACAATCGTATACGGTGTAAACCACGAAACGCTGACCGCCGAGGACGTGATCGTCTCCAACGCTAGCTGCACCACCAATTGTCTCTCGCCGGTTGCCAAGGTGCTGCACGACACCGTGGGTATCGAGCGCGGCTTCATGACCACCATTCACAGCTACACCAACGACCAGCGCATGCTCGACCAGATGCACGGCGACATGCGCCGTGCCCGCGGCGGTGCGCAGAACATGATCCCGACCACCACCGGCGCAGCCCGCGCGGTCGGCCTCGTGCTGCCCGAACTGGCCGGCAAGCTCGACGGCAGCTCGGTGCGCGTACCGACGCCCAACGTCAGCCTTGTCGATCTCGTCTTCACGCCCGGCCGCGATACCAGCGCCGAGGAACTGAACGCAGCCCTAAAGGCGGCTTCGGAAGGGGCAATGAAAGGCGTGCTCGACTATACCGACCAGCCGCTCGTCAGCAGCGATTTCAACCATCATCCGGCCAGTTCGACAGTCGACAGCCTGGAAACCAGCGTGATGGAAGGCAAGCTTGCCCGCGTCGTCAGCTGGTACGACAATGAATGGGGCTTCTCGAACCGCATGATCGACACCGCCGGCGTGATGGCGAAGTTCCTTTAAGGACGAGAAAAAATGAGCAGTTTCAGGACCCTGGACGACCTTGGCGATATTACCGGCAAGGTCGCATTGGTGCGCGTCGATCTCAACCTGCCGATGCAGGAAGGCCGCGCCTCCGATGTGACCCGGGCAGAGGCGGTCAAGCCGACCATCCTCGAGCTTGCCGACAAGGGTGCCAAGGTCCTGCTGCTCGCTCATTTCGGTCGTCCCAAGGGCCAGCGTCATTCGACCATGAGCACGAGCATGGTGCAAGGCGATGTGGAACGCGTGCTCGACCGCGAAATCATGTTCATCCCCGAGGTGATGGGGCCGGTTGTCGAACAGTCGATCGGTATCCTGCGCGATGGCGATATCGGCTTGCTCGACAATGTCCGTTTCTGGCCGGGCGAGGAGGCCAATGACCCGGAATTTGCCAAGGGCATTGCCGCTCACGGCGATTTCTACGTCAACGATGCCTTTTCCGCTGCGCACCGCGCGCATGCCTCGACCGAGGGATTGGCGCATCGCCTCCCGGCCTATGCCGGCCGTGCGATGGAAGCCGAGCTGAAGGCGCTCGACGCCGCGCTTGGCAACCCCGAAGCGCCGGTGGCTGCTATCGTCGGCGGAGCCAAGGTCTCGACCAAGCTCGACGTGCTCCACAACCTGGTCGGCAAGGTCGAGCATCTCGTTATCGGCGGGGGCATGGCCAATACCTTCCTCGCCGCGAAGGGCGTCGATGTCGGCAAATCGCTGTGCGAGCATGACCTTGCCGACACGGCCAACCGGATCATGGATGAAGCGGATCATGCCGGTTGCACCGTCCACCTGCCGTATGACGTGGTGGTGGCGAAAGAGTTTTCTGCCAACCCGCCATCTCTGCGGACATCCAACGTTCATGAGGTCGCCAAGGACGAAATGATCCTAGATATCGGTCCGTTGGCGGTGGAAGCCTTGGGCGATGTCCTCAAAACCTGTCGTACGCTGGTATGGAACGGTCCGCTGGGTGCATTCGAAACCGAACCTTTCGATGCGGCCACGGTCTCCCTAGCCAAAACGGCGGCTGCTCTGACGCAGGATGGTTCGCTGATTTCCGTAGCTGGTGGTGGCGATACCGTCGCCGCGCTCGCGCATGCCGGGGTCAAAGATGACTTCACCTTCGTATCTACTGCGGGCGGCGCGTTCCTGGAATGGATGGAAGGCAAGGATCTGCCCGGCGTTGCGGCGCTGACCGCATGAGCGAGAACGAAGCGGTAGGATCGAGCGGTGGTCTCGTGCCTGTCACCGAAGGGGACTGGGCAGGATGGTCGGTATGGCAGGGCGACGCCTTCGAGCAGCGCGCGGGGCCGTTTTACGAGCGCCGCGAGGACGATGGCTCGATGGTTGCGGCCTTCCGCGCCGAAGAACGCCATATGAATGGCGCAGGCTTCATGCACGGTGGCTGCATGATGACCTTTGCCGATAGCGCTATCTTCACGATCGCGACCGATGCTCTTGCCGGTTCGCACGGCGTGACCATGCATCTGGCAGGCGACTTCCTCGATCCGGCGCGCGTCGGCCAGTTGATCGAGGCGCGCGGAGAGGTTGTGCGCGCGGGCGGCAAGACGATCTATGTCGTCGGCATGATCCGGGCCGATGGTGCCCCGGTGCTCAGTTTCAACGGGATCATCCGAAAGATCACCAGGCGATAGGCTCGCATGCTTTTTTGGTGAGATTCGCTTGCTAGCGATATTCGGGATTGGGCGCGTCGAAGCGTCGTCCCTTGTTCCACAGATCGACCGAATTGCCATGCGCTGGGATGCCGCCCGCGTCCTTGAGCATCCGCGCCATGTGCATCAGGTTCCAGGTCATGAAGGTCGTGTTGCGGCGGGTGAAATCATTGTCGAAACCGACATAGCCCGACCCATCTTCCTTCGCGTCGCCATAGCTCGGCCCGGGGCCTGCTTCGCCGATCCAGCCGGCATCGGCCTGGGGAGGAATGGTGTAGCCGACATGCTGCAGGGAATAGAGCACGCCCATGCCGACATGCTTTATTCCGTCTTCATTACCGGTAACGATACAGCCACCGACCTTTCCGTAGAAGATATATTGGCCGCGATCGTTGGTGTCGCCCGAATGGCCGTAGAGCCGTTCGATCAGGCGCTGGCAGACCGAACTTTTCTCGCCCAGCCAGATCGGTGTTCCGACGACAAGGATGTCGGCTGCACGCACTTTTTCCCAGATTGTCGGCCAGTCGTCGCGCTCGGCGCCGTGCTCGGTCATATCGGGATACACGCCCGGGGCGATATCGTGGTCGACAAGCCGCACGCTTTTTAACGCGACATCGTTCCTCACCAAAATTGCCTCCACAACGCCGAGCAGCTTGTCGGTGTGCGAACCTTGCGGCGTCGGCTTCAACGTACAGTTTATCGTCAAGGCCTTTAGGTCTGAAAAATCGGACGCGCTTTCGTCGCAGAGCTTTTGCTGGATGTCGTCGAGCATGCAATCTCCCCATGTCCGTCGAGAATACGTTTGAGGACCGAGATAGTTACAGTTGCCGGTGCTCGCGGTGGCGGGGCCGCTCGCATTGACCGGGCACTGGTCCGGATGTCGCAGTACACTCGGTTCCTGCAACGTCTCCGCGATAGCTGACCATGGCTCGCCAATAAGTCACGCACCGCTGTTGCAGGCGCGAAATCGCTTTTGTATGGCGCGCGCGTACGAATGCACGATCAGTACCAGACGCGGGGTTTTCCAGATGACTTTTGATGAGATGAAGGCGCGTATCGCCGAAGGCCAGGGCTTCATTGCAGCACTCGATCAGTCGGGCGGTTCGACCCCCAAGGCACTCAAGGGGTATGGAGTCGATGATACGGCATGGAGCACGGAGGACGAAATGTTCGGCCTGATCCATGAAATGCGCCAGCGCATTATCGAAGCGCCCAGCTTCGGCAATGGCAAGGTGATCGGCGCCATTCTGTTTGAAAAGACCATGGAAGGGGTGAGTGGCGGTAAGCCGGTTCCGGCGCGCCTCAAGGAGCGCGGAATCGTACCGTTTCTCAAGGTCGACAAGGGGCTCGAAGACGAACGCGACGGTGCACAGCTGATGAAGCCCAATCCGGGCCTCGAAGCTATGTGCCATCGCGCCAAGGAACTCGGCGTTTTCGGCACCAAGATGCGTAGCGTCATCAAGTCGGCCAATCCGGTCGGAATCAAGGAAGCCGTCCACCAGCAGTTCGCCGAAGGCGCGCGTATCCTCAGCTCCGGTCTGGTGCCGATGCTGGAGCCCGAATACGACATCACCGCTGACGATCGTGCCGAAGGCGAAAAAATCCTGCTCGACGCGATCGAGGAAGGGCTCGATGCGCTGCCCGAAGGCCAGCAGGTCATGCTCAAACTATCGATCCCCAAGGAAGCTGGCCTCTATTCCGGGCTTACCAAGCACCCCAAGGTGCTTCGCGTTGTCGCTCTGTCGGGTGGGTATTCGACTGACGAAGCCTGCCGTGAGCTGGCAAAGAACCCCGGTATGATCGCCAGCTTCAGCCGCGGTCTGCTGCAGGACCTGCGCGCCACGCAGAGCGATGAGGAGTTCGACCGGACCCTCTCGGGCGCGATCGACCAGATCCACGCGGCCAGCGTCGCCTGAAGCTCAGCGTCTCTCGAAAATAAAGCGATAATCGCCGGGAGCGATCTGGCCGTCAGTGGTCTGCTCCGGCGTAGCGGACACCAGCACGTAGGTCCGCCCCATCACCTCATAGGGTTCGCCCAGGGTGAGCGGGGCGGTCTGCGTCCAGTGCGTGGCCGCAATGCGTGTCGAGACGGTGAGCTTGCCCGCCCAGACGCAGCGTGCGTTGACCGGGCAGCGGCTGTCTTCCTTCACCGCCAAGGGTGTCAGGATCGCATCGCCCGCCCAGACCGGCTGCGCTGTCGCAACCGCCGTACCCTGCGCTGCGGCCTCGCTGCCGGACATCGGCGTATCGGGAATGATGGCACAGGCGGTGAGGGGGATAAGCAGCGCGGCGGCAAATAGCGTTTTCATGCCTGCCATTAGAAGTGCCACACGCTTTCGCAGGTCTGAATGCGTGACGAAATGCGATCGGCGTTCTAGAGAGCGCCTCCGATGACTGATACCATGCCCTCGACCCAGCTCTATCTCATCTCGCCGCTCGATGTATCGGGCGATTTCCCAGCGCGGCTTGAACGCGCGCTCGATGCCGGACCCGGTCTCGTTACCGCCTTCCAATTCCGGGTAAAAGGTATCGACCAGCACGAGGCCGCAACGCTCGCCGAACCGTTGCAGGCTATTTGCGCGGCGCGCGACGTCGCCTTCATCGTCAACGATGACATTGCGCTTGCAAAGCGTCTCAGGGCGGACGGCGTCCATCTGGGTCAGGGCGACGGCGATCCCAGGGACGCGCGCGAGCAGCTTGGCCGCGAAGCACAGATCGGGGTGACCTGTCACGCATCGCGCCATCTCGCGCTCGAAGCCGGCGAGGCGGGAGCAGACTACGTCGCTTTCGGCGCGTTCTTCCCCAGCACGACGAAGGACACCGAGCATCGCGCCGAACTCGCACTGTTGGAATGGTGGAGCGAAATGGTCGAACTGCCCTCGGTCGCGATCGGTGGCATCACGCCTGACAATTGCAGGCCGCTGATAGAGGCAGGGGCGGACTTCCTCGCCGTGTCGGGTGCGGTGTGGAACGGCGACGAAGTTGCCGCAATAAAAGCTTTCGCGGAGCAAATCGCCCCTGCGTGAGTTTGGTGACCTGAAGGGGCGTAGCTGCGTCCCCCGTTTCAGGAAGGGTCCCCATGCGTATATTCGTTCTCGCCGCCGTTTCCTCGTTGGCCCTCGCCGCGTGTGGCATGCAGGGCCAGGACAATAAGCAAGAAGGCGATCCGGTCGCCAACAGCGATAGCGGCAGGGATTATGGCTACGAGACCTATGGCGACGACAACCTCGCCGATACCATGGCCTCAAACGACGATCGCTACCGGAACGAGATCGGCGCGGATGCCGGAGGCGAGCAGGCGCAGCCGTCCGAATTGCCCGATGCCGAAGAGCGCCCAATCATGCAGGCACAGGTTGTGCTCGACCGCGTTGGTTTCGGTCCCGGCGTGATCGACGGCAAGATGGGAATGAGTACGGAAAACGCCCTTCGGGGCTTCCAGGAAGCGAACGATCTCGAGATTACCGGCAAGCTCGACGAAGCGACCAAGAGCGCACTTGCCGATTGGGAGCGGATACCGGCGACCCGCGTGGTCACGATCCCCGCAAGCTGGGGCGAGGAACGCTATATCGATATGCCGGAAGACGTTGCCGAGAAAGCGAAGCTCGAACGCCTCGGCTACGCGTCGCTTGACGAGCGCCTTGCCGAGCGATTCCATACCACGGTGGAAGTGCTCAAACAGCTTAATCCGAACGGCCAGCCAGCTACAGCGGCGGATATCAAGGGGCCGAACCCACAGCCTACACCCACGCCCGACATCGCGCGTCCGGACGGACAAGAGCCGAGTTATTTCCAAGCGGGCCAACAGATCCGCGTTCCCAATATCGGCGGCGACCGCATTGCGCCGGGATCGATCGAGGACGGCAACTGGCAGCGCACGCTCGCCTCGCTGGGTGTCGGAACCGAACAGCCAGAGGTGGATCGCATCGTCGTGAGCAAGGCGGGCAAGACATTGAAGGCCTATCGGGGTGACGAGCTGGTTGCGCTGTTCACGGTGAGTTCGGGCTCGAGCGAATTCCCGCTCCCGATCGGAGAATGGGATATCCTCGGCGAGGCTTACAATCCGCCCTATAGCTACGATCCCGAAGTGCTCGGCGAAGGCGAGGGAGAGACTTACACTTTGGCTCCAGGACCCAATTCGCCTGTCGGCGTGGTGTGGATCGACCTCAGCAAGGAGCATTACGGTATCCACGGGACGCCCGACCCCGAAACGATCGGTCGGGCTCAGTCGAGCGGTTGTGTGCGCCTGACGAATTGGGATGCGGCGCGGCTTGCCGGGATGGTATCGCAATCGACGCAGGTGATTTTCGAACCATAAGGCGCTAGGGTTCGAACATGGCCTTGATCGATCGCATTCTCACCATCATCGTTACCGCCACGATTACCAGCGCGGTCTGGATCGTCGCTGGGGGCAGCCTCATCGAGAATGCGTCCAGTGTGAGCCAGCGCGAGCGGACACGTCCGGCAGAGGCCGCGCCGAGTCCGAACGCGGCGACCGCCGATCGAGGGGCAGAGCCTGATACAGAGGGGAGCGATACCCCTGCTGGCACAGCGCTCGATTCATCGGTTACTTCCGTGCCCGATGCGCGTAGCGGTCGCGAATTGGTCGTTCCCGTGCTCAACGTCCGCCCAAGCGAGCTAACAGATACATTCAGCGATTCGCGCGCGGACGGATCGCGCCTGCATGAGGCGATCGACATTATGGCGCCCAAAGGCACCAGCGTCGTGGCAGCGGGTCCGGGAGAAATCGAAAAGCTGTTTGAAAGCGATGCGGGTGGATTGACGATCTATGTTCGCTCGCCCGACCGCCGCACGATCCACTATTACGCCCATCTCGACGAATATGCGCCGGGTCTCAAGGAAGGGCAGCGGGTACGGCGCGGCCAACGTCTCGGTACGGTCGGCAGCTCGGGAAATGCCTCCGAGGATGCGCCGCACCTGCATTTCGCAATTCTGCAGACGACCGAAGAAGCGGCATGGTGGGAGCCCGCCAACGCGGTGAATCCCTACCCATTGCTGACCAGCCGCTGATCAGCTCTTGAGCGGCCCGGCGCGATGGCAGCGCAGGCGGCCCAGCTTTCCATCGCGTCCGACCTCTTGCAACAGACGCGATCCCAGCCGCATGAAGCGCGCGCCGCGCATGGGACCACGGGTAAAGAGCACTCGCTTGCCCTCCATGAGATAGGTCCCGCTGCCCTTGGCGGTGCGGTAGCTCGACCCGCCGGTGATCGCGAAATCGCGGCCTTCCTGTTCGATCCACGCGGCACCGGTCGCATCGCCGGGTAGAGCGCAGACATACTCCCCCTGTTCGAGCAGCGAGAGACGACCCTGCGCGAATGCAGGGGTCCAGGCAAGGCATGCCATCGCGGCGAAAACGGCTGTGTTTATGGCGTGTTTCATATGGTCCGTACACATAAGTAAATAGCGAATGCATCGCTGCTTTTCCACTCGCTTGCCCGAAAGGCGCGGCTCGGCTAAGGCGCGCCCACATATCCGCCGTTGGGCGGGTGCGCTCTTTTTACAAGTCGAAGGTAGCTTCCCCATGAAGATCAGCGGCGTGGACATCCGTCCGGGCAACATCATAGAGTACGAAGGCGGCATCTGGAAGGTTGCCAAGATCCAGCATACGCAGCCCGGCAAGGGCGGCGCCTATATGCAGGTCGAGATGAAGAACCTGCAGGACGGCCGCAAGACCAATGTCCGCTTCCGCAGCGCCGATACGGTGGAAAAGGTGCGTCTCGATACGGCGGACTACCAGTTCCTTTACGAGGACGGCGACATGCTGGTCTTCATGGACCAGAACACCTACGAACAGATCAACCTGCCGAGCGACCTGCTCGGCGATGCGCGCCCGTTTTTGCAGGATGGCATGCAGGTAAAGCTCGAACTGTGGGAAGAAAAGCCCATCTCGGTCGAACTGCCGCAGCAGATCGAAGCCGAAATCGTCGAGGCCGATGCGGTGGTGAAGGGGCAAACCGCCTCATCCAGCTACAAGCCTGCCGTGCTCGATAATGGCGTTCGCATCATGGTTCCGCCGCATATCGAAAGCGGTACCCGGATCATCGTCGACGTGTACGAGCAGAGCTACGTCGGCAAGGCCAACTGATTGCGCGTGGCCGGCGATCGGGTCACCGTCCACTTTCCGGCGCGCATGATTCGCGCCCTGACCGAGTAAGAGAGTTTCAATGGCCGTTCTATCGGGTGTCATCCGCGTAATGGAGAAAGCCGCGCGCAAGGCGGGTGGCCGCCTGCGCCGCGACTTCGGCGAGGTCGAGCATCTCCAGGTCAGCCGCAAAGGACCGGCCGACTTCGTTTCCAAAGCCGATCAGATCGCCGAACGCACGATCTATGACGAGCTTCTCTCTGCGCGCCCCGATTGGGGTTTCGTGATGGAAGAGGCCGGTATTATCGAAGGCGATGAAAGCAAGCCGCGCTGGATCGTCGATCCGCTCGACGGGACCAGCAATTTTCTCCACGGTATTCCGCATTTCGCGATCAGCATCGCCGTTCAGGAGCCCAAGCTCGGGGGAGGTGGCTGGGACGATGTCACAGCCGGAGTGATCTACAACCCGATTACCGACGAGACCTTCTGGGCCGAGAAAAGTCGTGGAGCATGGTTGCACGATGGCCGTCTGCGTGTCTCGGCCCGCCGAAATCTCCCTGAAGCACTGATTGCCACAGGTATCCCGTTCCAGGGCCACGGCGATTTTGGCGAATGGACCAGGATCTTCGGGGCTATCGGTCCGCAGGTGGCGGGCGTCCGCCGCTTCGGTGCAGCCTCACTTGATCTCGCCTGGCTCGCAGCGGGTCGATTTGACGGTTTCTGGGAAAGCGGCCTCAACGATTGGGATACGGCTGCCGGCTGTCTCATCGTGCGCGAAGCGGGCGGATTCGTTTCGGATTTCCGTGGGCGTTCGCAGCCGATACATTCCGCTCAGGTGCTGGCGGGAAATGATGCGCTGCATTCGAAGCTCCACAAGCTGCTTGTCGGTGCCCTCAAGGCGTAGCAGCCAGCGCGTTCCGGCAAAGGGATCGGGAACCGACCCGAACGTTCATACGTCTTTTCTCCATACGCAGGAATGGAGAGGTCGCCCATGTCCAGGAAACTGGCAATCGCATCTGTATGTGTCGCTTGCGCGGTTCCGGCCGTGGGGGCCGAAGGGCAGGGCAAGGCCGAGCGATCGATAGGTTCGTTGCCGCACGAATTCGATCTCGCACGCACGCTCATCAAGGATGGCCGGATGGTCACCGACCGGCAGCACCCGATCTCCTCAACGCTGCACGAGCCCGAACCGGCGGAGCCCGATTTCAAACCGCCCTCGCTCGCAGTTCAACTCGCCAAAGACGGCCCTATACTGGCCATGGGCGCCATGGGCGCCAAATTCAAAGATGCGCCGCGGCTTGCGCATATTGCGATCGGCATGGATTTTTAAGGGACAATGCAACGCGCCGCTTGAACCGCGCGGTGCCACGAGCTATCCGCCGCGCTCCCGACCCAGTGCCCCTGTGGCGGAATTGGTAGACGCGCTCGACTCAAAATCGAGTTTCTTACGAAGTGCCGGTTCGAGTCCGGCCAGGGGTACCAAACTAAATCCTTGCACATCGGTGAATAAACTGGGATTTTTGACACCGGATGATCGGGCCTCCTTCATACCACGCGATTGCAGCGATGATCATCACCATCGCCATGTTCGTCGCCTTTGCGCGCGGGCGCATGTCGGTGGAGATCATCTCGCTGCTGACCATCGCTGTGATTGCGGTCGGCCTCTATTTCTTCCCTCTGCCCGACACCCAGCCAACCGACGGCCTTAGTCTCGCCTTTTCGGGTTTCGGCCATTACGCGCTGATTACCATCTGCGCGCTGATGATCATGGGGCGGGGATTGGTGGTGACCGGCGCGCTGGAACCTGCAGCGCGATTTCTCGAACGGCTCTTCAAGATCAATCTTCAGCTCGGGCTGCTGTTTTCCCTTCTGGTGACCTTCTTTCTGTCTATGATCGTGAACAACACGCCCGTATTGGTGCTGTTGATCCCGATCTTCGTACAACTGGCTCTTCGTGGGCTGTTACCGGCATCCAAGGCGCTCATCCCGATCAACGCGGCATCGCTGATGGGCGGTCTTGCCACGACCATCGGCACTTCCACCAATATTCTCGTCGTTTCGATCGCGGTGGATCTCGGAATGCCCGAAATGGACGTATTCCATTTCACGCCGATCGTCCTGTTTGCCTCTCTTGTCGCGCTCCCCTTTGTCTGGATCGTGATGCCCCGCATGCTGGGGGACAACCGGGTCGAAACCGTGCATGCACAGCGTCTGTTCGAAACCCGGCTGAGAGTCACCGAGAATTCGATGCTCAACGGACGTGAACTATCCGAGCTCGAAACTCGTCTTCCCACGGGTATCGAATTCCACGACGTTCCGCCCGGTCTGCTAAGACCTCAGCATCGCTTGCGCATGACCGGGACGCACGAGGCTATCGAAGAGGCGATGGCGACGCTGCGCGGCGACGCCGCCCCCAGTTGGGTGCTCGACCGCATCCGGCGCCGGTCGAGCGAGACGCGCACCGATATCGCGGTCGGCGAAATGATCGTGACCGCCGATTCGCGCCTTATAGGCCGGACCTTGCCGAGCTCGGGGATCGCCGATCTCTACGGTGTCGCAATCATCGGGACCCATCGGCCCGAACGACTCGTCGGCGAAAAGGAGAAGTTCTCCGAGGGTGGCGATCACCGCTTTGCAGAAGGTGATGTGCTCCTCGTCATGGGCCTGCCCGACGACATGCAGCATTTTGCCCGGGCTGACAGCCTGCTGCAGCTCGAGGGCATGCGGGAGCTGCCCCGCCGTTCGAAGGCGACCCTGGCTGCCGCGATCATGGGTGGATCGATCGCATTCGCCTCTTTCGGTCTGGTCCCGATCGCAATTGCCTCGCTGGCCGGTGCGATACTCATGTTCGTTACGGGGTGCGTGAAGTTCGATCGTGTGGGGCGGGGCCTTTCCGGCAGCGTGATCGTGCTTGTGGCCGCCAGCATTGCACTGGGCCGGATCATCTTGGACAGCGGCGCGGCCGACTGGATCGGAACCGTGCTTGCCGCGGGGCTCGACTATCTGTCCCCCGCCGCCGCGCTTGCAGCGATCATGCTCGCTATGACTTTCCTGACCAACTTTGCGTCCAATGCCACGGCAGCAACCGTCGGTACGCCCATCGCCTTTGCAATCGCGACCAAGCTGGGCCTTCCGCCAGAACCGCTTGTCCTAGCCGTGCTGTTCGGCAGCAACCTCTGCTACGCGACACCCATCGCCTACCAGACCAACATGCTCATCATGGCCGAGGGGTCTTACGAGTTTAAGGACTACGTTCGTACCGGGGTGCCGCTGGTCCTTATCATGGTTACGGCGCTTTCGCTGGGCCTCGTCGTGACCTACGGATTGTGAACAAGGGCGGTGCGTGGCTGTCGGTAGCTGCGAAGCCGCTGGCGCTGCTTACCTACATCCTGTCGCTAACTCCCGGAGTCCTGGACCGGATTGCCGATATCGGGGGGATGGGCGGCAAGATCGCCTTTGTCGGCATGTTCGCGCTTGCAATCATCGGGATCGTGGGCGCCGCGTGGACACGCCCGGCATGGCTGCGTTGGGCGCTCGCAATCCTGTTCGCCGTCGGCTCTTGGTTCATGGAGAGCTACGAGAGCTCCTCGCTCGATTTCATGACCTATGCGGTCTACATCGACCTCGTAAACGCGACCGGTTTTGCAGGCGATGCCATCGAGCAGAACAGCCGGGCGCTAACCGCGGCAATCCCGCGCGCGCTGCTCCTCTTGCTGGCTATCGGTCTAAAGCCAACGGGCGCTTTTCAAATGCACGGCCGCCTCGGCCCAATCGTTCCCCTCGTGCCACTCGCAATAGTAGCCCTTTTCACCGGCTTTGCGTTTCTGCGAGGCGGTGACGGGCTGAAGGGCGTTCCGGGCAGCTATCCCGCGCTGACCTACACGCTGCTTGCCGGATACGAACGGTTGACGGGCGACCTGGGCCCGCAGGAAGCGGTGGCAATCGCGCAGGCCGCTAAGCCGCTCTACCGCAATATCGTGTTGCTCATCGACGAGAGCGTCACGGCGCACTACCTCGATATCAATTCACCTGCGGGCGTGTCCTCGGGCCTGGCCGCCCCGGGTGAAGGCATCACCCTCGCCAATTTCGGCATTGCGGCGGCCATCACCAATTGCAGCACCGGTTCGAACATCGCCTTGCGCTACGCGGGAACGCGCGACACCTACCGCCGCGACATCGGGGTAGGGCCGTCGCTCTGGGCCTATGCCAAGGACGCGGGATTGGAGACGGTCTATCTCGACGCACAACGCACCGGCGGTGCCATGCAGAACGGCATGGATGCGGACGAGCTGGCCGAGATCGACCGCTTCATCCAATTCGACGATGTCCCCGTGGTCGAGCGCGATATGGCGCTGGGCGAGACGCTCGCCGAACTCCTCTCGGACGACCGCTCCAGCTTCATAATCGCCAACAAGGTCGGCGCCCATTTCCCGGTGCATGACAAGTACCCGGCAGATCGCGCGCTCTACCTCCCAAACCTCGCGCAAGGGGGCTACGCGGACATCGTCGACACGGGTTCGCGGGCGGGCTTCGGAGGCAGCGAGTTGGAGTGGAAGCGCTATCGCAATTCCTATCGCAACACGCTGGCCTGGAACACGGGCGAGTTCTTCGCGCGCTTTCTGCGAGACGCCGACCTGAGCCGGGCGCTGGTCATCTACACTTCCGATCACGGCCAGGATTTGCACGAGGACCGACACGCAGGGACTACCACGCACTGCTCGTCCTCGCCGCGCTCGGAGGAAGGGGCGGTTCCGCTGGTTGCGATGCAGGGCGAGGGCGGGGCACTGGACTTCGCAACCAACGGTCCCGCCAGCCACTACATGATTGCACCGACCCTGCTTGCCGCGATGGGATACGAGCGTGCGGCAGTGCGGGCACGCTATGGCGGAGCGCTCGACGAACCCTCGACCGATCCGGGAACGTTCAACACGCTGTTCAACGCCCGTCTCAACCGCGAACCGCAGTGGCAGAAGGTGGACGAGGCCGGTTTCGTGGCGGTCCCCGATGATGGTCCCGCGAAGGAATAGGCCCGCCCTTTCCTACCGCGCGTCATTCTGCGAAAAGACCCCTCGCAAACGAGAGCAGGATTTTCCGCCAATGGACCGTGGTCCATGCGGTCCATGTGTAGGGAGACTAGTGCCGATGTCCAAAACCGTTCCAACAAGCTTGGCCGCGTTGGCGATGGTGCTATCAGCGCCCGCCGCCGCCAATGAATTGCGCGACGACCTGGCTGCCGACATGCCCGAGCTGATGGAACTCTACCGTGACCTGCATGCCAACCCGGAGCTGAGTTTCGAGGAGCATCGAACCGCTGCGAAATTGGCGGAACGCATGCGCAAGATCGGCTTCGATGTGACCGAAGGCGTCGGCAGAACCGGTGTCGTCTCCATCCTGCGAAACGGAGAGGGACCCACGGTGCTTTTACGTGCCGATATGGATGGCTTGCCGGTGATCGAGCAGACCGGGCTGCCCTATGCCTCGACAGTCACCGCCACTCCGGCCAGCGGCGTCACCACAGGCGTGATGCACGCCTGCGGTCACGATACCCACATGGCCGGCTTCATCGGTGCGGCGCAGCTTCTGGTGGGGCACAAAGACAGTTGGCGGGGCACGCTGGTCATGGTGCTTCAGCCTGCGGAAGAACTGGGTCTCGGCGCGCTCGCTATGTTGGAAGACGGGCTATACTCCCGCTTTCCCAAACCCGATTACGCGCTGGCATTTCATGATGCGGCAGCGCCTGCCCCTGCGGGGACCATCGGCTATACTCCCGGCTATGCACTGGCCAATGTCGACAGCGTGGACATCACGGTGAAGGGTGTCGGCGGGCATGGGGCCTATCCGCATACGGCGATCGATCCTGTCGTTCTCGCCAGCGCGATCGTCATGAAGCTGCAAACCGTCGTTAGCCGGAATTCCTCGCCGCTGGACCCGGCCGTCATCACGGTGGGCAGTTTTCATGCCGGCGCCAAGCACAATATCATCAGTGACGAAGCAAAGCTCCAGTTGACCGTGCGCAGCTATTCCGACGAGAGTCGGCAGCTTCTGTTGGACGGTATTCGCCGCGTTGCGCGGGGCGAAGCGATCACGGCCGGCCTGCCCGAGAATTTGATGCCCGAAGTGACGGTCAAGGACCCTCATACGCCGTCGACCTTCAACGATCCCGAGTTCAGCGAGAAGGTCACCGCGGGTTTTCGTCAGCGTTTCGGTGAAAATCGCGTCATGGAATGGCCTGCGGTTATGGGCGGCGAGGATTTCAGCCAGTATCGCCGGGCCGCGCCCGAAGATGTCAAATCGATGATCTTCTGGATCAGCGGCACACCGCAATCGATGCTCGATGCGCTGGAGAAGGACGGAACCCCGCTGCCCTCGCTTCATTCGCCTTTTTGGGCTCCCGATGCGGACAAGGTCGTCGCAGCCGGAGCGGAAGCCTTGGCGAGTGCGGCCATCGATCTGATGCCCATCGGCGAGAACTAGTCACCAAAAAAGAGTGGCCGCCGGAGCGTTGGGGACGCTCCGGCGGCCGTTTTCTCCTCCCCAGGAGAAATGATTAAACCGGGTTATATATCGCTACCCGTCCGAAGGGACGTAGGTGCCCAGGCGGTGGTGAAGGGCGTTGATCTTCGCCAGTTCCTCTCGGTCCTCGGTCTGCCGCGCATAATGCGTCAGGGCGGTACGCAGCAGCCGGAAGTCGGCGGTCGAGAACAGCGCGCGGGCGCGACCGGGCTCTGTCTTCGGAGTGTCGTCTGTCATGGTCGTCATCCTTCCTCTCCTTACGCAGCGGCGAACTGGTTCATCGTATTGTCTTTACCGCCCGCTTTCAGGGCTGCTTCGCCGGCGAAATATTCCTTGTGATCGTCACCGATGTCCGATCCGGCCATGTTCTGGTGCTTCACACAAGCAATGCCCTGGCGGATTTCTTCGCGCTGGACGTTCTTGACGTAGCCGAGCATCGCCTGTTCGCCAAAGTACTCGCGAGCCAGGTTGTCGGTGCTCAGTGCGGCCGTGTGATAGGTCGGCAGCGTGATGAGGTGGTGGAAGATACCGGCACGCTTCGCGGCATCGGCCTGGAAGGTGCGGATCTTTTCGTCGGCTTCGGCGGCCAGTTCACTGCCATCGTACTCGACGCTCATCAGCTTATCGCGATTATAGGATGAGACGTCCTTGCCCGCTTCGGCCCACGCATCGTAGACCTGCTGACGGAAGTTGAGCGTCCAGTTGAAGCTGGGCGAATTGTTATAGACCAGCTTGGCATTGGGGATCACTTCACGCACCCGGTCCACCATGCCGGCGATCTGCTCGACATGCGGCTTCTCGGTCTCGATCCACAGCAGGTCGGCACCGGCTTCCAGCGCGGTGATGCAGTCGAGCACGCAGCGATCCTCGCCGGTTCCCGGACGGAACTGGTAGAGATTGCTGGGCAGGCGCTTGGGGGCCAGCAGCTTACCGTCGCGGCTGATGAAGACCTGACCGTTTTTGATATCGGCTGCGTCGACTTCGTCGCAATCGAGGAAGCTGTTGTATTTGTCGCCCAGATCGCCAGGCTCCTTCGAATAGGCGATCGACTTAGTCAGGCCTGCGCCGAGGCTGTCGGTACGGGCAACGATGATGCCTTCGGGAACGCCCAGCTCGAGGAAGGCGTAGCGGATCGCGCGGATCTTCTGGTGGAACTCTTCGTGGGGCACGGTGACCTTGCCATCCTGGTGGCCGCACTGCTTTTCGTCCGACACCTGATTTTCGATCTGCAGGGCACAGGCGCCAGCCTCGATCATCTTCTTGGCCAGCAGATAAGTCGCCTCGGCATTGCCGAACCCGGCATCGATATCGGCGATGATCGGCACGACATGTGTCTCGTGCTCGTCGATTTCCTTGGTCAGACGTTGCGTATTGACCGCATCGCCAGCTTCCTTGGCTTCGTCGAGTTCACGGAACAGGCCGCCCAGTTCGCGGGCGTCGGCCTGGCGCAGAAAGGTGTAGAGCTCTTCGATCAGTCCGGGAACCGAGGTCTTCTCGTGCATCGATTGATCGGGCAGGGGGCCGAATTCGCTGCGCAGTGCGGCGACCATCCAGCCCGAGAGATAGAGATAACGGCGCTTGGTGCTGCCGAAATGCTTCTTGATCGAGATCATCTTCTGCTGAGCGATGAAGCCGTGCCACGTGCCGAGCGACTGGGTGTAGTTCGCCGGATCGCGGTCATAGGCTTCCATGTCTTCGCGCATGATCTTCGCGGTGTAGCGTGCGATGTCGAGCCCCGTGCGGAAACGGTTCTGGACGACCATGCGCGCGGCGCTTTCGGCGTCGATCGCAGCCCAGGGCGCGCCGTTGGCTGCGATGGTTTCGTTCAGTTCCTTGATCCGGGCCTGATAGGTCACGGGGGTGCTCCTTAGTCGTGTATAGGGCGTTATCGTCTGACATGTTGATGCCGGAACTCGGCGGGGCACGATAGAGCAATTTACAAAATTTCTTGTCTAAACGGATCAAATTCGCTTATCGGGCTAGTAAATATGTAAAGAAAGTTACACATGGCAGAGGAAGCACTATTTGCCGGTCCCGCCGTCCGTCGGCTTCGCAAGCGTGAACGGTTGACGCAGGCCGCCGCCGCTGCCCGGCTCGATATCTCCCCGAGCTATCTCAATCTGATCGAACGTAACCAGCGACCGGTCAGCGCGCGCGTCATGATGCGCTTGGTCGAACAGTTCGACTTCGATCCGCGTTC
The DNA here is from genome assembly GCF_003355455.1 of Erythrobacter aureus. Lineage (NCBI taxonomy): Bacteria > Pseudomonadati > Pseudomonadota > Alphaproteobacteria > Sphingomonadales > Erythrobacteraceae > Erythrobacter > Erythrobacter aureus. Next base: position 1,838,795 of record NZ_CP031357.1, read on the forward strand.
GCTACGCGAAGACGAGGCGATCGGCGGGATCGACGGGCTGGCCCGACGTTTTGCAGACGAGAGGTTCGCGGACCTCGGCATCGATCGCGATGAAATGCAGGAATTGCTGGCTGCTGCCCCTCAGGCTGCGGCGGCTTTCGCACGGCTGTATGATAGCGCCGGTTCCGTCGGCGTCCAGCCCGATGACCCTATGTCGGCTTCCCGGCGCGAGATCGAGCGTTGGCGCAACCATTTCGCGGACCTCGATATGGCGGCGGAGGAACTGGCCGACGAGATGCGGCTTTCGCGGGGAGACATTGGCATCGCCCTTACCGAACGACTGCGCGAGCGACACCAGCTCTCCGTTCGCGTTTTGCCGCGAGAGGTCATGCCCGACAGCCTGCGCCGGCTGGACCTGCATGCACGGCAGGTCCAGCTATCCGAGATGTTGAGCGTTGCTTCGCGGAACTTCCAACTGGCGATCCAGTTGGCTCAACTGGAATTCAGCAAGGCGATCGCTGCCATCGCAAATGCGGCTAAATTTGAGGAAGAGGCGGCCCGTGCGCTCTTCGCCCGTCACCTGACGGGTTACATGGCGGCAGCCCTTCTCATGCCCTATGGCCGCTTTTTACGCGCTTGCGAGGCGACCGGATACGACCTGCCTGTCCTGGAACGGCGCTTCGGCGTCAGTTTCGAGCAACTCGGACATCGGCTCACAACGCTGCAGCGCGTCGGGCAACGCGGTTTGCCGTTCTTCATGGTTCGGATCGACCGTGCGGGCCAGTTTTCGAAAACCTTCATCGGAGCCAGTACCGCGCGGTTCATCGAATCCGGTGCGAGTTGTCCCCTATGGCACGCCCATCGCGCCTTCGATCGTGCCGGTGAGCTGCAGGCCCAGTTCGTCGCGCTCGACAATTCGGGCGATCGGGATGGCGGCTGGCTGACCATGGCACGAACCGTCGAAGGTAGCGGTGCGCCGGGGGAGGCGCAGTTCGTCGTGGTGCTGGGCGTCGAGGCGGTTCTGGCCAACGAATTGGCACAGGCCCGTGGAATTTCGCTGCGCGCCGACGATGCTCAGCCAATTGGTCCCGGTTGTGCACAATGTCATCGAATCCAGTGCAGTCAGCGCTCGCTACCGCCGATTGGGCGCAGACTGGCTTTCGACAGGGTTCGCAGGGGTGTGACTCCCTTCGAATTCACCCGTGATTAGGGATAAATCGCACCGTTTTGGGGAACCGGTATTCTCGGGCAGGCGTTATCGGGCGCAGAACCTCTGTCTCGAGGAGAGAAGGCGATGACCGAAGAACGCATTACGGAAACGACCGACGCTACGGGGAATACGCATACCACCCATACCGTGGTGACCGACGGAGAATCGCGAGGCGGTGGCACCAACTGGGTGCTGATCGTGATCGTTCTGGCCGTCGCGGTAGTGGGAATATTCCTGCTGACACAGATGAACAGCGCCGAAGTGACCAAGGACAATGCAGTCGCCGAGGCGGCAAGCGAAGTTGGCGAAGCCGCGAATCAGGTCGGCGATGCTGCGCAAAGCGCCGGAGAAGCGGTAGAAAACGCCGTCGAGAACTGACGCCTTTGGGAATACCGAAAGGGCGATGCGTCGACGGCGCATCGCCCTTTTTACGTAAGTGTAAAATTTACCGACGGTTCATTCCTCTCTGCTAGTCAAGAATTCCGACACTAGCAATTTGCGAGCCGGACCGGATGCTCCGCCTGTTCAAGCATTACATTTCCTACAATGTCGTGCTGCTGTCCTTGATAGACCTCGCGCTGCTCGCCCTCGCTGGCGAAGTGGCCTGGCGGCTACGTGTGGTGCAGATCGGCGTGAGCGTAGGTGACTTTTCTCAAAGAGTGCTGGAGATCGTCGGCTTTTCGGGCGTGATCTGGTTGGCGATGATCGCGGTCGGTGGCTATGGGCCTGAAGCCCTGCGATCGATCCGCTTCGCCACTGCAAGGCTGTTGGTCGCGGTAAGTCTCGGCGTACTCGCGATTTCGCTGCTGAATTTCTTCCTGCCTGGCTCCGCGCTGTGGCGCTCGGTCTTGCTCTATGCGATGGGCCTCTCGATTGTTTTTCTGGTTTCAAATCGGGTTCTTGCAAACCGGCTTCTGGGACCGGTAGTTTTTCGTCGGACGGTCTTGGTTCTAGGCGCCGGCGAGCGGGCGGAGCGGATTCTCAGGCTTTCGCACCGACGGGAGAGCGGCTTTGCCGTGGCCGCCTTCGTTGCCATGGATGCGGCCACACCGGTGATTACTACGGCCGTCGCGCGCGATTCCATTTCAGACCTTGGCCGGTTCGTGGAGCGTGTCGGCGCGACCGAAGTGGTTCTGGCGCTCCAGGAACGGCGCAATGCGTTGCCGCTCAAAGACCTGCTCCGCGTAAAGACCAAGGGGGTTCAGGTGAGCGATTTCTCCAGCTTTCTGGAGCGGGAAATGGGTCGGGTGGATCTCGATACCCTCAACCCAAGCTGGCTGATCTTCTCCGACGGGTTTTCCTCCGGTCGACGATTATCGAGCATAGGCAAGCGCCTCTTCGACATCCTCGTGAGCCTCCTCATTCTGATCGTAGGCATTCCGCTGATCGCGATATTTGCAGTGCTGGTGAAGCTGGAGACCAAGGGACCGGCATTCTTCCGCCAGACCCGCATTGGCTTGTATGGCGAGCATTTCACCCTCTGGAAGCTGCGTTCGATGCAGGTGGATGCCGAGGCGGGCGGAGCGAAATGGGCGGAAAAGGATGATCCGAGGGTCACCCGCGTGGGCCGTTTGATCCGCAAGGTTCGCATCGACGAGCTCCCTCAGGTCTGGAGCGTGCTGAAAGGTCAGATGAGCTTCGTAGGTCCGCGTCCCGAAGTGCCGGAAATCGTCGTCGAACTCGAGAAAGAGCTTCCATTCTATGCCGAGCGCCATGTGGTCAAACCCGGGATCACCGGCTGGGCGCAGATCAACTATCCATATGGCGCGAGTATCGAGGATGCGCGGCACAAACTCGAATACGATCTCTATTACGCCAAAAACTATACACCCTTTCTGGATGTGCTCATCCTTTTGCAGACCGCGCGCGTAATTCTCTGGCCGGAGGGTGCGCGATGACCGGCTTGATCGGTACCTTCTCCTATATCGCCTACACCCTCGGCGCGATTGTCTGTGCCTTGGCGGCGGTCTGGATAGCTCGTCGGGGCGACAGCTCGCGCAGCGATCGCACGCCGGCTATCGTGGCTCTGGCATTGACGGCAAACTGGTGTTTCGCCTCGGCAAGTTTCGAACCCGGCCGCCCCATCGTCGAAGTGACCGAGATCGCGCGCAATCTGGCCTGGCTTTTCACCCTTTTCCGCTTGTTCGCCAATGACGGACGGGACGAAACGCTGCGGCTGGTACGACCGGCGGCCTTTTCCCTCGGCTTCGTCGAAGTCCTGCAATTCGCATTGTTGCTGAGTGCCCGGCGTTATGCCGTAACACCCGAACTTGCGACGCTGGTGTTTGAAACCGGAACCCTATTCAGAATCATGGTCGCTGTCGGGGCGCTCGTGCTGCTGCACAATCTCTATGTCGGCGCGGCGGTATCCTCGCGCCGGATTTTGCGCTGGAATGCCGCGGCGCTTGCCGGGCTTTGGGCATTCGACCTCAATTATTTCACCGTCGGCTATATCATTGGCGAGGTGCCGGTAGAGCTTGCCGCTCTGCGCGGGGTCGCGGCTGCGATTGTCGCGATACCCTTTGCAATGGGGTTTAACCAAAGCTCGTCGAATCTGGAGTTTCGCCCCTCTCGGGCAGCGACCTTTCGGTTTCTCTCGCTCATGGTTATCGGGGCGTATCTCGGGCTGATGCTCGCGCTGGCGCGCTGGCTGGATATGCTCACCGGCGATCTTGCACGAATGACCCAGGTCGGCCTGATCATCGCGGCGGGCGCCCTGGCCTTGATCTGGTTGCCATCGGAGCGGCTGCGAGGCTGGCTACGGGTCACCGCGATCAAGCATCTGTTCAAGCATCGGTACGATTACCGGAACGAATGGATACGCTTCACCAACACCATCGGCACGACGGGTCTCGACAACTCCACTCTGCAAGAGCGTACGGTGAAGGCGCTCGCCGATATCGTCGATAGTCCTTCCGGCATTCTGCTTGTCCCGGGTGATGAGGGCACCTTCGAAGTTGAGGCAAATTGGCTATGGCACAATTCGGGTATCCCCGCCCACGCAGCCTCTACCGCGCTGGGGGATGTGCTCGAAAGCAACGAGCTGATTATCGATTTCGACCAAGTGCGCGAGGGTATTGACCACCATGGCGAACTGGCGCTCGTCCCCGATTGGCTGCGCGAGGATCACCGGGCCTGGGCGGCGGTGCCCCTGCTGCATTTCGATCGCCTTGTCGGCATCGTGGTGCTCGCCAAGCCCTTGATCGGACGCAAGCTCGATTGGGAGGATTTCGATCTGTTGTCCGTGGTCGGGCGGCAGCTTGCCAGCTATCTGGCAGAACAAGCCAGTCAGGCCGCGCTGCTCGAAGCGGGCCGGTTCGATGAATTCAACCGGCGTATGGCGTTCGTCATGCACGACATTAAAAACCTGTCGAGCCAGATGTCTCTGCTCCTGCGCAATGCCGAAAAGCATGCCGATAAACCGGAATTTCGCAAGGACATGTTGGTCACTCTCCGCAACAGCGCCGACAAGCTTAATTCCCTCCTGGCCCGTTTGGGGCGCTATGGCCCGCCGCAATCGGACAGGGCCGTTCGGTTCGATCTTGCCGCGGCGGTAGGTCAGGTGTCCCAACGCCTCGGCCAAGCGCACCCATTGACGGTATTGAGGGCCGAACCGGCTATGGTCGAAGGAAGTCCCGAAGCGTTTGAACAGGCGCTGACCCATCTGGTGCAGAATGCCATCGATGCGAGCGATGCCGACAGCTCGGTCATGCTCGAGGCGTATAGCGACGGAATTTCCGGGAAGGTCGTGGTGATCGACAATGGCCAAGGAATGTCGCCCCATTTCGTTCGCAACAGGCTGTTTGAGCCCTTCGTCTCCTCCAAATCGGGCGGGTTCGGCATTGGGGCTTTCGAATCTCGCGAGCTTGTTCGGTCGATGGGCGGCAGATTGGATGTTCAGTCTCGCGAGGGGCTGGGGACGCGTTTCACGATCAGCTTGCCGCTGAAATCGGCTGCTTCGATCATCGGGCGCGACCAAACCCGCCACAAAAACGAGGTCGTATAATGGCAGAGGCCAAGCCCAAACTGCTGATCGTAGAAGATGATGAAGGTTTACAGGCCCAACTGAAATGGGCCTATGATGATTTCGACGTTGTGATTGCCGGCACCCGCGAGGCGGCTCTTGCTTCCCTACGTTCGGAGGAGCCGGCGGTCGTAACGCTCGATCTTGGGCTTCCCCCCGATCCTGATGGAACGAGCGAGGGCTTCGCCGTTCTCGAAGCCATCATGGCCATGAAACCGGATACGAAGGTCATCGTGGCCTCCGGCCATGGCGCGCGCGAAAGCGCCTTGCGAGCCGTCGAACAAGGGGCCTACGACTTTTACCAGAAACCCGTGGACATCGATACGCTGGGGCTGATCGTGCAGCGCGCCTATCGGTTGCATCATATCGAGAGCGAGAACCGGCGCCTTGCGGAAAAGGTCGGGGAAGACCGGACGGTGCTGGGCTCGATGGTCACTGCCGCACCGGAAATGGCCAAGGTTGCGCGAACCATCGAGCGCGTGGCGCCGACCAATGTTTCGGTGATGCTTTTGGGGGCCAGCGGTACCGGTAAGGAACTGCTGGCGCGGGGCGTCCATGATTGCAGCGGCCGCAGACAAGGCGCGTTCGTTGCCATCAACTGCGCGGCTATTCCCGAAAATCTGCTCGAGAGCGAGCTGTTCGGTCATGAGAAGGGTGCTTTCACCGGTGCCGTCAAGACAACCGAAGGCAAGATCGAACTGGCTGATGGCGGTACGCTGTTTCTCGATGAAGTGGGCGATATTCCGCTTTCGTTGCAGGTCAAGCTCCTGCGGTTTTTGCAGGAGCGCACCATTGAACGCATTGGTGGAAGAAAACCGATTGCGGTCGACACGCGTATCGTGTGCGCCACGCATCAAAATCTTGAATCGATGATCGGCGAGGGGACGTTCCGCGAGGACCTGTTCTATCGTCTGGCGGAGATTGTCGTGAAGGTTCCGACTCTCGCCGAGCGGCCGGGTGACGCGGTGCTGCTTGCAAAGCATTTCATGGTCCGCTTTGCGAAAGAGATGAACCCCCAGGTGAAGAGCTTCGCTCCGGACGCACTCGCCGCCATCGATAGCTGGACGTGGCCGGGCAATGTCCGCGAGCTCGAAAACCGTGTAAAACGCTCGGTGATCATGGCCGAGGGCAAGCAGATCTCCGTGGAGGACCTCGATCTCTCGCAGCCGGATGACGGTGGTGCCGACATCGCTCTGAATCTCAAGGCAGCGCGCGAACAGGCCGACCGCCGTATGATACGGCAGGCTCTGGCGCGAACCGAGGGGAATATTTCCAACACCGCAAAGCTCCTCGGCATCAGCCGGCCAACTCTGTACGATCTGCTCAAGCAGTATGATCTTCAGACGTGATCTCGGTATTGTCGCGGCTCTCGTTCTTGGCCTCGCGCCACTGGGCGCATGTAGCGAGGAAGGCTTCGAAGGCTCGCGGATAGACCAGGCGCGCGCGAGCATGGGCGGCGATGATCCACGCGCTGCTCGTCTTCATCTCGAGCGTGCGCTGGACGAGGGAGCGAATCGGGCGGAACTGGCCGCGCTTTTCGGGGAAGTCGAGCTTCTCTCGGGCGATTTGGCGGCGGCGCGCGCATGGCTTGCCCCGCAAGAGTTTTCCGACGCGACAAGAGCGCTCGGCTTTCGCATGCTGGGCCGGTTGGAGATGGCCGAGGGCGACCTGCGGGCTGCCGGGGCGGCCTTTGATCGTTCACACGCTGTCGACCCGGAGAATGCCGAACTGTGGGTGGATATCGGCCGCCTGCGCTATCGTGGCGGAGAGCAGTTCGAAGCGATTGAAGCGGTTGACCATGCGCTTGCCATCGACCCGGCCAATGGTGAAGCTCTCCGTTTCAAGGGGCAGCTTGCGCGCGATGCCCAAGGTATGGAAGCGGGGGCGAAGCTGTTGGGCAGGGCGCTGCGATCCCGGCCCGAAGACATCGATCTCCGCGTGGAATATGCCGCGACGCTGGGCGATGCGGGGCGCGCTGAAGAAGCCTTGCAGGTCTTGCGCGGCACGAATTCTTCGGCTGCGACAACCCCCAGAGGCCTTTTCGTTCAAGCGGTTCTGGCGGCGCGCGGCAGGCATTTTCGCCTTTCCCGGGATCTTCTGTCGAGATCTGGCCTGCAACAGGATGACGTTGCATCCGCCAGGCTTCTTTCGGCAATCATCGATCTGGAAGAAGGAAACTTCGCCAGCGCAGCGCAGGGGTTGGACCGGCTATATACATGGCAGCCGGACAATCCGCGCATCCGCGATCTGCTTGCCTATGCCCTGTCTCGCGATGGTGGTGAGCGCGAGCTGGTGCATCGTTTCGCCGGAATGGCGGCTTCCAACTCGAGCTCGGCCTATTTGCGGGTATTGGTCGGTCGCGCCTACGAAGCCCTCGGCAATCGTGAGCGGGCGGCAATTTATATCGACCTTGCGGCGCTTGGCGGCGGAAATTTTTCGGTACTTCCGAGCCTTACGCCGCCCGAACTGCTGGCTATATCCGAAGGCGAAGGAGGGCAAAAGGTCCGTGACTATGTTCGCAATGCGATAGCCGGGAGAGAGGCCGTCGCAGCGCTTCGGAAGGGGCGCGAATTCGCCAGAAGGTTTCCCGGGTCGGCAGATGCACAGGCTATTCTGGGTGATGCCGAATTCGCGCGGGGCAACAAGCGCGCCGCCCGCGAGGCGTATCGACGCTCCGCACAGGTGCGGCGGCCTTGGCCCTTGGCCTTGCGGCTTGCGGGCGCGCAGGAAGACCCGCAAAGTGCTCGCCAACTGCTAACGGCCTATGTGCGCGAGAACCCGATGAACGGAGACGCGGCGGCCATCCTCGCCGATGCCCTTGCGGCTGAAGGTGACTGGACGCGCGCTGTCGCATTACTCGATCATGCGATGGGTCTCGGCTTGGGGCGGGTGCCCTGGGTACTTGCCGCTCGCAGCGTCGGGGCGATCCAACTCGACAATCCCGAAGAGGCGTTGGATTTCGCGCTGGCGGCGCATGATTTGCAGCCGATGAATCCGTTGGCGATCTCTGCCCTGATCGCGGCGCTTCCAGAGGGAGAAGAGCGGGCGCGGCGGGAACTCGAAGCGAAGTTGCATTCGCTGCGTCCCGACTGAATCCCTCGACAAGATCGTGTTCCGGCGGCAACTGCACGCCATGACATTTCGCACCGTTTTTGCCGATCCGATGTTGCGGATGCTTGCCGCAGCGATCGCTCTTGCCGCGCTGCTGCCTGCGAGCGGAGACGCCAGAGGTGTTGCGCAAACCGTTGCGAATGCGGCGATTTTCACTCTGTTTCTGCTCAACGGAATGCGTATCGCCCGGCGTGATATCATTGCCGGTTTCGTGAATTGGCGGTTCCTGCTTCCCCTGGTTGTATGGGTGTTCGGCGCAATGGCCGTCATGGGCGCAGGTCTTGCATCGCTGGCCGAAGGGTGGTTGGCGCCTTCTGTCGCACTGGGATTCCTTTATCTCGGCACGCTTCCTTCGACGGTTCAGTCCGCAACATCTTACACCGCGCTAGCGAGAGGCAATGTGGCTCTGTCTGTGGTAGGTGCGGCCTTGCTCAACATTCTGGGCGTATTCGTCACGGTGCCGATTTTTCTGGCGCTGGGCGGCAGCGGAAGCGGCGGGGTGGGTTTCGAAACGATCGGCAAGATCATGGTGCTGCTGATTCTGCCATTCGCCATCGGACAGGCGGTTCAGGGGCTGACCGGTCCATTCGTGGCTCGACACGGGCTAAGGATAGTATGGGTGGATCGGTTTGCGATTTCAGCCGCGATCTATGTCGCTTTTTCCGGCGCGGTAGAGCAGGGGATCTGGTCGCGCGTGGATGGTCCCGACTGGGCAGTCATAGGTCTTCTCGTCGCGGTATTTCTCGTGGCCGGCAATCTGGGCGCGTGGCTGGCTGGCGGGGCGCTCCGGCTGGAACGGCCCGAACGTACCGCTTTTCTTTTCGCCGGAGCGCAGAAAAGCGCTGCTGTGGGTGCTCCCCTCGCGACCATTCTGTTTCCGCCGGAGGAAGCTGGATTCATCGTGATCGCATTGCTGCTCTATCACTTCTTCCAACTGGTCGTAGCGGCACCGATTGCTACTCGGCTGGCACAGTCTCCACGTCCGGGTGACGGCGGTTATAGCGTACCGACCACCAGAAGCTGAGCCCGATGAGAATGGCGCCGATCAATCCGGTAACGGTTTCGGGAATATGGATCTTCGCCGAAATGAGCATGATTGCACCCAGCACTATGATGGCCCAGAAAGCGCCGTGTTCGAGAAAACGATAGGCCGCCAACGTGCCCTTGCGCACGAGGTGGATGGTCATCGAGCGGACGAACATCGCGCCGATCGACAGGCCTAGCGCAATGACGATCATGTTGTTCGAAAGCGCGAAGGCGCCGATTACACCATCGAAACTGAAGCTGGCATCGAGGACGTTGAGGTAGAGAAAGCCCCCAAGCCCGCTGCGAACGACAGCACCGTGAAGTTTGGCCGTTTCTTCCTTCATTTCGAGGATCGCATTGATCCCTTCGACAGCGATGAAGGTCACGAGACCGAGAATCCCGGCGACAAGGAAGGTCAAGGCCTCGTCCGGATCGAGCGTCGTGGAAATGCCCCACAGGACGAGCAGCAGCAATGCGATTTCGGCGGCGGGCAGAGCAGCGAATTTCGCGAGGTGACGCTCGACGACGGCTATCCAGTGAATCTCTTTGTCGAGATCGAAAAAGAACTTGAGGCCGACCATGGCGAGAAAAGCGCCGCCGAAACCGGCGATGCCGACATGGGCCGATGAGACAATGCGTTCGTATTCCTGTGGGTCGTTCAGCGAAAGATTGACCGTTTCCACCGGCCCCAGGCCCGCCGCGATCGCCACGATCGCCAGCGGGAATACGATCCGCATGCCGAATACGGCGAATGCGATGCCCCAGGTCAGGAAGCGGCGCTGCCAGACCTCGTCCATCTCCTTGAGAACGGACGCATTGACGACTGCATTGTCGAAACTGAGCGAGACTTCGAGCACCGACAGGACCACCACAATCCAGAGGAGCGACAACGTGCCTGTGACCGAGGCAGTGCTTGCCCAGCCGTACCACACCGCAAGGCCGAGGCAGAACAGGGTGAAGACGAGCGAAAAGCCGTAGAAACGCCAGAGCGTAGCCATGTTTCGAGATCCCTAAATTCAGCGTTTGGGCTGGTAGGTCTGGTCTTCGGTCGGGAAGCGGCGCGCGCGCACTTCCTCGGCATAGTGCGCCACGGTCTTTTCGATGACGCTGGCGATGTCTTCGTACTTTTTCACGAAGCGGGGCACGCGATCGAACATGCCCAGCATGTCTTCGGTCACCAGCACCTGTCCGTCGCACTGTGCCGAGGCACCGATTCCGATAGTGGGGCAGGAAACCGATTTGGTGGCCTCGATTGCAATCGGCTCGAGCACCCCTTCGAGCACGATGGCGAATGCGCCGGCGTCGTCCAGCGCCTTGGCATCGCCGACGATCTTCTTGGCTTCCGCATCGTCCCGCCCCCGCGCGGCATAGCCGCCAAGGACGTTTACCGCCTGCGGGGTCAGCCCGACATGTCCCATGACCGGTATGCCGCGCTGGTTGAGGAAGGAAACCGTCTCGGCCATCTGTTCGCCGCCCTCGAGCTTCACGGCAGCCGCACCCGATTGCTTGAGCAGGAAGGTCGCGCTTTCGAAGGCTTGCTGTGGTGACTGTTCATAGGAACCGAATGGCATGTCCACCACGACCACCGAATGGTAACTGCCGCGCACGACTGCGGCGGCATGGTTGGCCATCATATCCAGCGTCACGGGTATGGTTGTCGGCAGGCCGTAGATCACTTGGGCCAGCGAATCCCCCACCAGCAGTATATCGCAATGGGCGTCGAGCAGTTGCGCCTGGCGCGCGGTGTATGCGGTCAGCATGACGAGTGGATCACGGGTCTCGCCATCGGCTTTGTGCGCGCGGATTTTCGGCACTGTCAGCCGCTTCATCGGCTGGGGTGTAGGGTTGGCCCGGCTGGTGCTCGTATCGAGCTGGAAGGTCGTCGACATGCGGCTCCACTAGCAAGCGCGTGGATGATGGCCAAGCGAAGCTTGGAATCCTGCGGAATTGCGTGTTTAAGGGCGCTCTTGTGATACGCGGCAGGGATCGCCGCGTCTGGAGAGGAAAAATCTGAACATGGTCGCCACCACGACTACGACGGGCGAGGGCTGGTCCTCACGCACCGCATTCATCCTCGCGGCGGTCGGTGCCGCCGTAGGGCTTGGCAATATCTGGCGTTTCCCGACGCTTGCCGGGGAAAGCGGCGGCGGGGCCTTTGTGATTTTCTATATCGGCTGCGTGTTTTTGCTGGGTCTGCCATTGGTGCTTTCCGAAATTTTCATCGGCAAAGTCGGGCAAACAGATGCGATCGGCTCGATCCGCCGTGTGGCGGCACAATCGCACGTAGCGCCAAGCTGGTCGATTTTCGGCGCGATTGGGGCAGTGGCGGCTTTTCTGATCGTCTCTTTCTATTCGGTCGTCGCCGGTTGGGTGCTCTATTACGCTGCCATCATGGGGGCCGATCTCCTCTCTGCCATCGCGGCCGGTGATCCCTTCCGCGGTGCGCTGGTGGGTGAAAGCCAGGAACAGATCCAGCAGCGCCTGGGAGACATGTTTGCCAACCCGGGGCTGCTTCTGGGCGTCCACTTCCTGTTCATGGGCGCGACCCTCTACATCGTGGCGCGGGGCGTCAGTTCGGGCATCGAGAAAGCTGCGACCTATCTCATGCCAATGTTTTTTGTCCTGCTTGTAGGTCTCGTGGTTTATGGTGCGATTGAAGGCGATATTGGCGATGCGGTGGCCTTCCTGTTCACTCCGGATTGGTCGAAGCTGACGCCGCAGGTCATGAATTCTGCTCTCGGGCAGGCGCTGTTCTCGCTGTCGCTGGGCGTGGCTGGGCTGATTACCTATGGCTCTTATATCAAGGAAGGCGGCGGATTGGGGCCGACGGCGGCAATGATCGCGATTGCCGATACCAGCGTGGCGCTTCTGGCGGGGCTGATGATCTTTCCCATCGTCCTTGCGGTGGGGCTCGATCCCGCAGCCGGGCCGACGCTGGTTTTCCAGACACTCCCCTTCGCCTTCCAGGCGATGCCGGCAGGCGCCCTGTTCGGTTTTCTGTTCTTCGTCCTGATTTTGGTGGCGGCGATTACGAGCTCGATTTCGCTGCTGGAGGTTCCGACGGCCTATGGCGTCGGCGAACGCGGTTGGAGCCGTCCGAAGTCGGCGCTCATTTTCGGCGGCGGCGCGTTTCTCATCGGGATCGCCTGTTTGCTCGGGTACAATGTCTGGTCGGATGTGCGCCCGCTGGGCTTTTGGTCGCTGTTCGAGAACACGGATATTCTCGATACGGTTGACGGCTTCACCGGGAAGGTCATGCTGCCTGTCGGTGCATTGCTGACGTCCATTTTCATTGGCTGGAAAGCCGATGAGAATTTGCTGCGTACAACGACAGGTCTTTCGCCTTGGGCCTTCAATCTGTGGCGTTTCCTGCTCGCATGGCTTTGCCCGCTTGCGGTGGCGACCATTCTGGTGACCGGCCTGTTTCCTGGAATCCTCGGGGCGTGACACGATAAAGGGCCGCTCCACCAGGGGGCGGCCCTTTGGCGACCGTATTCTTGTTGTTGGATCGGTGTTAGATATCGACTGATTCAGCGTGGCGATCTTCGGCTTCGTCATGGACATTCATGCCGAGCGCCATCTTGGCGGTATTGAGCAAACCAAGATCGCCGCTCCAGATTTCGGCTTCACCGAGATCCATGCGCAGGAAAAGGATGTCGGGATCATCCTTGCCGCCATCGTACCAGGCCTCGACGAAATTGTTCCAGAACTGGTCGAAGCGTTCCTTGCTGGTTTCGACGGCAAGCGTACCATCGAACCGGGCGAACATGTCGTGATCCTTGCCGGAAAAGCTGGCCTTGACCTTGCCGAGCTGGGCAAAGGTCGAGCTTTTCTGAGTGAAGAACCAGATTGCGCTGTTGGCGTCTTCGTCGAGCTGGGCGGTCATCGGCACCGATGTCTGCGATTGGCCGTCCAGTTCGAGGAAAAGGAAGGGCGAGTCGGCAAGCGCCAGCCAGAATTTTTTCTTGAGTTCTTCGGAATTGCCGTCGGAATATTTCATCGAATGCGCCTTTCGTAATTGCGTTTGGTTTTCAAACGAATGCGCGTGATTCGGTGTTCCCTTGGGTGCGCCGGAACGGGGCAGTGGAAGGACGAATTGCGAATCGATTGGATATGGAACATAATGAGAACGAATAGCTTGATTTCCTATGTCCCGATTCAACCCTGTCTCCATGCCGTCCACAGCCTTCGAAGACGTCGCTGCTCTTTCTGCGCAGCGAAGCATACGTTGGTGCCCGGGCTTGGCTGCAAGGCAGGGTCTCGCGCTGCACAACGAGGTTTTCGCCTCCTCGTGCGAGGGGGCGGGAGCGGGAGTCGCCCTGAGCCTGGCATTGGACGACTGGCGTAGCTTGCCGCGCGCAGAGGCTTGTGAAGCGCATGACCGGCGTAGCGTGCTGTGGGTCCAGACACGCGAAGCGGCGCGGCGCGTTGGACGCCCATACCGCGCGGGTTTGCCTGAATATCTGCAGGCACGGATTGTTCACGTACGCGCGGAAAAGACGGAAGATGCTCTCTTCGCCATCGAGGAAGGGCTGCGCTGCCGAGAACTCGCTTTCGTGATCGGGGAAATCGTCGGCAATCCCAAAGCGCTCGATTTCACTGCGTCGCGTCGCCTGACACTGGCGAGCGAAAAGCATGGTGTGCCCCTGTTTCTCGTGAGACTGGATGCGGTACGCGATCTCTCTTCTGCGCGAATGCGGTGGGAGGTGTCTTCGGCCCCATCGCCTGCCCCGCGCTGGAACGGGCAGGCGCCTGGAGCGCCGCGTTGGCGGGCTGAGCTGTTCCGCGCACGCATGCATGCGCCGGGCGAATGGGTGCTGGGCGAAGAGCAGGGCAGGTTGATAGCGGACAGGGTGCAGCGCAAAGCAGACGAAGCGGGGGCCGACTGGACGGCGGGATTGCGCTTGCGGCATCCGCCGCTACGGGCGTGAGCGCGCAGCCTGCGGGTGTATCGCGTTCCCGCCGTATCCTGTCGATCTGGCTTCCCGCGCTGGCGATGGATCGCTGGCAATTGGACAAGAGGAGGAAGGCAGAGACCGTTCGGGACGGGCCTTTAGTCCTGATTGCGGATCATGCGCATGGTCCACGGATCGAGGCAGTCAATCGCGCCGCGACTGCCGCTGGTGCGCGCAGGGGCATGATGCTTGCCGATGCGCGCGCATTGTGCCCCGCAATCGTCACCGCGCCTTCCGATCCGGCGGGCGATCTGACTTTCCTCGAAGATGTCGCCATATGGGCGCAGCGTTGGGGGCCTTGGTCTGCACTCGATGTACCCGATAGCCTGTTGGTCGATGTGACTGCGGTACCGCATCTGTTCGGTGGCGAGGAACGCCTGCTGGACGATGTGTACGAAGCTTTCGCCAGACGGCGGTTGACCATTCGTGCCGCCATCGCCCCGACTGCCGGAGCAGCCTGGGCCATGACCCATTTCGGCCCGGATAGGGCAATTGTGGAGCGGGGCGAGCCAATCGAGCGCGCCTTGGCCGACCTGCCCGTGGCCGCGCTGCGGCTCGATCAGGATGTGCTGACCGTTCTGCGCCGCCTCGGCCTCAAGCGCCTGGGCGAGATTGGCACCATTGGCCGCGATGCGATCCAGAGGCGTTTTCGCAATCGTAAATCGCCTGCCGCCAACCCTCTGATCCGGCTCGACCAATTGTTTGGCCGTGTACCCGAGCCGCTCTTGCCGGTGATCCCGCAACAAATGCCGCTGGTTCAGCGCCGTCTGGTCGAACCGATCCGGCATCGCGAATTGCTCGACCGGGTGGTTGCCGACCTTGCCGATGACATGGCACGCGAACTCGAGGGGCAGGGGCAGGGTGCGCGGCGGCTCGAACTGGGGCTGTGGCGCGTGGATGGCGAGCTGGTGGTTCGCCGCCTTGAAATGGCCGAGGCCACGCGCGATCCGGCGCATATCGTGCGGCTCTTCGCTGCCCGTCTCGACGATATAGATGCTGGCTTCGGGATCGAAATGCTGCGCCTGCGCGCCAACTGGGCCGAACCATTGGCGCTGGAGCAGGCCGATATCGAGGCGGCGACGGAAAACCGTGGAACCAGTCTTGCGGCCTGTATCGACAGGCTGACGGTACGGCTCGGTGCACAGGCGATCAACCGTCCGATACCGTTCGCCAGCCACATCCCCGAACGAGCGCAGCGTTGGCAGTCGCCGCTCGAACCCGAAGCGGCTTCGCAGGGGCAATTGGCCTTCCATGCGCGGCCGCTTTCGCTGCTCGACACTCCGGAGAAAATCGCGGTGCTTTATGCGACGCCCGATGGCTATCCGCAGCGTTTCCGCTGGCGTGGACAGGTCCATGAGGTCGCGCGGGTGGAAGGGCCTGAGCGGATCGCGCCCGAATGGTGGCGCGAATGGGGCAGGGCACGTCTACGCGACTATTACCGGATCGAGGACGAAGAAGGGCGGCGTTACTGGATTTACCGCCTGGGTATCATCGGCGACGGGCGCGGCGGTCCGCCCGACTGGTATCTGCAGGGGCTATACGCCTGACAGGCGAGTGCCACCCGACCGCCTGGGCCGGGTGGCAGAATACTTATTCCGGCGCGACCAGAAGGCGCGAGCCGAGCGGTTGTAGAGAGCGGGCGCTGGGACCGAGATTGGCTTCCATCGCGGCGATCTGTTCGGCGCTGGCGGTCATCGGCGCTTCGGCGACATGCCAGTTTACACCTTCGCTACACGGCGGCGTGGTAAGCGAGCCCATATAGCGATAGACGTCGAGCTCATCGGGGACCATATCGTTCACGTCGAAAGACACGGCAGTTCCCTTGCCCTTGCCGACACCGTCGACGATCGTGGTCAGCGCCGGGTTGGCCGCGCCCTCTTCGAACATTACGCCAAGCA
This sequence comes from Erythrobacter aureus, assembly GCF_003355455.1. NCBI lineage: Bacteria > Pseudomonadati > Pseudomonadota > Alphaproteobacteria > Sphingomonadales > Erythrobacteraceae > Erythrobacter > Erythrobacter aureus. The sequence continues at coordinate 1,854,998 of NZ_CP031357.1, forward strand.
CGCCCAGTTCACCAGCCTTGGTGGCATGTACGAAATGTGCCACCAGCGGGTAGCGTTCGCCATCGACCGCATGTTCGGCAGGCGTATGGAAATGCACCTGAATGAGGTTGAATTCCTTGCCGCCCGAATTCATGCCGAGCCCGGCTGCGAAGTCGACCTGCACTTTTTCTTCGCCAAGAGCGATAGTGCCATTGGCATCGCCGAAATTGGTATCGAGTTGAACATCGCCGCGAGCATTGGGGGCGCCGAGGTCGATCGGCGACTGGTTGAGGCCAGCATCGCACAACGCATAGGCCGCGTTCACGCTGGCCCAGCGCTCGGGGCTGGTGCCGTCACCGAAATTCCAGTCCTTTTCCGCAGCGGCAAGAGGCGCGGTGGCGAAGCCGAGGATGGCAAGGGAAGCGAGATATTTCATTGCATACTCCAGACAGGCGACCTGGTGGCCGCGAGGTGTAGGTATGCCGACGATCACGTAAGAATTTGGTCAGGCCGTCGGCGTTACGTACGTCCGACATCACGAGCACATATGCACTCGCCAGAGGGGCCCGGTCCGTACATGCAGTATGCAGAAATCGACCAAAAGTTCCATCCTTTGTCATTTGACATTGGCGAAAGGCCGTGTGGAACATATAAGGAACAGATGGCTGCGCAATCCATCCTCCAGAAGCTTGAGATTCTCGCCGACGCCGCGAAATACGATGCCTCCTGCGCGTCTTCGGGCACGGCGAAGCGCAATTCGATGGGCGGCCCAAATGGACGTGGGGGGATCGGTTCGACCGAGGGGATGGGCATTTGCCACGCCTATGCGCCCGATGGACGCTGCATTTCATTGCTCAAAATCCTGCTGACCAACCACTGCGTGTTCGACTGCCATTACTGCGTGAACCGCAAGAGCTCGAATGTGGCTCGGGCGAGGTTCACGCCGCAGGAAGTGGTCGATCTCACACTCGCCTTCTACCGCCGCAACTATATCGAGGGGCTGTTCCTGTCCTCGGGCATCGTGAAAAGCTCGAACCATACGATGGAACAATTGGTAGAAGTTGCGCGCATCCTTCGGGAAGAGCACGATTTTCGCGGCTATATCCATTTGAAAACCATTCCCGAGGCGGATGCGGAGATGGTCCATCAGGCCGGTCTCTATGCCGACCGTGTGTCGATCAATGTCGAACTGCCGACCGACAGCGGCCTGACCCGCCTCGCGCCCGACAAGAACGCCGCGCAGATCGAAGGCGCTATGGGCAAAGTAAAGGCCGATCTCGTCGAGGCGAAGGATGCGCGGAAGCGTTTCAGGCATGCCCCCCGTTTCGCGCCCGCTGGCCAGTCGACGCAGATGATCGTCGGCGCCGATGCCGCGACCGACAGCGACATCGTCGGCAAGGCGAGCAGGCTCTACGACAGCTTCGGGCTGCGTCGGGTCTATTACAGCGCCTTCTCGCCCATTCCCGATGCCAGCGCGGTGCTGCCGCTGAAGCGCCCGCCGCTGATCCGCGAGCACCGGCTCTACCAGTCGGACTGGCTGATGCGCTTCTATGGCTACAAGCCGGCGGATGTGATGCAGGCGACCGAGCCGGACGGAAATCTGCCGCTCGATATCGATCCCAAGCTCGCCTGGGCGCTGAAGTTTCGCGGGGCATTCCCGGTCGATGTGAACCGCGCGTCTAAAGAGCAATTGCTGCGAGTTCCCGGCCTCGGCGTGAAGGCGGTGGGCAAGATCCTCGCCAGTCGTCGCCACCGTGCGTTGCGATTGGACGATGTGGCGCGTCTCACGCTGTCGATTACCAAGGTGCGACCCTTCATCTGCACCGTGGACTGGCGACCCGTGCTGCTGACCGACCGGGCCGATCTGCGCAGCCTGCTCGCGCCCAAGACCGAGCAGTTGGAGCTGTTTGCCGCATGATTGCGAAGCAGAATATGGGGCTCCAGCACGTCAAGCTCAGCAGCTATTACGTGGTGCACCTGCCCGAAGCGGACGACTTCGACTTCTGGCGCGAGCGCGCTCGTGTTCTTGTCCAGTGCGAGGTGCCGCCCGACCGGATCGCCTGGGTGGAACCGGGCGGCAGCGGCGACCTGTTTGCACATGGTGACCGGAACATGCCGGTTACTCCCGCCGATGCGCGACCCGTGCGCGCAAACCGGCGTTTCGTGAGCCTTGCGAGGAATGCGATCCTCCATTCCGACCCAGAACGTTTCGCGCTGCTCTATCGTCTGCTGTGGCGGCTGCAGGCCAATCCGCGCATGATGGAGGACAAAGCCGATACCGACGTGCGGCGGGTGGAAGACCTCGCCAAGAACGTCCGCCGCGACAGCCACAAGATGCATGCCTTTGTCCGCTTCCGCCTGGTCGAAAGCGAGGATGAGGGGTTGGGCGAGCACTATGTCGCCTGGTTCGAGCCCGAGCATCACATCCTGCGCGCCAATGCGGGCTTCTTCATGCGGCGTTTTTCCAACATGCGCTGGTCGATCCTGACCCCGCGCGGGAGCCTGCACTGGGACGGCAGCAGCATGTCCGAAGGCCCGCCTGCGCAGCGCAGCGATGCGCCGGGCGGCGATCCGATGGAGGACCTCTGGCGCAGCTATTACGCTGCGATCTTCAATCCCGCGCGGCTGAAAGTGGGCGCGATGCTGAAGGAGATGCCGAAGAAATACTGGAAGAACATGCCCGAAGCTGCTCTAATCCCTGAGCTTATCGCGGGCGCGCAGAATCGCGAGGCGGCGATGGTGGCGAAGGGCAAATCGGTTTTCTCCGGCGAATTCGAGAAGCGGCCCGACACGCTCGAGGCGATCGACAAGGCGATTCATGCCTGCCGCAAATGCCCGATCGGCGCGCTCGACAATCATGCGGTGATGGGCGAGGGGCCGCGCGATGCGGCGCTGATGATTGTCGGCGAGCAGCCGGGCGACCATGAGGACCAAGCGGGCCGTCCCTTCGTCGGGCCTGCCGGAAAGTTGCTCGATCAGCATCTTGATCGGGCCGGAATCGACCGCCGTTCGGCCTATGTGACGAATGCGGTGAAGCACTTCAAATATGTCCCCAAGATCGTTCGGGGCGGCAAACGGCGTCTGCACCAAAATCCGCAAGCGAAAGAGATCGACACCTGCCGCTGGTGGATCGAAGCGGAGCGCGCGATCGTGCAGCCGAAACTGGTGCTCGCCATGGGCGCCAGCGCGGCGCGCGGGCTGCTCGGCAGGACGGTGAGCATTTCGAAAGTGCGCGGGGTTCCGATCCCGCTGGAGGACGGCAGCGAGCTGTGGGTCACGGCGCACCCCTCCTACCTTCTACGCCTTGACGGCCCTGCGCGCGAGGAACAGGCGCGGTTGTTCGACGCCGACCTCGCGGCGGTGAAGGCAAGGTTGGGGGAGGTGGCAGGGTGAGATGCCCGACAACGACCTCCAGATTCCCAAGCGGACGATCGAACTCGATCCGGAAAGCATAGACGCGCCGCCGCGCAGCGCCTTCGTGGAACTCGGCGTTGCCTCCTGCTTCAGCTTCCTGCGCGGGGCGAGCGATGCGGTGGATCTCGTAATGCAGGCCCGCGCGCTCGGCTATGATGCCATCGGGATTGCCGATGCCAACACAATGGCCGGCGTCGTGCGCATCCATACCGAGGCGAAAACGCTTAAGTTGAAGCCGCTTATCGGCTGTAGGATAGAGATCGTCGAAGGGTTGGCCTTCCTCGCCTATCCGATCGACCGGGCGGCATATGGGCGGCTGTGCAGGCTCATCAGCGCAGGGCGCATGCAGACACTCGACGGAGAGTGGCAGGAGAAAGGGGCGTGCGACATCAGCCTCGCCATGCTCGCCGCACATGCCGGGGGTGTGCAACTGATCCTCCTGCCGCCGCGCGACCTGGGCACGAAGTTTGCGATTGAGGTCGAGAGCAACATAGTCCCTTTTCGTCACCCCGGACTTGATCCGGGGTCCCGCTCTTCTTCGAGCGCGACACCGGAAAAAGCGGGACCCCGGCTCGGGGGCCGGGGTGACGTTGAGAAGGTGGAGATGGAAGGCACCCTCTCCGAAATCCTCCCCAACCTCGCAGCCCAGCTCCCCACGCTCCGCCACATCGCCGCAAGCTATCTCTACACCGGCGACGACGTTGCGCGGATCGAGCGGCTCGATGCGCTGGCGAAGGCGAACGGCCTCTCCATCCTCGCCACCAACGACGTGCATTATGCGACGCCCGACAAGCGGCCGCTGCAGGACGTGATGACCGCGATCCGGCACAAGACCACGGTGGCGCATGCCGGGCACCTGCTCCACGGCAATGCTGAGCGCTATCTCAAGCCGCCCGAGGTGATGGTGAAGCTGTTCGAACGCTGGCCGCACGCCATCGCCGCTGCGCGCGCGGTGGCCGATGCCTGCGACTTCAGCCTGGACGAGCTGCAATATGAATATCCGGAGGAAATCTACCCCGACGGCCAGACTCCGCAGCAATTCCTCGAGAGCGAGACCTGGAAAGGCACGCAATGGCGTTATCCCGGTGGTCTGCCCGACAGTGTGCGCGCCACGCTGGAGCGCGAGCTGGCGCTGATCGGCAAGCTTGAGCTGGCGCGCTACTTCCTCACCATCAAGAACATCGTCGATTACGCACGCGGGGTCGATCCGCCGATCCTGTGCCAGGGGCGCGGCAGCGCGGCCAATTCGGCCGTGTGCTACTGTCTCGGCATCACCAGCGTCGACCCGGCCAAGCATGCGCTGCTGTTCGACCGCTTCATCTCCGAAGAGCGCAAGGAGCCGCCCGATATCGACGTCGATTTCGAGCATGAGCGGCGCGAGGAGGTGATCCAGTACATCTATCGCAGATACGGCCGCCACCGCGCCGGGCTATGCGCCACCGTGATCCACTATCGCCCGCGCATGGCGATCCGCGAGGTAGGCAAGGCGATGGGCCTGACCGAGGATGTCACCGCCGCGCTGGCCAAGACCGTCTGGGGCTGGTGGGGGCGTGAGATCAGCGACAAACATGCTGCCGAGACGGGCATGGACGTGCGCGATCCACACTTGCGACGTGTGCTCAAGCTGACCGAGCAAATGATCGGTATGCCGCGCCATTTATCGCAACATGTCGGCGGTTTCATCCTCACCGAAGGCGCGCTGACCGAGACCGTGCCGATCGGCAATGGCGCCATGCCCGAGCGCAGCTTCATCGAATGGGACAAGGACGATATCGAAGCGCTGGGCATCCTCAAGGTCGATGTTCTGGCGCTTGGCATGCTGACCTGCATCCGCAAGTGCCTCGACCTGCTTGAAGATCATCACAATCGCCCGCTGACGCTGGCCAGCGTCCCGCGCGAGGACCCGGAAACCTATGCCATGCTGCGCAAGGGCGATTCGCTCGGCGTGTTCCAGGTCGAAAGCCGGGCGCAGATGAACATGCTGCCGCGCCTGCGCCCGCGTGAATTCTACGATCTGGTGATCCAGGTTGCCATCGTGCGCCCGGGGCCGATCCAGGGTGATATGGTGCATCCCTATCTCAAACGCAGGCGCGGAGCGGAACAGGTGGCCATTCCCGCGCCATCGCCCGAGCATGGCCCGCCCGACGAACTGTCCAGCATCCTCGAGCGGACGCTGGGTGTGCCGATCTTCCAGGAGCAGGCGATGAAGATCGCGCTCGATGCGGCGAAGTTCTCCTCGCTCGAGGCGAACCGGCTGCGCAAGGCCATGGCGACCTTCCGCAGCCGCGGCATGGTCGACGAGTTGCAGGACATGATGGTCGAGCGCATGGTCCACCGGGGCTACGATCGCGACTTCGCGCAGCGCTGTTTCAACCAGATTCGCGGCTTCGGCGAATACGGCTTTCCCGAGAGCCACGCGGCGAGCTTCGCGCATCTCGTTTATGTGTCGAGCTGGCTCAAATGCCATTTCCCAGCCGCCTTCGCCTGCGCGCTGCTCAATTCGCAGCCGATGGGCTTCTACGCTCCGGCGCAGATCGTGCGCGATGCGCGAGAGCATGGCGTCACGGTGCTGCCTGCCGACGTCAATGGGTCGCAGTGGGACTGCACGCTGGAGGAATTACAACCGTCGAACACCCACCCCAACCCCTCCCTCAAGGGAGGGGTAGCGGAGCTTGGCGAGCCAGAGACGAGCCATAGCGAAGCGGGGTGGGTTCACAACGGTAGTGGGGAAGATAAAAGCCGCCTCGGCACCCAAATCGCCCTGCGCCTGGGCCTCGGACAGATCGACGGGCTGCCGGAAGCCGTGGCGGCACGGCTGATTGCCGAGCGCGAGGAACGGGGGCATTACGGCGACGTCATGGCGCTGCGGGACCGTGCCCGTCTCGCCCCGGCGCATATCGAGCGGCTCGCGAGCGCGGACTGCTTCGGGTCGCTACAGATGTCGCGCCGTCAGGCCCTGTGGGATGCGAGGAGCATCGTCGGCGGTCCGGATCTGCCGCTGTTCGCCGCAGCGGCGACGCGCGACGAAGGCGGCGAGGTTTCACCCACGCAGCTTCCGCAGATGCCATTGAGCGAGGAGGTCGTAGCGGATTACCAGACCACGCGCCTCAGCCTGAAAGCGCATCCGATGGCCTTTCTGCGTGCCAGCCTTGCCGAACGCGGCTTCGTGCGCGCTTGCGATCTGCGCAGTCGCAAATTCCGCTCCATGGTCCATGTCTCGGGCGTGGTACTGATCCGTCAGCGGCCAGGATCGGCGAAGGGCGTGTGCTTCATCACGCTGGAGGACGAGACCGGGGTCATCAACCTGGTCGTTTGGCCGGATCTCAAGGAAAAACAGCGCCGTGTCGTAATGGGGTCGCGCCTGATGGAAGTGCGCGGGCGGGTGGAATATGACGATGAAGTCATACACGTGATAGCGCATCATATGGAGGATGCGACGCACCAGCTATATCGCCTGTCGGATGATATGCTGGATGCACCTGTCGCGCGCGCCGATCACGTCACATCGCCCTTGCCCGACAAGTTCAATCCGCGCGACAACCTCAGGGAAGGGAGGGACGATCCCTACCGGCCTGTCGAACCATGGCAGGAACCTGCACCGGGCAATCGCGAATGCGGGTGGCATGGCGGGCACCCGCGCGATGTACGGATCATTCCCCCGAGCCGTGACTTTCATTAGGACGCGCCCGATGATCGATAGCGAAACGCCTGCCTTCCCGATGAACTGCGCCGCGGCCTGCAAAAGGGGCGGGCACAATGCTGGAGCTGCCAGTCCCGAAATTTCGGTGTTCGCATTTCTGCAATGACACGGCAGAAATCTGTGAAGCCGAGGCTATCGCGCCGCATCGGCAATTTCACCGGCGACAGGCGAGCGCTGCTGCTGCTCGTCACAATCGGCCTGCTATTGGCGGGGCGGGCGTGGCTGGCCGACCATCCCGAACACAATCCATGGGCACCGCTCGACCTGCGCGATCCGGTGGGCTGGGCAACCGAGACAAAGCTGCTCGCCCTGCGCGACGACGTGGCCGAATGCCGCGCCGTACTCGACCGCAGCGGAATCGCGCATGACGTGCTCGAACCGGCGGGCGAGGGAGCCTGCCGACGCGAAGACCGCATCAGGCTGAACAGCCTTCCTCTCTCGCCGCGAACCCCGCCTGTGACCTGCCCTGCATCGATTGCTCTGCTCTTGTGGGAACGAGACGTTTTGAATCCCTTGGCCGTGGACATTTTCGGATCGAAAATCTCCCGGATAGAGCATCTTGGAGCCTATTCCTGCCGTCGACTCTATGGCCGTGACACCGGTCCGTGGAGCGAGCATGCGAGTGCCAACGCCATCGACATCGCCGGGTTTGTTCTCGATAATGGTACGCGCATCAATGTGCTGCGGGACTGGCCGGGCGAGAGTGAGAAGGCGCGTTTTCTCCGTGTCGTGAGAGACGGCGCTTGCGAAAGCTTCGCAACGGTGCTGTCGCCAGACTACAATGCCGCGCATGCCGATCACTTCCACCTCGACATGAGCCCGCGCTGGCGGCGTGTCTGCCGCTAACGCGGCGAGGCGCAATCGACCTCTTTCGTTTCCGAATGATCCCCGGACTGCTCGATCGTCCGGCAGGGAGCACGGGAAAGGACCAGCCCGATCCGATCGGTCGACAGGAGAATCTCTTCCTTCCCGGCCCATTCGATCATCGGGCTGGCATGCAGGACACTCATGGCATCCCACTGGGTCGGCATATCGCCCGAACCGCGCTGCGGTTCGGAAAGCTCCGCGCAGGAGGCTGGGCTGGCGGGAATTGCCGGGCCGGACGTTTTCAGCAGCCGACCTTCTTCCGTGTAGCGATAGCCGAAATCATATTGCGGACAGCGTGTGTAACTGGCCGTCGTATCGGTAAGGATAACGCGACCCGGCACATCGGTCAGGCCGATACCCGCATGGCCATTGCCTTCCATATAGCGCGTCACGCCGATCAGCCGCCATTCGCCTGCGAGTTCTTCCGGGCGAGGGAGGAAGTCGAGCCGCCGCTCGTCGGGGCGCTGGAGCAGCAGTTCCTTTCCGTCTGCGCGAAGCAGTATCTTGCCGTCCGCCAGGCGTTCGACGCTCGGCGATTTTCCGAAGAAAGAGAACAGGGCTGTGTCACGCGCCTCGCGAACCGCGCCGCACCCCATTTCGGTCTGAAACGCGGCGCCGGGTTCGGGCCGAAACCGGCCATCGACGACGAAACCCGCTGCGCCGGAATAATTACACTCGATCCGCAACGCGACACCGCGATCGGTGAAATCGGCAAAGGCGACCCGCGTCGGTCCGTTCAAGCGGGCAGGCTGGTAGCCATCGAAGCGTACGATATCCCATTTGCCCTCGATTTCCCGGCTGTCGGTGACCGGAGCAGTTGCCGGAGCCGCGCTACCCTCTGCGGCGGGCAGATCGCCTTCTTCGGCTTCCCCCTTTTGGACCGCCGGGATGCAAGCGAAGACCAGGGCCGTGGAACAACAGGCCAGCAAGGCGGCAATGGGTCTTTCCAGCATTGGCATTCTCCCAAGAGGAAGAACGCTAGCGTGACGTGTCTGTTTCCTGGCTGAACGGCCGGATCAGGCTTCGAGCGAATAGCCGGCACTGCGCACGGTGCGTACCGGGTCCTTGGCGCCTTCGATCTCGATCGCCTTGCGCAGGCGGCGGATATGGACGTCGACCGTGCGGAGTTCGATTTCGCTTTCGGTACCCCAGACACCGTCGAGGAGCTGCCCGCGGCTGAAGACGCGCCCCGGACTCTCCATGAAAAACTTGAGCAAGCGGTACTCTGTCGGGCCGAGTTGAAGGGTGCGGCCCCGCCGCGTCACCTTGTGCGCCACCGGGTCCAGCGTGATATCGCCGACCTCGATGCTCTCCCCCGCCAGCGCCGGGCGGATGCGGCGCATGACCGCGGCCACGCGGGCAAGCAGTTCGCGCGGGCTGAACGGCTTGGTCAGATAATCGTCCGCCCCCGTATCGAGGCCGCGCACCCGGTCGTCTTCCGCCTCGCGGGCGGTGAGCATGATGATCGGAACGTGCGCGGTATCCTTGTCGCGGCGCAGTCGGCGACACACTTCGATGCCGCTGGTCCCTTCGATCATCCAGTCGAGGATGACGAGGTCGGGCACGTCTTCGCAAGCCAGCAACAGAGCCTCGTCGCCATCCGAGGTCGTGCGAACCTGATAACCTTCGTTGGAGAAGCGATATTCGAGCAGTTCGGAGAGGGCGGGATCGTCCTCTACCAGAAGCAGTTTGGCCGCGTGCAAATCTTTGCCTTTCCGGGAATTCTCAGTCTCGGTCGGCAAAGCTTTATGACCCCCGCGCTACAGTTTTGTGTCAGCCGTCTTCGTCGGGCGGATAATTGCCCGTCGCCGCAAAGTGCACCATTTCGGCAACATTCGTGGCATGATCGCCGACACGTTCGAGATTGCGCGCGATGAACAGCATCTGCGCCGCGCTCGAAATGGTGGAAGGGTTTTCGACCATGTGGCTGACGAGATTGCGAAAAATCGAATTGTAGAAGGCATCGACCTTCTCATCGGCCGCGATCACCTCGCGGGCCAGCTCGGCATCGCGGGCGGCGTAAGCGGTCAGCACGTCGTGGACCATTTCGGCGGCGACTTCCGCCATGGCGGGAAGCAGTGTGAGCGGTTCGAACTGCTTGCGGTTGCCGCCGATCTGCTTGCTCGCCTTGGCGATGTTCTTCGAATAATCGCCGATGCGCTCCACCACGCCGGCGATCTTGAGGGCGGCGATCACTTCGCGAAGATCGTCGGCCATGGGGGCGCGCAGCGCGATGATGCGCACGGCAAGCTTGTCGACCTCGCTTTCGAGCGCGTCGATCTTCTTGTCGCCTTTGACGACCTTGTCCGCCAGCTCATCGTCGCCCTTGACCAGCGCTTCGAGCGATTGGGCGACCGCCGCTTCGGCCAATCCGCCCATTTCGGCGATCAGGCCGCGCAGGCGGGTGATGTCTTCATCGAAGGCCTTTACTGTGTGTTCTTGCATGGAATTCATGGCCTTATCCGTAGCGACCCGTGATGTAATCCTGGGTGCGCTTTTCGTGCGGATTGGTGAATATGTCAGATGTGCGGCCGTATTCCACCATTTTTCCGAGGTGGAAGAAGGCGGTACGCTGGCTGACGCGGGCGGCCTGCTGCATCGAGTGGGTCACGATTACGATAGCATAACGGCCGTTGAGTTCCGCGATAAGTTCCTCGATCTTCGCGGTGGCGATCGGATCGAGCGCCGAACAAGGCTCGTCCATCAGAATGACTTCGGGATCGACCGCAATGGCGCGGGCGATACACAATCGCTGCTGCTGGCCGCCGGACAGCGCCGTACCGCTGTCCTGGAGACGGTCCTTTACCTCTTCCCACAATCCGGCGCGCTTGAGCGATTTCTCGACGATGGCATCGAGTTCGTCCTTGCCTTCGGCCAGACCGTGAATCTTGGGGCCGTAGGCGATGTTCTCATAGATCGATTTGGGAAAGGGGTTGGGCTTCTGGAAAACCATGCCGACTCGCGCGCGAAGCTGCACGACATCCATTCCGGAGCGGTAGATATCCTGGCCATCGAGTTCGATCATCCCCTCGACCCGGGCGGTGGGAATGGTGTCGTTCATGCGGTTGAGAGTGCGCAGGAAGGTGGACTTGCCGCAACCGGACGGACCGATGAAGGCGGTCACGTATTCGGTCGGGATGTCTATCGAAACCGAATCGATCGCCTTCTTGTCGCCATAGAAAACGGAGACATCGGTGGCGCTCATCTTGGCTTCGGTGGGCTCGAGGTTGTCGTGGACTACGGTCACCAGGTTTTCTCGAATTTGTTACGCAGGTAGATGGCGAGCCCGTTCATCACGAGCAGGAACAGCAATAGCACGATGATCGCCGCGCTGGTGCGTTCCACGAAACCGCGGTCGATTTCGTCCGACCACAGAAAGATCTGCATGGGCAGGACGGTCGCGGGAGAGGTAAAGCCATCGGGCGGGGTGGCGACAAAGGCGCGCATGCCGATCATCAACAGCGGCGCGGTCTCGCCGAGAGCGCGAGCCATGCCGATGATCGTGCCCGTGAGAATGCCCGGCAAGGCAAGCGGCAGGACATGGTGGAACACGACCTGGACGGGCGAGGCACCCACTGCCAGCGCGCCATCGCGAATGCTCGGCGGGACGGCCTTGATGGCGTTGCGACCCGAAATCACGATGACCGGCATGGTCATCAGGGCGAGCGTCATACCGCCGATCACCGGCGCCGACCGCAAATTGGGGAACAGCGTCAGGAATACGGCGAGCCCCAGCAGGCCGAAAATGATCGACGGAACGGCGGCCAGATTGTTGATCGACAGCTCGATGAAGTCGGTCCACCTGTTCTTGGGCGCATATTCTTCGAGATAGAGTGCCGCGAGAACGCCGATCGGGAAGGCAAGCAGGAGGGTGACGACCATCGTCAGCATGGAGCCCTTGAGCGCCCCCCAGATACCGACCTGCTGCGGGTTTGTCGCATCCGAGCGGGTGAGGAAGCCGACATCGAAGTTCTTCTCGATCTGCCCTTCTTGCGCCAGTTGCGCCGCGAGCGCCTGCATGTCCTGCGAGCCTTCCCCTTCATACCCCGAAGCGAGATTTGCCGATGCCGGCAGGGAGAAGGTGATCTCTTCGCGCAGGATCGCCGGATCGGCGATGATCGCCGCGGCGACATCGCGCCAGGCCTGAGCGCCGAGTTCTTCAGCGCCTTCCTCGCCCAGATGCTCTTCCGCGAAATACTGGACCACGTCGCGCAGGCCCTGTGCTTCGAGCGAGGCGAGAGCGCCCGGCTGTTCCATCGCGGCCGGGTCGGCGGCGATGCCGGCTTCGGCGAAATCGACCGGGACCTGCAGTTCCACGCGCTGGAACCCGCCAATCCCGTTGAAAGTCATCGTCGCGAGCAGGAGTATGAGCACGGCGATCGAGAACAGGATCGCCGACAGGCCGATAGCTTTGAACCGGCGCTCGGCAGCGTAGCGTTTCTTGAGACGCGCCTCGAAGGCGGGCGTGCGGGTAGGGGCGACACGCTCAGTCATATGCTTCGCGATACCTTTTGACCACGCTGAGCGCGATGAAGTTGAGGCCGAGGGTGACGAGGAACAGAACAAAGCCGAGGGCAAAGGCGCTGAGCGTGGCAGGGTGGTCGAAGCTCCCTTCGCCGGTCAGCATCTTGACGATCTGGACGGTCACGGTCGTCATTCTGTCGAGCGGGTTGGCCGACAGGTTGGCGGCCGTCGATGCCGCCATCACCACGATCATGGTTTCCCCGATCGCGCGGCTGATGGCCAGCATGATCCCGGCCACGATGCCGGGCAGGGCAGCCGGAACCAAGACCCGGCGGATCGTCTCGCTGGTCGTGGCGCCCATGGCGAGGCTGCCGTCGCGCATCGCCTGCGGAACGGCCGTGATGCTGTCGTCGGCCATCGAGGACACGAAGGGAATGATCATCACACCCATGACCAGACCGGCGGCGAGCGCGCTCTCGGTCGAAGGGTTCGTCACGCCGAGCTTCAGGGCGATATCGCGAATGGCCGGTGCGATCGTCAGAGCTGCGAAATATCCGTAAACGACCGTCGGCACGCCCGCGAGAATCTCGAGCGCCGGCTTGATCCATTTGCGCAGCCGGGGGTTGGCATATTGCGTGAGGTAGATCGCGCTCATAAGGCCGAGCGGGATGGCGACGATCATCGCGATGATCGCGCCGATGAACAGCGTGCCCCAGAACAAAGGCACCGCGCCATAGCGGGACGGATCGGGATTGTCGGGGTTGGCCATGGGGTCGGGACCCCAATGGGTGCCGAAAAGGAAATCGATCGGCGAGACCATGCCGAAGAACCGGACGGTCTCGAAAATGAGGCTGGCAAGGATGCCGATAGTGGTCAGGATCGCCACCAGCGAAGCGCCCAACAGGATCGACATGACGATCCGCTCGACCTTGGTGCGGGCTGCGAAATCCGGCCGCAGACGCAGAAAGGCGTAGGCACCGCCGAGAAACGCGATCAGCACCGTCACCGCGATCCCGATCAGGTTGTAATGCGACAGCGCATCGCGATAGGGTTCGACAAGCGCGGCAGCCTGGGGATTGAACACGGCAGGCGCCGCCCCCGTCGCGACCGCGCGGGCCTCGTTGAGGATCGTCTGGCGTTCGAAGCCGAACACGGGAAGGTCGGCCGCCGCGGGATCGGCCAGGACCGACTGGCTGACGAGACCCGGGGCTATCGCACCCCAGAGCGCCACGAATGCCAGTACCGGAAGGACGATCCACAGCGCGACATACCACGCGTGGTAGGTAGGCAGGCTGGCGAGCCTGCCATCGGCGCTTTCACGCCGAAAGGTCCATGCACGTGCACGAGCCGCCAACCATCCGGCGAGCCCGAGCCCGAGGGCCAGGAGGAGCAAGATGGCTGGCGACATGCGTTACATTCAACCTTACTTGAGCTGGGCGCCGTCGAGCGTCGTGAACTCGGTGGCCGCTTTCTGGTTGGCCGCCATAACGTCATCGGGCGAAGCCACAAGACCGATCTTTGCCAGATCGCCATCCTTTGCCCACATCTTGGTCCACTGGGCGAGATATTCCTTGAGCCCGGGGATCGCGTCGAGATGAGCCTTCTTCACATAGACGTAGAGCGGACGCGCGCCGGGATATTCGAAGCTCGAAATGTTCTCGTAAGTCGGGGCGACACCATTCATGTTGAGGCCCTGAACCTTGTCCGCGTTCTCTTCGAGATAGCTGTAGCCGAAGACGCCAACCGCGTTGGGATTGCCTTCGATCTTCTGGACGATGAGATTGTCCTGCTCGCCCTGGTCGACATAGGCACCGTCCGAACGCACTTCGGTACAGAGCTGGTCGTAGCGGTCTTCGTCGGTCTCTTTCAGAGCCTTCATGTCCGCGTTGGTCTTGCACCCGGCCTCGAGAACAAGTTCCTTAAGCGCATCGCGCGTGCCCGAGGTGGAGGGCGGGCCGTAGACCAGGATCGGCTGATCCGGCAGCGAAGGATCGACGTCGGACCAGGTCTTGGTGGTCTGTTCGCCGCCATAGGGGGATGCGGCCAGCGCTTCGTAGACCTGCTGCGGGGTCAGGTCCATGGTGATCCCGCCCTGGGCCGAAGCGAAGGCGATACCATCGAGACCGACCTGCAGTTCGATCACATCGGTCACGCCATTGGCCTGGCAGTCGGCGAATTCGCTGGCCTTCATGCGGCGCGACGCATTGGTCATGTCGGGCGTATCGGCGCCGACGCCGGAGCAGAACAGCTTCATGCCGCCGCCCGTGCCGGTCGATTCGATGATCGGCGAGCGGAATTCGGGGTTGGAGCGCACGAAGGCTTCCGAAACCGCCTTGGCAAAGGGGAAAACGGTCGAGGAACCGACCGCGCGGATCGAATCGCGCGAAGCGGAGTCGCCACCGCTGCCACCGCAGGCGGCGAGGGCGGCAGCGGAAACCGCGGCGAATATGATGGATTTGGTCTTTGTCATGGGTAGCCCCTTGGGTTGATAGCTAGCGGCGCCAAAGCGCCTCAATGTTACAGCGTTGCGACAATCGTTTGACTGGCCTTTTCGCGGGTCAGAAATCGACCTGCGCGCGCAGACCAACGGCGTCCACACCGTAAGAGGTGTCGCCATTGGCGGTCGGCAGAACGGCATCGGTATATTGCAGCCGGCCGTAGTTGACCATGAAGGCCGTATAATCCGTGGGCTTCCAGATCAGCGAGGCCAGATAACCGGCCTGCTGACCGCCCAGAATGCCGGCATCGTTCAAATCCAGGTGATCGTAGCGCAGGTTCAGCTGGAGCGAGCCGAAACCGCCTTCTCCGACCGGGTTGCTGGGTTTGGTACGGTCGAACTTGCCTGCCTTGTAACCGCGCCTGTCGTCGGTGAGGAAAACGCCCGCTTCGAAATAGGCACCGAAGAAGGTCGGGTCCATCGCCGCGCCGGGCATGTCGACCTTCTGCCAGTAGCCTTCCGCAGCGGCATGGAACCGTCCGGCGATCGCGGCGCCCTCAAGCCCGAATCCGGTCTCGCTCTTCGCGCCGAGTCGGCCGGTATTGACGAACCGTTCCGACGTGAAGTGAACCAGGGGACGTTGGCGATAGCGCACGGTGGCTGCGGGATCGTCGATGTCGTTGTAATGGAACGAGCCCCCGAAATGGAGCTGCGCTTCGCCCGATTTCGGCATGAAGACCAGACGGGCATCGACGCCGCGATTCTTGCTCGAAGTGTCGTCGAAATTGTCGGTGAAGACACCGGCCTGTGCCAGGATCGCGCCTTTCGAATAGGTCGCCGATGCACCGATACGGCGTTCGAAGCCGAAAGCGTCGGTGAAGGCGGCGCGCTCGATGAAGGTTGTGTGGAGGCTGCTGGTCAGCTCTTCCAGCGACTGGAAGTTGTTGTGATGGCCGATCGCGATTTCGAGCGGGCCGTCCTCGTAAGTCAGGATGGCGTCGGCCATCTCAACCTCGTTCCCGGCGAAATCGACTTCGACCTTGTAACCGAAGCCGCCCGGGATATCGCCCGAGGCGCCGAGACGGGCACGGCGCACTTCGTTGCCGAAACCATCGCTGGCGCCAGTCGATTCCGGGGCATTGGTCCAGCCGGCATCGTACATCAGGCGGCCGCGCGGCTTGAAACTCCAGCCATCCCCCTTTTCGAGCGTGGCGACAGCCGTCTCGGGCTTCGCCGCGGCGGCTGCGGTATTGGCCGCGATCGTTGCGTCCTGCGCCTCATTCGCAGCCCTGGCGGCCGCCAATTCGTTTTCGAGCTGGTCGATCCGCGCGTTCATCGCGGAAAGCTGGGCGCGCATCTGGGCCAGTTCGTCGGTCGAGACAGTTACGTCCTGGGCGAACAGCGGGGTGGCCATGGTGCAGCAGAGCGCCGCAGCCGCCAAGGACAGGCGGTAAGTACGGGTCATCGGGACGAATCCTTTGAACGGGAAATTACGGTGCGACGACGCCTCTATGACCGCTAAATTACATTTCGATGACAGGTTGCAGGCAAGCGTATGTACCGGCGCGATGCGCTGCGGGGCTTTGCAACGGGGTGTAAGGTCAGACAGTCTCGTCGGCTTTTTCGATCGGCAGGGTGACAGTGACCCTCGTGCCTTCGCCAGGCGTGCTGTCGATGTCGAGTCTGCCACGATGCCGCTCCACGATATGCTTGACGATCGCAAGGCCCAGCCCGGTTCCCCCCGATGCCCGGCTGCGACCCGGATCGGTACGGTAAAAGCGACGGGTGAGGTGGGGAATATGTTCGGGCGATATGCCGTCGCCGCGGTCGGTGACGGTCAGGCGCACACGGCTGTCACCTCTCGGATGCAAACGCACGGTGACCCGCTCGCCCGGACTCCCGTATTTGAACGCGTTGTCGACGAGGTTGCGGACGAGTTGTTCGAGCTGTTGCCGGTCACCGAGCACCTCGAATGCCTGCGCAGTCTCGAAATCGAGCAATGGCGCCCGCTCGCCGCTCGCCGCATCGTGAGCGGCGCGTTCCACCAGCTTGGAGAGGTCGAGTGTCTTGCTGGGGAGGTCGTGCTTCTCGGCTTCGATTCGCGACAGAGACATGAGATCGCTGACAAGATCCTGCAGCCGCTTGGCTTCGCGCTGGATAGTACCGAGAAATTTGTCGGCCATTCGGGGGTCGAGCCGGTCCACATCTTCGCGCAGCGTCTCGACATAACCGATGATCGAAGCAAGCGGCGTGCGCAGTTCGTGGCTGGCATTGGCAACGAAATCGGTATGCGCGCGGGCAATGTCGGCTTCGGCGGTCTTGTTGACGAATTCGATGACGGCAAGGCCTCCCGGAAGGCTTTTGCGGTTGATCCGCCAGATGTCCGTGCGCCGTGCCAGCCCGCGCACGACCGCTCCGCCATCGGCCTTGCGTGCCAGCAGCCGGATGGCTTCGGGCTGGCGCAGCGCCATACGTACGTCCTGTCCGACGATGTGCCCGCCGAGCAGTTTGCGCGCTGCTAGATTGGCCACGATCACCCGATCGCGTTCGGTGATTACGACCGGCGTTTCGGAGTGCTCGAACAGGTCCGCCATATTGTCGCGGGTGAAAGCGGGGCCGGTGGCAACGGGTTTGTTCTCGGGCGGTCGAGCCGAGACCAGATGGAGAGATCCCGTCCAGACGAGGAAGAGAACCCCCACATAGACCAGGTCGACACCGAGAATCGCAAGAAAGATGCAGGCGACAACCGCCACTGCGAATCCGGGCCAGGGGAAGCTTCGCTCGCTCATTGCCGCGCGCCTTACCCGTGCCCGGCAAGGGGCGCTACCC
The DNA here is from genome assembly GCF_003355455.1 of Erythrobacter aureus. Lineage (NCBI taxonomy): Bacteria > Pseudomonadati > Pseudomonadota > Alphaproteobacteria > Sphingomonadales > Erythrobacteraceae > Erythrobacter > Erythrobacter aureus. The sequence goes on from NZ_CP031357.1 coordinate 1,872,688, forward strand.
GCTTTTCCGAAGATGTGGGGAGATGGTGACCCGTACGGGAATCGAACCCGTGTTTCAGCCGTGAAAGGGCCGCGTCCTAACCGCTAGACGAACGGGCCACATATGTGGCGCTTTGCGCGGATTGCAGATGCAATACCGCCACCGTGGTGACCCGTACGGGAATCGAACCCGTGTTTCAGCCGTGAAAGGGCCGCGTCCTAACCGCTAGACGAACGGGCCACACCCGCGTTGCGGGTCGGTGGCGTGGCGGGCCAATTAGGCGTGGGGTTGCGGGCCGTCAACCCTCGAATGCATGCAAATGATTCAATCGGCCCACGCGGCGTCCTCGAGGTGCAGTTCCGCCTGGGGACGATTGCCCCAATCGTCGATCTTTACCCGGCCTGCCAGCCACAGGCGGCGGCCACGCGAACCGTGCAGCAGGGCCTGACCCATGTCGCTTTCCGCGGCACGGAAAGCGATGCCCTTGAAGCTCTTGCCATCTTCGCCGGCGGCGATCAGGCGAACGTGATCTGTTCCGACGATATCGCATTTGACCAGTCGCACCGGACCCACTGCAACGCGTGGGCCGGGCCAGCCTACTCCATAAGGTCCCCCTTCCTCGAGCGAGTGGACCAGTTCGGGCGTCAACCCACCGGGGGCGACCGCAAGGTCCAGCGCCATGGCACGCTCAGCCGAAGCGCGGGCGACCTGTCCTTCGAGCATACGGTCGAGCCAATCGGCCAACGCCTCGACTTGGTCTGCGGCCACGGTCAATCCGGCGGCCATTGCATGTCCGCCGCCCGCCACCAGCAATCCTTCGTCGCGGGCGCGGATGATGGCGGCGCCAAGGTCGACCCCGGCGATCGAGCGCCCGGATCCCTTGCCAGTGTCGCCGTCGAGCGCGACCACCAGCGAAGGCTTACCCGTCTTTTCCTTGATGCGCCCGGCCACGATGCCGATCACGCCGGGGTGCCAGCCTTCACCTGCCACGAGGTGCACCGCGCGATTGTGCTGCGCCGCCAATTGCTCTTCGGCGGCCTCTTGCACTTCCGCTTCGATCGCCCGGCGTTCCTCGTTGAGCGCGGACAATTGCGCTGCGATTTCGCGTGCCTCTTCGGGATCCTGCGTGGTCAGAAGTCTGACGCCTAGCGTCGATTCTCCCACGCGACCGCCGGCGTTGATGCGCGGGCCAAGCGCAAAGCCGAGGTCCGAACACGCCGGGGCGCGCTTGAGGCGGCTTGCATCGATGAGGGCGGACATGCCGATATTGTCGCGCCTGGCCATGACTTTGAGGCCCTGCGAGACGAAGGCGCGATTGAGACCATGTAGCGCGGCGACATCGGCGACTGTGCCCAGAGCGACGACATCGAGCAGCGCGAGCAGGTCCGGTTCCTTGCGCGCGGCGAAGAAATCGCGCTCGCGCAGAGTGCGGACCAGGGCAATCGCCAGCAGGAATGCCACCCCGACTGCGGCAAGGTGTCCATGTGCCGCCGCCTCGTCTTCTTCATCCAGACGATTGGGGTTGACCAGCGCCACCGTCTTGGGAAGGTCCGCGGCGCATTTGTGGTGGTCGACCACGATCACGTCGATGCCCGCCTCATGCGCCATGCCCAGCGCCTCATGCGCCATCGCGCCGCAATCGACCGTGACGATCAGGCTGGAACCTGCCTGGCCTAGCTTGACCAGAGCTTCGCCCGACGGTCCGTAGCCTTCCAGCAGCCTGTCGGGAATGTAATAGTCCGCTTCCACGCCCAGCTCGCGCAACAAACGGATCAGCAATGCGGAACTGGTCGCCCCGTCGACGTCGTAATCGCCGTAAATGGTGATTCTCTCACCCGCGATAACGGCCTGCGCGATGCGATCGGCGGCAACGTCCATGTCGCGGAACAGGGATGGGTCGGGCAGGAAATTCCGCAATGTCGGATTGCGATGTCGTTCGATATCCTCTGCGGCGACTCCGCGTGAAAGCAAGAGCTGACGCACGATATCGTCGCCCAGGCCCGGCGTGTTGCCGAGCTCCATATTCCCGCCACGCCAGCGCCAGGCACGGCCGGTAAGCGAGGAGGAAATACCAAATACGTAGGAGAGGGCCTGCGATGCCATGGGATGGCAATAGCTCGGGCATGGTCTTCGCGGAAGTTCTGGAGATTGACAATCGACAGGTGTTGGCGATGCTCTGCCGATGGCCCCAACGTCTCTGCTCATCGTCTGGCACAGCCGCACCGGTACCAGCGAGCAGATCGCTCGTGCCGCCAGTGAGGGCGCCGACGACGGCGGCGTGTTGAAGCGGGCGGCCGATGTTTCGCCGGAGGATCTGGTTGCGGCCGGCGGTTACCTGTTTTGTTGCCCGGAAAATCTAGCCAGTATGAGCGGCGAGATGAAGGAAATGTTCGACCGCTGCTATTATCCGGTCCTGGGGCGGATCGAAGGCAGGCCCTATGCCACGGTCATCGCCGCCGGATCGGATGGGGAGGGCGCGCAGCGGCAGATCGATCGCATCGCCACGGGCTGGCGGTTGAAGCGAGTGACCGATCCGTGGATCGAAATGACCGACGCGCAGGAACCGGAAGCGATTCTCGCATCGAAGACCGTTGCGCCCCAGACGCTTGCCAAGGCGACCGAACTCGGCGCGGGTCTGGCCGAAGGAATCGCGCAGGGGATATTCTGATAAAAGGGTCCGCTTTCGAGCATTAGCCTTTTGTGGACTCGACGGCCTGCCGGATTGCAGCCAAGGTTTGCTCTTCGCAGGGAGAAGGACGGCGTATTCTGGTGGCGGCCGGTGAGCGAAGCATTGGCGAAGGCAGCGCAGTCGGTTCCGGGCTCATCCTCTTGTTCGACAAGGGTAAAAGGCCGGATCGCGCCGATTTGCTTGCTGCCCTTTCGGACCAGCCGCGCATCGCGATCAGCCATGATCCCATCGCAGTCGAGAGACTTGACCCGGTAAACGGCGGCGCCCTGCCGAACGACAGCGATATCGACTGGGTCGAACTGCTCGCCGACGGGTTGACCTTCGATTTGCTCGGCTTGCGACCAGGCCCCGCGCTGGCCACGCCGGAAGTTGGCTACCTGTTCAACGTCCAGGTCGACCGCGAGGAGGGGAGCGAAGCGCTCGGACTGTATCCGGGACCGCATATAGCGCAGGGCGCCCATGCACTTCCGATTGTGCGAACCCTACTGGGGATCGGCGCCGCGCTGGTCCGATCGCTGGGCGGCGTGAATGCGGTGTGCTGGCCTCCCGCACGCTCTGCCATCGCGCCGAAGTTTTTTGCCAAAACGACCGAAAGCTGGCTCATCGGCGGACCGTTTCCCGCACTCGGACTGCTCGGCATCCGGTTCGACGGGCAGGGGGCATTGTGTAGCGAGGGGCTAAACTTCTTCACCGATTGCGAATTGTGGCTCGATCCCGCCCTGTGCCGCGATCGAACCGCCGCCACGCGCCTGGCTGTGCGCGTGGTCCAGGAATTGATCGGTTTCGACCTGCCGGAAAGCGCTTGCGAGTTTGCGACCGAAGACGGGACAATCCTGAAATTGGAACCGGATCGTCCGGCCGGTCTGCTCAGGATTTTTCCAGCCTGACTGCGGGATGGATTATCGCCTGCCAGCCACCTTGGGCGCCAATCGTCGCAACCTTCCATTCCGGGCCGTAAACCGACGCGGGTCTCCCCAGCACGATCCGGCGTTGCAGAGGCATCACCTGCTGCCACGCCAATTGCTTGGTGAGGCATGTTTCGAAGCCTTGTTCGATGCTTTGGGCACCGAACGGATCGGTTTCGACGACTTTCGCAGGAATGGTCTGCTGCTCCCCGCGCGCGAGGAGGCTGCGCGGCGCCTGGCCCTTCCGCTCCACCGCGGGCCGCACCGCGATTACAATGCGATGGTGATCGAACGGGTGGGCCGCATCGAACGCAAATGGGCGCGCCAATCCACGTCCGATCCGATCCACGCCGCCGAGACCGCGCTGATGCGGCTGGCGCTGTTGCAGCGGGCCTTGCGCCAAAGACTGCTGGACGAGCGAAAGCCCTTGCGGCTCAATCGCAAGGACCCCTTGGGCAGGGGAGTCGACTTTTCCGACCTCGATGCGATGGCTGAGGTTTTATGGGCCGCCGGGACCGCCGTGGTGCTTTAGGCGGTCACCTTTGCCAGCGCTTCCTTCGCTGCGATATATTCGCGTTCGAGCCGGGCGACCGTTTCTTCCACCGGCGCGCTCTTGGTCACGCTGCCAATGCCCTGGCCCGAACCCCAAATGTCCTTCCAGGCCTTGGCCTTGGTGTTGCCGCCGCTGCCGAAGTTCATCTTGCTGGGATCGCTTTCAGGGAGATTGTCGGGGTCAAGCCCCGCACCCTCGATGCTCGAGCGCAGATAATTCCCATGCACTCCGGTGAAGAGGTTGGTGTAAACGATGCCGTCGGCACGGCCTTGGACGATCGCGTCCTTGTACCGCTGATCCGCATTCGCCTCGCTCGCCGCGATCCATGGCGAACCGATATAGGCGAAGTCCGCGCCCAGAGCCTGCGCGCCCAGGATCGAGCGTCCATGAGCGATGGAGCCCGAAAGCGCCACCAGACCATCGAACCATTCGCGGATTTCCTGCATCAACGCGAAGGGGCTGAGCGTGCCGGCATGACCGCCCGCACCTGCGGCCACAGGAATGAGCCCGGAAGCGCCTTTCTCGATCGCCTTGCGAGCAAAGCGGTCGTTGATGACGTCGTGCAGCGTGATTCCGCCCCAGCTATCCACGGCCTTGAAAACCTCTTCGCGTGCGCCGAGCGAGGTAATCACCATGGGCACCTGCCATTTTGCGCAGGTCTGCATATCGGCATCGAGGCGATCGTTCGACCTGTGGACGATCTGGTTCACTGCATAGGGCGCTGCCGGTCGGTCGGGATTGTCGCGATTATGCGCGGCCAGCTCTTCGGTTATCTGGTGGAGCCATTCATCCACCTGGCTCTGTGGCCGCGCGTTCAATGCGGGAAAGCTCCCGACAATACCGGCCTTGCACTGCGCGATGACGAGTTCCGGCCCGGAAACGATGAACAGCGGCGATCCGATTACGGGAATACGCAACTTGTCGAACGGGGCGGGCAGGGTCATGCAGGAGGCTCCTCTGAGAACTGTGGAGGCGAGGGCCTATGGTGCGTCGAGGCGCTTGTCGAGAGTGACGTTACGTAAACGTCAAGCGTCGGTCGGGGCGCGGTCGAGGATATGCTCGATGTCGTAAACTCGCGCCGCCGTGGCTGCGAAAAGCGCGCGCTTATCGTCCTTGCTGTACCCGGCGGCAAGTCGCTTGAAGGCATTCCAAAGGGTCGGATAGCTGGCGCCCCAGCGATCCACCGGGTAATTGGATTCGAACATTGCGCGCCCCGGACCGAAGGCCTCGATGCAGGTTTCGACATAAGGCCGCCACAACGCCGCCAGATATTCGGAACCGTGCCCCTTCGCCGGACCATCCTCGGGCAGGCCGCAGAAAGCCATCGCCAGACCGCCGAGCTTCACCGCTACATTGGGACATTCGGCAAGGGCATGGATCGAACGGCGCCAGACATCGAAGCGTTCGTGCAGCTTGCCGCGATAGGATGCGATATTGAGCGGTGTGCCGCAGTGGTCGAGGACGATCTGCTGTTCCGGGAACGCCTTGGCGAGGTCGAGCAGGTCCCCGAGCTGGGGCTCGAGCAGCCAGGCATCGAAGGTCAGCCCGTAATCCGAGTAAGCCGCGAAACCGGCGCGGAAGGCGTCCGAGCGGTAGAGGCCCTCCGGTGCGTGAAAAGGCGGGCCGAGCACATCGGGATCCGCATCCCATGCTGCGGCATGGCGAATACCCTTAAAGCGTCCATTGCCGGCGGCGATCAGGGCTTCGACGACGGGCCTGACCGCCTCGCCAAGCGTCAGGTCCGCATGCCCGACGATTCCCGCACAGGGGCGATAATCGCCGTACTGGCCGCTGGCTCCCTGTGCCGCGACACCATTGGCGAATTCGACTTCGCCGACCGGCTTCATCGCGTCGGCGCGTGCAGCGTCGTAGAAGGCGCCGCATTCCATAAACACCGTGCCGATCACCTTATGTCCCGAATGCGTATCGGAGTGTAGTTCGTCGAAAGTATAGTAAGCGGCTCCGGCGACGGCTTCGATGAAATCGTGCCTCGGTTCCGGAAAAGCCGCGATCAGCGGGCGCAGGTCCCAAAGGTGATGGTGCGGATCGATAATCGGCAGGTCGGGTTCGAGGATATCTTCGGTCATCAGCGGCACTCTCCCCAATTTGTCGCGGTCGGCGCGATCTTCACCCATGGCAAAGCCTTCATGATGGAACACATGGACCACGATGCTGACAAGGAAAAGTGGTGGTTTCGATGGACGGCGTTACATCTCCTATCGATGGCGAGCGTCCTGACGAAACGGAAAGGTTAAGAAGCAGGGGGTCGTAGATGCGGCCCGTATCCTGGCTTTTTGCGAGCGCATAAGTGGAAATGCGTATGCAACTGCCTTTCCCGCGTTAAGCTTACCGGTCTAGCGACCTGTTATGGAGTGGTTGAACATATGATGCATTCCAGGGCACCGAATCCTGTGATGCAAATCGTCACCTACGGTGCGGTCTTTTTCTGTGTCACATCCCTGACGATCGTCTGGACTCGGTTTTCCGGGGGGCTTGCGTTGGTGTGGCCGGGCGCGGCCATTGCTGCGGCTCTGTTTCTCACAATTCCGCGCTCCCACTCCTTGGCTGCCGCCGTGACCCTCGCCGCCTTCAGCACTCTCGCTACCGCACTGTTTGGTTTGGGGCCGGTCTGGGCAATTCCATTCGCCCTTGTGAATGTCTTCGAAGCCTGGCTGATCGCATGGCTGCTGGTTCGCTTCCGGCCGCAACAGGACTATGTCGAAAGCGAAATCGGAATCGTCTGGCTGGGCTTTTTGGCGGGGATCGTCGGGCCGCTGGCGGCTTCCATTCCCGGAGGTATACTGGCCTCGCAGGTCATCGCCGGGGGGTGGCAGGAGCATTCCTTTTCGTGGTTTATCGCCCATGGATTGGGCACGCTTCTGGTGATGCCGCTTACACTGCTCCTGGCCTCGTACAAAAAGCCGGTTTTCGCGCGACTATTGAAACGTGACCGGATACTGCCCTTCATCGGCATGACCTTGCTGACGATAGGGATTTCCGCTGTCGCCCTTCTGCAATCGACCTTCCCCACGCTGTTTCTTCCGGTCGTGCCGCTCGTCCTCGCCAGTTTCCGCTTCGGGCGCTTTGGTGCAGCGATCACCGTGTTGCTCATTACGCTCGCGTCTGCCGGAACGCTTGGGACGGACACCGGCGTCTTTGCGGAACTGACCATTCCGTTGTGGCAGAAAGCCCTGTTCCTGCAATTCTATCTCAGCATCCTCGTGCTCCTGTCCTTCCCGCTCGCCGTGGCGCTCAAACAGCGGCAGCGGTTCATGGAAGAACTCGCCAATCGTGAAGCGATGCAGCGCCTTATCGCGGATCATTCCGACGATGCCCTGCTGCAGCTCGACCAGCATGGCATGATCCGCTTCGCCTCGCCTGCCTCCATCCGGTTGAGTGGTCGCGACAAGGTTGTCGACCTTCATCTTGCCGCGTTTTTCAGCGAGTTCGACAAGGAAATCGTGGATCGAACTCTACGATCTGCGGCACAATATCCCGGACACACGGAAATCATCGAACGGTCTGTCGAAAGGGGGGGCCAGACCCGCTGGCTGGAAGCGAAGCTACGCGCCATTGATTCCTCGAAACACCAGGCATCCGCCTATGTGGTTACGATCCGCGACGTCACTGCTCGCAAGCTCGACGAGATTCAGGCATCTCGGGAAGCGCGTACCGACGCGCTCACCGGTCTGCCCAACCGCCGGGCCTTCCTCGATGTGCTGGAAGACCAGCTCGAATTTGCCGGTGAGGAGCCCTTCGCCCTGGCGCTGGTCGATCTCGACTATTTCAAGCGTGTCAACGATTCCTACGGCCATGCGGTCGGGGATGCTGTGCTCAAACAGGTTGCTGAAATCATGCGCGAAAGCGCTAACGACAATTGCTTTTTCGCGCGCCTCGGTGGCGAGGAGTTCGGTATGATCGCTGTGGGTCCCGCGCGCGAGACCGCCGCGATCATATGTGAGAAGCTTCGGCTCGCTATCCAGCGTCATGTCATGACCGACAATGATGGCGGCACGTTCAACATCACCGCATCGCTCGGGATCGCACGCATCGCCGAACGGTGCAGTTCTTCGATGGCGATGCAGGCTGCCGACGGCCCGCTTTATTCCGCCAAGGCAGCGGGGCGCAATCGCCTGCGTCATGCACAGGACATGGGCCGACATGGCGAAAACCGGAAACCTCCGCTGGAGGATAGCCGGGTGGCCGCGAATAGCTAGATTGTCTCGACCGCCGAATTCGCAGCGCTTAGAACCGCCCGCACGCTCGCTGTGGCCACGTCCTCGTCGATGCCACACCCCCAGATAGTCCGGCCATCCTTGGCGCGGCATTCTAGGTAGGCGGCGGCGCGGCTGTCGCGGCCTGTGGTGAGCGCGTGTTCGCTGTAATCGACCACTTCGAGCGACAGGCCGAAAGCGTTCTCGATCGTCGTCAGCACGCTGGAAATGAGCCCGTTGCCGCGGCCCGAAACGGTCTGCTCCTTGCCCTCGACCGCGATGGTGCCGGTGAACAGGCGGGTCCCGTCGCTGGCGCGGCGTTCGTTGTAATCGACAAGCTGGAAATGCTTATCTGCCGTCTGGACGTGATAAGCGCCCTTGAAGGCCGCCCATATGTCGGCGGCATCGAGTTCGCGCCCTACTTCGTCCGCCATGCGCTGGACGTGGGGGCTGAAGTCGGCCTGCATGCGCTTGGGCAGTTTGAGGCCCTGATCCTGCTCGAGAACCCAGGCGAAGCCGCCTTTGCCGGATTGTGAATTGACCCGGATGACCGCTTCGTAGCTGCGGCCGAGATCGGCGGGATCGATCGGCAGATAAGGCACGCGCCAATGCGGATCGTTCTGAGTCTCGAGCGCGGCGAATCCCTTCTTGATCGCATCCTGGTGGCTGCCGGAAAATGCCGTGTAGACCAGCTCCCCGCCATAGGGGTGGCGCTGGTGGACAGGCAATTCGTTGCAATATTCCACGGTCTCGATGACGCGGTCGATATCCGAAAAATCGAGTTTTGGATCAACGCCTTGCGTGTACATGTTGAGCGCCATGGTCACAAGGCAGCAATTGCCCGTCCGCTCCCCATTACCGAACAGGCAGCCTTCGACGCGGTCCGCGCCTGCCATCAGCGCCAGCTCCGCCGCTGCGACCCCGGTGCCGCGATCGTTATGCGTGTGCAGCGATATAATCGCACTCTCCCGGTTGGGCAGATTGCGGATGAAATACTCCACCTGATCGGCGTAGATATTGGGTGTCGCCGCTTCGACGGTGGCAGGCAGATTGAGAATGATCGGGTGCTCGGGTGTCGGCGCGAGCACCTCCATCACCGCCTCGCAAACCTCCAAACTGAAATCGAGTTCGGCGGTCGAGAAGGTCTCGGGGCTGTATTGAAAATGCCAGTCGGTCTGCGGCTGCCTGCCTGCCTCGTCGCGCATGACCTTCGCGCCGTGCACGGCAATTTCGCGGACCTGTTCGGTGGTCATGCCGAACACGACTTCGCGCCATGCGGGGCTGACCGCATTATAGAGGTGGACGATCGCTGCCCGCGCTCCGGTCAGGCTGGCAAAGCTGGTGCGTATGAGATCTTCGCGGCTCTGAGTGAGCACCTGAACCAGTACGTCGTCCGGAACGCGGCCCGATTGCACGAGGCCGGAGATAAAGTCGAATTCGGTCGCACCCGCGCTGGGAAAGCCGACTTCGATTTCCTTCACGCCGATCTCGACCAGCAGATCGAAGAAGCGGTTCTTCTTGTGCGCATCCATCGGGTCGACAATGGCCTGATTGCCATCCCGAAGATCGGTGGAGAGCCAGCGTGGGGGCGTGGTGATGGTTCGGCTTGGCCATTGCCGGTCGGTCAGAGCGACCTGCGGGAAAGGCGAATACTTGGTGCTCGGGTTGTGGAGCATGGACATTACGAGGGTCTCTGGTCTTGCGGAAGCTTGCGGGGCGGTAGTTGGTCCCTTGGGCGCTCAGCGCACCGCGAAAGGCACGCCAGCTATCACGCCCAAGGGCGTGTAAGTCGCAGGATAATCAGACCGAGTGCGTAGTGCATGGCCATCGCTATGGTGCCCTTCCTCGGGGTTGTAAAGCAAAAGAAGCTTGGGCATCGCGTGACATATTGTTTCGCGAAGGGAGAGGGCATGGCAGACGGACATTCATTACACGAGACGATGGGGCTGGTGCGTATCGTCTCCACCGACCCGGAAGGGCGTGCGAGCCTGGAATACGAGGCCAAGCGGGAACAGTGCCATTCGGGCGGCGTGGTACAGGGTGGCTTCATCAGTGGATGGATCGACGCCGCAATGGCCCACGCCGCGATGGCGAAGAACGGGCAGGGCATCGTCCCGATGACGCTGGAGCTGAAGGTCAGCTTCTTCGCGCCGACGCGGCCCGGAACCGTGATCGCGGAGGCCTGGGTCGAGCGGCACGGCAAGCGCACCAGCTTTTACGAGGGACACCTCAAGGATGCGAGCGGAACCATACTCGCCAAGGCGACCAGTACGATTCTGCTGGCAGATATAAGCCGGGTGGTCGAGGCTTCGAAAAAGGCGACCGGAGGGTAGGCATGGGCGCAATCAGGCCGTTTGAGCTGACTGTTCCGGACGATGAACTGGTGGCGCTCGCCGACCGGCTCGACCATGCTCGCTGGCCCGAGGAGGAGCCGGTCCATGACTGGTCGCAAGGCACGAAGGTCGCAGCTCTCAAGGAGTTGGTCGCCTATTGGAGGATCGAATACGACTGGCGGCGCTGCGAGGCGCGGTTGAACGAGATCGGTCAGTTCATGACCGAGATCGACGGGCTCGATATCCATTTTCTGCACAAGCGCTCCAGCCGCCAAGACGCAATGCCGCTGGTGATCACCCATGGCTGGCCCGGATCGGTGGTCGAGTTCCTCGATGTTATGGATGAGTTGGCCGAACCCACGGACCCGGAGGCGATGGCCTTTCACGTGGTCGCTCCCTCGCTGCCCGGCTACGGTTTTTCGCAGAAACCATCCGCGACGGGCTGGGGTGTCGAGCGAATTGCACGAGCATGGTCCGAACTCATGCAGCGCCTCGGCTACACCCGTTGGGTGGCGCAGGGCGGCGATTGGGGCGCAGCGGTGACGACCGCCATAGGGCAACTTGCACCGCAGGGGTGCAAAGGCATTCACCTCAACATGCCGATCGGCAGGCCCCGCCCGGAAGACCTGCAGAGTGAGGATCCGCACGTGCTCGAGGCGATGCGGCGCCTTGGCTTTTATCGGGAATGGGACTCGGGCTATTCCAAGCAGCAGAGCACTCGCCCGCAGACGATCGGCTATTCGCTGGTCGATTCTCCCATCGGGCTGGCTGCATGGATACTCGAGAAGATCTATTACTGGACCGACAATGACGGCTCGCCCTGGGATGCGCTGTCGATGGATCAGGTGCTCGACGACATCATGCTCTACTGGCTGCCTGCCACGGGAGCCTCGGCAGCGCGGCTCTATTGGGAGAGTTTCGCCAAGCTCGGTGGAGACACGGTGGACATCCCTGCCGGTGTGAGCGCTTTTCCGAATGAGATACTGCCCGCACCGCGCGCCTGGGTCGAACGCACGCTGACCAATCTTATCTACTGGAACGATCTTGATGCGGGTGGCCACTTCGCCGCGTGGGAGCAACCCGAGCTGTTCATAGGCGAGTTGCGTGCCTGTTTCGCAAGGATGCGATAGGATGAGGCGTGCTCGGACCTTGAGGCTGATATGGGTCGTCTCTCTCGTCGCTGTCCTCCTCGTCACGATGGCGATCGGTGTGCGTTATCACTTGGATCTGACCGCTGCCGAAGAGCGGCTGACCGGCCGCAGCAGGGTTATCGATACCCCGCAGGGTCGTCTCGAGTATGCCGAGCAGGGAACGGGCCGCCCGCTCTTGATGATTCACGGAACGGGTGGCGGGTTCGATCAGGGGCTGCTTTTCTCCGGCGATCTTCACGAGCGCGGTTTTCGGGTCATCGCACCTTCGAGGTTCGGCTATTTGAGGAGCGCGCCCGATCCCGTCGCGCCAGAGCTTCAGGCCGATGCCTTTGCGATGCTGCTCGACGAGTTGGGAATGCAGGACGCGGTCGTGGTCGGCGGGTCGGCAGGCGCCAACTTTGCCGCGGCATTTGCCCTGCGCCATCCTGAACGGTGCCGGGCACTGGTATTGCTCGTTCCCGCCAGCAATCTGAATGACCGGGACCCGGTCGAAATGACCGAATGGGAGAAGGCGCTTGTCGCTCGTCTCGCTGGGTCCGACTTCCTGTATTGGGCTCTCCTGCGCCTTGCTCCGGACCAGGTCACCAAGACCCTGCTCGCGACCGACCCCATAGTTGTGCGTGGTGCCGCGAGGGAGCGGCGAGAGCGCGTGAGCGACATTGCGGAAGGCATGTTGCCCATCAGCCGGAGAACCGAGGGGATGTTGGCCGATGGTCGCCTTGCCGGGTCGCCGACTGAAATCGACTACAGCTCAATCAGGGTGCCTACGCTGATCATCTCGGCAAAGGACGATCTGTTCGGAACCGCGGGGACGGGGCGTCAGCTCAGTCGGATCATACCGAACTCCCGGCTCGTGCTCTACGAGACTGGGGGCATGTGTGGGTTGGACGCGAGGAGGCCGTTTCCCAAGAGATTGCCCGATTTTCCCGAAGCGTCGAACGGTCGAACTAGCCCTGGCGATAGCGCAATCGGTCGGGTTAAGCTGGTCCACCGAGGTCACGCCCATCAGGCGCATTGCGCGTTCGATTTCCTCCTTGAGGATGGTCAGCGCACGCTCGACACCGGGTTGACCGGCTGCGGCGAGGGCGTAGAGATATAAGCGCCCGCCCGAAGCCGCCGTCGCGCCAGCGGCAAGGCCCTTGAGAACATGCGTTCCGCGCCGCACGCCTCCGTCGAGGATGATTTCGATTTCGCCGCCGACCGCGTCGACGATCTCGCGAAGCTGATCGAAAGGCGCGCGGCTGCCGTCGAGCTGCCTGCCGCCATGGTTCGATATCCAGATCGCATCCGCCCCGATCTCGACCGCGCGGCGCGCGTCGGCGGCGCTCATCACCCCTTTCAGCGCGAAAGTTCCGCCCCAATCCTGCCGAATACGGGCGGCGGTATCCCAGTCCATATTCGTGTCGAGCATGGTGTTGAAATAGTCCTGGATGCTGACGGCTTTGCCCGTGCCCTCCTGCACATGTTCATCGAGATTGGGCAGGCGGAATTTCGGGCCGAAAACATAGTCTAACGTCCACCGTGGTCGCGTGGCATAGCTCCATAGTGCAGATGCACTGAACCGAGGCGGGGTGGTGAAGCCGGATCGCAGGCATCGTTCGCGCTTGCCCGAAACGATCGTATCGACCGTAAGAGCGAGCGCATCGAACTTCGCCGCCTGGCAGCGCTCGATCATACTGGTGTTCAGCCCTGCGTCCTTATGCACATAGAGCTGGAACAGCTTGGGGCCACCGGTAAGCGCGGCGATTTCTTCGATCGAGTGCGTGGCGAGGCTGGAAATGCCGAACCAAACGCCGAACTTCTCCGCCGCTTTCGCCACCGCACGCTCGCCATCGCGGTGAAAGGCGCGCTGCAATGCGGTCGGGCTGAGAATCAGGGGGAGGGTGCTTTCTCGGTCCATAATGGTGCGGGAGGTGTCGATTTCGGCGACGCCTGCCAGCACGTCGGGCACCAGGTCGACCTCGTCGAAGGCGCTGGTATTGCGTGCCTTGGTGATTTCGTCATCCGCCGCGCCGTCGATATAGTCGAACACCGGCCAGGGCAGGCGCTGCTTCGCCAGCTTCCGGAAGTCGTCGATATTGTGGCAGTCGGTGAGCTTCATGTGCGGCCGAGCGCCTGCTGTTCGGCCGACGACAGGTGGCGCGGCGGGGCGATGGGCTCGAGCGTTTCGGCATCGAAAAGAGCGCTTCGCCGACGATCCCCGCTCAGCATATCCTTGATCATCCGCCCGAAGAACCGGCGCATCAGGCGGTTGAACGGCATGGCGGTGAGAGCGCTTGCATCACCTGTTGCCTGTTCGAGAAAGACATGGCCGATGGGGCTGCCCAGCAGAGCATCGCGCCGTGCGAGATCGGTGTTCGCGAGAATCGTTGTCACATAGGGCACTTTGCCATTGGCATAGGTGTTGAACAGCGGCGAATTGCAGCAGGTCGTGTACCAGCGCAGCGTCTTGCCCTCTGTCATGTGAAGGCTGGCGAGTTTTTCGCGGCCGGAATGCAATTCGACCCGGGCGCAGCGGGATTGATAGAGATCGGTGCCGCCCAGATCGTCGAGCACGCGCTCTTCCTGTCCAAGATGGCGGACAAGGTCGCGGCAATCGACACAGTGGCATACCACCCGATCGCCTTCGGACGGGCTGGCCTTCAGAACGACGCCGGTCACGGCACCGCATTTGCATGCAAAGGGCAAGCTGTCGGTCGCGCTCATGGTCTCTTCTTCCATGAGCGCGACCCTAGCTCAGTTCTTGTCCTTGTCGACCAGCTTGTTGGCACCGATCCACGGCATCATCGCGCGCAGTTGGGCGCCGGTCTGTTCGATCGGATGGGCGGCGGCGGCCTTACGGCTTGCCTTGAGTTCGGGCTGGCCCGCCTGATTATCGAGCACGAAATCCTTCACGAAGCGGCCCGACTGGATGTCTTTGAGGACGCGCTTCATTTCGGCCTTGGTTTCGTCGGTGATGATGCGTGGGCCGGTCTTGATGTCGCCGTATTCGGCAGTGTTCGAGATCGAATAGCGCATGTTGGCGATGCCGCCTTCATACAGCAGGTCGACGATCAGCTTGGTTTCGTGGAGGCATTCGAAATACGCCATCTCGGGTGCGTAGCCAGCCTCGACCAGCGTTTCGAAACCGGCCTGGATGAGATGGGTGATGCCGCCGCACAGCACGGCCTGTTCGCCGAAGAGGTCGGTCTCGCATTCTTCCTTGAAATCGGTTTCGATGATGCCCGAGCGGCCGCCGCCAACCGCGCTGGCATAGGACAGGGCAAGCTGCTTGGCGAAACCCTGGCCCCCCGATTGCTCGCTTTCCTGATGGACGGCGATGAGGCACGGGACGCCGCCGCCCTTGATGTACTCGCCGCGCACGGTGTGACCGGGACCCTTGGGCGCGATCATGATGACGTCGATATCGGCGGGCGGATCGATCAGGCCGAAATGAATGTTGAGGCCGTGCGCGAAGGCGAGCGCGCTGCCCGGCTTCATCTTGCCTGCGACTTCATTCGCATAGATCGCGGCCTGATGCTCGTCCGGCGCGAGGATCATGAGAACATCGGCCCATTCGGCGGCTTCGGATACGGTCTTCACGGTGAAGCCCGCGCTTTCGGCCTTCTTTGCGGTGGCCGAGCCTTCGCGCAGCGCAATGACAACTTCGCCGACACCGCTGTCGCGCAGGTTCTGCGCATGGGCATGACCCTGGCTGCCATATCCGACGATGGCGACCTTCTTGTCCTTTATCAGTTGCTGGTCGCAATCGGCATCGTAGTAGACTTGCATGTTCGCACCTTCGTAAAATGAACCGTCATCCTGAAACTGTTTCCGCATCCATTCTTCGGCCTGGACGGTGTTGCCGGAGGTTGAATGGACCCTGAAAGCGAGGCCGGTGAAAAGCCGCCCGGATTCAGGGTGACGAAGTAATCCTGCTGCTGGTCAGTCGGAACCGTCCCCGCGCATCATTCCCACAATCCCCGAACGGCCCACCTCGACGAGGCCGAGTTCACGCATCAGCACAATGAAACTGTCGACCTTGTCGCGCGAGCCGGTCAGCTCGAACACGAAGCTCTGCGTGGTGGTATCGACCACATTGGCGCGGAAAAGCTCCGCGATCCGTAGCGCTTCCACCCGATTGTCGCCCTTGCCGGCCACCTTCACCAGCGCAAGCTCACGTTCCACATGGGCGCCGCTTTCGGTCAGGTCGATGACCTTGTGCACCGGGACCAGCCGTTCGAGCTGCGCGCGGATCTGGTCGATGACCGGTTCCGGTCCGCGCGTCACGATGGTGATGCGGCTGATCGCGTGGTCTTCGGATATATCGGCCACGGTCAGGCTGTCGATATTGTAGCCCCGCGCGGTGAACATACCGGAGATTTTGGCGAGAATGCCGGCCTCGTTGTCCACGATGACGTTGAGAACGTGCCGTTCGGCGGTCTGTTCTTCTATCTTCATTGTTCACGATCCTGCCACACAGGTTCGAACATGCGCCCATCGCCGTCATATTCGGCAAGGAAGACGCGGCCCATGCGCACCGCCTCGAAGTTGTCTGTCTGGCGGCTGAGGTCGAGGCTGTCAGGCAGGAGAACCCACGCCTCGTCCGGTTGTTTCTGGGCAACATCCATGCCGAGGAAGCGCTGGCCGGTATCCTCGATCCAGTCGAGCAGTCGCCCGGCATCCTGGCGGTTGAACCAGACGCGGCGTTCCGCGCGATCCGCGAATTGGGGCGGGAATTTCGGTTGCATACCCATCACACCAGCGCCTTCGCTTCGTCGTCCATGGTCCCCTCGACCTGGTCGCCGTAAAGCAGCATCTCGGTATGGGCGGCGCCGCTTGGGATCATGGGGAAGCAATTGGCTTCCTTGGCCACCTGGCAATCGACCATCACCGGTCCGTCATGGGCGAGCATGGCCTCGATTCCGGCGTCGAGCTGGCTTTCATCCTCGATCCGGATACCCTTCCAGCCGTAAGCTTCGGCCAGTTTCACGAAATCGGGCAGGCTGTCCGAGTAGCTGTTCGAATACCGGCTCTCATAAGTCAGTTCCTGCCACTGGCGGACCATGCCCATATATTCATTGTTGAGGATGAAGACCTTCACCGGCAGGCGATACTGGCTGGCCGTGCCAAGTTCCTGGATATTCATCTGGATCGAGGCCTCTCCCGCGATATCGATCACGAGGCTGTCGGGATTGCCCAGTTGCGCACCGATGGCGGCGGGCAGGCCGTAGCCCATCGTCCCGAGACCGCCGCTGGTAAGCCATTTGTTCGGCCCCATGAAACCGAAATACTGCGCGGCCCACATCTGATGCTGGCCTACTTCGGTGGTGATGATCGGGTCGCGATCACCGGTCAGCGCGTGGAGACGCTCGATACTCTTCTGCGGCATGATGAGATCGCCACTGCGCTCGGGATAGGCAAGGCAGTCACGCGCCTTCCAGCCGAGAATGCGGGCCTTCCATTCGGACAGGTCGCGCCCCTTCCGGCTGCCCCATGCCTCGACCAACTGCTCGAGGACATGCGCGCAATCGCCCACGATTCCGAGATCGACCGGCACGATCTTGTTGATGCTCGCGCGGTCGATATCGATATGAATCTTCTTGGCTTGCGGAGCAAAGGCGTCGAGCCGTCCCGTCACGCGATCGTCGAAGCGGGCTCCTACCGCAACGATCAGATCGGCGCGGTTCATGGCCATATTCGCTTCGTAGGTACCGTGCATGCCCAGCATGCCGAGCCAGTCCGGATGATCGGCGGGAAAAGCGCCGAGGCCCATCAGCGTACTCGTCACCGGGGCAGTGGTTGCCGCTTGCAATTGGCGCAGCAACTCGCTCGCTTTGGGTCCGGCGTTGATAACGCCGCCGCCGGTATAGAGCACGGGACGCTCTGCCGTGGCGAGCATTTCGACAGCCTCGGCGATCTCGTCCGCCGCGCCGACCATGCGCGGTTGGTAGCGATGCGAGGGCAGCGGGGTATCGTCCTGCTCATCCCACCGCGCCGATGCGATCTGCACATCCTTGGGGATATCGACCACGACCGGGCCGGGGCGGCCCGACGTGGCGATGCGGAAGGCTTCCTCGATCGTCGCGCCAAGGCGTTCGGGGTCCTTCACGAGGTAGTTGTGCTTGGTGCAGTGGCGGGTCAGCCCCACGGTGTCCGCTTCCTGAAAGGCGTCGGTGCCGATCAAAGCAGTAGGCACCTGCCCGGTGATCACCACCATGGGAATCGAATCCATATAGGCATCGGCGATGCCGGTGACCGCATTGGTCGCCCCCGGGCCGCTGGTCACGAGCACCACGCCGGCCTTGCCGGTCGAGCGGGCATAGCCTTCGGCGGCATGGGCCGCCCCCGCTTCGTGGCGCACCAGGATATGGCGGATATCCTCGTCGGCAAAGAGCTCATCATAGATCGGCAGCACCGCGCCGCCGGGATAGCCGAAGACGAATTCGACACCCTGCCGTTTGAGGCATTCGATCAGGATAGCGGCGCCGCTGCGCTCTTTGTTCACTTTACCCTCCGACCCGTTTCACGGTGTTCAAGAGACACAAATCGGCCCGGCGCTGGGGTCTATAGCGCCGGACCGACTTTGCTCCAGATAGGTGTGTTGAATTTCACGGTCAACCGTCATTTTGAAATAATGAAACAAAAAAATCGCATTCGGCATCATTTTTGTTATCCGTGCTCGGCCAATTTTCCGGTGGCTGGTTACGGAACCATGTGTACTGCCGTTTGGCATACCGGCGCGTCGCGGTCTGGCCAGCGGCGATAGCTTGAGCCCGCGATAGTTCGCCTTGGAGGAGGGCGGCGATTTCCGGCACGCCGATGGCGCGCATCACGGGCAGGCCTGGATCGAGGTTGCGGGCCAGAAGCGCCTCGACTTCCTCGATGGCCCCGGCATCCAGCATGCGTTCGAACCGCAGGTCGCAGCGGGCGAAGAGCCATTCACGATCCGGCAGGAGAACCAAGGGGTGCAGCGTGACGTCCTGCCCGATACCGCCGGACCTGTCCTTCTGCCACTCGCTCAGCGTCCGTCCGGTCGAACGAACCACTTCGAGCGCCCGGGCGGTTCGCGTGACATCGGCGGGGGCGAGGCGGGACGCTGCTTCCGGGTCTTCGGTTTCAAGGGCAACGCGCGCCTCCGTTTGCGCCAGAGACCGCACGGCCTCGCGAATGCCGGGGGCGATCTCGGGAACCGGAGCGATACCGTCGAGCAGCGTGCGCAGGTACAGGCCTGTCCCGCCACACAGGATCGGTACGGCGTTATCCGCATGCGCCTCTGCGATCGCCTGTTTCGCCACGTCGGCCCATTCGGCGGCCGAGCAAATCTCGGCTCCGTCCCAGGTTCCGAACAGGCGATGCTCGATCCCGCCCATCTCTTCTTCCGTCGGGCGGGCGGACAGGATGCGCAGGTCGCGATAGACCTGCTGGCTATCCGCATTGACGATGACCCCCCGACGGCCACCCCGTTCGAGTCGCTGTGCCAGCCTGACCGCGAGATCGCTCTTGCCGCTCGCCGTCGGCCCTGCGATGAGCGCGACCGGTTTTTCACATGGAGACGTTTTGGTGCTCATCGCCCGGCTGATAGCAGACATGGACAGCGTGGAAACACGGCTCGACGCAGCGATGGGGGCGCTGGCTGCCGCCGACATGCCGGTCGCGATGGCAGGCATGCACGATTCTTGCGGAGACGTGCTGCAGCTTTCGCTTCCCGAAGGCGACCGGGCGCGGCTGACAGGAACGCTCGCCGAGCATTTCGGCGAGTGCGACCTGCTCGTGGCCGATCACGAGATCGAGGTGCCACGTCTGTTCGTGTCGGACATGGATTCCACCATGATCGGGCAAGAGTGCATCGACGAGCTCGCGGATTTCGCCGATCTCAAGGACAGGGTCGCCGCGATCACCGAACGCGCAATGCGGGGCGAACTCGATTTCGAAAGCGCGCTGAAAGAACGCGTAGGGCTGCTGGAAGGTCTGGAGGAAGCCGCTATCGAGCGGTGCCTCTCCGACAGGATCCGGCCGGTCGAAGGCGCCCGGACGCTGGTCGCGACGTTGCGGAGCAAAGGCTGTCGCTCCGTGCTCGTAACCGGGGGATTCCATCACTTCGCCGATCCGGTTGCCGAGCAACTGGGGTTCGAACGCGTGGTCGGCAATCGCCTCGGTGTCGCGGGCGGAGCGCTTACCGGGCTGCTCGCCGGTCCGGTGAGCGATGCATCGACCAAGCTGGCAACGCTGGAGGAAGAGCGCGCGCAATTGGGCGAGGGTGCTCGCGTGCTTGCCACGGGCGACGGCGCCAACGATATCCCCATGATCGAAGCGGCGGACTACGGCATCGCTTATCGCGCCAAACCCAAGGCGCGCGACGCCGCGAACGGGCGGATCGAGAGCCGGAGCCTGACTACGATACTCAAGCTGCTGGGCATTCCGGAACGCGAATGGATCGACGAGGCCACGCCTGCGTGACGCTTGGCGCGCTTTTCCAATTGTGTAGGCCGGGTTTTTGATAGAAACCTACACCCATGGACAACCAGATGAACGTCAGCAGCTCTATCATTGCCGATCTTGAAACCGCCCGCGATGGTACGCCGCTGCGTCATCCTCATCGGCCCAGGGCACGCTATCGCCCTCTGACCGCGCTCAGACATTTCCGCGAGTTGCTGAAGGACAAGGAAAACACCGCCGAGGTCTTCCGGATCTACGACGCGCTCCCCTCGGGACAGTTCATACCGCGTGTTCGCGCGCTCACGCTCAGCCCCCACGGTGAAGCCTTGCGCGCGAGCGAACCCTATCTTCCGGCGATCCTCGACGACCACGATGCCTTGCGCAGACTTCCTGAGGGATCGGTTGCGCATGCTTATTGCGATTTCATGGAACGCGAAGGTCTCTCGGCCGCAGGTCTGGTCGAGGAATCCGAGAAAGCCGACCAACCCGTTTACGACGATCTGGTTCAATGGTTCGGTTTTCGCCAGCGGGATACGCATGATCTCATGCATGTGCTGACGGGATACGGCCGCGATGCGCTGGGCGAGCAATGCGTGCTGCTCTTCACGCACGGGCAAAGCCCGAGCCACGGGCATCTGCTGTTGGGCTATGCCGGTTCCCTCCATCTGAAGAAGCTGGTGAAGAGCCAAGCGCCAGTCATGAAGGCGACACGACAGGCGCACCGCACGGGCAAGGCGTGTCCCGCACTCGTTGGCCTATCGATCCGCGAACTGCTGACGAAAGACCTCAAGCAGGCCCGTGCCGAACTCAATATTCCCGAACCACACTGGTACCGCGAATGCCATCGGATCTGGCGAGAAGAGGGGATCGACCCCTACGACCTGCTTGCTCACCAGCCCGAAAAGCAGCTGGCCGCCGCCTAAACACGTACGGTTCTGTGCCGCGGCCAGCGGACGGCGATGCGGAGAATAAACGCTGCCACCAGCAAGCTAGTCCCGACAAGACCCTCGACCTGCTTCTCTGGTTGGAAGATGCGGCCTGCGTAGGACGCGGTATAGACCAGCCAGATGTAATGCATTCCGAGCGTGTGAAGGCGCTTCCAGCTGCGGCCCAGCTTGCGCATGGAGTAGGCGTTCGACGTCACCGCCATCACGTAGATCATCGCATAGGCCAGACCGCCGGGAATGAGTGAGACCGGCGATCGGCTGTCGGGTCCGACCACGAAAACCATTGTGAGGGCATAAAGGTGGATCGTGTGCGACGCGGCAAATCCGAGCCCCCACCATCGCCGATCGCGCAGCAGAGCCTTAGTCGATTTGCTGGGCAATAGTCGAACGAGCGTCGATGCCGAATACACCAGCAGAAAAATCGGCAAGCCGACCCTTGCCGTCCACCGCGCGGCCAGCTGCCAGTCTTCAGCGAGGTTCTCGCCTGCCGCGAAGCCAGCCCAAATCGCTGACAGGGCGACTACTATAGCTAATAGCAGCGGCCAGCGCTTAGCTGTCTTTTCCAAATTCTGTCCCTCGTCTTCGTAACTGCCTAGAGCCAGCTAGCGATCTGTTCCAGCGGCTTTTTCTTCAGCGCATGGGCGGGAACGCTCGCCTCCTTCTCGGGGTGGCCTACCACGACCACCATTAGCGGTTTTTCCCAGTCGGGGCGTTCGCAGATATTGCGCAGGAAACCCATGGGCGAGGGTGTGTGTGTCAGCGTTGCGAGACCTGCTTCATGGAGCGTG
Source organism: Erythrobacter aureus (assembly GCF_003355455.1). NCBI lineage: Bacteria > Pseudomonadati > Pseudomonadota > Alphaproteobacteria > Sphingomonadales > Erythrobacteraceae > Erythrobacter > Erythrobacter aureus. The sequence continues at coordinate 1,894,665 of NZ_CP031357.1, forward strand.
GCGATCAGCATCCCACAGGCGATGCCGACGCTTTCATTGACATAATAGTTCTGCGTTTTGCCATCTTCCTCGATGCCGCCCTTGCGCTGGGCGAAGACGACGATCAGCCAAGGTGCGGTTTCGAGAAACGGCTTGTCTTCGTTGGTGCCTAGTGGAGCCAAGGCGGTCAGCCATTCCTCGCTCGCCTTTCCGGCATAGAAGTTGCGCTCCTCTTCCTCCGCGGCCTCGCGGATGGCGCGCTTCTTTTCGGGCGATGAGACCACGGCGAAATGCCATGGCTGGTGATTGGCGCCGTTGGGCGCGGTCCCGGCGGCCTCGATCGCGGCCTCGATCACCTCGCGCGGCACCGGCTCGTCTGAAAAATAGCGGCATGTGCGCCGCTGCTTCAGCCGGTCACGCATGGATCGCGCCCGAGCGATGCTTTCATCGTCTGCAATATCGGGAAGTGAGTAGGGAACGGTTTCGTGATCGCGCATAATCCCAGACCTATCGCATGATGCCGCGCGCTTCGACCCCCTGGTTCAAAGCGGTCGAATGGGTATCCCCGGTCGAGCGCGGCAGGCAGCTCGAATCTGATGTCACGATTACGGGTATTTGGCTTCAGCGCAATTCCTTGCGGATCACGAGCTTGAGGCCGGACCAGATATCGTCGACCGCGCAGACCTTGGTATCGACCAGGCCCATGGGAAGCGCGATCTCGCGGATCGTGTCTTCCGTGATGTCGGTTTGCATCGTTCCGGCTGTCTTCGGCCAGCTCACCCAGATGTGCCCATCGCGGGCCATATGCTCGCACAGGACGCCCAGCTTCGCTTCGAGGTCTGTGCGCTCGGTGACGAAAATATGCGCCGCGTCCGGTGTCTCCTCCGGCCCGCTGACGAAGGTCAGTTCCAGGGCATATTCGCCGATTTCGTCCTGAACACTCTCGGGCATCGCGTCGAACCATACGCGCAGTCCATCGCGCAGACTGAGCTTCTTGGCGAGCGGCGTTCCGGAATAGCCCGCCGCCACGGCCTTACCGCTCCATCCAATCGGAAAAGAAGCTGCGATGCGCAGCGCGCATGTCTGCAATGGTGTTGCCGAACAATGTGTTGCCACCCGTCTTGCCAATGCGACGAATGCCGATGGAGGCGGTCTCGTCGTTTTCCGTGCCCTTGGCGAGGGCTTGGTTGAGTGCCTCCGTGTCGGGAACGGTCACGACATAGCGACCCTGATCCTCGCCGAACCACCATGCGGCTTGCGAATATTCCTCGTTCCACTCCACATCTGCGCCAATGCCGCCGGCCATGGCCATTTCGGCAAGCGCGATGGCGAGACCGCCATCCGATACGTCGTGAACTGCGCTGACCAGACCGTCGGCGATGAGCTGCAGAATGATTCTGCCTGCGCTCTTCTCGACCGTGAGATCGGTGGGTGGGGTTCGCCCTTCGTCGCGGCCGTGAATTTCGCTGAGCCAGAGCGACTTGCCGAGATGCGAACGCTCGGGATCGGCGGTGGCCCATTCTTCGGCATGGATGAGGTAGATCGCCTCGCCCTCGGCCTTGAACGGCATGGTCATCATGCGGTCGTAATCGTCGATCAGGCCCACGCCGCCGATGGCCGGGGTGGGCAGAATCGCCGAACCGCCACCGGTTGCCTTGCTCTCGTTATAGAGGCTGACATTGCCGCTCACGATCGGGAAATCGAGCACGCGGCAGGCGCGGCCCATGCCCTCGAGCGCATGAACGAACTGCGCCATGATTTCCGGGCGCTGCGGATTGGCGAAATTGAGGCAGTTGGTCACCGCCAGCGGACGCGCGCCGACCGCGCACAGGTTCCGATAGGCCTCGGCAATGGCCTGTTTGCCGCCTTCATAGGGATCGGCATGGACATAGCGCGGGGTGCAATCGGTGCTGATCGCCAGCGCCTTCTTGGTGCCGTGCACGCGTACCACGCCCGCATCGCCGCCGGTCTGCAGCGTGTCCGCGCCGACCTGGCTGTCATACTGCTCCGAGATCCACTTGCGCGAAGACAGATTGGGCGAGGCAAGCAGTTTCATCAAATCGCCGCCGACATCGTCCGTGTCGGGTCGCTCGGCCATCGGTTTGATACCGGCCCAGGCGATATAGTCTTCCTTCGAAAGGTAGGGGCGGTCGTATTCGGGTGCATCGGCCGCAAGCGGACCGAGCGGGATGTCGCACACCACCTCGCCGCCGAATTCGAGCACCATGTGCTGCGTGTCGGTGACTTCGCCGATGACTGCGAAATCGAGCTCCCACTTCTCGAAGATGGCCGCAGCCATCTCTTCCTTGCCGGGCTTAAGCACCATGAGCATGCGCTCTTGGCTCTCGCTCAGCATCATTTCGTAGGGGGTCATGCCCTCTTCGCGGCATGGCACCTTGTTCATGTCGAGGCGGATGCCCGCCTTGCCATTGGTCGCCATTTCGACGCTGGAGGAGGTGAGGCCCGCCGCGCCCATATCCTGGATGGCGACGATCGCATCGGTCGCCATCAGCTCGAGGCAGGCTTCGATCAGCAGCTTCTCGGTGAAAGGATCGCCCACCTGCACCGTGGGGCGCTTGGCGTCGGCGTCTTCCTCGAAATCCGCACTGGCCATGGTCGCGCCGTGAATGCCGTCCCGGCCGGTCTTCGAGCCGACATAGACGATCGGGTTCCCGACGCCGGTGGCCGCCGAATAGAAGATCTTGTCCGCATCGGCGACGCCCACCGTCATCGCATTGACGAGGATATTGCCGTCATAGGCAGGGTGGAAATTGGTCTCGCCGCAAACGGTCGGCACACCGACGCAATTGCCGTAGCCGCCAATGCCTGCAACCACGCCCTGCACGAGGTGTTTCATCTTCGGGTGCTCGGGACGGCCGAAGCGAAGCGCATTGGCGTTCGCCACCGGGCGCGCGCCCATGGTGAAAACGTCGCGCAAAATACCGCCGACGCCGGTCGCGGCGCCCTGATAGGGTTCGATGTAGCTCGGGTGGTTGTGGCTTTCCATCTTGAAGATGGCGGCTTGGCCGTCGCCGATATCGATCACGCCCGCATTCTCGCCCGGGCCGCAAATGACCCACGGCGCTTCGGTCGGCAGTTTCTTGAGATGCAGGCGGCTCGACTTGTACGAGCAGTGCTCCGACCACATGACCGAAAAGATTCCCAGCTCCACCAGATTGGGCTCACGGCCCAGCGCGTGCAGGACGCGCTCGTATTCCTCGGTGGAGAGCCCATGTTGCTCGACGACTTCGGGAGTGATTTCGCTCATGGGTCGCGCCCTTACGGTGCAGCGGCGCGAGGTGCAATACGGCAGCGCGTCATGGCGGTGGGCTGGCAACCCCCAGGCCGACGGTCGTGCGGTGCCAGCGCGTTGAGGACACCCATGTCCCGAGACATATCATAATGGCGAAAGACATCAGGCCAAGAATCAGGAAGCCCGGCCCTGCGGATACCGGTTCCGGCCCGAACCATGCGAAAGCCTGCATCGCCAGCAGGATAGCCAGCATGATGATGGGTGGAAGGACCGGCCCCTTGGTCCGTCGCAAATACATCCAGAATGCCAAGCCAAGAATACCAAGTTCCACCCCGATCGTGGCCAGTGGATAGTCCCACAGACCAAGACCGTAAGTTTGCCCGTTCCCTGAAATCGTCAGGTCCGGGCGGTGCGTCAGCCAGTCGAGCACCCAATGCGATATGACCACGATACCGGCCCAACTTGCCGCGACGAGATTGCGCTGCGCGAAGCCGATCACGATCGCGAAGCCGATTGCCCATATCGCGGAGCCGAGCAGGCTGTGCGTGAAGGGATAGTCGTAAAGGTCGAGCGGGCTCATGGCGGTAATGCCGGGCGAAATCCGGAAATTCTCGATCCCCACCAGCGTAAACGAGAAGAAAGCTATGTCGACGAGCTGGGCACCCAGAAACAGGACGCCGAGCTTTGGCGCTTCGTCCGTTAGTGCGCGTGCCGCGAGTGCAGGCGCTAGATGGCCGATGAACATGGCCCTATCCGACCTTGCTGCCGACCCAGCTCACCAAGCCTGCAACCAGCGCCCCGAACATCAGTGCCGCAGCGATGGCAGCGACAATCCACGTCATAATCGCCCCCCTGTTTTGGGGTTTACTTGACCGCGCGCAGACGGGCCGTCAATGCTTGCCTGCAATGGCAGAGGAACAGTCACAGATTTCGGAAATGAGCTTCGAGCAGGCATTGCGCGAACTCGAGGGCGTGGTCCGGCGGCTCGAAAGCGGCGATGTGCCGCTCGATGAGAGCATTACGCTGTACGAACGCGGCGAAGAATTGCGCAAAGCTTGCCAGTCCCGTCTCGACGCGGCGCAGGCGCGGATCGAGAAAATCGTTGCCGGAACCGATGGCAAGCCTGCGGGTACGCAGCCTTTCGACGCGGATGGCAACGCGTGAGCGTGACGATGGCGATGCCCGATCTGCTTGGAGAAGCCTTCGAGCGGGTTCAGCAAGAGGTCGACAGCGCTTTCGACGCTTTCCTGCCTGTCCCGGACGATACGCGCGCCCGCTTGATCGAGGCCATGCGCTATGCCACGATCGGCGGCGGAAAGCGCGTCCGTCCGCTTCTTCTGGTCGCCACCGCCGAACTTTTCGGCGTTAACCGCGATGCCGCGATCAATGCGGGCTGCGCGGTCGAGGCGATCCATGCCTATTCGCTGATCCACGATGACTTGCCGTGCATGGACGATGACGATCTTCGGCATGGCAAACCCACGCTTCACAAAGCCTTCGACGAGGCGGCCGCAGTGTTGGCGGGTGACTGTCTGCATGCGCTGGCCTTCGACATTCTGACCCAAGCCGACACCAGCACCGATCCCTTCGTTCGGGCCGAACTCGTCGCCACTCTCGCGCGGGCAAGCGGACATGACGGCATGGCCGGGGGGCAGATGATGGATATCGTCTCTGAAGAGGAAAGATACGATCTGAGGCAGGTCACCCGTCTGCAGCAACTCAAGACCGGTGCCCTGCTCGCCGCCAGCGTGGAAATGGGTGCCATTCTCGGCCGCGTGCCACCCGAAGGCAGAACCCATTTGCGCGCCTATGCCCGCGATATCGGCTTGGCGTTCCAGATCGCGGACGATCTCCTCGATGTGGAAGGTGATGAAGAAAAGGCAGGCAAGGCGCTGCGCAAGGACGAGATACAGGGCAAGCAAACCTTCGTGACCCTGATGGGGCGCGAACAGGCCAGAACGCAGGCGGAAATGCTTGTCGACCAGGCGGGCCGTCATCTCGCCAGCTATGGTGAGGAGGCGCGGTTGCTGGTCGATCTGGCGCATTTCGTCGTGAAAAGGGATCACTGATGGTGAAGCGCATTGGCATCTATCCGGGTACCTTCGACCCGATAACGCTTGGTCATATGGACATTATCGAGCGCGGCGCGAAGCTGGTGGACGAACTGATTATCGGGGTTACCACCAATATCGCCAAATCACCCATGTTCGACGATGACGAACGCATCGCCATGGTGGAGCGCGAGGTTGCCGGGATCGATTGCGAACGAATCCGCGTGGTCGGTTTCAATTCGCTGCTGGTCGATTTCGCCCGGGATATGAAAGCCGGGATCGTCATCCGCGGCATTCGCGGCGTGACCGATTTCGAATATGAATACCAGCTCACGGGTATGAACCGTCAGCTCAACGATCAGGTCGAAACCGTTTTCCTCATGGCCGACATCGAATTGCAGCCGATCGCCAGCCGCCTGGTCAAGGAAATCGCATTTTACGGCGGGCCGATTGGGAAGTTCGTGACATCGGCCGTGCGGGACGATGTCGAGGCCCGGGTAAGGAAGCTCGGCCTGCGCGGCGGTCGCGGCGAGGGTTGAACCTATTCATTGAACCGACAGACGCCGCTCGCTAGACGGGGCGCAATCCAGGACATTGCTACGGAATGACGATGCTCAAGACTTCGCTTGCCATTGCTGCCGCGCTGACGCTCGCTGCAACTCCCTTCGCCGTCCACGCGCAGGACGAGGCCGCTGCGGCGGAACCTGAACCCGCTGCCGACACGCGCGTCTTCACGCCCGTCAGCTTCGACGTCAACGAAGATCCCGAGAACATCCTGCTGCTCGACCTGTCGAATGGCGAGCGGGTGGCAATTCGCCTGAAGCCCGACTGGGCACCCAATCACGTCGACAGGGTCAAAAGGCTGGCCCGCCAGGGCTTTTACGACGGCGTGATTTTCCACCGCGTAATTGACGGTTTCATGGCGCAGACGGGCGATCCCACGGGCACCGGGACGGGCGGTTCGGACCTTCCGGATATCGCCGAAGAGTTCAGCCGGATGCCGCATGTGCGGGGCACGGTATCCATGGCGCGCGCGGCGGACCGCGACAGCGCCAACAGCCAGTTCTTCATCGTGTTCTACCCGCGCCTGAATCTGGACAACAATTACACCAATTTCGGCCGTGTGATCTCCAACATGGCTGCGGTCGACGCCATCGAGCGTGGCGAGCCGCCCGCAAACCCGACACGCATTCTCCAGGCCTCGATCGCGGCCGACAACAAGCCGGTGCCGGTCAACACCGCCCCGCGCGTAGCCGACGAGATCAGCGTGGACGATCTCAACGCGCCGATCCGCGAATAGCATTTGCGCGTAATGGGCCGCGTCCCTAAGCGGCGCTGGCGATGAAAGTCGACCTTTTCGATTTCGAGCTTCCGCCCGAGCGGATAGCGCTACGCCCCGCGCGTCCGCGCGATGCCGCGCGTATGCTGGTCGTGCCCAAGGAAGGCCCCTTCGAGGATCGCGGTGTACGCGATCTACCGAACTTGCTGCGCGCCGACGACATCCTCGTCTTCAACGATACTCGCGTCATTCCCGCCCAGCTAGAGGGTCGTCGCGGGCAGGCCAGGATCGGCGCCACATTGCACAAGCGGATCGATTTGCGGCGATGGCAGGCCTTTGTCCGCAACGCCAAACGCTTGCGTGTCGGCGATGTCGCGGAATTCGGAGGCGGCGTAACCGCTATCGCCGAAAAACGCCTTGCCGATGGCAGCTTCGTTCTGCATTTCGAAGGCGATGAGCCGGTCGAGGTGCTGCTGGAACGGGCGGGGCGCATGCCTTTGCCGCCATACATCGCCGGAAAGCGCGACACCGACGAACGCGACCGCGAGGATTACCAGACCATGTTCGCGGCGGAGGACGGCGCCGTTGCCGCGCCGACGGCAGCCCTTCATTTTACGCCCGAATTGATCGCGGCTCTGGAAAGGGCGGGGGTCGGACGCGAGACGCTGACATTGCATGTCGGGGCGGGGACCTTCCTTCCGGTGAAGGCCGAGGATACCGACGATCATGCGATGCATTCCGAGTGGGGACGCATCGAGCCCGACATGGCTTCACGGCTCAACGCGGCCCGCAAGGCCGGGGGGCGGGTGATCGCGGTCGGTACGACCAGCCTCCGCCTGCTCGAAAGTGCCACGGATGAGGGCGGCGTAATCCATCCTTTTGCCGGAGACACCGACATCTTCATCACGCCGGGTTATCGGTTCCGCGCGGTCGACGGGCTGATGACGAATTTTCATTTGCCCAAATCCACTTTGATGATGCTGGTCAGCGCGCTGATGGGCCGAGAACGCATGATGGCCGCCTATGAGCACGCTATAGCCAACGAGTACCGCTTCTACAGCTACGGCGATTCTTCGCTCCTGCTTCCCTGATCAGGAAAACAGGTTTTCGGTGTTGAGCAGCCTGTCGATGAGCGCATCGTCGGCCGGTATGCGGCCATCCAGCATGAGCATTGCGATACCATGCGCGATCGACCACGCTTGCAGAGCGAGCGTTTCGGCCCGTTCCGGATTGTCGGCCAGTGCCTGCGTATAGGCAGTCAGCAGTGCGCGTGCTTCGTCGGGCGGGTCACTGTCGGGTACAGGGCGGCCCTGCGTGAACATAAGCCGGAAAAGGGCGGGATGGGCGAGCGCAAAGCGAACATAGGTTCGCCCGGTTTCGGCGAAACCAGCAGACCCGCCACCGGCTTTCGCAGCGGCGGTCTGCTGTTCGGTGGCGAGCAGCTTGAGACCCTCCTGCGCCAGGGCGGCGTCCAAAGCCTGCTTGTCCGGAAAGTGACGGTAAACCGCGGTGGGAGACACACCGACCGCGCGGGCAAGCTCACGCAGCGATGGGGGCTTGCCCGCCGACGCCTCCAGCGCGCCCAGTCCTGCGGCGACAAGTGCGTCGCGCAGGTTTCCATGATGATAGGCTACTGTCGATGTTGACACTGTTACCTTTGCCTTTATGTTTACGCCGTTCACTTTAAACGGAGCGAATCGGGCATGGCAAGCGTCGTTGAAAAAACCATCCGCAAGGCAGTCACTCCGGCCATTCAGGCGGTTGCGAGCATCAACCGCAAACGACTGCCCCGTGCCGACGAGAATCCGTTTCTCAAGGGCGTGCACACGCCCTTGAAAGAAGAATCCACTCTCGAAGACCTGGCCGTCACCGGAATAATTCCCGCCGAACTCGATGGTCGCTATGTCCGCATCGGCCCGAACCCGTTCGGCCAGGGCACCAAGGGCCATCACTGGTTCCTTGGCGATGGGATGGTCCACGGTGTGCGGCTGAAAAACGGCACGGCCGAATGGTACCGCAACCGCTTCATCCGTTCCCGCGATCTCGAAGCCAAAGGCGGCCCAGCCGCAGTTGGCGGTCCGCGTCGCGGCTTGGGAGACATGGTCAACACCAACGTTCTCGATATCGGCGGCAAGATCATGGCGCTGGTCGAGGCGAGCAGCTTCCCGGTCGAGCTCGACGACAACCTCGAGAGCGTGGCCTATTCGGATTTCGGCGGCGGCCTGACCGGCTCATTCACCGCTCACCCGCATCGGTGCCCGACAACCGGCGAGTTCCATGCGATCTGCTATGAGGGCACATCGCAGGACACCATCCGTCATGTGGCCATGGACCGTAGCGGCATGGTGATACGCCAGACCGAGATCGCGGTGCGCCACGGCCCTTCGATTCACGACTGTGCCCTGACGGAAAATCATGTCGTGATTCTCGACCTGCCAGTGACCTTTTCGATGCAGGCGCTGATAGCGGGCCACAAGTTCCCCTATCGCTGGAATCCCGCACACAAGGCACGTGTCGGCCTGCTGCCGCGCAACGGTCGCGGCGACGAGGTCGTCTGGCACAAGGTCGACCCGTGTTATGTGTTCCATGTCGGCAACAGCTTCGAGGATGATGCGGGACGAGTGATCGTCGATTTGTGTGCTTACGAGACGATCTTCGATGGAGAAATGCCCGGCCCCTACGGTAAGTCGCTGGGCCTCGAACGCTGGACCGTCGACGGGAACGGCGGGAAAGTGGTTCGCAATACGCTCGATGCGGCGGGTCAGGAATTCCCGCGACCCGACGAGCGCTATTTCACGAAGCCGTACCGCTATCTGTGGACCATGGGCCTGCCCGAGGATGGTGACCTGGAATTCGTCGCTCCCATGCCGTTGTATCGCCATGATCTCGAAACGGGCCAGCGCGTCCAGCGCGATTTCGGCGAGGGACGTATACCGGGTGAATTCGTGTTCGTACCGCGCAGCGAAAATGCGCCAGAGGGCGATGGCTGGGTCATGGGCTATGTCATCGATCGTGACGAGCGAACCAGCGCCTTGGAGATCCTAGATGCGATGAGCTTGGATCTGCTCGCGGCAGTTCACATCCCGCATGTTATCCCCCCGGGCTTCCACGGCAACTGGATCGCCGCTAGCTAGGAGGACGTGGAGCCGATTCTCGAACTCAGCGGCCTGTCGAAGGTCTATCCCGGCGGGCTGAAAGCGCTCGACGGTGTCGATCTCACCATCCGCAAAGGTGAGATATTTGCGCTGCTTGGCCCTAACGGGGCTGGCAAAACCACGCTGATCGGCGCGGTTTGCGGGCTTGTGCGTCCGACCTCGGGGATGATCCGCGCTTTCGGTCACGACATGGCGAGGGACTGGCGCAAGGCGCGCAGCCGGATCGCGCTCGTTCCGCAGGAACTCAGCACCGACATGTTCGAACCGGTTCACCGGGCGGTGAGCTATTCGCGTGGGCTTTTCGGCCTTGCTCCCGATAGGGCACGGATCGAGGAAATCCTGCGCAGCCTCAGCCTATGGGAAAAGCGCGACGAGCGGATCATGGCGTTGTCGGGTGGAATGAAGCGCCGGGTATTGATTGCCAAAGCCCTGGCGCACGAGCCCGACCTGTTGTTCCTCGACGAGCCGACGGCGGGCGTCGATGTCGAGCTGCGTAAGGGCATGTGGGCAATCATCGACGAGATGCGCTCGCGCGGGGTCACGATCATCCTGACCACGCATTACATCGAAGAGGCGGAGATGATGGCCGATCGCGTGGGCATCATAAATCGCGGGCGTCTCCTGATGGTCGACGAGAAGGATGCGATGATGGCGCGGCTAGGGCGGACCGAAGCACATATCACGCTTGCCGAAGCGCGAAGTTCCCTACCGCCGCAAATCGCGCGTTTCCCGGTGGAGTTGGAAGAAGGCGGTACCTCTCTGCGCTATCGCGGCGGCGATGGCACGGGGAAGGGCAAGACCGAAGTCGCGGATCTCACCAAGGCGCTGATCGCGGCGGGTATAGACTATACCGGGATCGATACGCGCGAGAGCAGCCTCGAGGACATCTTCGTCACGTTCCTCGGCGAAGAGGGGGACGCGGCATGATCTCTTGGCGTTCGACATGGTCGATTTACACCCGCGAGCTGATGCGTTTCCTGCGCACCGCCTTCCAGTCGGTACTCGCCCCGGTACTGACGACCTCCCTCTACTTCATTGTCTTCGGTGCTGCGATCGGCGGGCGGATGCCCGACCTTGGCGGAGTGGATTACGGGGCATTCATCATTCCCGGCCTGCTGATGCTGACGCTGCTTGGCGAGACCACCAGCAATTCCAGCTTCGGTATCTATATGCCGCGGTTCACCGGAACGATCTACGAATTGCTCAGCGCGCCGGTCGGCGTGGCTGAAACTCTCATCGGCTTCGTCGGCGCGGCGATGACCAAGAGCCTGATCCTGGCCACGATCATCCTGCTGACTGCCCGCCTGTTCGTCGATTACTCGATCGCGCATCCGTTCCTGGCGGTCTTTTATATCATGCTTGTCGCCGCCGCCTTCAGCCTGTTCGGTTTCATTCTCGGCATCTGGGCCGACAATTTCGAAAAACTCGGCATCATTCCGATGCTGTTCCTGACCCCGCTGACCTTCCTTGGCGGAACCTTCTATTCGATCGACATGCTGCCCAAGCCTTGGGACACGATCGCGCTGGCCAACCCGATCGTCTATCTGGTCAGCGGCTTACGCTGGACCTTTTACGGATCGGGCGATGTCGACATCTGGATCAGCTTCTCCATCACTTTGGGTTTTCTTGCGGTCTGCGTCGGAGTGATCGCCTATATCTTCAAGACGGGATGGCGATTGCGCGTCTGAATCTTTTCGTCTTTTCTGACCGATCCATTCAGCAAGCCGTAAGTCGCCTGGCAACACATGCCCTCTCGTCCCGTATCCAACGGACGAACCGAATGAGGACATTAATGAAAACCAAAAACCTCCTTGTCGCAGCACTCGCAACGAGCGCTGCAATCGCTCTTCCTTCCGCCGCTCAGGCGCAGGCCGCCGTTCCCGGCGAAGGCTTTATCGGCGTTTCCGCAGGTGTGCACAGCCTCGGTCTCGAAGACGAGGTGGAAGCCGTCGTTCCCGGCCTCGATATCGACGATTCCAGCCCGATCTTCGGCGTTTTCGCAGGATATGATTTCCCCCTCGGTCAGAGCCTGTTCGCCGGCGTCGAAGCGAATTACAACTTCGGCACAGACGCGCTCGATGGCGATTATGGCGCATCCGCCCGTCTCGGTTTCCGTGGCCCCGGCGGCGTGAAAATCTATGGCCGCGCTGGATATCAGGCGATCAAGGTCGACTATAACGAGATAATCGACGACGATACGGTAAACTTCGATGCTTTCGACGATACCGAAAGCGATTTTCTCGCCGGGATCGGCGTCGACGTTCCCGTGGGCAAGGCTTTCGTCCGTGCCAACCTCGACACGATTTCGTTCGATACCATGCGCGCCACGGCAGGTGTCGGCCTTCGCTTCTGAACATATCGGCGTCCGGATCGCAAAAGCGGCCCGGACGCCTCTCTACGATTGCGGGGTGGCAGTGCGGCGAGGGAGCCGCTACGCGCGCGCCATGCGAACTGTACTGTTTTCCCTCTCAGCTATATCGCTGCTTGCGGGGGTACCCGCCCAGGCCGAACTGCCCGAAGGTGCTCAGGCGATGATCGATGCCGCCATCGCGACGGGCGACAAGGCGAAAGTGGCCACGGTAATCGAACTGGCGCGGAATACTTGGCCAGAAGATCGCGCCGAAATCGACGCTATCGAGAACGACTTTCGCTCCACCCTTGCTGCCAGAGAGGCAGCAGCGGCGAAAAAAGCGCAGCACGCTATCCGCAATGCGGGCCTCTTCGAGCGCTGGAGCGGGGAGGGCGAGCTTGGGGCCTTCCAGTCGAGTGGCAATACGGAATCGGTCGGCATCGCGGCCTCGCTCAAGCTTAAGCGCACGGGCATCGACTGGACTCATCTCGTTCGTCTACGCGCAGATTACCGCCGCCAGAACGGGGCGACCAACCGCGAACAGTACCTTGCCGCATACGAACCGCGCTGGCAGTTCGATGACGATGTCTTCGCCTACGGTCTCGCGCAGTATGAGCGTGACAGGATTCAGGGCTTCTCCGCACGGTACTCGCTTTCCGGCGGGCTCGGCTACAAGATCGTCGACAGTAAGGCACTCCAGCTTTCGCTCAAGGCCGGTCCGGCCTATCGAGTGACCGAATTTACCGATGGGACGAGTTCGAACAGTCTGGCTGCGCTGGCCGGTTTCGATTTCGACTGGCAATTGCTGGACCGGCTCAAGTTGACGCAGGATCTCAATGCACTGGCGGAAACCGGCGGTGAGGCGACGATCATTCTGGAAAGGGCCAATACCTCAATCAATCTCGTCACCGGTCTGGATTTCCAGGTTAGCGATCGCTTGCGTTCGCGCCTGTCCTATCAGGTCGAATATGACAGCAACCCTCCGCCCGGAAAAGTGAGTACCGATACGCACACCCGCGCGACATTGATTTACGGTTTCTGACCATGGCCGAACGCTTTTCCTTTTCCATCCAGGCAACCGATGGCGCGGCGCGCACGGGGTATATCGAAATGCAGCGGGGGGATATCCGCACGCCTGCTTTCATGCCTGTCGGGACGGCAGCCACCGTCAAGGCGATGAAGCCGGAGACCGTGCGCAAGACCGGCGCCGATATCATCCTCGGCAATACCTATCACCTGATGCTGCGTCCGGGTGCAGAGCGGGTGGCGAAGCTTGGCGGGCTCCATAAATTCATGAACTGGCAGCGCCCGATCCTGACCGACAGCGGCGGCTACCAGGTGATGAGCCTGTCGGACCTCAGGAAACTTACCGAGAAAGGCGTCGAGTTCCGCAGCCATATCGACGGCTCGAAGCACATGCTCACGCCCGAACGGAGCATGGAAATCCAGTGCCTGCTTGGCAGCGATATCGTCATGGCCTTCGACGAATGCCCGCGCGCCGACCGTCCGCGCGACGAGATCGCCGCCAGCATGGAGATGTCGATGCGCTGGGCAAAGCGCAGCCGTGACGGCTTCGATGCGGGTGGCGAACATGCCGAGCGTTCCGCCCTGTTCGGCATCCAGCAGGGCGCGCTCGACGAGGAACTGCGCAGGATAAGCGCCGACAAACTCACCGACATCGGCTTCGACGGCTATGCCATTGGCGGGCTGGCCGTGGGCGAGGGGCAGGAGGCGATGTTCGCCACGCTCGATTTCGCGCCCGGCCAATTGCCGCAGGACCGCCCGCGTTACCTTATGGGCGTGGGCAAACCGGACGATCTCGTCGGCGCGGTGGAGCGCGGTGTAGACATGTTCGACTGCGTCCTGCCGAGCCGATCCGGCCGCAACGGTCAGGCCTTCACCTGGAACGGTCCGATAAACCTGCGCAATGCGCGCTTTGCCGAGGATCAGGAACCGCTCGACAGCCGCTGCGCCTGCGACACCTGCGGCACCTATACGCGGGCCTATCTTCACCATCTCGTCAAATCGCAGGAAATCCTCGGCGCGATGCTGATGACCGAACACAATATCGCATTCTACCAGCAGCTGATGCAGGCGATGCGCGATGCGATCGGGCAGGGGCGCTTTTCCGCGTTCGCGCGTGAATTTCGCAGGGATTACTTGCGTTAGACCTGTCTGGCGATACTCTCGCCGGATGGAAGAGAAACCCCGGCCACTCATCGTTCCAGCCAAATGGGGCCTGCCTTACGCGGAGGACGAAGTGGAACCGGCCATACAGCGCGAACAGAGCTATATTGTCGCCTTCGCGGTGCTGACGATGATTGCCTGGCAGACCGAGATCGGGACGCTGGCATTGATGCCGTTCACTTTGCTCGCGACGTGGTTTCACGAGATGGCGCATGGTCTTACGGCTGCCGCTCTCGGCGCGGACTTCGATAGGCTCGTGATTTACGCGAACGGTTCGGGTTTCGCCGAATATTCGGGCAGGTTGGGGGGTGTCGGGCAGGCGATCGTGGCGGCGATGGGTCTGCTGGGGCCGACAATCGCGGGTTGCCTGATGATTATCGCCGCGCGGTCCCGCCGCGCAACCAGATGGGGCTTGCTAGTGCTGGGCTTGGTACTGGCGATCAGCACGGTGATCTGGGTGCGATCCATTGCCGGGTGGATCGTTTTGCCGCTCTTCGCAGTCGCTGCCTTCGCGATTGCGGTTCGCGGGAACGAACGATGGCAGCGGATCGCGGTAGAGTTCCTAGGCGTCCAGGGTGCTGTCAGCGTCTATCAAGACATTGGCTATCTGTTCAGCCCGGGAGGTGTAGTCGGCGGTCAATTCGTGTTGTCGGATACGGGCCGTATCGCGCAAGCGCTGCTCTTGCCATATTGGTTCTGGGGCGGGGCGATCACTATCGCGATTGTCGCGATGGTCTGGAAGTCGCTACAGATTGCCGGGCGCTATTGATGGATAGCCAGGGCCTCGGCAGTTCTCGAACTGCTGAACCGGAAATCTATCGTTCAACGGAGCGGGAACTTCTTCCAACGATATGGAGGTACTCCGCAATCGAACTATGCAATTCTACGAGGTCTGCTTCATCCCAGAATTTCGGGTTACCGCAGCCCATCTAAACTGATAATACTTGCTTCAAATATTGGGTTGTCAGACCTGCCATCCCGTGTTTATTTTCAGAATTCAGGATGTGAGGGTCGAAGATTATGCAGATACTGTCGAAGGCGGTCGTAGCCGCCAGTCTCCTTGCGCTTGGAGGAACGGCGATTGCCCTGCCCGCCCAAGCAGAAACCCGCGAAGAAACAGCCGCGCGCTATGGGGTTCGTGCGTCGGTTCTCGACATCAGCCTTTCGCCATCGGGTGATAAAATCGCGTTCATTGCACCGGGGCCGCAGCATTCGGAGGTGTTGAATGTGATCGATCTTTCCGGTGATGCATCGGTCAAGACGATTGCTGGAAATACTGAGATCAAGGCCGATATGACTCAGTGCGAGTGGGCGACGGAATCCCGGCTTGTCTGTAAAGTCTGGGTGATGACGCAGAATGATCGGGGATTGTTGTTACCGTATGACCGCATGTTCGCGGTTAATGATGACGGGTCGGAATCCAAATTGTTGACCGAGCGGCGTAGTTCGAGCGCTTTAGGCATCAGGCAGGATGGCGGCGACATCGTCGCACTGGATGTCGCCGGCGAGGATGGCCATATCCTGATGACGCGTGAATATGTGAAAGAGTTTTCCGTCGGATCGCGGTTTGCAAATGACAAACAGGGGTTGGGCGTCGATTTGGTCGACATCGTTAGCGGCAGTCGCGCTGTGTTGGAGCGTCCCGATCAGAACGCGACGCGGTTTATCGCAGACCAAACTGGCCGAATTCGAATAAAGGTCCGCTCCCTTGCGGATGGCCGGGGAGTACTGACTGGTGATAGCGTCTATATGTATCGCACGGAGGACAGCGATGCTTGGAGGCGGCTCGACGACATTACCATTGACGGCGAAACCGTCAGCGATTTTCACGCGGTTGCAGTCGATAGCGATAGGGACGTCGCGTTTGGGTTCGTAACCCGTGATGGCTTCGATGCATTGGCCGAAGTGACGCTTGACGGATCGGCCAAAGGAAGGATGCTGCTCGCACGGGATGACGTAGACGTAGACAGGTTGATCAGGATTGGTCGCCAGCGCAGGGTAGTCGGGGCCAGTTACGCCACGGAAAAGCGTGAGGTTGAGTATTTCGACGAGGAGTTGAAGGTCCTGGCCAGCGGTCTCTCGCAAGCCTTGCCAGACACGCCGCTCATCAACATCGTCGGTGCGAGTGCGGATGAAAACCGGCTGTTGATTGTCGCTTCCAGCGATACACAGCCTGGGACCTCGTATCTTTTCGACAAGGAAACAAAGAGCCTCGAGCCGCTTCTCGCGATTCGCAATTACCTGGTCGATCGGACGATGGGAGCGATGACTTCGATTGCCTATCCGGCTTCGGATGGGACCAGTATTCCTGGCTATCTCACTTTGCCACCCGGGAAAGAAGCCGTGGGGCTACCCGCAATTGTCCTACCACACGGGGGCCATCCGCTCGCGATGAGTGGGGGTTCGACTGGATCGTGCAGTTCTTCGTCGCGCGGGGTATGCTGTTCTACAGCCGAATTACCGCGGATCTTCTGGTTATGGTGAAGCGTGGTATGGCCGGAATGGCTTCAAAGCCTGGGATGTTGCGATCGGCGATGTCAACGATGCCGGTCGCTGGCTTGTCAGTCAGGGCATTGCCGATCCGGAAAGGCTTGCTATCGCGGGCTGGTCTTACGGAGGGTATGCCGCGCTGCAATCCCAAGTGCTCGATCCCGAACTGTTCAAGGCGGTTGTTGCAATCGCACCGGTTACCGATCTCAAATATCTCCGCGAGGACGCGCGCGGATATACCAATTCCCGCGTCGTGAGCCGCTTCATCGGTGAAGGCCCGCATATCGATGCAGGCAGCCCGCTGCGACACGCGGAAAAATTCTCAGCACCGGTCGCGCTGTTTCATGGAACATTCGATCTCAATGTCGATGTGCGGCACTCTCGTGCCATGGCACGAGAACTGAGCAAAGCCGGGAAACAGGTCAGCTACAGTGAATACGAGGACCTCCAGCACAACCTGTCCGACAGTAAAGTAAGGACGGAAATGCTGCTGGAGATCGACGCATTTCTGACCAAGGCGTTGGGTGGCTAGGCGAATTGGATTTCGAGACCTGGCCGTAGCAGGAGAGGGTGGTCTTGCATGAAACCCCTCTCCCTATCGTGGCGCGTGCAGGCTCGCATGGGGCTATCTTTGACGGGCAGCTTCTTGCCCCGCCGCACGCAGTGTTTGCGTACTTCGACGAGATATCCGGCGGAAGCGTGGGATAACCGGGAATGTGGGCCCACGTTTCGAGGGCGGTCAGCGTCGCCTTCGGCGCACTAACGTTGTCGCTCAAGGAAGTCCGGAAGCCTTGCGCGCTTCTCTTGCGGCTTTGCCTGCGAGATCGAGCGCGCCATGCGTTCGATCTTTCGGCGCCATTTCGGAAGGCCTTTCTCCCAAGCTCCGTTCTTGATCGGCCCGCATGCCCATACGCGAACGGGTTTGAAGCCGCAAAATCCGAGCACCTGTCGTTTCCAGCGCTTCACCAAGGCATTCCCATACATCAGACGCAGGAACAGAGGTGGCGTGTCCATCGTCGCGATGACATCGGCCGAGCGTCCGGCCATCAGCTTGTCCCACAAGGAGCTGCCTTCGCGATAGGCGAAAGTGAAGCCGGGCAGGAATAGGCGATCAAGCAACCCTTTGAGTTCTGCCGGTTCACTTCCCCACCACATGGGAAAGGCGACAACAAGGTGATCGCAGGCATCGAGTTTGGCCGCGAGTGCTCGCAACCCTGGTTCCCATTCGGTTCTACGGGCGTAACCGTGACGCAGGATGGGCGTGAATGTGATGTCGCGGAGGGCGACCACTTCCACGTCGACGTCAGGGGGCAAGGCTTGCCGATAGAGATCGAGCAAATGGGACGAAAACCGGTCACGGTCGGGATGTCCGTCGAGCAGCAGAATCTTCATCGTCGGACACTCCCGAGCAGCGATTGACCGCTTCTCGCACCGATTTGCGTCGGACAAAAGAAAAAGGCGGCTCCGCAAGGAACCGCCTTTTTCGTGTCGCGGATTTCGCGGTTTAGCGCGAGTAGAACTCGACCACGAGGTTCGGTTCCATAGTGACCGGGTAGGGCACTTCGTCGAGCTTCGGCACGCGGGTGAAGGTCACCTTGTCGTTGCCGTCGGGCGCGACGTAGTCGGGAATGTCACGCTCGGGCAGGCTCTGCGCTTCGATGACCAGCGCCATTTCCTGGGCTTTCTTGCCGAGGCTGACGACGTCGCCGACCTTGACGCGGGCCGACGCGATGTTGGTCTTCACGCCGTTGAGGTAGATGTGGCCATGGCTCACGATCTGGCGGGCGGAGAAGATGGTCGGCGCAAACTTGGCGCGATACACGACCATGTCGAGGCGCTGTTCGAGCAGCCCGATCAGGTTCTGACCGGTATCGCCCTTCATGGCCGACGCTTCCTTGTAGGTGCGCTTGAACTGCTTCTCGGTCACGTCGCCGTAATAGCCTTTGAGCTTCTGCTTGGCGCGAAGCTGCAGACCGAAGTCGCTCATCTTGCTCTTGCGGCGCTGACCGTGCTGGCCGGGACCGTAGGAACGCTTGTTGACCGGGGAATTCGGACGACCCCAGATGTTTTCACCCATCCGGCGGTCGAGTTTGTACTTGGCGCTCTTGCGCTTCGACATAGGTCTTTCCTTCAATTCGCTGAGCCACCCAGTGGCGGCCATCCAACCCGGCATCGCACCGCTGGAAAGTGTTCCAGCGCGGCTACCGCTTCACCGGGGTGCGGAGCCAATTCGCGAAGGCGCGCTCCTAGCAATATTGCGCAGCGCGTCAAGCGGTAAGATAGGCGCTCGACAAGTACGTTCAAGCGGGGCAGGGCGCTGCGCCATGAATGACAATTTCAAACTGCCCGAGACCTGCACGAACATGGCGGAAGTACGGATCGGGGTGGACCAGACAGACCGTGAGTTGATGGAATTGCTCGACCGTCGGTTCGGCTATATGCGCGCCGCCGCCCGCATCAAGACCGACCGCAATGTCGTGAGAGACGAAGCGCGCAAGGCCGAGGTGATCGAAAACGCACGGGCGGATGCCGAGCGCCGCGGGCTGCCAGCAGAAGAGCTTAAGCGAATTTGGGACGATCTGGTCGAAACCTCGATCGCCTACGAATTGGTCGAATGGGACCGGATCAGGACTTAGGTTCGCGTTCCAAACTGGACAATACACCGCGCAGGGTTCGCACCTCCAGATGGTTCCAGCCCGGCTTGGTGAGGACACCCCGCAGGGTCCGGCGGGTTGCTTCGGCGCGGGCTTCGGGCAGAAAATAGCCCTTTGGCTCCAACAGGCGTTCGAGATGCCCGATCAGGCCGTCGAGTTCCCCCTGCGGTGCCGGCGGGAGGAGGTCTTCCTGCGGCGGCTGCACCAGTTCCTCGTGCTTGGACCACTCGTAAGCGCATAGAATCACCGCCTGCGCCAGATTGAGCGATCCGAATTCCGGATTGATCGGGACGGTCAGGATGGCGCGGGCAAGGGCGACGTCTTCGGTTTCCAGTCCCGACCGTTCCGGGCCGAACAGGATTGCACTGCGGCCGTGTGCTTCGGCAATCTCCCGGCTTGCCTCTTCCGGAGTGACGACGGGTTTGGTAACGCCACGCTTGCGCACCGTAGTGGCATAGACATGCGCGCAATCGGCCACCGCCTCGGCGGTCGTGGCATAGACCTGCGCCTTCTCCAGCACGATGTCGGCGCCCGCCGCAGCCGGACCTGCGGAAGGATTGGGCCAGCCGTCGCGCGGCTCGACCAGACGGAGCTCGACCAGCCCGAAATTGAGCATGGCGCGAGCGGCCTTGCCGATGTTCTCGCCCAGTTGCGGTCTGACGAGAACGATTATCGGTTTGCGGGTCTCAGCCGCGCTCATGGGCAGCCGCTTCCTGCACCGTGCTGGCGAATTCCTCGAAATCGCGAGCCTCGCTGAAGTCCCGATAGACGCTGGCAAAGCGGATATAGGCCACGCTGTCGAGACCCCGCAGCCCGTCCATAACCATTTCGCCGATGCGCTGCGAGGGGACTTCAGCCTCTCCGGCGGTTTCCACTTGTCTTTGGATACCGCTGACAAGCTGGTCGATCCTCTCTTGGGGCACATCGCGCTTGCGGCAAGCGAGCGCGATCGACTGCTCCAGCTTGCTTCGATCGAAACTTTCGCGCCGGTTGCCACTCTTGACCACGGTCACTTCGCGCAGTTGCACGCGTTCGAAAGTCGTGAACCGGGCGCCGCAGCTCGAGCATTGACGACGACGACGAATCGAGGTCGAATCCTCGGTCGGACGACTGTCCTTTACCTGGCTGTCGTCATGGGCGCAGAAAGGGCAACGCATTTACGGTCGCAGGCGCTTGTAGAGCATGAAGCCAGCGCCTGCGACAAGACCAAGCGGCCATGTCACCACGGGGAGTATCCCGCCGGCCAGGGCGCCGACGGCGGCGCCTGTCAGCACCGGCTTGGTCGAAGGGTGACTGAGTCCCTCCTTCGCCATGCCCTTGATTTCCGCACCCGCGTCGGAAACCAGATCGTGATCCTGATGCTGCGGTTCTTTATCGTCCATCGCTCGTCTCCTCAGCGGCCCGGATAGACGGGGAAGGCAGCGCAGAGCTCGGCGACCTCGCCGCGCACCCGCTCTTCGACCTGTCCGTCACCTTCGGGGCCATTGCGCGACAACCCATCTACCACTTCGCAGATCAGCGCGCCAATCCGACGGAATTCCTCGGGGCCGAAGCCCCGGGTGGTGCCCGCCGGGGTGCCCAGGCGAATGCCGCTGGTCACGAAGGGGCTGCGGGTGTCGTAGGGGATACCGTTCTTGTTGCAGGTCAGCCAAGCTCGGTCGAGACCGGCTTCGGCCGCCTTGCCCGTGACATCCTTGGCGGTGAGATCGACCAGCATCGAATGATTGTCCGTCCCGCCCGAGACAACGCGCAGCCCGTTTGCTTCGATGCCTTCCGCCAACGCACGCGCGTTTTCGACGACGCGGTGCGCATAGTCCTTGAAATCCGGGCGCAGCGCTTCACCGAATGCGACCGCCTTGGCAGCGACTACGTGCATCAGCGGGCCACCCTGCATGCCGGGGAATACCGCCATATTGATCGGCTTGGTCAGCTCTTCGTCGTCCCACAGGATCACGCCCGAACGCGGACCGCGCAAGCTCTTGTGGGTCGTGGTGGTGACGATATGCGCATGGGGGAAAGGGTTAGGATGCGCTCCGCCGGCAACAAGGCCCGAAATGTGGCTCATGTCGACCATCAGATAGGCGCCGACCTCGTCCGCCACCCTGCGAAAGGCTTCCCAGTCCCACACGCGCGAATAGGCAGTGCCGCCGGCGATGATGAGCTTGGGCTTGTTGGCTTTCGCGATCGCCATGACCTCGTCCATGTCGATCAGTTCGTCATCCTTGCGTACGCCGTAGCTCACCGGATTGAACCACTTGCCGCTCATATTGACCGGCGAGCCATGGGTGAGGTGCCCGCCCGAATTGAGATCGAGCCCCATGAAGGTATCGCCCGGTTGTAGCAGCGCGAGGAAGACCGCTTGGTTCATCTGGCTGCCAGAGTTGGGCTGGACGTTGGCGAAGTTACAGCCGAACAGTTGCTTGGCGCGTTCGATGGCCAGTGTTTCGATCACATCGGCATAGTCGCAGCCGCCATAATAGCGCTTGCCCGGATAGCCTTCCGCATATTTGTTGGTGAACACCGAGCCCGTGGCTTCGAGCACAGCACTCGAAGCGATGTTCTCGCTTGCGATCAGTTCGATCTTATCCTGCTGGCGCGCGAGTTCCTTGCGGATCGCAGCGTGGATCTCGGGATCGGCCTCGGCAAGCGTATCGTGCCAGAAGCGGTCCATCGGATTGCGGTCGGTATTGGCGGACTGGGTAGCCAAATCAGATCTCCGGATTGGAAAGCTTGTCGACGCGGCGCTGGTGACGCCCCGTTCCGTTTGGAAGAGAGTCGGCGAATTCGGTTTCAAGGAAGGCTGTAAGGCAGGCCTTGGCCATGTCGCTGCCGGTCAGGCGCGCACCCATGGCGATGCAATTCGCATCATTGTGTTCGCGCGCGAGGGATGCGGACAGGGGTTCCGAGACCAGCGCACAGCGCACGGTAGGGTTGCGATTGACGCTCATCGAAATGCCGATGCCAGAGCCGCACAAGGCGACGCCGCGCTCGGCTGTGCCGTCTGCAACGACGCTCGCCAGCTTGTAACCGAAGTCGGGATAATCGACGCTGTCTGTGGTGTCGGGGCCGAGGTCCGCGACCTCGTGACCCTGCTCGATCAACCAGTCGCGCAGCTCGGTCTTGAGGTCGATGGCGGCATGGTCGGAGGCAATGGCAATACGCATGGGGGCGGCATAGGGATTTGAACGCCTAGCTTCCAGTGCAAATCGGATTTTGGCAGGGGTAAAAAGCCGTGGTGATCGTGAAATGTCCTTTAACCAATCGCGCTTAAGTGTGATTCCATGTCGACTGGTCTCAAGCTTGCCTTACCTGCGGAAAAGCACCCCCTGCGGTTCGAAGCGGTCGAGAGTGAATCGATCCAGCGGATATTGCATACAACCCGTGAACATCTCGGAGCCGAAATCGCCTTCGTCGGACGCTACGTCGATGGGGATCAGCGTGAGTTAATGCACGTCGATACCGATCTTGACCTGCCGATGGGAGCGGGCTTTCGCGAGCCGCGCGAGGACAGTTTCTGCTGGCATATCCTAGAAGGACGTCTGCCCGAGCTCATTCAGGACGCTGCCGACTACGAGCTTGCCAAGAGTTTGCCGGTCACCAACATGCTGCCCGTGGGGTGCCACCTGAATGTCCCCTTGCGGTTTTCCGACGGAGCGGTCTTCGGAAGTTTCTGCTGCGTCAGCCGACAAGCCGATAGGACCGTAACCGAGCGCGACATGAATGTCCTTCGCGCGTTCGGAAGGCTCGCAGCCGAGCATATAGAGAGTTCGATTGCCGAGGACGAGCAATCAATGCGGCTCGATCGGAGGATTTCTGATGCTATCGGACGGCGTGCGATCAACATCGTACAACAACCGATTCATGAGGTGCGAACGCAGCGTGCTGTAGGCGTCGAGTGTCTATCGCGTTTCGAAGACGCGCAATCTCGCGGTCCCGACAAATGGTTTGCGGAGGCCGTTGCGGTTGGACGTGGCGTCGAGCTTGAGCTGGCGGCGATCGAGCTGGCCCTCGAGACGGTGGAACATGTTCCTCCAGGCGCGTATGTTTCCATTAACGCTTCGCCGGAAACCGTCCTTTCGGGCGAGATCGCGCCCCTCTTAGAAAAGCATCGCGCTCGTAACATAGTGGTCGAATTGACCGAGCACGAAAAAGTTAGTGATTTTATACGGCTGCGCGATTCGCTCAGGGAGATCGCAAAGTACGCGCGCATAGCGGTGGACGACGTCGGTGCTGGTTATGCAGGGCTGCGCTACCTCGTCGATCTGGCACCCGACCTTATGAAGCTCGATATGAGCCTGACCCGGAACATTCATCAAGACCTGGCGCGACAGGCCTTGGCAAAGGCGATCGTGAGCTTCGCCGGAGCAATCGGTAGCAAGGTTATTGCCGAGGGCATCGAATGCCAAAGCGAGCTGGATATGCTGACCCGCATAGGAGTGGATTACGGCCAAGGCTACCATTTCGCCGCACCCATGTCGGTCGCCGTGGCATCACGCCATTTGCGGGAGCATGCTTGACGGGACCGCAGGCGGCCCCGTCCGGCACTACTGATCCAGGAACGAACGCATCTTGCGGCTGCGGCTCGGATGCTTGAGCTTGCGCAGCGCCTTGGCTTCGATCTGACGGATACGTTCGCGCGTCACCGAGAACTGCTGACCGACTTCTTCCAGCGTGTGATCGGTATTCATGCCGATGCCGAAGCGCATGCGCAGCACACGTTCCTCGCGCGGGGTCAGGCTGGCAAGGACGCGGGTGACCGTTTCCTTTAGGTTGGCCTGGATCGCCGCGTCGACCGGGATGATCGCGTTCTTGTCCTCGATGAAATCGCCGAGGTGCGAATCCTCCTCGTCGCCGATCGGCGTTTCGAGGCTGATCGGTTCCTTGGCGATCTTCATCACCTTGCGCACCTTCTCGAGCGGCATGGAGAGCTTCTCCGCCATCTCTTCGGGCGTCGGCTCGCGGCCCTGATCGTGCAGGAACTGGCGCGAGCAGCGCACCAGCTTGTTGATCGTCTCGATCATGTGGACCGGAATGCGGATCGTGCGTGCCTGGTCGGCGATCGAGCGGGTGATCGCCTGACGGATCCACCATGTCGCGTAGGTGCTGAACTTGTAGCCACGGCGGTATTCGAACTTGTCGACCGCCTTCATCAGGCCGATATTGCCTTCCTGAATGAGGTCGAGGAACTGCAGGCCGCGATTGGTGTATTTCTTGGCGATCGAGATCACCAGGCGCAGGTTCGCCTCGACCATTTCCTTCTTGGCGATCCGCGCCTCGCGCTCACCCTTCTGGACCTTGTTGACGATCCGCCGGAATTCTTCCAGCGCCATGCCGGTCTGCGCAGCGATATCGGAAATTTCGGCGCGGATGCGCTCGACCGCATCTGCTTCCTTCTCGGCGAAGGCGGCCCATTTCTTGTCCTTCTTCGCGCGCGCCTTGAGCCAGCTATCGTCGAGCTCGTTGCCAATATAGGCATCGAGGAAATCGATCCGTTTGACCTTGTGACGTTCGGCTAGGCGCAGCATCTGGCCGCCCAGTGCGGTCAGCCGACGATTGAACGCATAGAGGTTGTCGACCAGGAACTCGATCTTCGTCGCATGGAACTGGACGCTTTCCACTTCCGCGGTAAGCTGTTCGGACAGCGCTTCGTATTTCTTTTCCTTGGCGGGCGGGAAAGCATCGCCCTTTGCCATGACATCGACGCGCTCTTTCTGGAGCTTCTCGAATTTGCCGAAGAGGTCGGTGATGCGGGCGAATCGTTCGATCGCGTCGGGCTTGAGTGCGGCCTCCATCTGAGCGAGCGACATGGTGTTGTCCTCGTCCTCGTCGTCGTCGCTCTTGGACGAACCCTCTTCGCCGTCTTCGTCTTCGCTGTCGTCGTCTTCATCGTCGCGTATCGAAGGGCCGGCGGTTTCTTCCGAAATTTCGCCGTCATCGTCTTCCTCTTCCTCCGCCATTTTCTCGGGCGGAGGTTCCTTCGACAGCATGGCATCGAGATCGAGGATTTCGCGTAGCTGCATCTCCTCGGCGTTCAGCGCTTCGGACCACTGGATGATTGCGTGGAAGGTGATCGGGCTCTGGCACAGGCCCATGATCATCATGTCGCGGCCGGCCTCGATCCGCTTGGCAATCGCGATCTCGCCCTCGCGGCTGAGCAGCTCGACCGCGCCCATTTCGCGCAGATACATACGCACCGGATCGTCGGTACGCTCGCCAGTGGCGGTCTTTTTGGCAGCCGGCTTTGCCGCTGCCTTGGTCTTCTTGTCGTCGGTCGCGATTTCCTCGACCTCGGCTGCTTCTTCCGCAGCCGCCTCGGCTTCCTCGTCGTTTTCGACGATCTGCACGCCCATGTCGGAGAGGGCGGACTGGATATCCTCGATCTGGTCCGAACTCATCTCGCCTTGAGGCAGGGCGTCGTTGAGCTCGTCATATGTGACGTAACCCTTTTTCTTAGCCTTGGTGATGAGCTTCTTGACCGACGCCTCGTTGAGATCGATCAGGGGAGCGTCGCCATCGTCCTTGGTCTTCGACTTGGTGGCCATAGAGATTTCAAATCCAGTCTATTCGCTTTGGGCGGGTCGCGATCCCGCCAAGATCAAGTATCCGATTCGCCGTCTGCCGCGGCTTTCCTGCGACCGAAACGCTTCAACCGCTCGTTTAGTGCCAGCAACCGCTCGCGCAATCGGGCCTGTTCGGCGATGGAGCCTTCCGGATCGCGTTCGAAACGCACCGTGGCCGCGCCAAGCGCAGCCTCCAGCGCCGGTCTTTCGACCAGCAGCGATACGGCCTCGGCCAGATCCTCGCGCGCATCACCCGGGTCGGTGCCTTCATCGAGGAAGGCGAAATGAGCTTTTGCCGGTGGGGCGGGAAGGCCTCGTTCGAGCGATATGGTCGATTGCGCGGACAAATCAAGCGTCTCTGCGGCTTCGAGCAGTGAATCGAGCGCCGGACCGACATTTTGGTCACGCCTGGCCAGTTCGGAGAGCGCTTCTTCGTGGCGCAGGATCTGGTCGGGATATTTGACCAACCCGGCAATCACCGCGCGGGTCAGCGAATCGCGCGCACCACCGCCCATCGCGCGGGTAAGGCTGTCTCGGGCCTCAGGCGACAGAGTCGGTGCGGGCTGTTTGAATTGCCCCTTCTTCCAGTCTCCGCGAGACCGGAATTCGCGTTGTGGGCGGGGCGGGAAGGCGAAGGCCGAGAAGCGTTCGAGCAGTTCGCGTTTGTAGAGCGGACCGATATCGGGGTGCTGGATGCTGTCGACATGGCCGAGAAGGCGCGCTTTGAGGCCCGCTTTCTCCTCCGGGGAGTCGAGCGGGGCCGCCGCTTTTTCGAACTCCCAAAGCGTATCGAGCAGACTCGTAGGATGCGCGAGCAATTCCTCAAGCGCGCCGACACCTTTCTCGCGGATGAGATCGTCCGGGTCGAGCCCGGCCGGAAGGCGCACGATCGCCAGCGAATGGCCGGGCCGCAGCATCGGCAGCGCGCGCGATATCGCCCGCATGGCGGCGCGCTGACCGGCATTGTCGCCATCGAAACAAAGGATCGGCCGTTCGACCTGCCGCCACAGCAGCTCGATCTGGTTTTCGGTCAGGGCCGTGCCGAGCGGAGCAACCGCTTCCCGGATGCCCGCATTGGCAAGCGCGATCGCGTCCATATAGCCTTCGACCACGATCATCCGCCCGCTTTGCCGCGCTGCGGGCGCGGCGCGGTGGAGATTGTAGAGCGTGCGGCCCTTGTCGAAGAGCGGTGTGTCGGGGCTGTTGAGGTATTTCGGCGCCTTGGAATTGGCCTCGCTGTCGAGAATGCGCCCGCCGAATGCAATCACGCGGCCGCGCGTGTCGTGGATCGGCAACATCAGCCGTCCGCGAAACCGGTCGTAGGGTTCCTTGTCCTCGACCGCGATCCGCATGCCCGCTTCGATCAGCATGGGCTCCTCAAATTTGCTCAGCGCGCGCTTCAGGGCCTGCCGGTCTTCAGGCGCGAAACCGAAGCCGAATTCGCGGATCGTCGCATCGGAGAAGCCGCGCCGCCCGAGATAGCCGCGTGCCTGCACGCCTTCGGTCCCCCGCAAATTGCTCTCGAACCACTCCTGCGCGGCGGCGGTCACATCGTGCAGGCTGGCGCGTTTTTCCGCTCGCTTCGCGGCTTGAGGGTCGGGGGCGGGGACCTCCATCCCGGCCTCGGCGGCCAGTTCCTTCACCGCATCCATAAAGGGCATGCCGCGCTGGTCGGTCAGCCAGCGGATCGCATCGCCATGCGCCTCGCAGCCGAAGCAGTGGTAGAAGCCCTTCTCGTCATTGACGTAGAAGCTTGGTGTCTTCTCGTTATGGAACGGGCAGCAGGCCTTGAACTCGCGGCCCGCCTTGGTCAGCCGCAGGGTACGACCGATCACGGCGGAAAGCGTGGTCCGCATGCGCAATTCGTCGAGCCATTGGGGAGACAGGGCCATAAGGTCACAGACCTTACCGGACCCGCAGAGGTGCGGCTAGCTCCCGGCGGCGCCCTCCACAGGCTTATCCTCAGGCGGGAAGGGGCCGGTCGCCGCGACCTGATTGCCGTCGACTTCGAACAGATAGGCTTCCGCCGGTCCTTGCGGGGGCAGGGTCGATTGCCACCAGAAGGTCACCGTACCGCCGGGCTTCCACCCCGATCCGCGAACCACGCGCCAGATCAGGCTGCCATTATCGTTGCTGATCGAGATCGCATCGGGATCGCCCAGCACGGCCTCGGCTTCGGCGGTCGAATAACCGATCGACTGGTTGAAGCCCGCGGCCTTGCGTATCGTGCGGAACAGAGTGGGTGGGGCCTCGACCACTTCGGGTCCTTCGGCAGGGTCCTCGGACTCGCTTTCCTCTGCCAGCGTGACCGCATGAACGTAAGTGTAGACTGTCCCTTCGGACATCTCGCCAGGCCTGCACTCCTCCACACCGGCAGGGCAGGCGACGTAGCTTACCAGCGTACCGACCTGGCGGTTGCGTGCGCTGAGGACAGTTTCGACCTCCGATCCTTGCGGCCCGGCGATCCTCGCACCGAGCGTCGACAGATCGAGATCTGCGCCGACGAGGGTGCGCGGTGCGGCGACGGTCGGGGTCGGGGTGGGCGCGGGCTCCGGCTCGGGGGAGCCGCACGAGGCGAGGGCAAACATAATCCCGGGTAGGGCAAGGGACGCGAGGCGCATTATCAGGTCATCCCTCGGCACCGGAAACGATGTCGCGATCGCAGGCATTGACCGCATCGGGTGCCTCGCCGGGGTAAGGCCCATTTCCCATGGCCATCGTATAGTTGGCCTCGATCGCATAAGCTTCCACGGGGCCGGCGGGCGGCACGGTCGATTGCCACCAGAAGGTAAGCGGTTCGGCCTGTTCCCACTGGTCGCCGCCATCGCCTGCGCTGACGGTCCAGACCAATGCGCCATCGTCGCAGGTAATCACGACATCGGCCTTGGCCCCGATCGCGGCCATCGCCTCGTCCTTGGAGTAACCCACCGCGCCGGTGAAGCCGGTGGAGGGTCGTGTCATGCGAAAGGCAGTGGCGCGTTCCACATCGGAGGAATCCGCGCCTTCACCGCTGCCGCTGTCGGGCTGGTTATCCTCTCCCGGATATACGATATGAACATACGTGTAGATCGTGCCCTCTGGCGCCGTCGCCGGATCGCATACCGTCATGCCTGCCGGGCAGGCCACATAGCTGCGCATATCGGCGAAATTGCCTTCGGGGTTGGACAGAGCGGCTTTCACCTCGGGGCCTTGTGGGCCGACGATTTTCGCGCCGAGTTCTAGGTCGAGGAAGTCGACTGCTTCGATATTGCGCGCCAGCGCTTCGGCCGCGCCAACGCTTTCGGCGGTTTCGAGATCGGTCGGCGGTTCGTCCGCGTCGGAACCGCAGGCGGCAAGCATCATTGCAAGCGCCGGGGTGAGGGAGAGGGCGACCGAAATCCTGTTCATGAAAGCGCTTCCTTTACCAGTCCGCTTGCCTTGCTCATGTCCAGAGTAGCGCCGTGGCGGCTCTTAAGTTCCCCCATTACGCGGCCCATGTCCTTCATGCCCTCGGCGCCAAGCTCTGCCTTGATCGCGGCAATCGCGGCGCGGGTTTCGTCCTCGCTCATCTGCTTGGGCAGGAATTCCTCGATCACGGCGAGTTCGGCCTTTTCCTTGTCGGCCAGTTCGGTGCGCCCGCCGTCCTCGTACATCTCGATCGATTCGCGGCGCTGCTTGGCCATTTTGAGCAGCACGTCGGTGACCAGCTCGTCGTCCTCCGGCTTCTTATCGGAGGTGCGCAGTTCGATGTCGCGATCCTTGATCTTCGCCCCGATCAGGCGCAGCGCGGCGGTGCGTTCCTTGTCCTTGGCCTTCATGGCGGTGACGGTTTCGGCCTGAATTTTTTCGCGCAGCATTGGGTTTCCCGGGTGGTTGGTGTCTGATTTCACCGGCTCATTTAGACCAGTGCGCCGATAAGCCAAGGGTTCCGCTTGACGGGACTCGTGCAGGTCCCTAGCGGCTGGGTCTTAGCACACATCGCTGGAAACCTTTTTATCCCGGAGCGCCCATGGCCCTGTCCGCATCTTCGCACGCGCAACCTAAAGATGCCACGGGAGTCCTCGTGTTAGGCGACGGCACGGTCGTCTGGGGCAAAGGCTTCGGCGCCACCGGATCCGCTGTGGGGGAGGTCTGCTTCAACACCGCGATGACCGGATATCAGGAGGTGATGACCGATCCCTCCTATGACAGCCAGATCGTCACCTTCACCTTCCCGCATATCGGCAATGTCGGCGCGAACGAGGAAGATCATGAGAGCCGCGGCCTCGGCGCAGTCGGCTGCGTCACGCGGCAGGAAGTGACCCCGCAGTCGAACTTCCGCGCGCAGAATGAATTCGTCGAATGGATGAAGGATCACGGCAAGATCGGCCTGTCGGGCGTCGATACGCGCGCTCTGACCCGTCGCATCCGTATTTCGGGCGCACCCAATGCGGTGATCGCGTACAGTCCGCGGGGTGAATTCGACCTCAAGGCGTTGAAAAAGCAGGCCGCCGAATGGAGCGGGCTCGAAGGGCTCGACCTCGTCCCCGGCGTGACGCGCGAGGCCCAAGAGGACTGGACCGGCGGCCACTGGCAACTCGGCTTCGGCTATACCAACGGCAGTGCGGAGAAGCCGCATGTCGTCGCGATCGATTACGGCGCGAAGGACAATATCTTCCGCAACCTCGTGAAGGCGGGGGCGAAGGTCACCGTGGTGCCCGCACGCACCTCATTCGACCAGATCATGGCGCTGAAGCCCGACGGCGTGTTCCTTTCGAACGGTCCGGGCGATCCGGCGGCGACGGGCGAATACGCCGTTCCAGTGATCAAGGCACTGCTCGACGCCGATACTCCGCTGTTCGGCATCTGTTTGGGACACCAGATGCTCGGGCTGGCGGCAGGGGCGAAGACCGCCAAGATGTTCCAGGGCCACCGCGGCGCCAACCACCCCGTCCAGCGCGTGGGTGAGGGCTGGGGCGCAAGCGAGGGCCTCGTCGAGATCACCAGCATGAACCACGGCTTCGCGGTCGATGTCGACACGCTGCCGCCGGAGGTGGAGCAGACCCATATCTCGCTGTTCGATGGCACCAATTGCGGCATTGCGATCAAGGGCAAAAAGGCGTTCGGCGTGCAATACCACCCCGAGGCGAGCCCCGGCCCGCAGGACAGCTTCTACCTGTTCGAGAAATTCGTGGGGATGTTGGGGTGAGGCGCAGCAATTTGGTTGCTTTTGCATTCGGCGCATTCGCTTCCTTGGTCAGCGTCGGAGTCGCGTCCCAATTCAATGCCGATCCAATTGAGGCCAAGGCATACCGAACAGTTTTTGCGCCGGACATCATCGAGCCTGAAGGCGAGTTGGACGAAACAAGCAATATCGCGTTCGAAGTCGGTGAAGTGCTTCGTGAATGCGGCCTTTCGGAGTTCGATATGAAGCTCGGCGACCTGCATGGAATAACATACGAGATCGAGATCTCAGCGAAAAACATGCGAGGCCTTCACTGCATCGAGGTCCGCGCCCGAGATGTCGATAATGCAGTCAAACTCGGTTTTAAGGTTATCTAATGCCCAAATGCACCGACATCTCCGCGATCCTCGTCATCTCCCTTCCCCTTGGGGAAGGGTTGGGGATGGGGGTCCGGCAGTGATGGGGCTGAGCTACATTTCGGGCGTCGTACACCCACCCCTAGCCCCTCCCTCGAGGGAGGGTGATTGGCAGTTAGGAAGTGGCACTTCAGTGCTGGTTTCGGGCGATTTCGATTTCTTTCATGATCGCTTCCAGCACGCCGTCGGTATTATCGAGGATGTCGTGGTTCCAGAAGCGGATGACGCGGTAGCCATGGGCTTCGATGACAGCCGCGCGTGCGGCGTCATTGGGGCTGTCGGAATGCTGCCCGCCGTCGCATTCGATGGCAAGCCTGAGGCTGCGACAGGCGAAGTCGGCGACGTGGTTTCCGATCGGGAACTGCCGTGTGAATTTCGCGCCCATCGGCCTTGTGCGCAGGTGCGACCAAAGCCGCCGCTCCGCATCCGTCATCTCGCGTCGCAGCTTGCGCGCAACGTCAGTCAGTCGCTTTTCAGCCATCGTGGCACACCCATCCCCAACCCTTTCCCGCAAGGGAAGGGGCTTTCAGTAGCGAAGTCGAGCTAGATGCCCAAACGTACAGACATTTCCTCCATCCTCGTCATCGGCGCCGGGCCGATCATCATCGGCCAGGCCTGCGAGTTCGACTATTCCGGCACGCAGGCGATCAAGGCGCTGAAGGAGGAGGGCTACCGGGTGATCCTGGTCAACTCCAACCCCGCCACGATCATGACCGATCCGGAAATGGCCGATGCGACCTATGTCGAGCCGATCACGCCCGAGATCGTCGCCAAGATCATCGAGAAGGAACGCCCCGACGCGGTGCTGCCGACGATGGGCGGGCAGACGGCGCTCAACTGCGCGCTCGACCTTGCCAATCAGGGTGTGCTGGAGAAATTCGGCGTGCAGATGATCGGCGCCAATGCCGATGCCATCGACAAGGCTGAGAACCGCCAGCGCTTCCGCGAGGCGATGGACAAGATCGGCCTCGAAAGCGCGCGCAGCGGCGTGGCGAACACGGTCGACGAGGCCTTCGCCGTGCTCGAGCGCACGGGCCTTCCCGCCATTATCCGCCCCAGCTTCACGCTCGGCGGGACAGGTGGCGGCATTGCCTACAACAAGGCCGAGTTCGACAAGATCGTGCGCGAAGGTCTCGACGCCTCACCCACCACCGAAGTCCTGATCGAGGAATCGCTCCTCGGCTGGAAGGAATACGAGATGGAGGTGGTGCGCGACCGGAAGGACAATTGCATCATCATCTGCTCGATCGAGAACGTCGATCCGATGGGCGTGCATACGGGCGATTCCATCACCGTCGCGCCCGCGCTGACGCTGACCGACAAGGAATACCAGATCATGCGCACCGCCAGCATCAATGTGCTGCGCGAAATCGGCGTGGAAACAGGTGGTTCGAACGTACAGTTCGCAGTCAATCCGAAGGATGGCCGCCTGATCGTGATCGAGATGAATCCGCGCGTATCGCGCAGCTCGGCGCTGGCTTCCAAGGCCACCGGCTTCCCCATCGCGCGCGTCGCGGCGAAGCTGGCGGTGGGCTACACGCTCGACGAGATCCAGAACGAGATTACCGGCGCAACCCCGGCGTCGTTCGAACCGACCATCGATTATGTCGTCACCAAGATCCCGCGCTTCGCCTTCGAGAAGTTCAAGGGATCGAAGAACGAGCTGTCGACCGCGATGAAATCGGTCGGCGAAGTCATGGCCATCGGTCGCTGCTTTGCCGAAAGCATGCAGAAGGCGCTGCGCGGCCTTGAAACCGGGCTCGACGGCTTCAACCGCATCACCGAGTTCGAGGGTGTCAGCCGCGAGGTCATCACTGCCTCGCTCAGCAAGCGCACGCCCGACCGTATTCTCAAGATCGCGCAAGCCTTCCGCGAGGATTTCACCGTCGAGGAAGTGGCCAGGATCACCGGCTTCGACCCGTGGTTCCTACGCCAGATCGAGGCCATCATCTATGAAGAGAAGATGATCGGTCACAATGGCCTGCCGGGCGATGCGGCCGAAATGCGCCGGCTGAAGGCCATGGGCTTTTCGGACAAGCGCTTGGCGACGCTGGCCGTGCGATCGGTCGGCGTGGCGGGAGGCCTCGGCGAGACGCAGGCCAAGCGTTCGGGCCTGCTGCACGACGCATTGCGTGCCATGGCGGGCGCGACCAGCGAACAGGAAGTACGCGATCTGCGCCGCAAGCTCGGCGTCTATCCGGTCTACAAGCGTATCGATAGCTGCGCCGCCGAGTTCGAGGCGATCACGCCCTATATGTATTCGACCTACGAAGCGCCGAGTTTCGGCGAGCCAGAGGACGAGGCCGATCCGTCCGACCGCAAGAAGATCGTTATCCTCGGCGGTGGCCCGAACCGTATCGGGCAGGGGATCGAGTTCGACTATTGCTGCGTCCACGCCTGTTTCGCGCTGGCCGAGGCTGGGTTCGAGACGATCATGGTCAACTGCAACCCGGAAACGGTTTCGACCGATTACGACACTTCCGACCGCCTCTATTTCGAGCCGCTGACCGAAGAAGACGTGCTCGAAATCATGCGCGTCGAAATGTCCCGGGGCGAAGTGGTGGGCGTCATCGTCCAGTTCGGCGGGCAGACCCCGCTGAAGCTCGCCGCCGCGCTCGAGCGTGAGGGTATCCCGATCCTCGGCACCAGTCCCGATGCGATCGATTTGGCCGAAGACCGCGAGCGTTTTGCCAAACTGGTCAACAAGTTGAAGCTCAAGCAGCCGATGAACGGTATCGCCAAGAGCCGCGACGAGGCCGTGGCCGTGGCCGCGCGGATCGGTTACCCGGTGTTGCTGCGCCCGAGCTACGTGCTCGGCGGACGGGCGATGGAAATCGTCGACAGCGAAGCGCAGCTCGACGATTACATTAACACCGCCGTCAACGTTTCGGGCGACAGCCCGGTGCTGGTCGATCAGTATCTGCGCGATGCGATCGAATGCGATGTCGATGTGGTATCCGACGGCAATGACGTCCGTATCGCGGGGGTGATGCAGCATATCGAGGAAGCCGGGGTCCATTCGGGCGACAGCGCCTGCACCCTGCCGCCTTACAGCCTGCCGCAGGACATCGTCGACGAAATGTCCCGCCAGGCGACCGAATTGGCCAAGGCGCTGGAGGTCCGCGGCCTGATGAACGTGCAGTTCGCGGTGAAGGACGGCGAGGTCTATCTGATCGAGGTGAACCCGCGCGCCAGCCGCACCGTGCCCTTCGTCGCCAAGGCCATCGGCCAGCCCATCGCGAAGGTCGCGGCACGCGTCATGGCGGGCGAGGCGCTGCATACGTTCGAACCCTTCGATCTCACTCCGGGTCACATGGCGGTGAAAGAGGCTGTCTTCCCCTTTGCGCGCTTCCCGGGCGCCGATCCTATCCTGTCGCCGGAGATGAAATCGACCGGCGAGGTCATGGGTATAGATCGCGATTTCGCAGCGGCGTTTCTCAAGTCGCAGCTCGGTGCGGGAATGAACCCGCCTCAATCCGGCACGCTGTTCGTATCGGTCAAAGATACCGACAAGCCGCTGATCGTGCCTGCGGTTCGGACACTGCTCGACAAGGGTTTCCGGGTCATCGCCACCGGGGGCACGCAGAGCTATCTGGCGGAGCAGGGCCTTGCAGTGGAACCGGTCAACAAGGTTGCCGAAGGCCGCCCGCATGTCGTCGATGCGATTATCGATGGCGAGGTGCAGCTGATCTTCAACACCACCGAGGGTTGGCAGTCGCTGCTGGACAGCAAATCCATCCGGGAAGCGGCGCTTGAAAAGAAGTTACCCTATTACACCACGGCTGCGGCATCGCTCGCGGTTGCGCAGGCTGTAGCCGAGGTTTCACCCGATCAGCTTGAAGTGCGTTCGTTGCAAGACTATTATAGCTGACGAAGAACACGCGCTTATCCCTCCTGACATTCGTATCGATCGGGCACCGCAATCCGGCGGGCCGGGTCCGAATTGTCCCGGGAGGCGCCGAACAGGAAGGACAAAGGGGTCCGATGGAAAAAGTGCCGATGCTGGCCGAGGGCTATGAGAAGCTCACGGCGGACCTGAAAGTCTTGCGTGCCGAGCGTCCTAAGATCGTCGATGCGATCGAGGAAGCGCGCGCGCATGGCGATCTGTCCGAAAACGCCGAATACCACGCCGCCAAGGAACGTCAGGGCCAGGTGGAGGCGATGATCGGCGAACTGGAAGACAAGATCAGCCGCGCGCAGATCATCGACCCGACGACACTTTCGGGGGACAAGGTAATCTTCGGCGCGACCGTTACCCTGCTCGATGAAAACGATAAGCCGGTGACATACCAGATTGTCGGCCAGACCGAAGCCGATGCCGCAAAGGGACGTATCAGTTACAATTCGCCCCTTGGACGCGCGTTGATCGGCAAACAGCTCGAGGAAGAGGTGGAAGTGACCGTTCCGTCTGGGGACAAATTCTACCTGATCGACAAGATCGAGTTCATCTGAGCCGCTTTTCCATCGCCCAGTTGTGAATCGGGACATCCCGACCCTCATTGGCGATGGTGAATTCGCGTTTGTTCGTCACGACATAGCCTGCACGCTCGAAAGCGGGTCGGGCGAGATCGCTCGCCTCGGTATAGATCCGCTCCACGCCGTGTGCCTGCGCATAGATTTCCGCACGCGCGAGCAATTGCGTCGCCAGACCGCGCCGCGTGTGGTCGGGGCGGTTGTAGAGATGGTCGAGATGATCGTCGGGCTCGATCAAGGCATAAGCGACCGGGCTGTCGTCCGCATCTGTGGCGACGAAGATCGCATGACCTTCCGACACACGCTCCCGGTACCGTCTGGCACCGGGATGTCGCGCGCTCCAGGCAGCGACCTGCTCGGGTGACTATGCGTGCGGGCCAATGGCGGCAATCGCCGCGGCGATTGCCTCGGCCAGCGCCTCGGCGTCATCGTCCCGATATGGCCTTATGGAATAGGCCATGGGGCAGTTCAGGCCCCCGGGTCGAGCAGCTTGTGCAGATGAACGATGACATATTTCATCTCGGCATCGTCTACCGTGCGCTGGGCATTCGAGCGCCAGGAATCGACGGCAGCATCGTAGCTGCTGAACACGCCTGCGACATGAAGGCTTTCGGGATCGGCGAAAGTGACGCTGCGCGGGTCTGCGACGCGGCCACCCATGACCAGATAGAGCGTTTGCTTGCTCTCGGTTTCTTCCATCGGATCGTCTTTCTCTAGGGAGGAATGAATCGTTGCGCGCCATAGCGAAAGCGGCGCGACAGGCAACCCTGTCGCGCCGCTACGGCATGCTACTAAATGACTATCATCAATGGGTGATACGAGTACGCAGCGCGCGATAGGCACGGCTGCCTTTGCGGCTTGCTTTCCGGCTCGAGCTGCGCAAGGCGTCACCGGCGACATCGAGTTTATAGGCCGTATCGCGGCGCAGGCCGCGCGCTGCCGTCGAAGCGCTGTCACCGAGATCTTCCATCCGGTCGCCCGCATATTGAGCGCCATCGACGACGCCATCGATCATTCGCGCGCCGTAGGCGAGGGCTGCATCTGCGGCGAGACCGGCCCAAATACTCCCGCGTCGACCGAGCCTGCGGCCCGGGCGTGTCATGGCCCCAATCGCAAGCCCGGCGACAAGTACGCCACCGACCACAGCGAAGGGGTGTTTCTTCGTGAATTCGATCGCGCTGTCGGCAACGTCTTTCGCCTGATCGGTCAGGCTGCGTTCTTCATTGCGCTTCTCCCCGGCCTCGATGCGGGCGCGCAATTGTTCGCGCTTCTGCTCATCGCTCAATTTCCTGTCGGCGCTGATAGGGGTGACATTGTTTTCGGCCGTGTCTGCCATGATATTTCTCCGCAATGCGTGTTCGTCGAAACAACGGTTCGTAAGGCGCTAACGTTCCGG
Organism: Erythrobacter aureus; assembly: GCF_003355455.1. Taxonomy (NCBI): domain Bacteria; kingdom Pseudomonadati; phylum Pseudomonadota; class Alphaproteobacteria; order Sphingomonadales; family Erythrobacteraceae; genus Erythrobacter; species Erythrobacter aureus. The sequence goes on from NZ_CP031357.1 coordinate 1,932,051, forward strand.
ATTTTCGGTCGCGGCGTCATCCCCTTCATTGGGGTCCCGCCCAAACAGTTCCATGATTGGATTGCGTGCAAACCAGACAACTATCGCCGCAATCAGAGCTGCCAGAGCACCTTTGTTGTCCCCGGCCATATCGGCCGCTTCTTCGTAGAGATCGGTGGCACCTTCTCTCACGCGCTCAATGGCGCGTTCTCCCAACCCTTTATGGGCGAAGTCGGATTTGAGGTGCTCGATATCGGCTTCGACCAATGCGCGAGCGGAATCGCGCATATACTTGTCTTCCAGCATTCGGATCCGCCGATCGCTCATTCGGCGTCCTCCTCTTCGAATGCGTCCCGGATATCGTCGAGGCGCCCTTTCAGCAGTCGCAAGAGAAATACCCCGCCCGCAATCAGCGCGAGCGTTACGATGGCAGTCGCGCCCCAAGGTCCGACGATGGGCGCGAGCGCGATGACGAGCCCAACCGTGGCCGCAATCAGGGCGAGGTGAAAAACGCCGAAAGCGCCGAGCCCGAAGGCGAGGGCGCCCTTGAACCGGTTCCCGATATAACCCGCGCGGCTTTTCTGGAAACGCAGTTCCGCTTCGGCATATGTCTTGCCATCCTCAAGCAGCGCGAGAACATCGTCGGTCAAGGAAAACTGCCGACCGCCTTCATCCTCCTCATTGGGGGATTCGTGCTCGTCGGGCAAATCGAGCGGGCCGGAATACTCATCGACCCGCTCGTCGTTATCGTCTCGCATTCAAACCCCCGTCATCGCTCGCTCAACGCGAGCCGCGGAATAGACGCGAAAGCATGAAACCGACAATCGCTGCGATCCCGAGTGCCTTGCCGGGGCTCTTGCGGACGAATTCACGGCCGTCCTCCACGAGATCGTCGACGCTTTTTTCGTCGAGCTTGGCAGCATAGCCATCCAGCGACTTCGAGGCGCTGCGAGCATAGTCACCGTATTTCGCGCCCAGTTTTTCGTCGACCTGATGAGCGTTCTCGTTGACGAGCTTGCTGAGCGAGCGCAGGCCTTCGCCGGCCTTGACCTTGCCTTCTGTCGCAAGTTCGCGGCCCTTCACCTTCGCTTCTTCGCCATAGGCTTTGGCTTCGGCGGCGAGGTCGTCGCCCTTGTGCTTGGCTTGATCGCGGTAGGCGGTGGCGCGGTCGCGGCCTTCTGCCTTGAGCGCGGCTGCACCTGCCTTTGCCTCTTCGAGAGCCGCGTTGAAGCGGGATTTCGCTTCGGCGCGGTTGTCGGTGGTGGGGCTTGGGTGCTGTATCGGTCACGGGGTCATCTCCTTCGCTGCGCCCTTCTTCGCCACGGTCTTGCGCGGCGTCTTGGCGCTCGTGGATTTCGAGGCTGCGGTCTTCTTGGTGGCAGGAGTATTGCGCTTCTTGGGCGCATCGCCTGCGGTGGTTTCTGCCATGATGGTCGTCCTTGCCCTTAATTCGTATTCGTCCGGCGAAATGGCCTTCGATGTTGCAACGCAACTTGCGCGCCAATGTTCCGGCGAATAGAGCGCTGCCAACTCCCCATCTGGGGGTGTTTTAGACGATTACAACACCTTTACCCCGGAGCGCCAGCACCCATGACCGCGATCATAGACATCCACGCCCGCGAAATCCTTGATTCACGGGGTAATCCCACGGTCGAGGTCGATGTGCTTCTCGACGATGGAAGCTTCGGTCGCGCGGCGGTGCCCAGCGGCGCATCAACCGGTGCGCATGAGGCCGTGGAGCTGCGCGACGGGGACAAGGACCGCTATCTCGGCAAAGGCGTGATCAAGGCTGTCGAGGCGGTCAACGCCGAAATTCGCGATATGCTGGTGGGCGCTTTCGATGCCGAAGACCAGCGCGACATCGATCTTTCGATGATCGCACTCGACGGAACGCCCAACAAGGGCCGCATCGGTGCGAACGCCATTCTCGGCACCAGCATGGCAGCGGCCAAGGCGGCGGCCAATGCGCGCGGCCTGCCGCTTTACAGCTATATCGGCGGCGTTTCGGCCCATGTGCTTCCCGTTCCGATGATGAATATCATCAATGGGGGCGAACATGCCGATAACCCGATCGACATTCAGGAATTCATGGTCATGCCGGTTGGCGCGGACAGTCTCGCCGAAGCGGTGCGCTGGGGCGCTGAGGTGTTCCACACGCTCAAGAAGAAGCTGCATGACAAGGGCCTGGCTACTTCGGTCGGTGACGAGGGCGGCTTTGCCCCCGACCTTGCCAGCACGCGCGACGCGCTCGATTTCATCATGGCCTCGATCGAGCAGGCGGGCTTCAAGCCGGGCGAGGACATCGTGCTTGCTCTCGACTGCGCCTCGACCGAGTTCTTCAAGAACGGCAAATACGAGATCTCGGGCGAGAACCTATCGCTCACCGGTCATGAAATGGCCGAGTATCTCGACAAGCTGTGCCGTGACTATCCGATTCGCTCGATCGAGGACGGCATGGCCGAAGACGATTTCGAAGGCTGGAAGGCGCTGACCGACCGGATCGGCAATACCGTCCAGCTGGTCGGCGACGACTTGTTCGTGACCAACCCTCAGCGCCTGCGCGAAGGGATCGACCAGGGGCTTGCCAATTCGCTGCTTGTTAAGGTCAACCAGATCGGCACCCTGTCGGAAACGCTCGACGCGGTCAGCATCGCCAATCGCGCGGGCTACACCGCCGTCATGTCGCATCGGTCGGGCGAAACCGAAGATGCGACGATCGCCGATCTGGCAGTCGCCACCAATTGCGGGCAGATCAAGACCGGCTCGCTGGCCCGGTCGGATCGGCTCGCCAAGTACAACCAGCTCATCCGTATCGAGGAAGAGCTGGGTGATAGCGCGCATTATGCCGGGCGGCACTGTTTCGGGCGTATCGGGGGCTGAAGCGGGGGTCCCCGTGCAGGCGGGGACCTCGGTCCACCAGGCCTGAGGGTCTGAGACGTCCGCTTTAGCGGAAGGTCAGCTTCGGTTCTTCGGGTGGAACCAATATTGCCATACGCCCCAGGCGTTGATCAGCAGCAGCACGCCGTTCATTGCTGCCAGCGGCAGCGCGTCTTCGGTCAGGCCGATATAGATCCACAGCGCCGAGACGACGCAGAACAGGACAAAGCCCCAGGCGGTTGCGCGGCGCCCCAGATCGAAGGCGATCATAGAGGCGGCTATGACCGCCCCGATCGATGCGGCCCATTCGAAAGCGCCGTTCATGACGTTTCTCCCAGCATGATTGTGACGACGCGCGGCGCCAGCTAGCGTTCCGGGAACTGCTTTTCTCACGCCTCATGCAAGCGAACAGGGGCGGGCGGGTAAGAGCCGACAAGACATGATTCAAACCCATCATGCGCGGCCGACGAGCGTATCCTCACCCAGCTTGGGAACCGTATTCATCCCCTATGGATTGCACCGGGCGCAATCGTCATGCGTTCGGCGATTTCGACCATGGCGTCAGGCGGCGAAGCGCGCCTGCAGATCGAGCAGGGCGATGGCCGCCTTGGCCGCTTCGCCACCCTTGTCCTTCTGGGCCGGATCGGCGCGAACCAGCGCCTGCTCCTCGTTCTCGACCGTCAGGATGCCATTGCCGATCGCCATGCCGTCCATGGTCAGCGCCATGATCCCGCGCGCGCTTTCGCCTGCGACGATTTCGAAGTGATAGGTTTCCCCGCGGATGACCACACCGATGCCGACATAGCCATCGTACCGGCCGCTTTCCGAGGCGAGCGCGATCGCTCCGGGCACTTCGAGTGCGCCGGGCACGGTCAGCACCTCGACCTCGTGCCCTTCCGCCTCGAGAGCGGCGCGGGCACCCGCGACGAGCATATCGTTGAGATGGTCGTAGAAACGGGCTTCGACGATCAGGAAACGGGCCATGCGTGTCACTCCGGGATAGGTTTATGATCGACGATGTTGAGGCCATAGCCTTCGATCGCCACGACATTGGGTTGCGAATTGCTGAGAAGGATCATGTCCTCGATACCGAGATCGGCAAGGATCTGTGAACCGATGCCGACGTTTCGCTGCGCATCGCTCTCGCTATAGCCCCGGTTAGACGCCGGTCGTCCGGTAATCAGCACGATCACACCGGCTCCGTGCTCGCCGACCGCATGCATGGAGCGCTGAAGCGTGCGCTTGCGCGGTCCCGGCCTGCCGAGCACGTCTTCGAAGATCGAAATCGGATGCACGCGGGCGAGGGTGGGCTGACCCTCCACGACATGGCCCTTCTGCAGGACGTAGCTTTCGCTGCCGTCCACTGTGTTACGATAGGTCAGCAGGCGCCATTCACCGCCATAATCGGATTCGAAACCGTCTTCGCCGACGCGTTCGACCAGATGATCGTGGCGCATGCGATATTCGATAAGATCGCGGATCGTGCCGATCTTCATATCGTGCTTGCGCGCGAAGGCGATCAGATCGTCGAGGCGCGCCATGGTGCCGTCCTCATTCATGATCTCGCAAATGACACCCGAGGGGTTGAGGCCCGCTAGGCGCGAGATATCGACGGCTGCCTCGGTGTGGCCCGCACGGACCAGCACACCGCCATCACGCGCGGCGAGCGGGAAGACATGGCCGGGCGTCACGATATCGTCCGGCCCCTTGGTCGCATCGATCGCCACGCAAACGGTGCGTGCGCGGTCGGCCGCGCTGATCCCCGTGGTGACGCCTTCTTTCGCCTCGATCGAAGTGGTGAAGGCGGTCTGCATGCTTTCGCGATTGTCGCGGCTCATCGGCTCGAGGCCGAGCGCCTCGACACGTTTGCGATCGAGCGAGAGGCAGATCAGGCCGCGGCCATGTGTCGCCATGAAATTGATTGCGCTGGGCGTCGCCATCTGGGCGGGAATGATAAGGTCGCCTTCGTTTTCGCGGTCCTCGTCATCCACGAGGATATACATCCGGCCGTTGCGCGCCTCGTCGATGATTTCCTCGGCGCCCACAATGACCGGCGTGTCGTCATTGGCTTCGAGAAAGGCTTCGAGCTTGGCGAGGGTTTCGGCGGTGGGATTCCAACTTTCCTCGCTGCACTCGCGCAGCGTATTGGCATGAAGGCCCGCTGCACGGGCAAGGCCGGCGCGGGTCATCAGCCCTTGCGAAACAAGCGTGCGAACTTTCTCGATCGTATCCATGCGGCGGTGGCTATCACATCATAATGTGATTGCCAACGACGATCGTCACATTGCATGTGATTTACGCGCGATAGCCCCCTGTCGGGACTCGCCTGAATTGATCGGCTGAAGAAAAATGGTGGACGCACTAGGGCTCGAACCTAGGACCCGCTGATTAAGAGTCAGCTGCTCTACCAACTGAGCTATGCGTCCACACTGCGGCATGCCGCAGCCTCGTGGAAGGAGGCGTTCCCGACTCGGGAGGCGCTCATATAGCGGGCTCTTTCGAGATGAAAAGCCCTAAATGACCGATCGGGTCGGATGCAGCTTGCGCAGATGCGGCATGGCGGCTTTCCGCACCCTCAGCGTTGCGCCGAAAGGGTCGGATGGATTGTCCCCAATGGCAACGAGGCGGTCGGATTCGAGCTTGCGCGCGGCGGCAAAAGCGGCGCGCAAAGGCAGGCCAGTTGGCTGCGGGAGATCCCAGATCGTTATCGGCGTATCTTGTTGGTTGGCATACCAAATTTCCAGCAGAACCCTGTTGCGGGCCTCGTGGCCGATCGTGTCGGCCACATCGCTGCGATTGGAGTCGAGTTCGTCGTCGGCCCGCCGCCGGGGCTTCTCGGGGGTCATAAGTGAGTGCGTCCCTACTTCGCGGAACCTCCCCCCGGTTTCCGCTTGCTGTTTCGCCGGGCAGGTAGCCGGATGGGAATGAGAATCGAGTCCCTCAAGCGGGTGACATTTGCCTGTCGGCGAAGCCGCGGCGCGGAGTCGCGGATGATGGTGCCATCGGCCGCAAGATGTCGCCAGAAGAGCGAAGGCCTGTAGGCAGCGGCCCCGGGAGGCGGCAAAATCGGCTTCGCTTGAAGCCTATCGCAACAGCCCCGTGCGGGGCGCAGTCCGGTTCCAGCGATTCACCATCATCAAGGATCCGATGCACACCATGTTGGTTAGCATAGAACTGCCTCCGTGGCTCATGAAGGGCAGGGGAATGCCTACGACGGGGCGAGGCCCATGACCATCATCAGATTGATCGCGACGTAAAAGAAGATCGAGGCGGTCATTCCAAAAGCCAACAGTTTGTCGAAGCGCTCGGTGCTGGCGCGGGCCACCGACAGTCCCCAGCCAAGGATCATGGCAAAGGCGCCCAATACGACGAGGCCGCCCAGGAAGCCCCATTCTTCGGCCATGGTTGCGAAGATGAAATCGGTGTGAGGTTCGGGAAGGTAATTGAGATGGCTCTGCGATCCTTCGTTGAAGCCCTTGCCGGAAAAGCCGCCAGAACCGATCGCGATCTTCGATTGAGTGATGTGATAGCCATCGCCGAGCGGATCGCTTTCGGGATCGAGAAAGGTGAAGACTCGCTTCTGCTGATAGGGTTGCAGTCCGAAGAAGAAGGCGAGGGGGGCGAGGAGGGCGGCCGCCAGGCCCGCGCCAAGAAACCAACGCAACGGCAGCCCGGCCGCGAACATCACCATGGCGCCGCCGAAGGTTATCGCCAGGGATGTCCCGAGGTCGGGCTGGAGAAGGACCAGGGCCACCGGTGTCAGGATCAAGGCGCCCGCCGGGATTAAAGCCCGCCAGGTCGGCACCATCCCGACCGGAAGCGTCGCGTAAAATCGCGCCAGCATCAGCACGATGGCGGGTTTCATCACCTCGGACGGCTGCAATTGCATGAAGCCGAGGTTGAGCCACCGCTGGCTGCCGCCTCCCACGAAGCCGATCACCTCCACGGCGCCCAGCATCAGGAGCACGATCACATAGATCGGGAAGGCGAAGAACATGGCCAGATCGCGGGAAAACCGGCTGAGCACAAAGGCCATGACCAGAAAGACGCCGAACCGGATCACATGCGACGATGCGTAGGGTTCCCAGCTCCCTGCGGCGGCCGAAAACAGAACCAGCGCGCCGAAAGCGATCAGCACGAAAAGGGGGAAAAGCATCTGCCATGGCTGCCGCGCGATCGGCGCGGGGACGATGCTGCTCATTGTTCCGCCTCCGCATTGGCGGCGGCGGATGAGCGCGAGATCTCTTCGGGCGTGCGATCGTCGACGCGCGAGGGATTCGACTCTTCGGCCAGTCCTTCGGGCTGGCGCGCCGCAAGTCGGGCTTCCGCCTCGACCCGGTCGAAAATATCCTCGTCGCGCGCCGGAACCGGCGGGACCGATTCGCCCTGCGCCGCGGCATAAGCACGGTATTTCGAATTCAGCCGCTGCTGCGCATTGCCGCCCCATTGTTCCTCGAGCGCGCGCAGGGCCTGCATGCCTTTGGCCGGGTCGAACATGAAGGTCATCACATCGCGCGCGATCGGATAGGCCGCGCCCGAACCGCCCCCATGTTCGATCACTACCGCGCCGGCATATTTCGGTTTGTCGAACGGCGCGAAAAACACGAACAGACCGTGGTCGCGATACTTCCATGGGCCACTGCGCCCGTCCGAGACGCTGAGCGACACAACCTGCGCGGTGCCCGTCTTACCGGCCATTTTGATGTCTTCGAAAGGCAGGCGAGCCCGCCCGGCGGTGCCCGGGCCGTTGACCGTATCGCTCATTGCCTGGCGGACATAGCCGATCTCTTCCGGGCTGAAATCGAAATGTTCGAAGCGCGGCTGCTTGTCCGACATGCGCAGGCGCGGCATGACTTTGAAGCCGGTCGCCATGCGCGCGCTCATGACCGCAAGCTGCAGGGGGTTGGTGAGGTAATAGCCCTGGCCGATCGACGAGTTCACCGTATCGTAGGGTTGCCAAGCGCTACCGTGGCGGCGCTGCTTCCATTCGGGCGAGGGAACCGTGCCGAAGAACTGGCTCTGCACCGGAAGCGGGAATTCTTCGCCGAGCCCCATCTTGTGCGCCCATTCGGCGACCTTTGCGAAGCCCACCTGCTGGGCGAAGTGATAGAAATAACTGTCGCAGCTTTGATAGATGGCCTTGGCCATGTCGACCCGGCCGTGATTGCTCCAGCAATTGAAGAAACGGTTGCCGATCCGGCGTCCGCCATTGCACATGATCGTTTCTTCGGGCTTCACCCCAGCATCGAGAAAAGCCATGCAGTGCATCGGCTTGACGGTCGATCCGGGTGGATACAGCCCCTTAAGCACCTTGTTGCGCAACGGCACGCGCTCGTCATCGCGCAGCATGGCATATTCGACCCGGCCGATGCCTTGCGAAAAACTGTTGGGATCGAAGCTTGGCATGGATGCCATGCACAGAAGGTCGCCGCTCTCGCAGTCCATCACCACGACCGATCCGCTTTCCAGACCGATCCGGCGCGCGGCGTAATCCTGCAATGGCCCGTCGATCGTCAGGCGAACCGGATCGCCCTGAATGTCTTCCCGCGTTTCGAGTTCGCGCACGATCCGGCCCGATGCGGTGACCTCCACCCGCCGCGCCCCGGGAATCCCGCGCAAATCCTGCTCGAACTGCTTCTCGAGCGCATCCTTGCCGATCTTGTAGCCGGGCGTGACGAGCAGCGGGTTGCGGTCCTGCTCGGCATATTCCTCGGCATTGGCCGTTCCGACATAGCCGATCAGGTGCCCGACGCTGGGACCGGTCGAATAAAAACGCGAGAATCCGCGCTGCGGCACGACGCCCGGCAGATCGGGCAGGCGCACGCTGACGGCGGCGAACTGATCGTAGCTGATGCCCGAGGCGATTTCCACTGGCTGGTAGCCGGGGCCATCATCGACGCGCTTGCGAATGTCGGCAGCCTGGTTCTCGTCGAGATTGAGGAGGTTGGCGAGCGCGGTGATCGTCGCATCGGAATCGGGTGTGCGTTCCGGGATTATGTCGACGCGAAAATCCGCGCGGTTCGACGCGAGCGGCGCGCCGTTCCGGTCGAGAATCCACCCACGACGCGGGGGTATCAGCGACAGGTTGACCCGGTTGCTCTCGCTTTCCAGTTCGTATCTCTCGTTCTCGGCGATTGCAATGTAACCCATGCGCGCCGCCAGCAGCACGCCGAGACCGCCCATCGCGGTTCCGATGACGAAGGTCCGACGGTCGAAGGCATTGTCGAGCGTCGAGTGGGTAACGACTTCGCGCGGCCGACTCCGCTTGCGCAGACGCATCAGACAGCCTTCCAGCGATGGAGGCGGAAGCGGTCGAGCGTGGCGACGATACGAGCTGCTATCGGGAAGAGAAGGGTGGTAAACACGAGTTGGGGCACAAGAGCGATGAGGGAATGAACATTGGGCTGGCCACCCGAAAGCAACCAACCTGTCAGCAGATAGGCCAATATCAATATACTGGCACTGAACCAGTCCTGCCAGAAGGCCCGCCATGGCATGCGGCTTTCGATCAGTTCGATAGCGATCATGATCAGAGACCAGGTGAAAATGGCGAAACCGAACGGTTGACCGCTATACAGATCGTCTACCAGACCAAGCGGCATTCCGGCCCATACGGGCAGCAGACCGGGGCGCACCAGCCGCCATGCAAGCAACATGAGAAGCCCCAGCGGCGGCACCATCGGAAGAGCCGCGGCGATGGCGAAGATCGGCAGTATCGACCCGATGACGATCGAGATCCACGGGACGGCATTGGCAATGATGGGAGAGTGCGAGCGGTTTATCCGGCTACCATACGCATCGCTGCGCGAACGCGGGTCATTGCGCTCCATCACTCGGACAGCTCGCGCTCGACCGGGGTGGTGGCGCCCAGTGCCGCTTCCGGCTCGAAAATTGGCTCCACGCTCACATAGTCGGTTGCCGCCGGATCGCTGACAATGCGGGCGAGCCCTCCATCATCGGTGGTTTCGGTCAGTATGGCGACTGCAATGCCGGGTGGATAATATCCGCCCGCGCCACTGGTGACGAAGACGTCTCCGGGCTCAAGCGGATTGATGCCGAGATTGATCAGCCTGATACGCAGAAGGCCGTCACCGCGCCCTTCGGCAAACGCCACGACTTCGTCCTTTGCACGCCGCACAGGAAGTACGCTTTCGCTGTCGGTGAGCAGCAGAACGCGTGAACTGTCGCCACCGGCTTCGAGAATGCGGCCAACCACGCCGCGCGGCGAACGCACGGGCATTCCGATCGTCACACCATCGTTCAGGCCTGCACCCAGGTATGCGAACCGTCGGCTGCTGGAAGCCGAAGATCCGACGAGCCGGGCAACCGCCACAGGCTTTCGCTCGTCATCCTGAAGGTCGAGCAGGCCCTTGAGGCGGGCATTTTCCTGCTTCACCGCCTCCGCTTCGGCCAGGCGAATGCGGGCGATCTCCATCTCGTGCTTCAGTTCGGCGTTCTTCGAGCCGGCCCGATAATACCCGCTGACCGTGTCCCAGAACCCTTTTGAGCCGGTGCGCACGGTCGCGGCGGTTTCCGTCGCCGGGGATACTCCATCCTGCGCCGCACCGCGCAGCCCGCCGAAGAGATGCGGCTGAAAGAAAGACAATACCAGCAGCGTGGCGCCGATCAGCGCACCCACGCCTGCAATAACGTAACCGGTGAAGAGGTTGTATTGCGCCCTTCGAGAATATCCCGAGCGCCGTGAGCCTGTCGGCGCCATCCCCTATGCCTTTCTCAAGCCGTCATCAGGACGCCGCGATAGATCGGGTCCTCCATCGCGCGCCCCGTGCCGAGCGCCACGCAGGAAAGCGGATCTTCGGCGATAGTCACCGGCAGGCCGGTTTCTTCGCGCAGATATTCGTCCAGCCCGCCGATCAACGCACCGCCGCCGGTGAGCACGATTCCCTGATCGACGATGTCCGCCGCCAGTTCGGGAGCGGTGTTTTCCAGTGCTATCCGTACGCCTTCGACAATGGCGCCAATCGGTTCGGACAGCGCTTCGGCGATATGGCCCTGGTTGATGGTGATTTCCTTGGGCACGCCGTTCACAAGGTCACGGCCCTTGATGGTGATGCTTTCGCCAACGCCGTCTTCGGGCGGGCGGGCGACACCGAAATCCTTCTTGATGCGTTCGGCAGTGCTTTCACCGATCAGCAGATTATGGTGTCGCCGGACATAGGACACGATCGCCTCGTCCATCTTGTCGCCGCCGGTGCGGACCGAAGTGGTGTAGGCCAGGCCACGCAGTGACAGAACGGCGACTTCGGTGGTGCCTCCGCCGATATCCACGACCATCGAACCGACCGGTTCGGTCACCGGCATGTCGGCGCCGATCGCGGCGGCCATGGGTTCGAGGATGAGATAGACCTGACTGGCGCCGGCATTCGAAGCGGCATCGCGGATCGCGCGGCGCTCGACGCTAGTCGAGCCGGAGGGGACGCAGATGGTGATTTCGGGGTAGCGCATCAGGCTCTTGCGCCCGTTCACCTTGCGGATGAAATGCTTGATCATCTCTTCGGCCACGTCGAGATCGGCGATCACGCCGTCGCGCAGCGGACGGATGGCCTCGATGCTGTCGGGCGTTTTGCCCATCATCATCTTGGCATCGTCGCCAACGGCCTTGACGCGCTTCATGCCGTTGATCGTCTCGAGCGCGACCACGCTCGGCTCGTTCAGTACGATGCCCTGATCCTGCACGTAAACCAGCGTATTGGCAGTCCCCAGGTCGATCGCCATATTCTGCACGCCGAATTTGAAGAGATTGTTCCAGAAGCCCATTGTTATTCGATTTTCCGTTATGTCGCGTGATCCGTCGAGAGGGGATGCGGCCCGCTCGCACCTCTCCGGAGGGAATGGTGGCGGTGCCTTAGCGATATAATGCTTCGAATGCCAAAAATTTCCGACATTCCTGCGGGGGATAGGTGAACGCGCCATCTCGGATTCGCGACACTTCACCGCTACACTTCATTGCCCATGCCAGAAATCCGCCGCCTGCCTGAAAATCTCGTCAATCGCATCGCTGCCGGCGAAGTGGTCGAACGGCCCTCATCCGCGCTCAAGGAGCTCGTCGAAAACGCGATCGACGCGGGGGCTTCGCGCATTGCCGTGAAGCTGGTCGAAGGCGGTCTCGACAGCCTGGAGGTGACCGATGACGGATGCGGGATGTCGCCCGAACAGATGGCCCTGGCGCTGGAACGTCACGCCACATCCAAGCTGGCCGACGATGCGATTGAACAGGTGTCCACCCTGGGCTTTCGCGGCGAAGCCTTGCCGAGCATTGCCAGTGTTGCGCGCTTCACCCTGGAAAGCCGCCCGCATGATGCGGAACAGGGCTGGCGCCGGGTTGTCGATCACGGCGAAACCGTGACCGAAGGCCCGGCTGCCCTGCCACCGGGTACGCGGGTAAGGGTGGAAAACCTCTTCGGCAAAATCCCGGCCCGGCGCAAGTTCCTTCGCACACCGCGCAGCGAATATGCCGCCTGCAAGGATGTGGTCCTTCGGCTCGCCATGGCGCGGCCCGATATCGCAATCACGCTGGACCATGGCGATCGGCGGATATTCGGACTGCAGGGCGGGGAAGGGCTTGCAAACCGGGTGGCGCAACTGATCGCCCGCGAACTCAAGGACAATGGGGTAGCCATCGATATGGAACGCGGCGCGATGCGGCTGACCGGGATTGCCGGCCTGCCAACCTATAATCGCGGCGTTGCCGACCACCAGTATCTGTTCGTCAATGGCCGCCCGGTGAAAGACCGCCTGCTGACCGGCGCGGTCCGCGGTGCCTATGCCGATATGCTGGCCCGCGATCGCCATGCGGTGCTCGCGCTGTTCCTAGACCTTCCGTGCGAGGATGTCGACGTCAACGTTCATCCGGCCAAGACCGAGGTGCGGTTTCGCGATTCGCAGGGGGTGCGCGGCTTTATCGTTTCGGGCTTGCGACAGGCGCTGGCCACGGGCGACAAGCGCAGCGCGCAAACGCCCGATGCGGGCGCCATGGCCCGCTGGCAGCAGGAGCCTGCCGGGGACGAACCGGCTCCGGCGCTTCGCTCGATCTTCAACGGGCGGGACTGGTCCGGCCCGCAGCATCGCGTGTCGGAAGCGAATGCGGCGTGGCGCGCGGTGGAGGCGGATGTCATGGCCGAGCCGCATGGCCGCGCCGAGGAGGCGGCGCCGGTCGCCCAAGACACCGAAGACTATCCGCTCGGCATCGCGCGCGGGCAGGTGGCCAACACCTATATCGTTGCCGAGGCCAAGGACGGGCTGGTGCTTGTCGATCAGCATGCGGCACACGAGCGGCTCGTGCTCGAACGGTTGCGCGCTGCCGGGGCGGAAGAGGCGGTGGCAAGAAGCCAGGCACTGCTCATCCCCGAAGTCGTCGAACTGGACGAGACGAGCTGCGACAGGCTCGAGGAAGCCGCACCGAAACTTGCCGAGCACGGGCTCGCGCTGGAACGTTTCGGGCCATCGGCCATGCTGGTGCGCAGCCTGCCCCACGCCATCGCGCGGACCGATCCTGAAAAACTGCTCCGCGATATCGACGACGATCTTGCCCTCAATGGCGAGGCCTTGTTGTTGGGCGAGAAGCTCGATCTCGTGCTTGCGACCATGGCCTGCCACGGTTCGGTCCGGGCAGGACGCGTATTGCGGGTCGACGAAATGAATGCCCTACTGCGTGAAATGGAGCGTACGCCGCGTTCGGGCCAGTGCAATCACGGCCGCCCGACCTGGGTGAAACTGTCGATGGAAGACGTCGAGAAACTCTTCGGGAGGCATTGATGCGCGCCGGAATTCTCTTGCTTGTGGTGGCACTGGCCGCCTGCTCGAACGAACCGACCGAGGAGGAGCGGCAGGCTGCCGTGGCCGAGGTGAAGGCCAACCAGACGCCGGCGCCCGAGAATCTCGAACTGGGCGCGATCCGGTATCGGGAAATCGAACAGCATGATCTTTATGGCGCCGGATGCAGTTTCGCGCCAGAAGGCGGTGGTTTGTCGGCGGTCGCCCTGGCCATGGCGGAGACCGGGCATTTCCTGCGCGGAACCGAACTGATGATGCTGGCTGCGGACAAGGGCAGCGCCGAACTGCCCTATCTCGCGCGGCGCAAATATGACGGAACGGAATATTCCATGACGCTCGACCTGGATGAGGCCGAGGGTGAGCAGGTGGGCGAGGAAGTCAGCGATTTTCCCGCGACGCTGACGATCCGCGATGCGGCCGACCAGATCGTCTACCGCAAGGACGGCATCGCCCAATGCGGAGCCTAGTCTAGGCTAGCCTAGACTAGGTTAGGCTAGTCGGCCCCGTTGGGATCGCGCGTACGGATCAATCCGTTGGACTGCATTTCCAGCACGACTTCGTCATGCTGGTTGAGCGTCCTGATCCGGGTTTTGAAAATGCCCATCTCAGGTCGTGACTGGCTGCGGCGCTTTTCGATCACCTCCGTCTCGCAGCGCAGAGTGTCCCCGGGATAGACCGGCTTTTTCCATCGCAGATGGTCGATGCCCGGAGATCCGAGACCGGCCGATTTCTCCTGTTTCATATTCTCGACCATCATCGCCATGGTCATCGAGCAGGTATGCCAGCCACTCGCGGACAGCCTGCCGAAATGGGTCTGCGCTGCTGCCTCCTCGTCGAGGTGAAACGATTGCGGATCGTATTTGGAGGCAAACTCCATCACCTCTTCCCGCGTGACCTCATAGTGGCCGAAGGCGCGCTCCCGCCCGATCTCGATGTCTTCGTAGAACTGCATTGCAAATTGCAATGGATCACAATGCTGGGCGAAGCAACATCCAAATTCCCATGCCCATCATCGCGAGGTTTTCGGTCAGCGAGATAAACCCGAGCGGCACATTGGCGCTTCCGCCCACGCAGGCGCATTTGATTTCGCGCTTCTGGATATAGACGGCATAGAACACGCTGACAGCCCCGACCGTGCCGATGAACAGGGCAATGGGGATCGACAGCCAGGGTAGCAATCGGCCCGCCATCAGGACGGCTGCGGTGGCCTCGAGAAAGGGGTAGGCATAGGCATAGCGAACCCAGCGCTGCCCCAGCAGGTCGTAGCCGACGAACATGGTCGAGAACTGTTCCACGTCCTGCAGCTTCAGCATGGCCAACATGGCCATGGAAAATGCCACGAACCATTCGGCGGTGCGGATCGTCAACGGGGTTCCGAATACGAACTGGCTGAGGGCAATGGCGAGGGCGGCGCCAACGGTGAAGACCGCGATCACGGGGCGGTAGCTGGTCGCATCCGGATCGCGGGCACGTCCGAAATGTTCGGCCAGATCGGTGTATCCTCCGATACGTTCGTCGGCAATGAAAGCCTGCGGCGTCGTCGATACATCGAACCTTTGCTTGAATGCGTCGGTTTCTTCACGGGTGCTGAGGTGATGATCCTCGACCCGGTAACCTTCGCGTTCCAGCAGCCATTTGGCTTTGATCCCATAGGGACAGACATGCTTGTCCATCACCATTCGATAGAGTGTGGCGGTCTTTTCCATGCGCGCCAGATATACCCCCAGGGGGTATAAATCAAGTCAGGCGCGAAATTGCGGAACCCGACCGTCGGAGCCCATGTCCGGAATAATCCTGTAGCGCGACAGCACGAGGCTGAAGAGACCGAATGCGAGCAGTCCGATGGCAACCAGAGTGAAGATCACGCCTTCTCCGGCCAAGCTGGCGACGGCATCGCCCAGCGTTTTGATCTGACCGGCCGAGCCAGACAGAAAGCCGGCCTTGAACAACGACCAGCCAATCACGAGGAACACCACTGCCCTGGCGACATAGCCGATGCCCCCTATCATCCGTGTCTGAGAAGGGGCCGCGCCACTGATACGGTTCATGAAGCTGCCCGTGAGCCCCTTCTTCGCCTGAAATACGGCAGTGACGAAAAAGGCAACTCCCAGGAGGCCCAGCAATGCGCCGCCGAATTCCATCGAGAGAACGCCCGAAGCCGCATCCTGTGCGCCGCTACCGCTGTCGCTGCCGGAGGTGGCGAATTTATACGCGGAATAGGCCAGTGCCAGGTGGCCGATGGCGCTGCCCGCGTGCCCGATACGATGAGCCCAGCCGGTGGTGTCGCTGCCGTGATTTTCGATATCGAAGAAGGTCGAGGCAAATCGAAACAGGGCATAGGCGAACAATCCCACGACCATCAGCCAGAGAATCGCGGTGCCGAGCGGGAATTCGTGGATCGCCTCGAAAATGCCGTTGGTGCCTTGGCCGATCTTGCCTGCACTGGTGAGCGCGATGAGGCCGAGAACCGAATAGAGAATGGCGCGGCTGAAATAGCCGACGCGCACCAACGTACTGAACTTTTCCGATTTATCGACCACGGTCGTCTCCCCGTTGAACTTTGAATGGCAACGGGGAGGGAGCGCGCTCGTTCCGGTCGACCCCTAATTTTGCGCCGCGAGCGCCGGTGCGACATCCGCCAAATCGCCGTCCGCGCGGCTTGCCTGAGGAAGCCCGACCAGATGGCGCAGCAGCGGCGCGACCGCGGTGTTCTGGAACGGTGCCAAGGTTGCCCCCCTGCGGAATGCGGGACCGTGTGCGATGAACAGCGCGGCCATTTCCGGCGAGAAGGGATCATAGCCATGGTTTCCGCCGCTCCAGCTTGTACCGGAAGCGGTGGCCGAAATCGTCCAGCCGGTTTCGGGCAGGCAGAAATAAGGCGGGATCCGGTCGTGCGTCCCATATTGATAGCGGGCCGGGATCTCGCCCTTGCGCCAACATTCCATCCGATCGTGTTCGCGTAGAAGCGCGGCTTCCAGCGCCGCTCTGTTACCTTCGGTCGGCTCGAAGGTCGCATAGGCGCCGCCTTCGACCAGACGATAGAGCGAGGGGTCGACGATATCGGCAAGCACGATCGTCTTGTCGGAACCCGTCGCGGCCATGCCATGATCGGAGACGATCACCAGATTGGCGGGCTGGCCGAGCGTTTCGAGACCGGCAACGAGATCGCGGATATGGCTGTCGATATCGCGCAGGGCGGTGTCGATCTGTTCGCTCTCCGGCCCTCCGCCATGGCCGGCGCTGTCCACGGTGTCGAAATAGAGCGTCACGAATTCCGGCCGGATATCGGCGGGGCGCCGCAACCAGTCGAGCACCGAATTGACCCGCTGGGTGTTCGATACCTGCATGCTGAAGGCCTGCCAGTCGCTCGCCATGATGCCGTCGGCGACTGGTCCGTAGCGTACGGCGGTGCCGCCCCAGGGCACGGCCGAGCCGGGCCAGAACATGGCCGCGCTGCGAATGCCTGCCTCTTCGGCCTCAACCCAGACGGGCTTCGCTTCGCTCCACCAATAGGGATCGACCGTGGCCATGGTGAAGGGGGCTTCCGGCCTTCCGGTATCTTCCATCCGGTTGGCGGTGATGCCGTGATGGTCGGGCACCAGCCCGGTTACCAGCGTCCAATGGTTGGGAAAGGTCTTGGTAGGGAAGGACGGGCGCATCGCGGCGCTTGCCCCTTCCGCCGCGAGACGGGAGAGGGTGGGGGTCAATCCGCGTTCGAGATAGTCCGGGTGGAACCCGTCGATCGATACGAGAAGGGTAACGGGATCGCGCTGTTCGACCGGAGCGCTGGCGATCGGCGGTTCGGCATAGGTAGCGCACCCGCCGAGAACGCTGGCAAGGCCAAGGGCGAGAGCAGCGGCGATCCGGTTCATGGGCGTGTCCTCAGACGTTGAATTTGAACAGCATCACATCGCCATCCTGGACGAGGTAATCCTTGCCCTCCTGCCGCAGCTTGCCCGCTTCGCGCGCACCGCCTTCACCGCCGAGAGCGATGTAATCATCGAAGGCAATTGTTTCAGCTCGAATAAAGCCACGCTCGAAATCGGTGTGAATTTCGCCAGCGGCCTGCGGTGCCTTGGCGCCAACGGGGAAGGTCCAGGCGCGCGCTTCCTTCGGACCGGCAGTGAAGAAGGTCTGCAGGCCGAGCAGTTTGTAGCCAGCCCGGATCACGCGGCTCAGGCCGCTTTCGTCGAGGCCGAGCTCGAAGAGGAATTCCCCCCGGTCTTCGGCCGGCATGGCGACCAGTTCGGCTTCGATAGCGGCGGAAACGACGACAGCCTCCGCGCCTTCGGCGGCAGCCTTGGCGAAGACCTGTTCGGACAGCGCGTTGCCGGTAGCCGCGTCTTCTTCGGCTACATTGCAGACATAGAGCACGGGTTTGGCGGTAAGCAGTTGCGCCTGGCGGAAGACACGGGCTTCTTCCTCGTCCTTCGGCTCGGTGAGGCGGGCGGGCTTGCCGTCCTTGAGCAGGTCCAGCGCCTGCCCGAGAACCGATGCCATCAGCTTGGCTTCCTTGTCGCCCCCGGTGGCCCGCTTGGCCGCGGCGGGGACGCGTTTTTCAAGGCTTTCCAGATCGGCGAGCAGCAATTCGGTTTCGACCACTTCGGCATCGGCCAGCGGATCGACCTTATTGGCGACGTGCTGGATGTCGTCATCCTCGAAGCAGCGCAGCACGTGGACGATCGCATCGACTTCGCGGATATTGCCGAGGAACTGGTTGCCGAGGCCTTCGCCCTGGCTCGCGCCTTTTACCAGACCGGCGATATCGACGAACGCAAGCTGCGTGGGGATCACCTTGGCCGATCCGGCAATGGCGGCGATCTTGTCGAGCCGTTCGTCGGGCACGGCAACCTGGCCGACATTCGGCTCGATCGTGCAGAACGGATAGTTCGCGGCCTGCGCGGCCTGCGTTTCGGTCAATGCATTGAAAAGGGTGGACTTGCCGACATTCGGCAGGCCGACGATCCCGCAACGGAAACCCATCAGAAACTCCGGAAAAAGTGTGTGGCGCGCGCCTTAGCCGCCCCCTTCACGAATTGCCAGAGTGTCGGAGGTTATGCACGAGCCCGATCATTGGGCCATAGGGTGTCTCGCGAATCCAGCCCACTTGGACCTCGGTGCTCACTTCGCTGATCGGGATTTGCAGTCCCGCGTCGGGATGAACCGGTTTACGCAACAATCGTGTGTCGGGCGGCAGGTAAATCGTCAGGGCGATGCGGAGCTTCCAGTGATCCCAAAACCGCCGCCGAGCTTAGCCCTTACATCCGCAGAGCGAGCTCGCTCATGAACCGGGGATCGTCCCCGTTCGCCAGCCATTCGGCCTCAGCCGCGATGCCTCCCAGCATCGCCGCTAATTGATCTATTTCCGACTTTGCGTAATTGCCCAGAACATGGCCATGGACGCGCTCTTTCGAGCCTGGATGTCCGATGCCTATCCGGACGCGGCGGAAATCGGGGCCGAGATGCTGGTTGATCGAACGCAGTCCGTTATGACCGGCAAGGCCGCCACCCCGGCGAACCTTCACCTTGAAGGGCGCCAGGTCGAGCTCGTCATGGAAGACGGTCAGCGCATCGGGTTGGAGCTTGTAGAACCGCAGCGCCTCACCGACCGCACGGCCGCTTTCGTTCATGAAGGTCGCCGGTTTGAGAAGCAGTATCTTCTCGTGCCCGATCCGCCCTTCCTGCACCCAACCCGAGAACTTCTTCTGCACCGGGCCGAATCCGTATGTTTCCGCGATGACGTCCACCGCCATGAAGCCGACATTGTGCCGGTGAAGCGCGTATTTGGGTCCGGGGTTTCCGAGGCCTGTCCAGATCTGCATGCGCGCCCCTTAGCTTCGCTGTTCCCAAAAGCAAAACGCCGGCCCCTTGCGGGACCGGCGCTTCGATTGCGATACCGGAAGTGCGGATCAGTCGTCGGACTGGTCGGCTTCGCCTTCGACGGTTTCGGCGTTCTGTTCGGTGACTTCGGTTTCTTGGACCTCGTCGCCTTCCTGCGTGGTGTCGCCTTCGGCCTTCTTGAGCGCCGAGGGAGCGACCAGCGTGGCGATGGTGAAGTCACGATCGGTGATCGCGCTCTCGCTGCCTTCGGGCAGGGTCACTTCGCTGATATGGATCGAATCGCCAACTTCCTTGCCGGTGACATCGATTTCGATCTCGCCGGGGATCTTGTCGTTTTCGCAAACCAGTTCGAGTTCGTGACGGACCACGTTGAGAACGCCGCCCTTTTTGAGGCCCGGGCTGGCTTCTTCGTTGAGGAATACGACAGGAACCGAGACTTCGATCTTGCCGCCCTTTGCGAGGCGGAAGAAGTCGACGTGTTCGGGACGATCGTTGACGGGGTGGAGCGACACATCCTTGGGAAGCGTCTTGATCTTCTTGCCACCGAGCTCGATCTCGACGATCGAGTTCATGAAGTGGCCGGTGCCGAGCTGGCGGACCAGTTCCTTCGCTTCCACGTGGATCATCGTGGGTTCTTCCTTGCCGCCATAAATCACGGCGGGGACGCGGCCTTCGCGACGCAGTGCACGGGAGGCTCCCTTGCCAGCCCGTTCGCGCGTCTCGGCCGGCAGGGTCAGAGCATCGCTCATGTCGCTTACCTTTCGAAATACGTTTGGTTACATGTTCGGTCCACCACGCCTCCAGGGATGACCATGGTGCCGAAGGGCGCGCGCTTAGCAGGGCGTGCGTGAAAAGCAAGCGCGAAGGTGCGGGGCAGGGCGCCCTATTCGATCCGGCGGACCGTATATCCACGGGCTTCGAGCAGGGCGGGCAAACCATGATCGCCCAGCAGGTGCCCGGCGCCGACCGCGATCAGCGGCTTGTCGCGGGCCGAGAGAAGGTTTTCGATCTGCGCCGCCCAATCGGCATTGCGATCGCGCAGCAACACCTGCACCAGTTCGGGGTCGGCCAGAATTCCGCGACGGGTCAATTGCGTAAGCCGTTCGGTATCGCCTTCCAGCCAGGCGTTTGCCAGCGTCCCGATCTCGCCCTGATAATCGCGTGATTCTTCCAGAACCGCATTGAGCAGATCGCGCTGCTCGTCTTCGGGCAAGCTGTCGAAGATCGCAAGCTGGCCGTGTGCGCCCTCCAGTTCGACCACCTCGCGTTTGTCGAATGCGGCAAGCAGGGCGCGATCGGCCCCGTTTTCGGCCTTCGCCGTTTGCGCCACCTGTGCCAGCGCCAGCGCCGCGGCCCAGCTTTCCATGGGATCGAAATAGCCGCGCCGCACCTTGGCCTTGACCAGCAGTTCCTCGAACTCGCCGCGCAGCTCGGGATCGATCCGTTCGGCGATCGGTCCGGCCGGGCGATCATAGGCCATCTGCTCGAACAAGGCGGAAAGCGCCTCGCCATTCTCGAGATTTGCGACCTCCACCACCAGCATGTCGGCCTGGCCCACCACCGTATCGAGCCGTTCGGAGCGCCATCGGGTGCCATCGGGCAGGGCGTGGATCGTGCCGAACATCCAGCCTTCGGTAGCGCCATTCCCGTCGGCAATTTCCCACAAAGCGGGATAAGGTCCTTCGGGCTTGGCGGTATCCGCCTGCTTGCCGCAGGCGGCCAGCAGGAACGTCAGGGCCGCAGTCAGGCCGAGGAGAAAGCGCGAGGTCATGCTGTTCGAGTGCATGGTTCGGTGGCGCTGGCAAGCCTGCAATGACGCCTGACCAGACATGGGACGGTTACTGTACCCGCGTCACGGTCAGTCCGCTGCCGGTGAGATAATCCTGCACACTGTCCTGACCGGCAAGGTGGCCTGCGCCGACCGCGATGAACACGGTGCCGGGCCGATCGAGCCGCTCGTCGATCCACTCTGCCCAGCGTTTATTGCGCTGGTAGAGCAGGGCATCGGCCAGCACCGGATCGGTCAGCCCTTCATTCATGAGCGCCGCCAGACCATCGGCATCGCCTTCGAGCCATTCGGCAACCATCCGGTCCATCATCGGAACGACTTCGTCGATATTGTCCGCCGACGCCATCAGAAAGGCGAGCTGCGATTCGACCGGCAGCGTGTCGAAAAGTTCGATCTGCCACTCCAGCGTCTCCAATGCGCCGCGCGCCGCATCGGCAGGCGCCAGCTCCTCCAGCTTCGTTTCCACCCCGCTTTCGGCGGCATAGCCCGCCTGCATCAGCGGAACCACGGCCAGCGTCATGC
This sequence comes from Erythrobacter aureus, assembly GCF_003355455.1. NCBI lineage: Bacteria > Pseudomonadati > Pseudomonadota > Alphaproteobacteria > Sphingomonadales > Erythrobacteraceae > Erythrobacter > Erythrobacter aureus. Next base: position 1,953,853 of record NZ_CP031357.1, read on the forward strand.
CCGCAAACCAGGGTTCGAAACGATCGAATGCTGCGGGCGGCAGGCCGAGCCTGGTCAGCGCGATCTCGTAACTCGTCCGATCCGGTTCACTGAGCATATCGCGCAGAGATTCGTCGGCGGGCAGCAAGGCCTTGGCCATGACCACTTGCTGCGATGCCGGGTCTTTCGCGGCACCATCGGGGATTTCGGTCACCAGCTCCTGCGAAGCGGCCAGCGCGCTTTCTATCGGCCCCTGATACCATTCGACGCTTTCGGGAAGCGCATGGACCGTTCCGAAAAGGTAAATCGTGGTGTCCTCGTCGGCGACTTTCCACAGCCCCGGCCCTTTAGCGACAGCCGCTTGCGCCGCGACGGGCGCAGTCGCGACATCGGTTTCGGGATAGGCCGCGCATCCCTGCAGGGCGAGCGTCAGCGGGGCAAGGCAGGCAATGGCCTGGCGGACAGTAGGACGGGTCATGCGCTGCGATTCCTTTTGGATTGGTTTCCCGCGATAGCGAGACGGCGTAGTATTTGCCAAGCCGGATGCTCGAGCGGTGTGTGCTGCTGTCGCCGCGCTGCGGCATTGACCGTGCAATTCGCTTGCGCCATTGCCCCGCGCCATGGACCGCAATCCGCAAAAATCCTTCCAGGACATGATCCTCGCGCTGCACGATTTCTGGGCCGCGCAGGGGTGCCTTATCCTTCAGCCTTACGACATGCGCATGGGTGCCGGCACCTTCCATACGGCGACCACCTTGCGCGCGCTCGGCCCCGAGCCGTGGAACGCCGCCTTCGTGCAGCCGTGCCGCCGCCCGACCGACGGCCGCTATGGCGAGAACCCGAACCGGCTGCAGCACTATTACCAGTATCAGGTAATCCTCAAACCGAGCCCGCCGGACATACAGGACCTCTATCTCAAGAGCCTCGAAGTCATCGGCATCGATCCTTTGAGGCACGATATCCGCTTCGTGGAAGACGACTGGGAAAGCCCGACGCTCGGGGCCTGGGGCCTTGGCTGGGAAGTCTGGTGCGACGGGATGGAAGTGACCCAGTTTACCTATTTCCAGCAGATGGGCGGCTTCGACTGCAAGCCCGTTGCGGGCGAACTGACCTACGGGCTCGAACGCCTCGCCATGTATATTCAGGGCGTCGACAATGTGTACGACCTGAATTTCAACGGGGGCACGTCCTCAAGTAGCGAAGCGGTAGGACGCGAAAGACTCGTGACCTATGGCGACGTCTTTCTCGAGAACGAGAAACAGATGTCGAAGTGGAACTTCGAGGTCGCGGAGACCGATGCGCTGTTCGACCTGTTCAACAAGGCCGAGGCCGAGTGCAAGAATGCGCTCGCCAACGACGTGCCCATCGCCGCTTACGAGCAGGCGGTGGAGGCGAGCCACATCTTCAACCTGCTGCAGGCGCGCGGCGTGATCAGCGTGCAGGAACGCGCCAGCTATATGGGCCGCGTGCGCGACCTCGCCCGCGGATCGTGCGAAGCGCATATGGAAAAGGAAGCCCCCGTGTGGGCCGAGAAATATCCGGAGTGGTCGAAATGAGCGACTTCCTCCTCGAACTGCGCAGCGAAGAAATCCCCGCCCGCATGCAGGCCGGTGCGCGCGCCGAACTGGAAAAGCTGTTCCGCCGCGAGATGGAAGCTGCCGGTGTCGCGACTGGCGAGATCACCGTCTGGTCGACCCCGCGCCGTCTTGCGCTGATTGCGCGCGGTCTGCCGGAAGCCACCGATGCGGTGAGCGAGGAACTGAAGGGACCGCCGGTCGGCGCGCCCGACCAGGCGCTCGACGGTTTCTGCCGCAAGGCCGGCGTCGACAAGAGCCAGCTCGAAACCCGCGAGGTGAAGGGCAGGGCGACCTATTTCGCCGTCAAGAATATCCCCGGCCGTGCAACGAAGGACCTGCTCGCCGAGGCGATCCCCGCGATCATCCGCGATTTTTCATGGCCCAAGTCGATGCGCTGGGGCGCCGCTTCGATCAGCACCGAGAGCCTGCGCTGGGTGCGCCCGCTTTCGGGCATCGTGGCGCTGCTGGGCGACGATGTTGTCGAATGCGAGGTGCATGGCGTCACCTCGGGCGCAGTCACGCTGGGCCACCGCTTCCACCATTCGGGCGACATCACCATCGGCAATGCCGACGATTACGCGATGAAGCTGCGCGCAGGCCATGTGATCGTAGACCACGGAGAACGGCAGGACCTGATCCGCTCGGGCGCGGCCAAGGTCGCAACCGGGGCTGGCCTCAAGCTGGTCGAGGACGAGGGGCTGGTGGTCGAGAATGCGGGCCTGACCGAATGGCCCGTCCCGCTACTCGGCCGCTTCGAGGAGGATTTCCTCGAGGTGCCGCCCGAGACGATCCAGCTCACCGCGCGCGTGAACCAGAAGTATTTCGTCTGCGAGGACGATAATGGCGAACTCGCCAACGCCTTCATCTGCACCGCCAATATCGAGGCGGAGGATGGCGGCGCGCGCGTGGTCGACGGCAACCGCAAGGTCCTCGCCGCCCGCCTGTCCGATGCGCGCTTCTTCTGGGATGTCGATCGCAAGAAGACCCTCGCCGAGCACGCCAGCGGGCTGGAGCGGATCACCTTCCACGAAAAGCTGGGCACCGTCGCCGACAAGGTCGAGCGCGTGGCGAAGCTGGCAAGGTGGCTGGTGGAAGAGGGTATCGTCACCGATGCCCCCTCCCCACGGGGGAGGGCCGGGGGTGGGGGGTACCACCTCGCAGACGTCGAACACCCATCCCCAACCCCTTCCCTCGAGGGAAGGGGCTTCCTTGGCCGACCTCGCCGAACAGGCCGCCCGCCTCGCCAAGGCCGACCTCGTCACCGAAATGGTCGGCGAGTTTCCCGAACTGCAGGGCCTGATGGGCGGCTACTACGCCCGCGCCGAGGGCCTGCCCGACGAAGTCGCCGACGCGATCCGCGATCACTACAAGCCGGTCGGGCAGGGCGACGAGGTGCCGACCGCGCCGGTAACGGTAGCGGTGAGTTTGGCGGATAAGCTAGATACGCTCTTCTCGTTCTTTGCCATCGACGAGCGTCCAAGTGGCTCGAAAGACCCTTTCGCTCTTCGGAGAGCGGCAATTGCATGTATCGGACTGCTAACCTCAAATTCTCTCCGCTTGCCAATGCTCGACCTCGATACCAAGCTCAGAGATCTTTTGAGTGCTCAGGCTTATCGCACGTCACTGACAGCGCGTGAGATGGTCAAATTTCGCGATGTGGACCAGAAACCTGCGTTCGGTTTCGAACGGAATGGTGACGACGTTGATTTGCTTATCAGTCAGGGCGGAAGCATCCAGCGTATTACGCTTCACCATCCCGATGAAGTTAACGGTGTGAAGCTATTCAACGCGCTTTTTTTCGAAAGCGAAGCAGGATTTCTCGATTTGTGGGCATTCCTTGCCGACCGCCTCAAGGTCCAGCAGCGCGAAGCAGGCGTTCGCCACGATCTCATCGACGCGGTCTTCGCGCTCGGCGGCGAGGACGATCTCGTCCGCCTGCTCGCCCGCGTGAAAGCGCTCCAGTCCTTCATGGACACCGAAGACGGCGCCAACCTCCTTGCAGGCTACAAGCGCGCGGCGAATATTCTCAAGAAGGAAGACTGGCTTAAATCCTCTACCGTCACCCCCGCGCAGGCGGGGGTCCCGCTGCCTTCGGACGTGGCCGAAGAAGACAAGCGGGATTCCCGCCTTCGCGGGAATGACGGGGATGTAGTCGAACATACCGGCGACGAGGACCCGCTGGAAAATGTCGACGACCCGCAAATGCGTGAAATCTATGCCGAAGCCGCCAAGGCGAAACAGCTTTCCTACACGCCCGAACCGGCGGAAAAGGCGCTGATGGATGCTCTGGCGACTTCAGAACCGGAGGCCGCCAAGGCGATCGAGGTGGAAGACTTCTCGGCCGCGATGGCGGCGCTTGCAGGTCTTCGCGCCCCGATCGACCGTTTCTTCGATGAAGTGACGGTAAACGCGGATGAAGAAAACAAGCGGGCACATCGCCTCAACCTGCTTGCAGCCTTTCGTGCTGCAGTGCACAAAGTGGCCGATTTCTCGCGTATCGAGGGTTAGGTCGGCCGTGTTCCGGGTGTAGGGGAGAAAAATCGGCCGATCTGTCACCCTGGGCACCGAGATGTATGACAAGCACCTGAAAACAGGTGCTTTCTTTTGTTGGAAATAGGGTGACACCCCTGTAACTTCGTGTCACCTACAGGCACCCGGACAGGAGCTTTCATGTCGGAAACAGTCTTCACCTTCGGCGGCGACGCGCCGCATACGAATGCAAGGCAGAAGGACAAGACCGTTACCGGCGGCAAGGGCGCCAATCTGGCCGAAATGGCCAGCATCGGCCTGCCTGTCCCTCCCGGCTTCACCATCGCGACCGAGGAATGCCTCAAATATCTCGCGGGCGGTTCGGACTTTTCGGAGAAGCTGCGCAGCGATGTCGCCGAGGCGCTGAACCATGTCGAGAAGACCGTGGGCAAGGATTTCGGCGATGCCGCCGATCCGTTGCTCGTCTCGGTCCGCTCGGGCGCGGCAGTGTCGATGCCCGGGATGATGGACACCGTGCTCAATCTCGGTCTCAACGACGAGACGGTCGAAGGCCTTGCCAGGACCAGCGGCGACGAACGTTTCGCCTGGGACAGCTATCGCCGCTTTATCCAGATGTATGGCGACGTGGTGCTCGGCGTCGATCACGGCCTGTTCGAGGAAGCGCTCGAAATCGCCAAGGAAGACAATGGCTATTACGCCGATACCGAGCTTTCCGCCGAAGAGTGGAAGGCCCTGGTCGCGCAGTACAAGTCCATCGTCGAGGAAGAGCTGGGCAAGCCGTTTCCGCAGGACCCGGTCGAACAGCTATGGGGTGCGATCAGCGCCGTGTTCGATAGCTGGGATACCGAACGCGCCAAGATTTATCGCCGCCTAAACGACATACCGCATGACATGGGCACGGCGGTCAACGTGCAGGCGATGGTCTTCGGCAATATGGGCGAAACCAGTGCCACCGGCGTCGCTTTCACGCGCGATCCCTCGACCGGCGAGAAGGCCTATTATGGCGAGTGGCTTGTCAATGCGCAGGGCGAGGATGTGGTCGCGGGCATCCGCACGCCGCAATATCTGACGAAAGCGGCGCGCGAGGCAGCCGGAGCCGACAAGCCGAGCATGGAAGAAGCCATGCCCGAGGCCTTTTCCGAACTGGCGCATCTCTTCGACCTGCTCGAAAAGCACTATCGCGACATGCAGGATATCGAGTTCACCGTGCAGCAGGGCAAGCTGTGGCTGCTGCAGACCCGCAATGGCAAGCGCACCGCCAAGGCGGCGCTCAAGCTGGCGGTCGACATGGTGGATGAAGGGCTGATCGACGAGAAAACCGCGATCCTGCGCGTCGACCCGATGGCGCTGGACCAGTTGCTTCACCCGACGCTCGACCCGGATGCGCCGCGCGATGTGCTGACCACGGGCCTGCCGGCTTCGCCCGGCGCGGCCAGCGGCAAGATCGTGCTCGATGCGGACACGGCGGAGCTATGGGCCAATCGCGGCGAGAAGGTTATCCTAGTCCGCGTTGAAACCAGCCCCGAGGACATTCACGGCATGCACGCCGCGACCGGTATTCTGACCGCACGCGGCGGCATGACCAGCCACGCCGCCGTGGTTGCGCGCGGTATGGGCCGACCCTGTGTTTCGGGCGCCTCGCAGGTCTCGATCGCGCGCGAAGGGCGCACGCTTGCAATCGGCTCGCGCGAATTGAAGGAAGGCGACGTCATCACCATCGATGGCGCCAACGGCCAGGTCATGGCGGGCGAAGTCGCGACCATCGAGCCCGAACTCGCGGGCGATTTCGCCACGCTGATGGAATGGGCGGACAGGCATCGCCGGATGAAGGTCCGTACCAATGCCGAAACCGAGACCGAATGCCGCATGGCGCGCCAGTTCGGGGCCGAGGGCATCGGGTTGTGCCGGACCGAGCACATGTTCTTCGATGCGAGCCGGATCAGTGCAGTGCGAGAGATGATCCTGGCGGATACCGAGGCTGGCCGCCGCGCCGCGCTCGACAAGCTGCTGCCCGAACAGCGCAGCGATTTCGTGACCATTTTCGAAGTCATGGCCGGGCTGCCGTGCACGATCCGCCTGCTCGACCCGCCACTGCACGAGTTCCTGCCGCATGGCGATGCCGAGTTTGAGGATCTCGCCGCGGCCACCGGTGTCGACATCGACAAACTTCGTCGCCGCGCGGGCGAACTGCACGAATTCAACCCCATGCTCGGCCATCGCGGCTGCCGCCTCGGGATCACCTATCCCGAGATCTACGAGATGCAGGCGCGGGCGATCTTCGAGGCTGCCTGCCAGGTCGCCAAGGATAGCGGCGAAGCGCCGGTGCCCGAAATCATGATCCCGCTGGTGGCGAGTCGCCGCGAGCTGGAACTGCTCAAGGCCGTGGTCGACCGTGTCGCGGGCGAGGTGTTCGAAGCTACGGGCTGCACGGTGGATTACCTCGTGGGCACGATGATCGAATTGCCGCGCGCCGCGCTGATGGCGGGCGAGATTGCCGAAGTGGGCGAGTTCTTCAGCTTCGGCACCAACGATCTCACCCAGACCACGCTCGGCGTCAGCCGCGACGATGCGGGACGGTTCCTGACGACCTATGTCGACAAGGGCATCTTCGCCCGCGACCCCTTCGTCAGCCTCGATATCGACGGGGTCGGCCAACTGGTCGAACTGGCGGCGGAGCGAGGCAGAGCCACACGCGACGGCCTCAAGCTGGGCATTTGCGGCGAACATGGGGCGATCCCGCCAGCATCGCTTTCTGCGAGGCGACCGGGCTCGATTACGTCAGCGCCTCACCCTATCGCGTGCCGATCGCGCGACTGGCAGCGGCACAGGCGAGCCTGAAAGACTGATCCCCGCGAAGCCGGGGTCTCAGCCCGAAATGCGGAGCTGTTGTGGGCTGTGAAAATAGAAAGAAGTTAATTTTTCCATCCGGTTAAGGTGAGTATCTCGAAAATTTCGAGAACCCGACCTTGATCGCTGGCAGTATCCAGAAACGCTGCCCCCGCACGCGCTTTCGCCGCTTTGTCGAGAGCAGGGGGCGGATTTGCCAAGGCGCTGCCCAGGCCTTGATCGCGCAGGTCCGATACCAGCCGGTCGAGCGAGCCGAAGGAGGCAGTGAGCGTGCGGCTGTCGACCACCTGCCGTTTGAACAGCGCGCGCTGCATCAGCGCGGAAGCCGCCTGATTGTCGACCAGCGGATGCATGCGGGCCGCGGGCCTGTCCGGCTCGGCGGCCAGCATGGCGCGGCGCAGATTGACGAGGCTTCCCGCGCCAAGGAAACTGGCGATCATCATCCCGCCCTCCGCCAGCGCATTGCGCAGGTGGAGCAGCGCGCCGGGAAGATCGTTCACCCGGTCGAGCGAGCACAGGCTGACGATGAGGTCGTAGGACTCGCTCTCGACCGGATGTTCTTCGTCGAGCGTGGCGACGTCATGTTCGGTTACATCCGATCCGCCGCCGCGCAGCGAAAGGGCCAGCGTACCGGTCCAGTCGCCGATAACCAGAACGCGCGTCGGCGACATACGGATGAATTCGAGCCGGTCGAGCACGTCCTCCACCATGTCGTCGAGGATGTAGCGCGCCGCATCGCGCTTGGCCTGCCTCACGCGGGCGCGGCGCAATCCGGCGATCCTTCGGCGGCGTGAGAAAATCTGCGGAGGTACCTGGCTTGCCATCGGGCCACGCCCTGCCGCGCTTGCCAGCCTCGCGCAAGCGGGGCAGCATGCGAATGTGTCGACAAGCCGCCTCCTCGCCGCCAGCTTCGCGCCGCTGCTCGATTTCGTCTATCCGCCCCGCTGCCCTGCCTGTGGCAGTGCGGTCGGCGAGCAGGGGGGGCTGTGTTTCGAATGCTGGGACGAACTGGTCATCCCGTCCGATCCCTGCTGCGAAAGCTGTCAAAGGCCGTTCGGCGATCGCGGCCCCGGCGAAGGCGCGACCTGTGCGGTCTGTCTTGCCCATCCGCCCGTGCATGACGGGATCGCGGCGGCCACGCTCTACACCGAGGTATCGCGCAAGCTGGTGCTGGCCCTCAAGCATGGCCGCCGGATCGCACTCGCACCGATGCTGGCCAGGCTTATCGCCGCGCGACTGCCAGAACCGGATGACAGCCGGGTGATCGTGCCCGTGCCCCTGCACCGTCGCCGGTTGTGGCAGCGCGGCTACAATCAGGCGGTCTTGCTCGGTCGGCAACTGGAAAAAGCCGGGCACGGAACCATGCAGGTCGACGCTCTGCTCCGCACGAAGCCGACACCGAGCCTGGGCGGGCTCGGGCGCAAGGCGCGGGCAAGGGCGCTGTCTGGGGCGATCGGGGTCAATCCCAGGCGCAGGATGGCGATCGCTGGCCGCGATATCCTGCTGGTCGACGATGTGCTCACCAGCGGGGCGACCAGCACGGCCTGCGTCAAGGCGCTCAAGCGAGCCGGCGCCCGGCGGGTGACGATCGCCTGTTTCTCGCGAGTACTCGACGAAGCGCTTGCGAACTAAGATTGCGCGGGAAGTAACCGGCAAACGAAACGCCCGGAACCTTGCGATCCCGGGCGCCACGTGACGAATATTACCGGACCTACCTTGCGGCGGCGGTGCAGCCCCCCAGCATGCACCTCGGTCCATCCCTCATCGTTGTCGGATGCGCCACGTACACCCTCGTTCGCGGCAGCGGATCCATTGACCCCCTGAACCTGGCGCTCTGCGACGCCGCTGCTCCGGTGGGCAGGCCTCACTTGCCTGCGAGGCCGTTTGTTCCTCAAAAAAGGCCTTCATCAAACAGTCATCTACCGATGTTCCCAATTTTGGGTCGACTTTGTGGTTATAATGCAACAAACCCCTTGTTCGGGAACACATCGAAAGGCGCCTTGGTGAGCGAAGCGACCGAACGTGAAGCGGGCAGAACCTTTATGCCCAAATTCGACGAGAAGGGGCTGTTGAGCGCGGTCGTCGTCCATCATGAAACGCGCGAGGTGTTGATGGTCGCTTTCATGGATGCCGAGGCTCTGGAGGCCACGCAAGCAACGGGCTTCGCGCATTTCCATTCTCGTTCGCGCGGTAGGCTGTGGAAGAAGGGCGAGACATCCGGAGATGTTCTCGAAGTGCGCGAAATCCTGGTCGATTGCGATCAGGACGCGCTTGTCATGGCGTGCGAGCCGGCAGGCCCGACTTGCCACACCGGAGCGCGCAGTTGTTTCTATCGGCGTCTCGACAAGGGTGTTCTCGAACCCGTCAAGACTTGACGCTTACGTAAACGTGCGATTATGGAAGGGGCATGACACAGCCGCTTCCCAAGGATGTTCCTTCCGAAACGGGCGACCGGCGTCATGCCGGTGCCCATATCGAACGGCCGGACGAACTCGGTCGCGAGCAATATTCGATCTCGGACCTTACCAGCGAATTCGACTGCACGGCACGAGCCTTGCGCTTTTACGAAGACGAGGGCCTGATCGCGCCGTCGCGGGTCGGCCTGACGCGTATCTATTCCAAACGCGACCGCGCACGGCTTGCATGGATTATGCGCGCCAAGAATGTCGGTTTTTCGTTGACCGAGATTCGCGAGATGATCGATCTTTACGATCTCGGCGATGGTCGCGTGGAGCAGCGTCGCGTCACGATTGAAAAGTGCAAGGCGCATGTCGCCAAGCTCAAGGAACAGCGGGACGATATCGACAGTTCGATCAGTGAACTCACCGAGTTCATCGAACACATCGAAACTCTCGATTTCGACTGATCCCGCCTGCAAGATTTTCACCTAGACTCCCCAAAAAAATCCAAGGACACGCCGATGCCCATCTATTCAGCGCCCACCCGCGATACCCGCTTCGTCGTCAACGAACTGCTCGATCTCGCCGGCTATGGAAATCTGCCGGGTTTCGAGATGGTCAGCCCCGATGTGACCGACGCGGTCCTGAATGAAGGCGGCAAGTTCTGCGCGGAGGTTCTTGCTCCGCTCAATCAGTCGGGCGATCAGGAGGGATGCGTCCGGCATGACGATGGGTCGGTCACCACCCCAAAAGGCTTCAAGGAAGCATTCGACAAGTTTCGCGAGGCGGGCTGGGGAACACTGTCGCAGCCGGAAGAATTCGGCGGGCAGGGCATGCCGCACGTGCTGGGTTTCGTGCTGGAAGAATTCATTTCCAGCGCCAACCAGGCTTTCGGCATGTATCCGGGCCTTACGAACGGCGCGGTCTCGGCCCTCATCGCCAAGGGATCGCAGGAGCAGAAGGATAAATACCTCCCGAAGATGATCTCCAATGAATGGACCGGCACCATGAATCTGACCGAGCCGCATTGCGGCACGGATCTGGGTATGATCCGGACCAAGGCCGAACCGCAGAGCGACGGCAGCTATTCGATAACCGGCACCAAGATCTTCATCTCGGCCGGCGAGCACGACATGAGTGAGAATATCATCCACCTCGTGCTGGCCAAGACACCCGGCGCGCCCGATAGCACCAAGGGCATCTCGCTCTTCGTCGTGCCGAAATTCCTCGTCAACGAAGATGGTTCGGTGGGCGAGCGCAACGGCGTGATATGCGGCTCGATCGAACACAAGATGGGCATCCACGCGAATTCGACCTGCGTGCTAAACTATGACGGGGCGAAAGGCTGGATGGTCGGCGAGGAGAATAAGGGGCTCGCCGCGATGTTCATTATGATGAATGCCGCGCGCCTCGGCGTCGGGATCCAGGGGCTGAGCCAGGCGGAAGTTGCGTACCAGAACGCGGTTGCCTATGCGCTCGACCGCCGCCAGGGCCGCGCCCTGACCGGCCCGGCCGAACCCGAAGCGCAGGCCGATCCCATCTTCGTCCACCCGGACGTGCGCCGTATGCTGATGGATGCGAAGGCCTTCACCGAAGGAATGCGTGCCCTGTGCCTGTGGGGCGCGTTGCAGGTCGACCTCACGCATAAGGCGCAAACCGAAGAGGAGCGCGCCGAAGCCGACCAGATGATCGGTCTGCTGACTCCGGTCATCAAGGGGTACGGCACCGACAAGGGCTACGAGGTAGCGACCAATATGCAGCAGGTCTTCGGCGGCCACGGCTACATTGAGGAATGGGGCATGAGCCAGTTCGTTCGCGACGCGCGCATCGCCCAGATCTACGAAGGCACCAATGGTGTGCAGGCTATGGACCTGTGCGGCCGCAAGCTCGCCAGCAAAGGTGGCGCAGCGATCCAGGCCTTCTTCAAGACGGTCGGTGACGAAATCGCGGCTGCCAAGGGTGACGAGAATCTCGGCGCGATGGCCGAGCAACTCGAAAAGGCGCTCGGACAGCAGCAGGCGGCGACGATGTGGTTCATGAACAATGCGATGCAGAACCCCAACCACCTCGGTGCAGGCGCGCATCACTACATGCATATCATGGGCATCGTAACTCTGGGCTGGATGTGGCTCCGTATGGCCAAGGTCGCGCAGGCCGCTTTGGCGGACGGCACCGAGGACAAGGCGTTCTACGAAGCCAAGCTCGCCACCGCGCGCTATTACATGGATCGCTTCCTGCCCGATGTCGGCGCGCTGCGCCGCAAGCTCGAGAGCGGTGCTGACAGCATGATGGCGTTGGGTGAAGACGCGTTCGCCACGGCTGCGTAGTCTTTCGTCGGCTTCAATATCGGATCGGCCCGGGCGGAGACGTCCGGGCTTTTTCGTTTCCGTCCAGGACCTCGCTGAAAAGGCTCCGCAGTTTGCGCATAGAGGCGAAGGCCTCATCGAAGTTGGAGGGAGCTTATGCTCGGTGGTAATTACTGGTCAGGACGGCAAAGCCCGCCTCGGCGAGTTGCCGAGCTCTCGCCTCGACCCCAGGGTCGAATTCATGAACATCGGATAGACCGCCACTGCCGCACGGGGCACTCTATCCGACGACGGGTGCGCGTGAAGGGCGGTCGGTTCGACCACTCCACCGCTTAAACCGGGCCTTCGCGAATTACGTCACTCCGGCAGGAAGTCCGGCACCGACAGATACCGCTCGCCGGTGTCGTAGTTGAAACCGAGCACGCGAGAACCGGCGGGTAGCTCGGTCAGTTTCTGCTTGATTGCGGCCAGCGTGGCACCGCTCGAAATGCCGACCAACAGGCCTTCCTTTACCGCGCATTGGCGGGCCATTTCCTTGGCCTCGGCGGCATCGACGGGGATTGCCCCTTCGATCGCGTCGGTATGGAGATTGCCGGGAATGAAGCCCGCGCCGATGCCCTGGATCGGGTGCGGGCCGGGCTGGCCGCCGCTGATGACCGGCGAGAGTTCCGGCTCGACGCCCCAGGCCTTCATGTTCGGCCAGCTTTCTTTCAACACTTCCGCACAGCCGGTCAGATGGCCGCCTGTACCGACGCCGGTGATCAGCGCGTCGATCGGCGTGTCGGCGAAGTCGTCTAGGATTTCCTTTGCAGTGGTCCGGGCGTGCACCTTCCAGTTGCTTTCATTGTCGAACTGACTGGGCATCCAGGCGCCTTCGGTCTTTTCGACGAGTTCCTGCGCGCGCTCGATCGCACCTTTCATGCCCTTTTCCTTGGGGGTCAGGTCGAAGGTCGCCCCGTAGGCCAGCATCAGGCGGCGGCGTTCCACGCTCATGCTTTCGGGCATGACCAGCACGAGCTTGTAGCCCTTGACCGCCGCGGTCATGGCGAGGCCAATGCCGGTATTGCCGCTGGTCGGCTCGATAATCGTGCCGCCTTCCCTGAGCTTGCCCGCCTGCTCGGCATCTTCGATCATGGCGAGGCCGATCCGGTCCTTGATGGAACCGCCCGGATTGGCGCGCTCGTTCTTCACCCAGACCTCGTGGTCAGGAAACAACCGCGACAGACGAATGTGGGGGTGTCGCCAATGGTGGCGAGGACGGAGTCGGCTTTCATGGCATCTGCTCCTTCAATTTCTCTTCGGGGGAGTGTCTAGCAATTCTTCTGGTGGGTCAAAGGTTCGCGTCGTGCGCAGAACCGGAAAAATGCGCGCCCAAATCGCAACGGTAACGATCGCTCCCGCGCCGCCGCCGACGACCGCCAGCACGGGGCCGACCAGGAAAGCGAGGCTGCCGGAAAAGAAATCGCCGAATTCGTTGGAGGCGCTGATCGTGAGCAGGCTGACGGAAGACACGCGGCCGCGCTTGTCATCGGGCGTGTGTAGCTGGATCAGCGATTGCCGGATATAGACGCTGAACATGTCCGCCGCCCCCACGATGAACAGCATGGCGAGGCTGAGCGGCATCAAGGTCGAAAGGCCGAAGACCACGGTGGCCAGTCCGAATATGGCAACAGCCCAGAGCATCTTCGGGCCGACATTGGTCTTGAGGGGACGGAAGCTGAACCACAATGCGGTGAGCGCGGCGCCAACGGCGGGCGCCATGGCGAGCTGGGCCAGGCCTGTCTCGCCGACCTCCAGAATGTCGCGCGCATAGACAGGGAACAGCGCGGTCGCCCCGGCAAGGAAAACGGCGAAGAGATCGAGCGTGATCGCACCCAGCACCATTTTGTTGCGCACGACATAGCGCAGCCCCTCTACCATCTGATGGATCGGGCGTTTGTTGGCTTCCCTCGGCGGCTGCTGGACTTTGCCGATAAAGGTCAGTGCAATCAGCGATAACACGAAGAGAACGCAGGCAGTCAGATAGGGAAGGGCGGGCAAGATCGCATAGGTGTATCCGCCGATCGCGGGGCCGACGATCATCCCGACTTGCCAGGCGATGCTGGACAGCGCGATCGCATTGGGCAGGATGGCTTTGGGCACGAGATTGGGCGCGAGAGCGGAGAGTGCCGGTCCGTTGAAGGCCCGGACTATACCCAGCACGATGGCAACCCCGAACAGGGCGAAAAGAGTGAGATTTCCGCTCCAGGTCAGCCAGGCAAGCGCTGCTGCGCATCCCAATTGCGCCAGCACTGTAAGTCGGGCGATATTGCGGCGGTCGAAATGGTCCGCGGCCCAGCCCGAAAATGGTGTGAGCAGGAACAGCGGCACGAATTGCAGCAGGCCAATGAGCGCGAGCTGGCCAGAGGCTTCGGCAACGCTCATCCCCCCATCGCGAGCGATATTGTACGTCTGCCATCCGATGATCAGCATCATCGCGTATTGCGCCAGAGTCATCGACAGGCGGCTGACCCAGTACGCTCTGAAATTGGCGATCCGCAGGGGCGATCGATCGGGGGTGGGGGTGGCGGTTTCGGTCACGCCGGACGCATGACAGGCCCGCCTTCACTTGTGAAGACGGGCCTGCTTGTCGTTCTAGTAGAAGGCGTTGCGGATCAGCGCAGCTTACGCAGGCGCGGATTGGGCTGCAGCGTGTCGATCATCGCCAGAAAATCGTCGACCCGAATGATGCGTTCGAACTGAAAGCCCGCCCGATTGTCGCGGGTCCAGATGCAATAGGCTTCGATGCGGCCGATCACCGGCAGGCGCACGATCACTCGTTCACCGCGCTCGATACCTTCCGCATTGTCGATCATGAAGCCGTTGGCGGAAATATTGGCGATATGAAGGCGCACATCGCCCTTGCCGAAATGTTCGGCGATGACCGGGTAATCGACCGGGTGACGCGTCATGCGCCGTTGGTCGGTAACGCTCAGTTGTGCTCCGGCACTCATGCGGGCGGCCCCTCTGCGATGAAACGATTGCCCGACTTTATGGGCGTAAAAGGCTGCCAATTGGTAAACCGGTCCAGCGGTTCATCCCTCACGGAGGAACGGTTCACCGACAATTAGCGGCGAATAATCGCGTGCTTCTTTTTACCCAGGCTGAGCTTGGATTCAGTGCCTTCATCGATCGCAACCAGAAAGCCCGGATCGGTCACCGGTTTTCCATCCAGTTTAACCGCGCCTTCGGCCAGCTTCCGCTTGGCCTCCCCGTTCGAGGCGGTGAAGCCAAGCGCAGTAAGCACCGCGCCGATCCGCATACCGTCATCGCCCACGTCGAGCGATGGAAGGTCGGCCCCGGCGCCGCCTCCGGCGAAAGTTTCGGCAGCGGTGCTCGCGGCCAGGACGGCGGCGTCCTCGCCGCGCACCAGCTTGGTTACCTCATTGGCGAGAACCGTTTTCGCTTCGTTGATCTGCGCACCCCCGAGCGATTCGAGACGCGCGATCTCTTCGAGCGGGAGATCGGTGAACAGGCGCAGGAAACGACCCACGTCGCGATCGTCGACATTGCGCCAGTACTGCCAGAAATCGTAGCTCGGCAACTGCGCTTCGTTCAGCCACACGGCCCCGGCGGCGGTCTTGCCCATCTTGGCGCCGTCGGCGGTGGTCAGAAGCGGGGTGGTCAACCCGAACAGCTCAGCGCCGTCCATCCGGCGGCCGAGTTCCATCCCGTTGACGATATTGCCCCACTGATCGCTGCCGCCCATTTGCAGACGTACGCCCATTTCCTGCGACAGGTACCGGAAATCGTAGCCTTGCAGGATCATGTAGTTGAATTCGAGAAAGGTCATCGGCTGTTCGCGTTCGAGCCGCAGGCGCACCGAATCGAACGTCAGCATACGATTGATCGTGAAATGCGTGCCGACCTTCTGCAGCATCTCGATATAGCCCAGCTTGCTGAGCCAATCCTGGTTATCGACCATGACCGCATCGGTCGGTCCGTCACCGAATTTCAGCAGCCTCTCGAAGACTGTGCGAATACCGGCGATATTGGCCGCGATCGCCTCGTCGGTCAGCATCTTGCGGCTTTCGTCGCGGCCCGTGGGGTCACCGATCCGCGTCGTCCCTCCGCCCATCAGAACGATGGGTTTGTGACCGGTCTGCTGCAACCGGCGCAGCATCATGATCTGGACCAGGCTGCCGATATGGAGCGAGGGCGCGGTCGCATCGAACCCGATATAGCCGGGCACGATCTTCTTTGAGGCAAGCGCATCGAGGCCTTCCGGATCGGTAATCTGGTGGATATAGCCACGCTCTTCGAGCAGGCGCAGGAGGTCGGACTGGTAGGTGCTCATGATGGACGGGCCGCTAGCATGGAGAACCGGGGTTGAGTAGTGTCTTGGGAAAGCGAGGCCTCGTGGCCCACCCTGACAGCGATGGAGGAGAGTTCTCCCTCGCCACCAAGCTAACGCGCTTCGGGGTCGATGTGCTCAAGTGCGAATTCATACTGCTTGGTCCGCTGGACCAGCTTGTCTTGCCGGATATCGATCTGCCGCAGCGGGAAGACGAGCTCTGGAAGACCACCTGCTTCGAACTGTTCCTGAAGTACCCGGAGAGCACCGCCTACCGGGAGTGGAACTTCGCGCCCACCGGCAAATACGCAAGCTATTGGTTCGAGGATTATCGTTCGGGCATGATGCCGATGCTCTACGATAGGATGGATATATGGCCCGAGCGGACCGGCAACGTCCGTTACCGCCTGAACGCCTATATCCAGTGCAGCGACATTCCGACGCTGCTGGAAGGGCAGGTGGGCCTCTCGACGATCCTCGAGCATCGCGACGGCAGCAAGAGCTATTGGGCGGTGTCACACCCCGAGGGGAAGCCCGATTTTCATCATAGCGATTGCTTTGGCACCAATCTCGGGGCACCGAGCCGAGCATGAAATTCGGTATCGATCGCCTCATCACGGAAGAGGACCTGCGCAAGCCGCTCGAAGGCAAGCGCGTAGCCTTGGTTGCCCATCCCGCCTCGGTCACCGCCAATCTGGATCATTCGCTCGATGCGCTGATCGAGCGCGGCGTAAAGGTGTCCTCCGCCTTCGGGCCGCAGCACGGGCTCAAGGGCGACAAGCAGGACAATATGGTCGAAACCGGGGACGAGACCGATCCGCGATACGGTATCCCCGTTTTCAGTCTCTACGGCGAAGTGCGGCGCCCGACCGGCCAGATGATGTCCAGCGCCGATATCTTCCTGTTCGACCTGCAGGACCTTGGCTGCCGCATCTACACCTTCGTTACGACGCTGCTCTACCTGCTGGAAGAAGCCGCCAAATCGGGCAAAAGCGTGTGGGTGCTCGACCGTCCCAACCCGGCCGGCGGGCCAGTGGAGGGAACTCTGCTCCTCCCGGGGCAGGAAAGCTTCGTCGGAGCCGGACCGATGGTCATGCGTCACGGCCTCACCATGGGGGAGATGGCGCGCTGGTTCGTCGATCATTTCAAGCTCGACGTCGACCTGCGCGTGATCGAGATGGAAAGCTGGAAACCGGGCAAGGCGCCGGGATATGGCTGGCCCGAAGATCGCATCTGGATCAATCCCAGCCCCAATGCCGCCAATCTCAACATGGCCCGTGCTTATGCGGGAACCGTCATGCTGGAAGGTACGACCCTGAGCGAAGGGCGGGGGACGACCCGACCGCTCGAAGTGCTGTTCGGCGCGCCGGACATCGATGCCAAGGCGGTGCTTGCGGAAATGCAGCGCATGGCTCCCGTATGGCTGCGCGGCTGTGCCTTGCGCGAATGCTGGTTCGAGCCGACTTTCCACAAACATGCCGGCACATTGTGTAACGGCTTGATGATTCATGCGGAAGGCAAGTTCTACGATCATCATGCTTTCCGGCCGTGGCGCTTGCAGGCGCTGGCATTCAAGGCGATCCGCTCTCTTTACCAGGATTATCCGATCTGGCGTGACTTCCCCTATGAATACGAGTTCGACCGGCTTGCCATCGATGTCATCAACGGGGGGCGAGCCTGCGCAAATGGGTCGACGACGCCGAAGCCATGCCCGACGATCTCGATGAACTCGCCGCAGCCGACGAGGCTGCCTGGCGCGAAGCGATCGCCCCCACCTGATCTATAGCTGATCGGGCAGCGCAGCCATGAAGAGCCGCCCCATATCGGTAAGGCGCTGACCGACCCGATCTTCGATTTTCGACGAACGGGCTTGACGAAATCGCCTTTGGCATGGAGCTTGTGCCCCAGCGACGGGCATACCCGCGCTTCGGGAGAGAGTCTTCATGGCCACTGCGGCAGCGCGCCAGACCGGCGGATCGGTCAGAGTCACCCTGTGGATTCTGCTGATCGTCTATATCTTCAATTTCATCGATCGGCAGATCGTCAACATTCTGGCCGAACCGATCCGGCTCGAACTCGGGCTGAGCGATACGCAGATCGGGCTGATGACAGGGCTGGCCTTCGCGCTGTTCTACACCATTCTGGGCCTGCCGATCGCGCGCTTTTCCGACCGTCCTACGACGCATCGGCCCAAATTGATCGCGGCGGCGCTCGCAACCTGGTCGGCGATGACCGCGCTATGCGGCATGGCGCAGAATTTCGTCCAACTGCTGCTCGCCCGCATCGGGGTAGGGATAGGGGAGGCCGGCTGCACACCGCCCGCGCATTCGCTCATCGCCGATATGGTCGAGCCGAAAAAGCGCAGCTCGGCTTTGGCCTTCTACGCCCTGGGCATACCTGTCGGCACTCTTTTGGGCATGATGATCGGCGGCCTGCTTGCCGATTTCGTGGGTTGGCGCAGGGCGTTTTTCATCGTCGGAGTGCCGGGTGTCCTGCTGGCGATCGTCGTCGCCTGGGTGCTCAAGGAGCCGCGGCGGCACCTGACGCAAGCACAAGCCGCATCGAACGCGCAGCAAACCATGCCGCTGGGGCAAGCGGTCCGGTCGGTCATGGGATCCAAGGCATTCGTACTGCTGCTGGTGGCGGGGTCGGCCGCAGCTTTCCTTGCTTACGGGAAGACCACCTGGACCACGATCTTCTTTCAGCGCACTCACGGGTTGACGCCGGGTGAAGTCGGCTTCTGGTTTGGCGTCGTCAATGGCGCCGCCGGTATCGCCGGGACATTTCTCGGAGGCTGGCTGGCGGATCGCTACGGCGCCGAAAATCGTCGGCACGTCCTCACGGCGCCAGCGGTGGGCATGGCGCTGGCAGTGCCGCTCGCATTCCTTGCTTATCGGGCGGACAACTGGCTCTTCGCTTTGACACTGCTGTTTCTGCCCACACTGTTCAACTCGCTCTATTACGGGCCGACCTATTCGGCGGCGCAGGGGCTGGTGCCATTGCGCGCACGGGCGATCGCGGCGGCGGTGCTATTGTTTTTCCAGAATCTGATCGGGTTGGGGCTGGGGCCGCTGTTCTTCGGCATGTTGTCGGACTGGTTGCGCCCGGAATTCGGCGAGGAGAGCGTACGTTACGTGCTTTACGGCGCGGCCTTCCTCGGTCTGCTTCCCGCCTTCTTCTTCTGGCGCTGTTCGCTGCGGCTGAATGAGGAGCTCGACCAGAAGGATTAACCGGGCTTTCGCACCGGCGAAACCAGTTCGACCAAGACGAAGCTGATCAGCATCAGCAGGAACCAACTGCCGAGCTTCGCCAGGCTGACCATTTCCCAGCCATCTTCCTGCCCAGGATAGGTCCAGGCCCGTGCGAAAGTGCCGATGTTCTCCGCGCCCCAGATGAACAGCGCGACCAGCAGGAAACCCAGCAATGGGGGCATCCAGCGATGGTCGCGCCAGTTGCGGAAATGGATACGCGTTCGCCAAAAAAGGAGGATCGTTACCGCAAACAGCAGCACGCGGATGTCGGGCAGCCAGTGGTGGGCGAAAAAGTTGACATAAATCGCGGCGGCCAGCAGCCATGTGGCCCAGCGCGCGGGATAGTTCGTGAAGCGGAAGTCGAAGATCCGCCAGACGCGCGCGATATAGCTCCCCACGGCGGCATACATGAAGCCCGAGAACAGCGGCACCGCGCCAATGTGGAGAACGCTTGGTTCGGGATAAATCCACGATCCGGCGGCGGTCTTGAACAGTTCCATCACCGTGCCGACGATATGGAAGATCAGGATGACCTTGGCCTCGGCCCAGGTTTCGAGCCGGAGGGCCAGCATCGCCGCCTGTATCGCGATCGCGGAAAGGGTGAGAAAGTCGTAGCGATGTAGCGCTGCGTTTTCCGGATATAGGAAATGCGTGGCCAGCAGGAGGGCCAGCATCAGCCCCCCGAACAGGCACGCCCAGCCCTGTTTGAAACCGAACAGCACGAACTCGTAGAGCCAGAGCCGCCAGCCCGTGCCCGGATCGAATCGTTCGAGGCGGAGGCGAACCGCCTCGAAGCGGCTGTGTCTCAACTCAGGCGCCTGTTTTGCGGCTCAACTCGCGCATCGCATCATCCAGGCCATCGAGCGTCAGCGGATACATCCGGTCGTTGACGAGATGCTTCATAACCTTGGTCGACTGCGAATAGCCCCACTGCTTTTCGGGCACGGGATTGAGCCACACGGTCGCGGGATAGGTGTTGGTCACGCGCTGCATCCAGGTGGCGCCGGCTTCCTCGTTCATATGCTCGACGCTGCCCCCGGATGGGTGATCTCATAAGGGCTCATCGCCGCGTCGCCGACGAAGATCACCTTATAGTCATGCCCATATTTGTGGAGCACGTCCCAGGTCTTGGTGCGTTCCTGCCAGCGGCGGCGGTTGTCCTTCCACACACCTTCGTAAAGACAGTTGTGGAAGTAGAAGAATTCGAGGTTCTTGAATTCGGCGGTGGCGGCGCTGAACAGCTCTTCGCACATCTTGATGAAGGGGTCCATCGAGCCGCCGACATCGAGGAATAGCAGCAGCTTGACCGCATTGTGCCGCTCGGGCCGCATATGGATGTCGAGCCAGCCCTGCTTGGCGGTACCTTCGATGGTTGCGTCGAGATCGAGCTCGTCCGCTGCACCTTCGCGAGCGAAGCGGCGCAGGCGGCGCAGGGCCATCTTGATGTTGCGCGTGCCCAATTCCTTGGTGTTGTCGAGGTTTCTGAACTCGCGCTTGTCCCACACCTTCAGCGCGCGTTTGTGCTTGCTCTCGCCGCCAATGCGCACGCCCTCGGGATTGTAGCCCGAATTGCCGAAGGGTGAGGTGCCGCCCGTCCCGATCCATTTATTGCCGCCCTGGTGGCGCTTTTCCTGTTCCTCGAGCCGCTTCTTCAGCGTCTCCATGATCTCGTCCCAGTCGCCCAGGCTCTTGATCTTCTCCATCTCTTCTTCGGAGAGGAATTTTTCGGCGACGGCCTTGAGCCAGTCTTCCGGGATATCGACCGGGTTCTGCCCGTAATCGGTCAGGATACCCTTGAACACTTTCTGGAAAACCTGATCGAACCGATCGAGCAGGCCTTCGTCCTTCACGAAGGTCGCGCGGCTGAGATAATAGAACGCTTCCGGCGATTGCTCGATCACATCGCGATCCAGCGCCTCGATCAGCGTGAGGTGTTCCTTGAAGCTTGCGGGAATGCCCGCAGCGCGCAGCTCGTCGACGAAATTGAAGAACATATACGAGGGTCTAGCGCGTGCCCGCGGCCCGCACCAGTGCTCGATTTACGACTTTGTCTTTACCGTCCGCTAACCATCCTGTCCTACGCAGGTCGCGTGAAAATCCATTCAGGGGTCAGTTTGACAATGGAACTTAGCGCGATCGATGCTCGGGGCGGATCGGCTCTGGACGAGATACCGGAAGCTTGCGGCAGGGTCACTGTCGGCTGCTCGGATGTTGCGGGCATCGTTCAGGGTGTGATCGATTCCTTTGGCCATCTACGCAGCGAATATGTCGAATTGCAGGGCACGGTGCGCGCGCTCGACGAAGACCAGCGCAAGGTTCTCGAAGCGAGCGACGAGGCCCGCCTCTTGTCGGAACGGGCGATCGAGCGACTGAACGATGGTTCGTTGATGATCAACAACTCGCTGAACGAGATCGGCAATCTGCTCAGCCTCGTCGAAACTCTCACCGAGCATGTCACCGGCTTCGCTGCGGCGATGGATCAGGTACGCCGTTCGAGCCAAGAGATCGACCAGATCGCAGAAACCACAAATATCCTGGCGCTGAATGCCACGATCGAGGCGATGCGCGCGGGTGAGCAGGGCCGAACTTTCGCCGTCGTCGCGAACGAGGTGAAATCGCTCGCCAGCGAAACGCGCAAGGCTACCGAGGAGATCGGTCGCACAATCGACATGCTGGACAATGAAGCCGGGCAGGTGATCGAAAAAATCCAGACCGGCGCGGAGGCCAGCAGCCAAGCAAAGAACTCGGTCGGATCCATCGAAGACACGATGCGCAGCGTTACCGAACTGTTGCTGGAGGTGGATGGCCAGCAGGATCAGATCGCGCGTAACACGGCGACCATTTCGGACCATGTTCATCGTGTTCAGGATGTGCTTGGCGATTTCGACGGCGCAGTCAGCGAAAACGAAGATAAGCTCGCGACTGCACACGACCGGATGGAAAGCCTCGAATTGATCGCCAGTGAAATGTTCGACAAGCTGGTCAAGGCGGGCCTTTCACCACAAGACAGTGCGATGGTCGAAAAAGCGCAAGGCCACGCGCAAGACATCGTCGCCATGGCCGAAGAAGCCATAGCCACAGGCGAGCTGACAATCGAGCAGCTCTTTGACCGGGACTATCGCCCGATCGAAGGATCGAACCCCCAACGTTTCCAGACCGGATTGATGGAATGGGCGAACGAGCATTGGCGCCCTGTTCTCGACGCTGCGGCAGGCGCAGAGGGCGGCGACATTCTCGGTTCCGTCTGCAGTGATGTGAACGGCTATCTTCCGACGCATCTCACACGGAACTCGCGGGCTCCGACGGGCGATCTGGCTCACGACACCCAGTATTGCCGCAATGGCCGCATCATCTTCAATCCCATAGACCAGAAGGCGAAGAAGAGCGGTGCAAGCTACATGATGGCAGTCTATCGTCACGAAAATGACGGTCAGTCTTATCGTGTGGTCCGCAATGTCTACGTCCCGCTTCTCGTCAACGGGCGCCGTTGGGGCGATTTCGAACTGGCTTACAGCTTCTCTTGAAGGGTTTCCGGGCGGCGCCATTCGGGCGATCCCGGACCGGCCTGTAGCACAGGCATGCCTTCTGGGAAGGGCGCCCAACTCGGAGCGCTCGGCCCCCAGATAATCAGGCTGGGCGGGCATATCTCAGGATCATCCAGCGTTCCGGCACGTACCCGCATGGGTTGCTGCGGGCCGATGACCGTCTTGCTGTACATTTGCGAGCCGCATTGCGAGCAAAATCCCCGTTCGACGGTATTGCCGCTGTCCGCGACCAGACGCATCGTCGTCATCTCACCCGAATACGCCACTGCCTCGGATGGAAACAGCACGTTCATCGTCGCCATACCCGACGCGATCCGTTGGCAATCCCGGCACCAGCAATACCGTGCTCCGATCGGGTCCGCGGTAATCTCGAACCGAACGGCGCCGCAAAGGCAGCCACCCTGATGGGGCATCAGCTTTGCCGCCGCGCCATGAAGGCTAGGCGTTCGAACATCATCACGTCCTGCTCGTTTTTGAGCAGCGCGCCGTGCAGCGGCGGAATAGCCGCGTTGGGGTTCGCATCCTGCAGCACGTCGAGTGGCATGTCCTCGTTGAGCAGCAGTTTGAGCCAGTCGAGCAACTCGCTGGTCGAGGGCTTCTTCTTGAGGCCCGGAACGTCGCGAATCTCGTAGAAGATCTCCATCGCTTTGGTGACGAGGTTTTTCTGAATGCCGGGGAAGTGGACCTCGATGATCTCGCGCATCGTCTCAGTGTCGGGGAATTTGATGTAGTGGAAGAAGCAGCGGCGCAGGAAGGCGTCGGGCAGTTCCTTCTCATTGTTCGACGTGATGACGACGATCGGGCGTTCCTTCGCCTCGATCCGCTCATGCGTTTCGTAGACGTCGAAGCTCATCCGGTCGAGCTCCTGCAACAAGTCGTTGGGAAACTCGATATCGGCCTTGTCGATCTCGTCGATCAGCAGCACGGGAAGCTGTGGTGCGGTGAACGCCTCCCAAAGCTTGCCCTTCTTGATGTAGTTCGAAATGTCGTGAACGCGCTCGTCGCCGAGCTGACCGTCGCGCAGGCGGGCGACTGCATCGTATTCGTAAAGGCCCTGCTGGGCCTTGGTGGTCGACTTGACGTTCCACTCGATCAGCGGTGCATCGATCGCCTTGGCGATCTCGTGCGCGAGGACTGTTTTGCCCGTACCCGGCTCGCCCTTGACCAGCAGCGGACGGCGCAGCGTGACTGCGGCATTGACCGCAACCTTGAGGTCGTCTGTGGCGATATAGGATTTCGTACCTTCGAAACGGGTCGGTTCGGTCATCGGTTTTCCCTTGCAACTTTACGTAAGCGTTAGGGGCCGGGCACGAGACACGCAAGGGGGCGTTGTAACCGCGAGGCCCCGACCTACGGATGTGGAGAAACTATGCCGACCGAAAAGATCACCATCGCCACCGAAGCCGGACACGCCCTGGAAGGTTCTATAGAACTGCCCACCGGCCTGGTGCGCGGCGCGGCCCTGTTCGCGCATTGCTTCACGTGTACCAAGCAGAGCAAGGCTGCCGTGAGCGTTGCGCGAGCGCTGGCAAATGAGGGCATTGCCTGCCTGCGGTTCGATTTCACCGGGCTGGGCGGCAGCGAAGGCGATTTCGGGCGTGCCGGTTTCGCGACGGACGTCACGGATTTGGTTGCGGCGGCAGAAACCCTGCTAGATCGCTTTGCACAGCCGATCCTGTTGGTCGGACATAGCCTGGGCGGAGCGGCGGTGCTCGCGGCGGCGAACGACCTCGGTTCCGAAAAGGTCGCGGCGATCGCGACCATCGGCGCGCCCAGCGACGTGCCGCATGTTCTGCAGCGGATCGATGGCGACATCGAAGCGATCCGCAAGGAAGGCGAGGGCGAAGTCACAATCGGCGGGCGGGATTTCGCACTCAGCCGCGATTTCCTGGAGAAGGTCGAAAACATCGATTTGCTGGAGGAGGTCGGGCGGCTGAAACGCCCACTACTCTTCCTCCATTCACCGACCGATGATGTGGTCGGGATCGAGAACGCCAGCGCGCTTTTCGGCGCCGCGAAGCATCCCAAAAGTTTCGTCAGCCTGGAAGGGGCCGATCATCTTCTGTTGGACCAGGCTGATGCCCAATTCGCCGCCAGTGTGATCGCCGCCTGGGCGACCCGCTATATTCCGATGCGCGAAGACTGGCCGATGCCGGATCAAGGCGTGGTCATAAAGACCGGGCATGGCAAATTCGGCACCGAGGTTCACACCAAAACACACCGGTTCGTCGCCGATGAACCGAAAAGCTATGGCGGCGATGATTCCGGGCCGACGCCTTACGATCTGCTCAATGCCGCGCTGGGCACCTGCACGGCGATGACGATGAAGATGTATGCGGATAAGAAGGGCTGGCCGCTTGAAGGCGTGACGGTGCAGGTCACGCATGAACGCAATCACCGGGATGAATGCGATCATGTCGAGGCTATGGAGGAGGGCAGGCAGATGCAGGCGCTGAATCGCCGAATCGAATTACATGGCGATGCGCTCGACGAAGGTCAGCGTCGCAAGATCGTCGAAATCGCCGACAAATGCCCGGTGCACCGCACGCTTGAAGGGGACCTGCACGTCCATACTCGAAGTTAGCGCGGGCAATCATTCCGCTCGGCATCATATGCGGCCTGCGTCAGCCGATAGCCGGTGCGCCCGTCCCTCGGCTCTACCCGCTCGCGCCAGGGTGTCGGCTCATCCGTGAGCACAGCCTTGAGGTCGGCGCGCCCGATACAGGTGTCGAACACGTCGGAATGCCGGTTGAAGCCGCCCGATGCGGCACCCGACGTTTCGACGATGCTGAGACCCGGTAAATCCGGCCCGAGGTGACACTCGCCGTAGCGCCCCCGGTCCCGTTCCTCATAGTTCACGGAATACCGGCAGTCGGAACTCCCCAAACGGCTGTATCCATGCAAACGGCGGGAGGTGCGAAGCGGGAAATCCTCTTGGGAGGAATAAATCGTTACGGAACGTCCTCCATGAAGCAGTGCTTCGACTGATCCCTTTTCTCGCAATACCCGATCGCGATCGACATCGGGAGAAACGAGGATGATCTTCCGGATATTGGCCGCCGCCCCTTCGTCTTCCAAATTCAGCCGTTCAACCGCTCCGATCAGCGCACGACTACCCATGCTATGCGCAACCAGCGTAACGTTGTCGATCTTGTGAACAAGCCTTCGGAGGAGGCGATCTATATGGCTCTGCGCCCATCCGATGCTCGACGCGTCGTAGATGTAGCCAAGATACCGCTTTCGGGACGGCCAAACGATCGACACGGTCGGGACCGCATAGGGATAAAGGTTTCTTACGGTGACGGCGCGTTGTAATCCGTCGTGGAAATTGTTCCGATAACCGTGGACGAATATGAGGAGCTCCTGCTGCTCTCCCAACGAATTGACCTGGTCGACCAAGGTTTCGACCCAGTCCTCTTCGCGCAAGAGCTTGGCTTCGTGGGTCTGCCAGGGCTCATCATTGCTCCCTCTCGGCGTTACAAAACCGTAAGAAAGCGCGTTCGACCGGATGGGGGCGAACCGCAGTTCCGGTTTCCGGCAATCCGCCATGCTGCTGGCCATGAAAAAGACGTCCGGACTGCGCACGACATCGGCTGAGGAGAATTGAGCGTCGCAATCGGCACTTCGTAGCGAAAGGCTTGGGGCAGGGACGCCGCAAGAACCCAGCGCCCCGGCCATGCCAATTGCGATTAGGGAAAATCGACCGTTCATGATCCGTCCCCTTGATTGGCCGGCGAAGACCATATCGGACAAATGCTCGGTGACGCAAATCTGTTAGGTAGACTTGTTACGCGTCGATCATCTCACGGTCCATGTCACCGGCATTGTTCTGGATGAAGTTGAACCGATGTTCCGGATTGCGGCCCATGAGCTGGTCGACCAGTTCCTTCACTTTCGCGCGGTCTTCGAACTCGGGCGGCAGCGTGATGCGGATCAGGCCGCGTGTGTCGGGATTCATGGTAGTCTCGCGCAATTGCGCGGGGTTCATCTCGCCCAGGCCCTTGAACCGTCCGACATCGACCTTCTTGCCCTTGAACACCGTTTCCTCAAGCTCCGCACGGTGCGCGTCGTCGCGGGCATAGCGGCTCTCCTTGCCCGAAGTGAGCCGGTAGAGCGGTGGCTGGGCGAGATAAAGATGCCCATTGCGCACTATCTCGGGCATTTCCTGGAAGAAGAAGGTCATCAGCAGCGTCGCGATATGCGCGCCGTCGACATCGGCATCGGTCATGATGATGATGCGGTCGTAGCGCAGGTTTTCCGGGTCGCAATCCTTGCGTGTGCCGCAGCCCATTGCCAGTGTGAGGTCGGCGATTTCGCTGTTCGCGCGGATCTTGTCGGCGGATGCGCTGGCGACGTTGAGGATCTTGCCGCGGATCGGCAGGATCGCCTGCGTCTTGCGGTTGCGCGCCTGCTTGGCGCTGCCGCCTGCGCTGTCGCCTTCGACGATGAACAGCTCGGTCTCGCCGTTGCCTTCTCCCGAACAATCGGTGAGCTTGCCCGGTAGGCGCAACTTCTTGGCATTGGTCGCGGTCTTGCGCTTGATCTCGCGTTCCTGCTTGCGGCGCAGGCGTTCGTCCATGCGCTCCATAACCTGGCCGAGCAGTGCCTTGCCGCGATCCATGTTGTCGGCAAGGAAATGGTCGAAATGGTCGCGTACCGCATTTTCGACCAGACGCGCCGCCTCGGGCGAAGTCAGGCGGTCCTTGGTCTGGCTCTGGAACTGCGGATCGCGGATGAAGACACTTAGCATCACCTCGGCGCCGACCATGATGTCGTCCGCGGTCAGATCCTTGGCTTTCTTCACGCCGGTCAGGTCGCCGAAAGCTCGCAACCCCTTGGTCAACGCCGCGCGCACGCCCTGTTCATGCGTGCCCCCATCGGGCGTGGGCACGGTGTTGCAATACCAGCTCGTGGAACCGTCCGAATAGAGCGGCCAGGCGATCGCCCATTCGACGCGTCCCGCCTCTTCAGGAAAGTCCTGACTGCCGGTAAAGGGCTGCGCGGTTACGCATTCGCGGCCGTCGATTTGCTCGGCAAGGTGGTCCGCAAGGCCGCCTGGGAACTTGAACACGGCCTCGGCAGGCACGTCCTCGCTGGCGAGGCTGTCGGCGCATTTCCAGCGGATCTCGACCCCGGCAAAGAGATAGGCCTTGGACCGCGCGAGCTTGAACAGCCGTTTCGGGTTGAACTGACGGTCACCGAAAATTTCGGTGTCGGGCACGAAGCTGACCGTGGTGCCGCGACGGTTGGGCGTCGGGCCGAGCTGTTCGATCGGGCCGAGCGTCTGTCCTTTGGAAAAGCTCTGCGCATAGAGCTGCTTGTCGCGCGCCACCTCGACCCGCGTATCGCTCGACAAGGCATTGACCACCGAGACACCAACGCCGTGCAGTCCGCCACTGGTGGCATAGGCCTTGCCCGAGAACTTTCCTCCCGAGTGGAGCGTCGAGAGGATAACTTCGAGCGTCGACTTGCCCGGATATTTGGGATGCTCGTCAACCGGGATGCCCCGACCATTGTCGGCGATAATGACCCGGTTGCCTTCCTCGATGCGCATTTCGATGCGCGTCGCATGGCCTGCAACCGCCTCGTCCATCGCATTGTCGAGCACTTCGGCGACGAGGTGATGCAGCGCCCGATCGTCCGTCCCGCCGATATACATGCCGGGGCGCCGGCGCACCGGTTCGAGGCCTTCCAGCACCTCGATCGAGGAGGCATCGTAATCGCCGCTGGAGGTGGGCGTGTTTTCGAACAGATCGTCGGACATGATTGCCAGCTATATCGCGCTGCTTCGCCGCGCCACAAGCGGACGAGGCGGGTTATCCGCCCTGCTCAGAACCGAGTCGGCGCATTGTCCACAATCACGACCGTTCCATCGCGTACCTCGCGTACTTCGAAAGCACGCTCGACCAGGCCGTCGCGTCCGAAGCGGAAGGCACCGTCGAGCCCGAGAAAGCCATCCCTGGTGCGCAGTGCCCGGTCCGGGAAGTCGCGACCCACGCGCCAGTCGCGCGCCACCCGCAAGGTCAGCAGGACCGCATCGTATCCGAGCGTCGCGATGCGATAGGGCTGGCTGCCGAACCGGGCCTCGTAACTGTCGACGAAGCGCTTGTAGCGGTCATCGGAAACGGCCGAGAAAAGAGCACCCTGAAGCGCCGAGGCGCGGGTGATCGAACCTTCGCCGCTCCACAGTTCGGTGCCGAGCAATTGGGTTGCACCGCCACCGCCGGGCGAAAGCACGCCCGCGGCCTGCGCGGCCAGCCTCGGTCCGTCGGCGATCAGGACGGTATCGAAGCCGCCATGGGCTTTGAGCCGCTCGGCGGCGCTTACTACCGAAGTGTTCCCGCGCGCATAGCGTTCCGTCCAGACGACCGTGCCGCCATAGGCCGAAACTGCCCGCCGCATGGCTTCCTCGGACCGCGCGCCATACGCGCCATCGGGCGCGATGATCGCGAAGTTCTGCGATCCGCGTTCACGCGCATACTCGACGGTGCGCATGATCGACTGTTCGGGAATATGGCCCATGATGAAGACATCGGGGCCTGCCGCGCCGGTATCGTTGGAAAAAGAGATTACCGGGACATCGGCCGCCCGGGCCGGAGCGAGGACCGACGGAATGTTCGATCCCAGCAGCGGACCGAGGATCAGCTTGTTTCCTTCCGTGATTGCCTGCCGCGCGGCGGCCTCGGGGCCTTTCGCGGTGTCGTAAGTCGTGATCCGCAGATTGCTCGCATTGGTGTCGAGCAAGGCCATGGTGGTGGCATTGGCGATCGCCTGACCGACCGGGCCATTCCGCCCCGACATTGGGACGAGCAGGGCGATACGATGACGCGTCTGGTCGGTGGGCAGCGCCTCGGTCGGCTGCGGTGTCGGTGTGGGATCGACAGGCTCGGCGCGATCGGTCCCGCGTGGGAGAATCGTGGAACACCCGGCGAGCAACGCCGCGAGGCCTACGGTGACGATCGTCCGACGGTTCAAACTCCAGCGCTTCATGCTTGCCGCGTCCCTCATTGATGTTCATTGAAGGAGGGTGAACGAAAAAGCCCCTCCCGAAGATAGCCTTACACCGGGGCTCTATATCGTCGCCACCCCGATCGGCAACCTTGGTGACATAACACTGCGGGCCGTCGACGTGTTGCGGCGCTGCGATGGCATCGCCTGCGAAGATACGCGCGTTACCGGCAAGCTGCTCAAGCACCTCGGCATTTCCAGGCCGATGTGGCGCTACGACGATCACAGCGAGCATCGCGACCGTTCGCGCCTGGTCGATTCGATGCGTCAGCGTGCGGTGGCACTGGTTAGCGACGCAGGCACGCCGATGATATCCGACCCTGGCTATCGCTTGGTCAATGATTGCCGTGCCGAGGGCATTCCAGTGACCGTAGTCCCGGGGGCCTGTGCCGCCATTGCGGGTCTTGCGCTGTCGGGCCTGCCCAATGATCGCTTCCTGTTCGGCGGCTTCCTGCCCAGCAAGGACAAAGCCCGGCGTGAGGCGCTGGAGGAACTGGCCGGTGTCGATGCGACATTGATATTCTACGACACGGCTCCCCGGCTCGGAAAGTCGCTGGCAGCGATAGCCGAAACACTTCCCGACCGTGAGGTGGCGGTCGCGCGCGAACTCACCAAGCTGCACGAGGAATTGCGGCGCGGGCTTCCCGCCGGGCTGATCGCCTATTTCGAAGCCAACCCGCCCAAGGGGGAAATCGTCTTGCTGGTCGGGCCGCCGCCCGAAAGCGTTGCCCGTGAAGAGGATGCCGACGCCATGCTTATCGACGCCTTGCGCACGATGAAGGTTTCGCAGGCCGCGGCGCAGGTGGCCAAGGCCACGGGGATGGATCGCAAGACCCTCTATGCCAGAGCGATGGAATTACGTTCGGCATGAAACGCCAACTGGCCGAAAAAAGCGGCCGTGACGGCGAAACCCGCGCTGCAATGTGGCTCAGGGCCAAGGGTTGGCAGATCCTCGACCGCCGCGTGAAAACAGCGGCGGGGAGATCGACCTGATCGCCAAGCGGCGTGGAGTGATTGCCTTCGTCGAGGTCAAATGGCGACGCAGGCGCGCCGACCTCGACCATGCGATCGACGAATACCGGCTGTCGCGCGCCGCCGCCGCCGCCGAAGCGGTGGCGCATCGTTATGCGCTGGACGGCGAAGACATCCGCATCGACGTGATCCTGCTTGCGCCGGGCAGCTTCCCTCGCCACATCGCCAATGCCTGGCAGCCGTAATCGCAAGTCAGGCGAGGATGATCGGAGACTAGAATGCCGCTACGTGTCGCCGTCCAGATGGACCCGCTCGAAACTATCAATATAGCGGGCGACAGCTCATTCGCGCTGATGCTGGCCGCGCAGGCGCGCGGGCATAACGTGTGGCACTACGATGTCGCCAGCCTTGCATATGAAAGCGACGGGGCGCCCGGCGGCCTCATTACGGCCCATGCTGCCCCGGTGCGCGTGCAGCGGGTGGAGGGCGACCATTTCAGCGCCGGCGAACGTCGGCGGATCGACCTCGCGCGGGATATCGATGTCGTGCTGATGCGGCAGGACCCTCCGTTCCATCTGGGCTATATCAGCAGCGCTCTGCTGCTCGACCGGCTCAAGGGCACAACGCTGGTGGTCAACGACCCGCGCGAAGTCGTGAACGCGCCCGAGAAAATGTTCGTGCTCGATTATGCGCAGTATATGCCGCCAACTCTCGTCGCCCGGCATCTGGAAGATCTGCGCGATTTCCAGAAGAAGCACGGTTCGGTGGTGGTCAAACCGTTGCACGGCAATGGGGGCAAGGCGATCTTCCGGATCGATGCGGAGGGGACCAACCTTTCGGCTCTGTCCGAGGTTTTCGACCAGACCTGGCCCGAACCGCATATGGTCCAGCCCTTCATTCCCGAAGTCAGTGAAGGCGACAAGCGGATCGTGCTCGTCGATGGGGAATTCACAGGGGCAATCAATCGTTTCCCTGGCGAAGGTGAGTTCCGTTCGAACCTGGCGCAAGGGGGACATGCCGAAGCGACAACGCTGACGGCGCGCGAAGAGGAAATCTGCGCCGCGATGGGGCCGGAATTGAAGCGCCGCGGTCTGGTTTTCGTCGGTATCGACGTGATCGGCGGCAAATGGCTGACCGAAATCAACGTCACCTCTCCTACCGGCATCGTGGCGATCGACACCTTCAACGGTACGGATACAGCCGCGCTGATATGGGAGGCGATCGAGCGGCGTCACGCGGCGATGTGACCGTGCCGGTTAGCGCGCGATGACCGAATTCATCATCCGCACGATCGAGCTCGGCGGTCTGCTGGGTATCTTCGTGCTGATGGCGTTGGAAAACATCTTCCCGCCGCTCCCTTCCGAAATCATCATGGGGCTGGGCGGGGTCGCGGTGGCGCGCGGCGCGATGGAGTATTGGCCGCTTCTCCTGGTGGGCAGCGCGGGAACGACGCTGGGCAATTACTGGTGGTACTGGATTTGCGATCGCTGGGGGCGGACGCGGCTCGAACCCTTCGTCACGCGACACGGTCGCTGGCTGACGATGGAGTGGCACGATGTCGAACGCGCGCAGGCGTTCTTTCGCAGGCATGGCTCGTGGGTGGTCTTCGCCATGCGATTCACGCCGGTCCTGCGCACACTCATCTCGATCCCCGCGGGATTATCGCACATGGGGGCTGTCCGGTTCCTGGTCTATACCTTCGCGGGCGCTTTGGTTTGGAACTTGGCCATGGTTGAGCTGGGCCGCAGGCTGGCCCGTTCGCAGGAATTGCTGGGTTGGCTCGTTCTGGCGATCTTCGTGGCCGCATTCGGTAGTTATGTGTGGCGGGTACTGACCTGGAAACCGCGGAAACGCGATTAGTCCTTTTCGCGTGGGTGGGCGCTGCGATAGGTATCGAGCAGCCGAGCCGCGTCGACCTTGGTGTAGATTTGCGTCGAGCCCAGACTGGCATGGCCGAGCAGCTCCTGCAGGCTCCGCAAATCCGCGCCTGCGCCAAGCAGGTGAGTGGCAAAGCTGTGCCTTAGCGCGTGGGGCGTGGCGCTGTCGGGCAAGCCCAGTACTTTGCGCGCTCGTGCCGTCGCCTTCTGAACCATACCTTGCGACAGCGGCCCGCCCTTTGCGCCGCGAAACAGCGCATCGTCCTTCGCCATGGGGTAGGGACAGCGCGCGGCATAGTCCGCGACAGCTTCGCACACGATGGGGAGCAGCGGCACGACACGCTGTTTGCCGCCCTTGCCGCTAACGGTCAGCCTCTCGCCCAGCGGCAGCGCGCTGCCGGTCAACGACAGCGCCTCTGCGATCCGCATCCCCGCGCCGTAAAGCAATAGCAGAACTGCGCGATCGCGTGCGCCGATCCAGTCTTCAGCGGCCAGCGCCTCGACCGCATCGGCGAGCCCGATTGCATCGTCGGGCGTGACCGGGCGAGGCAGGCCTTTCTTTATCCTCGGCCCCCGCAGGCGCGGCGGGTCGGACACGGCATGTCCCGCCTGTGTCCGAGCGAAGGCGATGAAGCCCTTCAGCGCCGAAAGTTCACGCGCGGCGGAGGCATTGGAAAGTCCCTCTGCACGGCGCGATGCGAGATGCGTGCGCAGACGTGTTGCCGTGATTTCGGCGACGGCGTCCCAGGACGAAAGGCCCATTCGCGTAAGAAGACGCTCCGCCGCCTTGTCATAAGCGCGCACTGTGTGATGGGAACGGCGCAATCCAAGTGCCAGGTGATCGTGCCAAGCCGCGAGCAGATCGGCCCTGCTCATGACGTCACGAGGTCTGTGCAGACCACTTCGCCAAGCAAGGCATCGAGCAGCGGCATGCCCTGCGGCGTGACGCCGATCCGTTCTTGCTCCATCCAGACAAGGCCGAGATCGCGATACAGTGCCAGTTTGGCCTCGTCGACCAACGCAGCGGGCGCTGCGTCGAACCGGCGGGCCAGTGCCGCGAGATCGACCCCTTCGGCCAGCCGCAGTCCCATCAGCAACGCTTCGCTAGCCTGTTCTCCGTGAGCTAGCGGACGCGCTTCGGCGATCCCGTGCCCCTGCATCGCCACTGCGGAGAGGTAGTTCTCGGGCTTGCGGTGGCGTATCGTCGCGATGCCGCACCGCCGTCCATGCGCACCGGGGCCGATGCCGACATAATCCTGATAGCGCCAGTATGTCAGATTGTGGCGGCTCTCCTGACCCGGCCGCGCGTGGTTGCTGACCTCATAGGCCGGGAGGCCGGCAGCTTCGGTCATCTCGCGAGTCAGAGCAAACAGATCGGCCGCATAATCATCGCCGAGGGGTTCGAACACGCCGCGCCGCACATCGGTCGCGAAGCGCGTCGCGGGCTCTATCGTAAGCTGATAGAGCGACATGTGATCGGTACCGAGCGCCAGTGCCTCGCCCAGTTCTACTTCCCAGTCCGCCTCCGTCTGGTCGGGCCGGGCATAAATCAGGTCGATCGAAACGCGAGCGAAATGCCGCTGCGCCACCGTCACCGCCTTCAGCGCTTCGTCGACGCCATGCAGCCTGCCGAGAAAACGCAACACCTCGTCGCTCAGACTCTGCACGCCCAGCGAAACGCGATTGATCCCCGCTGCCGCGAGTTCGGCGAAATTGCCCGCTTCGACACTGCTGGGATTGGCTTCGAGCGTAATCTCGATCGTCGGATCGAAGCCCCACAAGCGCTCTACTTTCTCCAGCAGGGCGGCAACGAGGGTGGGAGGCATGAGAGACGGAGTTCCTCCGCCAAAAAAGATACTTGCGAGGGGTTCTTGCGACTGTGTCTCATCATGCTCATGCTGCATGTCCGCCACCAGCGCAGCTTTCCATTGCGCGATATCCGCAGTTTTCCGGACATGGCTGTTGAAATCGCAATAAGGACATTTCGCGATACAGAAGGGCCAGTGAATGTAGAGAGCGCGGGCCAAGGATCTCTTCAGCTAATCTTAATCATCGGAACGGAATTCCACCTGTCATGGATGGGTCGAAAAAATGGATCGCGTCGCTGGGCGGCGCCATTGCCGTGCTATGTGCCACGGTCACTGCTGCAGCCGCAAGCGGGGCGTCGAAACCGCTCGATTTGCGCCGCGCCGACCCGGCACCGCGCTCGATTGATCGCCAAGGCATATCCGACCTGCGCATGGCGGCCCGCATTCTGGACGCCCATAATCGGGAGCGGGACCGGCTGAGCCTGCGCCCGCTGAAATGGAATGTCCACCTCGAACGCGAGGCGCGGGAATGGGCGCATCATCTCTCCCGCAAGGGCAAGCTTCAGCATGCCGACGGGAAAACACGGAACCGGACAGGTGAAAACCTCTGGATGGGCACAGCCGGACATTGGCCCGTTGAAACCATGGTCGGCATGTTCATCGAGGAAAAGCAACACTATCGCCACGCTCATTTTCCCGACATCTCCAAAACCGGGAACTGGGCCGATGTCGGGCACTATACACAGGTGGTCTGGCGTGAAACCAAGGAAGTCGGTTGTGCAGTGGTGAGCGCGCGCGGCAACGACGTGCTTGTCTGCCGTTACTGGCCGGCCGGAAACGTGTGGGGACAGAAGGCTTTCTAACCGTCAGCCAAACTGGTCGGCGACGAGCTTGGCAAAAGCATCGGCGCGGTGGCTGATGGCGTGTTTCTCTGCCGGATCGAGCTGCGCGAACGTTTGCTCGCGCCCCCTGGGCACGAAGACGGGATCGTATCCGAACCCCATGGTGCCGCGCGGCGGCCAGGTTAACGTGCCGGGGGCGGTGCCTTCATAGACCGCTTGCTCGCCATCGGGCCAGGCGACCGCGAGGACGCAATGAAAAGCGCAGGACCGATCGACCTCGGCGCCTTTCTCCTGCAGCATGCCTTCGACCTTGCCCATCGCCATATACCAGTCGCGCCCCGGATCGCCTTCGAACCACTGTCGTTCGGCCCAGTCGGCGGTGTAAACGCCGGGCCGTCCGTCGAGTGCATCGACGGACAAACCGCTATCATCCGCCAGGGCGACGAGGCCCGATGCCTCCGCCGCAGCACGCGCCTTGATCAGCGCGTTCTGAACGAAGGTCGTACCCGTCTCGGCAGGTTCGGGCAGGCCCAGCGATCCGGCCGAGATACATTTGACGCCATGCGGTTCGAGCAGAGCGGAAATTTCCTTCAGCTTGCCTTCGTTATGCGTGGCGATTACCAGCGCGCCCGAACCGATGCGGCGTGTCATTTCCGCGTTGCCTCGTCTTGGGCCTTGAAGATGTCCGCGCAGCCCATCTGAGCGAGGCGGAGCAGGCGCAGGAAAGCTTCCTCGTCATAGGGTGCGCCCTCGGCCGTGGCCTGTGCCTCCGCGATCTTGCCGCCTTCGATGAGTACGAAATTGGCGTCCGCATCGGCATTGCTGTCTTCGGGATAGTCGAGATCGAGCACCGGCGTACCGTCATAGATGCCGCAGGAAATCGCAGCGACCTTGGCCGTAATCGGATCCTGGGTGATTGCGCCGGATTTCATCAGCCCGTCGACCGCGAGACGCAGGGCAACCCAAGCACCGGAGATCGAGGCTGTGCGCGTGCCGCCATCGGCTTGCAGCACGTCGCAATCGAGCGTGATCTGGCGCTCGCCGAGCTTCTTATGATCGACCACGGCGCGCAAGCTCCGCCCGATTAGGCGCTGGATTTCCTGCGTTCGTCCGCTTTGTTTTCCCTTGGCCGCCTCGCGCTGGCCGCGCGTATGCGTAGCGCGGGGGAGCATCGAATATTCGCCGGTCACCCAGCCTTCGCCCTTGCCGCGCAGCCATGGCGGAATGCGTTCTTCGACACTGGCGGTGCACAGCACGCGCGTTTCGCCGAAGCTGATAAGGCAGCTACCTTCGGCATGCTTGGTGTAACCGGTTTCGATGGTGATGGCACGCATTTCGTCGGGCGCACGGCCGGAAGGTCGCATAGGGGTCTCCATTGCAGTCGAATCTCGGGGACGCGTGTGGCGCATGGGTCTTGAGGCCGCAAGGGGAGTGGTTAGATAGGCACTATGAATTCTCCACCGCTCACTGATTTGTCGGATCGCGCGCGGGATATCTTCCGTCTCGTGGTGGAAGGCTATCTCGACAGCGGCGCGCCGGTGGGATCGAAAGCTCTCGCGAGCGAGAGCGGAGTAAACCTCTCACCGGCCTCGATCCGTTCGGTTCTGGCCGAGCTCGAACAACGCGGCCTGCTGGCGGCACCCCATACCAGTGCCGGACGGATGCCGACGGAAAGCGGCCTGCGCCTTTTCGTCGATGCGATGATGCAGGTTGCCGAACCGTCTCAAGAGGAGCGTGCCGCCATCGAACAGCGGCTGGCCGAACCGGGGCCGATCGAGCGTGCACTCGAGAAAACCAGCGCACTTCTTTCCGATCTTTCGGGCGCTGCGGGGATGGTCATGGTGCCCACGCGCGAACCTCGGTTGTCTCAGGTTTCGCTGACAGCGCTCGATGCCAACCGGGTGCTAGCCGTGCTCGTCGGCGAAGATGGGCATATCGAGAACCGCATTCTGTCGCTGCCGGTAGAAGCGCTCGGCACCTCGCTTGAGCAGGCCAGTAATTATCTCACCGCGCATACCTCGGGTCGGACGCTGGCCGAGGCCGCCAGCACGGTTAAGGAGGAAATCGCCAGCGGCAGGTCCGCTCTCGACGAGGCAAGCCGCGATCTCGTGCAGCGCGGACTTGCTACCTGGAGCGAGGATGCAACCAACCGCCCGGTGTTGATCGTACGCGGCCAGGCAAATCTGCTCGACGATGTGGCGCTGGGGGATATCGAACGTGTGCGTTCGCTGCTCGACGATCTGGAAAGCAAGCAATCGGTCGCCAGCCTGCTTGATCGCGCGCGGCGTGCGGAGGCGATGCGGATATTCATCGGCAGCGAGAACCGGCTGTTCTCGCTTTCCGGGTCATCGGTGATCGCTTCGCCCTATCGCGATCGCGAGGGCAGAGTGGTCGGCGTGCTGGGTGTGATCGGTCCGACGCGGTTGAATTACGCGCGGGTCGTCCCCATGGTGGATTTCACGGCCCGATCCTTGGGCAAACGAATAGGCTAACAGGGTTTTTCCAGTGAACGACGAAAACAACAAAGAACCGCAAGACAAGGCGGTCGACGAAGAAGTGGCACGCGAAATGGAAGGCGTCCCGGAACATCTGCGTGACGATGGTGAAGCTGCCGATGAAGATAAGGGCCTCGAAGAAGCGCTCGCCAAGCTGAAGGGCGATCTCGATAGCGCAATGCAGGACGTGCTTTATGCCCGTGCGGAAACGCAGAATGTACGCCGCCGCCTCGAAAAAGACGTCCAGGATGCCCGCAATTACGGCGCAACCAGTTTCGCCCGCGATATCCTGAGCGTGGCCGATAACCTCGCCCGTGCGCTCGACCACGTGCCCGAAGAGCTGCGTGAGCATGAGAAAGCGAAGAATTTCATCGCCGGGATCGAGGCCACACAGCGCGAGCTGGAGAAGGTGTTCGGTCAGAACGGTATCACCCGTATCGCCGCCAAGGGCATACCGCTCGATCCGAACCAGCACCAGGCGATGATGGAAGTGCCGACCGACGAGGCAGAGCCCGGCACGATCGTGCAGGAAATGCAGGCCGGCTACATGATCAAGGACCGGCTGCTGCGCCCGGCCATGGTCGGCGTGGCGAAGAAGCCCGACTGATCCGATAGGATAGGGGAAAGACGATGAGGACTGCTATTTTCGGAGCGGCGGTCCTCGTCGCTGCCACCTGTACCACGCCGCTTGCCGCGCAAGAGAGCGCCGATGAGCGGCTCGAGGCGCTGGCGGATGCCTATTACGATTATCAGCTCGAACAATTCGGGCTTACCGAAAATGCCAATGGCAGCACCGAACAGGGCGATCGGCTGTGGTCGGTTGCCCCGGAAGCGCAGCGGGCGCGCGCTGCGCAACATGCCGAATATCTGGCCCAGCTCGACAAGATCGATATCTCGAAGTTGAGCGAGACGGCGCAGACCAATGCGCTGGTTTTGCGCACTCTGCTCGAAGCTGAAATTGGCGATGCGCGCTTTAGCGAATGGGAAATGCCCTTCGACAGCGATAGCAATTTCTGGTCTTACCTTGCCGCGCGCAGCAGCTTTCCCACGGCTGAGGAATACGAGAACTATATCGGCCGGATGCGCGATATTCCGCGCTATTTCGCCGAACATACAGCCAATGCGAAAGCAGGGCTGGAACGCGGATTTTCCGTTCCCCGGATCACGCTGGAGGGGCGCGATGTCTCGATCAGTTCCTATGTCGTCGACGACCCCGAACAGAGCCCCTTCTGGACACCCTTCGCCGATATGCCGCGCAGCATTCCCCAGGCGGAACAGGAGCGTTTGCGCGCAGCCGGACGCGCAGCGATTCGTGAAAGCGTCACCCCTGCCTATGCCGCGTGGCTTGCCTTTTTCCGCGAAGAATATCTGCCCAACACCCGCACCACATTGGGGGCGAGCGAGTTTCCCGATGGCCCGGCCTATTACGCCCAGCAGATCCGGCAATATACGACACTGGATCTGACCGCTGAGGAGATCCACCAGATCGGTCTCGACGAAGTGGCGCGAATCACCGCCGAAATGGAAACGGCGAAGGAAGAGGCCGGATTTGACGGGACGCTGGACGAATTCATCGCCTTCCTGCGCAGCGATCCGCAATTTGTGGCAGATACGCCGGACGAACTGATGGGAGTCGCGGCCTATACGGCCAAGCGAGTCGACGACAAGTTGGACGAATATTTCGGCTTCCTGCCGCGCTATCGCCATGGCCTGCGACCGGTCGATCCGGCCATCGCGCCTTACTATACGGCGGGCAGGGGTGGGCTGGAGTTCTGCCAGATCAACACCCACGATCTACCCTCGCGTCCGGTCTACAACATTCCCGCGCTGACAATGCACGAATGCGCGCCGGGTCATTCCTTTCAGGCGGCCATCGCGCTCGAGCGCGACGATGCACCGCGCTTCCGCCGCCAAACCTATTTCTCCGGCTTCGGCGAGGGCTGGGGGCTTTATGTCGAGTATCTCGGCAATGAGATGGGCATTTACCGCAATCCGTATGAGCGTTTCGGCCAACTATCGTACGAGATGTGGCGTGCCGCGCGGCTGGTGATCGACACCGGCATTCACCATTATGGCTGGACCCGCGAGCAGGCGATCGAGTACCTCTCCAGCCACACCGCCCTGTCGGACCGGGAAGTGGGGACCGAAATCGACCGTTATATCAGTTGGCCGGGCCAGGCCCTGGCTTACAAGCTGGGCGAAATGACCATGCGCCGCGTGCGTGCGAAAGCGGAAAAGGCGCTGGGCAAGGATTTCGACATCCGCAAATTCCACGATGTTGTGCTCTCGCTTGGTTCGGTGCCGCTGCCCGCGCTCGAAGCCCGGATCGATGCCTTCATTGCCGATGGCGGGCAGGGTCTTTCCGGTGTGACATACGACTGAGGAACAGGCGCGCTTCTCGTCCGTAAAACTACCGACAGGGAAGCCGACGGAGAGAACCGATGAATACCAAATTGTTACTCGCGCCCGCACTTTTGGCTTCAAGTTTGAGTCTCGGCGCCTGCGCGCAAAACTACGCGGTCGAAGGCGCGGTTGCCGGTGCCGCTGCGGGCGCCGGGCTGAGCGCTCTTCTGGGCGAAGATCTCGAAACCTACGCGCTCGCTGGCGCTGCGATCGGCGGGGTCGTCGGCTACGTCAACGACAAGAACGACGATTGCGACGGCTATTACGGCGACGGGCGCTATGTCGACGACGATTGCCGCTATGATGACCGTTATGCGCGCTACTGGCGCTAGGGCATCGAATCGATCCCGCTGAATGATGAGCCGTCCCGCAAGGGGCGGCTTTTCTTTGCTAGCCGCTTACGGACCTACCCCCGGCGCCGCGAAAGCGCACCAGCAGATCATAGGCTGCGGGATCGGCGACCCCCGCGACTTTGATACCGTTGCGCAGCCAGAAAGCATGCTTCACGATTTCGGCCTGCTGTTCGATGCCGTAGCGTTCGAGCGGCCATCCCGGCCTGAGCGCATAGTCGTAGCGCGCCCAGGGCATGCGCCGGGTAACGAGGAACCACTTGCCGCGCGTCTGGACCTGCCAGACATGCACCAATTCGTGAATCAGCAGTCCCTGACGCAGGATGTCGGCCTTGGAGAAATCATCGCAATAGGCTTCCGCGCGCGGGTGGAAATGCACGTGGCCGCGGGGGGCCATGGTGATCGTGCGGGGCTGAAACGGAAACCATTTACGGCGGCGGATCGTGACTTTTTCATAATCGATCACATCGCCGAACACCGACCGTGCAAGTGCAATTTCGCCTGGCGTGAGCGCACGTTCGCCGCCCGCCGGACAAGAAGGCGCGACAGCTTCGTCGTGGGTCTCAAGCCCGAGGCTGTCGCGCGCATCGTTCAGCGTTCGTCACCCGCCGCGCGAATTTCCACCGGAAAGGATTTTTTCTTCCCGCCGACGACTGTGAGTGTCATTTCGGTCGTTCCTCCTGCTTCCAGCGACGGATCGAGATCGAAGACCATCACGTGAAATCCGCCCGGCTCGAAGCTTTCGGTGCCGCCGGCATTCACAAGGACCTGGCCGACGCTGTCCATCATCATCTGACCGTCCATTTCCATCGAGCCGTGCAGCTCCGCATTCCCTGCGCCTTCGACATCGGCACGGCGGATCGCGTAGTTTCTGTCGCCAGTGTTCTCGACATCGAAATATATCGCCCCGGGTCTGTCCGAAACCGCCGGAAGCATCAGCCGCGCATTGCTGACCTCCAGGGAAACTCCATCGGATGCGGGAGTGGTGGATTCTTCCGTTTCACTGGCGCAACCGGCCAGTCCAATTGCGGTACAAGCAAGCGCAAAGGGCGCGAAATGCGTCATTTTCATGGATTTGATCCCCTCTTGGTAATGTCGAAAAACTAGCGGCGCCTCTCCCTTGTGCCAAGAAAAACCGCACCTATATCGCCCGGGTAACACACCACCGGATAGAGCCGCCGACCGGTTCCGCCAGGATATGGGGAGCCAACGAAGCGGTGTCCAACGACTTGAAACAGATGGGGAAACCATGAGCAAAGTTATCGGTATCGACCTCGGCACCACCAACAGCTGCGTTGCCGTGATGGACGGGGGCAAGCCCAAAGTCATCGAGAATTCGGAAGGCGCGCGCACCACGCCTTCGATCGTCGCCTTCACCAAGGATGGCGAACGCCTGATCGGACAGCCGGCCAAGCGCCAGGCCGTGACCAACCCGGACAACACCCTTTTCGCGATCAAGCGCCTGATCGGTCGCCGTTTCGACGATCCGCTGACCAAGAAGGACATGGAGCTGGTCCCCTATGACATCGTCAAGGGCAAGAATGGCGACGCATGGGTCGAAGCTGGCGGCGAGGAATATTCGCCCAGTCAGGTTTCCGCCTTCATTCTTCAGAAGATGAAGGAAACCGCCGAGAGCTATCTCGGCGAAACCGTCACGCAGGCCGTGATCACCGTTCCCGCATACTTCAACGACGCGCAGCGCCAGGCGACCAAGGACGCCGGCCAGATCGCCGGTCTCGAAGTGCTGCGCATCATCAACGAGCCGACTGCGGCCGCGCTTGCCTATGGCATGGACAAGGAAGACGGCAAGACCATCGCCGTTTACGACCTTGGCGGCGGTACCTTCGACGTCTCGGTTCTCGAAATCGGCGACGGCGTCTTCGAAGTTAAGTCGACCAATGGCGACACCTTCCTGGGCGGTGAAGACTTCGACAGCGCGATCGTCGAATATCTCGCGGACGAGTTCAGGAAGAAGGAGAACATGGATCTCCGGACCGACAAGCTCGCCCTGCAGCGCCTCAAGGAAGCAGCCGAAAAGGCCAAGATCGAACTGTCGAGCTCGGCCCAGACCGAAGTCAACCTGCCCTTCATCACCGCACGCATGGAAGGCGGCAGCTCGACCCCGCTGCACCTCGTCGAAACGATCAGCCGCTCGAAGCTCGAGCAGCTCGTCGGCGATCTGATCAAGCGCACACTCGAGCCCTGTAAGAAGGCACTCGCCGATGCGGGCGTTTCCAAAGACGAGATCGACGAGGTTATCCTGGTCGGCGGCATGACCCGCATGCCCAAGGTCCGCGAAGTGGTGGAGGAATTCTTCGGTTCGAAGCCGCATACCGGCGTGAACCCCGATGAAGTCGTGGCCATGGGTGCTGCCATCCAGGCTGGCGTCCTCCAGGGCGACGTCAAGGATGTGTTGCTGCTCGACGTGACCCCGCTTTCGCTGGGCATCGAAACGCTGGGCGGCATCATGACCAAGATGATCGATCGCAACACGACGATCCCGACCAAGAAAACGCAAACCTACTCCACCGCCGAGGACAACCAGAACGCGGTGACGATCCGCGTTTTCCAGGGCGAACGCGAGATGGCGCAGGACAACAAGATGCTGGGCCAGTTCGATCTGGTCGGCATCCCTGCAGCACCTCGCGGCGTCCCGCAGATCGAAGTTACCTTCGACATCGACGCCAACGGCATCGTGAACGTGTCTGCCAAGGACAAGGGCACCGGCAAGGAGCAGCAGATCCGCATCCAGGCGTCGGGCGGTCTGTCCGATGACGACATCGAGAAGATGGTCCAGGACGCCGAAAAGTTCGCCGACGAGGACAAGAAGCGCAAGGAAAGCGCCGAAGCGCGCAACCAGGCCGACAGCCTCGTCCACGCCACCGAAAAGCAGCTCGAAGAGCATGGCGACAAGATCGACGCTTCGCTGAAGAGCGAAGTCGAAGAAAAGGTCGCGGCGCTCAAGGCCGCGCTCGAAGGTGACGATGCGGCCGACATCAATGCGAAGGCCCAGGATCTGTCGCAGTCGGCGATGAAAATGGGTCAGTCGATCTACGAGCAGGAACAGGCCAATGCCGCGCCTGACGCCCCGGAAGGCGATGCATCCTCCGGCGGTGGCGCGGAAGAAGAGGTTGTCGACGCCGAAT
Source organism: Erythrobacter aureus (assembly GCF_003355455.1). Lineage (NCBI taxonomy): Bacteria > Pseudomonadati > Pseudomonadota > Alphaproteobacteria > Sphingomonadales > Erythrobacteraceae > Erythrobacter > Erythrobacter aureus. Next base: position 1,997,481 of record NZ_CP031357.1, read on the forward strand.
TCTCCGAAGTCGACGAAGACTCGAAGAACTGATTGCCTGATGAGAAGCCAATCGCCATCGGTGCATTCCCGCACCGGTGGCGATTAGCCATTGGAAAGCCATGTCGACGACTGAAACCGATCTCTACGAACTGCTCGAGGTAAGCCGCGACGCCGATGGCGCGACGATCAAGTCCGCCTATCGCAAACTGGCGATGAAGCACCACCCCGATCGCAACCCGGGCTGCACCGAAAGCGAAGGCAAATTCAAGGCGGTCAGCGCCGCCTACGAAGTGCTCAAGGACCCGCAAAAGCGGGCAGCCTATGACCGCTACGGACATGCCGCCTTTCAACAGGGCGGCCCGGGTGGTGGGCCGGGCGGTGCAGATTTCGGGGATCTCGGCGATATTTTCGAGACGATTTTCGGCAGCGCTTTCGGTGGCGGAGGCCGTGCGCGTCCGCGCCGGGGTGCGGATTTGCGCTACGACATGCAGATCGATCTCGAAGAGGCCTTTCACGGAAAATCGACCGAAATCGAAATCGAAGTCTCGCAGAATTGCGAAACCTGCCACGGTTCGGGCGCCACGCCCGGCACGCGCGCCCGTACCTGCAATCTTTGCCATGGCCAGGGCAGTGTCCGGGCCAAGCAGGGGTTCTTCGTCGTCGAGCGGCCTTGCCCCAATTGCCATGGCAGCGGGGAAGTCATTTCGTCGCCCTGTCGCGATTGCCGCGGCGAAGGGCGCATCGACAAGGTTCAGGCGCTCGAGGTGGACATCCCGCCCGGTGTCGATACCGGCACGCGTATCCGTCTGTCGGGCAAGGGCGAGGCCGGGCCACGCGGTGCGCCGCCGGGCGATCTCTACATCTTCATTCATGTGAAACCGCACGACATCTTCCAGCGCGAAGGCACGACGCTGGCTACGCGTGTGCCGATCAGCTTCACAGCAGCCGCACTCGGCGGATCGATCGATATTCCCAATATCGATGGGGAAGAGGTTACGATCGAAATCCCCGCAGGCATTCAGTCGGGTAAGCAGTTGCGGCAGCGTGGGGCAGGCATGCCCGTGCTGCAGGGCCGCGGTCGCGGCGATCTCGTGGTGGAAATCGCGGTCGAAACGCCGACCAGGCTAAGCAAGGAGCAGCGCGCGCTGCTCGAACAGTTCCGCGAACTGGAAACCGGTGAGGAGTGCCCCGAAAGCCGCGGCTTCTTCGACAAGCTCAAGGATGCCTTTGGCGGGTGATTGCCAAGTGACGTAGGGGCCGCGATAAGCGCGCCCCATGTTGCCTTCGCTGACCATTATCGACGATTTTCTGTCCGATCCCTGGGCCGCGCGCCGTGCGGCGCTGGCGCTGCGATATGCGCTCCCCGGCACTGGCGGAAATTATCCGGGCCGGGATTCGACTTCCGCTCTGGAGGTGGATGGCATCAATGCCGCCGTTTCGCGCCATATCGGTATCGACTTGGCGGGAGCGGAGGGCACCGAACACGGACACTGTCGGCTTACGCTGAAATCGGACAAGGGGCGGAGCGGCGTACACGTGGACCCGGCCTTCTATTCCGGCATCCTCTATCTCTCGCGGCCCGAGGATTGCGTGAAGCCTGGAGCCGGTGGAACCGATTTTTTCCGCCACAAACGTACCGGTCTCGAACGGGTACCCACGAATGGCGCAGAGCTTGCCGCGACCGGATATGACAATCTCGACGATCTCGTCGGCACCGTTGTAAACAAGGATACGATGCACCCCGCCAAGTGGGAGCGCGTGATGCGCGTGCCGATACGCTTCAATCGGCTGCTGCTGTTCTCACCGTGGCAATTCCACAATTCGGCTCCGGGTTTCGGCACCGATCCGGAAAGCGGGCGTCTGGTGATGCTGCTCTTCTTCGCCAAGGCAAAGGGTTAGGGCAGGCGCTCAACGATTTCGGCGCGAAGCGTGTCGAGCAGCCGCTGGCCGCAGCGGCCCGCCTCTTGCTCCTCGTCGAGAATGGCGTGAAAGGCCTCGCGCTTGAAGGACCGGCAAGTCTCTACCGCAAAGGGAGTGCCAAGGGTCGAGCAGACGAGGTCGATCATCCGCTCGGCGCCGTGCAATCGGCCCCAGAGATAATCGTTTTCACGATAGGCCCGGCTGAAAAACGCCCCGAAATTGTAAAATTCGATACCGCGCAGCGTCGCTTGCGTGCCGCCTTCGCGAATGCTTCGCGCATCTTCGGGACTGATCCGATCGACCTTGACCGGATCGAATTCGGTCAATCCCTCGTTGCGCAGCAAAGGCAGCGTGGCCACATCATAGAAGGGAAAGCCGAGATAGGTCAGCAGCATGCGCCGCCGCAGGTTCTTGGGCATGTTCTCGAGCGCGGTAGCGAGCATTTCCTCGGCCCGTTCGTCCAGCGCGGGCAGCAGGCGCCGTGCCTCGATCAGGTCGAGTAGCGTTCCCGGATCGCGCATGACTTCTTCGGCGAGTGGTTCGAACGCATCGCCGAGAGCCGACAACCCTTCCTTTTCGAAATAGAGCGCAAGAATCTCATAAACCGCATCACGTCCCGTCTCGAGCGCATCGTCGGGAATATCCGGATCCGCTTCCCAATCTCGTGCAAGCCGGCGGGCAAGCAAGCGCAGGCGGCGGATACGGAATCCGATATCGTGTTCGCGAAAGAAAGCGATCGCGTCGGCCGATGCGCCACCGGAAGGCGCCGACAGTGTGTCGAGACCCCGGCGCATGAGTTCCTGGCGCAGCACGCTTTCGATGGGCGCGGGATCGTCCAGGCCGAGTTTGGGCGCCGATTGCAGTGTAAGCCGCGCCAGCCTACCAACGATGCCGGTGAACTTGGCTTGGGCATAGGCATGGAAGGCATAACCCGCCCGTTCCGCGGCGGCCTGCTGCGCCTTTTGGCGCCAGTTCTTGAGCCGTGCAGGCGTCGGCCGGTCGAGAAACAAGGTACGGCCGAATAGCTTTTCCACCGCCGCGTCGACTTCGGGGCGCAAGGCGGCCACCATCCGGCTCAGCCGTTCGGCCTCCTGGCTCTGCTCTTCGAGTTGCTCCAGATTGTCCCGTATCGGCTGTTCGCGCGGAAGGGTCGAGAGCGAACCGAAGATAGCCGAGAAGAAACCGACCGGCTCGCTTTTCTCGGCGGTACGATCACCGATCCGTTCGGGACGCGGATCGACATAGACGAACCGCCGGTCGACCTCGCGCTGGGCAGGCCTGCCCTGCAGCGCGGCAATGGCCCCGGCAAACGGTTTGTTGACCAATACCGAACCATCGATAAGCGATACGTTATCAAGTGTTTGCCGCGCAACATGAACCGGCATTATGCGGTTCAGAAAGCTCTCCCGCTCGGGCCAGGTGCGTTCGGTGAGGTTGGATAGCCGGTCGATCTCCTCGATCCGCAAGGGGGGGAAGGCTCCGGGGAAACTCGCCGTCGCGCGCGCGGCGAAGACCAGTTCGAGAGGGTTCGCCAAGTCCAGGCCGCCACGCGCGGGCGTGCGTGCACGAAAGGTAATCGGCATCCGGTGTTCGGTATCCTCGACCACAGAGGGGCTGTGTAGCCGCAACATTTCGAGATGGCCGTGAAAGTCGGTCGCCGTGACATAGAGATCCAGCGGGTGACCGGGCGGCAGCAGCGGCGCATCGATCGGGTTGGCGGCCATCGCCGAGAAGGCCCGCTCCAGAAGCCGCGAGAAGCCCAGCCCGGAGAAGGGCGGTTCGAACCAACGTCCACGAATGAGATGCGAGACCTTGCGCTCCACCTCGGCCTGCGTTTCGGCGGCGACTTCGCCCGCGAGGTTGCTACCGGGTCGGCTCAGCAGCCAGGTGGCGAGGGGTTGTGCCCAGAACTTCGAGAACCGCCATTTTATTCGGGCGGCCGGATCGACCAGCTCGTCCACATCGGCGATTTCGAGCCACAGGTCGGTGAGCGGTTCGAGCGACTGCCCCGAATGAATGGCCTGCGCCAGAAAGACGGTATTGATCCCGCCCGCGCTCGCTCCGCTCATGATGTCGGGCAGGACCCGAAGCCGGAGCCCTTTTTCCTCTTCGATCGTCTCCAACAACGCGCGATAGACCGCGTCGACCCCGCCGCGTGGCGAAGCCCGTGTGTGGAAATCGCGACTGGCGCGGGCAAGCTGCCACAATTCCCGCGTTACGCCGTGCATATAGATCGCCAGGCTCACGCCGCCATAGCAGACCAGTGCGATCCTCAATTCCTTTTGACGCATCGCCCAGCTTCATGGCGGGATAAAACGCGCAAGGCAATTGCGTTCCGCAAATGTTCCGTTTAGCGATACGCCATGGCGAAACCGAAGAAACGCTATGTCTGTCAGGCCTGTGGCAGTGTCTCGCACCGCTGGCAGGGGCAATGCGCCGACTGCGCGGAGTGGAATACGCTGGTGGAGGATGCTCCTGCCACCGTGTTTTCGATGAAGCACGATCTGTCCAGTGGTGGCAGGGCGGTGCAGTTCGTCGATCTCGACAAGCCCGGCGAATTGCCAATACGCCAGCCGACCGGCCTGGCGGAATTCGACCGGGCGCTGGGCGGGGGGCTGGTCCCCGGCTCCGCCATTCTGCTGGGCGGCGATCCCGGTATCGGAAAATCGACCTTGCTGCTCCAGGCGGCGGCCCGGATCGCGCGCGAAGGGCATGGCGTGGTCTATGTCAGCGGCGAGGAGGCATCGGGTCAGGTGCGTATGCGCGCCGCACGGCTCGGTCTGTCCGACGCTCCCGTCAAACTCGCCGCCGCGACGGGCGTGCGCGACATTCTCACCACACTTGGCACGATGGATACGCCGAAGCTGATGGTGATCGATTCGATCCAGACCATGCATTCGGACACGATCGAAGGCGCACCCGGAACGGTCAGCCAGGTACGCGGCTGCGCTTTCGAACTGATCCGCTATGCCAAGGAAAACGGCGTTGCGCTGGTTCTGGTCGGCCACGTGACCAAGGACGGCAACATCGCCGGCCCGCGCGTGCTCGAACATATGGTCGATGTGGTGATGAGCTTCGAGGGCGAGCGCAGCCATCAGTACCGCATCCTGCGCGCGCTCAAGAACCGCTTCGGCGCGGTCGACGAGATCGGCGTCTTCGCCATGGCGGGGGAAGGGCTGGAAGAGGTCGACAATCCTTCGATGCTGTTCCTGTCCGGCCGCGACGAGCCGATGGCGGGCAGCGCGGTGTTCCCGGCAATCGAAGGCACGCGGCCGGTGCTGGTCGAAATCCAGGCGCTGATCGTGCGGCTGCAATCGGGCGCGACGCCGAGGCGGGCGGTTGTGGGCTGGGACAATGGCCGCCTTGCGATGCTGCTGGCGGTGCTGGAATCGCGCTGCGGGCTGAACTTCTCTTCGGCCGAGGTCTATCTCAATGTCGCTGGCGGTTATCGTCTCTCCGATCCCGCCGCCGATCTGGCGGTTGCCGCGGCGCTGGTCAGCGCGATGGCCGACAAGCCGCTTCCACCGCGCAGCGTCTGGCTCGGCGAAGTGTCGCTTGCCGGAGAGATCCGGCCTGTGGCCCATGGCGGTTTGCGGCTGCGCGAAGCGGCCAAGCTTGGCTTCGATTGCGGCTTCGGGCCGTCCGACGTGAAGAGCAGCTCGTCCGCGCTTCGCTATGACGGTTTGGGACAATTGGCCAATCTCGTTGACCGGATAATCGGGAACCCATAAATCCGCCATTTCAAGGAAGGGTCATGACGGGTTTCGATTACTTAGTCCTGCTGATCGTCGGCATTGCCGCGGCCGGTGGATTCATGCGCGGTTTCATGCAGGAAATCCTGTCGCTGGCGGCCTGGATTCTGGCGGCTTTCGCGATCCGTTTCCTGCACAGGCCTCTGACGCTGGCGCTGGAAGAGTATATCGGCCCCGAAATCACGACTTCGCTGCTATCCTTCACCCTGCTGCTTCTGATCCCCTATGCCGCGATGAAAGTCATCGCCAGCAATGTCGGAACCGCTTCACGCGGTTCGATCATGGGGCCGATCGATCGCGTATTGGGTTTTGGCTTCGGAGCCTTGAAGGGGGTGTTAATCGTGGTCATCGCTTTCTCGCTGCTTGTGCTGGGTTATGACGGGATTTGGGGCTATAAGGGGCGACCGAGCTGGATCACTACCGCGCGGAGTTATGAGCTCGTCGATGCAAGTTCGCGCGCGCTGGTCGAAGCCCTCGCGGAACGTCGGTCGCGCCTGCGCGAGCAGTCTGCCGACGGGCAATAATGGACACCCCGCGCGCACCCGCGCTTTATTCGCCGCAGCTTTTGGCACTGGCCATCGAACTGGCGGACTATCCCTTCGACGGGGCCGCTGCGGCCACCGGGCGCGCGCGATCGCGTAGTTGCGGCAGCGTGATCGAGCTGTCATCGTCCGGGTCCGAACGGCTCGCGGACATTGGATTGAAAGCCACAGCCTGCGCGGTCGGACAGGCTTCGGCAGCTATCTTCGCCCGGGAGGCGCAAGGGATGGACCGGGCAGAAGTCGGCGATATGCTTCGCGCCTTGGAAAGCTGGCTGGCGGGCACTGCTCCGAGTTCGATCCTGCCGCGGCTCGAATTGCTCGAGCCCGCGCGTCGACATCACGGCCGGCACGAAGCGATCCTGCTGCCGTGGAGAGCGGCGCTGGACGCGCTTTCCAAGCCCTCTGACGCTCGCTAGACCGGCATGTCGAGAAGATGAATATCGCGAAGGAGGGAGCGCGAAATGGTCGAGGGTGCCGTCACGCCGCACAGGGAGCCGACGGAAAAGGAGATCCGTCTCGTGATCGCCGCGAGCAGCGCCGGCACGGTCTTCGAATGGTATGATTTTTTCATCTATGGGACTCTCGCCGGACTGATCGGCGCGGCCTTTTTTCCCAGCGATAACGAGACGCTCGAAATCTTGCTGGTCTGGGCAGGCTTCGCGGTCGGTTTCGGATTTCGTCCACTTGGCGCAATCCTTTTCGGCTTTCTCGGCGACCGACTGGGCCGGAAATATACCTTCCTCGTCACGGTCACGCTGATGGGCATTGCGACGGCGGGCGTCGGCCTGATTCCGAGCGCGGCCAGCATCGGCTTGGCAGCGCCGATTATCGTGATCTGCTTGCGGATATTGCAGGGCCTGGCCCTGGGCGGCGAATATGGGGGCGCGGCAATCTATGTAGCCGAACATGCCCCGCCGGAAAAGCGCGGTTTCTATACCAGCTTTATCCAGGCGAGCGTGGTTGGCGGCTTCGTGCTGTCGATCGCGGTGGTGATTGCCTGCCGCGCCCTGATCCCGGCCGACGATTTCGCGGCCTGGGGCTGGCGCATTCCCTTCCTGCTGTCGATCGTGCTGCTGTTCATCTCGCTCTGGATGCGGCTGAAACTGTCGGAAAGCCCCGTGTTCCAGGCGATGAAGGCTGCTGGCGAAACCAGCGCCAATCCGTTCAAGGAAAGCCTGACCTATCCCGGCAATCCGAAGCGGATTTTCGTGGCCTTGTTCGGCATTACCGGCGTTCTCACGACGATCTGGTACACAGCCTTCTTCTCTGGCCTTTCGTTCCTGCGCGGGCCGATGCGCGTGGACGAAAGCGTGGTGGAATGGATGCTGCTGATCGCGGGCACGATTTCGATGAGCTTCTACGTCGTGGTCGGCAAGTGGTCCGACAGGGTGGGGCGCAAAAAACCGATCATTATCGGCGCCATTGCTTCGCTGGTTCTGCTGTTTCCCGTGTTCTGGGCCATCGGTTCGCTGGCAAATCCAGGGCTGGAGCGCAGCGCGCGCGCTGCCCCGGTGACGGTCAGCGGGCCTGCATGTGAATACGACCCTTTCGCCGAGGTTCAGGCCAGTCCGTGCGGCCGCGCGCTTCAGGACCTTACCGCGCTCGGCATTCCCTATACCATCGATGACGCGGCGGCAGCCCAGCTTGCCATCGGAAGCAGGATCTATGGCTACGAAGACCTGCCCGACGATACACGCCGGGCGAGCATTCAGTCATGGCTCGAAACCAATGGATATGATTTCACCCGCCAGACACCACCGCTCGCGAGCCTGGTCGGGATCGTCGCCCTGTTGCTGTTGCTGGGCGTGTTGTCGGCGCTGACCTACGGCTCGGTCGCGGCCTTGCTGTCGGAGATGTTTCCCGCGAAAATCCGGTATAGCTCGATGTCGATCCCATACCATATCGGTGCGGGCTATCTCGGCGGTTTCCTGCCACTGATCGCCGGCTATATCGTGGCGATGACCGGCAACGCCTATGCAGGCCTTTGGTACACGATAGCGGTAGTCGGCTTTGGCTTGATTGTCGCTTGGTGGGGTCTGCCGGATGGGCCACCGCGCGATTTCGAGGATAGCGGGCAGGACCCGCCTGCATCCCCAGTTCTTCCGTGAGACCCGCATGACCGAACTCCCGCCGCCGACCTTGCGGCTGCATATCGATGACGCCGCGTTGGCGAGCAACTGGCGCGCACTCGACACGCTTTCCGGAAAGGCTCGCGCGGGGGCGGCGGTGAAGGCCGATTGCTATGGCCTGGGCGTGGATCGGTGCGTGCCGGTCCTGCGCGATGCGGGCTGCCGCGATTTCTTCGTCGCGCATTGGAGCGAGGTGCCCGCTATCCTCGCGCATGTTCCGGCCGATCGGGTCGCGGTGCTTCACGGCCCGTCGACATCGGACGATGTGGAGTTTGCCCGCGCTACCGGCGTCCGTCCGGTTATCGACAGCCTGCGGCAGGCCACGCTCTGGACGGAGGGCGGGGGCGGTCCCTGCCACCTGATGATCGATACGGGCATTAATCGCCTCGGCATTTCGCCCGGCGAAGCGGATGCCCCTGCCATTCAGGCGCTCAATGTAGAGGTGGTGATGAGCCACCTGGCCTGCGCCGACGAAAATAGCGCCATGAATGCACGCCAATTGGCAGCATTCCGTGCTTGTCTTCCGCAGGTGTCGCACAAGGAGGCAAGTCTCGCGAACAGCGCGGGGATAGCCTTGGGCGCCGAGTATGGCTTCGATCTGACGCGGCCCGGGCTCTCGCTTTATGGCGGCGTTCCTAGAGACGAGCTTGCCGATGACATAAGGCAGGTGGTCAGCCCGCAAGCCGCGCTGATCCAGACCCGCGAAATCGATGCCGGGTCGACCGTCGGCTACAACGCCACCTTCACCGCACGGCGCAGGATGAAGATCGGGGTCGTCTCGCTCGGCTATGCCGATGGCATTTTACGCAGTTGGGCGGGGGCGTATTTTACGCAAGGAGACAGGCGTCTTCCGGTTCTGGGAAAAGTATCCATGGACATGATCGTCCTCGATCTTTCCGAGGCGTCCGAACTTGCCGAGGGCGACTGGGTCGAACTGCCCTACCATCTGCCCGATGCTGCGCGGCAAACCACTCTATCGCAATATGAATTGCTCACCGTACTCGGCAATCGCTTCGGTTGACCTTTGCGTCATGTTGCGCCGCAGTTTGTGCACATGCTAAGCCCCTTGCAACGCACAATTGGGGAGCATGCGCATATGGCAAAGCGGACCGCCGAGGGCGAACCGATCATCATCAAGAAATACGCCAACCGGCGGCTCTACAATACCGACACCAGCAGCTACATCACGCTGGACGATCTGGCCAAGATGGTTCGCGAGAACGTCGACTTCCACGTGCTCGACGCAAAGTCCGGCGATGATATCACGCATACCATCCTGACGCAGATCATCGTCGAAGAAGAAAGCCACGGCACACAGATGCTGCCCGTCAGCTTTCTGCGCGATCTCATCTCCATGTATGGCAATTCGATGCAGGCGATGATGCCGAGCTATCTCGAGGCGAGCATGGCGAACCTGCGCAAGAATCGCGAGCAGTTGCAGGCAGCCTTCGCCAAGGGAATCGAAAGTAACCCCCTGGCCAAAATGGCCGAAGCCAATTTCAAGATGATGCAGAATGCCGCCGAGGCCTTTATCCCGGGCCGAGCGAAGAGTCCCAAGGCTGACCAGTCCGACGAGTTGGCCCAGATGCGCAAGCAGATGGCCGAAATGCAGAAGAAGCTGGACGAGATCAGCAAATAGCGGCATCGGCCCGCGCGCCGATCCGACCAGCAATTACGGGAAATACAACGTGGCCCACATCCGCCATGCCTTGAAGACCAAGCGCGAAGACGATTTCGCCGCCTGGTACCAGGAAGTTATCAGCGCCGCCGAAATGGCCGAGGAATCGGGCGTGCGCGGTTGCATGGTCATCCGCCCGTGGGGTTGGGGGATCTGGGAGCGGATGCAGCGCCTGCTGGACGACCGGATCAAGGCGACGGGACACGACAACTGCTATTTCCCGCTGTTCATCCCGCTCTCCAATTTCGAGCGCGAAGCCGAGCACGTCGAAGGTTTCGCCAAGGAAATGGCGGTCGTCACCCATCATCGCCTCATCGCTGGCGCGGACGGCGGGTTGGTCCCCGATCCCGAAGCGAAGCTGGAAGAACCGCTGGTCGTTCGCCCCACTTCCGAAACCATCATCGGCGATGCCATGGCGCGCTGGGTGCAAAGCTGGCGCGACCTGCCGTTGAAGCTCAACCAGTGGGCCAATGTCGTGCGCTGGGAAATGCGCACCCGCATGTTCCTGCGCACCAGCGAGTTTCTCTGGCAGGAAGGCCACACCGCCCATGCCGACGAGGCCGAGGCGAAGGACCACACGCTCACCATGCTCGAGGTCTATCGCGCCTTTGCCGACGAGGATCTCGCACTGGCCGTCATTCCGGGCGAGAAGCCCGAGAACGAACGCTTCCCCGGCGCGGTCGAGACCTGGTCGATCGAAGCCATGATGCAGGATGGCAAGGCGTTGCAGGCCGGCACCAGCCATTATCTCGGTACCAATTTCGCCAAGGCCAGCGGCATCAAGTTCCAAAACAAGGAAGGCAGCGAAAGCCTCGCCCATACCACCAGCTGGGGCGTCTCCACCCGGATGGTCGGCGGTGTCATTATGACGCATGGCGATGACGACGGCCTGCGCCTGCCGCCCAAGATCGCACCGCAGCAGGTCGTTATCCTGCCGATGCTGCGCGACAAACCCGAGGACGAGACGCTGATCGACTATTGCGAGGCGCTCCGCGCGACGCTGGCGAGCCAGATTGTGCTCGGCGAGCCGCTGCGCGTGCTGCTCGACACACGCCCCGGCAAGGCGGCGCAGAAGCGCTGGGACTATGTGCGCAAGGGCGCCCCGATCATCGTCGAGGTCGGTGGCCGCGACATGGAGAACGGCGTCGTCAGCCTGCTGCGCCGCGACCGGCTATGGGATGCCGAAACCGGCAAGCCCGCCTTCCAGAACCCGACCCGCCAAGTGGCCGGGAAGGCCATTCCCGATATCCTCGCCGACATGCAGGCCGCGCTGCTGACCGAAGCGGCCGAACGCCGCGATGCCAACATTACGCGCGGCGTCACCGATTTTTCCGAGGTCGAAAAGCACTTCGCGGCCTCGCGTTATCCCGGCTGGATCGAGGTCCAGTGGTCGAAGCCCACAGGTGCGGCGCTTGAGAAGGTCGTCGAGCGGCTCAAGGAGCACAAGCTCACCATTCGCAACGTGCCGATGGATGCCGCGCCTGCCGACGGTAGCTGCATCTTCACCGGAGATCCGGCAGTGGAACGCATCCTTATGGCCAAGGCTTACTAGCACGCGCGTGACATGGGGACTTCGGGTCCCCATATTGCGCGCATGACAAAACAGAACAAATTCCGGAAGCCGCAGGGGCTTCCGACGAAAGACCAGATTCTCGAATTCATCCAGACCTCCGATATCCCCGCTGGCAAGCGTGAAATTGCCAAGGCGTTCGGGCTGAAAGGTCAGGAAAAGATCGCGCTTAAAAAGCGCCTCAAGGACATGGCCGAAGAAGGCCTGATCGACGGCAAGCGCACCGCCTATCACCGGATGGGCGGCGTACCCAAGGTAACCGTGCTCAAGATCGTAGCGATCGAGGATGGCGAACCTGTGGCCGAGCCCGAGAACTGGGCTCCCGACAACAAGGAAAAGCCGCCGCGCCTGATGGTGAAGGAAAGCAAGAAGATGGCCGCGCTCAAACGTGGCGACCGGATTCTTGCGCGCAATGAAGAAACCGAGCGTGGATGGCGCGCGACGCCGATAAAGAAACTGCCCGCGCGCACCGAAGGGCTGATGGGCGTGGTCGAAAAGGATGGCAGCGGCAATTACTGGCTCGCGCCCGTCGACAAGCGCGTACGCGAAAGTGCGCCCATCGGCGATGTGGGCGAGGCGAAGGAAGGCGAGCTGGTGCTGGCCGAGCGCATGGGCAAATCCGCCCGCTCCAAGGTCAAGGTGGTCGAGGTCGTCGGCGACCCGCTCGCTCCCAAGGCCTTCAGCCTGATCGCCATCGCCAAGCACGGTATCCCGCACATCTTCCCGCAAGAAACGATTGCCGAGGCCGAACGTGCGGTCGACCTGCCGCTCTCGCCCGACCACCGCGAGGACCTGCGCGATATCCCCATCGTCGCCATCGACCCCGCCGATGCCCGCGATCACGACGATGCGATCTGGGCCGAGCCGGACGGCAAGGGCGGCTACCGCGCGATTATCGCGATCGCCGATGTCAGCTATTACGTCCGCCCCGGCGGTGCACTCGACCGCGAGGCGAGGAAGCGCGGTAATTCGGTCTATTTCCCCGACCGTGTGGTGCCGATGCTGCCCGAAGTGCTGAGCGCCGACGTTTGCAGCCTCAAACAGGATGTCGACCGCGCGGCGATGGCCTGCCACATCCGTATCGACAAGGACGGCAAGGTCAGCGACTGGCGCTTCACCCGCGCGATCGTGCGGCTCGCAAAGAACATCGCCTACGAGGACGCGCAGGCGGCCATCGATGCCGGCGACGCGCCCGAGTACCTCGCAAACCTGTGGGGCGCGTGGAAACTGCTGTTCAAGGCGCGGCAGGCGCGCGATCCGCTCGATCTCGAATTGCCCGAGCGCCAGGTGCGCCTCAACGACGAGGGTGTGATCGAGGAGATCGCCGTGCGCGAACGGCTCGATGCGCACCGCGTGGTCGAGGATTTCATGATCGCCGCCAATGTCGCCGCGGCCAAGGCGCTGGAAGCCAAGGCCGCGCCGGTCGTCTACCGCGTCCACGAGACGCCGAGCCGCGAGAAGCTGCTCGCCTTCCGCGAATATCTCGCCACGCAGGGCAAGAAGTTCGCGCTGGGCCAGGTTATCACGCCGGGAATCTTCAACCGCATGCTCAAGGACATCGCCGATCCGGCCGAAAAGGCGCTTATCATGGAAGCGGTGCTGCGCAGCCAGACGCAGGCTTTTTACGGGCCGCAGAACGCGGGGCATTTCGGCCTATCGCTCGGCTCTTACGCGCATTTCACCTCGCCGATCCGCCGCTACGCCGACCTTCTCGTCCATCGCGCGCTGGTCGATGCCTATAAGCTGGAACAGCCCGAACCGAAGATAGACCTGCCAGAGACATCGGGCCTTTCGGATCGTGACAAGACCGCGCTGCACCAGATCACCGATGCGATCAGCCAGACCGAGCGCCGCGCGATGGAGGCGGAACGCGACACGATCGATCGCTATGTCGCGGCCTGGCTTTCAGGCCGCGTGGGCGAGACGTTCGATACGCGCATCACAGGCGTTCAGGGCTTCGGCTTTTTCGCCACGATCGAGAAGCTGGGCGGAGACGGCCTTGTCCCGGTCAGCACGCTGGGCCGCGAATATTTCAGCTATGACGAGAAAGCGCAAAAGCTGATCGGCGAAAGCAGCGGGACCGAATATGCCGTGGGCGACCTCCTGAAATTGAAGCTCGCCGAGGCCAATGCGCTGACCGGTGCACTGAAATTCGAAGTGCCCGACAGCGATGGTTCGGGTATCGAACCGCGCGGCAATCGCGTTCGCGCGAAGAAGCGCACACATCAGAAGCGTGGCCCGAAAAAGCCGCCGGTCAAGGGCAAGGGCGCTCCACGCCAGCAGCACGATCAGGGCAAACGCGGGCGGCCGGGGAATATCCGGCACCAAGGGCGCAAGAAGAAGTGACCTAACGGGCGGAGCGGGGCTCCGCCGACCGATTTCGACAGGGAGGGGCAGGCGGATATGGCCGCGAACACAGAAGGGTCTTGTAGTTGCGGCGCCGTCCGGTTCCGGGTCACGGGGCCTTTCGAGAGCTTCTTCCTGTGCCATTGTCGGCGCTGCCGCAAGGATACCGGATCGGCCCATGCCGCCAATCTCTTCTCGCAGGCGGCCGAGCTCCACTGGCTTCGCGGGCAGGACACGGTCAGGACCTATCGCGTACCGCACACCCGGCATCGGAAGAGCTTCTGCACGATTTGCGGATCATCGGTCCCCAACAGTGCGGACGACGGGGCGGGGATTGTGGTGCCGGCAGGCTGTCTCGACAGCGCCATCGATCTTCTGCCCGACGCACATATCTTCTGTGCAAGCAGGGCGGAATGGGATGTGCGCCTGGAAGACATCCCGCATTGCGCCGCTCTGCCGGGTTAGGCCAGCGCGTCGATCTGTTCGCGGCTCAGGCCGCCGGGGACGAGGTAGAGCGGGCAGGGCAGGCTGCTCGCACTTCCCGCGAAATGCGTCACCAGCGGGCCGGACCCGCCTTCGGCACTCGTCGCCAGAACCAGTGCGGCGATATTGCCGTGTTCCTCGATATATTTGCGGATAACGTCGGCCGCCGAGCCCGGTCGTACGGCGATGGTCGGCATCTTGCCCATCTCGCCGAAGATGTTTCCCGCCGCGCTATTGGCCATCACTTCGGCCCGCTCGCGCGCTTCCTGCTCGATCGTCGCCTGAACGCCGCCGAACGCGTTGAAGGTCTGCTGCGGTACCAGTGCTAGGATATGGACCGATCCGCCGGTTTTCTGTGCCCGCAACGAGGCAAAACGCAGCGCCTGTCTGGCTTCTTCGGTCTCGTCCATGACGACAAGGTATGTACGCATCGATGCTCCCCGGCTCCCTCGGCAGCGGACTACCCGTTAATTCGTGTTCTCCGCAAGGACCTTGCAGTCGACCGACCTTTTCGCCAGAGGTGCGATCGAACTCATTCCCCAGCGAGGACGTAACGTCAACACCATGCCCACGCCGATCAAGATGCCCGCCCTGTCGCCCACCATGGAGGAGGGCACGCTCGCCAAATGGCTGGTAAAGCCGGGGGATACGGTCAATGCCGGCGACATCATGGCCGAGATCGAAACCGACAAGGCGACGATGGAATTCGAAGCCGTGGACGAAGGCACGATCGCCAGCATCGCGGTGGAGGAAGGGACCGAGGGCGTGAAGGTCGGCACGGTTATCGCCATGCTTGCCGAGGAGGGCGAGGATGTGGACGAGGCCGCTGCGGCGGCGCCTCCGGGCGATTCTCCTGCTAAAGAGCCCACCGAAACCAAGGAAGAAGAAAAGGGCGTCGTCCCAGCGAAAGCTGGGACCGCTAACGGCTCCGCTCAACCGAAAGCGACCCCAGCGTCCGCTGGGGTGACGGACAAGGACCGTATCATCGCCTCGCCGCTAGCCAAGCGGATCGCCGAGCAGAAGGGTATCGATCTTTCGGGCGTGAAGGGCAGCGGCCCGAACGGCCGTATCGTGAAAGCAGACGTCGAGAGTGCGACGGCCGGTGCCGCGCCCGCCAAGGAAGCCGCCACACCTGCGCCCAGCGCTCCGGCAAAACCCGCGACGCTCGGCGGCGATCTCGACGCGCCTTACGAAGCGCAAAAGCTCAACAATGTCCGCAAGGTCATCGCCAAGCGCCTCACCGAGGCGAAGCAGACCATCCCGCACATCTACCTCACCGTGGACGTGAGGCTCGATGCGCTGCTCGACCTGCGCAAACAATTGAACGCCTCGCTGGAGGCGGACGGCGTGAAGCTGTCGGTCAACGATCTGCTCATCAAGGCGCTCGCCCGCGCGCTACAGCGTGTTCCGGCCTGCAATGTCAGCTTCCAGGGCGACGAGCTGTTCCAGTATGCGCGCGAGGATATCTCGGTCGCGGTCGCCGCGCCTTCGGGCCTGATCACGCCGATCATTCGCGATGCGGGCCGCAAGGGCCTCGCCCAGATCAGCACCGAGATGAAGGAACTTGCGGGCAAGGCGCGCGACGGCAAGCTGCAGCCGCATGAATTCCAGGGCGGCACCGCGTCGCTCTCCAACCTCGGCATGTTCGGCACCAAGCAGTTCGACGCGGTGATCAACCCGCCGCAGGCGATGATCCTCGCGGTCGGCGCAGGCGAGCAGCGTCCGCATGTGATCGACGGCGCACTCGGCGTCGCCACCGTGATGAGCGCCACCGGCAGCTTCGACCACCGCGCCATCGACGGCGCCGACGGCGCGCAGTTGATGGAAGCTTTCCAGCAACTGGTCGAGAACCCGATGGGGCTGGTGGTGTGACCTCTCCAACTCCGACTAGCGAGCATGCTCGCAAGTCTGCGTATCCTCGCCGGCAAGCGGAGAGGACCAATAGAACGAACTCCTCTCCCCTCGCGGGAGAGGAAGGGACCCGCCGCGCAGCGGTGGGAAGGAGAGGGGGCAAGCGCAACCTCCTGCCATTGGCAAAACGTATGCGCCGCGAGCCGACCGAGGCCGAACGTCGCTTATGGTCGATCTTCCGCGCAGGTCGAATAGCCGGTGCGAAATTCAAGCGCCAAGAACAGATTGGCGATTACATTGTGGATTTCGTCTGCTTCAAGGCGCGGCTGATCGTCGAAGCGGATGGCTCACAGCACATCGATAGCGACGCGGACAAGGCCCGCGATGCCTGGCTCATCTCGCAAGGATTTCGAATTCTTCGGTTTTGGAACAATGATATACTGCAGGATAGCGACGCGGTCGCTGCTGCGATTCTGGAAGCGGTAAAATCCAGTGCCTGAACGCTCCCCCCTCATCCGCGTCACCGCCATGCCGACCGACCTCAACCCCTATGGCGGGGTGTTCGGCGGGTGGCTGATGAGCCAGATGGCGCTCGGCGCCGGTTCGCTCGCGAGCCGTGAGGGCAAGGGCAAGGCGGTGGTCGTCTCGGCAACCGATTTCGCCTTCCCCGGTGCGATGCAGGTGGGGGACGAATTGTCGGTCTATTGCGAGATCGCCGCAACCGGGAACACCTCGCTCACCATCGCCGCCGAAGCCATCGCCCGCGAGCGTAATGGCGAGGCTGAGACCAAGGTGGCGCAGGGCACGTTCAAGTTCGTCTTGCTCGACGATGACGATCGCCCGCGCGCGGTGGCGGAGCGGTGGGCATGATTGCCGCGCTGCTCCTTTCGCTGGGGACAGTCAGCGGCCCGCCTGCACCCGAGGCCGAGAGCTTTCCCGAGCCTCGCGCGCCGATGATCGGTCTCGACGGGCCGAGCCTCGATGCATGCGGCGGACTTGGCCGGGTCGGTGGAATGTACCGCAAGCAGGTCATCCGCGACGCGCCCGAAGAAGGCGCGCGCACCAGCGACACGCTCGAGCAGAGCACGCTTGTCTGGCTGTGCGAGGCCGAGGGTGACTGGCAGGGCGTGGTCTATGCGAGCGGTGAATTCCAGGAGCCCGGCGATTGCCGCGTCAGCAGTCCGGTCGCCGAGCCTCGCGCCTATGACGGGCCGTGCCGCGCCGGTTGGGTGCTGGCGAAAGATGTAGAATTTCTCGCCGGGTAAGCGGCGAACCATTTCGGAGTTATCATGGCTGACAAATACGACGTCATCGTTCTCGGTTCCGGGCCTGGCGGATATGTCGCGGCGATCCGCTGCGCGCAGCTGGGGCTGAAAACCGCCATTGTCGAGCGCGAGCTGCTCGGCGGCATTTGTCTCAACTGGGGTTGCATCCCGACCAAGGCGCTGCTGCGCAGTGCCGAAATCCTGCACTACGCCCAGCACGCCAAGGACTATGGCCTCAAGATCGCGGGCAAGATCGAAGCCGATCTCGAAGCTGTCGTGAAGCGCAGCCGGGGGGTGGCCAAGCAACTCAATCAGGGCGTCACGCACCTGATGAAGAAGAACAAGATCACGGTGCATATGGGCGAAGGGACGCTGACCGGCCCCACCAGCCTCACCGTGAAGGGCGAGAAGGGCGAGGAGAAGCTCAGCGCCAAGCACGTGATCGTCGCCACCGGCGCGCGCGCCCGCGACCTGCCCTTCGCCCCGGCCGACGGTAAGCGCGTGTGGACCTATCGCCATGCGATGACCCCGCCCGAAATGCCGAAGAAGCTGCTCGTCATCGGCTCGGGCGCGATCGGGATCGAGTTCGCCAGCTTCTACAACGATATGGGCTGCGAGGTGACCGTGGTGGAAATGCTCGACCGGATCGTGCCGGTGGAAGACAAGGACGTTTCCGCCTTCCTCGAGAAGAGCCTGACCAAGCAGGGCATGACCATCATGACCGGCGCCGGGGTCGAGGACCTGAAAGTCTCAGACAAGGGCGTGAAGGCCAAGATCAACCCCGGATCGAAGTCCGGGGCTCCGGGCAAAGCGGTCGAGACCGAGTTCACGCACTGCATCGTGGCCATCGGCATCGTGCCGAACACTGAGAACGTGGGGCTGGAAAAGCTGGTCGAAATGGACCGCGGCTTCATCCAGATCGACGACTATGGGCGCACCAAGTCGAAGGGCCTCTGGGCCATCGGCGACTGCACGCCCGGCCCCTGGCTGGCGCACAAGGCGAGTCATGAGGGTGTGACGACCGCCGAGGCAATCGCCAAGGAACTCGGCAACACAGACGTTCACCCGCATCCTCTCGACCGGGGCAACATCCCGGGCTGCACCTATTGTCACCCGCAAATCGCGTCGGTCGGAATGACCGAGGCCAAGGCCAAGGAAGCGGGCCATGAAGTGAAGGCGGGCACATTCCCCTTCATCGGCAATGGCAAGGCCATCGCCCTCGGCGAAGCGGACGGCTTCGTGAAGACGGTGTTCGATGCGAAGACGGGCGAGCTGCTGGGCGCGCATATGGTCGGCGCCGAAGTGACCGAGATGATCCAGGGCTTCGTCGTCGGCAAGACGCTCGAGACGACCGAAGCGGAACTGATGCGGACTGTCTTCCCGCACCCGACGATCAGCGAGAGCATGCATGAAAGCGTGCTTGCGAGCTACGGTCGGGCGCTGCATATCTGACCCGGTTTAGGGGAGGGCGAGACTACTGTGACCGGGTTCCTGATCCTCGCCTTCCTCATCCTCATCGCAGGTGTAGTCGCCGTTCCGCTGGCGAGCCGGTTCGGGCTCGGCTCGGTGCTCGGCTATTTGCTTGCGGGCATGGCGATCAGCCCACTGCTTGCCTCGCTCAATGTCGATGTCGACGCGTTGCAGGTCTTCGCCGAATTCGGCGTGGTGATGATGCTGTTCATCATCGGCCTCGAAATGGAACCCAGGCGGCTGTGGGCGATGCGCGGCAAGCTGGCCGGGCTCGGCGGCGGTCAGGTTTTGCTGACCACTCTGGTCATTACCGGTATTGCCCTGATCGATCGCCAGCCTTGGCAGACGGCGCTCGCGATCGGAATGGTGCTCGCACTCAGCTCGACCGCCATCATCGTCCAGACACTGACTGAAAAGGGGCTGCTCAAGACCGAGGGCGGCGAGGCCAGTTTCTCGGTGCTGCTGGTGCAAGACGTCGCCGTGATCCCGATTCTGGCACTGCTGCCGCTGCTGGCACTGCCCGACCTCGCGGCGGGGACGGTGGCCCATGGTGGGGGCGGCGCGCATGGCGGCATCGACCTCACCGCGCGCATGTCCGGATGGCTGGCAGGCGTCACCAGAATCGGCGCTGTTGCGACGGTGATCGCCATTGGAATCTATGCGATCCGGCCACTGTTCCGTTACATCGCCAAGGCCAATCTGCGCGAACTGTTCACGGCCGCCGCGCTGATGGTCGTTATCGGCATCGCGCTGCTGATGTCGCTTGTCGGACTATCGCCTGCGCTGGGCGCTTTCGTCGCGGGCGTGGTGCTCGCAACCAGCGAATACCGCCACGAATTGGAAAGCGATATCAACCCGTTCAAGGGCCTGCTGCTCGGACTGTTCTTCATCACGGTCGGCGCGGGGATCGACTTCGTGCTGGCCAGCACCATCTGGCAATCGGTGGTCTTCTGGGCGGCTGTGACGATCGCGGCGAAGATGGCGGTGCTGCTGACTATCGGCTGGCTCTACGGCCTGCGCCGCCAGGCACTGTGGCTATTTTGCCTGAGCCTGCCCCAGGCAGGGGAATTCGCCTTCGTGCTGATCGCCTTTGCAGTCGGCAATGCGGTGTTCGACCAGGCCTTCGCCGATCAATTGCTGCTGATCGTGGCGTTGACCATGTTGGCCACACCGCTGCTCTTCATCCTATACGACAAGCTGATCGCGCATGCCTATTGCACCAGCCAGGCCCTCGACGAGGCCGACACCATCGATGAGGAGAACCCGATTATCATCGCCGGACGAGGGCGTGTAGGCGGGATCGTCGATCGCATGCTCGATGCCGCGGGACACCGCGCGACGGTCATCGATTACAACAGCCAGCACCTCGAAAACCTAAAGAAATTCGGCATAACAACCTATTACGGCGATGCGACGCGCCCCGATCTGCTGGCAAGCGCCGGGATCGAGCGGGCGCGCATCCTGGTGGTCGCGCTGGACGAGCGCCAGCAGATCGACAAGCTGGTCCGCTATGCCTGCGAAGCCTTTCCGAATTTGCATGTGGTGGCTCGCGCGAAAGATCGCGACCATGTCTATCACCTATGGGCCATGGGGTGCCGGGACATCGTTCGCGAGACCTACGACAGCGCGCTGCGCATGGGCCGCTCGGTCTACGAGGCGCTGGGCCATGACCGCCAAGCCGCGACTGCGATGGTGGAGGCATTCGAGGAAATGGATCGCACATCCATGCGCGAAGTCGCCGATGCCTATCGACTCGACATTCCGCCTTATGAAAACGAGGAGCTCCTGGCCAAGATCAGGGAACTGAAGGCCGAATGGGACCCGAAATTGCGCGACGCGATGGACGAAATCGCAGGGAGGGGAAAGTGATACGTACCCTGCCACGGTAAGACCAAGGGGTCGCACGCCGCCATGGTATCCGATGTCGCTTTGGCGGCGCGGTTGTGAAACCTGCCTTTGATCTCACTGCCAGGGCGCCTTGCCGCCATGTCTGGACATGATAGCATCGACCGGCGTTTACCGAACGAAGGAGTAAACGCATGGAATACGAGATCGACGATGATCCGCAGGATAGCGATTGCATATCCGAAGGTCAGCGCGATGGCGGCCTGATCGAAGACCATATCGCGCTTCGAAATCAATCGAGCGTCCAGCCGAGAGACTATCCCTCTGCCGACCGGGAGGACCAATCGGTCGGAAGAGCACCGCCTCGCGGCGAATAGCTGGCGGAGAGGGTGGGATTCGAACCCACGAAGGGCTTGCACCCTTGCCGGTTTTCAAGACCGGTGCATTCAACCGCTCTGCCACCTCTCCGCGAGCGCGGCGCTAGCTACCCACATAGAGTGTATTTGTCACGCCCCGAGGAAGTTCGATGGATAGTTTTTCGTAAACGGTGAATGACACTTGCCGTTAAGCTTCCCTCTGCGACAATGAACGTATGATTTTTCGCCGCTTTCTTGTCGCCCTCGGGGCCATCGCCCTCTCGCTTCCTTCCGTCCCCGCGCAAGCGCAGGAGGATCTCGGCTTCGACGCCTATCTGCAGCTTTTGATTGCACGGGCACGCGCCGAGGGAGTCAGCGAAAGTACGCTCGCCCGGATGACCGCGGGTCTGGAGCCGAATTATCGAGTCATCGAATTGGATCGCAACCAGCCCGGCGCGCCGACCAGCACCGGCTATCCGCCGTTGGCGCCCTACATAGCGAGGCACGTCGATAGTGCTCGTATCATGGGTGGCCGCAGAGCGTATTCCCAGTATTCGGGCACCATCCGTTCTATCGAGCGGCAATACGGCGTTCCGGGAGAGATACTCGTGGCAATCTGGGGGCACGAAACCGCCTATGGTGCAGTCAAGGGCGGCTTCGATCTGTCGCGGGCTCTGGCGACCATGGCGTGGGAAGGGCGTCGCCGCGATCTGTTCGCCAGCGAATGGGTCGCGCTGATGAAGGTTGCCGACAAAGGCTATTCCCGCAGCGAGCTCAAGGGCAGTTGGGCGGGCGCGTTCGGCAATCCGCAGTTTCTGCCCTCCGTCTACCTTCGCCTCGCGGCCGACGGGAACGGCGACGGCCGCGCGGATATCATGAATAGCGGCGCTGACGCCCTTGCATCCATCGCCAACTATTTCCGCGATGCCGGTTGGCGCAGCGGCCAGCCTTGGGGTGTGCGAGCATACATCCCCTCCAATTTCGATGTCGCTTCCCACCGCACCGAGATTGTCGCTCCGGTTTGCGCCAGGGTGCATGAGCGCCACAGCGTCTACAAGACCGTTCGAGAATGGCGTGAACTGGGCATTCAACCCCAAGGTGCGATCGGTGACGATCTGCTTGTGACGCTCTTTCAGCCCGATGGCCCCGGAACATCCGCTTGGCTGTTAACGTCGAATTATCGGGTCATTCTCGAATATAACTGCTCGAATTATTACGCCATGAGTGTGGGATTGCTGGCCGATGAAATTGGAAACTAGGATCCTTGGCGCCGCACTGGCCGGGCTAAGCTCTTTCGGCCTGGGTGCTTGCGCCAGCATCGCGCAGGACGCACCGGCACCTGCAGCACGGCCTATCGGCAACGGACCTTCGGCCGATTATCCGATCGTCATTGGCGATCCTTTCACCATAGACGGTGTGACCTATACACCGCTCGACACGATGAATTACGATCAGGTCGGATATGTCACGGTGGACGAATCCGGTACGAAAGGCATTACCGGCGCGCACCGCACGCTCCCCTTGCCAAGCTATGTCGAAGTGACTGCTCTCGATACGGGAAGAACGATCCTGGTGCGGGTCGAGCGGCGTGGTCCGATGACCAATGAACGCCTGCTGTCATTGTCGGCTAATGCCTTGGGTCAATTGGGTGCGGAGGAGGGGGCTCCGATACGGGTCCGCCGAGTCAATCCTCCCGAAGAACATCGCGCGGAATTGCGTGCCGGGCGCGAAGCGCCATTGCGCATGGATACCCCGCAGGGCCTGCTCGAAGTGCTCAAACGCCGCTTGCCCGAACGCGGTTCCGCCCCTCTGGGGGATACCCGGCAGGCGCCGGTGAGCGGCGCGGTGCCCGTCCCGGATATCGCAACAGTCGATCCCGATGAGGAGGCTGTCATGCCATCGCCCACGCAAGAAACCGACGCTAGTGACGAGGCCCAACCCGCCCCGCGAAACGACGCGCTGCGCCCACAATTGCCCATGGCGGTTGAGGGTGGCCCCACACCCGCGCCGGTCATGGTGGAGACGTCCGAAGATGGGAAATTCGCGGTGCAACTGGGTGCCTTTTCAGTGCGATCCAATGCCGATAGCCTGGCCAGGCGGGTTCAGGGCTATCTCGAAACGAGCGGCAATCTAACTCTCGTCCGTGTCGGGCCATTCGCAACCCGTGGACAGGCAGCGCAGGCGCTCGCCATGCTGCGAGAGCGGGGCTATAGCGACGCCGAAATTCGTTTACTCGACTGACACGGCCGTGGCGCTTGCCTCGGCGAGAGGGAGCCCATTTGAGTTATCGTCTGACTTCGCTCGCCGTTCTGGCAACGGTTTTGGTCGCCGCACCACTGGGAGCGAGGGATAACCCTGGTCCCGCCATACCCAGCGTGGAAGACGCGCCGATCGCTTACCTCCTCGACTCGTCGAGCGGACAAGTCCTCTTCGAACGGGATATCGACCGTCGCTTCATGCCGGCATCGATCACCAAGGTGATGACCACTTTCCTGGCATTCGAGTGGATGGAGGAGGGGCGGCTTTTCCCCCAGCAGGTTTTTGGAATCAGACCTGAAACGTTCCGCCAATGGAGCCGCAAGGGATCCACCATGTTCCTGTCGGCGGACGCGCGCGTTACGGTCGACGATCTGCTGCATGGGGTCACTACCGTTTCGGCCAATGATGGCGCCGTCGTTCTGGCGGAAGGAGCCGCCGGATCGGTGGAAGATTGGGTCGCCGCGATGAACGCCAAGGCCCGCGAGATAGGCATGGCAGACAGCCGGTTCGGCAATCCCAACGGGTGGATGGATGAAGGCAGGACCTTTGTCACCGCCCGCGATCTGGGAACGCTGGCGCAGGCAATGGTGACCCGCCATCCTTCGAAATATCGCCATTTCGTTGGTGCCAGGGAATTCGAATATAACGGTATTACGCAAAGCAACCACGATCCGATTTCGGGCGTGGTAAGAGGTGCGGACGGTATCAAGACCGGTTTCACCAATCAGGCCGGGTTCGGTTTCCTGGGCTCGGCACAACGCGACGGGAGGCGCCTGATCATGGTCGTTGCCGGCAGTCCAGGCGGGCGTGTCCGGGCGTATGCCTCCCGTTCCCTTGTTGAATGGGGTTTTGAGGCGTTCGACAGTCGGACGCTTATCGATCCTGACGAACGGGTGGCAAGCGCCCGTGTGCAAGGTGGAGGCGCATCCGAGGTCGGCTTGACGACGCCGCGAGGCATACGGGTATCCGTACCGAAGGGCAGAGAGCCGCAAATTTCACTCTCGGTCCGCTATGAAGGGCCGTTGCGCGCGCCGATCGCCAAGGGCGAACATGTTGCCGAACTTCTCGTCACCGTGACGGGCATGCCGAGTTACCGCGTCCCGCTTGTAGCCCGAGAGGAGGTTCTCGAGGCGACGGTGATTCAAAGGGTATTCAATGCCTTCAGGAGCTGGCTTACCTGATGCCGGGCCGTTTCATCGCATTCGAGGGTGGCGAAGGCATGGGCAAGTCGACCCAGGCTCGCTTGTTGGCCGAATTTCTGCGTGGAGAAGGCCGTTCGGTTGAATTGACGCGCGAGCCGGGCGGAACACCCGGTGCGGAAGCGATCAGAGAGCTGCTCCTTTCGCCACCCGGGGAGGGCTGGACTCTCGGAGCGGAGGCGCTGCTTTTCGCTGCCGCGCGGGCCGATCACGTTGCCCGCAAAATTCGCCCCGCGATCGAGGCCGGCGACTGGGTGATCTGCGACCGCTTCCTCGATTCCAGTCGCGCCTATCAGGGCCGAGCGGGCGGGATGGGCGATGATCGTGTGAGGACTTTGCACGAGATAGGCAGCGGCGGATTGGTGCCGGATGTCACAGTCGTCATCGACGCGCCCATTGGCGATGTCGCCGCGCGTCTCGTCAATCGCGACGGAGAGGAAAGCGATGCGATCGGCGGGAGAGCAGCCGAGTATCACGCATCCGTAAACGCTGCCTTTCTGGAATTCGCGCGGGCCGAGCCGGATCGATTCGCTATCGTCGATGGCAGGGGGTCCGTCGAGGAGGTGCACGAAAAGGTCCTCGATGCGCTGTCACGCTTTTTGGGAACCCCCTGATGCTGCTTGGCCATGAAACCGCCTGGCGCGAGTGGCACGAGGCGCTGGCAGGGGAAAGGATGCACCATGCCTGGTTGCTGGCGGGGCGCCGCGGCGTCGGTAAGGGCAGCTTTGCCCTGGCGGCCGCGCGCGAACTCGTCGGAGCGGATCAAACCGAGGCCCAGCACCACCCGGACATCCATGTGCTCACATATGCTCCCAAGGACGACAAGGAAGAGCGCAAGCGCGCCGATGGTAAACCTTACGAATTGGCCCGAAGCATCCGCATCGCACAGATCCGAGCCATGCAAAGCAGGCTGAGTACGCGGCCGACAATGGGCGACAGGCGTGCCATCATCGTCGACCCGGCCGACGATCTCGAGCGCAACGCCGCCAATGCTTTGCTCAAAAGTCTGGAGGAACCACCAGTGGGGACATATTTCCTCCTGGTTTCCCACAGCCCGGCCCGGCTATTGCCCACTATCCGCTCGCGCTGCCGTGTATTGCGCTTCCCGACCGTATCCGAAGCGCAAATGGACCTTCTATTACGCGATCTGGCGCCGGATGCGGATGACGCAACCCGGGCGGCAGCCATTGCGGCGGCTGCGGGGTCTCCGGGGGCCGCTCGGCAATTCGTCGACATGGAACTGGGCAAGGTCGCGCAGGCCATGGGGAACATCCTCGACCGGGGAGATCCCGATTTTCACCTCCGGGGCACGCTGGCCGGGTTGATCGGCGCCCGTCCGGACCGCGAACGCATCCGCGCCGTCCTGGAACTTGCGCGATCGGTGGTGGCGCAGCGTCTCGAGGCTTCGCTGGACAATCCGCACAGGATAATCGACGCGCATAGCGAGCTGGTACGCCTGAGCGGCGAGCAGCCGACCTACAATTTCGACGCCGGGCTTCTGGCGATGGAAATCGGCACCTTGCTCGCGAAGGCCGCTGCGGCTAGCGAGCGGGCCGATGGCTGAACCTTATTACCTTACCACCGCGATCCACTATCCCAATGGCAGGCCGCATATCGGCCATGCCTATGAAACGATCGCGGCCGATGTAATCGCCCGCTTCCAGCGCCTTCGCGGGCGCGAGGTCCGTTTTCAGACCGGCACCGACGAGCATGGGTTGAAAATGGCCCAGAAAGCGCGCGACATGGGCAAGACGCCGCGTGAGCTCGCGGATGAAATGTCGGGCTATTTCAGGGAGCTGTTCGATGTCTTGAATATCTCCTACGATCGTTTCATCCGCACGACCGATGCCGATCACCATCGTGCCAGTCAGGCGATCTGGCAAGCGATGGAGGCAAAGGGAGATCTCTATCTCGATCGCTATGAGGGGTGGTACTCGGTCCGCGACGAGGCTTATTACGACGAGAAAGAGCTTGTCGAAGGGGAGGGGGGCGAAAAGCTCTCACCGCAAGGCACGCCGGTCGAGTGGACCGAGGAAGAGACGTGGTTCTTCCGACTGTCGCGATATGCCGAACCGCTGCTCGAATTGCTCAAAACGCCCGGTTTTCTCGAACCGGCAAGCCGACGCAACGAAATGGTCGCGTTTGTCGAACGCGGTTTGCAGGATCTGTCGGTTAGCCGGACGAGTTTCGACTGGGGTGTCAAGGTCCCGAACAGCGACGGTCACGTCATGTATGTCTGGGTCGATGCGCTGACCAATTACATCACCGGCGTCGGCTATCCCGACGGCGGCGAATTGTGGGAAAAGTTCTGGCCGGCCGATCTGCATCTGATCGGCAAAGACATCGTTCGCTTCCACACGATTTACTGGCCCGCCTTCCTGATGAGCGCCGATCTACCGCTGCCCAAAAAGGTTTTCGGTCATGGCTTCCTGCTCAATCGCGGCGTCAAGGAATCGAAATCGCTGGGCAATGTCACCGACCCGATGGAGCTGGCGGAAAAGTTCGGGGTTGATGCGCTGCGCTATTTCCTACTGGCCGAGGTGACCTTCGGACAGGATGGTAGCTATTCGGCAGAAGCACTTGTAAATAAAGTAAATGCAGAGTTGGCTAATAGCTTTGGCAACCTCGCGCAGCGCACGCTATCGATGATCGCCAAGAATATGGATGGCGTATTGGAAGTTTTCGAGCCGTCGGACGACGACAAGGTTTTGCTTGCCAAGGTCCGCGAGGTCTGCGCCGACATCCTGCCGCGCGAATTCGAGCAACTCGCGTTTTCCATCGGGATCGAAGCCTGGCTCAAGGCGGTCTACGCCTGCAATGCCTATGTCGACGAACAGGCGCCTTGGGCCCTCAAGAAAACCGATCCGGAGCGGATGAAGGCCGTGCTTCAGACGCTTTTCATGGCGATCAGGGATCTTGCCATCGCTATTCAGCCCGTAGTGCCGGAGAAGGCCGCTGCGGTGCTCGACCAGCTTGGCGTTCCGGCGGAGAAGCGGGCTTACGCCGATCTCGCGGACGATGGTTGGTTCCGCGCGCTCGCTGGTGCCGGGCACTCGATCGGCAAGCCCACACCGGTCTTTCCGCGCCTCGAACTGCCGGAAGAAGAGCCCGCCTGATGCTGGTCGATAGCCATTGCCACCTCGAATACGAAGGCCTCGTCGAGGAGCAGGGCGAGGTACTGGACCGTGCCCGCGGGGCAGGGGTGCAGGCCTTCCTCAACATCTCGACGAAGCGTTCGGAATGGGGGCAGGTGATCGGTACGGCCCAGGCCGATGCCGACATTTTCGCCAGCGTCGGAATTCATCCGCACAACGCGGATCAGCATCTCGACCTAACCCGTAACGAACTGCTGGAAGCCTGTCGGGAAAAAACGGTGATCGGGATCGGCGAAACCGGGCTCGACTACTATTACGATCATTCAGATCGCGCCGCGCAGCAGAAGCTCTTTCGAATGCACATCGACGTAGCGCGCGAGCTTCAGCTCCCGGTGATCATTCACACGCGCGATGCCGAAGACGACACGCTCGAGATACTCGAAGATGAATTGGGGAAGGGGCGCTTCCCGGCACTGATCCATTGCTTCACCGCTTCGGCCCAATTCGGCGAGCGCGTGCTGGAGCTTGGACTGTCCATTTCGATTTCGGGTATCGTTACCTTTAAGAATGCCAAGGACTTGCAGGCTTTCGCCAAAGCCATTCCTCAGGATCGGCTATTGGTCGAAACGGATAGCCCTTTCCTCGCGCCGGTCCCCCATCGCGGTAAGACCTGCGAACCCGGTTTCGTGCGCGACACTGCCCAATTCCTCGCGGATTTGCGCTCCGAAAGCCTCGAAGATTTGGCAGAGTATACCACGCGCAATTTCTACACACTGTTCAGCAAGGCGGTCGCGTGAAACTGCTGATGCTCGGCTCCGGCACGTCTACAGGTGTGCCGAGGATCGGCAACGACTGGGGCGAATGCGACCCGCACGAGCCGCGCAACCGGCGTATGCGTGTATCGATTATCGTCGAAAACGATGCGGGCCGAAAGCTCCTCGTCGATACCTCGACGGACTTGCGGGCGCAGCTTCTGGCCAACGGAGTTGCGAAGGTCGATGCGGTCTTCTGGACGCATGACCATGCCGACCATTGCCACGGTATCGATGACCTACGGGTCATGCGGTATGATCGCAGCAATCCGTTACCGGGCTTTGCGAGCAAGGTGACCTGCGAACGGTTGCGGCGGCGTTTCGATTATGTCTTCGAAGGTCAGTTCGGTTATCCTACCCTAATCGATCTTCGGGAAATCACGCAAAAACAACTGATTGCGGGCTTTTCCTTCGACCATGTAGAGATGCCGCATGGTCCGGTGACAAGCACCGGCTTTCGCTTCGAGGCCGATGGTAAGTCGATCGTATACGCCACCGATTTCAGCGAGATCACACCGGCAATGGTCCGGTGCTTTCAACGCGCCGATATTCTGGTGGTCGATTGCCTGCGCAGGCGGCCGCATCCAACGCACGCCAATCTCGATATGGCTCTCGAGCTGGCGCGCAAGGCCAAGGTGCGCAAAACCGTGCTCACGCATATGGACAAGAGCATGGACTACCGGAGCCTATGTTCCGAAGTTCCGGCGAATGTCACCGTGGGTTACGATGGATTGGAGATGGCCGCGTGAACGAATATCAAATCGTTTCGCTGGTTTCCTTGCTTGGGTTCCTGATCCTTGTCGCGTCGGGCTTCCGTTCGCATCAGGTCGGCTTGCGAAGGGGATTTTTCATGGCAGGGGCATGGGCTGGAATCTTCGCCATTGTCATCCTGTTTATCGACATGGTTCGCTAAATGCATGACCGCATTTAACATAATATATATTATCAAGCTGATTGTCGTGGTGGACAGCTATGGCTTGCAGCCCTTCCGGTCCCGCGCCGCTCTGGTTAGAGCAACGCCATGTCCCATCAAACTGACAGACTACTCGCG
Source organism: Erythrobacter aureus (assembly GCF_003355455.1). NCBI lineage: Bacteria > Pseudomonadati > Pseudomonadota > Alphaproteobacteria > Sphingomonadales > Erythrobacteraceae > Erythrobacter > Erythrobacter aureus. Next base: position 2,027,085 of record NZ_CP031357.1, read on the forward strand.
ATCATGGCCCGCCTTCGCGACCCGCAGACGGGATGCGAATGGGATACGGCTCAGAATTTCGCCACCATCGCACCTTATACGATCGAAGAAGCCTACGAAGTAGCGGACGCTATCGAACGCGCGGATATGAAGGATCTGCGAGGGGAACTTGGCGATCTGCTGTTTCAGGTCGTCTTTCACGCGCGTATGGCGGAAGAAGCCGGCGACTTCTCCTATGAAGACGTCGCACGCGAGATTTCCGATAAGATGATGGCCAGGCATCCGCACATCTTCGGCGACGAAGGCGGAGTCATGGAAGACGAGCGCTGGGAGGATATCAAAGCTGCAGAGCGTTCGGCCTCGGGTGCGACGAGCGCGATGGACGGCGTTGCCCAGGCTCTTCCGGCTCTTCTGCGCTCGCACAAACTGCAGAAGCGCGCGGCCAGGGTTGGTTTCGAATGGCAGGACCTGGAAGGCCCGATCGAAAAGTTGCAGGAGGAACTGGCCGAACTCGCCGCCGCCCCGACAGACGAGGAACGGGTGATGGAGGCTGGCGACGTGCTCTTCGTGGTCGTGAATATCATCCGCCGCTACGGCGTTGACCCAGAACAGGCTCTACGCGCTTCGAACGCCAAGTTCGAAAGACGATTCAGGGAGATGGAGCGGCTATCCGAAGCGGAGAACGAGGATTTCGCGAAACTCGATCTTATCTCGCAAGAGACATACTGGCAGCGTGCGAAACGAGAGGTCGGTTAAGCCAGCGCCTCATACTGCCCAAGCTCTTTCGGATTGAGCCTAACTGTGATCAGCCGAATTGCCCCGTCACTTTCGTCCGCGACATTCTCGATCACCTCGCCATGGGCATGTAGCCATGCAATTCTGCGGCCATCGCTCGCCGCGACCTCGAACGTGCGCAGGGCAGCATTGCGCGTCAACATTTCGCCAAGCCGTTCGAGCAGGACATCGACGCCCTCCCCTGTGATGGCAGAGGTGGCGACTATCCCCTCGTCGGCTTCCACCTGCGCCGCCAAATCCTCGGCATCCGCGGGGGACAGTTGATCCCACTTGTTCCAGACTTCCAGGATCGGAATCGAGGAACCCTCCCCTTCTCCGTCGAGCACGCCCAGGTCGCGGAGGACCTGGAGAACCTGCGCCTTCTGAGCGGTAGTCGATGCATTCGAAATGTCGCGCACATGGCAGATGACATCGGCCGAAGTCACTTCTTCCAGAGTTGCTCGAAAGGCTGCAACCAGTTGGGTGGGAAGATCCGAAATAAAGCCCACCGTATCGGACAAGATCGCTTTCTCAACCCCGGGCAGCGCAATCGCACGCATCGTCGGATCGAGAGTGGCGAAAAGCAAATCCTCGGCCATGACTGCCGCCCCGGTAAGGCGGTTGAACAGCGTCGACTTGCCGGCATTTGTATAGCCGACCAGAGCGACAACCGGCCAAGGCGCGCGTTCGCGTCGTTCGCGATGGAGGCCACGGGTCTTGCGGACCTGCTCCAGCTCCTTGCGCAAACGACCCATGCGCTGGCGGATCATGCGCCGGTCGGCTTCAATCTGCGTTTCGCCGGGTCCGCCAAGAAACCCGAAGCCGCCCCGCTGCCGCTCGAGGTGGGTCCAGCTACGGACCAGGCGGCTTTGCTGGTAATCGAGATGGGCCAGCTCTACCTGCAGCCGTCCTTCCGCGGTTGCGGCGCGTTCGCCGAAGATTTCGAGGATCAGCCCGGTGCGATCAATGACCTTGCGCGCGAGCTTTTCTTCAAGATTGCGCTGCTGAATCGGGCTGAGAGCACCATCCACCACGACCAGCTCGGCCTCGTTCTGCTCGCAGGCGATACGGATGTTCTCGACCTGCCCCGCCCCGAACAACAGGTTCGGACGCACCTCGCGAACCGGCAGAACGAAGCTTTCGGCGATGACGATACCGATCGCCAACGCCAATCCCTCCGCTTCGGCAAGACGCGATTGTGCATCGAGGTCATAAGCCATGCCTCGTATATCCGGGCACACGACAAGTGCCCGCGCACCGCGCGACACCTCGCCCATCAGGTCGTCATCGAAACTCAGCTTTCGCCCTCTTCCCAATCTTCGGTCAAATCGACCGGGGTTGCGGGCTGGATCGTGGACACGGCGTGCTTGTATGCGAGCTGAACATATCCGTCCCGCTCGAGCAGCATACAGAACAGGTCGTAGGCGGCGATTTTGCCCTGCAGCATCACGCCGTTGACCAGGAACATGGTAACCTGCGCTTCCGCCTGCCGTACGCGGCTCAGGAAAACGTCCTGCAGCAGGCGCTGTTTGGCGCCGGAGCCCTGGCTCGCAAACTGGCTGGTATCGACCGGCTGTGCCGGCATGATAGTGCTGATCGCATGCTTGTAGACGAGCTGTGATTGCCCGTCACGGCGCAGCAGGATCGAGAAATTGTCGAACCAGGTTACGATGCCCTGAAGCTTGACGCCCTTGACGAGAAACATCGTCACCGGCGCCTTGTTCTTGCGCAGCAGATTCAGAAATGCATCCTGCAAATTCGCAGGGCGATTACCCTGCCCGGATTCGGGCTGTTTTGGACGCGGTCGTGCCGATAGCGTTCGATCACCGGACATGTCTTTTTCCCGTTTCTTGGCAGACCTAATAAAGGCCGCAATCTGGGCGCCCACCACGCCCGAGTTTGTTTGGATCTCCTTCCAGACACAATCATTGTGGAAGAGAATGCCTATTCGCGCAACGAATTCCTGATTTTGTCAGAGAACGTATCCCTTTTCGCTCCTGCCTAATTCTTGCGCTCTTGCCCCTTGCGTTCGACCATCCCGAGCAATTTCAGTTTGCGGTGCAATGCCGATCGTTCCATGCCGATAAAGTTCGCCGTCTTGGAAATGTTCCCGGAGAATCTGCGGATTTGAACGGTCAGGTACTCGCGTTCGAAATTCTCCCGGGCTTCCCGCAAGGGCGCGCCCATCATCGCTCCTACACCGCCATTGCCGCCCGCCTTTCCGCCCATGACCTCCTCGGGCAACATATCCGCTTCGATCTGCTCCAAATCTTCGCGCGGCGTCAATATGATGGTCCGTTCCACCACGTTGCGAAGCTGGCGGACATTTCCGGGCCAGTCATAGGCCTGTAGAGCGGCCAGAGCCTCTTCGCTGACCGTTGGAGGACGCAGGCCCTGTTCGGTCGCGTAGCGAGTAAAGAAGCTGTCGGCCAGTGCGGGAATGTCGTCGCGCCTTTCGGCGAGCGAGGGAACCTCCACGGGAACCACGTTCAGGCGATAGAACAGATCCTCGCGAAACCGCTGCTCTTCCATTTCCTTCGCCAGATCGCGCGAGGTAGAGGAAACAACGCGCACGTCGACCCCAATCTGCCGCGTCCCGCCGACCCTGACGAAACTCTGTTCAGTCAGAACCCGCAATATGCGCGCCTGTGTCGACAGTGGCATGTCGGCAACCTCGTCGAGATAAAGCGTGCCCCCATCCGCCGTCTCCAGCAGACCCGGCCGAACCAGCTTGCCGTCGGATTCCTCGCCGAACAGTTCTTCTTCGAAACGTTCGGGAGTGATGCGAGCCGAATTGACGATGACGAATGCCTTGTCCGCACGTGGGCTCCAACTGTGCAGCAACCGAGCGGCGACCTCTTTTCCCGCTCCGGCAGGGCCTGTGACGAGAACCCGGCTTCCCGTACTTGCGACCCTCTTGAGAGTTGCCCTCACTGCGTTGATTACAGCCGAGTTACCGGTGAATTCATCACCCTGGGCAAGGTTTTCCCGCAATCGCGTGTTTTCGCGGCGCAGGCGCTCGGTCTCCGTTGCCCTTTCGACAAGGTGGAGCAGGCGCTCGGCCTCGAATGGCTTTTCGATGAAATCGACTGCACCGCGGCTCACCGCGCTAACGGCGGTGTCGATGTTGCCGTGGCCGGAGAAGATGATCACCGGCAGATCCGGTTCGCGCACTTTTATGGCATCGAGCACCTCAAGCCCGTCCATTGGACTACCGTGAAGCCACACATCGAGCAGAACCAGGCTCGGCCGCTTCTCATCGACCGCTTCGAGAGCGGCCGTACTGTCGCCGGCAGTGCGGCATTCATAGCCTTCGTCGCTCAACACTCCCGCCACCAGTTCGCGGATGTCGCGTTCGTCATCGACGATCAGAATATCCAGCGCCATGATGCGTCCCTATCCTTCTCTTTGATTATTCTTCTGCGCATCGCCCGTTTCGGCGAGCGGATCGCGCGCAAATCGCATGATCACGCGCGTGCCCCCGGATTCGACCGAGGTGAATGTCATTTCCCCGCCATGCTCCTCGACGATCTTGTTCACAATCGCGAGGCCCAGGCCAGTGCCCTTTTCGCGTGTCGTCACGTAAGGCTCGAGGATGTTCACCCGGTCCTGCGGCAACCCGATACCATTGTCCTGCACGGAAACGGTCACGGCTTCGTCGTCCGCCTGGACCTCCACCAGAATTTTGCCGCGGTAATCCACATCGGCAGATTGCAATTTTACTTCAATGGCTTCGTAAGCATTTTTGAGTGTATTTGTAAGCGCCTGGCCTAGTTGATGCCTGTCACACTGAATACGTTGGGGGCCGTGGGGCGCCTGCAAGCGGTAATCAACGGCGGGATGCGCGACCTCTTGGAGGAACAGCGACTGGCGAATGAGATCGATCGCGTCCTCAGGTCGGAAGCTCGGTTTGGGAAGGCGCGCAAAACTGGAGAACTCATCCACCATTTTGCGCAAGTCACCCACCTGCCGAACGATCGTGCTGGTCAGCTCATCGAACAATTCGCCATCGCTTTCGATCTGCTTGCGATAGCGCCGTTTGAGACGCTCGGTAGCCAATTGGATCGGAGTCAGGGGATTCTTGATTTCATGCGCGATCCTGCGTGCGACATCCGACCAGGCGGCCTGCCGCTGGTCCAGCAATTGGCGCGTGATATCCTCGAAAGTGATAACGTGGCCGTCGCTTTCACGCCCGATCTTGACGGCAAGCGTCAGGAGTTCGCCCTCGCGACTATGCGATACGACACCTTGCGAAAGCCCTCCGCGCACCATCGATGCGATCTGCGGTGCCAATTGGTCGAGCGTCGCATCCGGACCATTCCCCCTCGCGGACCTGCCGAGCATGGCCTGCGCTGGACCGTTCATCAGCAGGACATTGAGATCCTCGTCCACCGATATGATGCCGGCACTGACGGATTCCAGAACAGCCTCGATAAAGCTACGGCGCTCCTCGAGCTCGGTATTGGCCGAGAGCAAAGCATCGGTCTGCTTTTCCAGTTGCGCTGTCATTCGGTTGAAAGCGCGATTGAGCAGGCCGATCTCGTCCGCGCCGGTCCGCCCTTCGACCCGCAAGGAAAAATTCCCCGCACCGACCTTGCGCGCCGCCGCGACGAGATCGGTCAAGGGTTCGACCTGGCGATCGGCGAACCGCAACGCGAACCACACGGCCAGGCCGACCAATGCCAAGGATACGAAAAACAGCGCGAGATTGAACCGTAATTGCAATGCGCGGGCGCGCTTGGTCAGTTCGTCGTAAGCGGTGGAAATCGAACGCGCGGATTGCCAACTGCGGAAGGTCCCCGCTTCGGCATTGCGAGCGGTGTAGAGATAGATTCCCGCATCGCGGTCGATGGGGGCTACCGCTTCGATACGTTCGGGGCTCCCCCGCACGGCCACCTGCTCGCCGCCGGAAAGGACTTTCAGCGAATCCTGGGCAAAGGCGCGCGGGTCGCTATCCTCGTTGAGGCCGTACACGACAGCCGTGCGCATCGTCGTATCCGGCATCGCCTGCAAAATCGCGCTTTCGATGACATCGCGCGGCTCGGCCTGGTACTGATAAACGAGCGCGAAATTGGGATCGGTTACTTCGACCCTGCCGAGGATTGCGCGCATATCCATCGCCATGGAGATTGTCTCGTTCGCAAGATCGAGTTGGTTCTCTTCGTAATATCCTTCCGCGAGCTGGTTGGCATTTTCCATCAGTCCACGGGAATCATCGGAGAACCAGAAATCGACCCCCGACTGAAACAGAAACGCCGCGAACCCCGCCACCAACAGCGTGGGGACTGCCGCGATCATGGAGAAGAAGAATACGAGACGGACGTGCAAGCGTGCCGTGCTCCCCGCAGCGCGCCGCAGCGCGATCCTGCGTCCGGCCAGAACCAGCAAGGCCATTGCGGGAATGAGCGTTCCGATCAGCAGCCCTGCCACTTGTCGGGATGGCAGCAATGCGCCATTCGGAGGGGCATTGGTGAAGGTCGCCCAAGTGCTCGCCACCATGACGAGGAAGGCAATCGCTGCTACGACTTCGACATAGGCGATGAAATTCTGACGTCGCGAGGCCACGATGAACCTTCGCCACCAGCGCGGGGTCTGTCGTCTCGTATCTGCAAAGCTGGTGGCCATCGTGGCGCGCATACAACGCCACTGTTGCACGTTTGCAAGTATAAATACGACAAAAGGAGGGGTGTAGCGGTCGAGCGCCCTTCCCTCAGCGCCTTGGGCCGAAATCCTCCGGCGCGATTCCAAGCTCGGACAGCCGTTTGCGCAAGGTGTTGCGATTGATCCCCAGCAACCGGGCCGCGCGCAGCTGATTGCCGCCTGTCCGCGCGAGAGCGAGTTCGAACAGCGGGGTTTCGAAAGCCGCGAGGGCGGCATGGTAGAGCGTCCCGTCGGGGGGACGCACGTCCTCTACCCAATCCTCTACGGCCGCCTCGAACCCACACTTCTCCCCGGTGTTCGGATCGAGAGCCGACTGGGGCAGAACATCTTCGACGGCCGAGCGATCGATCACGTCGTCGCGCGCCATGAGCGCGAGACGGAATACCGCGTTACGCAATTCGCGCACATTGCCACGCCAATCGCGCTGTTCGAGCGCCTCCACGCCGCTGGACAGTGCTTGTCGTGCAGGTAATCCCTCCGCAGCGGCCTGCCCCAGAAAATGCCGCACCAGAGCGCCGATGTCCTCTCGCCGCTCGCGCAGCGGGGGAAGATGGATCGGGACGACATTGAGGCGATAATAGAGATCCTCGCGGAAGCGCCCGTCGGAAATCATCGGAGTCAGATCCCGGTTCGTGGCGGCGACGATGCGCACGTCGACGCCGATTTCCTGCCGACCGCCCACACGGCGGATCTTTCCCGACTGGAGAGCGCGCAAGAGTCGGGTCTGTGCCTCGGCAGGCATGTCTCCGATTTCATCGAGGAACAGCGTGCCGCCATTCGCCTGTTCGAACTTGCCGATTTGTTGGCCCACGGCCCCCGTGAAAGCGCCGCGCTCGTGCCCGAAAAGTTCGCTTTCGAGAAGATCGTGCGGGATGGCCGCCATATTGACCGCGACAAACGGGCCGGTCTTGCGTGAACCCAGCTCATGGATGGCCTCTGCCACCAGCTCTTTCCCCGTGCCGCTTTCCCCCGTGATCAGCACGGTAAGATCGTTGCGCAAGACGCGGGTGATCATCCGGAACACGCCTTGCATGGCAGGGCTGCGCCCGATCAGCGGCAAGGCGTCATCATCGTCCGCAGCTTGATCTTGGGACGCGGGTCGGCTCGCAACCGCCTGCGTCACGGCCTGGGTGAGCTCATCAAGATCGAAAGGTTTGGGAAAATACTCGAACGCATCGCTGTCGCTCGCCCTGACTGCGGTATCCAGCGTGTTCTGCGCCGAGAGGACGATCACCGGCATATCGGGGGCCTGCGCGCGCACGGCCTCGATCGACGCCAGACCATCGCCATCCTCCAGAACCACATCGGTCAGCATGACGTCGAAACGGCGCTCGGCCAAAAGGACATCGCGCTGGGCAATACTCTCGCACCTCGTCACGTCGAAGCCATCGTCGCGCAGCGCCACGGTGATGACCGTCGCTATGCTCTTATCGTCTTCGACCAGCAGAACCGCGTGCGCCATGAAATGTCCTACCCTGCCGCTACTGGCAGATTGATCCGAAAGTGGGTTTCTCCAGCGCGCTCGTCGCGCTCGTGCGATATGCGTCCTCCCATGTCGCGCAACAACTTGCGTACGAGAGCCAGACCGAGGCCCTGCCCCTGAGGTTTGCTCGACACGAAGGGCTCGAACACATGTTCGTGAAGCGCTGGATCGATGCCCGGGCCGCTATCGATCACGGTGATTTCGATCGGCAGGCGCGTGACCTTGCCAAACCGGATGGTATTGAAAACCAGACCGCTGGCGAAGCGCGTGCGAACCTTCACCCGGGCATCGTCGATGCCCGCGCTGGCATCGCACGCATTCGCCATCAGATTTATGAGGACCTGCTCGAGCGCGCCCTGATCTGCCGCTACCGGAGGGAGCGATGGGTCGAACTCTTCCACCAGTTCGCAAGGCTCGGCACGGCCCGCCCGCACGGTACCCATCGCATTGCGGATGGCCTCGTGCAGATTGCACGGGCCTGTGATCTCGACCGGCTTTGCCCCGAGTTGCTGCATCCGATCGATCAATTGGGCAATTCGGTCGACTTCGGCGGATATCATTCGCGCCAGCGGTTTGTCCTTTCCCGCAACCCGCCGCGCGAGCAACTGGCTCGCCCCGCGAATGGCGGAGAGTGGATTCTTGATTTCGTGAGCCAATACGGCCGGAGCTCGCAGCTCTACCCGTTCGTTCTCGTCGTCATCGATCTCGGGTTGACCGGCGTCGGACAGTGTCAGCACACGCCATCCGGCAGCGCCATGCAACGGCGAACTGCTGATATTTACCCGCCGCTCTCCTTGCGCCGTCGCGATGGTCACGCCCCGCGCGACGATCCGCGCCTCCGCACTGCGCAGCGTCTCGCTCAACCGCTGGTCGGAAATGCCGATCACATCCCAGAAACGCTTCTCGCACAGCTTGCGTGCGCTGCGACCGAACATCTCCTCCGCTGCGTGGTTGGCCTCCACGATGAGATCATCCTCGTCGAGCAGCAATACGGCGAAGATCAGCGCGGCGATCTGGGCACGCGCGTCGGGTACGCCCGTGCTTGTGGTCACGCGGCGCGGCGATGCGTGAAAGGTTCGTAAAAGCGCTCGATCTCGTCGAGGACAGTGGCAGGATCGTCGATGAAATTGACGAAATTTCTGAATTCCGCCGAACCGTGCAAACCCTTTGTGTACCAGCCAAGGTGCTTGCGCGCGATCTTGGTGCCGACACCTTCGCCGTAATGGTCGAGCATCATCTTGTAGTGTTCTACAAGTACGGCATACTGCTCGTCGAAACCGGGGCTCTCGAGAATTTCGCCCGTTCGCCACCAATGCATGACCTGGCCGAGCAGCCATGGTTTGCCGTAGGCACCACGCCCGATCATGATGCCGTCGGCACCCGACTGGTCCAACGCCCTAACGGCATCGGCAATGGTGCAGATATCGCCATTCGCAATGACGGGAATCGACACGGCATCCTTCACCTTGCGGATGAAGGCCCAGTCGGCGCTACCCTTGTACATCTGGTTACGGGTGCGACCGTGAACGGTGATCATTCTGACGCCGAGATCTTCGGCAATGCGTGCCAATTCGGGGGCGTTGAGATCGGCATGATCCCAGCCCATGCGCATCTTCACCGTCACCGGAACGTCGACCGCCTTCACGGTCGCCTCCATGAGCCTGGTCGCCAGGGGCACCTCACGCATCAGGGCCGAGCCAGCCAGTTGGCCGACCACCTTGCGTACCGGACAGCCGAAGTTGATATCGATAATGGCCGCGCCATTGTCCTGCTGAAGTTTCGCGGCTTCGGCCATGCTGTCGGGATCGCAGCCCACTAGCTGCATCGAAACCGGCTCCTCCGTCGTATCCCAGGCGGCCTTCTGAATGCTTTGGCGCGTTTCGCGGATCGCGGCTTCACTGGCGATCATTTCGGTCACATTGAGGCCTGAACCATAGCGGCGGACCAGCTTGCGAAACGGGAGGTCGGTAACCCCCGTCATCGGCGCGAGAACAACCGGCGTATCGATCGACACGTCTCCGACAAGGATCGGCTTCGGCGGCGCCGCTGGAAGAGGGTGTGTGCTCATCGGAAATTCAATGCCTAAATATTGGGCAGCCACATAGTGCGTTGCGACCAAAACGGCAAGCGGCTAGCGCGCAGCATCGATATGCAGGACACAGGCCCCCTCCCCCAATTCGCGGCGATCGTCGTTGCCGCCGGCAAGGGTCTGCGCGCGGGGCAAGAGCTGCCCAAGCAATTCGCGATCTGGAAGGGCAAACCGGTATTGCGGCATTCGGTTGAAACGCTGATCTCGGCCGGCGCGGATCCGTTGGTTATCGCGATTCCCCCCAATGGCGAACGCGCAGCGCGACATGCGCTCGCCGGGCTGACGGGTTTTACGCTGGTCGTCGGCGGCGAAACACGGCAGCTTTCGGTCGCCCGCGCGCTCGAGGAAGTTGGCGAGGCCGACCGGATTCTGATTCACGATGCGGCGAGACCGCACCTGCCCGTCGAGGTCATCGATCGTCTGCTGTCCGCATTGGAGAACACGGAGGGTGCTATCCCGGTCCTCCCGGTCGTGGATAGCCTGTCGATCGACACGGACGGTATGATGGCTGGAAGCGCGCAGCGCGAACAGCTTCGCCGTGTTCAGACACCGCAGGCCTTCCGATATCGGCATATTCTCGAAGCCCATCGCGCCTGGGATGGCGAAACCGATGCGGGGGACGATGCGCAGGTGCTGCGCGCGGCAGGGGGCGATGTTGCCCATGTGCAGGGCGACGAACGCCTGGCGAAACTGACATTCGCGGAGGACTTCATGAAGGTTGCACCAGCCATTCGTACCGGAATGGGGTTCGATGTCCATCGCCTCGCCGAAGGGGAGGAGTTGTGGCTCGGCGGTATTCGCATCGAGCATGACAAGGGGCTCGCCGGGCACAGCGATGCCGATGTCGCGCTACATGCCATTGTGGATGCCTTGCTCGGCGCCGTCGCCAAGGGCGATATCGGCAGCCACTTTCCGCCGAGCGATCCGCAATGGAAGGGAGCCAGCAGCGATCGCTTCCTCATTCATGCCGGTAAGCTGGTCGGCGACTCCGGCTATCGCGTCGGCAATATCGACCTGACGATTATCTGCGAAGCGCCCAAAATCGGGCCGTATCGCGAGGCGATGCGCGAACGGATCGCCAATCTGCTCGACATTGACATCGGAGCGATATCGGTAAAGGCCACCACGACCGAACGGCTCGGCTTCGCCGGACGCGGCGAAGGCATTGCCGCGCAGGCAATCGTTTCGGTCATCAGGGAGTAGGCGAATGGGCATGAGACGGAACAGCAGGATAGTCACGACATTCATGACCGCCATCGCGCTCGTCCAGGCACAGTCCGCGCTGGCGCAGGCTTGCCTCGCCCCCGACGATGTGACCGATGCCGGGATTTATGCGATCCCGGTCGTGGCCGACGGTTTTCGCGTGTCATGCACCCCGCATCTTGCCGCAGACGGTTTCTTTGCGACGCAAGGCGAGGACTTCGTTGCTCCCTACAGCGCGATGCAGAGTGAACATTGGCCGGGCACGCTGCGCGTGTTCCTCGCTCTGGCCGCCAGTGACGGGACCGATGAACGGGCCGATGCCTTGGGCGAACTTCCCGCCGATGCGCTCCGCCCGCTCGTCGACGCGTTTCTTGCCCAAAAGATCGGCGAGGAGATCAAACCGAAGGACTGTTCGAAGATCGAACGGGCGATGGAACTGCTCGCGCCGTTACCGCCCGAAAACCTCGGCGGCCTGCTGACCTTCATCCTCGACGTTACCGGCGTCAAGGAACCCGCGATCTGCGAGACGGAAACGCAATGAGCGACGGTCTCCTCCCGCCCGAGATCGAAGAGCTCGCGAAGCGCGTGATCGAAGCGAACAGCGCAATAGGCCGCAAGGTGACAGTGGCGGAAAGCTGCACCGGCGGTCTGGTAGCCGCCGCTCTGACCGAGGTGCCCGGGTCTTCCGCCGTGCTCGACCGCGGTTTCGTGACCTATTCGAACGAATCGAAGAGGGAATGCCTCGATGTCTCGCTCGAGATCATAGAGACGTTCGGTGCCGTATCGATCGCCTGTGCTTGGGCCATGGCGAAGGGCGCACTGGAACGAAGCGACGCCGAGATCGCGGTCGCGATCAGCGGGGTCGCGGGCCCTACCGGAGGCACCGATCTGAAACCCGTGGGGACCGTGGTGTTTGCCCGTGTGGTTCGCGGTGAGGAAGGCGAACCAGAAGGCGAACTCAAGCGCTTCGAACCCATTTCGCGCGCGGAAATACGCCGCGAAGCAACGATATGCGCTCTGGAATTGCTCCTGCCCTAGAGATTGGCCACCGCGTTTTCGCGGCCATAGAGTTCGTCCGCGCGATCTTCGAAAGCCTGCACCATCTTGCGAAACGCGCGGTCGAAATACTGCCCGGCCAGCGCTTCGAAGACGGCATTACGGAAAGTGAATTCGACGCAGAAATCGACTTCGCACCCCCCATCATCCGTGGCGGTGAATGTCCAGTTATTGTCGAGATCCTTCAACGGGCCATCGACGTAGATCACCTCGATATGATCGGGCCGGTGCTTCAGGACCCGCGAGGTGAACTTCTCCCGGATCGCCTTGAAGCCAATTAGCATGTCAGCGACCATCTCGGTTTCGCTGTCGCTCCGCACCCGCGTCGCGACGACCCAAGGCAGAAACTTGGCATAGTTTCCGACATCGGCAACCAGATCGAACATCTGTTCCTGACTATATGGAAGACGACGTTTTTCGCGGATACCGGGCATCAGGCACCCTGTTTGGCGAGTTTCGCTTCGCGCGCCGCGCGCATTTGCGCAAAATCGTCACCGGCATGATAGCTCGAGCGTGTCAGCGGGCTCGAGGCTACCTGGAGGAAACCCTTGGCTCGGGCAATCGCGCCATAAGCGGCGAATTGCTTGGGCGTGACGAATTCCTCCACCTTCGCATGTTTGGGTGTCGGCTGGAGATATTGGCCCATGGTGATGAAATCGATATCCGCGCTGCGCATGTCGTCCATTACCTGGTGCACTTCGAGCCGGGCCTCGCCGAGGCCCAGCATGATACCCGACTTGGTGAAGATCAGCGGATTGTGCGCCTTGACCTCTTCGAGCAGGCGCAGCGAGGCATAGTAGCGCGCGCCTGGGCGGATGGTCGGGTAGAGCCGCGGCACGGTCTCGAGATTGTGGTTGAAGACGTCGGGACCCGCTTCGCAGATCTCGGCGATCGACTGCTTCATCCGCCCTTTGAAGTCGGGGGTGAGGATTTCGATCGTCGTATCGGGCGTCTCGCGGCGCAGCGCGGTGATGACCTTCACGAACTGGCCCGCACCCCGATCCGGGAGATCGTCGCGATCGACGCTGGTGATAACAATATGTTCAAGCCCCATCGCGGCGGCTGCGGCGGCAGTGTGTTCCGGTTCCAGCGGGTCGACCGGCATCGGCATGCCAGTCTTGATATTGCAGAACCGGCAAGCGCGGGTGCAGGTATCGCCGAGGATCATCACCGTGGCGTGCTTCTTGGTCCAGCACTCGCCGATATTCGGGCATGCCGCTTCCTCGCACACGGTGTGCAGGTTCAGGTCGCGCATCAGCTTACGCGTTTCCTGATAGCCTTGGCTGACAGGCGCCTTCACCCGAATCCAATCGGGCTTGCGCTGCATCTGCGGGCGATCGCCCTCGGGCTTCGGCGGAGAGGAGAGGTCGTTCATGTCGCGGCCCATCTAAGCCCTCGCAGTCCGGGCCGCAACCATGGCATTCGTATTAGGAAGCGGGCTCCGATAGATCGATGGGAATGCGCTCTCCCGTGAGAGGATCGGATGTGGCGAGTGTTTCCTCCTCGCCCTCGGGCAAGGGAATGAGTTCGCTTCGTATCTCACGCCGATCAAGGTCCATTATGGCCCCCTTCCCGCTGATCATATGGGCGATTGCCGTCAGCCCGATCGTCACTGGTTCGGGATCGATGGCCTCGAGCGCTATATCGCTCGCTTGCAGGGCGACCTTCGTTCCGGAAACTTCCGAGCCGATGTAATACAGTTCGGCGTAGTAGCCGTCCTTCTCGATCAGCAGTTCTCCTCCGCGGGCGGTGAGCAAAGGCAGCTTGCACGGCGTTCGACAGGAATTGCCGAAATTGTTGCTGACGAGGGCTCCTGCGGGCGCAGTGACAATATCCACCTGCTGCGCGGGTTTGAGGGCGTGGCCTTTGACGAAATAGTTTGGACCGCACGCACTCAGCGCCAAGAGGCTGGCCGCAGCAATAGCGATTTTTCTTTTCATATCCTCTCCCCGATCCTGTCGAGGACTGGTGCGCGCACTGTGAACTCGCACTGAATGCCGCTTGCCGCGCGTCGAAGCCAGAGCTACCGCGACGGACATGGACGCTACGACACTCCAGACATTCACCTCTCCGGTGGTGCTGTTCTTCGTTCTTGGCCTGCTGGCAGCTTTTGCACGGTCTGATCTCGCCATTCCGGAAGCAATTGCCAAGGGGATGTCGCTCTATTTGATGGCGGCAATCGGCCTCAAGGGCGGTGTCGCGGTTTCCGAATCGGGATTCAGCCTGACGGTTGCCGTCGCGCTCATCGCGGGTATCGCCGCAGGGTTCATCCTGCCGGTCTTCGCCTTCTGGCTGATCCGCGGTTTCGGGCGACTGGACCGGATCAACGCCGGTGCCGTGGCCGCCCACTACGGCTCGATCAGCGTCGTCACCTTCGTAACCGCAGTCGAGATTCTCGAATTTCAGGGCAAGCCGTCCGCCGGCTACATGGTCGCGGTGATGGCCACAATGGAAAGCCCCGCTATCCTTGCCGGTCTGCTCCTTGCACGCGGCTTTGGCGACGACAATGGCCAGAGCATGCGCGAGATGCTGCACGAAGTGTTCTTCAATTCTTCGGTCGTGCTGCTGCTGGGAGCTTTCGCCATCGGCCTGATCGGTGGGACCGACGGATTTGCCGATGTCAGTCCCTTTTTCGAAGCAGGGTTCAAGGGCGTGCTGTGCATCTTCCTGCTCGACATGGGATTGATCGCGGCGCGGCGCATGATGGATTCGCGGGCCGTTACTTGGCGCCTCGCCTCGATCGCGATTTTCCTGCCGCTGGTAAACGGTGCGGCGGGCACGATCCTTGGCACCGTCGTCGGGCTCGACGTCGGTTCGGCCGCCGCGCTTGGCGTGCTCTGCGCCAGCGCCAGCTACATCGCGGTCCCGGCAGCCATGCGGCTTGCCCTGCCCGAAGCCGATCCGGGTATCTACCTGACCATGTCGCTCAGCATCACCTTCCCCTTCAACGTATTGATCAATATCGGCCTGATCAGCGCCTTCGCGTCGATGATCGCCGGACAGGGAGGCCTCGCGCCATGATCGAAACCGTAACCCGCAAGCGGATCGAAATCCTTACCGACGTGGCCCTGGTACGCCGCGTTACCGACGCCATCGATCGCGCCGGAATCACCGGATGGACGATTACGCCGGTGCAGTCGGGCAAAGGCCGCGACGGCCGTTGGCGCGAGGAACGTGTGATGGGGACCGACAAGGTATTCGTGCTCACCATTGCCCCGCAAGACAAGGCCATGGCGCTGGCCGAGGATCTCGCGCCGATCCTGACCAGCCACGGCCTCTTGCTGACGATGTGGGATATTCAGGTCATACGCGGAGAGCGGTTCTGATGCCCGAATTCGCCGAACTGCTCGAAGGGTACAAGCGCTTCCGTAAACAAGGATATCCACGCCAGAAAGCGCGCTACGACACTCTGGTCAGCGAAGGACAACATCCGAAACTGATGATCATCGGCTGTTCCGACAGCCGGGTGGACCCGGCCCAGATCTTCGATGTCGATCCGGGGGAAATCTTCGTGGTGCGCAATGTCGCGGCACTGGTTCCCCCTTCGAAACGTCGCCCGGGCAGCATGGCGTTTCGGCCGCGCTCGAGTTCGCCGTGCAGTTTCTTCAGGTTCGTCAGATCGTCGTGATGGGCCATGGCATGTGTGGCGGTTGCAGGGCCGCGCTGACGCAGGACCTGTATGGCAACCGGTTGGGGAAGGCGGCTTCATCGCCAATTGGGTTCATTTGCTCGACGAGGCGCGCGATCCGATTGCCCGACGCTATGGGACCGAGAGCCGCGAAGCGGAACGAGCGATGGAAATGGCGGCGGTCGGCGTCAGCCTTCAAAACCTGCGCACCTTCCCATGCGTACGCGAGAAAGTTGCGAGCGGAGACCTCAAGCTGCGCGGTGCGTTCTTCGCCATTTCCGAGGGCGTGCTCTATGTCCGCAACGAAGAGACGGGCGAATTCGAGCCCGAGGAATAAGTCCTTGAACGGCGGGCCTGGGCAAGACATCTAGCGATGCCATGGCAGACTTCGAACAGCGCAACATCGCCCTCCTCATCGATTCCGACAATGCGAGCCCGGCCGGCATCGATCCGGTCCTCACCGTCCTGGCGGAACTCGGCCAGGTCAACATCCGCCGCGCCTACGGGAACTGGCGCAAGACCAGCCTCAAGGGGTGGATCGACCTGATGCACCGCTATGGCATAGAACCGCAGCAGCAGTTCGACATGACCAAGGGCAAGAACGCCACCGACATGAAGATGACCATCGACGCGATGGACCTGCTTTATCGCGGACGTGTCCACGGCTTCGGGATCATGAGTTCGGATAGCGATTTCATGCCACTCGCCATGCGCATCCGGCAGGATGGCCTCCCCGTCTACGGCTTCGGCGGCGCCAAGACCCCTGAGGCCTTCCGTCAGGCCTGCACGCGCTTCATCGACGTGAACGCCCTGATAAGGGCTGAAAAAGAACAGAATGGTAAAAGCGGGCCGAGCAGCGATTCCAACGTTCTCGACCAGGACTTGCTCGACTTGTTGTTCGATGCCTATGCCGCAAGCAAGCGTGACGAAAACGGTTTCGCGAAGCTGGCGGAAGTCGGCCAACGGGCAGGCAACCGGTCGAGTTTCGACACGCGCAATTACGGTTTCGCTCGGCTCACCGACCTTATCGAGGCTATCCCCAACTTTTCGGTCGAGCGCCGTGCCAACGGCCAGAGTTTCGTAAAACGGCTGCGCTGACGAAAAAAGGGCGCGAACCGAAGATCGCGCCCTTTTTCGTGATGGGTGAGCACCGCCTTTACATCGCGGCGCCGCTTGCCTGCTGGGTAGCGTAGATCGCCCAAAGGTTCGCGATCGCCTCGCGCGCGCCCTCGACTTTGTCGAAGGTCGCCTTCGCCTCGGCCAATTTACCCTGATCGAACTGCGCGATACCCAAGCGTGTAAGGACCATCGGCGCGTTTGCGCCCGGCATGTTCACCGCCTTCGCATAATAGGTCTCGGCGTCCGCCGGTTCGCTCAGGGCGAGAAGCGTATCGCCAGCAGCAAGAACTGTGGCGATCGAGGCGCCAGCCTTGTCCGCATCAGCCTTCAGACCCGCCAGGTCGGCACGGTCCTTGACAGCGCGTTCCGCGGCCTGACGGCGTGTGTCGACGACATAGGGATCGGTCTTATCGAGAACACCCTTCGCGTACCCCTCGTCGATGAGCGAAACGACTTCCGCCGGAAGGCGGCGATAATCCGCGGCATCCATGTATTCGAGATAGAGCTTAGCATCGTTCAGCACGCCGGCACGCTGACCAAGCCGAAGCAGGTCGAGAATTTCGGGGTTCTGATAGCCTCCCGTGTTGAGCAGGATCGCCACGGCGTCGCGCCAACTCTCGTCGCTGGGGTGCTGGGTGACATACCAGGTGGAATACTTCCTCACCTCGGAGTTGAGCTGATTGTTGTAGGCCTGCGCAAGCCCGCGCCGCAGCCAGCCCTCGTCAACGGTCTCGCCCGCTGCGATTTTCGCATTGATCAGATCGCTAAGATAAGTGAGGCCCTGTTGCGGCTGGTCTTCGGCGAAATAGCTTTCGGCCACGAAAATCATCGGATCGTTTTCGGTATAGCCGGCGTCGGCCGCAGCCTGGAAATAGGGGCGCGCCTTCGCATAATTCTTGGCGGCATACGCCACCTGTCCGGCCACGAAATTGAACTGGCCAATCTTGTCCTCGGGAACCTTGCCACTCTTCAGCATCATTTCCATACCCTGGAGGGATGCTGCCTGATCCTGGTTCTTGGCACCGTTGGAATAGATGAAGCTGCCCGCCGCATACCGATCGTCATCGGTTTCCACGGCCGCCACGAGGCCGGGAATACCTGCCTTGATCGCCGGATAATCGACCGGCTCGGCCGCAGCGATCGTTTCGAGCGGTTTGTACGCTTCGATAAAGCCTTTCGAATATTGCGGTTTGGCCTTCTTTTCCTTCTTTTCCTTTTGCGCGAAAGCCGGGGCTTCGAGCGCAGTCACGGCAAAAGCCCCACCGGTCGCAAGCGCGATGGCAAGAGCGAAGGTCGAAGCCGCGCTATTCTTGCGGCCGAGACGAGTGAAAATCATGTGAAAACTCCCAAGAGTGGACAGGGGTTCGAACGCACGGTCGATGGATCCCATTGAGCAGAGCGGCACATGCCGCCTGTGCGTTCTCATTGCAAATATTTCTACCTTATCTGGCCTGAATACGGATTGAATGCGCGTTCTGTTCCTCGTTCATGGTCATTGCTGGCACAAGCTTACCCATATGTGGAAAAAGCACCCGAAACCGGATGATGGTTCCCGCATTGTGTGGCGCTGCTTGGCCCTTTGGCCTAAGGTTGGGCGCAACAGAACATAAGCAGTTCGCAATACGGAATTTCACGTTTTGTCCAACGAAACCGACATCCTGGATACCCCCGCCCCCGGCGGAGATGATTACGCACGCATCGACATCGTCGATGAGATGAAGACGAGCTATCTCGATTACGCGATGAGCGTGATCGTCAGCCGCGCTTTGCCCGACGTGCGCGACGGTCTGAAGCCGGTCCACCGCCGCATTCTTTTCGCCAGCCAGGAAGGTGGTTTCGTCGCGGGGCGCCCCTATCGCAAAAGCGCGAAGATCGTCGGTGACGTGATGGGTAATTATCACCCGCACGGCGATTCCGCGATTTACGATGCACTTGCCCGCATGACGCAGGACTGGTCGCTGCGCGTGCCGCTGGTCGATGGCCAAGGGAACTTCGGTTCGATGGACCCCGATCCGCCCGCCAGCATGCGTTACACCGAGGCGCGGCTTGCCCGTGTTGCAAATGCCCTGCTCGACGATCTCGACAAGGATACTGTCGACTTCACCGACAATTACGACGGATCGCGGAAGGAACCGACCGTCCTTCCAGCCCGCTTCCCCAATTTGCTGGTCAACGGCGCCGGTGGGATCGCGGTCGGCATGGCGACCAATATCCCGCCACACAATCTCGGCGAAGTGATCGATGGCTGCCTTGCTTTCATCGAAAACCCGGCCATCACCTCGGAAGAGCTGTTCGAAATCATTCCGGGACCAGACTTCCCGACGGCTCCCCTGATACTCGGCAAGTCGGGCGCGCGCGCAGCGTATACCACGGGACGCGGTTCGATCCTGATGCGGGCGCGCCATGAGATCGAGACCAAGGGCAATCGGCAGGCGATCGTGCTGTCGGCGATCCCCTACCAGGTCGGCAAAAGCGGCTTGGTCGAGAAGATCGCCGAAGCGGCCAAGGAGAAGCGGATCGAGGGAGTCTCGGACATTCGCGACGAATCGAGTCGCGAAGGTGTGCGGGTCGTCGTCGATCTCAAACGCGATGCCTCGCCCGAAGTCGTGCTCAACCAGATTTGGCGTTACACGCCCGCGCAGGCGAGTTTTCCGGCCAATATGCTCGCCATCCGCGGCGGTCGACCGGAGGTTCTTACCCTTCGCGACTTCGTGCAGGCTTTTATCGGCTTCCGCGAGGAAGTCATCATTCGGCGTACCAAGTTCGAGCTTAACAAGGCGCGCGAACGGGCGCACATCTTGCTCGGCCTAGTAGTCGCCGTCTCGAACCTCGACGAGGTAGTGGCGATGATCCGCGGATCGTCCAACCCCGCCGATGCCCGCGCCAAGCTGCTCGCCAAGGAATGGCCGATCGGCGATATCGCGCAATATATCGCGCTGGTCGAAGCGATCGAACCGAATGACGAGCAGACCGGCGGCACCTATCGGCTGTCCGAACGTCAGGTGAAGGCCATTCTGGACCTGCGTCTCCACCGCCTGACGGCGCTGGGTCGGGATGAGATCGGCGATGAGCTCAAGGAACTCAGTTTCGCTATCGAGGAGTATCTCTCCATCCTGGCGGATCGCGCAAAGCTCTACGGCGTGATGCGCGAAGAACTCGTTGAAATCCGCAACACCTACGCGACCCCGCGCATCACCGAAATCGCACCGGCCTGGGACGGGATCGAGGATGAGGACCTGATCGAGCGCGAGGAAATGGTCGTGACGGTGACCCATGGCGGTTACATCAAACGCACCCCGCTGGACGCTTTCCGCGCACAGAACCGCGGCGGCAAGGGCCGCAGCGGGATGGCGACGAAGGATGAAGATGCCGTGGTCGAGATGTTCGTTACCTCGACGCACAACCCGGTGCTGTTCTTCACCAATACAGGCCGCGTTTATCGCCTGAAGGTCTGGAAACTGCCCGAAGGAGGCCCACAGACCAAGGGCCGCCCCATGGTCAACCTGCTGCCGCTGGGCGACGACGAACGCGTCACCAACGTCCTCCCCCTCCCCGAGAACGAAGCCGAATGGGCGAAGCTCAATATCGTCTTCGCGACCGAACAAGGCATGGTGCGTCGCAACTCGATGGATGCCTTCACCAACGTACCCAGCAACGGCAAATATGCGATGGGCTTCGTCGAGGGCAGCGGCGACCGCCTTATCGGCGTGCGTTTGCTGACCGAGGATCAGGAGATCTTTCTCGCTTCCGATGCGGGCAAGGCGATCCGCTTCGCTGCCAGCGACGCGCGCGAGACGAAAAGCCGCACCGGCATCGGGGTGCGCGGCATGAAACTGAAGGATGGGGAAAAGGTCGTCTCGATGGCCGTGCTCGACGCAGGCGAACGCGATACCGAGGTTCGCGATGCCTATCTGCGTGCGGCCGACTGGAAGAACAACGAGAACGCCCCGACGCTCGACCGGGATAAGATCACCGAAATGGCCGAGGCAGAGGAGTTCATTCTCACGCTGACCGCCAACGGTTATGGCAAGATTTCCTCCGCCTACGAATATCGTACGACCGGGCGTGGTGGCCAGGGCCTGACCAATATCGGCGAACCCTCGAGCAATCCAAACCGGAATGGCCATGTCGTGGCCAGTTTCCCGGTCCGTCATGGCATGCAGTTGATGCTGGTGACCGACCAGGCCAAACTGATCCGTCTGCCGCTCAATTTCCGCCATCTGATAGACGGCGGGTTCGAGAGCCATGAAGGCTTCTCGATTTCGGGCCGCGGGTCTTCGGGCGTGCGCATCTTCAATGTGGCGAAGGGCGAACAGATCGTCAAAGCGGCGAGGATCGACGAAAACGAGGAACCGGAAAACGAAGCCGAGGAAGCCGTGGCGGATGAGATCGCGGATCGTGGCGGCTTCGACAAGACCGAGCCCTACACCACCAAGCATTCGGACAAGAATATCGACGGGGAACCGGGCGGATGAGCCTGACGGTCGAGCCCAGTGGCAAGGCGTGCGGCGCGTATGTCACTGGGCTCGACCTGTCGCATCCGCCAACGGATCGGTTGATAGCGGAAATCCGCTCGCTCTTGCTCGAACACAAAGTGCTGGCCTTCCCCGGACAGTCGATGAGCGACGACGCGCTCGAGGCGTTCACGCTTGCAATGGGGGGCTTCGGCGATGACCCTTTCTTCAAGCCGATTGAAGGGCGCGAGCACATCGCCGCCATCCTGCGCGAGGCCGACGAACAGACGCCGCTATTCGCCGAGAATTGGCACAGTGACTGGAGCTTCCTCGAACATCCGCCCGCCGGAACCTGCCTTCTGGCGGTCGATATTCCGCCCAAGGGCGGCGATACGCTGTTCGCCGACCAGGCCGCCGCATTCGCTGCCCTGCCCGACCAGCGCAAGGACTACCTGCGCAGCCTGACCGCCATCCATAGTGCCAAGCTGGCCTACGCGCCTGAAGGCACCTATGGAGAACGCGACGAAGGGCGTTCCATGGCGATCGAACCGGATGAGAGCGCCCGCGCGACGCAACTCCATCCCTTGGTGCAGCGCCATCCCGAAACCGGGGTGGAGTGCCTCTATTCCACCCTTGGCTATATCGTCGGGATAGAAGGTATGGATCAGGCCGAAGCGATCGCGCTGCTATCCGACCTTGCGCAATGGCAGGCGCGCGACGCGTTCGTCTATCGCCACCGATGGGAACACGACATGCTGGTCATGTGGGACAATCGCTCGGTTCTGCACAAGGCGACCGGCGGATATGAGGGATATCGTCGCGAACTGCACCGGACCACGATTGCAGCCTGGAGCGGCTAAGCCCCTGTGCCGGTCGGGTCTTTGCGCAGGGTCTGGACGACGCCGGTGGCGATCAGGAACTGCCCGCCATAGTAAAGGGGCCAGATGAGCCACTCGGTGACCGATCTCGGTAGCGCCCCCGCCTCTCCGGCGAAAATCAGCAAATCGCTGACCACGAACATGACGGCACCGGCCCCGACTCGATAGCGCGGGAATCGGCTCAGCCATGCCGCTGCGGCCATTGCGCCGACCACCCCGGAATAGGCTGTCGCGACATGCCAGTTATCCACCGGATAGGTAATCAAACCGGCAATCACCGGGGTCAGGAGAAGAAGCGCGGCGGCCGTCATCACCTGACTGCCTCTGGCATGTTCGCGCCGATTGCGCAGGTAGAGGCCGATGGCAATTACATGCCCCACGGCGAACAGGCTGCCTCCGCCAAGGAAGCTGAGTTCGAGAGCGACATCGCCCATTGCGCCGAACATAAGAACGGCCGCGATCAGGAGACCATCGACGCCCTTGCCCCGAAACGCCGCGTAGATCGCCAGAAAGGCGACACCGGCGCCCTTCCACAGCATAAGCCAGGCCCCGCCGATCGGATCATCGGACACGAAGAAATAGCTGACTCCGGCAACGAGGCTGGCGAGGAGCCAAGGACGATGTTTGGCAAGAGCGGGATGAGGCATTCAGCCTCGCTAGGCCTTGTCGAGGGGGCCTTGCAAGGATTAGGGGCCGCGCGATGACCCATGATATCCACATTATCGGCGGCGGCCTGGCCGGCAGCGAGGCCGCCTGGCAGCTCGCCCGGGTGGGCTGCAAGGTGCGTCTGTCCGAGATGCGCGGCGGCGGGGAGATGACGCCTGCCCACCAGACCGACGGGCTGGCCGAACTCGTCTGTTCGAACAGTTTCCGTTCGGACGATGATACCAAGAACGCAGTCGGCCTGCTGCATCACGAAATGCGCCGGCTCGACAGTCTCATCATGCGCGCCGGCGAAGTTGCGCGCGTTCCTGCTGGGTCGGCGATGGCGGTCGACCGCGATGTTTTTTCCGCCGAAGTCCAGCGGACGCTGGAGGAACATCCGAACGTCACAGTGGTGCGTGAACGGGTCGATGCGCTGCCCCAAGACGGTCTCGCCATCGTAGCGACCGGGCCGCTGACCGCACAAGCGCTGGCCGACAGCATCGTGCGCGCGACCGGGCAGGACCGACT
This sequence comes from Erythrobacter aureus, assembly GCF_003355455.1. Classification (NCBI taxonomy): domain Bacteria; kingdom Pseudomonadati; phylum Pseudomonadota; class Alphaproteobacteria; order Sphingomonadales; family Erythrobacteraceae; genus Erythrobacter; species Erythrobacter aureus. The sequence goes on from NZ_CP031357.1 coordinate 2,050,582, forward strand.
TGCCTTCTTCGACGCGATCGCGCCGATCGTCCATCGCGACAGCATCGATATGAGCAAGTGCTGGATCCAGTCGCGCTGGAACAAGCGTACCGAAGCCAGCAATGAAGAGGGCGATTACATCAATTGCCCGATGACGAAGGAGCAATACCTCGCCTTCCATCAGGGCCTGATCGACGGCGAGAAGACCGAATTCAAGCAATGGGAGGCGGACACACCTTATTTCGACGGCTGCATGCCGATCGAGGTGATGGCCGCACGCGGGGTGGAGACGTTGCGCTACGGACCGATGAAGGGTGTCGGCCTCGACAATCCCTACGATACGACCGATGAGCATCCGCAGGGGCGCTGGCCCTATGCCGTGGTCCAGCTACGGCAGGATAACAAGCTCGGCACATTGTGGAACATGGTCGGCTTCCAGACCAAGCTGAAATACGGCGCGCAGGTGGAGCTGTTTCGCACCATCCCCGGGCTGGAGAATGCCGAATTCGCGCGGCTTGGCGGGCTGCATCGCAACACCTTCATCAACTCCCCACTGGTTCTCGACCGGCAATTGCGCCTGCGCGGTAGCGAACATATCCGCTTCGCCGGGCAGATCACGGGCTGCGAAGGCTATGTCGAAAGCTCCGCCGTGGGGCTGATGGCGGGCCTGATGGCGGCTGCGGAGCTGGCCGGGCGCGATTGGACGCCGCCACCGCGCACCACCGCCTTCGGCGCATTGTTGTCGCATATCACCGGGGATGCCGAGGCCGCCACCTTCCAGCCCATGAATGTCAATTTCGGCCTCTTTCCGCCGCTGCACGATGTCGGCAAAAAGGCTCGCAAGGAAGCCTATACCAACCGCGCCAAGGAGGATTTCGGCGAATGGCTGGCGGGGATGGAAGCCGTTCCGGCCTAGCAAGCGCAGCGCCGCGTCTTTTTCGGCTTGGGCGCGGTCGTGGCGAATTCACCCGGCGTTAGCTGATTGTCGCCATCGGCATCCGCGCTCTCGAATTTCTCGACCGTCGCCGCGGCCCATTCCTCGAAGTCGAGCAGGTTGTTGCCGTCCTTGTCGAGCTTTCGGAACCCATCGGAACGGGTCGAGAGCATCTCGGTTCGCGTAATCCGCCAATCGCGGTTGCGATCATAGCGAAAGAACCGGCGCTGTTCCCTGGTGAGCTCGGTCGCCGTTGGCGGCGCCGGGCCGACCAAATCGCCCGGATCCGAGGCCGGTATCTCGGGCAATGGATCGCTGGTCTCGATCGGTGCCGGCGGCGGCGCGCCGCGCTCGATCTGCGCCCTGCCCTGCCACCAGAAGGCGCCAAGCCCGACCAGCGCGAGCGCCACCAACCCTCCTAGCAATATCCGGTTCATCGGCCCATCCCCCTAATCCCGCCGGAACTTAGACTAACGTCCGAACAGGCCCAACCGCAAGGCTACCAGAGGGCTGAGTCGATCGCCCAGCATTTCACGCCCCCCGGAACGCAGCGAACGCCGGGCAAGGCCTCCGACAACGGCGAGTGGTCGCAGGGAACTCGGCAATCTCAGAGCTGGTTCGGCGAGCCGCTGTCCGTGGTCGAGCGCCTGTGCCCGTTCGCCATCGTCTTGTGCGCGAACAGCGAGGTCGGCCAGAGCCCACAGCTTGCCCGCGCGCGCAGCCTCGGACTTGGCTGAGGCTTCATCGGCACCTTCCGCCAGTCCGATGCCCAGCTTCTCCCGCCCCTCCACGAAGCGAGCCATTGCAGACGCCTCGAGCGGTCGCGGTGCGAGCAGCGCCTCCCACCCATCGACGAGCGCCAAAAGCGAGGTTTCGGCCCCCTCCCAGGTCCGGCCGATCAGATCGAGGAGGATATCACCATGCGGTCGCTCCGCAGCGGACCGGCCGAACTGATCGCGCCACCAGGCGAGCCGCATCTGGCCCAGCAATGGCTCGCTGGCACCTAGCACCATGCGACCGATCCGCCCGTCCAGCGCGAAGGCTGCCAGCCACATTTCGGGCTTGTCGCGAACGCTCGCAATGGCAACGCGCGAAACCTCTGGACATTCGTCCAGCAAGCCCGTTGCGCCATCGCTACTGTCCTGTGGGTCAGTCGCGATAGCAGACCTTCTTCGCCGCCTTCACGATGCGCGGCGTGTCGATCAGCGCGAGCTTTTCCAGATTGGCGGCATAGGGCAACGGCACATCCTCGTCGCACACCCGAAGAACCGGCGCATCGAGATGGTCGAAACCGTCCTCCATGCAAATGGCCATCACCTCTGCCGCGATCGAGCAGGTCGGCCAGCCTTCTTCCGCAATCACAAGGCGATTGGTCTTGGCAAGCGAGGTGAGGATCGCCTCCTTGTCGAGCGGGCGTAGCGTGCGCAGGTCGATGACTTCGGCATCGATCCCTTCGTCTGCCAGTTCCTCGGCAGCTTCGAGCGCGAGGCCCACAGCGATGGAATAGGCGACGATGGTGACGTCCGAACCTTCGCGCATGATCCGCGCCTTGCCAATCGGCAGGACGTAGTCGTCGACATCGGGAACGTCGAAGCTGCGACCATAGACCAGCTCGTTCTCAAGGAAGACCACCGGGTCCTCACAGCGGATGGCGGCCTTCATCAGACCCTTGGCATCGGCTGCGTCATAGGGCGCGATGACGATCAGGCCGGGAACGCTGGCGTACCACGGGCCGTAGTTCTGGCTGTGCTGCGCGCCGACGCGGCTCGCCGCGCCGTTAGGGCCGCGGAAAACCACCGGGCAGCGCATCTGGCCACCCGACATATAATTGGTCTTGGCCGCCGAATTGATGATGTGGTCGATCGCCTGCATGGCGAAGTTGAAGGTCATGAACTCGACGATCGGCCGCAGGCCGCCCATGGCCGCACCCGTTCCGATACCGGCAAAACCGTATTCGGTGATCGGCGTATCGATCACGCGCTTGGGGCCGAACTCGTCGAGCAAGCCCTGGGTCACCTTATAGGCGCCCTGATATTCCGCGACTTCCTCGCCCATCACGAAGACGCGTTCGTCCTGGCGCATTTCTTCAGCCATGCCGTCACGCAGAGCCTCGCGCACGGTCGTGGAAACGAAGGACGTGCCTTCGGGGACCTCGGGGTCTTTCACATCGACCTTGCGTGCGGGTTTGGCGATTTCGGCTTCGCTCGGCTCGCGCCCGACATCCTTACCCTCACCCGGAACGTCCTCGACGGGAGCAGCTTCCGCAGGCGCCTCGATATCGGAAACATCCTCGCCCTCGCCCGCAAGCATGGCGATGACCGTGCCGACCTTCACCCCTTCGGTGCCCTCCTCGACCATGATCTTGCCGAGCGTACCTTCATCGACCGCCTCGAACTCCATCGTCGCCTTGTCGGTTTCGATCTCGGCGATGATGTCACCGGCAACGATCTCGTCACCTTCGGCCTTGAGCCACTTGGCAAGCGTGCCCTCTTCCATGGTGGGCGACAGCGCGGGCATCTTCAATTCGATAGCCATGGCTCAATACTCCTCCACCAGGACATCGGTGTAGAGTTCGGACGCGTCCGGCTCGGGAGAATTCTCGGCAAAGTCTGCGGCTTCGGTCACGGTCTTGCGGATGTCCTTGTCGATTGCCTTGAGCTCGTCCTCGGTCGAACCGTTTTCGAGGAGCACCTTCTTCAGTCCTTCGATCGGGTCCTTGTGTTCGCGCACATCCTGCACTTCCTCGCGGGTGCGATATTTGGCCGGGTCGGACATGGAATGGCCGCGATAGCGATAGGTGTTGCACTCCATGAGCACAGGCCCCTTGCCCTCGCGCACATGCTTGAAGGCGATTTCGGCCGCCTGACGCACTTCGAGAACATCCATTCCATTCACATCCATGCCCGGGATGCGGAAGGCGGTGCCACGGCGATAGAATTCGGTTTCGGCGCTCGACCGTGCCGTGCTTGTGCCCATGGCGTACTGATTGTTTTCGACCACGAACACGATCGGCAACTTCCACAGGCTCGCCATGTTGAAGGTCTCGTAAACCTGGCCCTGATTCGCCGCGCCATCGCCGAAATAGGCAAGGCAGAGACCGCCATCGCTGTTATACTGGTGCGCAAGTGCGAGTCCGCCGCCGAGCGCAACCTGCGCGCCGACGATGCCGTGCCCGCCGTAGAACTTATGTTCGGTCGAGAACATGTGCATGGACCCGCCCTTGCCCTTGGATATCCCCGCCTCGCGTCCCGTGAGTTCGGCCATGATGACCTTGGGATCGATGCCGTAGGCAAGCATATGGCCATGGTCGCGATAGCCGGTGATGACGCTGTCCTTGTCCCCGTCGAGCGCCGACTGGAGCCCAATGGCAACGGCTTCCTGGCCAATGTAGAGGTGGCAGAACCCGCCGATCAGACCAAGCCCGTAGAGCTGCCCGGCTCGTTCCTCGAACCGTCTGATGAGCAGCATCTGCTCGTAAAAGTGAAGCATCTGCTCATGGCTCGCGTCATAGCGCTTTTTCTTCTCCAGTGCGTCTTGCAACGAATGGAGAACGAAGTCGGTATCCTCAGCAGGTGACTGAGCGGGCTTTTTCTTGCTCCGAGGGGCTTTGGCCAAGACTTTTGTCCTTGTACTTCCGGGGAGGAATATCGGTTGCGCCTATAGGCACAGGCACAGGCCTCGCGCAACGGCAGAGCGCGGGTGCATACGAAAAACCCTTACGGAAAGCGAAGGTTTCGCCCCGTCAATCCTCGAGCTTGATCACCACTTCGTCGGGATGGACCACATTTAGCTGGCTACGCAGCAATTCGCCCACCATATCCGGATCGGCATGATCGGGGTGCAGCAAGGCGACGCGATTTTCCAGCGCCTCACGCTCTGCCTCAAGCTGAGCGAGCTGTGCTTCGCGCTGGTCCAACAAGCGCAAATTCTCACTCCAGGCGAGCAAGCCGGAAGGGCCAGCAATCGCCAGACCTCCCATGACGAGCAGCGCCGCCAGTGCAGCATGCTGCATTGCCTTCGCCCGCTGAATCGCCGCCATGGAATTTGTTCGCCGCATAGGGATAGAGAATCACAGTTAACCCCTTCACGCAAGGCAATTCTCTCCTCCGGAACCGCTTCGCCGCAGCAGCGGAACACTGCATGGCCTTGCCTCGTTCGTTTTCTTGACACGATACGGTTGCAGGTGTAACTAGTTTCTCCTGAAACCAAATCACGTGACCAGAGGACTGAAATGCCCGATCTCTTCGAAAACCCCATCGGCCTCGACGGCTTCGAATTCGTTGAATTCTGCGCTCCTGAGAAGGGTGTCATCGAGCCTGTTTTCGAAGCCATGGGCTTCACCCACGTTGCCACACACCGTTCGAAAGACGTGCATCTGTGGCGTCAGGGCCAGATCAATCTGATTCTGAACTACGAACCGAAAAGCGCAGCATGGTTCTTCGCGCGCGAGCACGGCCCGTCGGCCTGTGGCATGGGCTTCCGCGTGCGCGATGCGAAAAACGCCTATGCCGAGCTGCTCGAACGCGGAGCCGAGCCGGTTGCGGTCGAGACCGGCCCCATGGAACTGCGCATTCCCGCTATCCGCGGGATTGGCGGCGCCATCGTCTATCTGATCGACCGCTATGCGGATCAGGACGGCGACGGCCTGTCGATCTACGACATCGATTTCGAGTATCTCGACGGCGTGGAGAAATGGCCGGTCGGCGCCGGTTTCAACGTAATCGATCACCTGACGCACAACGTCTACAATGGCCGCATGAAATATTGGGCGGACTATTACGAGACGCTCTTCAACTTCCGCGAAATCCGCTTCTTCGACATCAAGGGTGAGTATACCGGCCTGACCTCGAAGGCCCTCACCGCGCCGGATGGCAAGATTCGTATACCCCTCAACGAAGAAGGCGAAGGCGGCAAGGGCCAGATCGAGGAGTTCCTGCGCGAATTCAACGGCGAAGGCATCCAGCACATCGCGCTGATCTGCGACGACCTTGTCGGATGCTGGGACAATCTGAAGCAGCTCGGTGTCCCCTTCATGACCGCTCCGCCGGAAACCTATTACGAAATGCTGTCCGAACGCCTTCCGGGCCATGGCGAGGACGAAAACGAGCTCAAGATGCGCGGCATCCTGCTCGACGGCACAACCGAAGGTGGCAAGCCGCGTCTGCTGTTGCAGATTTTCGCGGAAGCGCAGGTTGGCCCGGTGTTCTTCGAATTCATTCAGCGCAAGGGTGACGAAGGCTTCGGCGAAGGAAACTTCAAGGCCCTGTTCGAAAGCATGGAGCGCGATCAAGTGCGTCGCGGCGTTCTCCAGGTCGAAGATGCCAAAACGGTCGAAGCGGAGCCTGCCGAATGAGCGACGTCGCAGACCACCCCGTAAAACTAGGCGGCGTGCATCACGCCGCTTACCGCTGCAAGGACGCGAAAGAGACCGTCGAATGGTACGGCAAGGTACTGGGCATGGATTATACCACTGCCTTTGCCGAGGATCATGTGCCCTCGACCGGCGCCTATGATCCCTACATGCACGTCTTCCTCGACGCTGGGAACGGCAACATCCTCGCCTTCTTCGAACTGCCCAACCAGAAGGACATGGGCCGCGACGAGAATACGCCCGCCTGGGTTCAGCATCTCGCATTTCGCGTGAATAGCGAGGAAGAGCTGCTCTCCGCCAAGGAACATATCGAAAGCCTCGGCATCGATGTGCTCGGCCCAACCCATCACGGCATTTTCAAGTCGATCTACTTTTTCGATCCGAACGGCCACCGCGTGGAACTGGCCGCCGACATCGGGACCGACGAGCAATATGCCGAACTGAAACGTGTCGCGCCGCTGATGCTCGACGAATGGAGCGAAACCAAGAAAGCGCCGCGCCATGCCGACTGGCTGCACGAGATCGCGCGCAAGGAACACGCCCAAAAAGCCAAGGGTTAACCGGCATGGAACACACCTCCGGTTGTCCCGTTGAGTGCGGGACAACCGAGGAATTCCATGCAAGCCACGCAAACCACGCCGGCCGGCGAAACCTACGACCAGACGGTCAATACCTTTTCCACATTGCAGGACCAGTTGGTCGACATGGCCGAGGGCTTCGTTCGCGCGGTGCCCGGGCTCGTCATCGCGCTGTTCATTCTACTGCTGACCTGGATCATAGCCAAATTCGCCGTCCGGATTGCCGACCGGCTGACCGCTGGCACCGAAATCCGTCCGAGCCTCAAACAGTTGATCGACACGATCGTACGCCTCGCGATCTGGATCGTCGGGCTGATGATTGCGCTGATCGTGGTCATGCCAGGCATGACGCCCGCCAGCTTGCTGGCAGGCCTGGGTATCGGTGCGGTGGCGATCGGCTTCGCGTTCCAGGACATCTTCGAGAACTTTCTGGCCGGCGTGCTCATCATGGTGCGCGAGAAAATGCGCATCGGCGATGTGATCGAATGCGAAGGGATTACCGGCAAGGTCGAACACATCACGCTGCGCGAAACGCATGTGCGCAAGCTTTCGGGCGAACTGTCGGTCGTCCCCAATTCGATCCTGTTCAAGAACCCGGTCGAGATCTTCACCGATAAGGAACAGCGGCGGCACGAAGTCGTCGTCGGGGTATCCTACGACACCCAGCTCGACCATGCCGCCGATGTCATTCGCCGCGCGGTCGAGGGTCTCGACGATGTTCTCGCAAGCAAGGGCGTCGACATCTTCGCGCAGGAATTCAATTCGAGTTCGGTCGATTTTCTCGTCCGCTGGTGGGCGGGCTCGACGCCTCGCGACGGCTGGGAAAGCAAGGACAAGGTCGTGCGCGCGATCAAGGCTGCGCTGGACAATGCCGGGATCGAGATCCCCTTCCCCTATGTCACTCACACTTTCAAAGAGGCCGTCCCTCTCGGCCAATTGGGTGACACCGATCACAAGACGCCTTAAGGTTTCGAATCGAGACCGGGTTGCACGGTCTCCTGGGAGGAGAGACCGATGCAGATACTGCGCACGCCGGCGGAACGTTTTGCGGGCATTCCAGACTATCCTTTCGCGGAAAACTGGTTCGAGGTCGATCTTGGCGACGGGCTGACCGCCCGGCAGCACTATGTCGACGAAGGGGCGAAAGATGCTCCGCCGGTTCTGCTGTTTCATGGCGAGCCGAGCTGGTCGTTCCTCTATCGCAAGATGATCCCGATCCTTGTCGACGCCGGTTTCCGCGTGCTCGCCCCCGATCTGATCGGCTTCGGAAAGAGCGACAAGCCCGACGATATCGGGTTTTACACGTATGCCCGCCATGTCGCGTGGTTGAAACAGTGGCGCACGGCGATCGAACCGCGACCGGCGGCGCTGTTCTGCCAGGACTGGGGCGGATTGCTCGGCCTGCGCATGGTCGCACACGACCCCGACCTGTTTGCCTGCGTCGTCGCCAGCAATACCTTCCTGCCCGCCGGCGGCACACCCAGCCAAGCCTTTCTCGCCTGGCGCGAGTTTGCAAGGAGCTCGCCCGATTTCCGTATCGGCCCTCTGCTTGACCGAGCCACGGCCACTCCGCGCAGCGAAACCGAGATCGCCGCCTACGACGCCCCCTTCCCCGACGAACCTTCCAAGGCCGGCGCGCGCGCCTTCCCCGCGCTCGTACCGGTCGAGGATGGCATGCCCGGCGTTGAAGACAACAAGCGGGCCTGGCCGTCGCTCGCAGCCTACGACAAGCCCTTCCTGACCCTGTTCGGCGAGGACGATCCGGTGACCAAAGGCAGCGAAAAATTTCTGGTCGAGCGCATTGTCGGCGCGAAAGGCCAGCCCCACCGAACGCTGCCGAATTGCGGACATTTCTGCCAGGAGGACCAGCCCGAGGCGCTGGCGCAGGGCGTAATCGACACGGCGCGCAAGGCGGGCCATCTGGTTTGAACCAGCCCGCGCGACTGACCGGCGCGCAGGAAACCTCGCTTGCCATTGCGGCAGCGGTGGTGACCGCCAATGCCTATTACATCCATCCGATCATCGGCGATGTCGCCGACCATTTCGGTGTGAGCCACGCGCGAATAGGGCTCGTGCCCGCGCTCAACCAGCTCGCGCTGGCAGTCGGAATTTTCATGCTGCTCCCGCTGGGCGACCGGATATCGAACCGCCGTCTGACGATCGCCTTCGCGACCGGTCAGACCCTGTCACTGGCCATCATGACCCTGGCCGAAGGATTTTCTCTCTTCGTGCTGGGCTCTACCTTGCTGGGCTATTTCACTATCGCCCCGTACCTCCTGCCCGCCTACGCTTCCAAACGCGTGGCACCGGAGCGGCTCGGGCAGGTTACCGCCAAGCTGGCAGCAGGTATCATCCTTGGTATTCTGGTGGCCCGTGTCGGCGCGGGCGTCGTTTCCGAGCGGTACGGCTGGCGCGCCGTGTACTGGATAGCGACAACGCTCATGCTGGCGGTCACCATCGCCTTGCCGCGGTTGATGGAAGGCGGGGAACGCTCCGCCGAGGGGCGCCAGTCCTATCGAGACCTGCTGTTATCGGTCTTCCCGCTTGTTGGAAAACACAAGGAAGTGTTGCTGTCGGGCGCGATCCAGGCCCTCAATTTCGCCCAGTTCATTGCGGTGTGGTTGGGACTGGCGCTCTACCTAACCTCTCCGCAAATGGGATATGGCACCGATACGGTAGGGTATCTGGCAGGTCTGGCGGCGGTCAGCATCATCTCGACGCCGCGACTGGGGCGATGGGCGGATCATGTCGGTCCACGCAAGGCCCGCACCATATTCGCGATGATCCAATTCATGGGGATCCTCCTTCTGTGGCCACTCGGTGGTTCGTTATGGGGCCTGCTTATACCTCTTATCATCACGAACCTCGTCGGGCCGGGAGTGGACGTGACTGGACGTATGACATTTCTCGCGCTGGACCCTGCGATCCGGACGCGGCTGACAACCGTTTATGTCGTGATTATGTTCATCGGCGGCGGGCTCGGGAGCTACGCCGGAACTGCCGCTTATGACGCCTATGGCTGGGCCGGGACCTGCATCCTACTCGGCCTGTGCTCGGTGACACTTACCGCGCTCGCCGCGACCGCGCGTCGATTTGGTCGGTGAAGCCGTCGGGATACTTGCCAGACTTCGCTCCACGCGATGAAGATTTGCGTACGATTGCCAGCGATCCGAGGTAAATTTGGTGCGCCCGACAGGATTCGAACCTGTGGCCCCCAGATTAGGAATCTGATGCTCTATCCGACTGAGCTACGGGCGCTCCGGAGCCTCGTATAGCGGCTCGGACCGAGGTGGCAATCAGTTGAGTTCGTCGGGCGGCGCAACGGGCATAATAAGCGGAGCGACGGCTATTCCCTCGGCAAGCATGTCTTCCGCCTCGTCGCGGGTTGCGCGTCCGTGAATTGGCCCCTCGTCGGCTTCGCCATAATGCATCTCGCGCGCTTTTTCGGCAAACTCGTCGCCCACCCAGGTGCTGTTTTCGAGCGCCTTGGTTTGAGCCTTGGCGAGAGTCGCCAGCGCCTTTTTGACCTCCGTCGGCATTTCACCTGTCGCCAATTGGGTGACATCGCCGCCACTTAGCTCGCGCATGCTACCCTTCGCGGGTACGGAAGGCGCCATCGGCGCTTTGGCGACTTCAGCACTTCCACATGCCGGGCAGGCCAACAGCCCCTTGGCTTTCTGATCGGCATAATCGTCGGAAGAGCCGAACCAGCCTTCGAACCGATGGCCCTCACTACAAGAAAGGTCGAATACGATCATCGTGCCGGCCTATTTGGCGATTTCGCGGCGATTGGCAAGGCTTGGTACCTGCTCTCGCACGGCAGCGATACGGGTAAGGTCAATATCGGCGAACTCCAAGCCGGCTTGTTCCCCACCGATATCGAGCAGCACCTCACCCCAGGGATCGACGACGAGACTGTGGCCGTAGGTTTGGCGTCCATCCTCATGCTCGCCCACCTGCGCCGCCGCAACGACAAACGCGCTCGCCTCGATCGCCCGCGCACGCTGGAGTACGTGCCAGTGGGCACTGCCGGTCGGAACCGTGAAAGCAGCGGGAATGGCAATACAATCGCAACGCGCCCGCCCGAGCGCCTCGAACAACGCCGGAAACCGGATGTCGTAGCAAATCGATAGACCCAGCTTTCCGACGGGTGTGTCGGCCACGGTCACGACCTCGTCACCCGGCTTGTAGGCATTCGACTCACGCCAGCTTTCGCCGCTAGCAAGGTCGACATCGAACATATGAATCTTATCGTAGCGGGCCACGATTTCCCCATGGGGACCGATCACGAATGCGCGATTAGCCCAGCGCCCTTCATCGGTTGCCACGGCCAGTGATCCCAGAGAGACCCAGATTTCAGCCCTGCTGGCCGCGTCCCGGACCATGGCGAGGGCGGGTGTCTCCTGTTCGATCGATATCGTGCCGGCCGCGCGTTTCCGATCGCGATCGAGCAATCCAGACATTTCGGGAGTAAACAGCATCGCCGCCCCCTGCCCCGCCGCTCGCTCTACGGCATCGGCAAGCATATGTGCATTGGCCTCTGGATCGATCCCAGAGGTCATCTGAAGGACGGCAACCCTGGGCATTCAGGCAGTCAACAACGCGTCAAGCTTGCCCTCGCGTTCGAGCGCGGCGAGTTCGTCCGACCCACCGACATGCGTGTCGCCGATGAAAATCTGAGGAACGGTCATTGCATTGGGTGCCCGCTGGAGCATTTCCTCGCGCTTGGGGCCGCCCATTGTGATGTCGAATTCGCTGTAATCCACCCCCTTCTGGTCGAGCAGGCGCTTGGCACGGAAACAGTATCCGCAGCCGAACTTGGTATAAATGTCCACTTGGGGTTGGTTCATTGAATGTCCCTTACATCTCAAAGGCAAATCTAGTGCGCACTGGCAGCTCTTGAAAGCCCAAATGGCGCGCCTATCTCGAATGCGTCGCCACTATGGGTGTGGCGGCGACGGGGTGCCGAATGCGGACCCCGCCACCATAGAATCGCTCATAAGAGGATTTGTTTCGATGAACCGTATGGACCTTACCCCTTTTCGTCGCTCCACCGTCGGATTCGATCGTGTTTTCGACCTGATGGAACGTCAGGCACGCAATGCCGGTGGCGACAACTACCCCCCCTTCAATATCGAGCGGCGCGGCGATGACGAATATCGCATAACGCTCGCCGTCGCGGGCTTTCGCAAGGGTGATCTCGACATCGTTGCACAGCAGAACCTGCTGGTAGTGACCGGTAAGAAGCGCGACGAACTTGCGGACGGCGAAATGCTGCATGTCGGCATCGCCAATCGCGGCTTCGAGCGCCGCTTCGAGCTGGCCGATTACGTCCGTGTGGCGAATGCCGATCTCGCCGACGGCTTGCTCGTCATCGATCTCGTGCGCGAGGTACCCGAAGCGATGAGGCCCAAGAAGATCGCGATCGGCGGCCAGCAACCGCTCGAAGTGGTGAAGGATGACGGGGAAGACGGCAGCAAGGCTGCCTGAACCCGACACTCACAACTCTATTGAAACGATAGGGGGCGGAACTGGGTTCCGCCCCCGCGACGTTTAACGCCGCCTAACCTCGAAATCGACCGTCCGGGTCGCAGAAGACAGCCGTCATCGAGGCAAGCCCCACCGCTTGCAAGCGAAGCGCATGTCTCAAAAATTCCGCATAAGACTGCGGAAACAAGTGTATTCTGCATTATCTATATCAAAAGATAAACCCGCGGATCTCAGGCACGGGAATTTTGTCGCCTCGTTACAAGCGCCTGAAGATCGCAACTCCGCGATTCCAGCCACTTAGGCAGATACGCAATTTTGCGGTGTGCTACACCAAACGAGCTTGTTCCAGGGCCGCGCCAACGAATCCGGCAAAAAGCGGATGCGGGTCGAACGGCTTGGATTTCAGTTCGGGGTGAAACTGCACCCCGACGAACCATGGGTGGTCGGGTCGTTCCACGATTTCGGGGAGAAGCCCGTCGGGCGACATTCCGGAAAAGATCAGCCCCTGCTTTTCAAGCGGTTCGACATAGGCACCATTGACCTCATATCGATGACGATGACGCTCCGAGATCGTCGTCGCCCCTCCGTAGATGTTCGCCACATGGCTATTCGCCGTCAGGACCGCATCATAAGCACCCAGACGCATGGTGCCGCCAAGATCCCCTCCCGCTTCGCGGGTCTGCAACCCTTCCGCAGTCATCCATTCGGTAATGATGCCAACGACCGGCTCTTCGGTCTCACCGAACTCGGTGGAGGAAGCCTTCTCAAAACCTGCCGTGCGCGCGGCTTCGATACAAGCCATCTGCATACCCAGGCAGATGCCGAGAAATGGTACCTTGCGTTCGCGGGCAAAACGCACTGCGGCAATCTTGCCCTCGCTCCCCCTCTCGCCGAAACCTCCCGGTACCAGAATGCCGTGCATCGGCTCGAGTTTGGCGGCGATTTCGGCGTCTTCACCTTCGAAGACCTCGGCGTCGATCCACTTCAGATTGACCTTGACGCGGTGGGCCATGCCCCATGCACCAGAGCCTCGTTCAACGATTTATAGGCATCCTGAAGGCCGACATACTTGCCCACCACCCGATGGTCACCTCACCTTCGGGGTTCGAATGGCGATCGACCACATCGTACCAGCGCGAAAGATCCGGATCGGGGGCGTCGGTGATTCCGAAGGCTCGCAGCACCTCGGTATCGAGGCCTTCGCCGTGATACTGCAATGGCACCGAATAAATCGACGGCGCATCGAGCGCCGGGATCACCGCTTCCTTGCGAACATTGCAGAAGTTGGCGATCTTCTGGCGCTCGCCATCGGGAATGGGATGTTCGGCGCGGCATAGCAGCACGTCGGGCTTGATACCGAGGCTTGCGAGTTCGCGTACCGAGTGCTGGGTCGGTTTGGTCTTCAGCTCACCCGCCGCCGCGATGTAGGGAACCAGCGTAACATGCACGCTCAGCGTCTGCCATGGCTCCAGATCGTTGCGAAGCTGACGGATCGCTTCCATGAAGGGCAGACCTTCGATATCGCCGACCGTGCCGCCGATTTCGCATAGAATGAAATCGTGGTCGTCCTGCCCGGCCAGCGCGAAGGCCTTGATCTCGTCGGTCACATGCGGAACCACCTGCACCGTCGCGCCGAGGTAATCGCCGCGGCGCTCCTTGGCGATGATGTCCTGATAGATGCGGCCCGAGGTGATGTTGTCGCCCTGATGCGCCGAAACGCCCGTGAAGCGTTCATAGTGGCCGAGGTCGAGATCGGTCTCGGCCCCGTCGTCGGTCACGTATACCTCGCCGTGCTGATAAGGAGACATCGTCCCCGGATCGACGTTGAGATAGGGGTCGAATTTCCGAATACGGACCTTGTAGCCACGCGCCTGGAGGAGGGCAGCAAGCGATGCCGCCATGAGACCTTTGCCAAGCGAGGAGACCACGCCGCCGGTTATGAAGATATACCGCGCCATGGGGGTCGAGCCTTAAGCTGAAGAGTTGAGTCGGGGCAAGCGCAAAGACATGACCATCGTGCCGCTAACGCGGCACAATCCACAAGCCTGCGATGTAAAGAGATCTATTGGGTGACGTCGGCCAGCGGATCATCGCCTGCTGGCGCTTCCTCGCCGGTGGTCGCCGCACCCAGTGGATCGGCCGGTGCAGCCGGAGCCACAGTGCGATCAAGCGTGGATTCGATGGCGTCCCCTCCGGTCGTATCGACTGCCACGGCAGCCAGGGCGATCGAGAGCACCACGAACAGGATCGCCAGCCATTTGGTTGAACGGGTGAGGAAATCCGCAGCACCGCGCGCACTGAGCATGCCCGAGGGGCTGCCGCCGATACCCAGGCCGCCGCCTTCGGAACGCTGCATCAGAATGACACCGACTAGCGCGGCTGCGACGATCGCCTGAACGACGGTGAGGAAGAGAAACATGCGAGTACTCTTGGAACTGGTATTGCTGGGCTACCGCGCATCTAGGCGCACGCGTGGCAAACGGCAAGCTTGCGGGGATCAGGCCTCTTCCGATTCCGAGGCGCCGACAACGATACCCAGGAAACTTTCGGCCGACAGGCTCGCCCCGCCGACGAGTGCGCCGCCGACTTCGGGCGTGGCGAGGATTTCGCGCGCATTGTCTGGTTTGACCGACCCGCCATACAGAATGCGGACCTGCGCGGAAGCTTCCTCTCCATAGGTTTTGACGAGCAACTCGCGGATCGCACCATGCATCGAAGCGATATCGTCGGTTGTGGCCGTGCGCCCGGTACCGATGGCCCAGATGGGCTCATAGGCGATCGTAAGGCGCTCACCCGGATCTTCGAACAGGGGCAGCGCAATTTCGATTTGTTTCAGGACGTAGCTTTCGGCCTTCCCCGCATCGCGAGTATCGAGCGTTTCACCGCAACACAGGATCACCCGCAATCCGGATTCGAGCGCCGATTCGATCTTGGCATTGATCAGCTCTCCGGTCTCGCCGTGATCCTGGCGCCGCTCGCTATGGCCAAGAATTACGAATTTGGCACCCGCATCGGCGATCATCGAGGCGCTGATATCCCCGGTGTGCGCGCCTTCCGCACCCGGATGGCAATCCTGTGCGCCAACGCCGATCTGCTCGGCTTCGCGGTGCACCGCGTGAATCAGTGTGTAAGGCGGCGCGACGGCTACTTCGACCTTCATATACCGCTGCGCAGCCCGGTCGATCGCGCGCGCCTCGGAAAGCATTGCGCGCGTGCCGTTCATTTTCCAGTTTCCGACGATGTAGGGCCGTTCGGCCATGGGTATGTCCTGCGAATTGTCTGAATGAATGGCCCGCTATATGGGGCCTTGTTCGCGCTCCGCTAGAGTAGGTTTCTTCACACGTCAAAACCCTTTCCAACCTGTTGCCGCGAGGTCGCAGGGGGATAAAGCGCCTCAACCAACTCAGGCACCGCCTGATCGACAGCAGCAAGTCAACCGGATCGCGCGCACATCATGTTCCAGTTTTTCCGCAACTTTTTCAAAACCAAACTCGGTCTGGCGATCTCTCTCGCTTTTCTGGGATTGATCGCCCTGGCCTTCGCCAGCGCCGACGTATCGAGCACTGGAACTTTCGGTGGCATTGCCGGTGGCGATCGTGTCGCGGTGGTGGGAGATGAAAAAATCTCCACATCCGACCTGGTTCGCGCCGCCAATAACGGGTTGGAACAGGTTCGGCAGGAACAGCCCACTGCCACGATGCAGCAGTTCCTGCGGGACGGCGGCTTGACCGCCGCGCTGGATGCCCTGATTCAACGCGCCGCCATAAAAGCCTATGCCGATGAACATGGCATTCGTGCGGGCGACAATCTCGTGAACAGCGAAATCCGTATGATCCCGGCTTTTCGCGGTCCCGATGGGAACTTCAGCGAGGATACCTATCGTCAGGCACTGGCGCTCCAGCGTGTGACCGACGCGCAGCTACGCGAAGATCTGGGTATCGGTTTGCTATCGCAGCAAATGTTGATTCCCGCAGGGTTCGGCGCCAGCGTACCGGACAAGCTGGCCTATCGATACGCGCAGCTTTTCAAGGAACGACGCCAGGGCTCGATAGCGCTTTTGCCAGCGGCCACTTACGCGCCCTCGGATGATCCCGAGACGAAGGTCCTACGAGCATATTACGATGCCAATCGTGCCGATTTCGTGCGCCCCGAACGCAGAAACATCCGTTATGCTACATTCGATTCGGCAGCGCTTGGCGACCGGATCGAACCGACCGATGCCGAAATCGCCGCGCGCTACGAGCGCGACGCCGAACAGTACGCGGCCAGCGAAACCCGTGATTTCACCCAGTTGATCGTCCCCACCGAAGCAGCGGCGAATTCGATCCGCGACCGCGTGGCCGCCGGTGCGTCGTTCGAACAGGTCGCGCGTGAGGCGGGTTTGCGTGCCTCGCCTGTCGTGGATGTCGAGCGTGAGGGACTGGCCTCGCAGGCATCGCCAGCGGTAGCGGCAGCCTATTTCTCAGCCGCCCAAGGCGAAATGAGTAGGCCTGCACGTAGCGCGCTTGGCTGGCATGTCGCGCGAGTCGATGATGTCGAAACCAAACCCGCCCGCAGCCTGGCTCAGGTTCGCGAGGAAATCGCCAAGGATGTGCGCGAGGAAAAACGTGTCAGCGGGCTTGCCAACCTCGCCAGCGAAATCGAAGAGCAACTGGGAGACGGTGCCACGCTTGCCGAAGTCGCCGAAGAGCTTGATCTCGACCTTGCCTCGGTCGGTCCTGTCTTGGCCGACGGCCGGCTCGCGGATAATCCGGGCCAGTCGATTCCCGAAGTGTTGCGACCTGCTCTGGCCACCGCCTTTCAGATGGACGAGGAAGAACCCGAGATCGCGCCGGTCGAAAGTGGTCGGACCTACCTGGTCTATGAGGCGAGCAACATCACTCCCGCTGCTGCGGCTCCGTTTGCCGAGATAGAGGAAGCGGTCGAGGCCCGGTGGCGTGCCGCACAGGGTATGAAGGCCGCGCGGGCCGCCGCGGACCGGGTCATCGCCAGGCTCGGTAAAGGCGATTCGATGGCCGAGGCTCTCGCGGCCGAAGAGCGCCGCGTGCCGCCCGCACAGTCCGTCAATATGACCCGCGAGGAACTGGCCCGCCAACGCGACCAGCGTATTCCCCCGCCGCTCGCGCTGCTGTTTAGCATGGCGAAGAACACCACGAAAAAGCTCGACGCCGGAGGCAATATGGGTTTCTTCATCGTGCGGCTGAACGACATCGAGATGGACGATATCGCGGAAGACGACCCGCTGATCGGCCAAGCGAAGCGTCAGATGGGTCCGCTGATCGGCGAGGAATATGTCGAACAGTTCGGCCAGGCCATGCAGCAGGAACTTGGTGTTTCGCGCAACGCGTCGGCCATCGAGGCGGTGCGCAAACAGCTTGCCGGGAACTGAGGCGCGGTTGGACAACGGTCTGAAAGGTGTCGGCCAGGCGCGCGAGGCCTTGGCGCAAGGCAGGTCCGCGCTTATCTGGCGCGAGGTCGTCTCGGACACGGAGACGCCCGTAGGCGCCGCCCTCAAGCTGTTCGAAGAAGGCCGGGGCGACTTTCTGCTCGAATCGGTCGAGGGGGGAGAGATTCGCGGGCGCTACAGCCTTATCGGCCTCGATCCCGATTTGGTCTTCCGCGCGACGGGCGACGATGCGGAAATCAACGGCGATTGGCAGCACCGGCGGGACGCTTTCAAACCATGCGAGAGCGGCACCCTCGCGAGTCTGCGCACTCTGGTTGAAACCTGCCGATGCGATGTGCCCGGCGAACTGCCCCCTGCCCTGGCCTGCCTGGTCGGTCATTTCGGCTACGAAACTATCGGGCTGGTAGAGAAGTTGCCTCGTCCGGCAGAAAGCGAACTGGCGCTGCCGGATATGCTTTTCGTCCGGCCGACCGTTTTGCTGGTTTTCGACCGCCTCAGCGATGCGCTGTTCTGCATCGCGCCGGTGTGGCGCGAAGGCTCGATCGAAAAGGCAGCGGAGCGGATCGACGAAGTTCTGCGAAAGCTGGCTCGCCCGGCCGTGGTGGAACGCGGCACCGTGCAACACCATCCGGAACCCGAGCTCATCTCGACCGTGCCGGCGGACGAATACGAGTCCATGGTGTTGCGGGCCAAGGCCTATATCGAGGCCGGGGACATATTCCAGGTCGTGCTGTCCCAGCGCTTCACGTCGCCCTTCGCGCTACCGCCCATGGCCCTTTACCGGGCGCTGCGCCGGGTCAACCCGTCGCCCTTCCTGTATTTCCTCGATATGCCCGGCTTCGCGATCGTCGGTTCGAGCCCGGAAATCCTCGTCCGCGTCCGCGAGGGCGAGGTCACGATCCGTCCGATTGCCGGTACGCGGCCGCGCGGTGCGACGCAGACCGAAGATCGGCTCGCCGAACAATCCCTGCTGTCCGACCCGAAAGAGCGGGCGGAGCACTTGATGCTGCTCGATCTGGGCCGCAACGATGTCGGTCGTGTGGCCGAGTCGGGCAGCGTGACCGTCACCGAGAGTTTCACTGTCGAGCGGTACAGCCACGTCATGCATATCGTCAGCAATGTCACCGGGAGGCTCGATCCCTCGAAGGATGCGATCGACGCGTTGTTCGCCGGTTTTCCCGCCGGTACCGTCAGCGGTGCGCCCAAGGTACGCGCGTGCGAGATCATCGCCGAACTCGAGCCCGCGACGCGCGGCCCCTATGCCGGCGGGGTTGGATATTTCGCTCCCGATGGATCGGTCGATAGTTGCATCGTCCTGCGCACGGCTGTCGTGAAGGACGGGACGATGCACGTTCAGGCCGGTGCGGGGATAGTCGCCGACAGCGATCCAGCCTATGAACAGAGTGAATGCGAAGCGAAAGCGGGTGCCCTGCTCGCTGCGGCCAAAGAAGCCGTTCGTCTCGCGAGAGAACCCGGGTTCGGCCAATGAGATATCCCATCGCTGCCCTGGCCCTGCTGGTGCTAACGGCCTGCGAGGCTCAGCCGGAAGGCGAACCGGTCGCTCGCGCGCGCATCGACGGGCAGGAGCCTGCCGCCGCCGCTCCCACTCCAGAGCCAAGCGCCACGGCCACGCTTGCCAGCCAGGTCGAGAGCGCCTGCCGCTCGATCATTTTCGAGGACACACCGCTAACCCATTGTCTTGCAGTGCCTTCCCGGCATCGGATCGCGATGGACCTCGGACCAAGGGGCGAAGCACCCTATCGCAGCCTGACCGATTTCGCTCGCGCGCAGGATCCCGACACTATCGCTTTCGCAATGAATGCGGGGATGTATGACGATGAGGGCGAGCCAATCGGCTACTTCGTCGAGGATTCCGAGCGCCTGCAGGCGCTCAACACCGCCGATGGCGAGGGCAATTTCCACATGAAGCCCAATGGCGTGTTCTACGGCAGCGATGGCAAGTGGGTGGTTCGCAGCACCGACAGCTTTCTCGCGAATGTTACCGAACGCCCGGAATTCGGCACGCAATCTGGTCCGATGCTGGTGGTGGATGGCAAAATCCATCCCACAATAACGCATGACGGGCCTTCGCGCCTGATCCGCAACGCAGTCGGCGTCGACGACAATGGCCGCGCGCATTTCGTGATATCGAATGCTCCGATCTCTTTCGGCAAGCTCGCCCGGTTCTACAAGGACGAGCTGGACGTAAAGAATGCGCTGTTTCTCGACGGCAATGTGTCGCTGCTCTGGAACCCGGCTACCGACAGGCTCGACACAGGCGCCCCCATCGGCCCGATTGCCGTCATCAAGAAAAAGGCTTCCGAATGACCGAACCCCGCCGCACGCTCTATCCCGCGATCGAACCGTTCGAGTCCGGCATGCTCGATGTCGGCGAAGGTCACTCGCTCTATTGGGAACGGGTCGGCACCAAGGGCGCGAAGCCTGCGGTATTCCTCCACGGAGGTCCAGGTGGCGGCATGGCGCCCGATCATCGCAGACAGTGGGATCCGGATCTCTACGATGTGCTGCTGTTCGACCAGCGCGGCTGCGGAAAATCGCTGCCTTTCGCCGAAATCGAGAACAACGACACCTGGCGGATCGTCGACGATATCGAGCGACTTCGCGAGATGTGTGGCCACAGCAAATGGCAGGTCTTTGGTGGCAGTTGGGGATCGACACTGGCGCTTGCCTACGCCCAGAAATATCCGAACCGGGTGAGCGAACTGGTTCTACGAGGCGTTTTTCTCGCGCGGGAGCGGGAAAAGACCTGGCTCTACGGCTACGGGGCGAGCGAGATCATGGCCGAACAGTGGGACCAGTTCATCGGCCTCGTTCCCGAGCAGGAGCGCGGCGACCTGGTGCGCGCCTATTACAACCGCCTGACGAGCGAGGACGAAGCGACGCGGCTTGCCGCGGCGCACGAATGGTCGCTGTGGGAGGGCCATGTCGCCACGCTGTTACCGAACGAATCCCTGCTGGAAAGCTTCGGCGATCCAGCCAAGGCGGTTCCATTCGCGCGCATCTGCGCGAAGTTCTTTCTCGAGGGCTTCTTTCTCGAAGAAAACGAATTGCTCGACAATGTCGATCGGCTCACCGGCATTCCCGGTATCATCGTGCAGGGCCGCCATGACATCTGCACCCCGCCAAGCGCGGCCTGGGCGCTGAAGAAAGCCTGGCCCGAGGCGGAGCTTTGGATGGTCGACGATGCCGGACATAGTGCGAGCGAACCCGGTATCGTCGACGGCCTGGTCCGGGCCACCGACCGGCTGGCCGGGAAGCGGGCGTGACATCACGCTGACGTTTCGCGTCTCGCAGCTTTCCTTGCTTGAAAGCCTGGCGCCAGAGCTTCATTGACGGCATGCATGACCGACAGCCGCTCCATTCTCGTAATCGACAATTACGATAGCTTCACCTTCAACCTCGTCCATTACCTCACGGAAATGGGCGCGGATGTCGAGGTGGTGCGCAATGACGCCATTTCGGCGCGCGAGGCACTGGCGGCAGACCATGCGGGTTATCTGATCTCGCCCGGACCCTGCACACCGAACGAAGCGGGGGTCAGCCTCGACCTCGTGACGGCCTGTGCCGATGCGGGCAAACCTCTGCTCGGCGTGTGCCTTGGTCATCAGGCAATCGGCCAGCATTTCGGCGGGCGCGTGGTGCGCGGTGGGCTGATGCATGGAAAGACATCGCCGGTGACGCATGATGCCAGCGGAGTCTTTGTCGGCCTACCCTCGCCCTTCACCGCGACGCGCTATCACTCGCTCGTGGTCGAGGACATTCCCGACTGCCTGGAGATCAACGCCACCAGCGAAACACCGGGTCTCGACGGCAGCAGCGTGATGGGCTTCCGCCATTGCGAACTGCCGATTCACGGCGTTCAGTTCCACCCCGAAAGCATTGTCACCGAACACGGCCACGCACTGCTTGCCAACTTCCTCGAAATCTGCGGTATCGCCGCCAAGGCCCCGGCATGAAACGACTTCCCGATGCAAAGCAGCACCTTGGCGAGAAGGAGGCGGAAGAGGTCTTCGGCTGGATTCTCGATGGCGAGACGTCCGACGAGGACGTCGCCCGTTTTCTCGTGGACATGTCGGCGCGCAGTGAAACGTCCGAGGAAATCGCTGGGGCTGCCCGTGCGCTCCGGACCCGGCTGATTCCGGTCGAAGCTCCCGAAGGGACCGTCGATTGCTGCGGTACCGGGGGCGATGGGCATCACACGCTCAACGTCTCGACAGCGGTGAGCCTGGTCGTCGCGGCATGCGGTGTCCCGGTGGCAAAGCACGGCAATCGCGCGGCGAGCAGCAAATCGGGCGCGGCGGATACACTCGAAGTGCTTGGCCTCGACATGGAAGCTGCGGGGAAAAGCGCCGAGAAGACCTTGGCGGAACTCGGAATTTGTTTCCTCTTCGCCAAAAACCACCACCCTGCGATGGGGCGCATTCAACCCATTCGCCAGAAGCTCGGTGTGCGGACCATTTTCAATTTGATGGGTCCCTTGTCGAACCCCGCCGGGGTACGGCGGCAACTGATCGGCATCGCCCGCCCCGCCTATGTCCCTATCTATGCCGCCGCCAAGGCCAAGCTGGGGACCGAGCGGACCTTCATTGCCTCGGGCGACGAAGGCCTTGACGAACTGAGCCTGGCGGGCGGAAACGAACTGGCCGACGTGACGGGCAACGATTTCGAGATGCGCCGCGTCGTCGCCGTGCAGGCCAACCTGCCCCATTCACCCGTCGAAGCGATCCGCGGGGGCGAACCGGAGCATAACGCACGGGCGTTGGAGGCTCTTCTGTCGGGGACCCCCGGCCCCTATCGCGACGCCGTGTTGTTCAATGCCGCCGCGACGCTCATCGTCGCCGGGCGCACCGACGACTGGACCGAGGGCGCGGAAATCGCCGCCGAAGCGCTGGATTCGCGCAAGGCCAAGACGCTGCTCGAAAAATGGATCGCGATGGCCATCTGACATGAACAAGCTCGAAGAGATTTGCGCAACCAAGCGCGAGGAAGTCGCCGCGCGCAAGCGAGCCCGTTCGCGCGCCGATCTCGACGCGGCGGCGCTTGAACAATCGGCACCCCGTGGCTTCCGCTCGGCGCTGGCACGCGCGCAGCAGAGCGGTTTCGGCCTGATTGCCGAAATCAAGAAAGCATCACCCTCCAAAGGCCTAATCCGAAAGGATTTTCGGCCCGCCGAGCATGCGCGCGCCTATGCTGCGGGCGGAGCTGCCTGCCTGTCGGTGCTGACCGACGCCCCCTACTTTCAGGGTCACGAGGATTACCTCGTCGAAGCGCGCACAGCCTGCCCCCTTCCGGTCCTGCGCAAGGACTTCTTGGTCGATACGTGGCAAGTCGCCGAAGCACGCGCGATCGGTGCCGATGCGATTTTGATTATCGTCGCTGCGCTCGACGATAGTGCCATGCATGAAATCGAAGCAGCGGCATTCGATTACGGAATGGATGTGTTGGTCGAAGTCCACGATAGCGTCGAAATGGACCGCGCCGCCCGGCTGAAATCGCGCTTGATCGGTGTGAACAACCGCGACCTCAAGACCTTCGATACCGATCTTGCGACAACCGAAACGCTCGCCGCCCACGCCCCGGACGGCGCCCTGTTGGTCGGCGAGAGCGGGATCTCGATCCATTCCGATTGCGCCCGCCTCGCTCGTTCTGGCGTGCGCAGCTTCCTTGTCGGAGAAAGCCTGATGCGGCAGCCCGATGTCGAAGCGGCAACCCGCACCCTGCTTGGCGGCTGAAAGAGCGGGAGAGGAGCAAAGCGGGAACACCTGTTCCAGCGCAACTTGCTCCAAACCGGGGCTATTGCTTGACTTGTGGAAAGGGGTTGCTTACTTGTTCCGCATTCGTTCACGCGTTTGTGAACAGGCGACACGGGAGTTCGCACCATGCTGACCGCCAAGCAGCACGAATTGATCCGCTTCATCCAGCAAAAGCTGGAGGACACTGGTATTTCCCCCAGCTTCGAGGAAATGAAAGAGGCATTGGACCTCAAGAGCAAGTCGGGCGTCCACCGGCTTATCTCCGCGCTGGAAGAACGCGGTTTCATTCGTCGGCTGCCCAATCGGGCGCGGGCGCTCGAGGTTGTCAAACTGCCGGAAGACGCGGTTATGGGTTCTCCCAAGCCTGCTCCCGCGAACGATGCGGTCTCCACGGCGCTGACCGCGAAGGCGGGCGCTCCCGAGCCGGCCAACGATATTATCGACGTTCCGCTGCACGGCCGCATCGCCGCCGGCGCTCCGATCGAAGCGATCGAAGGCCAGTCGAGCATGCCGGTGCCTGCCGCGCTGCTCGGCCCTGGCGAACATTATGCGCTGGAAGTCTCGGGCGATTCGATGGTCGAGGCCGGTATTTTCGACGGCGATTTCGCGCTGATCAAACGCACCGACAATGCGCGTGACGGAGAGATCGTAGTCGCGCTGGTCGATAATGAGGAGGCCACGCTCAAATATCTGCGCCGCGATGCAGGTCGTGTCCGGCTCGATCCGGCCAATAGCGCTTATGAGGCGCAGATGTACGAACCACATCGGGTCCAGGTACAGGGTAAGCTGGCGGGGCTCTTGCGGCGCTACCACTGATGAACGCATTGGCGACTAGCGGACGGAAGCCCGCCACCAGCCATGTTCACCCTGGTCCTGCGCGACCGTCGCGACCTCCCGGGAAGAAAGATAAATCGCCGTCCCTCCTTCCCTCTGGAGGAAGAGGCGGTCTATCTTCAGCCATCGTGGGCGGCAGCTCCGTGGCAAATAGCGTTCGGCGATAACGATATCCGCTCTCTGGCAAGCCGCGGCCAGTGCGCGCTCCGCGACGAGGTCCCGGTTGCGCGCGACGAGGATCGTCCAGTTGCGAGGTTCTTGCTTAGGGGGCCCTCGCTTTACGGTCAGCGTGCAGAATTCCGCACTGCATCGGGCGTGAGGCCACTGGACCAGCGGTATCGGCTCCAGGTCACTTCCGGAAAGCTCAAGCAGATTCTGTCGTGCGTAGTTCGTCTTGCCATCGCGCAGGACCAGCACGTGTTCGGCCTCGTTCGCCACGCCGATATCCCGCCCATCGCGCGTGACGAGAATATCGGGCGCGGGTGCCGAAATCATAAGGAAGGCGGCCACCGCAACCGGCGCCAGTCCCCACAGGCGAACCCTGCCCTGCCATAGTGCCAACCACAACGCGCCGGCGAGATATAGGGTCAAAGTGCTCAACCCGATACGCGGAGCCAGTTTCACCGCGCCGGGCTGCTCCGAGAAGAAATGGGCAATGGCGAGCAGGAGATCGAGCGAATGTCCGACCAGCCACCATGCGGGGGCGCCCGCCCCGACAATATCCAGCAAGAGAGCCAATGCCACGAGGGGCATGGAAACGAATGTCACCAGAGGGATCGCGATCAGGTTTGCTGCCGCGCCATAGACCCCCGCCCGGTGGAAGTGGAACAGGACTATCGGCATGAGCGCAAGCTCGATCACGAGGCCGGTCAGGAATAGCGCCGATGCGCGCCGAGCGAGGCGGCGCAACCAGCTTTCTTCACGCGGTGCAAGGAAGTGGCGGATTGCCGGAACGTTGTGGAGGGAAACGATGGCGATAACCGCGGCGAAGCTCATCTGAAAGCTCGGTCCCACCAGCGATTCGGGCCATAGTGCGAGAACGGCGCCTGCCGCCACCGCCACCATCCGCATCGAAAGCGGTTCTCGCCCGAGCGCCAGCGCAACCAGGACGAGCAATGCCCCAATACAGCTCCGAACCGTCGGAACTTCGGCACCGGTCAGCAGCGTGTAACCAATGCCGGCAAGGGCAGCCGTACCGGCTGCCAGCAGCGGCAGCCGCACGCGCAAGGTCAGCCAGGGCCAAAGGGCGAGCAGTTTGAGAGCCAGCAGATAGGTTGCCGCAATGATCGCGCTGACATGCAACCCGCTGATCGAAAGCAGATGCGTCAGCCCGGCATCGCGCATGGCCTCTTCGTCCGCCTGGGGAATGGCGCCCCGATCTCCGCTGGCCAGCGTCGCTGCAATCGCGCCGGCCGTGGTGTCCTCGAGCCTATCGCGGACATGCCCCGAAAGGCCTCTCTGGATCGATGCGAGGGATGCCGCCGAATCCCGAGATGGCTCGATCAGCTCGATTTCGCCGACTGCCGATCCGGTCGCCGAAAGTCCCTCGAACCAGGCTCGTCTCGCGAAGTTGTAAGCACCCGGGACGATCGGCGGAGACGGGGGCATTAAACGGGCCGACAGGCGCACCCTCGCCCCCTCGCGCAGCGCCGCCCGGTCCTGCGTCCACGGTATGTTGATCCGGTATGCCACCGCCCGGCCGGTCTGGGAATCGCGAGCGGCAAGGATGAGCCTCACGCGATCTTCCGCAGGCTGTTCCTCGCGCTCGAGAATCCGCCCGTCGATCCGTTCGAAGCGCGGGTGCGGGATGGGTTCCGCTCCCACCATCGCCGAGCGCGCCCAGACCAGTGCGATCCCGGCGGCCAAGGCAATGCAGATCGAGACGATTGCGACCAAAGTGAAGCTGCGCTTCTCCTCGCCCCGCCATAGAGCGATCGCGCCGAGAGCGGTTCCCAGCGCCAGTCCGATCGCTGCCAGCCACTGCCACCGTGTTCCCAACTGGAACCACATACCTATTCCACCGGCAAAAGCCACGACGAGCCACGGCCCGCGATCGAAGCGAGCAGTTTCGAGAAAGGTCTCGATGCGCTGTGCGAAACTGGACAAGAGACCGCGCATGCGCCAATGGCGCGGCACTATCTGGCGGGCTTCTTCGCCCGCTTCCCCCATCGGTATCGAAGGCGTCCCCTGCGTCGCCATGCAAGTGTTTGAAAGGAAGCGTGAGACAATGGCAAGCGATAGTGACAGCAAGACCCGGCAGGTCGTCACCCGCTTTGCTCCCTCGCCTACCGGCTATCTCCATATCGGCGGCGCGCGAACGGCACTGTTCAACTGGCTTTACGCGCGGCATCACGGTGGCCGCGCGCTGTTGAGGATCGAGGATACCGATCGCAAGCGCAGCACCCCCGATGCGATCGAGAAAATCATCGACGGCCTCGACTGGCTGGGCCTCGATTTCGACGAGGCACCGGTGTTTCAGTCCGACCGCGCCGAACGCCATGCAGAAGTCGCACACAAGCTGCTCGAAGCGGGGCATGCCTATAAGTGCTTCGCGACCCCCGAGGAACTCGAGGACATGCGTGCAGAGCAGCGCGCGAACAAGCAGCCGATGCGTTACGACCGACGCTGGCGCGACCGCGACGAGAGCGAAGCGCCCGACGGCGCGCCCTTTGTGATCCGCCTGAAGGTGCCGACCGAAGGGGCGGCGACGATTCAAGACGCAGTTCAGGGCGAAGTCACGGTAAACAACGCCGAGATCGACGATTACGTCCTGCTCCGCGCCGACGGCACGCCGACCTACATGCTCGCCGTTGTTGTCGACGATCACGACATGGGCGTAACGCATATCATCCGCGGTGATGACCACCTCAACAACGCCTTTCGGCAATTGCCGATCATCCGTGCGATGGACACGATCGAGGGCGGTTGGCCCGACCCGGTCTATGCACACGTCCCGCTGATCCACGGTTCGGACGGGGCTAAGATGTCCAAGCGCCACGGCGCGGTGGGCGTAGAGGCCTATCGCGACGAAGAAGGCGTTCTGCCCGAAGCCCTTTTCAATTACCTGCTGCGTCTTGGCTGGGGTCATGGCGACCGCGAGGAGATCACCAAGGCGGAAGCCATCGAGTTGTTCGACCTTGATGGCGTCGGTAAAGGGCCGGCGCGCTTCGACATCAAGAAGCTGCAGCACCTCAATGGCCACTATATACGCGAGGCCGACGATGCGCGCTTGGCGGAAATCGTTGCCGCCAGAATCGGGCCGAAAGCGGATGTCGCGCTGCTGACAGAAGCGATGCCGGTTCTCAAAACCCGCGCGAAGTCCATCGTTGAACTTGCTGATGGCGCAGCATTTCTTTTTGCGAGCCGCCCGCTCGAAATGACCGAAAAGGCAGCCAAGCTTCTCGACGACGACGCTCGTCATCGCCTCGCCGGATTGTCAAAAATGCTGCATGTGCAAAATGACTGGACAATCGAGGCGCTGGAAGCCACTACGAAATCCTATGCCGAGCAGCTCGAACTGGGTCTCGGCAAGCTCGCGCAGCCCATGCGCGCAGCGTTGACGGGCACAACCACGTCGCCCGGCATTTTCGATGTGCTGGTCCTGTTGGGCAAGGAAGAGTCGCTCCTGCGTATCGATGCGCAGGTCTCGCCGACAGGCACCGAGAAAAACGAGTAGGAGAAACGCGTGGCCGACAAGCAGGCAACTCTCGATCTGGGCGACAGGACCCAGGAATTTCCCGTGCTGGAGGGCAGCGTCGGGCCGGATGTCGTCGACATTCGCAAGCTTTATGGCACGACCGGCAAATTCACCTACGATCCAGGGTACAAGTCGACCGCGAGCTGCGAGAGTGCGCTGACCTACATCGACGGCGAAGAAGGTGTCCTGCTCCATCGCGGTTACCCGATCGGCCAGCTCGCCGAAAACTCCAGCTTTATGGAAGTCGCCTATCTGCTGCTGAACGGTGAATTGCCGAAGCAGCAGGAACTCGACGATTTCGATTACACCATCACGCGCCATACCATGGTGCACGACCAGCTCCGCCAGTTCTATCAGGGTTTCCGCCGCGATGCGCACCCGATGGCGATCATGTGCGGCGTGGTCGGCGCGCTGTCGGCCTTCTACCACGACAGCACCGACATTTCCGACCCCGAACAGCGCAAGATCGCCAGCCACCGCCTGATCGCCAAGATGCCGACGATTGCGGCGATGGCGTATAAATATGCGGTCGGTCAGCCGTTCCTGCAGCCGAAGAACGACCTCAGCTATACCGGCAATTTCCTGCGCATGACCTTCGGCGTTCCGGCGGAAGAATATGAAATCCACCCCGCGATCGAACGCGCGATGGACCGGATCTTCATCCTCCACGCCGATCACGAGCAGAACGCCTCCACCTCGACCGTGCGCCTGGCCGGTTCGTCGGGCGCGAATCCCTTCGCCTGCATAGCGGCCGGCATTGCCTGCCTGTGGGGGCCGGCGCATGGCGGTGCCAACGAAGCCGCGCTCAACATGCTGCAGGAGATCGGTTCGCCCGATCGCATTCCGCACTATATCGAGCGCGCCAAGGACAAGAACGATCCATTCCGCCTGATGGGCTTCGGCCACCGGGTCTACAAGAACTACGATCCGCGCGCGACGGTGATGCAGCAGACGCTGCGCGAAGTGTTCGAAGCGCTCAACGTGAACGATCCGGTCTTCGAAACCGCGCTTCAGCTCGAGGAGCTTGCGCTCAACGACGATTACTTCAGGGAAAAGAAGCTCTTCCCCAATGTGGACTTCTATTCCGGGATCATCCTCAACTCGATCGGATTCCCGACCACCATGTTCACCGCGCTCTTCGCCCTCGCCCGTACGGTTGGCTGGGTGGCGCAGTGGAACGAAATGATCTCCGATCCCGCTCAGGTGATCGGCCGTCCGCGCCAGCTTTACACCGGTCCGACCGAGCGCGACTACGTGCCCATCGGTCAGCGCTGACAAAGTATTTTGGGGACAGTGAGGGGCGCCATCCGGCGCCCCTTTTTTCATCCGCGATCGAGACCGATCGCTTAGCCATTGTCGCGCGGCTTCGGTATGGTCGGGCCGTCGCGCGGCTCCTTGCGCAAGTCCTCTGCAGCAGGAACGGAAAGCGTAAAGCGCGCGCCTTGTCCCGGTGCACTTTCCACGGTCAGATCGCCATCCATCGCGCGCGCAATTCGCCGGGAGATGTAGAGGCCGAGACCCGATCCTCCGTCCCCGCTGCGCCCGAGGCGTTCGAATTTCTCGAAAACGCGCTCCTGCTGTTCGGGTTCGAGGCCATGTCCTTGATCGGCGACGGTTATCAGCGCGCGATTGCCGATCCGGTCAAGCCGAATCCATACCTGACTCTCGTCGGGAGAATACCGGATCGCATTGCCGACAAGGTTGAGCAGAATCTGCAGCACACGCCGGAATTCGGCGATCGCCAACTGGCTTTCGCCCTCGGGCGGTGCGACCAGCGTGATTCCTTTCTCGCGAGCGCGAACGCCCAATATGCCACAAGCCCGGCGGGCAACGTCGGCCAGTTCGATACGGTCGGGCGCGGTCGTGAAATCCTCCGATTCCACAACCTCCAAATCCGACAGGTCGTCTATCAGGGCAAGCAGGTGCTGCGCTGCGGTCGCGATATCGGCGGCGTAGGAACTGTATTCATCGGCGAGAGGCCCGGCGAGCTTGGTGCGGATCGTTTCGGCATTGGCGATGATACGATTGATCGGCTGCCGCAGAACGGGCGTGAGATCTCTGCCGAAGGATGGCGCGTCTTCCCCGTCTGGTTCTCCATCGCCACTACTCTCCGCAAGCGGGCGCTCTGCGGTCAGATAAAGAACGAAACCGGCGCTGCCCGGTTGCGGCTGACCCAATGGTTCGAGATGGGCCGTCCACTTCCGGTTCGATCCGTCGATCTCGCACGTGGCACCGTCGAGCAGACGCCAGTGGAGCGGCTGCTGGTGCGTATTGCCCGGCAGGCGGACCAGGTCGGTCCACGGTTTTCCTGCCGCGGCCAGCGCATGTTCGGCGAAATCGGCAAGGTCGGGAGCCTGGGTCTCGATAGACAAAAGCCGCTGGTTCGAATCGAGCCGCGCGGTGCAATCCGCGAGATGCCGATTGATCTCCACCCGGCGCCGCGCCGCCTCGATTTCGTTTTCGGGCGGCAATTCCTCGCTATGCCAGCTCACGACATCGATCGTACAGCCTGCCACCTCTCCCGCGTCATCCGCGACAGGGGCGACCTCCACCCAGGCGGTAACCCGGTTTTCGCCGTCGGTGGCGTCGAATTGCCGAGCCAGCTTAAGCCCGAAACGCAAAGCCTTTTCGACCAAGGCGAGCAGTTCGGGGATCGCAATCCGCGAGCCGATTTTCCCGCCGCAAGCCTGGTGAAGCTGGGCGAGAACGTCATCGGCCTGTACCAAATTTCCATCGGCATCGGCCCTGGCATGGGCGACGTATCGGGTTCCTACGCTCGCCATGGTCATGCCGTTCCCGGAAGTGCCGATTCGGCAAGCAGGCGACGTGCCTCCTCGGCGGCGATACCGGCGATTTCCCGCGGGGGGAACGCTTTGGGCACAAGGCGCAACACCTGGCGTTCAACGTCGGCGCTATCGAGGCCTGCTGCCCGCAATCCCAGTGCCAGGCGGGCTGTCTGCTGGTGATTGGTGGCCAGGACGGCTGCGGTCCGCGACTGCCCCGATCGCACGGCGAGCGCAGTCAGATACAATGCGGTGCCCGCCTGATCGATATCCAGCGCCCTCAACGCGGTATTGCCCATACCCGCCACGACCCGCGCCAGCAGCGCCAACCGGCCCGCCCCCTCGTCGAAGGCATTGCGCAGCTTCGCCTCCGCTCGGATCATGGCGTCGGAGCGTAACTGTCCACCATAGGCGCGCCACCCCATCAGCAGATCATGGAACAGGTCGCCGGGCAATTCCGCCAGAGGCAGCTCCATCCGGCGCTGCGCCTGGGCGAAGCGCGCCTGCGCGGTCAGCAAGGCCATGGCAGCGCTGGCGAGCCCGGTATCGGGCGCGGCGATCAGTTCCTGAATCAGTGGCGAAAGAACCGGATCGATTCCGTATTGCACCTCCAGTTTTTCCGTGAGTTGCCATTCGAGCGCAAGCGCATGGCAATGCGCGAGCAAGGACGGACTACTGAAAAAATGCTCGGCGAGGTCTTCGCCATGACGTTCGGCGAAGGTCTCGCTACCCACTTGCCCGGCCGCCTCGGCCTGGGCACGCAGAGCCTGCCAGGCAAGGCTATGACACATGCCGCGGACTCGAGCGATGATCTCGTCGCTGAACAGCGAGTGATCCGGATTGGCGAGCAGGTGGGTGAGTATCGGTCCGATCCGCGCAAGCGCGGCGTTGCCCCGCGCGAGCGCATCGCGCAGGGGCTCCTGGTCGTCGGCGACCCCGGGGGATGCTGCATCAGGCATCGGCATAGTGTGAAACTAGCAGCGGCATGGTTAAGCGAGCGTTAGTTCCTGGGGTCAGAAGTAACGAAAATCGATATCAAAATCGCGAGCGCCAAAGCCCCGACGACGGGCTGAACGATGCCGAGCAGGACTGCGGGAAGCAATATCGAAACCAGCAGTACCCGATCGGCGTAGCTCCGTCGCCAGCGCAGTGCACTCACCCGTTCCCCGAGATGCAACAGACCGGCCAGAATCGCGGGCACGAAGAGACGCAGCCATTGGGTGTCTTCGGGGGAAGCGAGAGCGATGAGCAGGACGAGCAGGGGATCGATCAAGACAGTCAGAATTTGCACGATCATCGGAACGCGCGGACGGACCTGTCCGGCAGTGGTGACCCGCCGAACGACTCCCTCCATCGCGAACAGCGTTACCGCCAATGCGGCCAGAGCGAAGGCCGAAGCCACCCACCCTGCCAGGCCTAGAGACAAAGCGAGCAGGCTTGCAGCGACGGTGCCCAGCGCCAGAAAGCGCGGCAGGCGCTCTCCCGGCGTATCGCGCGCAAGGCGGGCGCCCATACGCTCCGCGATGGCAAGGCCGGGTGCCGTGAATGGCGCGACATCGGCATGACCGGCCACCCAGCTCCGCTCTCGTTCCGCCAGCTC
Source organism: Erythrobacter aureus (assembly GCF_003355455.1). Lineage (NCBI taxonomy): Bacteria > Pseudomonadati > Pseudomonadota > Alphaproteobacteria > Sphingomonadales > Erythrobacteraceae > Erythrobacter > Erythrobacter aureus. The sequence goes on from NZ_CP031357.1 coordinate 2,083,029, forward strand.
TTCAGGAGAGGGATCGCGCAGCCAGACATTCTCGTCGAGCAGGCGCATTTCAAGTGGATGCGTGCGCACACCCGATTGCAAGGCGATCCGCAGAAGCGCGGAAGGAGTGTCCACATCGTCGGGTAGCTGCGCCAGATGCTCGACGGCATTGCCTCGAACCAGCAGCGCTCCCGCCCACGCGAAATGCGCATCGATCCTCTCATACCCTCGATCGACTGCGGGATCCGCGGGGAAAACGAGCACGCCCGGCTTGGCCAGATGCCGCAGGACCGCATCCTCATGGGGTAATACGCCTGGCGCCAGGACCAGCAATTCGTCGCTTGCCGCGACCATTCCGGACAGCTTACGCGGTTCGCGCAGTGCGATGAAGCGCGCGCCGCCCGCTTCGGCCCGGTGTTGCAGCTCGATCACTTCGCGCCCCACCGTGTCGGCCAGACAGGCTATGACCTCGCATCCCGCAGCCAGCGCGATATCGAGCTGCCGCTCCACGAGGCGCGCACCGGCGAGCATACGGAAGGGCGCTCGTGTGTTGCGCGGTTCTGATTGGCCATCGAGCACGGACAGCAGGGCGACGCGCACGCTTCACTCCGGTTGCGACGTTTCGGACGAACCCGTCTTCTAGGGCGGTCTTCCACCACAAGCCAAGTCGCGCGGCCAATTTACCCTCAGGCGAGAGCCTCGGCAAAAGCATCGATGCGGCGCAGAACAGTAGGCTCCCCGGGAGCCGCCAAACGCGCCTCGTCGGCCAAACTCATCAGCTCCACGGCATGAAAGCTTGCGGCGATAGCGTGCAGCTTGTCCGCAGCGACTTCCCAATTGGCATCGCAGCGGGCACGGTGCAGCAAATCCAACTGCCGAACCACGCTGCCTGCGAAAGCCGCGCGCAGCTCGCCCTGGAGCGAAGGATCGTCGCCCGCCGCCGTTGCCAGAGCGGCGTCGAATTCGGCAGAATGGTAGGCCATCGATACCCCATGCCCTCGACGCGGTTAATTGTGGTTTAAGCCCGGTCGCTTTGGTGATAGATTTCGTAATCATGACAAAGCGTCCGCTAATCCAGGCCGTCGACGAGACGACCGAAGAAAGTTCCCCGGAAGCCGTTAGGTCCGAGGGCGTTACCGAGGAAACCTCGCTCGAGAATGACGAGGTTGGCGACGAGGATTGGTGGGCGGACGAGGACCCGGGCAGAGAGCGCGCGTGGGTTGTCCCCACTCTCGCCATAGCGGCGACGCTCGGTTGGACGGCATTTTACGGCTGGGCTCACCAGTCGGAAATACTGGCCGGCCCCACCCCGTCCCGATGGACGGAAATCGTCACCCAATGGGCTGTACCGGTGCTGCTCATCGTGTCGCTTTGGATTCTGGCCATGCGCAATTCGACGCGCGAAGCGAAACGCTTTTCCGACGTTGCTCAGGACCTGTCGGCCAAATCGGCGGAACTGGAAACCCGGCTCGTCACGGTCAATCGCGAACTCAGCCTGGCGCGCGAATTCCTGGCCACGCAGACGAACGAACTCGATTACCTGGGCCGCATGGCGACAGATCGCCTGTCCGAGCATGCCGATCGCCTGCAATCGCTGATCAGCGACAATGGAGAGCAGGTCGAAGCCATTGCGCGCGTAAGTGTCACCGCCTTGGAGAATATGGATCGGCTGCGTGACAATTTGCCCGTCATCTCGACTTCGGCCAAGGACGTCTCGAACCAGATCGGTGGGGCAGGCCGCGAGGCGCAGCGCCAACTGGACGAGCTGATCGCCGGGTTCGAGCGGCTCAACGAATTCGGGATGGCAAGCGAACGACAGGTGGGATCGTTGCGGAAACGCGTCGACGCCGCCCTTGAAGAATTATCGGACCGCTCCGAACAGCTCGGCACGATCGCAGAACAGCGTTTCGCCGAATTGCGCGCGAACAGCGAAGCATTCCGCGGGGAGCTGGACAGCCGCGAGGTCGAGGCCCTTGCCTCGATCCGTTCGCGGTTCGAGCGGCTCCGCAGCGAGTTGGCCGAAACCGATGCCGACGCCGCCCGCGAACGGGATGCGGCCATGGAAAGCCTGCGCGAGCGCCTCGTCATTCTGAGAGACGAAACCACCCAAACGGCGAGCTCGATCCGCGATGGAGAAGCGCATGCTTTGACAGCTTGGAATGCGCAAGTCGAAGCTATGCAGGAGCGACTGCGCGACGCCATCGCCGAGATTACGCGGATCGACGATTCGGCGATTGCCGCGGCCAATGCCAAGCTGAAGGATCTGTTCGCCGAGGCCGAGACGGTCGACGCGCGCATTGCCGAGCGCAACCGCCTGTTCGCCGAGGAAACTTCCCGGCGTCAGGCCGAGCTATCGCAGGCAGAGGACCAGGCGCGCAGCAACATGAGCCAGCGCCTGGCCGAGCTCGATGAAGTGATCGCCGAACGCCGAGCCGCCCAGGCGGAACAATTGTCGCTGATGGCCGCCGAAGGCGATGAGCTTGCCGACCGCATTGCCGCACTCGGAGAGACGTTCTCCACCGTAAGCGAGCAAGGGCGCGAAGCCCGCGAGGAACTCTCATCCGGGATTGCCACGCTCGACGCCAAGCTGGCGGAAAGCCGGGAAGCGCTTTCGGGAACCGATGAGGCAGTCTCCGCCCTGACCGACGCCAGCGTGCGCCTGCTCGAGCTGATACAGGCGAGCGCCAAGCACAGTCGGGACGAACTTCCCGTGGCAATGGCGGCGAGCGAGGATCGTCTGGCGAATATCGAAGAGCGCGCCGAGGAGGTGAAGAATCTGCTCGACCAGGCGAAAACGGCAGGCGAGGCGCTGACCGCGAGCATGGATACCGCGGAGCTGCGCAGCCGCGAAGCGATGGGCGCGGTCGACGAATTCCAGGCCGGTTTCGGCGAGACTGCCGTGGCTCAGATCGACAGTATCGAACGGTTGCGCTCCGCAGTCGCTGCTTTGGGCGACGAAAGCGCCACGCTATCCGAGCGGGTACACGGCGAATTGCGCGCTGCGATCGCACAGTTGGAAGAAAGCGCCCGCACGGCCCTTTCAGCGATTGAAAGCGAACAGGCGACACGCATTGCCCGCATCGCGGATAAGGTCGGGGAACAGAGCGCGGAAGCAATCGACAGGGCGTTGCGCGAACATACCGAAGAGGCGATTAGCGCCTTGGGCGAGGCTACTGCGCGTTCAGCCGAAGCGGGCCGCGAATCCATGCGCCAGCTCCGCGATCAGCTCGCCAAGGTCAACGAACTGACCGGCAATCTCGAAAGCCGCATCGCGCACGCACGCGAACGCGCGAGCGAGGACGTCGATAACGACTTCTCGCGCCGTGTCGCGTTGATCACGGAAAGCCTGAACTCCAACGCAATCGACATCGCGAAGGTGCTTTCGACCGAAGTTACCGACACCGCCTGGGCCAGCTATTTGCGGGGGGATCGCGGCATATTCACTCGCCGCGCAGTGCGCCTGGTCGACAATACAGAAGCGCGCGAAATCGCGGAACTCTACGATACCGATCAGGATTTTCGCGAGCATGTGAGCCGCTACATCCATGATTTCGAATCCATGCTGCGCACCATGCTGTCGACACGCGATGGCAATGCAGTGAGCGTAACCCTGCTCAGCAGCGATATGGGCAAGCTCTATGTCGTACTGGCGCAGGCGCTCGAACGCCTGCGGCAATAATCACCCCGCATCCGGCCCCCACAGGATCAGATCCTCGACGGTTATCCAGCCATTGATGTAGTTGGCCACATAGACCGCCGTGACGAGAGCGGCGAGCAAGGCCGCGCGCAACAACAGCCGTCCGCCCCGGAATTCCACCGGTGCGCTGTCGGCCTGGCCGGGGATCTTCTCGATACCCGCCTCGTCATGCGTGCGCACGCCGAAAGGAAGCAGCACGAAGGCGCTGAAGACGAAGAACAGGAAATAGATCGCGAGAATGCTGGTCCATTCCATGGGTCAGGCTCCTACAGATTGGGCAGAATGACGCGAACCTGAGGGCGTTTGCCCGACCAGCGCTGGGCCGCGCGGCGGGCGGCGAGGCGCGCGGCCTCGTGGATGCTCGCCTCGTCGCGCCGGTCGCGCCCGCGCAGCTTCGCTATCGCGGCACGAATATCGTCCGCCGCTTCCGCGAGAAAATCCCCGTAATCCTCGTCCAGCGGCAGGCCGATACTGTCGAGACGCGGATTGAGATCGCCGTCCAGCGCAACGATGACCACGCCTTCGCGCATGATCCGGCGGCGCATGGCGATGGCCTCGCCATCGGCGGGAACGATGATGTCGCCATCGAGGACGAGCCTGCCTGCCCGCACTTCGGCCACCTTGCCCGGTGCGCCCGGCGCGAGGCGGACGATATCGCCGTTCTGCTGCACGACCTGATCGGGAATGCCATTGGCCTTACCCAGCCTGCCCTGCTCCTGCATATGTCGCATTTCCCCGTGAACGGGAACGAGGATGTCCGGTCGCAGCCACCCATAGAGCGCTTCCAGTTCGGGGCGTCCCGGATGGCCGGATACATGGATCATGCTCTGGCGATCGGTGACCATGGTGATTCCGCGCGCGGCCAGCTTGTTCTGCACCGCCCCGATCGAAATCTCGTTGCCGGGGATCTGGCGGCTCGAGAACAGAACGACATCGCCGCTTACGAGTTCGAGCGGGTGGTTCTCGTCGGCAATCCGGGCAAGCGCCGCGCGCGGCTCGCCCTGCCCGCCCGTGGCCAGGATCAGCAATTCGCCGCGCGGCAGGCCCATCGCGGTGTCGAAGTCGAGCGGCTCGGGGAAGTCCAGCAGATAGCCATTATCCTGCGAAACTTCGATGATCCGATCGAGCGACCGCCCGGCGACACATATCCGCCGTCCGGTTTCGCGCGCGACATCGCCCAATGTCTGCAAACGCGCGACATTGCTGGCGAAGGTTGTGACCAGCACGCGCTTGCCAGCGCGGCGCTGCACCTCTTCGAGCAGCCCCTTGTGCACCGCCCCTTCCGATCCGCTGGGTGCGGGATTGAAGACATTGGTGCTGTCACAGACCAGCGCAAGCACGCCCTCATCACCGATTTCGGTCAGCTCTTCTTCGGTGGTCGGCACGCCGATGATCGGGTCTTCATCGAGTTTCCAGTCGCCCGTATGGAAGATGCGCCCATGCGGCGTATCGATCAGCAGCGCATTGCCTTCCGCGATCGAGTGGGCGAGCGGGATATAGGTAATCTCGAACGGACCGATGGCAAAGCTGCCATGATCGTCGGAAATGACATGCACCTCGACCTGGTCGACCAGCCCGGCTTCCTGCAGTTTCCGCCGGACAAGCTCGGCAGTGAACGGTGTCGCATAGATCGGCACATCGAGATCGGCCGCGAAATAGGGCACCGCACCGATATGGTCTTCATGCGCGTGGGTCAGCACGATCGCATCGAGCTTGTCGGCGCGGTCTTCGATGAATTCGAGATCGGCGAAGACGAGATCGACGCCAGGATATTGATCGCCCGAAAACGTCATGCCGAGATCGACCATCAGCCACCGACCCTGGCATCCGTAGAGGTTGACGTTCATGCCGATCTCGCCCGAGCCTCCGAGCGCGAGGAAGAGCAGTTCGTCTTCGGGAGTGAAGTCCTTCTTCAAGCTGCGCGCTCCGCAAGAATGGCAAGCCCTTCAAGCGTCAGATCGGTATCGACCACGTCGAAAAGCGCGGTGTTTTCATCGAACAGGATCGCCAATCCGCCGGTCGCCACCACCTTTGCCGGTCGGCCAATTTCGTGCTTCATTCGGGAAATCAATCCTTCGATAAGTCCCACATAACCCCAGAATACGCCAATCAGCATCTGGTCTTCGGTATTGCGGCCGATCACGCTGTCATTGTCGGGTCGCTCGATCGCTATGCGCGGCAGCTTGGCGGTATTGCCGACCAGCGCATCGAGCGAGAGGTTGATACCCGGTGCGATGATCCCGCCCTTATATGCTCCGGTGAAGTCGACCGCGTCGAAAGTGGTCGCTGTTCCGAAATCGACCACAACCAGGTCGCCATCGTATTTCGCATGGGCCGCAAGTGTATTGAGCGCCCGGTCGGCGCCCAGCGAACTGGGCTGTTCGATATCGAGTTCGAAACCCCACTGGGCGCTACCTTGTCCCGCGATCAGCGGCGTTATGCCGAGGTACTTTTCCGACAGGACGGTAAGGTTGTGGATCGCCCGCGGCACAACCGAACCGATTATCATTTGGGTGATATCGCCCTTGTCGAAGCCCTGGAATTCGGCGAGCTGCAACAGCCATACCGCGTATTCGTCGCCGGTCCTGCGCGGGTCGGTGGCGATGCGCCAGCGCGCCTTGATTTCGCGCCCGTCGATCAGCGCGAAGACGACATTGGTATTCCCCACATCGGCTGCCAGCAACATGGCTCAACTCTCCTCATTCGCGAGCATTACATCGCCCGCATGGATGGCACGGGTGGAGCCATCGGCCAAGCGCAACGAGAGCGCGCCATCGGCCGTCAGACCGGCGAAGCTTCCTTCTATCCGGTCTTCGCCCGGTGGCTGGACGACCAGCGATGTTCCGGCAGGATGTGCGACCGCAACCCAGCGGCGCACGAGCGGGTCGAGTCCATAGGTCCGCCAGCGCTCCAGCTCGCGATCGAATTCCCGGGCCAGCGAATGGGCGAAAAGGTCGCGGTCGGGCACCGGCCCCAGCGCCGACAGCGCGATTGTCTTGCGATCGGGCAATTCGGGTGCCGCCGCCAGGTTCACTCCCATGCCGACAATGATCGCATCGCCTTCCCGTTCGAGCAGGATGCCGGCAAGCTTCGCCTTGCCGAGCATGAGATCGTTCGGCCATTTAAGGCGCAACTGGCTGGGGTCGGCGAGTACCTTCGAGACCGCCTCGTAGGCCGCGACGCCCGCCACCAGCGCAAGGGTTGCGGGATTTGGATCGCGCGGGGCGATATGAATTGCGGTGGAGCCCATGAAGTTGCCCCGGCCATCGAACCAGGTACGGCCCTGCCGCCCTCGCCCCGATAGCTGCCGGTCGGCAACCAGCCACTGTCCCTCGGCCACCGTTTCGCCCGCGCGTAATTGCGCGGCGAGATCGGAATTGGTGGAACCGGTCTCGGTAACGAAGCGGATCACATCGCGGCGACGAAGGACGCCGCCGCCTGCGCCGTCCACTCACCCAGCGGGATGGTCAGCAGGTAGCCGAGCGGCGAAATGATCGCGACACAGATGGCCAACACCGCCCAGTGTCCCATCGGGCTGCTCGCTTCGACTTCGCGCACCGGCTCGTCGAAGAACATCACCTTGATGAACTTGAGGTAGTAGAAGGCGCCAATCACGCTGGCTGCGATACCGATGGCGGCCAGCGCGACGAGATCGGCTTGCACCGCGGCCTGGAACACCACGAACTTGCCCCAAAAGCCGAATAGCGGCGGAATGCCGGCAAGGCTGAACATCAGGGCCAGCAGTGACCAGGCAAGTGCGGGACGCCTGGTCGACAGGCCGGAAATGTCTGCGAAGGTTTCCAGATTGTTGCCCGTCGGATCGCGCAGCATGAGCAGGGCCGTGAAGCTGCCGACCACCATCGCCACATAGATGGTGAGATAAGTCAACGCACCGGCCACGCCCGCCGGAGTGGCCGCTGCCAGACCGATCAGGATAAAGCCGACATTGTTGATCGACGAATAGGCAAGCAGGCGTTTCAGGTTCTGCTGGCCGATCGCGCCCAGCGCACCGACCACGATCGAGGCCAGCGCGGCGAAGATCACGATTTGCCGCCAGCTATCGACTTCACCCGCGAAGGGATCCATCGCCATTCGCAGCAACATCCCCATTGCCGCGACTTTCGGGGCACTGGCGAAGAAAGCGGTGACGGGTGTCGGAGCGCCTTCGTACACGTCCGGCGTCCACATGTGGAACGGCACGGCACTCACCTTGAAAGCCAGCCCCGCCAGCACGAAAACCACGCCGAATAGCGCACCGGTCGAAAAATCGGTGTCGAAAGCGGCGCGGATTCCTTCGTAATTGGTCGTGCCGGTAAAGCCGTAAATCAGGCTCACGCCGTAAAGGATGATGCCCGAAGCCAGCGCGCCGAGAACGAAGTATTTGAGCCCTGCTTCGGCGGAGCGGTCATCCTGGCGCAGGAAGCTTGCGAGGATGTAGCTCGACAGGCTCGACATTTCGAGGCCGATATAGAGCGTCATCAGATCGCTGGCCGACACCATCATGCCCATGCCGACCGCGTTGAAAAGCATCAGCACAGGGTATTCGCCGCGATACCCGCCGACTTGCGCGAAGAAACGCGGTGTCACGACGAGAACAGCCGCGGTCGCAAGATAGATCAGAACCTTGGCGAAGCTGCCGAAAGCATCGGCGCGATAGAGATCGCCAAAGGCGCGTCCTGCTACGTCACCGGTTGCGCGGTCGAAAAGGTGGGCGCTGAACACCGCAGCGGCGAGGAGCGCGGCTCCGGTAATTACCGTCAGCAGACGTCCCGACTTGGGACCGCTCCAGGCACTCACGAGCAGAAGAACGAGCCCAAGCAGCGAAAGCCCGACCTCAGCCCCGGTCAGGTAAAGAGAGCTTGTATAGGACATCAGTGCGCTCCCTCTTCACCATGGGCCGCCGCGACATAATTCGCGTTATGCTCGCGCGGAGTGCCGATCACATTGTCGGCGTCGAAATCGGGTGCGGCACGCGCGATACGCGCCTCGAGTGCGGCAATGTCCTGACGCATGGGGGCAAGGAAGCTTTCCGGATAGACACCCATCCACAACACGGCGGCTGCGATCGGGGCGAGCATGGCCCATTCACGGGCGTTGAGATCGGGCATGGCGGCCGCATCGGCGTTCTTCTGTTCGCCAAAGGCCACGCGGCGATAGAGGTAAAGCATATAGGCGGCGCCCAGGATGATACCCGTGGTGCAGACCAGCGTTACCAATGTCGAAACCTTGTAGATCCCGGCCAGCGCGAGGAATTCGCCTACGAAATTGCTGGTCCCCGGCAGGCCGATGCTGGCCATGGTGAACAACAGGAAGAACAGCGCATATTTCGGCATGTTGATGCTGAGGCCGCCATAGCGCGCAATCTCGCGGGTGTGCAGGCGATCATAGATCACACCAACGCACAGGAACAACGCGCCCGAGACGAGGCCGTGGCCCAACATGATCAACACCGCGCCTTCTATGCCCTGCACGTTGAAGGCAAACAGGCCAGCAGTCACGATCGCCATGTGCGCGACAGAGGAATAAGCGATCAGTTTCTTCATGTCGTTCTGAACCAGCGCCACGAGCGAGGTATAGATCACTGCCACCATCGACAGGAAGAACACCAGCCACGCAAACTGCCCACTCGCTTCGGGGAACATCGGCAGGCTGAAGCGAAGGAAACCGTAACCACCGAGCTTCAGCAATACGCCGGCGAGGATCACCGAACCGGCAGTGGGCGCCTGAACGTGTGCGTCGGGCAGCCAGGTATGGACCGGCCACATCGGCATCTTCACCGCGAAGCTGGCGAAGAAGGCAAGCCACAGCCACGTCTGCGCAGACGGGTCGAAATCGTAGTTCAGCAGAGTCGGAATGTCGGTGGTGCCCGCCTGGTTCACCATCCACATCATCGCGATCAGCATCAGGACCGAGCCGAGCAGCGTGTAGAGGAAGAACTTATACGAGGCGTAGATACGGTTATCGCCGCCCCACACGCCGATGATCAGATACATCGGGATCAGACCGGCTTCGAAGAAGATGTAGAACAGGTAGAGGTCCTGCGCGGCGAACACGCCGATCATCAGCACTTCCATCAGCAGGAAGGCGCTCATGTATTCGCCCACGCGCTTGGTGATCGCGTCCCAGGAGGCGAGAATGCAGATCGGCATCAGGAACACGCTGAGCATGATCAGCATCAGCGCTATACCGTCGATGCCGAGCGCGTAGCTGAAGACGGCGAAGATTTCGGCGCGCTCGACGAACTGCCACTGCGGCCCGCCTATCTCGAAATTCACCCAGAGGAGAATGCCGAGAGCAAGGTTGACCAGCGTGGCCAGCAACGCGGTCATCCGCGCGGCCTGTGCTCCGAGGAAAAGGCAGGCGATTGCGCCGGCCATCGGGACGGCGAGCATCAGGGAAAGGATGGGAAACTCCATCAGAACAGCACCCAGGTGATCGCGGCGACAAGCCCGAGAAGCATCACCAGCGCATAGCTATACAAATATCCGGTCTGGAACTTCTTGGCGCCGACAGCGCCCTTCTCGACCACCCAGGCCACGCCGTTGGGGCCGAAGCGGTCGATCGTGCCGACATCGCCGAGTTTCCAGAACTGGCGGCCAAGCCAGAAGGCCGGGACCACGAAGAGATAGTGGTAGAGTTCGTCGAAATACCACTTGTTGTAGAGGAAGCGGTAGATCGGGCCGAGCTGTTCGGCCGTCTTACCGGGAATAGTGGTGTCCTTGATATAGGCCAGCCAGGCGACGAACAGACCGATGAGCATGACGACCAGCGCCGAATACTTCACCCAGTAGGGCACCGCGTGCATCGCATGGATCAACGGCTCGTTGTAGAAGATCGAGCTGCCCCAGAACGCCGCATCGTCGAGGAAGGTCGGCGCGAATATCTGCCCGGCCAACACGGCACCGATCGACAGAACGCCAAGTGGGACAAGCATCGAAATCGGGCTTTCATGCGGGTGATAGCCCCCAGTGGTGTCCTCGCCCGCTTCTTCCGGCGTCTTGTGAACGCTGTGCTGGATGTGTTCGCTCTCGATCCAGCGCGGCTTGCCCCAGAACGTAAGGAACATCAGGCGCCAGCTATAGAAGCTGGTCAGCAGCGCGGCGAACACGCCCATCCAGAAGGCGAACATGCCCAGTTCCGTGCCGCGTGCAAAGGCGACTTCGATGATCGCATCCTTCGACCAGAAACCGGCGAACCCAATCCCGAGATGATAGATGCCCACCCCGGTAATCGCCAGCGTGCCCATCATCATCGCCCAGAAAGTCAGCGGGATATGCTTACGCAGGTTGCCGTAATAGCGCATGTCCTGTTCGTGGTGCATCGCGTGGATGACCGAGCCCGCGCCAAGGAACAGCAACGCCTTGAAGAAGGCGTGCGTAAACAGGTGGAACATGGCCGCGCCATAGGCACCGACGCCTGCGGCAAAGAACATATAGCCCAGCTGCGAACAGGTCGAATAAGCGATGACCCGCTTGATGTCCCACTGCGTCGTGCCGACGGTTGCCGCGAAGATACAGGTCGCGGCACCGATAAAGGTCACCAGGCCAAGCGCGATAGGAGCTGTTTCGAACATGGGCGATAGCCGGACAACCATGAACACGCCGGCAGTGACCATCGTCGCGGCGTGAATCAGTGCCGAAACCGGCGTCGGGCCTTCCATCGCATCGGGGAGCCAGGTGTGCAGGCCGAGCTGCGCGGATTTGCCCATCGCACCGATGAACAGCAGGATGCACAGCACATCCATCGTGTAGACATTGTAGCCAAGGAAACCGATCGTCGCCCCACTCATGCCGGGCGCGGCCGCCAGGATCTCGCTGATCGAAACCGTGTCGAACACCAGATAGGTGCCGAAAATGCCGAGCATGAAGCCGAGGTCGCCCACGCGATTGACCACGAAGGCCTTGATCGCGGCGGCGTTGGCGCTGGGCTTCCTGAACCAGAAACCGATGAGCAGGTAGCTGGCAAGGCCCACGCCTTCCCAACCGAAGAACATCTGGACCAGATTGTCGGCGGTCACCAGCATCAACATGGCGAAGGTAAACAGCGAGAGGTAGGCGAAGAAGCGCGGCTGGTCCGGGTCTTCTTCCATATAGCCCCAGCTATACAGGTGAACGAGCGCCGAAACGGTGTTGATGACCACCAGCATCACAGCGGTCAGCGTGTCGACACGCAGCGCCCAGTCGAAGGTCAGCGTGCCCGACTGCACCCATTTGAGCACCGGCACGACCGTCGGTTCGTAGGTGCCGCCGACGAAGCCGAGAAAAATCGGCCAGCTCAGCGCGGCGCTGACGAACAGCGCACCAGTCGTGATCGACTTGGCGAATATGCTGGGCGCGGCCTTGTTGGTCAGGCCGGCAACGATCGCCGCAAGCAGCGGCAGGAAGACGATAAGAAGGATCGGATGCACCGTGGCTTACCCCTTCAGCCGGTCGACATCGTCGACCGCGATCGTGCCGCGGCCACGGAAATAGATGACAAGAATTGCCAGCCCGACAGCCGCCTCTGCCGCAGCGACCGTCAGGACGAACATGGCGAACACCTGTCCGACGAGATCGCCGAGGAAGGCGCTGAAAGCCACCAGTTGCAGGTTTACGCTAAGCAGTATGAGTTCGATCGCCATCAGGATGACGATGATGTTCTTCCGGTTCAGGAAGATGCCCAGCACACCCAGCACGAAAAGCAGAGCGCTGACGACGATATAGTGTTCGATGCCGATCACAGCTCTACCCCCTTGCCCACTTCGGGCTGTCTCATAACGGTCGCTTCATCGGGATTGCGACGATTCTGCTTGCCGATATCCTGATGACCGCGCCTGCCGCCGGGGTGCTTGCGATGGGTGAGAACGATCGCCCCCACCATGGCCACGAGCAGGATGATACCGGCAGCCTCGAACAGGAAGACGTAGTCGCTGTAGAGCAAAGCCCCGATACTGGCCGTGTTCGAAGCTTCGAGCATCGGCGATGCGAGCCCATCCGCGACCCCAAGGTCGAGCTGCCCCGCCTGGTAGGCCCCGATGCCGAAAATCAGCTCGGCAGCCAGGATCAATGCGATGGCTATGCCGAGCGGAAAATTCGCGATGAATCCGGCGCGCAGTTCGGCGAAATCGATGTCGAGCATCATCACAACGAACAAGAACAGCACCGCGACCGCGCCGACATAGACAATCAGTAGCAGCATCGCGATGAATTCCGCCCCGACCAGCACCATCAGGCCGCTGGCGTTGAAGAAGGCGAGGATCAGCCACAGCACCGAATGTACCGGGTTGCGCGCCATGATCACCATGACGGCGCTGGCGATGACCAGTGCAGCGAACAGGTAGAAGGCGATAATCTGAATCATTGGCCCCGTTTCTCGTTGGCGCGGCGGTTAGCGATAGGGCGCGTCGGCTTCAAGGTTCGCGGCAATCGCACGCTCCCACTTGTCCCCGTTGGCCAGCAGTTTCGCCTTGTCGTACAGCAATTCCTCGCGCGTTTCGGTCGCGTATTCGAAGTTCGGCCCTTCGACGATCGCATCGACCGGGCAGGCTTCCTGACAGAAACCGCAATAGATGCACTTAGTCATGTCGATATCGTAGCGCGTGGTGCGGCGGCTGCCGTCCTCGCGCGGTTCGCTCTCGATCGTGATCGCCTGCGCGGGGCACACGGCCTCGCACAGCTTGCAAGCGATGCAGCGCTCTTCCCCGTTGGGATAGCGGCGCAGCGCATGTTCGCCGCGGAAACGCGGGCTGATCGGGTTCTTCTCGAAGGGGTAGTTGATCGTCACCTTGGGCTTGAAGAAGTATTTCAGCGTGAGGGCGTGTGCCTTCACGAACTCCCACAGGGTGAACGACTTGATCAGATGCGCGACGCTCATGCGGCGGCTCCATAGTGGCCGGTGGCCATGAGATATCCGGAAATGACAACGACGAAGAACAGACTCATCGGCAGGAAGACCTTCCAGCCCAGGCGCATCAACTGGTCGTAACGATAGCGCGGAACGGTCGCCATGACCCAGCTGAACATGAAGAAGAAGAAGAAGGTCTTCAGCAGGAACCAGACGATCCCCGGCACATCGAACCACGGAATGAGATCGATATCGAGCGGGGGCAGCCAGCCACCGAAGAACAAGACCGTGTTGAGCGAGCACATCAGCAGGATGTTGGCATATTCGCCCAGCCAGAAAAGCGCGAAGCTCATCGAGGAATATTCTGTCTGGTAGCCGGCGACGAGCTCGCTCTCGGCCTCGGTCAGGTCGAACGGCACGCGCTGCGTTTCGGCCAGGCAGGAGATGAAGAACATCACCCAGATCGGGAAGATCAGCGGATGCACCACATAGGCATTGATGATGCCGAGGCCGAATTCCTGCTGAGCTGCGACGATGCCGGACAGGTTGAACGTGCCTGCAAACAGCACGACGCACACGAGGATGAAGCCGATCGAGACTTCGTAGCTGATCATCTGCGCGGCGGCGCGCATCGCCGAAAAGAACGGGTATTTCGAGTTACTCGCCCACCCGCTCATGACCACGCCGTAAACGCCCAGCGAACTGATCGCGAGAACGTAGAGCAAGCCGACATTGATATCGGCAAGCACCACGCCCGCATCGAACGGGATCACCGCCCAGGCGAGCAGCGCAACGGTGAAGGTGATGATCGGGGCGAGCAGGAAGATGCCCTTGTTGGCGGCGCTCGGAATGATGGTTTCCTGGAGGAAGACCTTGAGGCCGTCGGCGAAGCTCTGCAGCAGGCCGAAGGGGCCGACCACATTGGGGCCGCGGCGCAAATTGATCGCCGCCCAGACCTTGCGGTCGACGTAAATGATCATCGCGACGGCCAGCATCAGCGGCAGCGCGATCAGCAGGATGCCCGCGATGGTGGCGGTGAACCACGCCCATTCGTAGGTCATGCCGAGGGATTGGAAGAATTCGGTCATTCCGCAGCCTCCGCAAGCTCGCCGCTGCCGAGCAGTTCGCTCGAACACTGCTGCATCACAGCGCTGGCGCGGGCGATGGGATTGGTGAGGTAGAAGTCCTTGATCGGATAGGACGAGATCGTGCCTTCGGCCTTCGCCTTCGCATCGGCCCGGGGCAGCGCGCCGTAGCTGGCGAGACCTTCTTCGCTCAGCGCGGGCACTTCGGCGATCATCGCCGCCTGAAGCTGTGCGAAACTGTCGAAGCCGACCTCGACCTTCAGCGCATCGGCCAGCGCGCGCAGGATCGTCCAGTCCTCGCGCGCGTCACCCGGCGCGAAGACGGCCTTTTCGGCGAATTGCACGCGCCCTTCGGTGTTGACGTAGGTCCCGTCCTTCTCGGCAAAGCTGGCGCCCGGCAGGACGATGTCCGCCGCATGCGCACCGCGATCGCCGTGGTGGCCGATATAGACCTTGAGCGCGTCGGCGAAGGGTTCGAAATCCATCTCGTCCGCGCCAAGGCTGATGACCACCTTGGGCTTGGCCGCGGCAATATCCTTCATTCCGCCCTTCTGCGCGAAACCGAGCATAAGCCCGCCCATGCGCGCGGCGCTGAAGTGCATGACGTTGAAACCGTTCCAGCCATCCTTCGCGAGACCGTAAGTCTCGGCGAAGGCAAGGCCCGCGCCGAGCGCGCCCTTGGCGAGAGCCGCACCGCCCATGATGATAGCGGGACGTTCCGCACCCTTGAAAGCTTCGGCGGCTTCCTTCGGGAGCTTGGAGAGCGCCAAGAGGTCCTCGCCGAGGAATTCGGCCGGATAGGTCGTGTCCCAGCGCGGGCCGATGACGAAAACCTTGGCGCCGCGCTTTACCGCCTTGCGGAGGCGGACATTCACCAGCGGGGCTTCCCAACGAATGTGGCTGCCGACGATCAGGATCGCATCGGCGGTTTCGATCCCCGCGAAGGTCGAGTTGAAATTGACCGCGGCAAGATTCGAAACGTCGTAATCCATGCCGGTCTGGCGGCCTTCGAGCAGGCTCGAACCGCAAGCCTTCAGCAGCGCCTTGGCAGCGAACATGGTTTCGCAATCGACCATGTCGCCCGCGATGGCGGCAATGTCCTTGCCCGGCTTCGCCTTGGCGATCGCCTTGAACGCCTCGTCCCAGCTCGCGGGCTTGAGGCCGCCCTTCTTGCGCATGAAAACCTTGTCGAGGCGGCGCTTGGTCAGGCCATCGACCTGGTAACGGCCCTTGTCGGACAGCCATTCCTCGTTGACGTCGTCATTGATACGCGGAAGCGCGCGCATGACTTCGCGGCCACGGCTGTCGAGACGGATGTTCGCGCCGACGGCATCGGATACGTCGATGCTGAGCGTCTTCTTGAGCTCCCACGGCCGCGCTTCGAAAGCATAGGGACGCGAGGTGAGTGCACCGACCGGACACAGGTCGATCACATTGGCGCTCAACTCGTGTTCGGCGGCCTGTTCGAGATAGGTCGTGATCTGCATGTCCTCGCCGCGACCGACCGCGCCAATCTCGTCCACGCCCGCGATTTCCTCGCTAAAGCGCACACAGCGGGTGCAGTGGATGCAGCGTGTCATGACCGTCTTGATCAGCGGCCCCATATATTTCTCGGTGACGGCGCGCTTATTTTCCTCGTAACGCGTCGCGCCGCGGCCATAGGCAACCGACTGGTCCTGCAAATCGCATTCGCCGCCCTGGTCGCAGATCGGGCAGTCGAGCGGGTGGTTGATGAGAAGGAACTCCATCACCCCTTCGCGCGCGGTCTTGACCATCTCGCTGTCGGTGCGGATTTCCTGCCCCTCGGTAGCCGGGAGCGCACAGCTTGCCTGCGGCTTGGGCGGCCCGGGCTTCACCTCGACCAGGCACATGCGGCAATTGCCGGCGATCGACAGCCGTTCGTGATAGCAGAAACGCGGGATTTCCTTCCCCGCAAGCTCGCAGGCCTGGAGCACGGTCGCGCCGTCCGGGACTTCGATTTCCTGTCCGTCTACGGTTACCTTAGGCATCGTGGGATCCTTCGGTGCGCAGGTTCGCCCGCGCGAATAGTTGCAGGGCAATCCCTATGAACAGCGGACCGCCGAATGAAATGGCATAATCGAATTTCGAAGCTTCGCCCGCCGCATAGTCGGCATAGCCGAGAACCGCTACGAGCGCAGCGAGAGCGATGAGGGCAATCGAAACCAGTCGAATGATGACCGCGCCGCTCATTCCGCTGCCTCCGCGAACTTGGCGTTGTGTTCTTCGATCCGGCGTTCGAGCTCGGGGCGGAAGTGGCGGATGAGGCCCTGGATCGGCCAGGCCGCCGCATCGCCCAGCGCGCAGATGGTGTGACCTTCGACCTGCTTGGTGACCTGCTGCAGCATGTCGATTTCCTCGATTGCCGCATCACCGGTGCGCAGGCGCTCCATCATACGCCACATCCAGCCCGTACCTTCTCGGCAGGGGGTGCACTGGCCGCAGCTCTCGTGCTTGTAGAAATAGCTGAGACGGGAAATCGCGCGGACGATGTCGGTCGACTTGTCCATCACGATGACGCCTGCCGTGCCGAGGCCCGAGCCGAGGTCCTTGAGACCATCGAAATCCATCGGCGCGTCCCAGATCTGCTCTGCGGGCACCAGCGGAACCGACGAACCGCCCGGGATCACGGCGAGGAGATTGTCCTTGCCGCCCACAATGCCGCCGCAATGCTTCTCGATCAGCTCGCTGAACGGGATCGAAAGCGCTTCCTCGACCACGCAGGGCTTGTTCACATGGCCGCTGATCTGGAAGAGCTTGGTGCCCTTGTTGTTCTCGCGCCCGAAGCTCGCGAACCAGCTCGCGCCACGGCGCAGGATCGTCGGGACGACGGCGATCGATTCGACGTTGTTGACCGTGGTCGGGCAGCCATAGAGGCCCGCGCCAGCCGGGAATGGCGGCTTGAGGCGAGGCTGGCCCTTCTTGCCTTCGAGGCTTTCGATCATCGCGGTTTCTTCGCCGCAGATGTAGGCGCCTGCGCCACGGTGGAGGAAGACGTCGAAATCGTAGCCCGACTTCGCCGCGTTCTTGCCGATCAGCCCGGCGTCATAAGCCTCGTCGATCGCCGCCTGCAGCGTTTCGGCCTCACGGATGTATTCGCCGCGAATGTAGATATAGGCGGCCCTCGCCCGCATCGCGTAGCCCGCGACCAGCGCGCCTTCGATCAGCTTGTGCGGATCGTGGCGGATGATCTCGCGGTCCTTGCACGAGCCGGGTTCGGATTCGTCGGCATTGATGACGAGAAAGCTGGGACGGCCGTCCTTCGATTCCTTCGGCATGAACGACCATTTGAGGCCGGTCGGGAAGCCTGCGCCGCCGCGCCCGCGAAGGCCCGAGGCCTTCACTTCCTCGATGATAGTGTCGTGACCGCGCGCGATCAGCGACTTGGTATCGTCCCAGTCGCCGCGCTGCTGCGCTGCCTTCAGGCCCCAGTCCTGGAAGCCGTAGAGGTTGGTGAAGATGCGATCCTTGTCGGCAAGCATCAGAATGCACCCCCTTGCGAGAGGAAATAGATAGCGGCGACCGCGATAACCGCGAGCACACCGAATTTCACGAGGCCGACGAGCACCTTCCAGGCGATGAAGCCGAGAACCAGCGCGATCAGGATGGTGGCAATGCTCATCACCAGTCCTTCCGGTAATCGTGATTGGCGTCGACCATTTCCTTCAGCGTGGTCGGGCCGCCTTCGGGCTCGCTGGTGCGCTTGCCTTCGATCTGGGTGCCGGTCTTGGGCTGCTTGCCTGCGGCCAGTTCGTCAAGGATGGCATCGAGGCGCTCGGGCGTGAGATCCTCGTAATTGTCGTCGTTGATCTGGACCATCGGCGCGGTGGCGCAATTGCCCATGCATTCGACTTCGGTGAGGGTCCAGAGACCGTCTTCGGAGACATGCCCCTTCTTCATGCCGCGCTTCTTGCAGGTTTCGAACAATCCGTCCGAACCGCGCAGCATGCACGGCGTCGTGCCGCAGACCTGCACGTGGTACTTACCCACGGGCTTCAAATTGTACATGAAATAGAAGCTGGCGACCTCGAGCACGCGGATGACCGGCATGTCGAGATAGTCGGCGACATATTCGATCACCGGCAGCGGCAGCCAGCCCTGCGTATCGGTTTCCTCGCCGACCTGGCGCTGGGCAAGGTCGAGCAGCGGCATCACCGCCGAGCGCTGGCGCCCTTCGGGATAGCGCGCAATCGCAGTGTCGGCGCGCTCGCGGTAGCTTTCGGTGAACTCGAAAGCACCCCAGCGCTCGCGCAGTTCGGGAGTATCGGGTGCGGGGGAACGGTCAGCCATTGATCAACCTGCGTTCGACATAGCGGCCCACATAGAGACCGATGACGGCGGCGAAGGCCGTCGAGAGAATTTCCTTGAGCGAAGCTTCGCCGTGGAAGGCGACAAGGTAAGCCGCAACCGCCGAAGCAAAGGCCGCGAATGCCGCGACAAAGATGAACAGTTCGCGCGCCATTAGCGGTCACACTCCCCGAACACGACGTCGATGGCGCCTAGGATGGCAGTTGCGTCGGGCAGCATATGGCCCTTCGACATGAAGTCCATTGCTTGCAGGTGGCTGAAGGCCGTCGGACGGATCTTGCAGCGATAGGGTTTATTCGACCCGTCGCTGACGAGGTAGACGCCGAATTCGCCCTTGGGGCTTTCGGTGGCGACGTAGACTTCGCCCGCTGGCACGTGGAAGCCCTCGGTATAGAGCTTGAAGTGGTGGATCAGCGCTTCCATCGACTGCTTCATCTCGGCGCGCTTGGGCGGCGAAACCTTGCGGTCGTCGCTGGCGATCGGGCCGGACGGCATATCGCGCAGGCACTGCTTGATGATCTTCGCGCTCTCGTAAACTTCCTTCACGCGCACCACGAAGCGGTCGTAACAGTCCGAATTGGTGCCGACGGGAATGTCGAACTCCATCCGGTCGTAAACATCATAGGGCTGCGACTTGCGCAGGTCCCACGGGATGCCCGCGGCGCGGATCATCGGGCCGGAGAAACCCCAGGCCACCGCGTCGTCCTTGCTCACAACGGCGATATCGACGTTGCGCTGCTTGAAGATGCGGTTGTCGAGCACGAGGCTCATTGCATCGCCGAACAATTCCTGGAGCCGACCATCGACCCAGTTGCCGATATCGACCAGCAGCTTTTCGGGCACGTCCTGATGGACGCCGCCGGGGCGGAACCAGGCGCTGTGCATGCGCGCACCCGAAGCCCGCTCGAAGAAGTTCATGCAGTCTTCGCGCAGCTCGAACACCCACAGGTTCGGCGTCATCGCGCCGACGTCCATGACGTGCGCGCCGATGTTGAGCATGTGGTTGCAGATGCGGGTCAGCTCGGCGAACAGAACGCGCAGATACTGCCCGCGTTCGGGCACTTCGACATTGAGCAGCTTCTCGATCGCGAGGACATAGCTGTATTCCTGCGCCAGCGGCGAACAATAGTCGAGCCGGTCGAAATAGGGCAGCGCCTGCAGATAGGTCTTGTGTTCGATCAGCTTTTCGGTGCCGCGGTGGAGCAGGCCGACATGCGGATCGATCCTCTCGATGATCTCGCCGTCGAGCTCCATGACCATGCGCAGCACGCCGTGCGCCGCAGGGTGCTGAGGCCCGAAGTTGATCGTGTAATTGGTGATCACCTCGTCGCCGGTGGTGGGCGATTCTTCAAGATGCATGGCGTGGCTCATGCGCAGATCCAGTTACCGCTATAGGATTGGGTTTTGCCCGCCGCATCGCGCACCGTGACGTTGGCCGGGCGGCTCTGCTGCTCGCCTGCTGCCGGGGTCACGGTGATGGCGAAACCTTCCCCATTGAAGGTTGTCCCGGTCCTGATGGCGTCGAGACCACCCATATCGGCATCGACGACGACCAGGCTTCCGCCAAGCCGAACCACAGCCTTACCGGGAAGCGCCTTATCGCGCATACCGGCGGCAATCAGCATCTCTTCACTGCCGACCATCAGCGTACACCCGCCATCGCGCGGACCGAGATCGACGCCGCCAATGTCACCGAGCTGCTGGAGCGCGGTCAGATCGGCGCCAGCGGGAGGCACCGGCACGGCAGTGTTTGGAGCATCAGGGTCGGCCTTGGCCACCTCGGATGTCTCGCCACCCTGGCCAATTCGATCGGCGAATCCGTCGGCATCTTCCTGCTCGGCAGGTTCCGAGGAACAGGCTGCCAAGGCGAGAACCGCGAGGGGAAGAAAAAGACGACGCATCATTTCTTATCCTTCTTCTTCGGCTCGGTGGCCTCGGCAGTGTCTGTCGTTTTGCCCTTGCGCTCGGAACGGGCGGGCTTGTCTTCTGTCGGCTCGGGCGCCGGAGGGTTCTTGCCGCCATCTTTCTCGGCCGGAGCGTCGGCGCTTACCTTTTCGGCAGCCTTGGCATCGGCCCTGGCTCCCGCGCCCGTCTGTTTTGGGCTTTCGGTGGTCTTGGGATCGTCGACCGGCGGCGTGTCCGCTTTCTCGTCGCCCGGCAGCACGTAATCGGCACCTTCCCACGGACTCATGAAATCGAACTGACGCAAATCCTGGGCGAGTTCGACCGGCTCGTAGACGACGCGCTTCTCGTCTTCCGAATAGCGCAACTCGTGATAGCCGGTCAGCGGGAAATCCTTGCGGAAGGGATGCCCTTCGAAGCCGTAATCGGTCAGGATACGGCGCAGATCGGTATTGCCCGAGAACAGCACACCGTACATGTCGAATACTTCGCGCTCGAGCCAGCCTGCGTTCGGCCAGAGGGTGGTGACGGTCGGAACGGGCGTATCTTCGCTTGCCGAACACTTCACCATGATGCGATTGTTGCTGGTGAGCGAAAGCAGCATATAAACCACTTCGAACCGCTCGGCGCGGCTGGGATAGTCAACCCCCGCGATTTCCATCAGCTGCTGATAGGCGTGATCGTCACGCAGGATGCGCAGCGCATCCTCGATGCTGTCGCGCTTCACGGTGAACAGCAGCTCGCCGTGCTCTTCATCCGCCTCGACGAGATGATCCCCGAGGGCCTGCGTAAGCGTAGCCTTGAGCCCGTCGATCTGCGTGAACCGGGGCGCGGAATGTAACACTGCCATCGCCACTTACCTTTCGATCGTGCCCACGCGGCGGATTTTCCGCTGCAGCTGCATCACGCCGTAGAGCAACGCCTCGGCGGTCGGAGGGCAACCGGGAACGTAGATGTCCACCGGCACGATGCGGTCGCAGCCACGCACCACCGAATAGCTGTAATGGTAATAGCCGCCGCCATTGGCGCAGCTCCCCATCGAGATGACGTATTTCGGTTCCGACATCTGGTCGTAAACCTTGCGCAGCGCCGGAGCCATTTTGTTGCACAGTGTGCCGGCGACGATCATCACATCCGACTGCCGCGGCGAGGCACGCGGCGCGACGCCGAAACGCTCCATATCGTAGCGCGGCATGTTGACGTGGATCATCTCCACCGCGCAGCAGGCAAGGCCGAAGGTCATCCACCACAGCGATCCGGTCCGCGCCCATTGGAACAGATCCTCGGTCGAAGTGACGAGGAACCCCTTGTCGTTCACTTCGGTCTGTAGGGCGTTGAAATAATCCGCATCGGGCTGGCGCACCTCGCCGCCTTGCGCGGCGGGGACGCTCTGAGGCGGGGTGATGATGGTAGAAGTGCTCATGTCAGTCCCAGTCCAGCGCGCCCATCTTCCATTCATAGGCCAGGCCGATAGCCAGGATGCCCAGGAAGATCATCATGGCGATCCAACCGGTCCACCCGGTGTATTCGAGGCTCACCGCCCATGGAAAGAGAAAGGAAGCCTCCAGGTCGAATAGCAGAAAGCTGATCGCGACGAGATAGAATTTCACATCGAATTGGCTGCGCGGCTCTTCGAACGCCGGGAAGCCGCATTCATACTCGCTGAGCTTTTCCGCATCGGGTTTGTGCGCACCCGTGAGCCGTGAAACGCCCATCGGCAGGAACACGAAAAGCGCCGAGAGGCCCACAGCGATGAACAGGAAGATCAGGATGGGCAGGTATTGTTCGAGGTCGACCACGAATGATTCCTAGGCGTCGGGCTTGGTTCGCGCCCGCCTCTAGGCCGCTCGCCCGTATGGTGCAAGGGTGCGGATGGCCCAATTCCCGCACAAACCGCTATGCTCCCCAGTTGGAGGCCCCGCCCGAAGGCAAGGGCCTCCATTATCGCTATCTCATCATCGTCTTGACGGCTTTTTCCGTCGCCGGACCATAGGGCGGCTTGAACCCGCCCAGCTTGGCTACGTCGATCTTGGGCTGGGTATAGACGCTGCGCGCATGGCTGAATTCGCGGAAGCCCTCCACGCCGTGGTAGCTACCCATGCCAGAGGGGCCGACACCGCCGAACGGCAGATCTTCCATCGAAACGTGGAAAATCACGTCGTTCACGGTCACACCGCCGCTGATCGTCTTGGTCAGAACCTTCTCGCGCTCGTTCGAATCCTGGCCAAAATAATACAGCCCGAGCGGACGATCGTGCTCATTCACATATTCGATGGCTTCATCGATATGACCGTAGGTCTTGACCGGCAGGACGGGGCCGAAAATCTCCTCCTGCATCGCCTTCATGTCCTCGGTGACATTCTTGAGGATCGTCAACGGCATCTTTCGGGCGTTGGTGCCCCGAAATCCTCGTTGCCCGGATTGACCTCGATCACCTCCGCCCCCTTGTCGCGCGCATCGGCCACCAGTTCCTGCAGACGGTCGAAGTGGCGATCGGTCACGACGCTGGCATAGTCTTCGTTGTCGAGCAGCGTCGGATACATGTTGGCGGTGCCCTGCCACACGCCATGAATCGCCTCGTCCTGCTTGCTTTCGGGGACGTACAGGTAGTCGGGTGCGAGGCAAATCTGACCCGCATTCAGCATCTTGCCCAACGCAACGCGTTCGCCCGCCTTGGCGAAATCGGCACTTTCGCCCATGAAGACCGGCGACTTGCCGCCGAGTTCGAGCGTGACGGGCACGAGGTTCTTCGCCGCTGCTTCCATGACCTTGCGACCTGTGGCGGTCGAGCCGGTAAAGATCAGGTGATCGAAGGGCAGCTCGCTGAAAGCCGCCGCGACTTCCGGGCCGCCGGTGAAGACCGCACATTCATCGGGGGTGAAATACTCTTCCACCAGTTCCTTAGTCAGCAGGCTGGTTTTCTCGGTAAATTCACTCGGCTTGATCATTGCGCGATTGCCGGCAGCGAAAATCTGCATCAGCGGGCCAAAGGCAAGATTTACCGGGAAGTTCCACGGGCTGAGGATCCCGACGACACCCTTGGGTTCGTAGCGCACCTCGGCCTTCGCGCCGAGCAGGCCGAGCGGGAACTGGACATGACGTTTTTCCGCCCTCGCCCACTTGTCCATGTGTTTGAGGCAATATCTGCCGAACTTAACGGTCCCCGCGATGTCGGTAATCATCGACTGGTGGGGCGAGCGGTTGCCGAAATCGGCGGCCATCACCTTGCACAGGTCCTCGCCATGGTCCGTGAGCAGCTTCATTGCGCGCTCGATCCGGTCCTTGCGCAGCGCCATCGGCTCGGGGCGCATCTGGTGGTGGGCGGCCCGCTGCTTGCGCATCACGGCATCCATTTCGCTTTTCCGTTCGTCCGCCATTGCTCTCTCCGTTTGATCTTGCTGCAATGCAGCACTAGGATGTTGGGCAGCCAGATAGGTCGCCTTCGGCAACCGATATTCCAGAACAGAAGGACCAGCACAAGCATGACCCAGTTCAGCGCATCCGATCCCGTCGTCATCCTGTCCTACGCCCGTACTCCGATGGGCGGCATGCAGGGCGCCCTCGCCGATGTCTCGGCAACCGATCTCGGGGCGACGGCGGTCAAGGCGGCAGTCGAACGTTCGGGCGTCGCGCCCGACAAGTTCGACCGCACTTATATGGGCTGCGTGCTGCCCGCGGGTCTCGGCCAGGCCCCTGCCCGTCAGGCCTCGATCAAGGCAGGCCTGCCCAAATCGGTTCAGGCGACCACGGTCAACAAGGTCTGCGGCAGCGGCATGCAGACGGTGATCATGGGGGCAGAAGCGCTTGCCAGCGGCACGATCGACTATGTCGTCGCGGGCGGCATGGAAAGCATGACCAACGCGCCTTACCTGCTCAAGAAGCACCGCTCGGGCGCACGGCTCGGCCATGACACGACCTACGACCACATGTTCCTCGACGGTCTCGAAGACGCTTATGAGGAAGGCCGCGCGATGGGCACCTTCGCCCAGGACACCGCCAATGATTACCAGATGACGCGCGAGGAGATGGACGATTACTCGATCGAATCGCTCCGCCGCGCCAATGCCGCGATCGAAAGCGGCGCCTTCGATGGTGAAGTCGTGCCGGTCACCTTCTCCACCCGCAAGGGCGATGTAACGGTTGAGCATGACGAGCAGCCCGGCAAGGGTCGCCCCGACAAAATCCCGCAGCTGCGCCCGGCCTTCGCCAAGGACGGTACGATTACCGCAGCGACCTCCTCGTCGATCTCGGATGGCGCGGCGGCCGTGGTGCTGACGCGCGAGAGCGTTGCGAAGGAGAACGGGCAGGAGCCGGTCGCCAAGATCGTCGCCATGGCCGCCCACGCACAGGAGCCTTCGGAATTCACAATTGCCCCGATCGGCGCTATCGAGAAAGTGCTCGACAAGGCGGGCTGGTCTGCCGACGAGGTCGACCTATGGGAAGTGAAC
The DNA here is from genome assembly GCF_003355455.1 of Erythrobacter aureus. Lineage (NCBI taxonomy): Bacteria > Pseudomonadati > Pseudomonadota > Alphaproteobacteria > Sphingomonadales > Erythrobacteraceae > Erythrobacter > Erythrobacter aureus. The sequence goes on from NZ_CP031357.1 coordinate 2,108,288, forward strand.
GAGGCCTTCGCCTGCGTGGCCATGTTCGCCATGCGCGACATCGGCATCCCGCATGAAAAGATCAACGTGAACGGCGGCGGCACCGCGCTCGGCCACCCGATCGGTGCCAGCGGTACGCGTATCATCGTGACACTGCTCAACGCGCTCAAGAACCAGGGTAAGAAACGTGGTATTGCGTCGCTGTGCATTGGCGGCGGCGAGGCAACCGCCGTGGCGGTCGAACTCGTTTGATGCGGCGGGCAGCCTCCCTGCCCGAACGCGCCAGCTACAGGGACAGGGAGTTTGCCATGAAGACCATATTTTTCCTCGCGGCGGCCAGTGCGGCACTGGCCGCCTGCGGAGGGGCCGAGGACACGGACGAAGCGATCGAACCGGTCGAAGCGGAGCTCGACAGTACCGCTATGGGCGATATCTCGGGCACTTACGAGATTGCCATGGCCGATGGGACCGTTGTCCTGCAGACGATCAATGCCGATGGCACTTATGTCGAAACCACCCCCGAGGGTGCGCGCACCGGTGGCGGAGCATGGCGCATCGGCGAGAATGGCCGAATGTGCTTCGATCCCGAAGGCCAACTGGGCGAAGAATGCTATTCGGGCGGCGAACCGGGCGAAGACGGAGCCTTCGAAATGCAAGACGCGGACGGCACGGTCCAGTCGACCGTGCGCAAGCTCGATCCGGACCGTGCCGACACAGCCCCACCGGCAACGACCGAGGCGGATCCGGCGGAATAGCCTGTAGAAGCAGCGCTACGGCTCGCCGGCACCCCACAGGCGCGATTCGCGAACAAAGCCCTGGCGGTTTCCGACAACAAACTCGCACCATTCATCGGCGCAATCGCCCAATGCCCCGACCACGCCGGGCTCGACTCGCCATTTGAGCGGTGCGCCGTCATCCCCATCCGCGCGCATATCCGCCAGGCCCTCGCCGGTAACAATCGCGGCGCGCTCCGGACTCAACAGGCGGGCAACCACCCAGCCCCGCGCGCCATCCGGGTCTTCGATCAGTCGCCAGCCCTCCATCAGGCGCAGGACTTTTACCGGCAGGCCGGGGCGGCGATAAACCCAGTCGATCTTGTAATCGGCGCTCGGACCCACGCGCATGTTGAGCACGCTGGCCCGGATACTTGCCCAATAGGGCACTTCGCGATCCTGTGCGTGGCCCGGCCCAGCCAAGCCAACGAACAGAAGGAAAAGTATGAAAAGGCGCGTAAACATGGCCAGCTGAATCGACTATAGACCGTGAACAGTCAACGCTCTTCGCGCATCCGAATCCTTGACCGCTCCCCTCCCCGCGTCCTAGCGATCGTTCCCGCATGGAACGTTCCGATATCCGCCCCGCCAAACGCCTTGACCGCACCCCGCGCGTGTTCGTCACACGCCACCTGATGCCAAGTGTCGAGGACCGAATGGGCGAGCTATTCGACGTGCGCCTCAACCCGGAGGATGTGCCGCTCGAGCGCGAGCAACTGATCGAGGCGATGCAGGATTGCGACGTGCTGGTCCCTACCGTCACCGACCTGATCGATGCGGACATGATTGCAAGTGCCGGTGAAGATCTCGGTCTGATCGCCAATTTCGGTGCCGGGACCGAGCACATCGATCTGAATGCCGCTGCCGACCGGCACATCATCGTGTCCAATACGCCGGGCGTGTTCACCGACGATACCGCCGATCTCACCATGGCCGGGATCATCGGAGTTCCCCGCCGCATTCGCGAGGGTGTGGAATTGATCCGCAGCGGAAAGTGGACCGGATGGACGCCGACCGCGTTGCTCGGCACCAAGCTGGCGGGCAAGGTGCTGGGTATCGTCGGCATGGGGCGCATCGGGCAGGCGGTGGCACACCGCGCGCGCGCCTTCGGGCTCGAAATCGCCTATCACAACCGCAAGCGCCTGCCCGAAGCGGTGGAGCGCATGTTCCACGCCCGCTGGGTCGAAAGCCTCGACGAATTGATGGGAAAGGCCGATATTCTCACCCTTCATTGTCCTGCCGGGCCGAATACGCACCATATGATCGATGCACGGCGGATCGACCTGATGAAGAACGGCGCGAGCCTCATCAACACCGCGCGCGGCGATCTTGTCGACCAGGATGCGCTGATCGCGGCGCTGGAGAGCGGCAAGCTCGCAGGGGCGGGGCTCGACGTCTATCCCGACGAACCCAATGTCGACCGCCGCCTGATCCGCCATCCCAACGTAATGACGCTGCCCCACATCGGCAGCGCGACGCGCGAGGGCCGCGAGGAGAGCGGCCTCAAGGTTATCGCCAATATCCGTATGTGGGCCGACGGTCACCGGCCGCCCGACCAGGTACTGACCGGCCTCGGCTAAGGCTCAGAGAGCCTTTTCGTAGAAGATATTGAATTCGGTCTCGGTGTAATCGCCGAACGCGCCGCAGCGCGTGAAGCCGTTACGCAGATAAAGGCGATTGGCGGGTTCGAAGGCCTCGCCGGTCCCTGTCTCTAGCAGAAGGCGCGAGTAGCCGCGCTCCCTCGCAGTCGCATCGATCCGATCGAGCAGTGCCTGCCCTACGCCTCTGCGCAGAGCGCTGCCTTCGGTGCGCATCGACTTGATCTCGCCTGCATCGGCGGAAAGCTCCATCAGCGCACCGATTCCCATCAGCGAGTCGCCCTCGCGCGCCTCGAACACGGTGACATCGGTCCGGTCCAAGCCGGACAAATCGAGCGCGAAAGAAGTCCCCGGCGGCGATGCCTGATACATCAGCCGCTGGTGGCGCGTGACGAGTTCCCTTATATCGGCATCGGCAAGGCTGGCGATGCCGATCTCCATCCTCAATCCCCCGTCAAAATCCGCTCGACCAGTTCCTTCACCGTCGGGGTGAAGTTGTTCGAGTAGAACGGGTCCTGCTTGAAGCGGTAGGCCGCGTGACCGGCGAAGGCGAGGTTCTCGTCAGGATCACCGCCATGGGCGATGTCCTGAAGCGTCTTCTGGATGCAGAAGCTTCGCGGGTCGGCGAGGCGGCCGGTGGTGTGATCGTCATGATCTTTCCAGCTCGAAAACTGGCAGTGCGACAGGCAGCCCATGCAACCCTGCTGGTCCGCCCGGATCTGCTCGGCGCTTTCGGGAGTGACGAAAACCACGGTACTATCGGGGGTCTTGAGCGCTTCGGTAAAGCCTTCATGCATCCAAGCCTGCGCTTTGCGCTGATCGCCGGGGTGGACGAAATAGTATTTCGCCTTGCCGTGATCCATCAACGGGATGGTGCCCTCTTCCTCATCGCGTTTGAAGATCGGAATCTGACGTTCGCTGCGGTGCATCAGATCATAGAGGAACGGCGTTTTTACCGCGCTCGAATAGAACCCTGTCGGGCTGAACTTGTGCAGCAAGACATCGCCCGGTTCGACCGTGCGCAGCATATCCTTCCAGACCTGCGGGATCGGGCTTTCCTGCGTCAGCAGCGGGCGGGTGCCGAATTGGAAAAGCACCTTGCCGAGTTCGGGGTTGTCGATCCAGTTTTCCCATTCGCGCAGGAACCACACACCGCCGGCCATGACGATGCCGGTTTCCTCCGAAACGCCTTCCTTGCGCATCGTCTCGCGCAGCGCCTTCACACGCGGATAGGGATCTTCCGGCTTGGTCGGGTCCTCGGCGTTGGACAGTCCGTTGTGACCGCCCGCCAGCCAGGGATCTTCATAGACCACGGCGGCCATCAGCTCGGGCACCTTCGAATAGCTGCGCTTCCACAGCGCGCGAAAGGCGCGGGCGGAGGAGATGATCGGCAAATAATGAACATTGTGCCGCGCCGCGATCTCGGCGAGCTTATAAGGCATGCCCGCGCCGCAGGTGACGCCGGTCACGAGGCCGGGGCAGTTTTCGAGGATGCCCTCCAGCACCTGCTGTGCGCCACCCATTTCCCACAGCACGTTGATGTTGATCGCGCCCTTGCCGCCCGCGATATCGTGCGCGCGCTTGACCTGTTCGGTGCCGCCATCGATGCCGTAGCGCACGAGCTGCTCGAAACGCTCCTTGCGGGTGGCCTGCGGATAGACCTGCGGGATCGGGTTGCCGTCCTCGTCATAGCTGTCGGCATTGACCGCGCTGACCGTGCCGATACCCCCAGCGGCCGCCCAGGCGCCGGAACTCATATGATTTGTGGCCGAAACGCCCTTGCCGCCTTCGACCAGCGGCCAGACTTCCTTGCCGCCATAGGTGATCGGCTCGAGACCCTTGAAACTCATATATTATGCTTTCTCTTTCTTGCCGGGGATCTCAGCCCCCTCGCCCAGCGCAGCGCGATCGCCGCGGCAGGGCTCTATCTCTCCAGGCTTGGGCCTCGTAGCGGCTGCCTTGAACTGTGCATAGTACCCGGCCAATTCGGGCGCATCCTTGAAGGCAACCAGCTCGTACCCCGCTGCCTCGAATTCGCAGCTCAGTAGCAGGGGATCGATCCCATGGCGGTCGGTCGGGCGGTCGATATCGACCACCACCACCTGCCCGCCATCGCGCAAGGCCGGCCACATTCGCCAGAGAAATTCGTAAGGCTGTTCGATCTCGTGATACATATGAACCATGAAAATGCGATCGAAGCTGTTGGCCGGCAGTTTGGGATCGGCAAATTCGCCAAGGCGGATCGATACATTTTCCAGTCGATAGCGCTCGATCCTGCGACCAAGGCGACTGAGCGCCGCGCTGTCGATGTCCTGCGCGAGAACCCGCCCGGTCTCGCCCACCCGTTCGGCAAGCCGCACGGTATAGTACCCATTGCCCGCGCCGATATCGGCCACAGTCATGCCTTCGGCGATTTGCGCGAGATCCATGACCGTTTTCGCCTCGCCTCGGCTGTCGCGCTGGTCTTCGGTTGAAAACTGGTTGGAACCCACCTTGGAAACCGGGCGATCGGGTTCCGGAAAGCGCGGTGTTTCGTCACCGCCGATCACCTCGCCATTGCACGCCGCGAGCAGTGCAAAGATAGATATCAAGGCGAACCGGCGCCTCAATCCTCGTCCTCCACCTCGACGGTCTCGCCCGTTACGCGCTGCGCCAGCGCCGCCGAAATGAAAGGGTCGAGCGCACCATCGAGCACGTCGTCGGGCGTCGGCGACTGTACACCGGTGCGCAGGTCCTTCACCATCTGGTATGGCTGGAGGACGTAAGAGCGGATCTGGTGCCCCCACCCGATATCGCTCTTCTCCTGATACTCGCCTGAGGCGGCTGCTTCGCGTTCCGCCATTTCGCGCTCGAACAGACGCGCTTTCAGCATGTTCATGGCGGTGGCGCGGTTTTTATGCTGGCTGCGGTCGTTCTGGCTGGCGACGACGATTCCGGTCGGCTGGTGGGTGATACGCACCGCCGAATCGGTCGTGTTGACATGCTGCCCGCCCGCACCGCTTGCGCGGTAGGTATCGATCTTGAGATCGGAGGGGTTGATTTCGATATCGATATCGTCGTCGATCACCGGATAAACCCACACCGAGCTGAAGCTGGTGTGGCGGCGCGCGGAGCTATCGTAGGGGCTGATCCGCACCAGTCGGTGCACGCCGCTTTCGGTCTTGGCATAGCCATAGGCGTTCTCGCCCTTGATCAGCAGCGTCGCGCTCTTGATGCCGGCCTGGTCTCCGGCGGCATATTCCACCGTTTCGACCTTGAAGCCGCGCCGTTCCGCCCACCGAGCATACATGCGCAGCAGCATTTCGGCCCAATCCTGGCTCTCCGTTCCGCCTGCACCGGCATTGATCTGAAGATAGGTGTCGTAGCTGTCCGCTTCGCCCGACAACAGCGCCTGGACCTTGTCGCGGTCGGCCCGCTCGGCAAGACGGGCCAGCGTGTCGAGGCCCTCGCGCTCGACATCGGCGTCGCTCTCGGCTTCGCCCATTTCGACGAATTCGATGGCATCGGCCATCTCGCTTTCGATCTCGCGGACAGTGTTGATCGCGGTTTCGAGCCGTTTCTGCTCTTGCGTAATCGCCTGAGCCTGCTTGGGATCGTCCCACAAGGTCGGATCCTGAACACGCGCATCGAGCTCTTCCAGGCGGCGCAGCGCGCGTTCCCAGTCGAGCGACTGCCGCACGAGCGAAAGCGCTGCTTCGATCCGTTCGATGTGGGCCTGCCCTTCGGCACGCATAGACAATTCCTTCGCTTGGGATTGATCCCGCCCCTAATGCGCGCGGGCGGATTGTAAAGTGCAGCGCCCGCCAGGCGCGCGCGTCAGTAAATTCCGCCCTGATCCTCGACGAAGTCGCTCGGCTCGTCATCTCGGCCGCTATTGGCGGCGCTGGTGGCGCCTTGTCTGCCACGCCGGATCAGTTCGAGGATCTCGTTGCGCTTGGCCGCAATAGCGTCCGAGCGAGTAGAGCGCGGCGGTTCCGTGTCCGGCTTGAAGGCTTCCCAGATGATCGCGGCGGTCGGTTCGTCGGAGGGCCTACCATCGAATACACGCTTGCCGCTGCGGCGATCGATCTTGACCATACGAATGCCCGGCGGAGCGATGAAATCCTCTGCCGTCCAGCGATCCTTCGTCGCGTCGACGAACCGCTTCATAATGGTTGCGGCGGTATTGCCGCCCTGCACCCATCCGCCCAGATTGCGCGGTTGGTCGAAACCGACATACATCCCCGCGATAATCTCGGGCGAACCGCCCACAAACCAGGCATTGGTCGGGCCATTGGTCGTCCCGGTCTTCCCGAACAGGGGCAGATCGAGGCTGCGTAGGCGCACCGCCGTGCCCCGCGTCACCACGCCCTGTAGCATGTGAACCATCTGGAACGCGGTGCGCGGGTCCATCACCTGCCGGCCCGAGACATCGAAGCGCGGCATCGGCTGGCCGTCCCACTCTTCCATATTGCAGCCCGAACAATCGCGGGTGTCGGTGCGGAAGATCACTTTTCCGTCGCGATCCTGAACATAATCGATCACCGATCCTTCGTTCTGGCGCCCCCAATTGGCCAGCGCGGCATAGGCATTGACCATGCGCGCAACGGTTGTGTCCCCCGCGCCCAGGGCAAAGGAATAGTAAGGCTCGTATTCGCCGATGCCGAGGCGAGCGATGGTTTTGATGACATTGTCCATGCCGGCGTCATCGGCGATGTGAACGGTCATCAGATTGCGGCTCTGCTCCAGACCCCAGCGCATGGTGTGCACTCCGCCACCACCGCCACCGAAGTTGCGGAAGCATTTCTCGCCGAGATTTGCCCCCTGCCAGACGCAGAAGGTCTGGTCGGGCACCTGGGTCGCCGGGGTCATCCCCTGATCCAACGCCGCGGCGTAGACGAACGGCTTGATCGTCGAGCCGGGCTGCCGCAGCGCCTGTGTGGCCCGGTTGAAGCTGCCCAGGCGACTATCGAATCCGCCCTGCATGGCAAGGATCCGCCCCGTCTGCGGCGCTTCCGCCAGGAAAGCGCCCGACACCTCGGGAACACCGCGGATCGCGTAACCATTGCCCGATTTCACGGTAGCGACCACATCGCCGGCCTTGAGTGTCGACGGCCCTCCCGACAAGGGGTGCTCCTCGCCATCGGTGAAGCCGACACGGCCGGGCGCTGTCACCACCCCGATACGCCAATCCTCGTAGTTTATCGAGATATTGGACGACGCGAGCTGCGCTGTCAGATCGCCATTATCCGGATTGAGCGTCGCGATCGGGCCAGTGAAACCTCGGTTGCCATGATAGCTGAGGAGCTGCGCGCGCAGCGCATCGCGGGCCGCATCCTGCAGCTCGGTGTCGAGCGAGGTACGTACCCATAGCCCCCCCGAATAGACGCTGTTGCGACCATCGTCGGCGGTTTCTCCGAATTTTTCGATCAGTTGGCGGCGCACTTCCTCGAGAAAGTACCCCGCATCAGCGGAACGTTCGCTACGCTGCCGCACGAGCCCGAGGTCCAACCGCTTTGCCGCCGCCCCTTCGTCCGCGCCGATGAAACCGTTGGCTACCATCTGATCCAGCACGAAATTTCGGCGAACAAGCGCCAGGTCGCGATGGCGCTCGCGTCCATAACGCTCAGGCGCCTTGGGCAGGATCGCAAGAAAGGCCATCTCGTGCAGGTCGAGATCGCCGACATCCTTGTCGAAATAAGCACGCGCGGCCGCCTGTACGCCAAAGCTGCGACGACCGAGCGGAATTTCGTTGAGATAAAGCTCCAGAATCTCCTGCTTGGTCAGCACGCTTTCGATGCGCGTGGCAAGGATCATTTCCTTCAGCTTGCGGGTCACCGAATATTCGTCGCCCAGCAGCAGGTTCTTCGCGACCTGCTGCGTAATGGTCGAGCCGCCGACTGCGCGTTCGCCCGATCCGAATTTGGTGGCGTAATCGATCACCGCATTGGCAGTGCCGGTTATATCGACGCCGCCATGGCTGAAGAAGGTCTTGTCCTCGGCCGAAAGATATGCCTCGATCAGCCGCTCCGGGAAATCCACATATTGCAACTGCACACGGCGTTCGCGGGCATAGGTATGAACGATCTCGCCATCGATGCCGCGTACCACGGTGGGTAGCGGTGTTTCGTATTCGAGCAGCGATTCGGCATCGGGCAGATTGCGGCCGAGCGTGGCCCAGGCCAGCACCAGCGTGACAACCGCGAAGCCCCCTATATAGCTCGCGGCACGCAACTTGCGGTTATGCGCCCAATTATCGGTGAACCACGCCACCAGACGCTTCGGATCGCGGCTGATGCGGTAGCGGTAATAGGTCAGGGAGGGTTCGTCGGACATGATCTTGCACGAGCCTCTAGCACGCCATTTCCGCAAATCGCCAGAACGAACAGTGTTCTGATGTCAGCTTTCTTGCTGCCGCGCGAAATAGATGCGGATCGCGCGCGCCATCACCTTGGCGAAACGCGCGCGGCCTTCGACGGATGTAAGCCGCTGGGCATCGGCCTCGTTGGTTATGAAACCGCTCTCGAACAGAACCGAGGGTACGTCGGGTGCGCGCAGCACCTTGAGCGCTGCGGAGTGGCGCGATCTGGGATGAAAGCGGATCGCACCCTCCCCCTCGCGGCGGATCAGTCGCGCGAACTCATCCGATTGTTCCTGTGTGCGCCGCTGCGACAGCTCCACGAGGATGGTGCTCACGGTGTCGCTCTGCCCCCCCAGGTCGATGCCGTTGAGTCGGTCGGAAGCATTCTCGCGCGCGGCAAACCGCGCCGCCGCTTCGCTCGATGCCGCATTGGAGAGGGTATAAATGCTCGCTCCGGTTACTTCGGCCGCATCGCCCGCGCTGTCGGCATGGATGGACAGAAACAGATCCGCGTCAAGGCGGCGCGCGATATCGATCCTTTCGGCGTGAAGGAGATAGCGATCGTCGTCGCGGGTCAGTGCCACGCGAACGGTTCCTTCCCGCTCAAGCTCGTCGCGCAAAGCCCGGGCAAGGCCGAGCACCACGGTCTTTTCGCGATAGCCCTGGCCCGATGCGCCCGGATCGTGCCCCCCGTGCCCGGGGTCGATGACCACCAAGGGCAGACCCTCCCGGCCCGCGATTTGCGGTAGAGCCGCAGGAACATCCGCCTGAGGAAGTTTGACCCGCAGAACGTATTCCCTGCCGATTGCGGGTACGGGAATCCGCTGGGCCGTGGCAATAAGCGCTGCGCACAAGGCCACTGGCAACAGCAGCAGCAAAAGGATTTGCGCACGGATCGACATCGCCCGCATGGTTATGACCTTGTTATCCAATCACGCAATATGGTTGCCGTGCGAAACCCACGGTGCTAGCGACATCGTACCGGTTTTCCGATGCCTCCGATCGGCGCGAATATTCCGCGACGAAGAGGGTCACCGTGAAAAACCGTTCTTTTTCAGGCTATAGCGGCAAGAGCCGTCACGGCCCAAGACAATACAGGTTGATGCCGGACATGGCCCGTTTTTCCCCGACGACAGCAGCACAGGCTCCCGCCTATGCCGCCGTGTCGGGCCGGACAGCGCCCAATATGCGCAGGGCTACTCCCGCAGTCACGAATACCCGGCCTTTCCTACAGAGCGAACACGGCCGGTTAGCAAACACCGCGATGCCCAGACAGGGCCGCGGAATTTCCAACGTAATGCGCCGCGCAAACGCAGGGTTCGCCCTGCCCCGACGCGGCTGGAGAAATATCAATGGCAACGCGCATGCTTATCGATGCGCGCCACCAGGAAGAAACCCGGGTGGCGGTACTCAAAGGCAATCGGATTGAGGAGTTCGATTTCGAATCTGCCGATCACAAGCAGATAAAAGGCAATATCTATCTGGCGAAAGTCACGCGGGTCGAACCCTCGCTGCAAGCGGCTTTTGTCGATTTCGGCGGTAATCGCCACGGTTTCCTCGCCTTCAGTGAAATCCATCCCGACTATTATCAGATTCCCAAGGAAGATCGCGAAGCCTTGCTGGCCGCGGAGGCCGAGGCTGCCGAGGAAGAGCAGCGCCTGCGCGACGAGGAAGAGCAGCGCGGCGAAATGCCGGGCGAGGAATACGACGCCGATGACGAAAGCGCCGAGGCGCTGGCCGAAGATCTGGCCGAAGACGGGCTGGAGGAAGTCGATACATCCGATAAGGACGACGTCGCTACCATCGAGGAAGGTCATCTCGACCGCGAGGACGATGACGAGTCGGACGATGAAGATTCCGATGAAGACGAAGGCATCGACGAAGATGATGAACGGCCCAAAGGGCGCGACCGGGGTCGTCGCGGACGCAATCGCCGCCAGGGCAAGGGTCGCGCGCGGGCCAAGGAAGTGGACGAAGCGCGCGCCAAGCGCATGGCGCTGCGTCGCCGCTACAAGATCCAGGATGTCATCCAGCGCCGCCAGGTCCTGCTCGTGCAGGTCGTCAAGGAAGAACGCGGGAACAAGGGCGCCGCGCTGACGACCTATCTCAGCCTTGCGGGCCGCTATACGGTCCTGATGCCCAACAGCAGCCATGGCGGCGGCATTTCGCGCAAGATTTCGAGCGCTTCGGACCGCAAACGGCTCAAGCAGGTCGTCTCCGCTCTCAGCCTTCCGCGCACCATGGGCTTGATCGTGCGCACCGCCGGCCTCAGCCGCACCAAGACCGAAATCAAGCGCGACTTCGATTATCTCGCCCGGCTGTGGGACGAAATCCGCGAACGCACCCTCTCATCCTCGGCACCTGCCTTGATCCACTCGGACAGCGATCTGATCAAACGGGCCATCCGCGACATCTACAATCGCGAGATCGAGGAAGTCATCGTCGAGGGCGAGGATGGCTATAAATCGGCCAAGCAGTTCATGAAGCTGCTGATGCCCAGCCATGCCCGGCGCGTGAAGCAGTATTCGGACCCCGTGCCACTGTTCCAGCGCTACGGTGCGGAAGATCAGCTCAAGGCGATGTACGATCCGGTGGTCCAGCTCAAATCGGGCGGCTATCTGGTCATCAATCCGACCGAAGCGCTGGTGTCGATCGATATCAACTCGGGCCGCTCCACCAAGGAGCACAATATCGAGCAGACCGCGCTGCACACGAATCTCGAAGCAGCGCGCGAGATCGCCCGCCAACTGCGCCTGCGCGATATGGCTGGCCTCGTCGTCATCGACTTTATCGATCAGGAGCACCACTCCAACACCCGCAAGGTCGAGAAGGCGATGAAGGAAGCGCTCAAGAACGACCGCGCGCGCATCCAGGTCGGCCGCATCAGTTCCTTCGGCCTCATGGAAATGAGCCGCCAACGCCTGCGCACCGGCGTGCTCGAGGCGACCACGCGCGACTGCCCGCACTGCGATGGCACCGGTCTTGTCCGCACCGCATCGAGCGCGGGCCTTTCCGCGCTGCGCCTGATCGAGGACGAGGCGGCCAAGGGCAAGGGTTCGACCATCCGCCTCGGTGCCAGCACCGAAGCGGCGATTTATCTGCTCAACGAAAAGCGCGCCGACCTAATGGAAATCGAGCAGCGCTATCACGTAACTGTCGAAGTCGTCCCCGAGGGCGAGGACGAAGGTGCGAAGATGACCGTGTCGAGCCACGGCCCCAAGCCTAAGGACGCCCCGAGATTCGACCTCATCGTCGACGATGAGGAAGATGAGGACATCGTCGAGGAAGCCGAAGACGACGATGGTGACGGCGATGAGGACGGTCGTCAGCGCAAGAAGCGCCGCCGGCGCCGCGGTGGTCGCGGTCGCAACAAGAACCGCCAGCGCGATGACGACGGCGATCAGGACGACGCCGACGATCTCGCTGACGACATGGAAAACGACGATGGCGATGATGACGAAAGCGGCGAAGACAAACCCAAGAAGCGCCGTCGCCGTGGGGGCCGCCGCCGGGGTGGACGCGGACGCGGTAAGAATTCCGACGAGGTCACTGCGGAAGACGCTGAGAAGCTTGAGGAGGTTTCCGAAGCGGTTGTCGAGGACATGGCGGTAGTCGCCGGTCCCGAGGACTCACCCGAAACTGCGGAAGCTGCAGCCGAGGCGGAAGAAAAACCCAAGCCCAAGAAGCGCGCACCGCGCAAGAAGAAGGCCGATACCGCAGCTAAGGACGCCGATAACGCAGCCAAGGCCAAAGCCGACGAGACCGGCAGCGCGGACGGCGAAGAAAACGAGAAACCGAAACCGAAAAAGCGCGCACCGCGCAAAAAGAAGGTGGAGGCAGAACCGGAAAGCGTAACGGGAGCTACGGACGAGGCAAAAGGCGAGGACGAAGCCAAACCTGCACCGAAGAAGCGCGCACCGCGCAAGAAGAAGCCCGTAGCCGAAGCTCCGGCGGAAAAGTCAGCCGAACCGGCGCCGCAGCCGGAACCGGTACCCCAGCCGGAACCGGCGCCCCAGCCCGACGCGGCAGCGGCAGCGGCGGCGGCAGCGGCGGCGGCAGAGCCTGCGGCCGAGGAAAGCCCCGAACCAGGCAAACCCGCCAAGCCCAAGCGCGGCTGGTGGCAGCGCACTTTTGGCGACGAATAGGTCGATTAGAGGGTTGGCGGACCGAAAACCGTTCGCCGACCCTCAGGCTTTGCGCGCCACGCCCCATTCCATCCAGCCCATGATCCTGGGGGCTTTCTTCAGATAGGCCTGACCCAGCGGCTCCACCGCGAATCCCGCCCCGCGCAGCGACGCGCCGATCGGTCTGCTAAGGTGGCATCCCCCGGCCAGCGGGCTCCACACCGGCTCTATCCGTTCCTGCCAGCGCGCCACCGCGGCATCTGGAGCACGCCCGTGCTCGAGGAACAGCAACTGCCCGCTCGGCGCGAGAATTCGGCGGATTTCCGAAAGAACACGCGCGGGATCGTCGACCGAACATAGCGTGTAGGTACAGACAACCGTGTCGAAAGACCCGTCGGCGAACGGTATATCTTCGCCTACCCCTTGACGAATGTCGGTTTCCCAGCCCTTCGCCAGCGCCCTTAAGCGCGCACCGTCAAGCAGCTTCGCATGCGGATCGATCCCCGCAAAGCTGGTCACCTTGTCGCTGTCGTAGAGCGCCTGGTTGAACCCGCCGCCACAGCCGATTTCGAAAACCCTTCCCTGTGCAAGCGGAATAACTTCACGGCGGCGCTTCTCGATCCCCTCTTGGCCGCAAGCAGCCGTCACGAGGCGGGGCATCACGTGGCGATCGTACCATTTTCTCAATCCCACCGAGCAAGTCCCTCCGATTGCGCGACAATCCGACGCTATCGACATTTCAGCGCACAGCAAGTGCTAACTTGTCCGCTACAAAGTTCTGGTGGAGCCGGGGCCGTGCGACTAAAGGCGCGCCAAAACCACCACCAACGGGTCTACATGAACACTCGCATCGAACCTATGCGCATTCCCGAAGAAGCCAAGCAGCGCATCCGCACACTGTTCATGGCCAAGCACGCCCTGTTCGGCGGCGGGATGCACCCCGAAGACGGCAACCACGCGATATATCACCACGAAGTACGCACGACACTGGAAGGTCTGGGGCTCAATCTGGAGCTTGCCAACCACTATGAAGTACTCTTCGAAAAGCCGGACGTCGATTTCGTGTTCCCGTTGCTTAATCGAGGGGGCTTCGTGAACAGCGAAATGCTGATCCCGATTCTGTGCAACAGGCACGCCATTCCCTATCTTGGCGCCATGCCTTTTCTACGCGGATTGGGTGACGACAAATCGGTATCGAAGCTCGTCTGTGACCATGCCGGAGTGCCGACCGCACCGTGGTTCTGCTATCGTCGGGGAGCACCGGTTCTGGAAAAGAGCCTTCCCGCCAAAGATGCCGGAAGATGGGTTATCAAGCCCAACGCGTCTTCGGCAAGCTGGGGGATCACCGATGCCCACGACTGGACCGAAGTCGCCAACGCCGTGTGGCACATCCACACCGAAGGGCACGATGCCATCGTCGAGCCCTATCTTGACGGTTACGACGTCCAGTGTGCCTTCATTACGATGGACGACGAACCGATTGCGCTTCCGATGCTATGGTACGAGCGCGAGGACACGCAACGGCTGTGGACCTATTACGAAAAGCGCGATCTCGTGCAGAACACCGAGAAAGCCGCCCTCAAGCGCTTCGATGATCCCGAAATCGCCCCCAAAATCGAAGCGATGGCAAAGAAGGTCGCGCGCGAATTCGTCCCGTTCGATTACGGCCGGATCGAATTCCGCCTCGATCTCAAGACCGGCGACATAAATTTCATCGAGATCAATCTGAACTGCAACCTGTGGTCGGAAAAGGTCATGGCCAAGGCCGCCGCGCAGGCCGGATTCAGCCACGCGGACTTGCTGGAAACACTGCTGGCGGAAAGCTGGCGGCGCCAGGGGCTCGTCTCAGCAGCCCATTGACGATCGATGAAGCGGCTATACGATCTCGTCCGGCTGAACTTCGCCATCTATCCGGGCATCGTCGACTTTCGCTCCGCCGCTTTCCTCGATCCCTATTACGCACGGATGCGCCGGGGCCAAGGTCCGCTGAGGATTGCCTTTAACGCTCTGTTTTATGCGGCCTTCCGGCTTTTCATCGTCCTTCGCGCGCGCAAGGTCGCGCGCAAGTGGGGATGGAGCAAGCCTCGCCGTTTGGAGGCGGTACGGATCTGCCTCAGCCGGTTTGCCGACCCCGGCGATGTCGCCCTCTACGACATTCGCGGCGAAAGTGACTTCGATACCGTTATGCGGCGGTTCGAACATGTCGGAGTGAGCCGCGCAATCGCCAACCCGGCGACCGATCACGACCCCGCAATCACCGACAAAGGCGAATTCTATCGCGTCTGCGCGCATGCTGGCCTGCCCCACCCCCGCGTTCTTGCCGAACGCTCTGACAAGGACGGATGGAAGATATTCCAACGGCCCGAAGCCGGGCCTTTCCTGCTGAAGCCGATCAGAGGGTCGGGAGGCGCGGGTATCGAGTTGATTGCCGCGCAGCCTGACGATCTGGAGCCCACCGGCTTCCTGCGGATGCTCGAAGAGACGAAAACGACCGGCGGCTGGATAGCGCAGGACCTGCTTCGGCCCCATCCCGATATTGCGGACATCGCGCTCGACGCCCTGCCCACATCACGCATCACCACCATCCTCGACGAGCGCGGTAAGCCTGAACTGGTTACGGCGGTTCTCCGTCTCGCGGCCCAGCCCGGCGTCATCGTCGACAACGCACATGCCGGCGGTATCTTTTCCGCCATCGATTTCGAAACGGGCGAATTGGGACTGGCGAGATACGCGACGGCACCGGGCGAATTCGACCGGCATCCGGCCAATGATCGTCCCATTCCCGGCAGGCGGATCCCGGACTGGCCGGCACTCAGGCGGCTTGCCCTCGATGCGCATGCCGATCACTTTCCTGCGCATGTTCAAATTGGCTGGGACGTTGCGCCGAGTGACCGAGGCCCTATGCTCATCGAAGCGAATGCGCGGCCGAATGTCCGCGTGCCCCAACGCGCCACGGGCTTGGGTATCGGCGCGACGCGCCATGGTGAACTGATCCGCTACCACCTCGAAAATCGCACGGCGACGGGACGCCGCTTTTTAACCGAGGCCTGAACCGGTTGACCCAGCCGTATGTGGGAGCCGAGATAACCTCGATATGTGCACGGCCGAACGCATTCCCGAATTTCGCGCCCATACACTCAAGGAAAAGCCGTGCTAGGCTGGCACCTCATCGCCCTTCCAGTCGAAAACACTTCCGCTGTCTCTCGGCGTCAATCCGTCGAGCACCTTGAGCAAGTTCGCGGCCGCAGCGTTGGGAGCTGTCAGTTGTCCATCCGGCAGGTTGGATTGGAACGGTTCGGACAGGCCCGTGTCGACAGTGCCGGGATGCAACCCCGCGACCACTGCCTGCTCGTGCGTCCGGCCGAGCTCGATGGCAAAATTCTTCAAGAGCATGTTGAGAGCCGCCTTGCTTGCCCGGTAGCTGTGCCAGCCCCCGAGTCGATTATCCGAAATCGAGCCGACCCGCGCCGATAATGCGGCGAATACGGCCCGGTCCCTGCGCGGCAGCAGGGGCAGGAAATGTTTGGCAATCAGGGCCGGCCCGATAGTGTTGAGCCGAAAGGCGGCCTCCATCGCATCGGCATCGATCTGTTTGAACGAGCGTTCCGGGCCTTTCCCATCGTCCAATGTCAAAACGCCGCTGGCCACTATCACGAGATCGGGCGGCGTTGCCGCCAGCTCCGCGGCCATTGCCGCGATCGAGGCTTCGTCGGCCAGGTCGAAGGCGAAACCGCGCATCCGCTTGTCGCGGCAAAAGCCGGAGCGACTTCCCGCCCATACGTCCACCCCCCGATCCGCCAGTGTCCCGGCCAGTGCCCCGCCGATACCGCCGCTCGCGCCGAAGACGGCAGCGCGCCGAAATGTTGTATGTGCATTCATCTCATCGAGATAGACCCATGGGATGGTCTGCAGGTTCCTCTCCGCAGAGAGGATTTCCAGCGATTGCCGTGACCGGCGGCCCTTTCTCCTCAAGCGGGCCTGCCGCCCTCGATCCCGCGGCACCGGCATTGCCGCAATTGCGTCATAGATGGCCTTGCGCCCCTCGCGTGAACCGCTAGATGGGGTGCGCAGAGAAACAGGACCGAAAGCGTAATGGCGACCTTCACCCTTCCGAAGAATTCGAAGATCACCGGCAAGAGCCGCGCCCACAAGGCAGATGGCGGTTCGCGCATCCGCAAGTTCAAGATTTACCGCTACGATCCCGACAGCGGCGAAAATCCGCGCTACGATACGTTCGAGCTCGATCTCGATGAGTGCGGCCCGATGGTCCTCGACGCGCTGTTCAAGATTAAGAACGAAATCGACCCGACGCTGACTTTCCGCCGCTCGTGCCGCGAGGGAATCTGCGGTTCGTGCTCGATGAACATGAACGGCAAGAACGGCCTCGCCTGCACCACCGCGATCGAGGACCTCAAGGGTGAGGTGCGCATCACCCCACTTCCGAGCATGGACGTGATCAAGGACCTCGTGCCCGACTTCACCCATTTCTACGCGCAATATGCCAGCATCCGCCCCTGGCTCCAGACCGTTTCGACCACGCCGAGCGGTAAGGAACGCTTGCAGTCGCCCGAACAGCGCGAAAAACTCGACGGGCTCTATGAGTGCATCCTGTGCGCCTGCTGCTCGACCGCCTGCCCCAGCTATTGGTGGAACAGCGACAAGTTCCTCGGCCCGGCGATCCTGTTGCAAGCCTATCGCTGGCTGGCCGACAGCCGCGACGAGATGACCGGCGAACGGCTCGACCAGCTGGAAGACCCCTTCCGCCTCTACCGCTGCCACACGATCATGAACTGCGCGAATGTCTGCCCCAAGGGGTTGAGCCCGGCCAAGGCGATCGCCGAAACCAAGAAGATGATCGCCGAACGCGCGATCTGATCCGGCTTGCTTTCACGGGACGAAATCTTCGAACACGGCCCCGACCCGGACAATCCGGGCTGGCGGCACTGGAACCTGAAGGACCAGAGCCTGTTCAACGGCGCGGTGATGGGCAAGCTCATCACCCGCGTCGACGATGACGGGAAGGCGCGGCTGCGCATGTTCCCGGAACGGCGGCACGAGAACCTTCAGGGCATCATCCACGGCGCGGTCACGCTTTCCCTGATCGACATCAGCCTGTTCACCACCATGCACACGATCGGCACCGGCAATGCCGGGCCGTCGGTCACGGTGGAGCTGTCGACCCAGTTCGTCGGCGGTGGCAAACCCGCCGAACCGCTCGATGCGGTATGCGAAATCGTCCGCGAGACCGGCAGCATGGTCTTCGTGCGCGGGACGGTCGTGCAGGAGGATCATACGGTCGCCAGCTTCTCCGGTATCGTGAAGAAGATGAAGCGCCGCGCAACCCAATGACCGGAATGCTCGCCCGCTACGAGCGGCTCGTCGCCGCGGGCGAACTACAGGCCGATCCCGACCAGCGGCGCGCCGCCGAGCGGCTCGACCGGCTGCAGAAGGAATTGGAAGCGGAAACCAGCGGCGGGCTGCTGGCGCAATTGTTCCGGCCTAAGAAAGCGCGACCCCAGGGCGTCTATATGTGGGGCGGCGTCGGTCGCGGTAAATCGATGCTGATGGACCTTTTCGTCGAGACGCTGGGCATCGACGAGAAACGCCGCGCGCATTTCCACGAATTCATGCTCGAAGTCGACCGCCGCATGCGCGCCCGGCGCGAGAGCGATCCGGGCGATCCCACGGGTAAGGTTGCGCGAGATATCGCAGAGGACGTGCGCTGTCTGGCCTTTGACGAGATGGTCGTCACCAACACTGCCGATGCCGCGATCATGGCACGCCTCTTCACAGCGCTGATCCGCGACCAGGGCGTGACGGTGGTGACCACCAGCAATCGCGCGCCGCGCGATCTTTACAAGGACGGGCTCAACCGCTCGCTGTTCCTGCCGTTCATCGATCTGGTGGAAGCCGAACTGGACGTACTGCCGCTCAACGGGCCGACCGATTACCGGCTCGACCGGCTGGGCGACATGGCGACCTGGCACTCCCCGCTGGGGGATGCCGCGACCGCACAGGTGCGCGAGGCCTTCTTCCGCCTTACCGACTACAAGCCCGAGGATGCTGAACACGTTCCCAGCGCCGAGCTCGACCTCGGCGGCGGGCGCACGCTGCATGTACCCAAAAGCCTCAAAGGCGTCGGCGTGTTCAGCTTCAAGCGGCTGTGCGGCGAGAACCGCGGCGCGGCCGATTACCTTGCCATCGCGCATGCCTATCACACGGTGATCGTAGTCGGCATTCCCACCCTGTCTCCCGATAACCGCAATGAAGCAATCCGCTTCACCAAGTTGATCGATGCGCTGTACGAGAACAGCGTAAAACTGTTCGTCACTGCTGCCGCAGAGCCGGAAGACCTTTACACCGCAGGCGATGGCGCCTTCGAATTCGAGCGCACCGTCAGCCGCCTCATGGAAATGCAGAGCGCCGATTACATGGCGCGCGGCCACGGCCTCGGCTAGCTGCCGCCGGGGCAGTCACATCCGTGTGCGTTCTTGAAGACGGAAAAGCGCGTCCCACATCGATGCTACTTCCGGCGTCAACACCCCGCCGATGTGAGACACTGCATGATCGATATCCGACCCTTCGCCACGCTGGGCCATGCCAATCACGGCTGGCTCGACGCGCGGCACCATTTCAGCTTCGCCGGCTACCACGATCCCGACCGGATGGGCTGGGGCAGCATCCGCGTGTGGAACGACGACACGATCCAGGCGCAGACCGGCTTTCCCCCGCATCCGCATCGTGACATGGAAATCGTCACCTTCGTGCGCAAAGGTGCGATCAGCCACCGCGACAGCCTCGGCAATGAAGGCCGCACGGCCGCTGGCGATGTGCAGGTGATGAGCGCGGGCACCGGTATCACCCATGCCGAATACAATCTCGAGGATGAGGACACGACGCTGTTCCAGATCTGGATCATCCCGGATCGCGCAGGCGAGGAGCCCGGCTGGGGCCAGCGCGCGTTTCCCAAGGCCAGTCGTGAAGGCGCTTTCGAAGTGCTCGCCAGCGGCACCCCCGAGACCGACGATGCCTTGCCGATCCGCACCGATGCCAAGGTGGCCGCGGCGACGCTTGCGGCCGGTCAGACGGCGATGTGGAGCACCTCGGGCGAGCGGCATCAGTATCTCGTCGCGCCGAAAGGCCGCGTGAAGGTCAACGGCATAGAGGCACAGCCTCGCGACGGGATTGCCGTGACCGGCGAAAGCGAAATCGTGGTGGAAGCGCTCGACGACGCCGAAGTGGTGCTGGTCGACGCGCGTTAGCCCGTCACACCTTTTTCCCTTCGTCACCCCGGACTTTATCCGGGGTCCCGCTCTTCTTCACGGCCTAGCGCTCCGCCAGAAGCAAGCGGGACCCCGGCTCAGAGGCCGGGGTGACGGTGGTTCGTGATTATCCCGTGGGTCCCAGATGCCGGAGCGAGCGCTCCAGCATCAGCAATTGCCACAGCACGCGTCCATGATCCGAACGGCCCGAAATGTGATCGTCCGCGAGGCGTGAGAGTGCCTTGCGGGCGAACCATCCGCTGCCCGTCAGCAGTTCACTCGATGCGACCGCCCTGGCTTCTGGGGCCAGCGGGCCGCGGAACCATTCGGAGAGCGGGGTCACGAATCCCTGTTTTTGCCGGTAGAGTATGTCTTCGGGCAGGTAGCGTTCCATGGTGTGCTTCATCAGCCACTTGCCCGTCGTCCCGCGCAGCCGTTGACGATGCGGCAGGCGCGCGCCGAATTCGATCAGCCGATGGTCGAGCAGCGGCTCGCGCGCTTCGAGGCCCACAGCCATGCTGGTGCGGTCGGTTTTTGTGAGGATATCGCCGGGGAGCCAGAACTTGAGATCGGCATATTGCGCCCGGTCGAGCCCGCTGCGCGCAGGAGCATCCCGCATCAGCTTTTCGAACGGCTGTTCGGCGCGGTACTCACCCCGCTCGCGCTTCAGAGTCTCGCCATAGAGCCGCTCGCGCTGCTCGGGCGCGAGGATCGACAGGGCACGAGCATAGCCCGCTTCCCCGCTCGCGGCGAGCGACAGCAGCGTCGTCTTCGCGCGCAACGGACGCGGCGCCCAGTCGGCCTTGGGCCAAAGCCGTCCGAGCGCCCCGAACACCGGTTCGCGCAAGCCGCGCGGAAGCACGGCGCGGGCCTGTTCCTCGCGGGCGTGGAAGATCTGCCGACGATAGCCGGCAAAGGCCTCGTCCGCGCCGTCGCCCGACAGCGCGACCGTCACGTGCTCGCGGGCGAGTTCGCACACCCGCAGGGTCGGCAGGGCGCTGGCATCGGCAAAGGGCTCGTCGAAGATCGCGCCGATCCGGTCGATCTCTCCGAACTGGTCGGCCGATACGATGCGTTCGTGATGGTCGGTGGCGAAGAGTTCGGCCACTTGCCGCGCATATTGCGTTTCGTCGACGCTCTCGACATCGAAGCCGATCGAGCAGCTCGTTACCGGGACCGCGCTCGCCTCGCTCATCAGCGCGACAACCGAAGAGCTGTCGACTCCGCCCGAAAGAAACGCGCCCAGCGGCACGTGGGCAGTCATGCGGCTGGTCACGCCCTCGCGCATCAGGTGCAGGAGCTGGGCCGACAGGTCCTCTGTCCGTCCCTTCTCGCGGCCGGCGAAGCTCACATCCCACCACTGGCGTGGCGGCCCCGGCTCGCGGCCGTGCTCCAGCAGGAGGAAGTGGCCCGCCGGAAGCTTCTCGACGCCTTTCAGCATCGCACGGTGGTCGGGGACATAGCCCCAGGTCATATAATCCTCGATCGCCAGCGGATCGATCTCGCGGCGCATCAGTGGATTGGCGAGCAAGCCTTTCATCTCGCTGGCGAAGGCGAGTGCCCCGCCCTCGAGCCGCGCAAGGTAAAGCGGCTTCACGCCCAGGCGGTCGCGGGCGAGGAACAGTTGGCGCCGGTCGAGATCGTAGAGCGCGAAGGCGAACATGCCGTCGAGACGCGACAGGCAGTCTGGTCCCCACTTCTCCCAGGCAGCCAGGATGGTTTCGGTGTCGCCATCGGTGCGAAAACGCGCCCCGCCCCGCTCCAGCTCGCGCCGCAATTCGCGGTAGTTGTAGATCTCGCCATTGAAGACGATCACCGCGCGCCCATGGGCCGAATGCATCGGTTGCGGCGAGCCATCGAGGTCGATGATCGACAGGCGGCGGTGCCCCAGCCCCACGCCCGGTGCGGTCCATACACCGCTGCCGTCGGGGCCGCGATGGGCGAGCGCATCGGTCATGCGTTCTACCCGCCTCGGATCGACCGGCTTCACCGTCTGGTAATGAAAAATCCCCGCGATCCCGCACATATGCGCGAGGGCCTAGACGAGCCGAGCAAGCAGGGCAAAGACCAATGCGATGGTAAGGACTGCGCCAAGGACGAGTGCTGGCTTGACGCCCTTCCCTTCAATGCGCGGCACCAATGGCATGGCGGATACCTCGGCAACGGACCATCCCGCGTCCTCGGGCTCGCGCTCGAACCAGCGCCAGGCAACCCCCAACACCATTGCGATGACGATACCGAAGAAGACCCAGCCATAGATGATGTGATCGAAACTCCCCGCAGCTTCGGCGCCGACGTATTGCGCGATGAAAATCGTCGCCCATGCGCGGATACCGTTGGCGACGATCGGTACGACTACGCAGGCGAGCATGAACCATAACCGACGATGCCAACTGGAGAAGCAAGTATGGGCCACCAGCACGCCCAGGGCGATCATCGCTATGAGAAATTTCACCCCGGAACATTCCTCGGCCACGATGAACAGCCCGGCGGGCGTATCGATGTGAATTCCGTCCGCTACTGTCTCGATCCCACTCCACCGGGTGAGTGCGGTTGCAATTTCCGCGGTGACATACTGCAATGGCGGAATGATCTCGTCACCGAAAGGGACGAGAAGCGCCATATAGGCGAGAGGAAACGCCAGGATGAGGCCTGCGCGCAAGCCGAGAATGCCGAGCGCGGTTCCCTGAAACGCGGCAACGACACCAGCTTGCGCGATCAGATTGACGTCTGCGATCCGGCCAGCGAGCCAGAGGGTCAAGCCCATGAAAAACCAGGCAAGGCCCGGCAACCAGCCCGAAGGCTCCACGCGCCGCAGCTCGTCTCCCCTGATCCAGACCAACCACACAATAATCGGCGGGATCAGCAGAATATGACTGTAGGTATCGATATCCCACCATTGGTGGGCCATCTCCGACCATTCCGCGAACGTGACCCAGGATAGGGTGGCCCATGCAGCGGCTAGCAAGACAAGGGTCCGGCCCCAGCTCGAGGCAGCACGGTTTTCCAAAGCGGCGTCAGGTGGCATGGTTTGCACTGTCTTGCGGGACAACTACTTGCGCAAGCCGCTTGTGGACACTGTCCCAACTCATGCGGTCGATCACAAACTCACGAGCCGCACGCCCCATTTCCATCCGTTTGTCGCGGTCGGCCAGAAGCGCTTCAATCCGGACGAGCATTTCTGCCGGGTCGGGCCGTGCTATGGCGAAGTGCAGGTCATTCTCGGCGGCGATGCCGGTAGCCGCACCAGGCGTCAGGACAACGGGTTTCGCCATGGCCATGGCTTCCAGAACCTTGTTCTGAACGCCGCGCGCGATGAGGAGCGGTGCTGCAACCAGATCGGCCGATTTAAGGAAGGGTCTGACATCCGGCACTTCGCCCCACACGCGAACCCCGTTCTCGCCATGCCGGTCTCTCAGAGCTGCCGTCGGAGCCCGCCCGACTATATGGAACCGCGCCCGCGCATAGGTACGGCGCAGTGCAGGCATGATGTTCTCGATCATCCACTCAGCCGCCGCCACATTGGGCGCGTAATCCATCTGGCCCGTAAAAACGAGTTGCGGGTCCTCGCCCTCCTCCAGATCAGGATGAAGGGCGACGCGATCCGGATCGAAGAAGGACGCATCGATGCCGTTACCCAGGGCACATAAATCGACTTGCCGTGTACTCGACAGCCGCGAGCGGAAAAGCGCGACCTCGTTGTCGCTTATCAGCAGCGTCGTATCGGCACGGTGGGCCAATCTCTCCTCCTCGCGAGCGAGCAGCCTCCCCTCGCGAGCGAGCAGCCTCCCCTCGCGCCGGTTCAGCCAGCTCCGCTGTCCGGCAGCGGCATAGGCTTCGAATTTGGCGCTATCGACATCGCACAGGTCGATAATCACGCGACCGGCATAGTCGCCGGGGATGTACTGCCCCATTTGGCCGGAGAAAACGAAGACCGTGTCGATCTTGTGATTTCCCAGCGTCTTGGCGACGTAGCGGTGCATGGCCTCATGCTCGAAAGCGGTCAGGCTGACAGGCCTGTGCTGTATCAGGGCCTCCACCCCGCAAACGGAAGCGGTTTTTTGCGCTGGATCAGCGCATGGGTCTTCGCGATCGCAGCCAGTTCGCCCTTCTGTGCCATGTCCTGCGGCGTTTCGCCGAAGGTCCCGACATGGACCGGGCCGAGCTTGGCCAGCCCCTTGAGCAAATGGTGCGAACGAATCTTGTCCCCCTGTCCGGAGGAAAGGGAACCCGATGCGCCAGGAACAGGAATTGGCCCATGTCAGCCGAGCCCGCGCGCGATCCACGGCCCCAGCCGATTGGCGATCGGAAGCGGCAGACGTTTCCACAGCGCAATTTTCGCTGAGTAGCCCTCGTCGGTCGGGTCGACATTGCGCGGCTCTATGCCTGGCGGAGTCC
Source organism: Erythrobacter aureus (assembly GCF_003355455.1). NCBI lineage: Bacteria > Pseudomonadati > Pseudomonadota > Alphaproteobacteria > Sphingomonadales > Erythrobacteraceae > Erythrobacter > Erythrobacter aureus. The sequence goes on from NZ_CP031357.1 coordinate 2,132,762, forward strand.
ACATATGATAGGTCAGCGGCTCTGGCTCGAAACCCCAGTTCTTCTTGAAGGCATAGGGGCCGCTGCTGATCTTGGAACGCCCGAAATCGAACCGCGTGCAGCTCTTGCGGCGCGCATGACACATCAGCTCGTAATACATTCGCTCATTGGCACGCAGGCTACGTGCAGCCCACCTGCCCCCACCCCAGAAAGGCATAACCGCGCCATGGTGGTAAAGCGACAGGACGCTGGCGACAGGCGTGCCACGATGACTGACCGTCAGGATATCCGCCGTCTGCCCGAACATGTCCAGCACGGCATCGAAAAGGCGGCGCGGGAATACCGGAGTACCCAGATTGCGCACGCTTTCCGCATAGACCGCGTAGTGGGCTGCCCGGTCCTCGGGACCCTGACCGATGCTGACATCCAGGTCATTCTTCAGGCCCTTGCGCACCTCGGCTCGCGCCTTCCGCGGGATGGCCAGCAACTGTGCCTCGTCGTCCGCTGCAAGATCGCTGGTAAAACCTGCATGCTTTCCGGTAACGGGGCGCCACTCGGAAGGCGCCGGTCCCCACGCAACTCGACGCTCGACGCCGCGCGGCGATTTGCGAGTTCTTCCGCAGCATGGCACAGCCCGCTTACGTCCTCTTCGCGTTCGGCCAGCACACCCCCGTCGACGCCGAACCCGCTCGACACCAGCGCCCGGCCGAATAGTGGGGAGTGAACATCGGTAAGCGGCAGCCAGCCTTGCAGATCCCCTGCTCGCTCGATCACAAGTCCAAGCGCGTCGTTAGCGGTCCCGCGCTCTATCGCAAGCAGCCAAAGCGGGCGCTGAAAGACGCTGCCGCAGTGCCGTGCGACGAAGCGCTCGATCCGCGCAACTTCTTCCGCATCGCCAAGATCGGCCTGCCTTATGGAGGCCTTATTAGAGATCGGCGCATTCATGCCGACCATACCCGGCTACGCGCCTTCTCGCGCTGGGCGATCTCGTCCATCCGGCCCCAGGCGAAATCGCCAAGTAGCCTGGAAAGCTTGCCCTCCATTTTTGAGAGGTTGGTGTAATGCCTGATGCGGGAGCGCAGCGGTGCTCCGGCAACCCGCGGTTGATCGGGATCGACCTCCCATGGGTGGAAATAGAACACCGCCGGACGGCCCTCGCGGTTGACCTGCCCGATCGCCCAGCGGCTGAAACCATAGGGCAAGACGCGAAAGAAACCGCCGCCGCCCGCAGCCAGGCGCTTTCCCTTCAGCAGCGCCGTGGTCACCGGGATTTCGACCAGCTCGCTGCCCTCGACAGGGCGGAATGCGAAGCGCGGAGCCTCTCGCCAGCCATAATGATCGTGCACCACCGGCGCCACGCTGGACGAGTAGACATAGCCTTGTTCGGCCAGAATATCGTGTGCCCAGCGATTGCGCGCGTCGATCGAAAAACTGGGTGCGCGATAGCCGGTGATCGGCTGACCGCCTGCATCCTCGAGAATGGCGCGGGCTTTGGCGAGATCCTCTGCAAACTCGGCAGGCGAGAAGGTGAAGACCCGCGTGTGGTCATAGCCGTGACTGGCCAGTTCGTGACCGCGCTCGACGATTGCGCGCATGGCAGCCTTGTTGCGTTCCGCGACCCAACCCAGAGTGAAGAAGGTCGCTTTAACACCTGCACCGTCAAACAGATCGAGGATGCGCGCGACATTGTCGCCCACCCGCAATTCGAGTCCATCCCAGTGTTCGCGCGAAATGGTGTTTTCGAACGCGCCGACCTGGAACCAGTCCTCGACATCGACCGAGAGGCCGTTGACGATGGTGCTGTCGCTCAACACCCCCTCCTCGATTTTCAGGCCGCCACGCGCGAACCTTGCGCTTCGAAATAGTCGATCATCATGGTCAGGACGTGGCGGAGCGAGCGCTCCTGCTCGTCCAGCCTGGCCTCGATCGAGGCAAGGCGCTGGCCCACGTCTTCGGGCAGATCGCTCGATGCATGGCTTGCGCCAAGCTTTTCGACCTCGCGGCGCAGCACGGCCATATGCTTGTCGCGCTCGGCGAATGCGGCTTCGATCGCTTCTATCTGATGGTCGAGGAGACCCTTCTTCCGGGCATCGTCTTCCCCGGTCGTCGCTGGAACGGGCTCGGGCGCCGTTCGCGAATGCTGGGCTTGGTCCCGTGCCCGCGCGATCGCCTCGGCGGCCGGGAGGTCACGGTCCGGGCGCGGCTTGGCCGCATGGGTATCGACCGGCGCCGCATCGCCGCTCATCTCTTCGACGACCGCGTCAAGCATCTCGCCATCGAGCAAGGAGCGTTCTTCGACAGCCCCCAGAAGCAGCAAGCGGGTCATCACCTGATTGACCTTGCGGGGTATCCCGCCTGTTGCCTTGTGCAGATCGACCCAAATACCGTTTTCGATCTCGGGATTGCCCTGCCAACCGACATGATTGAGCCGGTGCATGACATAGGGCTCGATCTCCCCGGTTGCATCGCATCCAGGTGATGCGCCGCGATTACACGCTGACGCAATTGTTCGAGTTCATCCGATTGGGCGAGAAGCTGCTTGAATTCCGGCTGCCCCAAAAGCAGTGTTTGCAGCAAGGGATGCGAACCAAGCTGGAAATTCGACAGCATGCGCAATTCTTCGAGCGCCCCGATCGACAGGTTTTGCGCTTCGTCCACGATCAGCAACACACGCCTGCCGTTGCGGGCTTCCTCGTGCAGGAACAGCTCGATTGCGGCCAGATCCGCTGCCTTGTCGCGCCCGGTTACATCCAGGCCGAAACTGCGCGCCGCGACGTGGATCATCTCTTCTCCGTCCAGCGCGCTGGTGACCACCTCGCCCACGGTCATGCGTTCGTCGTCGAGCTTCTGCTTGAGATGCGCCACCAGGGTCGATTTACCCGATCCGACCTCGCCGGTGATGACGATGAACCCCTCGCCCTGATTGAGGCCGTAGCCGAGATAGCTCAGCGCCTTCTTATGCGTCAGGCTTTCGAAGTAAAACGCCGGATCGGGCGTGAGCTGAAAGGGCCGCTCGCTGAAGCCGTAAAATTCTTCGTACATCGAACAGATCCTATCAGAAATCGTAGCGCAGGCCGAGCAGGGCCGATGCTGTCGTGAAATTGTCGGGAGCGATATCGCTGTCGAGCGTCGAGATCGCCACGGCGGCGCGGGCCGAGAGATTGCGCATGACCTGTTCGGTGTAGCTCGCCGAACTGCCGATCGACCGGACGTCGCCCACTCCCGCCGTCCCGCTGTCGAACCAGTTGGCGAAGGTGTTGATCGAGAAGGAACCCCGTTGGCCCACCGGCCCGGAAAGACCGGCGGTGACATAGTAGCTTTCATCGACGATACCGTCGGCAAGGGCCAGCACCGTGCCCGGCGCCCCGATGAATTTGCGACGGTCGTAGCCCGCTCCGATACCGGCGGTCATCCGGCCGATCCGCCGAGAATAGCTGGCGGTGACGCCGCGTCCGCGAAACACGGAAGACCTCACCGACCCGAGCAGGCCGTCGAGACATCCGCTGCCTTCGAGCGTGGTCACGCAACCGGTGACTTCCCCGGTCACGGGGTCACGCGTCACGGTGAAGTCGGTCGGCAGGCCTGCCAATGAATTGTTCAACCTGCCGCCGAAGCCCTGAATCCCATCGTAAACTGATATATTCAGGCTGCTCCGACTATTCGGTCGCCAACTGAAGCTCCCATTATAGGTATCGCTGTCATAACGACGACCGAACTGCGCTTGCAGCCGGGTGCGGCTGCTTGGCGTCCAGACGACGCCGACATCCCAGATCAACCCGCTTGCCTCATAGGCGATGATGCGCGGGCTCGATTCGTCGGTGACAAAGCGACCATCCGAACCGATGATGGGGTCGCCCGCGGCATCGCGCACGGTATCCCGGCTCGAGACTTCGACATCTTCCAGGCCGGCGCCCCCTATCACGGCAAAAGTTGGCGTGATCGGTACGGTGACGTCGCCCCGGATATGGGCGTTACGAACACGCTGATCGAGGTTGGAGACGTCCTCCTGATAATACCCCGCGCCCACGCCAATGCCGACAGGCAATGGTTCTCCCGGGCGTGTTCCCGCGCGCAAATTGGCGCTGTGCGTTATGCTTTCGTCGAACAGTTCGGCCGAACTGCCACCAATGGTAGCGAAATCCGGGCCGTCTACTCGGGTGTAGCCGATGCGATAGCTTGCACTCACCTCGACATCGCCCGCTCGCGTCTGGAGCCTCGGCCCGGCGTAAACCGAATAGGTCTGCGTTGAAAAATCATCATCGACAGTGGGGTTGATGACCGAGCGGCCCTGCGCATCGACACGGGTGCTGCTGGCCAACCCTCCCGCCTCGATGGTGAGGACGCGCGGGACGATGGAGGCATACCCCCGCGCGATACCGGTCAGTGTATCCGAATCCGCACCATCCGATTGGTGCGCGAAGTTGCGTTCGTAGCGAAGCGAGACGCTCCCGCCATTGTTTCGGCCAACGATCGAGGCATCGACGCCAGCGGCAAGTTGAGTGTAGGTCACAACGTCGCTGCCCGGCGAGATCTGCCAGCTCGCGATTGAATTCGCCTCGATATAAGGGTCAATGCTCGTCCGATCCCGGCGGAAAGACGTATCCTCGGTCTCGTCTTCGCCACTATTCGTTCCCTGAGCGGACTGCGCATGCACGGGTGCGGCATGGGCCAATGCTGCAGCCAGAACGGTTGCAACCATATGTCGGAAATATACACGGCGGGCCATGGGCTTACTCCCCATATCCGTAATAGCTGCCGAACTTCCGTCCACTGGGGCTGAAAGTCACGTCGTTGAGCAACAGCTTGATGTCCGGGCAGGCTGATAGGAGATCGAGCGCATCGTCCAGCGCCGCTCTGCCGGTCATGTCGGCCCGTGCGACCAGCAGAGCCTGTCCGACGTGCTTGGCCAGCTCCGCAGCCGGTGTTGCGGCCAAGGCCGGCGGGCTGTCGAACACGACGATCCGGTTGCGAGCGCCGCGCGTGAGGCTGTTCAGGATGCTCCAGGTCCGCTCGCTTGCGAGATACTCGCTATCCCGGCCCGTGCGTTGACCGGCCGGAAGAACCCACAGGCCCGGGATATCCGTCCCTATCACGAAGTCCTCGATCTTGCTGGTCGGATCGGCAAGCATATCCATGAAACCTTTGCCCGCGCTCAACCCGAGCTTGTTCATGATCGATGGCTTGGCGAAATCGGCATCCACCAAAAGTACTTCCAGATCACGCTCACCGGCCAGGGCAATCGCGAGATTGAGCGAACAAAAGGTCTTGCCTTCGTTCTGATGAGGGGAGCAGACCAGCACGCGGCGCGCCAAGGGTGTGCCCTCGGTTTTCGCGGATGCAAGAACCTGTCGCTTCACAATGCGGAATTCCTCGAGCAGAGTCGAAGCGCCGCCATCGGGATCGATCAGCCCCTGTTCGCGCAGTAGCGACCGAGCGATTTCACGTTTCGGCCCGGAAAAGGTCACATCCGGCGTTTTGGGCTCGGGAGGAACCGCGGGAGCCGTGTCAGCCGATGGCGTCGCAGATGCAGCCTCGCCGATCCAGTCCGATGCGCGGCGGCGCGGCATTTCGTGTGAGGTCGCAGGGTCGACAGATCGCCGTTTCGGAGCGAACTTCTTGGCCTTTTCACCCTCGAGCTTGTCCGGAACCGATGCCGGCGACAGCTTGTCCAATCCGAACAGACCGCTGGCGCGCTCGAGGAGCGAACCACGCTTGGTCTTCTTGTCGTCTTTATCGGACGGAACGATATTGCTGGGCTTATTCACTGGCACGTTCCCCCTCAGGCCACCGAACCGACCTGGACGATTTCGACGACCAGCAGGAGAAGACAAATCCCCGCCAGTCCCCCGACACCCGCGAGAAATTGCTTCAAGCGTAACTTCTCGTGTCGACGCATAGCTTTCGTCATCGAGCGCGAGATCGTTCCGATGACTGGCAGGTCGAGCGTCCGCTCGAGCTTGTCCGCAGTGGTGAAGCTCGACTTGATCTGCCCCATCACGAAGGCCACACCCGCGCCAGCTCCAAATCCGGCGATCAACACACCCAATAGCAGCAACGGCCGATTGGGCGCCGCCGGATTACGCGGCGTGGTCGGCGGATCGATCACCTCGAACTGGAAGGCGCTACGTTCCGTCTCCACCTGACCGCGCAGGCGCATTTCCTCGCGATCTTTCAGCAACTCGTCATACTTATCTTTCAGTACTTCGTAATCGCGACTGATGCGATTGGCTTCCGCCGCCACGGCCGGTTCGTCGGCCTGGGCTGCGATAAGAGCGGAAATGTCGGACTGAAGCGCGGCCTTGCGAGCCTGAAGCGCCTGAACGTTGGCCTGCCGTTCCGCACGGATCGATTGCAGCGAGGTATAGGCCGGATTAGGCGATCCTCCGGCGCCGGACGGCTCGCTTGCAGCCTGATCGCGTAGCGCTGAAATCTGGCGCTGAATGGCCTGAATGTCGGGATGGCTGTCGGTAAGTCCACGAGCCCGCATGGCCGCGAGTTGCGATTGCGCCTGCATCAAGGCACCGCGCGCGCCGCCACTGTTGGCGGTCATGATCGTACGCGGTGTGCTGGCGATCTGGCCGTTGATTGCCGCCAGAGCGCTCTGCGCTGCGGCGATATCCGCATCGATACCACGCATTTCCGTGCGCATGCCTTGCAACCGACCGGTTACGGTCCCACTGCCACCAATGAGGTCAGGATGCTGAGCCTCGAAATTCAGCCGACGTTGCTCCGCAGCCTCGAGTTCGACCTTACGATCTTCGAGCTGCTGGTCGAGAAAGGCTATCGTGTCCGCCACATCGCCACGATTGCCGGCGATGTTGGATTCACGGAAAATATCGATCAGGTTCTGGACGACATCGCGCGCAAGCGCCGCGTTCTCGGCGTCGCTCAAGCTGGATTTGCCGATAGTCGCGGTAATTTCGAATAGATTGTCCTGCTCGCTTTTGACCACGATATTCTCGGTCAGGCCCTGCACCGCGCTTTGCATTTCGGCGTCGGTCATCACCTTTTCGCCTAGCTTGGTGTCACTCACCACGCGTTCGAGATTGACGGCGCTGATGAGCGTCTGACGAACCTTGGTGATCGCCTGTTGGCCATCGCCCGAAATATCGAGCTGTTCGGACAGCACATCCTCGAGCTCGACATAAATCCTCGCCCGGCTTTCGTAGCTGTTCGGAATGAAGGCGACAGCCAGCCAGCCCAGAATGCAAACGACCCAAGCCACGGCAAGCGCAACCCACCGACGGTTCCACACCGTTTGCAGCGCGCTGCGTAACTCGTCCAAGATTTCCTGCATGCCCCAGCGATCCCGTTAAAAGGTGCTTTCGGGGATGATGATAACATCGCCCGGCTGGAGAAGCACATTTGCCTTGCTGTCCCCGCGTTTCAGCAAGTCGGTCAGGCGCAGCGCGTATTCCCGCTGACGGCCGAGCTGCTTGTCGAACCGGATGAGTTTGGCGCGGTTGCCCGCGGCGAATTCCGAAAGACCGCCGACCGCGATCATCGCGTCGAGAACCGTCATGTTCGCACGATATGGCAACGATGCGGGCTGGGCCGTCGCGCCCACGATACGGACCTGCTGGCTGAACGTGCCGGCAAACTCGTTGACGATGACCGAAACCAGCGGATCCTCGATATATTGGCTGAGCTGGAGCCGGATATCCTCTTCGAGCATCGACGGCGTCTTGCCAACGGCGGGCATGTCCTTGACGAGCGGGATGGTGATCCGGCCATCGGGCCGAACCTGGATTCCCTCCGCGCCCAGTTCTGGATTGCGCCAGACGTGGATCGTCAATTGGTCGAGCGGGCCGATGACATATTCCTCGCCCGGACCTTCCTGCATGGCCACGAAGGTTGCCGGGGGAAGTTCGGTACCGCTCCCGCTCGCACAGCCGCCGAGCACGAGCATGGAAGCAGCACCTCCGGCGAGAAGCATGGCAGTTCGAGTGAAGCGCATTGATCGTTTCCCTGGCATTGTCGGGGGGTCCGGCACGCGGAATGCGGCCGATATTCCCGAGGTTTGGAACGACTATTGCCCGGAAAAGGTGAATATACCGTTAGTCATACCGCGCCAACCCGCGGAAATCTTGGATTTGGCGGGCCTTGCCACATCCGGTTCAGATAAGCATTTCGATTGCCGGACCCTGTCCCAAAAAGGCACTCGGGGAAGCGCTCGCACCATATGCGCCGGCGCAGAACACCGCAACAATGTCGCCTGCCTGCGCGCGGGGCAGATGCGCCTTGTCGGCGAGCCGGTCGAGCGGCGTGCACAGGCAACCGACCACATTCACGATCTCGTCTGGCTCGGCTTCGAAGCGGCTGGCGATGGCAACGGGATAGTTGCGCCGCACCACGGTTCCGAAATTCCCCGACGCGGCGAGCTGGTGATGCAGCCCGCCATCGGTAACCAGATAGGTCTCGCCGTAGCTGTCCTTGCGGTCGACGATGCGTGTCAGGTAAACTCCTGCTTCGCCAACGAGATAGCGGCCGAGTTCGATGAAAAGTTCAGCTTGTGAAAGGGTTTCCGGCAAGGTCTCGAAGCGATCCTCGAGCGCAGCGCCCACCGCTCCGATATCGAGCGGCTCGTCGCCCGGAAAATAGGGAATGCCGAAGCCGCCACCCATATTGAGCTTGGGCAGAATAACACCCGCCTCGCGCGCCAGACGGTCGGCGCAATCGAGCACCTTCGCCTGCATGTCGATGACTGCATCGACAGAGAGCGCCTGACTGCCGGTGAAAATATGCAGCCCGCGAAAATCGCAACCGGCGGCAATGATGGATTGGATAAGGGCCGGAACACGCTCCGCATCGACCCCGAAAGGCTTGGCCCCCCCGCCCATCTTCATGCCCGAGCCCTTGAGTTCGAAATCGGGATTGACGCGAACGGCGAACCGCGGGGTTTCACCAAGCCGCTCGGCAATCGCCAGCGCGCGTTCGGCTTCGTTCTCGCTTTCGAGATTGAGTGTGACACCGGCAGCGATAGCAGCTTCGAGTTCTTCGTCGCGCTTGCCTGGTCCGGCGAAACTCACCCGCGACAGATGGAAGCCGGTCGCCCGTACCATCTCCAGCTCTCCCCCCGAGGCGATATCGAGACCATCGGCGAGACTGGAAACATACTCAAGAAGCGGCGCAAAGCTATTGGCCTTAATTGCATAATTTATCTTCAAGCGACCCGGCATTGCGGCGCGCAATTCGGCGAAGCGCCGCGCGATCCGCTCGCGTGAGTAGACGAAAAGCGGCGTGCGCCCGACCCGCCCTACAAGGTCGCTCACAGGCGTATCGCCAATGGCCAGCTCTCCGTCGATCGCCTCGAAACCGGGGGGAATGGGACCGAGAGGCTTCATGCGCAGATCTCCGCCGCAATCGCGGTGCGATCGATCTTGCCATTGGGGTTGAGCGGCAAGGCATCGCGCCAGTGGATCACATGCGGTTGCATGAAATTGGGAAGCTCCTTCTGCAAGGCCCTAGGCAGTGCCGTTTCGGGTTCGGCGGCATCTCGCGCCGGACGCACCACGAGGTGGATGGCATGGCCGAGCCGCTCGTCCTCAACGCCGAGCGCGACCGCTTCCGCGACCAGTCCGGTGCCCAGCGCCGCGCTCTCGATCTCTTGCGGACTGATGCGATTGCCCGAACTCTTGATCATCGCATCGCGTCTGCCGACGAAGTAGAGCAGGCCATCCGCATCGCGCATCACACGGTCGCCCGACCAGACGGCGGTTCCGCCATATTCGGACATATCGGGCGCGGCTTTGAACCGCTCGCGCGTGCGCTTCCCGTCCTGCCAATAGCCATGCGCGACCAGCGGCCCACAATGCACCAGCTCGCCTTCCTGGTCGGGTGCGGCCAGCGATCCGTCATCGGCGATCACAAGGATCTCGGCGAAGGGAATGGCCCGACCCATCGATGTCGGATGCGTGTCGACCAGCGCCGGATCGAGGTAGGTGGACCGGAATGCCTCGGTCAGACCATACATCGGAAAAATGCGTGTTTTCGGGAAGATGGACTGCATATCACGCACGAGTTCCAACGTGAGCGCGCCGCCCGAATTGGTCAGCCGACGCATCGAGGACACTGCTTCCGCAGGCCAGTCCAGATCGGTGAGCTGCGCCCAGAGCGGCGGTACTGCGGCGAGCGTGGTCACGCCATGCCTGGCGCAAGCCTTGGCGACATCGCGCGGGAAGAGATAGTCGAGCGGTACGACGCAGCCACCCGCATACCAGGTCGAAAGCAACTGGTTCTGTCCGTAGTCGAAGCTCAACGGCAGCACGGCCAGGGTGACATCGTCGCTTTCCATGCCGAGATAATGCGCCACGCTGACCGCACCCAGCCACATATTCGCGTGGCTCAGCATCACGCCCTTCGGCTTGCCGGTCGAACCGCTCGTATAGAGGATCGCGGCGAGCTCTTCCGGGTCGTGGCTGGAGGGCGGAACTATCGTATTTTCGGTTTCGGCCAGACTGAAAGTCTCCGCCTCATCGATGGTCACGCAGCCCGGCGGTACATCTCCGTCCTCCAGCGAGCCCAGGCGCGCCTTGGTCCCTATCAGGAGCGCTGCACCGCTATCGCTCAGGATATGAGCCACTTGCGCGCGTTTGAGCAGGGGGTTGATCGGAACATGAACCAACCCGGCCCGCGCCGCGGCGAGTGGAAGCAGGCAGGTCAGTTCGCCCTTGGCGGCCCAACTGGCAACCCTGTCTCCCTTGTCTCGCTTGCTTGCCAGCCATCCCGCCAGCCTGGCGACACCATTCCTCAACTCCTCATAGGTAAGTGTGCGGTCGCGCAGCGCCAATGCAGGCGCCTGTGCACTCCCGCGCTCGATCAGTTGATCGAGCGGATAGGGCGTGGGATCAGGCATTAACGCTCCTCAGCGAAGGAAATCCGTTGGACATTGCGGTCAGCTATCACGAGACGGTTACCAAACTGCAAGGGCTCGATCTGCCCGGCAAGGGGCCTTTCGACAGGCTGGATTGGTTCGCTCTGCTCGAAGACCCGCTTTTCGTTCAGGCGGAACGTGGTGGCGAACAGCTAATCCTGCCATTGCAAGTCGGGCCGTCGGGCCTGTCCAGCCTGACCAACTGGTTCTCTTTCACCTGGCGGCCTCTCGGCAGCTCCGACCTTCTGCTTCGGGCGATCGCGAGGGATTTGCGCCGCCGGGCGTATCTCCTCGATCTGGCGCCCGTCCCCGAAGAAGATGGCAGCGCCTCGCGACTGGAAACCGCCTTCCGCAAGGCTGGCTGGCTGGTCTTCCGCCAGCAATGCGATGAAAACCATGTCCTCCAGGTCGAAGGGCGCAGTTTCGCCGAATACTGGGCGATGCGCCCCGGCAAAATGCGCACTACCCTCAAGCGCAAGGCGAAGAAGGTCGACGTCGAGATCCTCGACCGCTTCGACGAAGTCGCCTGGGCCGATTATCGGGCCGTCTATGCGGAAAGCTGGAAGCCCAATGAAGAACGCGCCGACATTCTCGAAGCCTTCGCGCGCACCGAAGGGGAAGCGGGGCGTATCCGGCTGGGTATCGCACGCGCCGAGGGGCGTCCGGTCGCGGCGCAGTTCTGGACGGTCGAAGATGGAGCGGCCTATATTCATAAACTGGCCCATATCGAGGCAGCCAAACCGCTTTCGGCAGGTACGACCCTAAGCGCGGCCCTGTTCGAGCGCGTGATCGATACCGACCGGGTCGAACTGGTCGACTTCGGGACCGGCTCCGATCCTTACAAGCGCGACTGGATGGAACTGAACCGACCGCGTTATCGTCTGACATGCCTCGACTGGCGCCAGCTCGGCGCTTGGCCCGCCATAGGACGGGCGCTGATCCGCCACCTTGCACCGCACAATAGGCCCAGCTAAAGGCGTCGCCTCAAGGAATAGGGGAAGTTCGAGCAATGACCGCCGATACTGCCAGTGCCGCGAAGACCGGGCCGAGCCGCAGCGAAATCGACCAGACGCTGCGCGCGATCCTGCGCGATGTGCTGGGCCTCGACCAGGCGCAGGTCGATGGCTTCGATGGCGAGACCGGGCTTTTCGGCCATTTGCCCGAACTCGATTCCATGGCGGTCGCCGGGCTGCTGACCGAGATCGAGGACCGCCTCGATATCGTCATCGAGGACGAGGACGTCGACGGCGAAATGCTCGAAAGCTACGGCGGTCTGCTCGCCTTCACCGAAGCCAAGGTCGTCGAAGGCTGACCTCGACAATGTACGTTACATGGCCTTGCCCGCTGCCGGATGGCAGCACGGGCGAGGAAATGGCGCTTTGCTTCGACAAGGATCGCCCCCAGCGTCTGCTGATGATCCCGCCACTGCTCGATGAAGCCAACAAGTTCCGCCATCAAGTAACTGAAATCATGCGACGGTTCGATGCAAACGGCGTCGACTGCTTTCTGCCCGACCTGCCGGGCTGCAACGAAAGCACCGCGCCGCTCGCGGGCCAGTCCATCGCCGGCTGGCGGGCCGCCACCGTCGCGGCCGCGGCGCATTTCGCGGTGACGCACGTCTTCGCCGTGCGTTCGGGCGGATGGCTGTTGCCCGATACCTTGCCGGGCTGGATCTACGCCCCGGTCAAGTCCAGGCAGGTTTTGCGTGGGATGCTGCGGGCACGCAGCCTGGCGGCGCGCGAAGCCGGTGTCAGCGAAAGCTCCGAAGATCTGCTGGCCAGCGGTCGGCAAGAGGGCCTCACTCTCGCCGGATGGGACCTCGGCGCCGCCTTGATCCGCGAGCTGGACGAAGGTGAATTTGCACCGCCTGCCGACGCGGTCACCATCGAACAGGGCGAAGTCGGCGGCAAACCGCTGTGGCTGCGCGCGGAAAACGATCACGACCCAGCCCAGGCCGATACCCTGGCGGGGATCATCCTTGGCGGACTGGCCGACTGATGGCGCGGTTGCATCTGACTTTCGAATGCCAGGGCGCACGCTGCGGGGCGACGCTCGACAATGCACCCGGCACCACCGGCCTGCTGGTGGTCAGCGGAGGCAATGAAATCCGCGCCGGAGCCTTCAACGGGCAGGCGCATCTCGCAGCGCAAATCGCGACGGCGGGCTTCCCCGTGTTCCGCTTCGATCGCCGCGGAATCGGCGACAGCGAGGGCGAAAACCGCGGATTTCGGAAATCGCGCAGCGATATCGCGGCCGCATTGCTCGCATTCCGCGCCATCGCACCGCAGGTCCAACGGGTGGTCGGTTTCGGCAATTGCGATGCTTCTTCCGCCCTTATGCTGGCCGGTGGGGCGGGCTGCGATGCGCTGATCCTGAGCAATCCCTGGACCATCGAGGATGGCGAGGATGACAGCCCGCCGCCCTCCGCCATTCGGTCCCGCTATTTGGAAAAACTCAAGAACCCACGGGAGCTTATCCGGCTTATCTCAGGGCAGGTCGATCTCAAAAAGCTTGCGCGGGGATTGCTGAAGGCCGGTCGGACACAGGGCACCCCTTCCTCGCTCGCCGAGGAGATGCGGCAGGGCCTGGAAAGCTTCGACGGTCGGTCGGCCATCCTGCTTGCCGAGGCGGATCGGACCGCGCAGGTCTTTGCCGAGCGCTGGGACGCGGACGACGCCCGCATGGCGCGCTGCCCGGGCGCCGATCATGCCTATTCCAGCGCAGAGGCGCAGCTATGGCTCCGCCAGCAGATCCTCGCTACGCTACGCTCTCAGCGAGTGAAATAGCTCGTCAGTTCGACATGCGTGGACCAACGGAACTGACCCACCGGGCGCAGTTTCCGAAGCCGAAATCCAGCATCGACCAGCACCTTCGCATCGCGTGCCCAACTTGCGGGATTGCAGCTCACATAAGCGACGCGTGTCGCCGTGCTCCCGGCAATCTGCGCGATCTGCTCGCGCGCTCCCGCACGCGGCGGGTCGAGCAGAATGGCGCCGAACCGGCTTGTTTCTTCGGCCTGCAGCGGGTTGCGGAACAGATCGCGGTGAAGCGTCAGAACGGGCGCCTGGCGGCCATTGGCCGCGGCCTTGCAGGCGAGATGCGCGTCGCGCGCCGCCTCGACCGCGAGCACCTTGCGCGGCCCGGCCAGTGCGAAGGCGAAGGTCCCGAGGCCCGAAAACAGGTCGGCCACGGTCGACGCACCTTGCAAGTAGTCCACCGCATCCTCGACAAGGACGCTTTCGCCATCATGCGTTGGCTGGAGGAAGCTGCCATGCGGGAAGGGAACCGCGACGCCGCTCAAGCTGACCGTCAGGGGGTCGGGCTCCCACACCGTTTCGGGTCCGTAGCCGCGATCGAGCGATAACCGCGCGAGCGCATGATCGCGCGCGAAATCGAGCATCGCCTCGGTCGCCGCAAGCCCCTCCGCCGATATGCCCTTGACGATACAGTCGACGCCCTGATCGGCCAGCGTCAACTCGATATCGACAGCCTGCCGTTCGCCATGCGTGGCGACCAGCTTGCGCAGAGGCTCCACCAAAGCAAACAACTCCGGCGCGAGGATATGGCATTCGCGCATATCGACGATGCGGTGCGAGCCGCCTTCGTGAAAGCCCAGCACCGCGCCTTTCACGGTTCGCAGAGCATGCAGCGTCGCACGGCGGCGCGAGTTCGGCGGCGAGAGATGCGTGGGCAGCACCTCGCCCACGGCAATATCCTGCGCTTCCGCCGCGTGGACGACACGATCGGTCACGAATTGGCGCAGTGCCGTCTCATCGGCGTGCTGGAGCTTGCAGCCGCCGCATGCGGGAACGTGTCGGCACGGCGGGATGACATGATGCGGTCCCGGCGTCAGCGTGCCATCCGCGCCAACCGCATCGCCGGGCACGCCGCGCGCAACATGCCGGCCGGAAGGCGTGACGCCATCGCCGCGCGCCGCAATTCGCTGAATGATCTCGGTTTCGCTCACAGGAATGCCGCCATGGCCGGTTTGACCGCACGGGCGAGATCGCCGGCCGAAAAAGCGGGCGATGCCAACCGCGCGGCTTCATGATGCAGCCATACGGCCTCATCGCAAGAACGGGCCGGGTCGCCATGGGTTGCGAGGCGCGAGGCGGCGATCCCGGCGAGTACGTCGCCCGTACCTGCGGTCGATAGCCAGCTCGAACCGAGGGGGAAGAACGATGTCATGACGTCACTTTGCAGAACGGTGTCCGGTCCCTTGGCCAGCACGGTCAGGCCCGTGGCCTCGTGCAATGCGCGCGTGCGCTCGAGCTTCTGCTCGGCGCCGATGCCGAAGGTTGCGCATAGCTGGGCGAGCTCGCCTTCGTGCGGAGTGACGCACAGTTTTGCCGGGTCGGCGCGGTCGAGCATCGTCTGGTCGATCAGATGCAGCGCATCGGCGTCGAGGACGGTCGGCACCTTTCGCGCCAGTACGCGCTCGAGCCGATCGCGCGCGGAATCGTCGCGGCCAAGGCCCGGACCGACGAGGAAAGCGGAAATCCGGTCGTCGGCGATCCGTTCGGCGAAGCGGCCCTGCTCTATAACCAGTTCGGCGGGCGCATCGGGGTGCGAATGCTCGCTGAGCAGTTTGACGTAGCCCGCCCCGGCGCGCATTGCCCCCTCCGCCGCCAGTAGCGGCGCACCGGGCATGGCGCCCGCAACGATGGCGAGCAGTCCGCGGCGGTATTTGTGAGCGTCGGGGTCGGGGGCGGAGAAATGCGGCCGCGCGGATAAACATGCAGGCATATCCGCGAGTTCGAGGCCGATCCGGACAAGCCGTCTGGCCCCCATCGATCCCATGGCGGGCATCAGGAAATGCGCCCGTTTCCACGCGCCGAGGGCCAGCGTCAAATCGTATTGCACAAACGGTCCCAACACCTCGCCGCTGTCGCTATGCACCGCGCTCGGCACGTCGATTGCTATTTTATAGCAATTGCTTGTGGATAGAGTTTCAAGCAGTTTGGCAAATGCCCCACCTACCTCGCGATCGAGGCCGTAGCCGAACAGGCAGTCGACAATGACCGGGTTCCGCAGCCAATTGTCGCTCGCAACTTCGCCCGAAAACTGCGCCCGAGCATGCAGCGCAGTCTCGCTTTTCGGTTCCACCGGTGCAACGACCTGAACGTCATACCCCTTCCGGCGGAGAGCATGGGCAATCACATAACCATCGCCGCCGTTGTTACCCGGTCCGCAGAGCACCGTTACCGACCTGCCCGCTGCCACGCGCATGACCCATTGCGCCGCGCCCTCGCCCGCTCGCCGCATCAGTTCCCATTCGCTGGTTCCGGCGGCCATGGCCGCCTGTTCGGCAGCGCGCATCTGGTCGACGGTGAGAACGGGATCACTCATCGCCGAGCGTTTCCCAGCGATAGCGATCGATGCCGATGGTCAGCGTGACCGTGGAGCCTTCGCGCACGCTTTCGGCTTCCTGAGACCCGTCGAACTCAACGAGACCCCCAGGCGTATCGGCAGGGGCGAGCTTGCGGAAACCGCCGTCGGGGTGCCGCATGACGAAATAGGTTTCGCCACCGTGGCCGATTTCGACCAGACGGCACTCGCTGGCAAAATCGCTCGCGCCCCGCAGCGCACAGCGGACAGGCGTGCCGCCCTCGGATGCGATATCGGGCGCGCCCTCGCATGCGGCCAGGACAGACAGGGCCAGAAGAGGCGTCAGGAGGAAACGTTGCGCAATCACCATCCCACGGCGCTGCCACGCGCGGCGCGCGGGGGCAAGCCTCAGCGGCGTCTGACTTGCGATACGTCGCGGATGGCGCCCCGCGCGGCGGAGGTGGTCATCGCCGCATAGGCTTCGAGCGCGGGCGAGACGCGGCGTTCACGCGGGGACGCCGGGGCAAAACCCTTCGCCTCCTGCGCCGCGCGCCTTTCGGCGAGCACGTCATCCGAGACGGCAAGATGGATCGTGCGCTCGGGAATCGAAATGTCGATCCTGTCGCCTTCCTCTACCAAGGCGATCGCGCCACCCTGCGCCGCCTCGGGCGAGACGTGACCGATCGACAGGCCCGAGGTGCCACCCGAAAAGCGCCCGTCGGTGAGCAATGCGCATGCCGCGCCGAGCCCCTTCGATTTGAGATAGCTGGTCGGATAGAGCATTTCCTGCATGCCGGGGCCGCCGCGCGGACCTTCGTAACGGATCACCACGACATCGCCCTCGACCACCTGGCCGGCGAGGATTGCGGTCACCGCATCGTCCTGGCTCTCATAGACCCTGGCGGGACCGGAGAAGGTCAGGATACTCTCGTCCACACCTGCCGTCTTCACGATGCAGCCGTCGCGCGCGATATTGCCGTAGAGCACGGCGAGCCCGCCATCCTGGCTGAACGCGTGTTCGGCGCTGCGGATCACCCCGTTCTCGCGGTCGAGGTCGAGGCTGTCCCAGCGGGCAGACTGGCTGAAGGCGGTCTGCGTCGGCACCCCGCCCGGCGCTGCGGAGTAGAATTCGCGTACCTTGCTGTTCCGTGTACGCCCGATGTCCCAATCGTCGAGCGCGTCGCCCATGGTCGGGCTGTGTACCGTTGGCAGCGCGGTGTGGAGCAGGCCCGCCTTTTCCAGCTCGCCGAGGATCGACATGATCCCGCCGGCGCGGTGGACATCTTCCATGTGGACGTCGCTCTTGGCCGGGGCGACCTTGCTGAGGCACGGAACCTTGCGCGAAAGCCGGTCGATATCCTGCATGGTGAAATCCACCCCCGCCTCATGCGCGGCGGCCAGCAGGTGCAGCACGGTGTTGGTCGAGCCGCCCATGGCGATGTCGAGGCTCATCGCATTCTCGAACGCCTCGAAACTGGCGATGGAGCGCGGCAGAACACTGGTGTCATCCTCCTCGTAATAGCGTTTGGCCAGCGTCACCACGAGGCGCCCTGCCCGTTCGAAGAGGCTCTTGCGATCGGCATGGGTGGCCAGCGTCGAGCCATTCCCCGGCAGCGACAGGCCCAACGCCTCGGTCAGGCAGTTCATCGAATTGGCGGTGAACATGCCGCTGCACGATCCGCAGGTCGGGCAGGCGTTCTGCTCGATCGCGGTGACTTCGTCGTCGGTGTAACTCTCGTCTGCAGCGGCGACCATGGCATCGACGAGGTCGAGCGCCACTTCCTTGCCCTTCACCACGACCTTGCCCGCCTCCATCGGTCCGCCCGAAACGAACACGGCAGGCACGTTCAGCCGCATCGCCGCCATCAACATGCCCGGCGTGATCTTGTCGCAGTTGGAAATGCACACCATCGCATCGGCGCAGTGAGCGTTGACCATATATTCGACGCTGTCGGCGATCAGGTCGCGGCTGGGGAGCGAATAGAGCATCCCGTCATGGCCCATGGCGATCCCGTCATCGACCGCGATGGTGTTGAATTCCTTCGCCACGCCGCCCGCCGCCTCGATCTCGCGCGCGACGAGCTGGCCGAGGTCCTTGAGATGGACATGTCCCGGCACGAACTGGGTGAAGCTGTTGACCACGGCGATGATCGGCTTGCCGAAATCGCCATCCTTCATCCCCGTCGCGCGCCACAATCCGCGCGCGCCGGCCATGTTGCGGCCATGGGTGGTGGTACGGGAACGATAGGCGGGCATGGCAGGTCTCTCTTAACTTCGGCAGAAGTCTAGCAGAGAGACAGCCGCACGCTAACGGAAGTTTGCTGCAAGCCGGGCCAAGCCTGGCTTTACACCTCGAGCGCGACGCGGCCCATGACATCGGCGAGCATCAAGGCCCAGCGCGCCTGCCCGGCCTCGGTCTCGATCTGGTCCTGGCGGATCTCGACGGTGCAGTAGGGAATGCCGTTGCCTTCCGCATGCCGATCCATCGTCGCGTTCAATTGCTTGCCCGAATAAGGCTGGTTGTCGCCGACCGTCAGCCCCTGCTCGCCGAACAGCCGGATCGCATGGCGTGCGGCGGTATCGTCGCGATTATACAGCAGGGCGACTTCCCACGGACGCTCCTCGTCGCTGGTATCGAGGCTGGGTGTGAAGCTGTGCAACGCCACCAGCATCTTGGGCTTGGCCTCGGCAATCAGCTTGGCCAGCGCGTTGTGATAGGGCCTGTGATAGCGTTCGAGACGGGCCTCGACATCGGCGCCGATATTGCCGGGGATCAGCTTGCCATCGCTTTCGGTCGGGACCACGGCGGGCTCGTCCTCGCGCCGGTGAAAATCGCACACCAACCGGCTGACGCAGGCGATATGGGCGGGTATATTGTGGCGCCGGGCCAGTCGCTCGGCGATGCCCTCCACGCCGATATCGAGGGCGATATGCTGGTCCATCAGCCTGCTGTCGATGCCGAGTTCGATACCCTCGGGCACGAAGTTCGAAGCGTGGTCCACTATGCACAGCAGCCCTCCCGGACGCAGGTCTTCGGTGCCGACCTGGCGATAGGGAAGGTTGTCGATCATCATCGCAGGAACCCTTTCATCCGCCACCAGCCCGGGTGGCGCTCTTCGATTTGCTGGGCAGCCACGTCGCGAGCGGACGCGCTGTCGTAGAGCGCGAAACACGTCGCCCCCGAACCGGACATACGGGCGAGAAAGGGTGAAGTTCCGCGCAGCGCTTCCAGAACGCCCGCGATCTGGGGGCAGAGCGAAAGGGCGGGCGCCTCGAGATCGTTGCGCCCTTCGAGCGCGATCGTGCGGGCATCTCCTTTTGGCAGGGCGCCGCGATCTTCACCGTCCCAATGTCTGAACACCGGCCCGGTGGAGAGAGGAACGCGCGGATTGACGAGAAGGACGGGGGTGCCCGCAAGGCTGTCGTCGGCGGGCTCGAGTTCCGTCCCCGTCCCGCGCCCGATGCAGGTGCGGCTTTCGACGCAGGCGGGGACATCCGCGCCGAGCGCAGTGGCCCGCTCGAGCCAGTCGCCGGGCAGGCCGTAGCGATCCTTGACGATGCGGAACACCGCGCCGGCATCGGCCGATCCCCCGCCCAGCCCCGCCGCGACGGGCAGGTTCTTTTCCAGCGTGACCGCGAGGCCATCGGCGCGCGGAAGCTTGCCCAACGCCTTGGCGACGAGATTGTCGAACGGATCGTCAAGCCCGCCAGCGAATTCGCCAAGAACCTGCACGCGGTCCTGCGCGGCGCTTTCCGCTGTCAGCACATCGCCCGCATCGACGAAAGCGAACAGCGTCTCAAGCTCGTGATAGCCATCCTCGCGCCGCCTGCGGACATGCAGCGCAAGGTTGATCTTGGCGTAAGCGGTTTCGCGCACAATTCCCTCAGGCAGTGGCTTGGATAGCAGAGCGGGGCCTGAAGAAATCGATGGCATCCAAGGTCTCTTCAACACTTTTGTCACTGGAAACCATCGCAATCGCGACATCTCCGCCTGTGAGCGCTCGATTCGCGCCAGAAAGCCAGCCGCGCAGCCCGCGTCCAGGATATGAGCTGGGGTTACGCAGATGTAGGATGATGCTGGTGCTTCCCTTATAGCTCCAAGTCGAGACATTCACGATCTCTGACCAGGGTATGGTATCATCAGACCATTGGGCAGACCTGATACCCCGAGCATCGATCGTAAGAAGGGTATTATCATCAAACAACTGCTTAAGCAGCGCTATGAACACCGCTCCGAAAAAGAGGACTGACACCCACCCTATTACTTCGCGCATGTCCGCCGAATAGCGGCGAGAAGTCGGAGCTTCACCAAGCACACCTGCAATCCAAAGACCACCCACCACGAAAAGCAGGGCGCCTCCAGCCAAAAGGAGGACACGCCATCGCGATGATCGTGCTGTAAAACGCTCCATCGGGGCTGTGATCTCTACCTCCGAAAGATCACATATTCGGATAATTCGGCCCGCCGCCGCCTTCGGGCGTGGTCCATTCGATGTTCTGGTTCGGGTCCTTGATGTCGCAGGTCTTGCAGTGGACGCAGTTCTGCGAGTTGATCTGGAACTTCGGCTCGCCCGTGTTTTCGTCGGTCAGCCATTCGTACACGCCTGCCGGGCAATAGCGGGTCGAGGGGCCGGCGAAGACCTCCAGCTCGCTTTGCTTCTGCAGTTCCATGTCCTGCACCTTGAGGTGAACCGGCTGGTCTTCGGCATGGTTGGTGTAGCTAAAGCTGACATTGGTCAGGCGGTCGAAGCTCAGCTTGCCGTCGGGCTTGGGATAGGCGATCGGCTTGAAAAGATCGGCCCGCTGCAGCATCTCGTGGTCGCGATGGTGCTTCATCGTGATCGGCAGGCCGATCTTGAGCGTGCGCATCCACATGTCGATGCCCGCGAGTACGGTGCCCAGATCCTCGCCCCATTTGGCGACGGCGGGCTGCGCATTCTTCACCTTCTTGAGCTCGTCGGCGATCCAGCTGTCGCGAACGGCGGCGTCGTAATCCATCAGCTCGGTATGCTCGTGGCCCGCAGCGATCGCAGCGGCCAGGCTTTCGGCCGCCAGCATCCCGCTTTTCATCGCGGTGTGGCTGCCCTTGATGCGCGGTACGTTAACGAAGCCCGCAGCGCAGCCGATGAGCGCGCCACCCGGGAAGGCGAGCTTGGGCACGGACTGCCAGCCGCCTTCGTTGATGACGCGCGCGCCATATGCCACGCGCTTGCCGCCTTCGAGAATCGCGGCGATCGCCGGGTGGTGCTTCCAGCGCTGGAATTCCTGATAGGGCGAGACATAAGGGTTGGCGTAATCGAGCGCGGTCACGAAACCCAATGCGACCTGGCCGTTGGCCTGGTGGTAGAGGAAGCCGCCGCCCCAGGTGCCGCTTTCGCTCAGCGGCCAGCCCTGCGTGTGGATCACACGGCCCGGCTCGTGCTTGGCGGGCTCGATGTCCCACAATTCCTTGATACCAAGGCCATAGACCTGCGGCTGGCAATCGGCCTCGAGGTCGTATTTCGCCTTCATCTTCTTGGTCAGATTGCCGCGCGCGCCCTCGGCGAAGAGGGTGTATTTCGCGTGGATTTCCATGCCCGGCTGGTAATCGCCCTTGTGCGATCCGTCCTCGGCGATGCCCATGTCCTGCGTTACGACACCGGTCACGGCGCCCGCATCGTTGAACAGCACTTCGGCGGCGGGAAAGCCCGGGAAGACCATCACGCCCAGCCCTTCGGCCTGTTCGCCCAGCCAGCGCGCGAGATTTCCCAGCGAGCCGGTATAGTTGCCGTCATTGCTCATGAAGGGGGGCAAAAGGAACTCGGGGAAATCCGAATGCCCGGCCTCGGTCAGTATCCAGTGGTGGTTTTCGGTCACCGGGGTTTCCGCCATCGGGCAGTCCATGGTGCGCCAGTCGGGCAGCAACTCGTTCAGCGCCTTGGGATCGACCACCGCGCCCGAGAGAATATGCGCGCCGATTTCGCTGCCCTTTTCGAGCACGACGACCTCGAGATCCTCGTTGATCTGCTTCAGCCGAATGGCCGCTGCCAGGCCGGCCACGCCCCCGCCAATGATGACGACATCGCAAGGCATTGATTCGCGTTCGCTCATGTCTCTCTCTTTTCGTCGCGTAACTGTTGCGAATGCCTTGATTGGTGGCGCTATAGAGGTCAAGACCCGGACCCGAGGAATGATGCACGCCGATCCCCCGCAAACGCGCGATTTCACAGCGCTCGAAAGCCTCGAGGCGGCGTTCGCATGGTGGCGCGAAGCAGGGGTCGACGCCGATTTCACGGACGAAGCCGGCGGCTGGTTGGCCGAGCCCAAGCCCGAGAATGCCGTAGCGGCCCCGCCGCCGCCTGCCCCGCCCCCTATCCAGCGTAGGACACCCCTTCAGCGCGCGCTCGATCCTTCCAAAGACGCAGGTGGCGGCATCGATCGCGCAAGTTTGCCTGCGAGCCTCGAAAAATTTCGCGAGTGGTGGATGAGCGAACCTTCGCTTGCCTCCGGAGCGCTCGACCGCCGCGTACCGCCGCGCGGCGTTGCGGGCGCGAAACTGATGCTGCTTTTGCCGCAACCCTTCGACGACGATGCAAAAGGCCTGCTGACCGGCGACGCGGGCGGGTTTGCCGGAGCCATGCTTGCGGCGATGGGCATCGCGGAACACGAGGCCTATTTCGCAAGCGCGCTGCCCGCCTCAATGGCGATGCCCGATTGGCGGGAATTGGCGACAACGGGCCTCGATGAGGTCACGAGGACGCATATCTCGCTCGCCGCGCCGCAGCGAGTGGTGCTCTTCGGGCGCGCACAACTGGCGCTGTTCGACATTCCGCCAGAAGCTGCACGCGATCCGCTTTCACTCGAATGCGGCGACAGGTCCTTCGCGCTGCTCGCCGCCCCCGATCTGCGCAACCTCGCCCACTCGGCCGCGAGGCGCGAACATTTCTGGAACCGATGGCTGGACTGGACCCGATGACTCTTCGAACGCTCGCCACTGCCGCGATAGCTGCAGCTACCTTGCCGGTTGCCGCACCGCTTGCAGCCCAAGGCAACAGCGTGGATTATTTCACGCGCTCGCACGCCTCCGCCCTGCCTCAGCTCCTTTCAACCGAGGATCGTGCCTACTACGGCTCGCTCTTCGAAGCGATCGACAGTCGCAACTGGAGCCGCGTGGAAGTGATGCTCGCCAACCGCGATGACGGCCCGTTGCACGGCGCCGCGTTAGCCAGCTACTATCTTCATCCCGAAAGCCCGCGGATCGAATTGTCACGCATCGAAAGCTGGCTCGCGCGCTATTCGCGCCTGCCCGAAGCGGAAGCGATCGTCCGGCTCGGAGAAACGCGCGGACTCGTCGATTCTCCTTCTCTGCCAGGTGCGCGCGACCTGGTCCGCCAGCCGGGCATGACCAAGCGTATACGCCCGCGCTCGGTCGAAGACGGGACGATGCCCGGCGAGGTGAAATCGGCCATTCTCGAACGGATCACCAATGACGATCCCGACGGTGCCCGCATATTGCTCGACGGGGTCGATGCGACGCTCTCGAGCGAAGCGCGCGCCGAATGGCGCTATCGCGTGGCGTGGAGCTATTACATCGAGAACCGGGATGCACAGGCCTGGGCGCTCGCCGACACGGTGCGCGATGGCGGCAGCGGTGCATGGGTGGCGGAAGGCGACTGGGCGGCGGGACTTGCCGCCTGGCGGCTGGGCGATTGCGACCGCGCGGCGGAGGCCTTCCAGCGTTCGGCTGCCGGTGCGGTCAATCCCGAACTCGGCGCCGCCGCGCATTACTGGGCAAGCCGCGCCCTGATCCGCTGCCGCTTTCCCGAACAGGCCGACGAACAACTGCGCGGCGCGGCGCGCTTCCCCGAAACGCTATATGGCATGCTTGCCCATGAGCAATTGGGCAGTGAACTCCCCCAGACCCACGCCGAGCCGGACCTGACCGAAGCCGACTGGCGCGAGCTTCAGGGCAAGGAGGCCGCGCGCCAGGCAGTGATGCTGGCGGAAATCGGGCGGCGCGAAGAAGCCGAAGCCGATATTCTGTGGTTGGTACGAACCGGCAGTCCCGACGATTTCGGCGCGCTTGCCCGGCTCGCCCGTGCACTCGGGCTTACGGGCGCGCAGAACTTCATGGCCTACAACGCTCCGCGCGGAGAGGCCTCCCACCCGAGCCTGCGCTATCCGGTCACCTTCCGCACACCGATCGGAGGGTGGCGGGTCGATCCTGCACTCGCTTTCGCGCATGCCCTGCAGGAATCGAATTTTCGCGAGCGAGTCGTCAGCCCGGCGGGCGCGATCGGGTTGATGCAGATCATGCCGATCACAAGGCGCGAATATGCCGCTTCCATCAATATGAGCGCCGATGTCGATCTCAAGGATCCGGCCGTCAACCTGGCGTTCGGCCAGCGTACGCTCGAATCTCTCGGCAGCGCCAATTACACGCAGGGCAAACTTCCCAAGATCATGGCTGCCTACAATGCGGGGCCAAGCCCGGTCATGCGATGGGAAAGCGAAATTCGCGATCAGGACGATCCGCTGCTATATATGGAGAGCATCCCCTATTGGGAAACGCGCGGCTATGTTGCCATCGTCATGCGCAATTACTGGATGTATCTGCGGCAAGCCAACTCCATGGCCCCCAGCCGGATCGATCTGGCCGAGAACGATTGGCCGATGTTCCCTCGGGTACGGTAGGAAGGACACGCTAATGGCCGTCGACGAAAGTCTTGCCTTCAAGCCGGTCCGCATTGCGCTGCTGACTGTGTCGGACACGCGCACGCTTGCCGAGGACACGTCTGGCGACATACTGGCCCAGCGTATCGCGGCAGCCGGCCATGAACTGGTGGTTCGCGAAATCAGCCACGACGATGTCAATGAGATCGACGCGCATCTGCATCGGTGGATCGAAGACGAGAGCATCGACTGCGTTATCTGCACCGGCGGGACGGGGCTCACCGGACGCGATGTGACGCCCGAAGCGCTCGACCGGGTGAAGAGCAAGGACGTTCCCGGTTTCGGAGAGCTGTTTCGCTGGCTCAGCTACGAAACCATCGGGACGAGTACGATCCAGTCCCGCGCCTGCGCGGTGGTGGCGCGCGGAACCTATATCTTCGCCCTCCCCGGCTCGAATGGCGCGGTGAAGGATGGGTGGGACAAGATCCTGATCCATCAGCTCGACAGCCGCTACCGCCCCTGTAACTTCGTCGAGCTGATGCCGAGATTGCGCGAACGGTAACCGCCCCTCCCAAACAGTCATTGCGAGGAGCCGAAGGCGACGCGGCAATCCATCTCCCCACGGCGCATCCAGCGGCAGGGGTCGATGATGGATTGCTTCGTTTCGCTCGCAATGACTATGGAGGAGTCACTTTGTTCCATGTATGTTCCAGAACATGGATCGCCGACTCGCTCCTGCAATATCCGGACGCGGCGCGCAGGGCGCCGAGGTGCCGACGCGCTTCGGCCTCGCCACGCGCGAGGAGGATGGCGACTGGCGCGACTATATGGAGCAACTGACCGATCTCGAAGGGGGGCCGCCGGTAAAGCTCCGCACCACCGTGACCGAGGAACACCCGAAGACGATCGTCAGCTTCAACCAGTCGCCCGACGTACCCTTCGACCGGTCGGTCAACGCCTATCGCGGCTGCGAGCATGGCTGCGTCTATTGCTTCGCGCGGCCCACGCATGCCTATCACGATCTCTCGCCCGGGCTCGACTTCGAAACCAGGCTGTTCGCCAAGCCCAATGCGGCGGATTTGCTGCGCGCCACGCTGGCCAAACCCCAATACCGCCCCAAACCGATTTCGATGGGGACCAATACCGATCCCTACCAGCCGATCGAGGCGCGGTATCGCATAACCCGCAGCGTGCTGGATGTGTGCCTCGATGCGCGCCACCCGGTGACGATCACGACCAAATCCGACCGCGTTCTGGCCGATCTCGATCTGCTAGCAGAGATGGCGGAAAGGCGGCTGGTCGCGGTGGCGATATCGGTGACAACGCTGGATCCGAAGCTGTCGGGCAAGCTCGAACCGCGCGCTGCGGCACCCGCCAAACGGCTACGGGCCTTGCAGAAACTGGTCGATGCGGGTGTGCCCACCCATTGCTCGGTCTCGCCCATCATCCCGGCGATCACCGACGAGTTCATGGAGGAGATCGTCCAGCGCGTCGCGGCCATCGGCGTGGGTAGCGTGGGCTGGATCCCGCTGCGCCTGCCGCACGAGGTCGCCCCGCTGTTCCGCGAATGGCTATCGGTCCACTTCCCCGAACGCGGCGACAAGGTGATGGGCATCGTCCGCTCGATCCGCGGCGGGAAGGACAATGATCCCGATTTCCATACCCGCATGAGGCCGAGCGGCGTATGGGCAGACCTCTTCCGCGCAAGGTTCCGCGTAGCCTGCAAGCGCGCGGGGCTCGGCAAGGCGAAGTTCGAACTGGATTGCACGCAGTTCAGGCCGCCCGCAGTGGGCGGGCAGTTGCGGTTGTTGTGAATGTCCGGGAGTGGGGTGGGGAGCGGAATGTCTGGTTTTAGTTAATGCAAGGCACAAGCTGTCGATCGCTGTGATCACCAAATCATGACGTCGGACGTGGTGACCGCCACGAACCTATCAAAGTTAACAGTACGGACCCGGTGAAGCGGTTCCACAACGAGCGGATCGCCCGCAGAGCAAGCCTCAAACTCAGCTGTACAAAGTCAAAGCCTGCAATTTGAAGCAACGTCTATGACGCTACTATCGGACAGAAAAATCAAACGAGGACGCTATTTTTTCGCAAGTTTCTTCATGCATGCAGAAACCTTCAACAAACAATCGAGCCTGCGGCCCTAAAGGGGTGAGCGCTCGTATAGCTATAGGAAATCGCCCGCTTCTGTTTGTTGGATGCATTATATCCTCACCGCTACGGGGGCTTGCTAAATGCTCAAGATAAAAGGAAATTTTTCCAATGACGTTTTGAGTTTCGAATTCCCTGCAGGTGCGGTCCGGGAGACAGGAAACTGAGCCATTCTCCGAACCGACGGCGACACGAACAAGCGTGCTTTCATCGGAAAACATTATGCCAGAAGATTCGAAACCCTGAGCGGCAACCACCTGCATTTTACTAGGAATATTGAATGTGAGTTTTCCGCCTTCAGCCAGTTGTATGGACGGCCGGAGGTTCGCGATGTTGGCCTGGGCTCTTTCATCTATATGCGTCTCCCCAGTTGCCGTGGTCTGACAACCCGTCAAAACGAGAGGAAGGAGCGAGAGGCCCAGATAGAAAGCGCTGTTCATTAGCGTGTTCCATACAGCCACTGAGCGCTCGACAAGTCATTGGTAGACGGCGTCAGTGGACGCGGACCCTTAAAATTCCATCCATTCATGACATCCGCCGCAACTTGATCTTGGAGTTTGTGCGCCATCCCCATTGCGTGGCCAAGCTCGTGAGCGACCAGATTTTGGATGTGAATTTTGTCAGTCGGCACGGTTCCGGTGCCACAATAAGCGCTGGCAATAGTCGCGGGCCGGATCATCATGTCGCCGTCTCTGATATACCATCGGCGCCTTTCCGGATCGGTAGTCTCTTGGAAGCGACTGGACCAGTCAATCGACGTTTCCGCCGCTGCGTAGGAGCTTACTGTATCACCGACGGCAATATCTACCGTATCCCATCTGTTGGCCGAAGTGGCAACCAAACGTCCACCAGAAACCGTCCGCGAAAGACTGGATGTGTAGCCATTCCATATGAAACTGAAGCCGATATTTGCGTTGTTCCAGACCTGCCGACCTTCATAGATGGGCAGTCGGCACGCGTTTGGGACGCTGTTGTGTATGGTCAAATATAAATAGCTGCTTTCTTGGCGCCCATAGGTATACTTGTTGTTTGCATGCGGACGATTCTTGTTAGTGGAGCTGTATTGACAGTAGGTCGGGTCCGTAGCCAAAACGGCATCTCGTTCAGTCGGAATTGCGAGCAATGCGAATGCCAGCGGTACGGCGAGAAGCAAATTTGATCTTTTCATCAGGACGTCCCCCGATTGATGGAGCTTAGAGGCACCGGTCGCCCTTCTCCTAAGGGAAACATTTGGCCGTTTTGCACTAGATACGGAGCGAAGGTTTCGCCCAAAAACTGGCTCGCCGATGAAGGCCGCCCCCGCTGCTTAAACGCTGAAAATTTGTAATTCTCGCTAGAGAGAAACAAGACGAACTCTTGCTCAGTATTTATCTGGAGCGGAGTTTCCGGAGGACGGTCGGAGAATTGGCGCATCTTGAAAGTTTCGTCAGGTGCTGAAGAACCCTTGTACGATTCAAGCACGCGAAACTCGATAGTGGAATTAAACCCATCACCAAGTGAAGTGTCCGGCGTTATGGAAACAGGTTTTGCTCTCACGACCATTTGGGACAAAATTTGTTTGTCAGCGAAACTGGCGGAACCGGTCACGGCATTTTCTGCTGCCAGTATGATAGATGCCGCATCTCCTTTTGCTTTCGGCAAATCCCTGGTCCATAACCGACCGAGACGAGAAATTGGGCAATTTCATTCTGGTAAAGCTCTGGGATCTCATTCCGCCGAGTGGCATTCACGAAATCGGACGGGCTTTTGCGTATGACATTTCGAACTTGCGCGCGCATGGCCTGTAGTTGCGGGGCTTTTCCGATTGACTGTATCGCCTGCGCCCGGTTGGACTGAATATCACTCCAGGTCTCGACAAAAGTATCGGAGCCTGTTTCGCTAGGAGATGGCGGTGGCGGAGAGTCCGACTCGCTTGGTGTTTCTTGAATTGCGAGCGCCGCACTTGCCAACACTAGTGGCATCGCGACCAACGGTCCGAGCATCATAAACTTTAGTGCCATTTTGCTCCCCTTCGATTTTGTATTAATGCTCTGAAATACCGAAAAGGTTCCTCGCGTCACACCCGCTCGTTGGAAATGAACGACTGCTTTTAGGTAATTTGAAAAGGAGCTTGAAGGTCCTCAATTAGGGTCGGTAGCAGACCTAGCCGAACCCCTCGCCCGCTGCTCCCGGCTCGAACCGCACAAGACGGCTATCCGCCAGCGCCGCCGTGCGGTTGACGACCGCCTGCTGGTAATCGGCATCCTTGATCATCTCGAAGAAGGCGCCCGCATTGGGATATTGCGCCACGAAACCATCGTGCCAGCGCATTGCGTCGGGGCCGGTCACCACTGTCTGGAACGCCCCGCGCCAGACGATCTCGCCGCCCACGCGGCGGAAGATCGGGCCGCTGGTCTTGCCGTATTCCTCATAGGCGCGGCGTCCGCTCCAGCCATTGCCGTGATGCTCATGCCCTTCGGGATATTCCGCGAGGTCGCGGTAGAGCAGCAGGTTGAGCATGTGGATCGGCTCGTCGCGCGGCAGGTCCTTGAATGCCTGAAAATTGGCCGGGCTCGGATCGATGTAGCTGTCGGTCATAAACTCCTCCCGATCTCTCCGGTTGGGGAAGGAATTTCCGTCATCCTAGCGTATAGTCGCTGAACCGCTTGCGCAGGTCTTTCTTGCTGATCTTGCCGGTGGCGGTGTGCGGAATGTCGTCGACGAATTCGACCGCATCGGGCAACCACCATTTGGCGACCTTGTCGGCAAGGAAACTGATGAGATCCTCGGCGCCGACATCCTGCCCTTCCTTGCGGACGACGAACAGCACGGGCCGTTCGTCCCACTTGGGATGCGGCATGCCGATCGCTGCGGCTTCGGCCACGGCGGGATGGCCGACGGCGGCATTCTCCAGCTCGACCGAGCTGATCCACTCGCCGCCCGACTTGATCACATCCTTGGTCCGGTCCGTGATCTGCATCGTCCCGTCGGGATGGAGGACCGCCACGTCCCCGGTATTGAACCAGCCATCGGCGTCGATCGCGTCTTCCTCGGCCTTGAAATAGCGCTTCACCACCCATGGTCCGCGAATGTGCAGCGCGCCCGATGTCTTGCCATCGCGCGGCAACACCTTTGCCGGATCGTCGAGATCGACGGTGCGCAGTTCAACGCCGAAAATCGGGCGACCTTGCTTCATCGTCTTCTCGACCCGCTCATCGAAGGTAAGTTCGTCCCAATTGCCGGTCGGCCCGCCAACCGTGCCGATGGGCGAGGTTTCGGTCATCCCCCAGGCGTGCTGGACGCGGGTGCCGTTCTTCATCAGCCGCTCGATCATGAAGCGCGGCGCGGCGCTGCCGCCGATCGTCGCCGCCTTGAGCTTGGGCAGGTCGAGACCGTTGGCATCGCAATACTGGAAATGCG
Organism: Erythrobacter aureus; assembly: GCF_003355455.1. Lineage (NCBI taxonomy): Bacteria > Pseudomonadati > Pseudomonadota > Alphaproteobacteria > Sphingomonadales > Erythrobacteraceae > Erythrobacter > Erythrobacter aureus. Next base: position 2,163,147 of record NZ_CP031357.1, read on the forward strand.
CCAGCCATACGGTCGGCACACCGGCGGAATCGGTGACGCCTTCGGTCTTCATGACCTCGTCGAGCACGGCGGGATCGTTCACCGCGCTGAAGACGAATTTGATCCCTGCCATGGCCCCGGCATAGGGCAGGCCCCAGCTCGCCGCGTGGAACATCGGCACGACCGGCAGCATCACGCTGGAGGAGCTGAAATTGAACGCCGCGGGCTGCAACCCGGCAATCGCGTGCAGCATGGTCGAGCGGTGTTCGTACTGGACGCCCTTGGGATGGCCCGTGGTTCCGCTGGTGTAGCAGATCATGCAGGGGTCGCGCTCGTCGCCGTCGACCCAGGCGAAATCGCCATCCTGCGCGCCGATCCAGTCTTCGAAACTGGTCGTATGCTCGCCCGAATCGAAGCAGATATAGTGTTCGACCGTCGGCCATTTGTCGCGCATCTTGTCGACGATCGGCTGGAAGGCCGCATCGTAGAGCATGACTTTGTCTTCGGCGTGGTTGACGATGTATTCGAGCTGGTCCTCGAACAGGCGCGGGTTGCAGGTGTGCAGCACGCCGCCCATCCCCGCGACGCCGAACCAGCTTACGAGATGACGCGCATGGTTCATCGCGAGGCTGGCAACCTTGTCGCCCTTCTCCAGGCCCAGCGCCTGAAGCGCCTGGCTCATCTTCCGCGCGTCGCGATGAATGCCTGCCCAATCGGTGCGGGTTTCGCTGCCATCGGCCCAGCGGGTAACGATTTCTCGGGTGGGGGCTTCCCGGGCTGCGTGATCGATCACATGCGAAATCCGCATGTTCCAGTCCTGCATCGCGCCAAGCGGCATACTCTCTCCTCTCCAATTCGGTCATTGCGAGGAGCCGAAGGCGACGCGGCAATCCAGCTTCAAACATCGCCGTCGCGAGCGATGGCGGGTGATGGATTGCGTCGCCTTCTGCTCGCAATGACTGTGTTTTCAGGCAACGAGGCGCAAGTTTGCCTTCCCCCGTCGCGCGGTCAACTGCACCTTGGCAAGACCGGGCACGCTTGCCAAGCGTTCGGCCACGTCTCCGTCGATAGAAAATGTTCGCCCCAACCGCATGACAGGTGGTGTCGGATCGCCGGTGAGCAATGTGGCGAGCACTTCATCGCCTCCAGTGTCGTCCGCACCCAATTCCAGCGCAAGCTGGGTGAGCGCATCGACGCTCTCCACCTCGAGCGTGAGCAGCATCGCCATGCTGCCCTTCACCGCCTCGAGCGGCACCGCGCCGCGCACGGTGATCCGCGGCGGTTCGTCCGGGCTCGGACTGTCGAGTTCGACATCGAGCTTCACGCAGGTGCCGTTCTCGGCCCATTCGAGGAATTTATCGACCAGCCCTTCTTCGAAACAAGCCGCGCTGAACTGGCCCGAACTGTCGGAAAAATCGGCGCGGATGAAGGGTTTGCCGCGCTTGGTCGTGCCCTTGTTCGCGCCTTCGACCTGCACCGCCATCACCGCGCCCATGCGCCCGCCGCCCGGCACACCGCCCGCCATCAGCGAAGCGTGCGAACGCGCGCCCTGCGCACTGGCGATTTCGCGATAGGCCGCAGTCGCATGTTCCTTGAACGAAAAGCCCATATTCTCCTTTTCACGATTGCGGGCTTCGCTGAGTGACCAGTCTTCGGCGTCTTTCAAACGCAGCGTATCCTCCACCGCCGCATCCTCCCCGCCGAACAGCCCCGCCTGCCCGCTCGATCGCTCGCGCTCGGCCGCATCGGCGACTGCCAGCAGCATATCGGTATTGGCCATCAGCTTGGCGCGGTTGGGCTCGAACTCGTCCAATGCCCCTGCGCTGATCAGCGCTTCGAGCTGGCGCGAATTCATCGAACCCTTGGGCAGACGCTCGAACAAATCCTTCAGGCTCTCGAACTTGCCCGCAGCCTCGCGCTCTTCCACAATCGCTTCCATCGCCCGTTCGCCGACATTGCGAATGCCAGCCAGCGCATAGCGCACGGCATAGCCGTCGTCGGTCTGCTCGACTGTGTATTCGGCTTCCGAATGGTTGAGTGAGGGCGGCAGAACCTTGATCCCGCTGCGCCGCGCATCGTCGACGAAGACCGCCAGCTTTTCCGACTGGTGCATGTCGAAACACATGGAGGCGGCGTAGAATTCTTCCGGGTAATGCGCTTTCAGCCAGGCGGTCTGGTAGGCGAGCAGCGCGTAAGCGGCGGCGTGCGACTTGTTGAAGCCGTATCCGGCGAACTTGTCGATCAAGTCGAACAGCGCGTTGGCCTCGGCTTTCTCGATCCCGCTGACTTCCTTGCAGCCATCGACGAAGCGCTGGCGCTGCCCGTCCATTTCCGCCTGGACCTTCTTGCCCATCGCGCGGCGCAGCAGGTCGGCATCGCCGAGCGAGTATCCGGCAAGGATCTGCGCGGCCTGCATGACCTGTTCCTGGTAGACGAAGATGCCGTAGGTTTCGGCGAGGATGCCTTCGAGCTTGGCGTGCGGATATTCGATCGGCACCTCGCCCGCCTTGCGCTTGCCGAACAGCGGGATGTTGTCCATCGGACCCGGGCGATAGAGCGAGACGAGCGCAATGATGTCGCCGAAATTGGTCGGCTTCACCGCCGTCAGCGTACGCCGCATGCCTTCCGATTCGAGCTGGAACACGCCGACCGTGTTACCCGCCTTCATCAGCTCGTAGACCTTGGGATCGTCGAGTGGGAGCTGCGACAGGTCGATATCGATCTCACGCCGCTTGAGCAGGTCGACCGCCTTCTTGAGCACCGACAGCGTCTTCAGCCCGAGAAAGTCGAATTTGACGAGGCCGCTGCTCTCGACATTCTTCATGTCGTACTGCGTCACTGGCATGTCCGAACGCGGATCGCGGTAAAGTGGGACCAGCTTGGCCAGCGGACGGTCGCCGATCACCACGCCGGCGGCGTGCGTCGAGCTGTTGCGCGGGAAGCCCTCGAGCTGCATCGCCAGATCGACGAGGCGCTTCACCTCGTTGTCATTGTCGTATTCGCGCTTGAAATCGGCCGCACCGTTGAGCGCGCGCGGCAACGTCCACGGGTCGGTCGGGTGGTTGGGCACCATCTTGCACAGCCGGTCGACATGGCCGTAGCTCATCTGCAGGATACGGCCCGTATCGCGCAGCACGGCGCGCGCTTTCAGCTTACCGAAGGTGATGATCTGCGCGACATGGTCGTGCCCGTATTTCTGCTGGACGTAGCGGATCACCTCGCCGCGCCGCGTTTCGCAGAAGTCGATATCGAAGTCGGGCATCGAAACCCGTTCGGGATTGAGGAAGCGTTCGAACAGCAGGCCGAGCTGGATCGGATCGAGATCGGTAATCGTCAGCGCCCAGGCCACCAGGCTGCCCGCACCCGAACCACGGCCCGGCCCCACCGGAATGTCGTGGTCCTTGGCCCATTTGATGAAGTCGGCAACGATCAGGAAGTAACCGGGAAAACCCATCTGGTTGATGATGTCGACTTCGAACTTGAGCCGGTCGAAATAGACCTGGCGCTCCTCCTCGCTCATCGCGCCATAGGGTTCGAGGCGCGCCTCAAGACCCTTGCGCGCGTCCTCTTCCAGCATGCGCGCCTCTCCCTCGAGATCGCCGGCAAGGCTGGGCAGGATGGGCTTGCGATAAGGCGGCGCATAGGCGCAGCGCTGCGCCACGACGAGCGTGTTCTGGACCGCTTCGGGCAGATCGGCGAAGGCCTCGTCCATCATGTGATAGGTCTTGACGAAGCTTTCCGGATTGGACCGCGCCCGCTCCTCGGCATCGACATGGGTCGACCCGGCGATACAGAGCATGGCGTCATGCGCCTTGTGCATATGCGGTTCGGCGAAATTGGCAGGGTTTGTCGCCACCAGCGGCAGGTCGCGCGCATAGGCAAGATCGACCAGCGCGGCCTCCGCGCGCTCTTCCACCTCGTTCCCGCGGCGGGCAAGCTCGATATAGAGCCGGTGCGGGAAGAGCGCCTGCAAGCGGTCGAGCAGCGCTTCGGCATGGTCCTGCTGTCCTTCGGCGAGCAGCCGGGTAACGCCGCCTTCGCTCGCCCCGGTAAAGGCGATCAGCCCGTCGGTATGGCCCTCGAGGCCCTCCATCCGCACATGCGGATCATATTCGAGCGGCCGTTCGAGATGCGCCTTGGAAACCAGATGGCAGAGATTGTCGTAACCGGCCTCGTCCTGCGCGTAGAGCGGCAGGTAGTCGACCTGCTTGCCTTCCGCCCCCTCGTCTCGTGATGGGCGCGCAACGCCCAGCAGCGTGCCGATTATCGGCTGAATGCCCTCCGCCTTGCAGGCATTGGCGAACATGACCGCGCCATAGAGCCCGTTGCGGTCGGCGATCGCCATGGCGGGAAATCCGCGCTCCTTCGCCAGCTTGGCCATCGCCTTGGGATCGATCGCGCCTTCCAGCATCGTGTAGGCCGAGAGGATACGAAACGGGACGAAGGGCTTGAAGGACATGGGCGGCAATATGCGGATTGCGCCTTCGTCGGCCAAGGGGCGCATCCACAGGATTTTCAGCTCACACAGTCATTGCGAGCGTAGCGAAGCAGTCCAGGTCTGCCCTATCTGGATTGCCGGGTGGCCGGAGGCCGTCGTCGGCTCCGCCTGCGGCTCCTCGCAATGACTATCGAGACGTCAGAGGAGCTTTTCGATATCCTTGGCGATCGTCTTGGGCGCATCGGCAGGGCCATAGCGCTTCACGACATTGCCTTCGCGGTCGATCAGGAACTTGGTGAAGTTCCATTTGATCGCGCGCGACCCCATCAGCCCGGGCTTTTCGCCCTTCATCCAGTCGAACAGCGGGCTGGCGTCGTCGCCGTTCACGTCGACCTTGGCCATCAGCGGAAAGGTGAGGCCGAAATTGACCTTGCAGAATTCGGCAATCTCGTCCGCGTCTCCCGGCTCCTGATTGCCGAACTGGTTGCAGGGAAAGGCGAGGACCTCGAAGCCCTTGTCCTTGTAATCCTGAAACAGCTCCTCCAACCCGTCATATTGCGGGGTGAAACCGCATTTGCTGGCGGTGTTCACCACCAGCAGCACCTTGCCGAGTTTCTCTTTCAGATCGAGCTGGTCGCCCGTGTTGGTGGCGACGGTAAAATCGGCAATGGTGGTCACGGCGGTTTATTCCTTCTGGCGGTATACGTAGTCGAAAGCATCCGACCACGTACGACCATGATCCGCGCTCGCTTGCCCGTATTGTCGTACGCTGCCGTCCTCTTCAAGCGTATAGGTCATCCGCACGAGCATGCGATCGCCTTGCGCACCCTTGCCCCAATAGCCGGTCAGCACCATCGCGCCGTCCACCGCGCCCCCGTCAAAGAACACGCGCCCCGGCGTACCACCGACCCATAATTGGTGCCAGCCGCCGGTGGTGGGGTCATATGCGCTCAAGCTGCTCCCACCGCGTCCCTGAAAGGGCATCCAGGTCTCGCGGATGGCGCAGCCCGCGCTTACCTTTTCGATACGGCTGTTGGCCACTTGCTGGTCGCTGCCATTGGGGAACACCTCCCACTCGCCGACCCAAAAATCGAAGGCTTCGTGGTTCGCGCCTTCGCATTGCGGTTGCGGTGGTGGCGGGACGGCAGGTGCGGCGGCCTGTGCGAAGGCAATCGCGAGCGCGGCGGTCAGCATGGTCAATTCTCCCCTGATCCCGCCAAGTTATACCGGGCCGTACCGTCCGGCGAGCGACTATCGACCGAGGACCAACCTGCTCCTACGAGCGCGGGAAATCGTCGCGCTTCGAAAGGCTCACGATCTCGTCGACGTGGTACTCGCGGTCCCCCGCTTTCTCGATGTAGTAATCCCCACGTTCTTCGGCAGGCATCAGCATCACGTGACGGATCAGGTCGGCGAAGGTGCCGCTCCGCAGACCCTTGGCCGCATCCAGCACGCCGTCACCATCGCCGGTGCGATGGAGGCTGGCGCGGTCGTCCCACTCAATGCCTTCGCTATGGCTCGGGTCGCCTTTGAAAGTGCTCGGATGGTCGGTCATGCAAATCTCCTTTGCCCGACCAACGAGCGAAAGCGCTTGCGGGTCCTCTATTCGAGCACGCCTTCGTGAAGGCGGACGATACGGTCCATTTTCTGCGCCAGCCGCTCGTTATGGGTTGCGATCAGCGCGGCACTGCCCTCGCCCCGGACGAGATCGAGGAGTTGCGCGAGCACCTTGTCCGACGTCGCCTCGTCGAGATTGCCGGTCGGCTCGTCGGCCAGGACGAGATCGGGCTTGTTGGCGAGACCGCGCGCCACGGCGACGCGCTGCTGTTCGCCGCCCGAAAGCTGGCTGGGCCGGTGGTCGAGCCGGTGTTCGAGCCCCAGTGCGACGAGCAACTGCTCGGCACGTGCCTCGGCCTCGACTCGCGGTCTACCCGCCACGAGCTGCGGCAGCACCACATTCTCGCGCGCATCGAAATCGGGCAGCAAATGGTGGAACTGGTAAACGAAGCCGAGATGTTCGCGGCGCAGCACGGTGCGAGCGCGCGAATCCGACTTCTCCGCCGAATGGCCCGCGATGACGATCTCACCCCCGAACCCGCCTTCGAGCAGGCCGACCGCCTGCAAGAGCGTGGATTTGCCCGAGCCCGAAGGACCTAGCAGCGCAACGATCTCGCCCGGCCGGATCGCAAGATCGACGCCGCGCAGCACGTCGATGCGCACCCCGCCCTGCTCGAAACTGCGGGTCAACCGCTTCAGTTCGACGACCGGCCTATTCATAGCGCAGCACCTGTACCGGGTCCGTGCTCGCCGCTTTCCAGGCAGGATAGAGCGTGGCGAGGAAACTGAGGGCCAGCGCCAGCAGCACGATCATCCCGACCTCGACCGGGTCGGTCTTGGACGGCAGCATGGTCAGGAAACGGACCTGCGGGTCCCATAGTTCGACGCCCGTGAGATAGCCGATCCCGGTGACGATCTGCTGACGGAAGGTCAGGATGACGAAACCGAGCAGAAGGCCCGCCACCGTTCCGATCGCCCCCACCGTGAAGCCCGTCGTCACGAAGATCTTCATCAGGCTTTTCCGCGTCGCCCCCATGGTCCGCATGATGGCGATATCGCGCGTCTTGGCCCGCACCAGCATGACCAGGCTCGAAAGGATATTGAATGCCGCAACCAACACCATGAAACTCAGTGCGAAAGCCATCGCCACGCGTTCGACCTGAAGCGCCTCGAACAGGGTCGAATTGATCGTCTTCCAGTCTGACACGACCGCTCTGCCCTGAACCGCCCTCTGGACCGGATCGAGGATTTCTCCGACGCGGTCGGCATCTTCTACCGTCACCTCGATCATACCGACTGTATCGCCGATCAGCAGCAGGGTCTGCGCATCTTCCATCGGCATGACCACGAAAGCGCCATCGTAATCGAACACGCCGACCTCGAAAATCGCGGCGACTTCGTAGCCCACCTGGCGCGGGACGGTGCCGAAGGGAGTCGAGCGGCCCTGAGGATTGATGATGGTGATCGTATCGCCGACCCGCGCGCCGATATTTTCCGCCAGACGCACCCCGATCGCCACCTTGCTCGCACCTGGCTGCAGCGCATCGAAATTCCCGCTGATCGCCTTGGTGGAGAATTCCTGCAAATCCTGCCGTGTATGGCCGCGCACGAGGATCGCCTCGACCCGCCCGTTGAAACTCGTCAAGAGGGGCTGTTCGATCAAGGGCGAGGCGCTGACCACCCCCGGCGTTTCCTCGACTCTCGCGAGGACGTTCTCCCAATCGTCGAGCCGACCGCCATAAGCCTGCACGATGGCATGGCCGTTCAACCCGACGATCTTGTCGAGCAATTCGGCGCGAAAGCCGTTCATCACGCTCATCACCACGACCAGCATGGCGACGGAGAGCATGACAACGCCGATCGAGATGCTGGCGACCAGCGCAATGAAAGCCTCGCCCTTGCCCGGAAGCAAATAGCGCTTGGCGATGGTCCATTCGAAAGGAGAGAGGATCAAGACAGCCCTTGTATCTGGCGGTGCGTTGGAAGGGCGTTTAGGCAGCCACGCCTTGCTGCGCAATGAAATCGTGTCTTTCCTTGGGCCATCCATCGCACCGGCCTTGTAATCGGGCCGTAACATCGCCATTGGGACCCCCATCCCGATCAGTCGCGGCAGACAGGCCTTTCGATGAACCTCACCCACCCGTTTCTCGACGAGGATGGCGACAAGCTGCGCGAGGAGTGCGGCGTGTTCGGCGCAATCAACGCGACCGATGCGGCAGCCGCGACAGCTCTCGGCCTCCACGCTCTCCAGCACCGCGGCCAGGAAGCCGCCGGCATCACCAGTTTCGACGGCGCCGAATTCTTCACTCGCCGCGGACTTGGCCATGTGGCGGAAAATTTTTCCAGCCAGGAAGCCATTGCCGAGCTGCCCGGCACGATGGCGGCGGGTCATGTGCGCTATTCCACCACCGGCGGGGCGGGCCTGCGCAACGTCCAGCCGCTTTACGCCGACCTTGCCAGCGGCGGGTTCGCGGTGGCGCACAATGGCAATATCTCGAATGCGGGCGTGCTGCGCGACGACCTTGTACGCCGCGGTTCGATCTTCCAGTCTACCAGCGACACCGAGGTCATCATCCACCTCGTGGCGACCAGCCGGTATCCCACGATCATGGACCGGCTGATCGATGCACTGCGCCTGCTTGAGGGTGCCTATGCGCTGATCGTGATGACGCCCGAGGGTATGATCGCCTGCCGCGACCCGCTGGGCATCCGTCCGCTACAGATGGGCCGGATCGGCGATGCCACCGTCTTCGCGTCCGAAACCGTGGCCTTCGACGTGGTCGGCGCCCAGTTCGTGCGGCAGGTGGAACCGGGCGAGGTGATTAAGGTCGATTTCGACGGCAATATCGATTCGCTCCATCCCTTCGGCGATCACGCCCCGCGTCCCTGCATTTTCGAACATGTCTATTTCAGCCGCCCGGATTCGGTGTTCGACGGGCGCAGCATCTACGAAGCACGAAAGGCTATCGGCGCCGAACTCGCGCGCGAGAAACCGGTCGAAGCCGATCTCGTGGTCCCCGTGCCCGATAGCGGCGTTCCCGCAGCCATCGGCTATGCGCAGGAATCGGGCATTCCGTTCGAGCTTGGCATTATCCGCTCCCACTATGTCGGGCGCACTTTCATTCAGCCCAGCGACGGCGTTCGCCACGCGGGCGTCAAGCGCAAGCACAATGCCAACCGCGCTCTGGTGGAGGGCAAGCGCATCGTTCTGATCGACGACAGCATCGTGCGCGGCACGACATCGATGCAGATTGTCGAAATGATGCGCGATGCCGGGGCTATCGAAGTCCATTTTCGCGTGGCCAGCCCGCCGACCGCGCATAGCTGCTTTTACGGCGTGGACACGCCCGAACGCTCCAAGCTGCTCGCCGCGCGCATGGATGTCGAACCGATGCGCGAATTCATCAGGGCCGACAGCCTCGCCTTCGTATCGATCGACGGTCTCTATCGCGCCGTGGGCGAGAAGCCCCGCAATTCGGCCTGCCCGCAATTCTGCGACGCGTGCTTCACCGGCGATTATCCGACCTCGCTGACCGACATGGCGCGGCGCGAAGACAAGCAGCACAAACTCGCATTCCCATCCGAACAGGTCGCCTGATGACGAAACCACTCGAAAATCGCCTCGCCCTTGTCACCGGGGCGAGCAAGGGGATCGGTGCGGCTACCGCGCAAGCACTGGCGGCCGCCGGTGCCCACGTCGTGCTGACGGGGCGCGATGTCCGCGCGCTCGAATCGGTCGAGGATGCAATTCACGAAGCTGGCGGAGCCTCGACGATTGCGCCGGTCGATCTTAACGAAAACGATGGCATCGCCCGCCTCGCCTCGGCCATTTCCGGGCGCTGGGACAAGCTCGATTTCCTCGTCATTTCGGGGGCCTATCTGCCCGCGCTCACCCCGGTAACCCAAATCGACGGCAAGCAGCTCAGCCAGGCCCTGACGGTCAATTTCCTCGCCACGCAGGCCTTGCTGGCCAATTTCGACCCGCTGCTCAAACGTGCCGATGCGGGCCGCGTGATCGGCCTGACCAGCAGCGTGGGGGCGACGCCGCGCGCCTATTGGTCCGCCTATGGCGCCACCAAGGCCGCTTTCGACAACCTGCTGGCAAGCTATGCCCAGGAAGTCGAAAAAATCTCCAAGGTCCGCGTCGCGCTGATCGATCCGGGGGCCACCCGTACCGCCATGCGCGCCAAGGCCTATCCCGGCGAAGACCCGCAGACGGTGAAGGAACCGTCGGTTGTTGCCGATCGGTTGGTGAAACTGCTGGTCGACGGTTTCGAGGGCTTCCATCGCGAGCGCGTCGAGGGATAGGTTAACCAAGCGCGGTCAGGACTTCTCAACTCCGATTGGGTGAGTCATGGCGAATCGCCCCGGTTGCCTCCGGGCGATTTGAGTCGCACCGAATCGAGGAAGGGCGCCAACCATGATCCACCGGTCGAGTGATCCCTATACGCTAGCCTCGCAGGAGGATCGCTGCGCCCCGCGAACCAGGCTGACCATTCCAGGACAATTGCGGCCGAGCGGCGGGCGCGCGTTCCGGACCGTGGTTCACGACCTCTCGATCTCGGGCTTTTCAGCCGCCGCGCTCAACCGCATGCACGAAGGCCAGCTATGCTGGCTTACCCTGGCAGGTCTCGAATCGCTTCAGGCACAGGTGATCTGGTGGGAAAACTGCATGGTCGGCTGCGCTTTCAGCGAACTGCTGAGCCCGATTGTGCACGACAGCATCCTCGCCCGCTATAGCGGAGAGGATGCCTATCGCGCCTACTGACGGGGGCGCAGCCCCGCTCCCGTCCGCTCAGTCGTCGAGTGCCTCGGCGATCTTGCCGACAAGGTCGCGGAAACCGGCGCGATGGTCGCTGCTCGTGGCTGTCGGCCAGTTGCTGACAATGGCGACGACCAGCTTCTCTTCCGGCACGATGGTGATCGCCTGTCCGAAAATGCCCTGCGCGCCATAGGTGTCGCCGGGATAGGTCCACCATTGATAGCCATAGCCGAAGCCCGGCGCCCGTTCACCGAAATCGACCAGCGGCGAACCGGCCTTGGCAAACCAGCCCTCGGGCACGACACCCTTGCCACCTTCGAGCGCGAACTGACCCATGCGGGCATAGTCGGCCAGGCGCAGCGACAAGCAGCAGCCGCCGATATTGCCGCCGGTCAGGTCCTGCATCCAGAACAGACCGCCTGCGAAACCTGCGGGTTCGACGATCTTTTCCGCCGCATAGGCAGCGAGCGGCCGGCCGGTCGCCTGTTCGACGATCAGGCCGAGAAGATTGGTTTCGAGCGTTTTGTAAACCCATTTTTCGCCAGCGGGCGCCTCGCGCGTCAGGGTGCGGGCATAAGTCACCGCCTGCGATTCCCCGGCGACCGGCGCGATGGCGAGCATCTTGGCGACATCGCTGTCGGGATCGGTATAGTCCTCGTTCCAGGCAACGCCCGAGGTCATGCTGGCGATCTGGCCGACGCTGACACCGTCATAGGCCGTCCCGGCAAGCGCGGGGATGATATCGGTCACGGGGGTATCGACGCTGTCCACCGCCCCATCCTCGATCGCGGCGCCGAGCAGCGTCGAGGTGAAGCTCTTGGCGACCGAGAAGCTGGTCCAGCGACCGGTCGGGCCGAAACCGAGGCCGTAATCCTCGAACACCACCTCGCCATTCTTGAGCGCCATCACGCCGGCGGCCTGCGTTTGCGCCATATAGGCGCGGATTTCAGCCTGCAGGGCCACAGGAAGATTTTCGCCCGCACGCGGCAAAACGCGCGTTTTGGCGGCGGGCGCCACTTCGAGGCCGGGAAACAGCCCCTCCATGTCGCGAAACGCGGCCGAGCGGCGTTCATCGCTCCAGAACAGGATCGAATCGCCCGGATCCATGCTCGCCATCTGTTCGGGCATGGATTGCGTGACCGCTGGCGGCACGACCGTAACCTCGCCAACAGGCGCGCTATCGTAAGCGCCAGCACATCCCGACAGCACCAGTGCCGCGGTCGAAATCCAAAACCCCTTCATTGACTCTCTCCCTGTTTCACCAGCGTGACCTGGTGGACGTCGATCCCGCCCCCGCGGAACCCGCCTTCGCAATACATCAGATAATAGCGCCACAGATCGCCGAAGCGCGTGTCGAAACCCTGCGGCAGGCGGCCTTTGCGTTCGGCCGCATCGAAATTCTCGCGCCAGCATTTCAGCGTTTCGGCATAGTCGAGGCCGAAATCGTGCTGATCCTGCCAGGCAAGCCCACGTTCCTCGGCCAGGCGGCGGAACTCGCTGGTGCGGATCAGCAACCCACCCGGAAAGATATAGGCCTGAATGAAATCGGCGCTTTTTGCGTAGGCTTCGAACAGATCGTCGCGCATGGAAATATACTGAATTGCCGCGCGCCCACCGGGTTTGAGGTTGCGCGCGATACAATCCATGAAAGTCGGCCAGTATTCGCGCCCCAGCGCCTCGACCATCTCGACGCTGGCAATGGCATCGTATTGGCCCGCCGTGTCGCGATAATCCTGCTTGCGGAAATCGACCCCCGGATGGCGCTCGCGCGCCCAGGCGAGCTGGGCGTCGGAAAGACTGATTGCCGTGGCAGTAATCCCTCGCGAGGACAGCATGGCGGCCAATCCGCCCCAGCCGCAGCCGATTTCCAGAACATTGGCGGGCTTGCCGAGCCGCGCGGCCAGAGCATCCCATTTGCGCCGCTGCGCGGCTTCGAGGCCATCATCGGCGACATCGAGGGCCGACGAATAGGTCATCGTGGGATCGAGCCAGGCCGCGTAGAAATCATTGCCGAGATCGTAATGCGCGGCGATGTTCTTTTGCGCGCCCGCATGGGTGTTGCGATTGAGCCAGTGCGCGAAACGCGCCGCGAGACGAAATGGCCCACGCGCACGGCCGGTGTCGCCCAATTCACTGCCGTTCGCCATGAACAGCGCGAACAGCGGGACCGGGTCGGGACTGGCCCATTCGCCCGCCTCCCAAGCCTGATACCAGCCGATCGATCCATTGGTGGCGAGGCGGAGCAGCGCGCTCCAGCTCCGCAATTCAACCGTGCATTCGAAGCCCGGCGAACGCCCGCCAAGCGTTCTTCGACCGCCATCGGGCAAAATGGCATGGATCGCGCCCGTAGCCAGCGCCGCGTCGATCCGGTCGAGGATCTTGTCGAAACCGGGTGCGATCAGCCGCGCGAACATGCCGGGCTTGCGCGCGAAGCTCTTCGCTCCGTCGAGAAGGTCGCGTCCGCGCTGGCTTGTCCGCATCTCCATCCCCCTGCCTATGGCCCGCCGGGAAAGAGGCGACAAGTCCGCTACGGTTTGCTGGCCCTGTAAGCCTCCAGCGCCCGTTCGCGCGCTTCCTTGTGGCCGATCATCTTGGCCGGATAGTCGCCGCGCTTCTCATCGGGCGGATCGTGGATTTCGCTGTCGCCCAGTTCGGCAAGTTCGGGAACATATTCGCGGATATAGCCCGCCGCATCGAACTTCTCGCTCTGGGTCAGCGGCGCCATGATCCGGCTGAACATATTGCTGTCGACGCCGGTCCCGCTGATCCACTGCCAGTTGACGCCGTTATTGCCGTAATCGGCATCGACAAGGCAATCCCAGTACCATTGCTCGCCGAAGCGCCAGTCGATCAGCAGGTGTTTGACGAGGAAGCTCGCGCAGATCATCCGCACGCGGTTGTGCATCCAGCCGGTCTGCCAAAGCTGGCGCATCCCGGCATCGACGATGGGGTAGCCGGTCATGCCCTTCTGCCAGCATTCGAGGTCTTCGCGGATCAGGTGCCCCGCATTGGGGTTCCGCCACAGTGTCCGCTCGTCATAGTCGCGATAGCTCTCGCGCGGGTATTCGGGGAACTGGTCGATCACGTTCTGCGCATAATCGCGCCAAATCACTTCCTTGGCATAGGTCTTCCAGCCGTCGGAACGTTTGTCCTTGAGCTTGTGCCACACCTGCGCGGGGCTGATTTCGCCCCAATGCAGATGCGGGGACAGGCGCGAGGTGATGTCGTCCGAGGGCAGGTTGCGGCCCTCGTCATAGTCCGCCACTTCATCCGTCCACCAGCCCAGCCGGTCATGCGCGGCCGCTTCGCCGAAGTGCCAGAAGCCGCGGATTCCGCCTGCCCAGTCGGGCTTGCTCGGGAGCAGGCCCCAATCGCCCAGATCGTCGCTTTCGGGCCAGCTTTCGGGCGAATGGATCGTCTCAGGCTCGGGCAGTGGGTCGCGCGGGGGCATGACCTCGAGCATGGCCTTCGAAAACGGGGTGTAGATCTTGTAGGGATCGCCCGATCCGGTCGTCACACTGCCGGGCGGGAGCAGGTAATTGCCATCGTAAAGGCATAGCCTGCGGTCCTCGCCCCCGAGATCGTGCAGAGCATCGCGCAGTTCGTCCTCGGCTTCTTTCCACCACGGCTCATAATGACGGATGGCATGGATGCAGCTGGCACCCACCTCGTCGGCGATGGATGCGAGAATCTGCGGCGCATCGCCCTTCCGCAGGACGATCTGCGAGCGGCGGCGGCCCAGTGACTTGCCGAGACTATCGAGCGAATGATGCAGCCACACCCGGCTCGCCCCGCCATAGGCGTGATCGCCCGCGCGCTCGTCATCAAGGATATAGACCGGGATGACGGGACCGGCCTGCGCGGCGGCATGAAGCGCGGGTTGATCCGCCATGCGCAGATCGCGCCGCAGCCAGACGATTTGGGGTTCGGACATTGCCTCGACTTTCCCCTCCCCTCAAGGGGGAGGCCGGGTGGGGGTGTACGGCGCTGGCAGCACGTGTCGAACACCCACCCCCAGCCCCTCCCTCAAGGGAGGGGAGCTTGGATCTCGAACGAGCCTAATTGGCGGGAAGTTCCTCGCACTTCACATCGGGCAGCGCGACGGAGAAGCGGTCGCGCGCACGCGGATCGTAGAAACGGGCATCGCGCAGGATCACCGAACCATCCGGCGCACGTTCGGCGAAAGGTGCGCGTGACCAGAAGAGGAAGGCTTCCAGCTCCTTTCCCGGGACGGCCTGCTCAACAGCGGCATCCAAGTTGCAGGTGGTTTCACCCAGTGGCCGCATTTCGCCATTTGCATGGTTATCTGCAGGGTAGATAAACTCATGCCAGCCCGCGCTGGGTCCGTACACCAGCACTTCCCGATCCCAGAACAATAATGGCAAAGGGCTAGCAATGACCTGCTCTTCGACCAAACCAACACCGAGAAACCAGTTCTCGAATGCGCGCTCTGCTCTGGCAGTAATCGCCCCGTTCAGCCCGATATACACCAGCGCCACCATGATCGCCAGGCGCGCCGGCCGCTTCCACTCCCCGCCCCGCTTCTCACGCCTCAGCGAGAACCACGTCGCGAAGCCCAGCAGCGCCCAGAGCCAGACATCGATGATGAACAGCGTGTCGCCATAGAACCAGCGGCTCGAGAACGGCTCGAGCAGGCGAATGCCATAGACGTTGAGCCAGTCGAGCGCCGGGTGGGTCAGGCAGGCGATAAAGCTCAGCAAATAGAGCCAGTTGAAATTGACCGGCAGCCTCTCTTTCGGCCGTGTGCCGCGCTTCGCCTGCCAGCGGTCGAAGCCATAGAGCAGGCCCGCCAGCACCAGCGGCAGCAGCAGCCAGGCGATCGGTCCATGCGTGATCCCGCGCCGGAAACCGAGATGTTCCACGCCATCGAGCCAGAAGAAACACGCCGCATCCACATCGGGCAGATTCGCCCCGATGATCAGCGCGGGCATGGCAAGCCCGGTCTTCTTCTTCAGCCCCGCCTGCCCGATCAGCGCGCCAACGAGGGAATGGGTGAGGTTATCCATCGGGTTTTCTCACGCGAAGGCGCAAAGGCGCTAAGAAGGATGGTTGTTCACGACGCGCTGGACGCCTTGTTTGAAGGTTTCCTGCCCAAAGTTCATCAGCAGGCCCAGGGATCGGTTCGAAAGGCGAAGGTAGGTGAGCAATTGCTTGGGGTATAGAGCGCTGTCGCGCTCGGTTGATTTCAGCTCAATCACCAGCCTGTCCTCGACAAGCAGATCGATCCTGAATGCGTTGTCGACGACAACGCCCTTGTATTTGATCGGAAGTGGAACTTGGCGCGCAACCGAAAGCCCACGCTCGCGCAAGCTTTCAGCCAGGAGGACTGCGTAAACCGATTCCAACAATCCCGGACCAAGATCCTTGTGCAACTTGAACCCGCAATCGACAGCGATACTTGCCAGTTCTTCGATCTTCACGCTGTCCCCTTCGCGCCTTTGCGCCTTCGCGTGAACCTCGATATCAGACCGGATCCTGCGCCGTGCCGCTGACGGTCCAGGTCTGCCCCTTGCCAAGCAGTTTGGCGAGGTTGGCATCCTTGCCCTCGCTCGCCTTCTTGCGTTCGGCGATTACCGCGTCCTCGAAAGTCGGACGCGGATCGTCGTAAAGCACGCCCAGCGCCATCGGAAACGGGCCGAAGGGCATTTCGACCAGCATGTGAGCGATCGAGCGGTTGGTGACATCGTGAACGATTACGCCCGCGCTTTCCCAATCGCCGTCGATTACATCAACGACCTCGAGACACAGCTTCTCGCGGTTGAGCATGATGCCCTTCGTGTCCTTGGCGAACAGCATGGGCTTGCCGTTTTCGAGCCAGAGCTGCTGATCCTCCGCACCCTTGGGCGCGGCGAAATCGTGGAACACGTCCTTGTTGTAGACGATGCAGTTCTGGAAAATCTCGATGAAAGCCGCGCCCTGATGCGCATGGGCGGCCTTGAGCACGTCGGGCAGATGCTTCGACACGTCGAAGCCGCGCCCGACGAAGCGCGCGCCCGCACCCAGCGCGAAGGCTGCCGGGCGTGCCGGATGATCGTAGCTGCCGATCGGGGTCGAAGGCGACTTGGTGCCCTCGCGGCTGGTCGGCGAGGCCTGACCCTTGGTAAGGCCGTAGATCTCGTTGTTGAAAAGCATGATCTGCATGTTCACGTTCCTGCGAAGAACGTGCATCAAGTGGTTGCCACCAATGGATAATCCGTCACCATCGCCGGTCACCAGCCAGATATCGAGATCGGGGTTGGCCAGCTTCGCGCCGGTCGCAAAGGCAGGCGCACGGCCATGGATGGTGTGGAAGCCGTAGCTTTCGACATAGTAGGGGAAGCGGCTCGAACAGCCGATGCCGGATATGAACACCGTGTTCTTCGGGTCGGCCCCAAGCTGCGGCAGCGTGCGCTGCACGGCCTTGAGAATGGCGTAATCCCCGCAACCCGGACACCAGCGAACCTCCTGGTCGGTTTCCCAGTCCTTGAGCGTGGTTTCGATCTTAACGGGTGCGTTCATTTTGCACCTCCTTCAGTGCTCGGAAGCTGCTGGTCGTTGGCGGGGACCTGCCCACCGGTATTGCCTGCCACGCCGTCGAAATACTTGCCGATCGCCTCTTCGAGTTCGGCAATCTGGAATGGCTGCCCGCTGGTTTTGGTCAGCGGCTGGGCGTCCACAAGGAACTGATCGCGCAGCACGGTCTTGAACTGGCCGGTATTCATTTCGGGCACGAGGACATGGTCGAAGCCTTTGAGCAGGTCTCCGAGGTTCTTCGGCATCGGCCAGATATGGCGCACATGGATATGGCTGACATCGAGCCCCTCGCGGATCGCATTGTCGACCGCGCGGTGGATCGGGCCATAGGTGCTGCCCCAGCCGACCACCGCCAGCTTGCCCGAGGTCTCGCCGAGGCAGACCTCCTGGTCGGGCACCGCGATACCTTCCACCTTGTTCTTGCGCAGATCGGTCATGCGCTGGTGGTTGTCGGGCGAATAATCGATATTGCCGGTCAGCTCGTGCTTCTCGATCCCGCCGATGCGGTGCATCAGGCCGGGCGTGCCGGGCTTGACCCAGGGGCGCGCGCCCTTCGCATCGCGCTTGTAGGGCAGGAAGGTCTCGTCGCCGCCCTCATCGACAGCGTTCGGCCGGTCGAGGAACCTGGCCGGGAACGGCGTGAAGTCGGCCGGGTCGGGCACCTTCCACGGTTCGGCAGCATTGGCGATATAGCCATCGGTCAGCAGCATGACGGGGGTCATGTATTCGACCGCGATCCGGCACGCCTCGATCGCCACTTCGAAGGCATCGGACGGGCTGCTCGCCGCGATCACCGGCATGGGCGCATCGCCATTGCGGCCATAGACCGCCTGGTAGAGATCGCTCTGCTCGGTCTTGGTCGGCAAGCCGGTCGAGGGGCCGCCACGCTGCGAATTGACGATCACCAGCGGCAGCTCGGTCATGATGCCGAGGCCGATGGCTTCGGTCTTGAGCGCAATGCCGGGACCGGATGAGGACGTGACCCCCAACTGGCCCGCATAGCTCGCCCCGATGGCGGCGCAGACCGCGGCAATCTCGTCTTCCGCCTGGAAGGTGGTGACGCCGAATTCCTTCAAGCGCGCGAGGTGGTGGAGGATGGCCGAAGCGGGTGTGATCGGATAGCCGCCGAAGAACATCGGCAATTCGGCCAGTTGCGCCCCCGCGACGAGGCCGAGGCTGACCGCTTCGGCTCCGGTGACGGTGCGATAGAGGCCCGGCGCGCTTGGCACCGGATCGACATGGAGCTGCTTCAGCGGCCCGGCCAGTTCGGCGGTCTCGCCATAGGCATGGCCCGCATCGAGCGCGGCAATATTGGCGTCGGCGATATCGGGCTTGGACTTGAACTTGGCCTTCAGCCAGTCGTGGATCGGCTCGCGCGGACGGTCGAACATCCACAGCGCCAGGCCCAGCGTCCACATGTTCTTCGAGCGCAGCGCATCCTTGTTGCCAAGGCCGAAGGGCTTGACCGCCTCGATCGTTTTTTCGCTGATGTCGAAAGCGAGCACGTCGAACTTGGCGAGGCTGTCGTCCTCCAGCGGGTTGGCGTCGTATTTCGCCTTGTCGAGGTTGCGCTTTGTGAAGGCGCCGGTGTCGGCGATGATCAGCCCGCCGGGCTTCAATGCGGCGAGGTTCACCTTGAGCGCCGCCGGGTTCATCGCCACCAACACGTCTGGCGCGTCACCCGCAGTGTTGATCTCGCGACTGCCGAAATTGATCTGGAAAGCCGATACCCCGAACAACGTGCCCTGCGGCGCGCGGATTTCTGCCGGAAAGTCGGGGAAGGTCGCCAGATCGTTGCCGGCCAGCGCGGTCGACAAGGTGAACTGCCCCCCGGTGAGTTGCATCCCGTCGCCGGAGTCGCCGGCGAAGCGCACGACGACGCTTTCGGGAGTTGCGGGGAGGCCGTTTTCCGGCGCGGTGGCGGCTGTTGCCATCCGTGAATTCCTTGTCTGCGCCGTCTCTCTCGGCGCCGTTTCCAATGGGAAGCGCCACCTAAGCCGCGCCCCATCCTCTCGCAATGAAGTTTCTCTGCTAGGCCAAAAAAGCCGCATGGAAAAGCACTGC
This sequence comes from Erythrobacter aureus, assembly GCF_003355455.1. Taxonomy (NCBI): domain Bacteria; kingdom Pseudomonadati; phylum Pseudomonadota; class Alphaproteobacteria; order Sphingomonadales; family Erythrobacteraceae; genus Erythrobacter; species Erythrobacter aureus. The sequence goes on from NZ_CP031357.1 coordinate 2,182,481, forward strand.
AAACACGGTAAGTATCGAAAAGCAACGAATTTGGAGAGAGACGATGGCCGATACCGAACATTATGTACGCGACGATGTGCGCGGATTCCTCGATATGCTCGAAGCCATGGGCGGCAAGGGAGTCGAAGAAGTCGGCGCGAAGGAAGGCCGTCAGCAGATGCGGATGGTCGGCGCGGTCGCCGAAGCCGAGCCGCGCGCCATGGCCGTGCAGAAGGACCTGACGTGCCCTGGCCCGTCCGGTCCGATCCCGATCCGGTTCTACGATGTGAAGGCCGAGCGTGGCCCCTCCCCATGTGTGCTGTTCCTCCATGGCGGGGGGTTCGTGATCGGCGATCTCGAAGTCTACAACGCGCTGTGCACCGAGATTTCGCATCATCTCGACCTACCGGTGGTTTCGGTCGATTATCGTCTCGCGCCGGAACATCCCTTCCCCGCCGCGCCCGACGATTGCGAGGCCGCCGCGCGCTGGGTCGCCTCGTCGCCGGGGGAACTGGAGCGCGAGATCACCGGCCTCGTCATCACCGGCGACAGCGCGGGCGGCAATCTCACCATCGTCACCACCAACCAGCTGATGAACGATCCGGCGGAAGTGCCGGTGATCGTGCAAGCGCCGATCTATCCGGTCGCTTCCGACGTCACCCAGCATTCCAGCCTGGCGATGTTCGCCGAGGGATTTCTGCTGACCGGCGCCGCGATGGCATGGTTCACCGATCAGTATGGCGGCGATTCGAGCGATCCGCGCCATACGCCGATGGTCGGCGATTGCTCGAACACCCCGCCGACGGTCGTTTGCACCGCCGGGCTCGATCCGTTGCGCGATTCGGGTCGGGAATACGCCGCGCATCTGGTGCAACTCGGCACGGAAGTGGTCTATCTCGAATTCCCCGGCATCATTCATGGCTTTACCACGCTGAGAAAAGCGATACCGAGCGGCCAGAACGATCTCGAGGCTTTCCTCGATGCGACGAAATTGATGGTGGAGCGATATAGGTGAGCGAAACGCTCGGTTACCGTCCCTGCGTGGGCGTTATGCTGGTGAATGGCGATGGCAAGGTCTTCGTCGGCCGCCGGATCGACAACAAGGAAGGCGACTGGTGGCAGATGCCGCAGGGCGGCGTCGACGAGGGCGAAGACCTCGAGGACGCGGCCCTGCGCGAACTGGCCGAGGAAACCGGCGCGCGGGCGGAGCATGTCACGATTCTCAAGGCGATGGATGAGCCGGTGCGCTACGACCTGCCCGAGGAGCTGATCGGCAAGCTGTGGGGCGGCAAGTATCGCGGGCAGGAGCAGGTCTGGTATCTCGCGCGCTTTTCGGGCGCGGATGAGGACATCGATCTCGAAGCGCACAACCCGCCCGAATTCTGCGACTGGAAATGGGCCGAACCCGAGCAGCTTCCCGAGCTGATCGTGCCGTTCAAGAAGCGGGTCTACCGCGCGGTGGTCGAGGCATTTCGCGAACTGGTCTGAATGCAGGCGTTCCCGAAGGCGGGAGCCCCGGGGCGCTAGTGCAGAATATGCCGATGGCAATCCCCGCCCGCTTGGCAGGGGCTCAGATCAGTTCGATTGCGTCACCGCGGCATCGGGCATCACCGCTTCGGCGGTCTGAATGCGCGTGGGCGGGCCGGCGGCGATACGGGCCGACAGGGTTTGCGTTTCCGGGCAGGTCGCCCCGCACAGCGACTGGAGCTTGGCGAGATTGCCCTTCGCCTTCTCGACCGCGCCTTTTTCAACCAGCGCTTCACCCTCGCCCGCGATCGCGGCGAGATTACGCGGGTCGCGCGTCAGCGCTTCGCGGTAATAGCGGATCGCCTTGCCCTGAAGCTGATCCGCCCGCGCGGCTTCGGCGAGGCGGAGAAAGATCGGTGCGTATCCCGGATCCACCGCCAACGCGGCCTCGAAGGCGTCGATCGCGCCCTGCGTATCGCCCTGGTCGAGCGCCGCCTGCCCTTCGGCAATCAGCATGCCCGCACGCGGGGCCGGTTCGCGGTCTCCCGCCCACCCGACGCTCGACGTCACGGCAAGGGCCAGCGAAAGGGCGGCGGCGGCGGGTACGAAACGCATGATCGTCTCCAGCAGATTAGTCCGTTCAGGGCTTGGCGTGTCAGCCATAATCGACATGGCTAACACGTTCATCCTGCACAGGCGATGAAAAATCCATCCGTACCGTCATGGTACGGCGTGAGCCGGGTTCCGGCCCCGCGTTCCCGCCCGAGCGGGAGATCGATTTCGCGGGGCTTAAGGCCCGGGTTGCGCGCAAGGAAGGCCTCGAATTGCCCAGCGCCTTCCTCGTCCAGCAACGAACAGGTGACGTACACAATCCGTCCGCCCGGCTTCACCAGCTTGGCCGCGACATCGAGCAGGTGCGACTGGGTGGCTGCAAGACGCTGTAGCTCCTTTTCGTCCAGCCGCCAGCGGGCTTCGGGATTGCGTCGCCACGTGCCCGTGCCCGAACACGGCGCATCGATCAGAACCGCATCCGCCTTGCCGACATGCGCTTCGAGCGCTTCGAGTTCCTGTTGCGGGTTGAGGAGCACGGCCTCGATATTGGTAGCCCCGGCACGCTCCGCGCGCGGTGTAAGGCGCGACAGGCGGCCCCGGTCGGTGTCCGACGCGACAAGGCGGCCGAGATTGTCCATCGCGGCTGCCAGCGCGAGCGTCTTGCCGCCACCGCCTGCGCACAGGTCGATCACCGTTTCGCCGGGGCGGGCACCGATCGCAAGGCAGGCCGCTTGCGAGCCGGTATCCTGCACCTCGACCTTACCCTCGCGATACTCGGGCCATTGCTCGATCGATGTGCCGGTCGCAATCCGCAGGCCATTGGGCACTGCGGTCGGCTCGGCGTCGACCGGCAAGTCGAGAGTGGCACGGTCGGCCTTCAGCGTGTTGACGCGCAGGTCGAGCGGCGCGCGGTCGAGCAGCGCTGCGGCCTCCTCGCCGGAGATGTCGGACGCGGCGAGGCGGTTTTCGAGCCACTCTGGAGCGACACCGCCCCGTGCCGCCTGCTCGCTCTGACCGATGGCAGCGGGGCCGTAATTCGACCCATCGAATAGCGGCGCAATGCTCTCGTCCAGCTCAGCAAGACGCAGCATGGCCGCGCGCCCCGTGGCGGGCACCGGCCCGCAGGCGCGGATCGCGCTGTAAACCAGTTCGCGGATCGCGCGGCGATCTTTCGATCCGGCGAAGCGATGCCCGCGAAACCAGTCGGCCAGGATGCGGTCGGCGGGCGCGCCTTTCGCCTGTGCCGCCGCGATGATCGCATCGAGCAGCTCGATCGCGGTCTGGACGCGGGCTGCGGGGGTCATGTTCGCACCCTTGCCGACCCGCCACAGAGGCGGGGGTCGCGTGAAGCAGGCGAATCGCAGGTGGCCCGAGGTCCCCGCCTTCGCGGGGACTCACACGATGTCATGAGCGATGTCATCGTGTGGGATAATTCGGCGCCTCGCGCGTGATCGCAACGTCATGGACATGGCTTTCTGCAAGACCCGCATTGGTGATGCGCACGAAATTCGCGCGCTTGCGCAGATCCTCGATCGAGGCGCTACCGGTATACCCCATCGCCGCCTTGATCCCGCCGACAAGCTGGTGAACCACGGCGGCTGCCGGGCCTTTATAGGGCACCTGCCCCTCGATTCCTTCGGGCACCAGCTTCTGCTGACTGACATCGGCCTGGAAATAGCGGTCGGCGCTTCCGCGCGCCATCGCGCCGACGCTGCCCATGCCGCGATAGCTCTTGTAGCTGCGGCCCTGGTAAATGAAGGTTTCGCCCGGCGCTTCCTCGGTCCCGGCCAGCATCGAACCGACCATGATCGACGAAGCCCCGGCGGCCAGCGCCTTGGCCGCATCGCCGCTGGTGCGCAGGCCGCCATCGGCAATCGCCGGAACGCCCAGCTTTTCCGCTTCCTCGACGCAGTCCATGATCGCGGTGAGCTGCGGCACACCGACACCGGCGACAACGCGCGTGGTGCAGATCGAGCCCGGGCCGATGCCGACCTTGACCGCATCGGCGCCCGCGCCCGCAAGCACTTTGGCCGCCTCGCCCGTGGCGATATTGCCGGCGATGACCTGCACGCTGTTGGACAGCTTCTTCACTCGCTCGACCGAACGGGCGACGTCCTTGTTGTGGCCGTGCGCGGTGTCGATCACCACCACGTCGACCTCGGCATCGATCAGCGCTTCGGTGCGCTCGAACCCCTTATCGCCGACCGTGGTGGCGGCAGCCACGCGCAGACGGCCGCTCGCATCCTTCGTCGCGGCGGGATAGGCGACGGCCTTTTCGATATCCTTGACGGTGATGAGACCGACGCAGCGTCCGCTATCATCGACCACCAACAGCTTCTCGATCCGGCGCTGGTGAAGCAGCTTGCGCGCTTCTTCCTGGCTCGTGCCGAGCGGCACCGTGGCGAGGTTCTCGGTGGTCATCAGCTCGCTCACGGGCTGACGCGCGTTCTCGGCGAAGCGCACGTCGCGATTGGTCAGGATGCCGACCAGCTTGCCGCCGCGATCGGTCACCGGGATCCCGCTGATGCGGTTCGCCGCCATGATCTCCTGCGCCTCTCCCAGCGTGGCGTCGGGATGGATGGTAATCGGGTTGACCACCATGCCGCTTTCATAGCGCTTGACCGCACGCACGGCGGCGGCCTGATCCTCGATCTCGAAATTGCGGTGGAGCACGCCGATGCCGCCCAGCTGCGCCATGGCGATGGCCATATCGGCCTCGGTCACGGTGTCCATCGCGGAGGAGATCACCGGGATGTTGAGCGAAATCTCGCGCGTCAGCCGCGTGGCGGTATTCGCCATCGACGGCAGGATGTCGCTCTCGGCCGGAACGAGGAGAACGTCGTCGAAAGTAAGACCGAGGGGAATGTCGAGATGTGCCACTGAGAGAATCGCCTGCCGGGGGAAATGTGGCGGCCCATGTAACGACGGTTTGGAGGATTAGCCAGAGGCTCCCCTGCCTTAGTAAAGAAAGTAGATGCCCAGCGCGGCGATCAGGTTCCACCCTATGTGCGCAAAGACCGGCGCTGCCAAGCGGCCGCCCCGCCACCAGTAAAGCAGCGACAGCACCAGCCCGCCGTATATCCCGGTGTCGACGATCCCCGCCCAGCCCTGGTACCCGTGACTGAGCGCGAACAGGACGACAACCAGCACGGTGGCTGCCACGCGTCCGGTAATACCACCCTTGAGCGCGAGCGCGATGCCGCCCAGCATCAGTCCGCGGAACAGGAACTCTTCCGCGCTCGAACCGAGGATGGCCAGCGCCAGCACCCCTGAAAGGCTGCCCAGCCCTTCACCGATCTGCGCGGCATTGGCCACCACATCGCTGCGTTCGGCACCGCCTGTTGCCGGGATGATGACCAGGAATTGCAGCACGGCGAACACCAGCGCGACCGCGACGCCGATGGCCGCGTCGCTGCCGAAATTCTTCGTGGTGAACCCCACTCGTGCCGGCTGTAGGCCTGCAAGTTTAATCGCTCCGACGACCGCTGCGGTCCCGGCGAGGAACTGGATGATGCCGAGCAATGCATAGCGCGCGCCCCCGTCGATATTCCATTGGGTGACGAAAAGGTAATCGGCGATGATGGCGAGGCCATACCAGGCGACGGTGCCGCCGAAGACGGCGCCAAGTATGCGTGCGGTTCTCATGCCCAAGCTGTGTTACTGACTTAATTCAGTGTCAAGAGGAAGGCCCCAATTGCCTACTCCGCCGTCCAGCCGCCATCCACACTCCAGTTGGCGCCGTTGACGTTCTGCGCCTCGTCGCGGCACAGAAATGCGGCGAGCGCACCGATCTCTTCGGGCTGGACGAACTTCTTGGTCGCCTGCTTGACCAGCAAAACATCGTTGATGACCTCTTCGCGGGTCAACCCCCGGGCCTTCATCGTGTCGGGGATCTGGTTTTCGACCAGCGGGGTCCAGACATAGCCGGGGCTGATGCAGTTGGCCGTCACGCCATGTTCGGCGAGTTCCAGCGCGATGGTCTTGGTGAACCCGTCAAGGCCATGCTTGGCGGAATTGTAGGCGCTCTTGAAGGGGCTCGCGACCTTGGAATGCGCGCTGGCGGTGTTGATGATCCGGCCCCAGCCCTTGCCCTTCATGCCCGGCACGGCAAGCCGCACGGTGTGAAACGCGGCGGTGAGGTTCAGCGCGATGATCGTTTCCCACTTTTCGACCGGGAATTCCTCGACCGGCGCGACATGCTGCATCCCGGCATTGTTCACGAGAATATCGACCGCGCCCGCTTCTGCCATCATCGCCTCGATCTGGGCCACATCGGTCAGATCCGCGCCATTGTGGCTGGCGCCCAGCTCTTCGCACAATTGCGCGATCTCGCCCTCGTCGCCGAAGCCGTTGAGGACGACCTCGGCCCCCTCACCCGCCAACGCCCGCGCGATGGCGAGGCCGATGCCGCTGGTCGATCCGGTGACGAGTGCGCGTTTTCCTTCGAGAAACATTCGGGGCTCCAAGCGTTAGGTCTGTATTCGATAGCGGCCATCGCGCACATGGGGTGCGCTGTAAAGCGGCCATAATCATGGGGGAGCGCATGCGGCTCAATCCGTTCAATACCGGGAATATCAACGTGCGATCGAGCGGCGGCGGGATGCCTGGCGGCAAGGCGGGCGGCTTGGGCTGCGGCACGATCGTGATCGCCGCGGTCGGCTATTTCGTCTTCGGGCTCGACCCGATGCAGACTGCGGGCATGGTCGAAAGCGTGCAGCAGGGCCAAGTCGCATCCGGCCCAGCCAATACCGACGAACAGGAAATCTGCACAAGCAGCGAATATGCGCGCGAAGCCTGCAACGGGTTGCAATCGCTCAACCAGACCTGGGCGATGACGTTCCAGCAGCAGGGCCTGGGCGACCGGTTCCAGCAGCCCACGCTCGATCTGTATGGCGGCGGCGGGGTGCGTACCGGGTGCGGCACGGGCAATTCCTCGATGGGGCCGTTTTACTGCCCGGCCGACCAGACGATCTATATCGATACCAGTTTTTACGACACGCTGGAACGGCAGCTTGGCGCAGGCGGCGATTTCGCGCGCTATTACGTGCTTGCGCATGAATACGGCCACCACATCCAGACCATCACCGGGATTTCCGAACAAATCCGCAGCGCGCAGCAGCAGAACCCCAGCCGCCGCAACCAGTTGCAGGTGCTGATGGAATTGCAGGCCGATTGCTACGCCGGAGTATGGGCGGGTAAGAACCGCAATCTGATCGAGCCGGGCGATATCGAGGAAGGCATGGAAGCCGCCGCCGCGATCGGCGACGACCGACTGACCGGCGGCCGCGTTTCGAGCGAGAACTTCACCCACGGTACCAGCAAGCAACGCAGCGACGCGCTAAGGCTCGGGCTGCAAGGCGACGACCGGGCCTGCGACCGGATCACCGCGATCGGCTGAGGCCGACCACGAAAACGCGAAAGGGCGCGGTCCCGCCGACCGCGCCCTTCCTGGGTATGCTGCGTAGCGCAGCGCCGGGCTTGAAGCACAAGGTCAGCTACGGATCGCGCGCTTCAATTCGCGGATTTCTTCGTCCAGGTCACGCAGGATGTCCTGACGCATCTCGTCTGAAAGTCGACTGTTCGTTTCGATCCCTTGACGTGCCTGCCGCAAGGCCTTGAGTGCGAGCCGATCGCCGGCCGTATCGCAAATATACATGGTGACGCGGCCATCGTTCTCGATCGAAGTGACGGGGTTGTCGGGATAGCGGCAATCCTCGATTACCTCGGGAACATTGGCCATTCCGATCGCGACCGATTTACCGATCGTTTCGCCGAGATCGTTGGTCCATTCGGCATGCGCCACGGCACGGGCTCTGGCGCTCTTCGCCTGGCTCTCGGCGCTTGCGGCGCGGCTTTCGGCCCACTGGACGCGACCATCAGCCCATTGCTTGCGGTCCTGCGCATACCGGATGCGGTCTTCAGTCCATTCACGGCGACCGTCCGCTAAATGTTCCTCCCGGAGTTCTTCAGCCCGTTCGCGGCTCTCTTCCGCACGCTCGCGGATCGTCTCGGCCCGTTCGACACGGTCCTCGATCATCTCGGTCATGGCCTCGACATCGAGATGCGCGAGCTCGGCGCGTTTCACGATGTGCTCCACATTCCGATCGACCGACACAGGCTGTTCCGTATCTGCAAGCGCCCACACGGCTTCGGTCGGCTCCGGCGTATCGCCCGCCGTGGCCGGCGATACGCCAACATAACAGATGCTGGCGGTCATCGGCAGCGCGAGGACGGCGGCGGCCACGGCACCGCGCGCGGCAACCCGGCGGCGGCGGGAATGGTCGGTCATGGGCAGGCTGCGCAGGCGGTGGATGATCGACTTGTCGCCGAGAACGGGACAGGCCATCGGCGCCGCCAGCGCGGGTCGCGGGGCGATCTGCGGGCGGCGGGCGAAATCGGCGATGATCGCGGCATAGGCGGCGCGCTCGTCGCGGCTGCGGCTGGCGACCACGCGAGCATCGCAGGCCGCCTCCTGGTCGCGGCGCATGGCGGTCCAGCCCATCCAGCCCAGCGGATTGAACCAGTGCACGGCGAATAGCGGCTGGATCAGCACGTTGACGAGAATATCGTGGCCGTAGTGGTGTTCGAGCTCATGCGCGATGGCGAGATCGCGGACCTGGCGTTCGCGGCTGACCATGAAGCCATCGGGCAAGGCCACGACCTTGTCGATGACGCCAAAAGCCATCGGACCGGATATCGCAGTGGTCTCGACCAGGCGTATATTGCCGACCTCGCCCACGGGACGCGCATCCTCGAGCAATTCGCGGCGCAGCTCTCCATAGAGCCAGAAGCGCCGCCCCATGAAGATCGCCGCGCCGACCAGCCAGAGGATTACCAGAGGCACGACGAAATCGACCGGCGATTCCATCGTCGCTGGCGTTACCGGTGCCATGACATCGGTATAGGAAAAACCGCTTTCGGCGGCGGGAGCCAGCGCGAGGTCGGTCACGACAGGTTCGGCGGCGGGCGCACTTTCCAGAAAGCTCGGCTTCATCCATGCGGGAAGCGTGACCGGCGGAAACAGCAGGCGGGCCAGCGGCAGGAACCACAGGGCATAGGCCGCCCCGGCGCCAAGATATTTCGCCACCGGGCGGCGCAGCAGCAGCGCGAAGCCGAGCAGGGCACCGGTCCACACCAGCGTATCGAATAGGAACCAGTCCCAATATTCGCGGATAAGCTCGGTCATTTGCGCATCTCCCTCAAGAGCGCTTCGATTTCGGCGAGATCGTCCTCGGTCAGCGCCTCGCTTTCGGCAAGCTGCGCAAAGAGCGGCGCGGCGCGGCCGCCGAACAGGCGATCGACCAGGCGGCGGCTCTCGCCCCCGACATAGTCGGACCGCTCGATCAACGGACGATAGAGGAACTTGCGACCGTCGGGCTCGGTGCCGACCACTTCCTTCTGGACCAGGCGGCTCAGCAGCGTTTTCACCGTGGGGATCGACCAGTCACGCTGCGCGCAGACTTCGTCGCACACCTCGGCAGCGGAAATCGGGCTCTTGTCCCACAGCACTTCCATCACGGCGTGCTCGGCTTCGCTGATCCGTTCCCCGAGAGCGTTCTTGCGCTTCGCCATTCCCTGCTCCTGACCTGTACGCGTAATTCTTCGATTACGTCTGTAGCTGCAACGACTACGGATGTAAACCTGAAGCCTGGATGAATGGGCGGGAAAGACGCTTGCTTCTCGACCAACGACATATCAGTCTGGATGAATGACACGGATCATCGCCGCACTGGCCCCGCTCGCCCTCCTCGCCTCGCCCCTATTCGCGCAGGAAGAAGCGCCTCCGCAAGAGCCGACCTTCGATACCCAACTGGTGATGATCGAAACCAGCATGGGCGACATCACCGTTTCGATCGAGACCGAGCGTGCGCCGATCACGGCGGCCAATTTCCTGCGCTATGTCGACGAGGACCGCTTCGACGGGACAAAGTTCTACCGCGCCATGCATCTCGACTGGGGCGAGCCGCCCAGCGGCTTGCTGCAAGGCGGAACACAGATGCATCCCGACCGTGTGCTCGATCCGATCGCGCATGAACCGACCACCCGGACCGGCCTCAGCCATACCGACGGAGCCTTGTCGATGGCGCGCTACGATCCCGGCACGGCGACGGGCGATTTCTCGATCATGATCAAGGACCAGACCGGGCTCGATGCCAATCCGGCCTCACCCGACCCCAGCCTGCAGGCGGGATTCGCTGTGTTTGGATATGTCGTCGAGGGGATGGAAGTGGTCCATGCGATCCACGCGCTCCCGCCCGATCCCGACAAGGGCGAAGGGTGGATGAAGGGGCAATTGCTCACGGACCCGGTCGAGATCGTCGATATGCGGCGCGTGGATGCCGCTCCGGACTGAGCCGGGATCAGGCAGGGCGCTGGAATGCGATCGAGAGCGTGAACGGCCCCTCGGGTTCGAGATGATGCGGGCGTTGCGGCGGTATTCGAGCGATATCGCCGGCGGAAAGTCGTTCGCGCCCCCCTGCCTCATCGTCCCATACGAGCATGACCGCCCCGGCGATCATTTCCAGTCGCCCCCATGTTCCCGGCTTCAGGCGATGTTCCGCAAGCAATCCTGCGGGTAGGCTGGTTTCATCGAACGGGCCGATCTGGCGATAGGTTTTCAGCCGCGCCTCGCTCATGCCGCGAAAGGACCGAGTATCGCGATACCGATTGCGAAAAAGGCGATCACCGCCGGCACGATCAGGATCTGCGCATAAACCGCGCGCGGCTCCATCGGGCCGGTCCATGTCATCAGCGCCCGCCCGCGCTCCAGCGGCGACGGCACTTCCGGCCCAGCCTGCCGGGCACCGATACGCGCGACGCCGAAATAGACGAGCGTATAGAGCGCCGACACCACGATTGCGAACCGAGCGGCACCGCTGCCCCCGGTGGCAATGGCGATGAAGCCGAAGAAGATCGCATAGCACGCAAACATCGACAGCCAGAGGCGGCGCGGAAGCTGGAAGCCGTGATTGGCGGGCGCCACAGGCGGCGCGGCGATCGGCGAGAGCGAGGATTCGAGCGCTTCGAGTTCCACGACGGCGTCGGGATGTTCGGCGGCGAGAAATGTGTGATCGTCATACATGGGGAAGGTCCTTTCCTGCTCGCGAGCCGACCAGGCCGTCGCGGCGAACGGCGATCCCGGTTAGCAGGCTATCGGCAATGGAGCGCGCGCGACCGGCGACGAGCCGGGTTCCATCCGGCTCTTCCTCCAGCGCGCGCAGGGTGGCGTAGAGCAGCTCGAGCCAGCGGGCGAAATGATGCTCTTCGAGGCCCGGTATCGCCATGTGCTTACGCATGGGATTGCCCGAGAATTCGCCGCTGTTGAACAGAATAGAGCGCCAGAACGCTTTCATTCTCGCAAGATGAGTAGGCCAGTCGTCGATCCGTTCGGCGAAGATCGGGCCGAGCAGATCGTCCTCGCGGATCGCGGCATAGAAGTGCTCGACCATGTTCGAGACGAAAGCCTCGTCCACGCCGAGCGCTTCGGCCTCGGCGCGCTTTGCGGCTCGCGCGGCCCGCACTTCCTCGCGGGTACGTTCCTGGACTTCCGACATCGAGGGCTCCGACTCTTTAATAGGTATTTGATATGCCTTTTATCGCACTTGCACACAAAAGCAACATCCAATATACCTTTTTTATGCAACTGAACCTCCGCACTGATTACGCCCTGCGCATGCTCATGGCGCTGGCCGCCACCGATCGAACCCTTTCGATCGACTGGATCGCCCAACGCTATGCGATTTCGCGCAACCACCTCGCCAAGGTGGCGCAGGATCTGGCGGCGGCGGGCTTCGTCGATACGCAGCGCGGCCGTGGTGGCGGACTCCGGCTTGCCCGGCCAGCCAACGCGATCAATGTCGGCGCCGTTGTACGCTCGCTCGAGCACTTCGACGGCTTCGTCGCCTGCATGGGCGGCAAGGCGGAATGCATGATCGATGGGGCCTGCGGGCTCAAACCCGCATTATCCGGTGCGCTCGAGGCATTCCTCGCCCATCTCGACGGCTTCACCCTGGCGGATATTGCCGCAGACCGGACTCGGTTGCTTGACCGGTTGACGCCGCAACCGGCCTGACCGCGCTCAGCAGATTTCGGCCGTGTTCTCCGGCGGCCGTCCGGGCGGTGTGCGTGCGGGATGCATGTGGAAGGGATCGCTCTTCAGCGCATGCCGCTCGCCGTAAGCCTCGGCCAGCACCGCGAAAAGCTGCGGATCGTAGGCCGAAAGATCGGTGTGACCCAGGATCTGCCGCCCGTCGAAGGCTTGCAGACGGTTGGAATTGAACCAGAACTGCGTCCCTTCGGCCCAGTATTCCTGTATCGTGGTGGTCGTATATTCCTCGAACCACAGCCCGTTCGCCAGCGCATTGGCATAGGCCGCCTCGACTTTGCGATAGAGCGCAGGGTCCGCACCCTCGATCGCGAACAGCACATTATGGGCGAATTCGTGAACGAAGATCGTTTCGCCGAAATAGCGGCTGATCGGCAGGCCGAGCACGTCCTCTTCCGATCCGACCATCCGCTCGCCTCCGATTCCGCGCGCGCGATTGTCCCAATATTCGCGGGTGCTCTTCGACCCGATGCGCACCTCGTAATGCTTGATCTCGCAGCGCGTGAGGCGCGGATCGTCTCTCGCGGGCTTGGTCCAGTGGGCGTTCTCGGGAAGGTCGAGCAGCGCCTCGTCACGCGCGATCAGGGCGACCCGGTAGTCGTTGGCGGCCAGCCAGGCGGCCAGATCGGGCCGGTGCGCGAGCATCCCGCGCATCATGTCGCGCGCGGCGAACAGCGCCTCGTCGGGCACGCGCGAGGACGAGAGGATCGGAATGCCCATCGCGTCGACATGCTTCTGATAGAAGGGCGCCGCCCCTAGCACTGCAGGAGGCGTACCGGCGGTGGTCGCGCAAGAGGCGAGCAATGCCGCGCAGGCTGTGATCGACAGAAACCGCATCGAGAAAGCTATTTGTCCGAGGCCTCTTTCGCCAGGCGGCTCATGAGGATCGCCGTGCGCTGCGCCTGCCGCACTATCGAGCGCAAATCGATCGCCTCGCCCTCGGCATGGCTGCCACTGCCCGCAGGCCCCATTCCGGCGAGCCCGTGCGTGTAGGGCGCGACGAAGCTGATATCGGCCGCCCCGCGGCGCGAGGGCGGATAGGGGGCCATCGGCTCGCGGCCGAGATCGGCGTTGATGACGTTGAGCTTGTCCAGCAGTGCGCGGTTGCCATCGGTCGGCGCCATCGGCGGATAGCGGAATTCGATCGTTATCTCGGCTTCGGTGCCGGGCAGGTGATCGGCGACGATGGCGCGCATCGTTTCGGCCGTGCGCTCGTTCTGCTCCTGCGTCAGCGCGCGCAGATCGCCGCGCGCCACGGCGCTGGACGGGATGATGTTGGTCTTCCCGCTGGTGGTAGCGGAAAGACCGTCCTCGCCCAATTCAGCGGGGGTTCCGCCCGCGACAAGTCCGACATTGTAGGTCAGGTTTTCTTCCGGCAGTTCGCGGCGGAAAGTGTCGAGGATGCGCGCCATCTCGTAGATCGCGCCATAGCCCGCATGCTCGGAGAAAATGCCCGAACTGTGCCCGCTCTTCGCATTTGTCGTCAGCGTCCAGCTCCCCGAGGATCGCCGCGCGATCACGCCCGCATCCTTGCCGTCGAGCACCGACAACCCCTCGAAGCCCAGCGCGACATCGGCCCATTCGCCTGCTTCGACAAGGTCGCGGCGCGCAGCCTCCAGGGGTTCGCCCGCATCCTCCTCGTCGCCCGTCAGCGCGACGACGATGTTGGCGCCATCGAGGGTGCCCGCCGCCTTCATCGCCCGCAGGGCGGAAAGGATCACGACGATCCCGCCCTTGTCGTCGACCACGCCCGGCCCGACCGCCCTGTCGCCCTCGCAGAGGAAGCCGGTAAAGGGCGATTCCGGTTCGAACACCGTGTCGAGATGCCCGATCAGCAGCATCTTGGTGGTGCCGGGCGCGCCCTCGTGCCGCGCGAAGAGATGCCCTGCCCGGCCCGCCGCAGACTGGTCGATCCACTCGACCGCGAATCCGAGGGCCTCGAACTCGGGCACCAGCACATCGGCCACTGCCTTCACGCCCGCATGGTTATGCGTGCCCGAATTGATGAGCGTGATTTCTTCGAGCAGCGCGACATCGCTCTCGAACCCGCTCTCGACGGTTTCGACGATGGCCTGCTCGGGCGCGGTGAGCTGGGCGGCAGCGGGGGAAGCCAAGGAGGCTGCGATTGCCAGCATGGGGAGAATGAAACGCATCGCGTGAATTGACGGTTTCGGTCCTCGCAAGTCAATGCGTTTGCCGCAAATACCAAATTTTGGTATCGTTGGCGAATGGCCGCCAAGAATACCTCTATCGCCTTGGGTAAACCCTATACCGATTTCGCTCGCAAAAAGGTCGAAAGCGGCGAGTTCGCCACCACCAGCGAAGTGGTGCGCGAAGCGATGCGGCAGTACATCGCGCAGGATACCAAACGCGAAGCGCTGGACCGCGCGCTGAAAGAAGGGCTCGACAGCGGGCCTGCCCGGCCATTCGATTTCGACGGCTTCCTCCGCGATATGCGGGCGAACTACAAAGCCGAATGATGCAATTCCGCCTGCGCGACGCGGCGAGGCGCGACCTTGCGGAAATCTGGCTAACCACCGCCGAACGCTGGGGCATCGATCAGGCCGACGACTATGTTCGGGCTCTTGAGGATTGCCTCCTACGCATCTGCGATTTCCCAGCGAGCTATCCGAACTACGAGGGTTGCCACGGAACCTTTCGCAAGGCCCTGAGCGGAGAGCACCTGATCTTCTATCGGGTTGGCCAGCAGGTGATCGACGTCGCCCGCATCCTGCACAACCGCATGGATGTAGAGGATATCCTCTAGCGCACAATCCACGCCGGGGGCCGATGAGCGCTGCCATGCAGGCCGCTTGTCCGGATGCGGTGACGCTCTCCCCCCGCGACTAGTAAACCCGCTTCTTCGGCTCGATATACTTCACATCGTCGGTCAGCGTGTATTCGTGGACCGGGCGGTAGTCGATCTTCACGCCGCCGCCGTTTCCGCCCCAGCCTTCGAACCAGGCGATGGTATGCTTCATCCATTCGCCATCGTTGCGGTCGGGGAAGTCCTCATGCGCGTGGGCGCCGCGGCTTTCCTTGCGGTTTTCGGCCGATGCCATGGTGACATTGGCCTGCGCCATGAGGTTGTCGAGCTCGAGCGTTTCGATAAGGTCGCTGTTCCAGATCAGCGAGCGGTCGTGGACCTTCACGTCCTCCATGCGCTTGTTGATCTGCTTCAGGTTTTCCACGCCCTCGGCCATCAGCTTGCTGTCGCGGAACACGGCTGCGTGGCGGGTCATGGTCTTCTGCATGTCCGCGCGCAGCGCCGCGGTCGGCGTGCCGCCATCGGCATGGCGGAAGTGGTCGAGACGCGTGAGCGACATTTCGGCGCTGTCCTTGGGTAGCTCGTCATGCGACGTGCCCGGCTTGATCAGCTCCTTGAGGCGATGGCCGGTCGCGCGGCCGAACACCACGAGGTCGATCAGCGAGTTCGAGCCGAGGCGGTTGGCACCATGGACCGAAACGCAGGCCGCTTCGCCCACCGCGAACAGGCCGGGGACGATCTTTTCCGGATCGTTCGCATCGCCCGCCATCACTTCGCCGTGATAGTTACAGGGGATGCCGCCCATGTTGTAGTGGACGGTCGGGGTGACCGGAAGCGGTTCGCGGGTCAGGTCGACACCGGCGAAGATCTTGCCGCTTTCGGTGATGCCCGGCAGGCGCTGCGCGAGCACGTTCGGGTCGATATGGTCGAGATGGAGGTAGATGTGGTCCTTTTCCGGGCCCACACCGCGGCCTTCGCGCATCTCGAGCGCCATCGAACGGCTGACGACATCGCGCGAGGCGAGGTCCTTCGCGCTCGGCGCATAGCGCTCCATGAACCGCTCGCCTTCGGAGTTGGTGAGATAGCCGCCCTCGCCGCGCGCGCCTTCGGTGATAAGCACGCCCGCGCCGTAAATGCCGGTCGGGTGGAACTGGACGAATTCCATATCCTGCATCGGAAGACCCGCACGCAGCACCATGCCGCCGCCGTCACCTGTGCAGGTGTGTGCCGATGTCGCGGTGAAGTAGCAGCGGCCATAGCCGCCGGTCGCCAGAACGACCGCCTTCGACCGGAAGCGGTGGATCGTGCCATCGTCGAGGCACATGGCGATCACGCCGACGCATTCCTTCTCGCCATTGGCCCCGTCCTTCATGATGAGGTCGAGCGCGAAATATTCGATGAAGAAGTCCGCGTCGTATTTCAGGCTCTGCTGGTAGAGCGCGTGGAGCATGGCATGGCCGGTGCGGTCGGCGGCGGCGCAGGTGCGCTGCACCGGCGGGCCTTCGCCCATGTTCTGCATGTGGCCGCCAAAGGGGCGCTGGTAGATCGTGCCGTCGTCGTTGCGGCTGAAGGGCACGCCCGCATGCTCCAGCTCGTAAACCGCCTGCGGGGCTTCGCGGACCATATATTCGATCGCGTCCTGATCGCCGAGCCAGTCGGAGCCCTTGACGGTATCGTACATGTGCCACGTCCAGTGATCGGGCGTGTTGTTGCCGAGGCTGGCGGCAATGCCGCCCTGCGCCGCGACGGTGTGCGAACGGGTCGGGAAGACCTTGGTGATATTGGCGGTCTTGAGGCCGCTTTCGGCGGCGCCCATCGTGGCGCGCAGGCCCGATCCGCCCGCGCCGACGACGACCACGTCATAGGTATGGTCGGTGATCGGATATTCGCGGCCGTTGATGCTGAAAGTATCGGTACGGGCCATCAGGCGGCTCCTCCGAGGGCGATGCGGGCGATCGAAACGAGGCCGAAGGCGCCGCCGCCGATGGTTGCAAGGTTGAGAAGGGCGAGAGTGCCGAACTTGGTGCCGGCGTCATGGACATAATCTTCGATCAGCACC
Source organism: Erythrobacter aureus (assembly GCF_003355455.1). NCBI lineage: Bacteria > Pseudomonadati > Pseudomonadota > Alphaproteobacteria > Sphingomonadales > Erythrobacteraceae > Erythrobacter > Erythrobacter aureus. Next base: position 2,199,410 of record NZ_CP031357.1, read on the forward strand.
TGCAGGCCGAGGCGCGCGTGCCAGAAGACCGAAATCACCAGCAGCGCCAGCGCGGTCGCGACCAGCGTCTGCGATGCCCAGCCGGTGACGGCGGCGTAGGAATAGTCCGGCAGCAGCGCGAGGCTCACCGCGAGAAAGAGCATCAGCACCAGATTGCCGATGGCGGTGAAGCGCTGCACCAGCCAGTGATGCGCGCCCTCATGCGCCGAGCCGAGCCCGCGCACGCGTCCGATGGAGGTTCCGTTACCCATGGGTGATGCTCACTTGAGAAGGACGAGGGCCCAGAAGCCCGCCGTAAGAAGAATGCCGATGACCGGTGCGAGGATCGACCAGGTCTTGTTGGTGTCGAGTTCGTAACCGGCGCCGATGTCGAGGACGAAGTGGCGAAGGCCGCTCATCATGTGGGTGAAGAAAGCCCACGACAGGCCAACCAGCACCACCATGCCCAGCGGCGATCCCATGACCGCTTCGAAAGTCGCATAGGCGTCCGGCCCCGCAGCCATCGCACCCAGCCACCACAGCAGCACGCCGAGGCCGACAAGGGCGAGCCCATCGCCGGTGATGCGGTGGAGGATCGAGACCGCCATATGCGGCCCCCATTTCCATATCTGAAGGTGCGGTGCGATCGGGCGGTTGGCCATGCGTTTCGTCCGGTTGGATAATTTGGAGGCCTTCCCTTAGCGAAGCTGGCGCATGGTGCAAGGCGTAGAGCCTCCTCTTTCCAACCTTCCCGTCATTCCCGCGAAGGCGGGAATCCAGATGCCCTTCCTGCCACTGGCAACGGTTGTAATGGACCCCCGCCTGCGCGGGGGTGACGTAGAGGGGTTGAGACGGTAACCGACGGCAATGACTAATATCCTTCTTACAGGCAGTTCCCGCGGGATCGGCGCGGCAGCGAAGACAGCGCTCGAAGCGCGCGGCGCCGAGGTCATTGGCCAGGCGACGCAGAGCAGTTCGGTCGACACCGTTCCGGCCGATTTTTGCGAACCGGGCGCGCCGCACGAATTGTGGGAAGCCGCCCGTGCCCGTCTCGGCGGCGCGATCGATGTGCTGGTCAACAATGCCGGCCTGTTCGATCCCAATCCGATCGAGCGATCGGACATCGAATGGCTCGATGCGTGGGAGGATACGATGCGGATCAACCTGACCGCCGCCGCGCAGCTCAGCCGTTTCGCCGTGAAGCACTGGCAGGAACGCGGCGTGCCGGGGCGCATCGTCCATGTTGCCAGCCGGGCGGGCCATCGCGGCGATTCGCCCGCGCACTGGCACTATGCGGCGAGCAAGGGCGGGATGCTGGCAATGCACAAGACCATCGCGCGCCAATATGCCAGCGAGGGCATATTGAGCTTCGCGATCACCCCGGGCTTTACCGACACGTCGATGGCGGGCGACTATCTCGAAAGCCGCGGCGGTTCCGGCCTGCTCGCCGACATCCCGCTGGGCCGCGTCGCCGAGCCGGAGGAAATCGCCAGGATCATCACCTTCTGCGCGCTCGATGCACCGCCGAGCATGACCGGCGCGACGCTCGATGCCAATGGAGCCAGCTATGTCCGCTAAATCGCTTCTTGCTTGCGCACTTGCGACTCTCGCTTCAGCCTGCGCCCCGCCGATCCAGCGGCCCGATCCGCTGCCCGAGCCCGAACGCGTCTCGCCGCAGCAATGGGCGTCCGGTTGCACGAAATGGGACGAATGGGACAAGCCCGCCCCACCCTATCGCATCCATGGATCGACCTATTACGTCGGCACCTGCGGCATTTCGGCGATCCTTATCGCGGGCGAGCAGGGCCATGTGCTGATCGACAGCGGGACCGAAGCGGGTGCCAAGGTAGTGCTCGACAATATCGGCAAGCTCGGCTTCCGCCCCAATGAGATTGCCAGCCTGTTGCATAGCCACGAACATTTCGATCACACCGGCGGACACGCGCTGATCAAACAAGCCAGCGGCGCGCATGTCGTCGCCTCGCGCAGAGCGGTCGAGGTCCTGAGAACGGGCGAATCCGGCCCGCAGGACCCGCAATTCGGCATGCACGATGCCATGGAACCGGTCGGGGTCGACGTGGTGGTCGGCGATGGCGACACGGTCCGCAGCGAAACCGCCACCCTCACCGCGCTCGCCACCCCCGGACATTCGCCCGGCGCGCTGAGCTGGACATGGCAATCCTGCGATGCAGCAGGGGACTGCCTCGATATCGTCTATGCCGACTCGCTGTCGCCGGTCAGCAGCGATGATTACCGCTTCGCCGATCATCCCGACTATGTCGCCGCCTATCGCGCCGGGCTGCAAACCTTGCGCGAGGTCGACTGCGACCTGCTGATCACGCCGCATCCATCGGCGAGCAAGATGGTCGAGCGAGCGGCAGGGGGATCGCTGGTCGGCGGCACGAGCTGCAGCCAATATGTCGATGCGATCGAGGCGCGGCTCGACAAGCGGCTCGCCAAGGAGCGTGGCGGTGAGTGACGCGTGGAAGATCCGTGCCGAAGTATCGAAGCCGGTCGCCAGGGCGGCGCTCGTCGCGCATGAGGATGCGCTCGACTGGCCTTGCGAATGGGTGGTCACCGGCATGGAGGTCGCCGACCATCTGCCCGACGAATGGACTTTCGAAGTCTATCTCGACCGCAAGCCCAAACCGGCCGATCTCAAGCGCGTGGCCGCGCTGTTCGAAGGCACGCCTCCCGCTCTTTCGGTCGAAAAACTGCCCGATACCGACTGGGTGACCGAAAGCCAAAAGGGCGTCGATCCGATCCGCGCGGGCCGGTTTTACGTCCGCACGCCAGAGCACGACGCCGATCCGGCGATGGTCGATTTCGTCATACCCGCCAGCCAGGCCTTCGGCACCGGACAGCACGAGACCACGGCGGGCTGCCTCGCCATACTCGACCTGATGAAGCGCGAAGGCGTGGTCGCGCGCAACCACGTCGATATCGGCACGGGCACCGGATTGCTGGCCTTCGCCGCCATGCACCTCTGGCCGAACGCCACGGCCACCGCATCGGATATCGATCCCGTCTGCGCGGACGTGGTGCGCGACAATATGGCGACCAATGCCATTGCCGAAGGCGACGGACCGGGCGAACTGACGATGGTGATTGCCGACGGTATGGACAACCCGCTTCTCGCGCTGCGCGGACCATACGATCTGTTCATCGCCAATATCCTTGCCGGGCCGCTGGTGGAGCTTGCGCCGTCCTTCGCTGGATCGATCGCACCGGGCGGCAACCTGCTGCTTGCCGGCCTGCTCGAAACGCAGGAGAGCCGCGTGCGCCGCGCCTACCGCGCACTAGGCTTCCGTCTGTCGCGCAAGCTGGTCAATGGCGACTGGTCGATCCTGTGGCTGCGCAAGAGCCGCATACGGTGAGACGCGCGGCGAAGTGGGCTGCCTGGGCACTGGCCGTTCCCGCGACGCTGCTGACCCTGTTCTTACTCGCCGCATGGATCGGCAGCGCCATTCCGCGCAATGCAGGCTGGACCGAGCCCGCCGTCGGCATCGACATCATGGTGGAAACCAATGGCGTCCACACGGCCATCGTCATGCCGCTGACCTCCCCGCAAAAGGATTGGCGTGCGGAGTTCCCGGCACGCGATCTGTCGATGCCCTATCGCCCCTACACCCATGTCTCGGTGAGCTGGGGGGAACGCGAAGTATTTCTCAACACACCGACCTGGGGCGATATCACGCTGTCGACGGCGGTCGGCGCGCTCGCCAATGGCGACGGTCTGCTGCATGTCGCGCACTATATCCGCCCTGCCCCAAGTCCAACGCTGCGCGTGCTGAGGATCGCGCCCGACGAATACGCCCGGCTGGTGACGGCGATCGAACGGGTCGTGCCACCGCTCGAAGGCCGCGCGATCCATCCCGGCTATTTCGACCACGACGTGTTCTACGATGCCCCCGGCACCTATCACCTTGGCAACACCTGCAACCAGTGGACCAGCGACACGCTCGCCGCAGCCGGTATCCGTACCGGGCTGTGGACGCCGCTGGCCGGCGGGGTCATGCGCTGGGTCCCCCTGCCGGAGACACGGGGGCATGCGGAGGGCTAAGGCGCGACGGCTCCGCGGCTGGGCTCGGTCGCATTCGCGTCGCTCGCCCGCATACCGTCATACTTGGCGATTGCCTGCACGATACTTTGCATCATCTCCATCCGCGTAAGCGTCGGCTCTCGCGTGCGGGCGATCATCACCGCGACGGCATAGCCGCGACCTTGCGGAGAGGTGACGATGCCGACATCGTTGTAACCCGATTGTTCGCCATCGAAAAATTGCCCGGTGCCGGTCTTGTGGCGCACGGTCCAGCCCTCGGGCGCCCCCGCTTTCAGTCGCCTCGGTCCGCTTTTGGTCTGCTCCAGCGTGTCCAGCAGCAAGCGAGTCGACTCTTCGGACAGCAAATCGCCGCGATAGAGGCGGGCCAGCGCCTCGACGATCGCCACCGGCGGCGCGCCGTCCGGCGGATCGGCGAGATAGGTTTCGAAGGCCTCGCGCCGACGCGCATCGGGCACCTGGTCGCGCGCATCGAAAAAGGCCGGCCCCTGCGAATAGGACTGGCGCCATTCCAGCCCGGCAATCGCGCTCTGCTTGGTCCGCTCGTCGGTGCCGAAACGGATGCTCGACAGACCATGACCGTCGAGGAAATCCTGCACCGCCTCCGGCCCGCCGACACGCCTTAAAACACGGTCATTCGCGGTATTGTCGCTTTCGACGATCGCACGCGCGATCAGATCGGCGTAATCCGAAGAAAAGCTGCCCTTCCGCCGCACGATCTTGCGGATCGGCTGATAGAACACCGTAAGGTCCCGGCTGCGGATTTCGACCATTTCGGCCAGATCGAGACGGCCCGCATCGACTTCGTCGAGAGCGGTCATCGCCACCCACAGCTTGCTGACGCTTTGTTGCGGGAAGCGCTCCAGCCCGTTGAAATGCAGCGTTCGGAGCGCCTCGATATCGTGCACGGCGATACCCACATGGCCTGCGAAGGTGCCGCCGATTCGGCTGATTTCGCGGTCAAGCTCTTGCTGGTCCGGTGAAAGCGCGATCGGTTTGATTTCGGCCTGGACCTGCTCGACGACGGGATCTTCCGCACCCGTCTGTGCCTGAGCCAGCCACACGACCAGCACGGCCAGCAGCATGACCGGAATGGCTATCAGCAGGAAACGGAGCGGGACGGACACACTGTCTCAACGCACGAAACCGTTCATGTTCCGCCGAAATTTCAGCCGACCAGCCCCGAATCCGCCGCCGCTTCGCCCGGTAGCGGACGGCCGACATCGAGCATCGTGCGCACGCGCTCCGAAAACATCAGCCTGCCCTGTGGGTAATGGGTACGATGAATGTCCATCAATCGATCGAGATGCGCCTGGCCGAGACTATCGCGGAAATGCGGCCCCAGCGCGCTCTTGCCGAAATGCGGGCGCGTATCCGGTTCGTACTGCATCACGAGAAGCTGGAGCCGCTCGAGCCAGGCATAATCGCGCGGGTCGGCGAACAGGTCGATCGCCGCCATCGCCTGCCTGGCATTGGCGGCGAAATGCGGGCCTGCCTCGCCGGGCAGTTCGCGCACCGAGATGATACCCTTGAGATAGAAGCCCAGATCGCGCAGCGCATCGGCCTCGTGAATGATGAATTTCACCACGGCGGGCGCTTTTTCGAGCGGTACGAAAAAGGCGAGATTGTACCCTGTGTACGTGGTCGAAAAGAGCCCGCGCGTAATGCTCGGCGCGCGGTTTTCCTTCAGTCCCGGTTTGGGATCGTAGAGATAATCGAGATCGCCCGGATCGGTGACCACGCGCTCGCTCTGCTTGAGATCGAGCCAGTCGATGAACCGCTGCATGGGACGGCGCAGTTTCGGTAGGAACCGGTCGAACTTGTAATAGCGCTTGAGGAACCACTTGGCGAACCAGCCGCTGCCACCCTTGGCCTCCGGGTGTGCGGAAGGCTCCTGCCCCTTGTCGCATTCGGCGAGGGCATGGAGCATGATCACCGGATCGTCGGGATCGGTATAGGGCAATACAGCCCAGTTCGCCGCGATAGAGCCCTGCTTCAGCTCGCCCAGTTTCGACAGGCGGCTCATCGAGCTGACCGATACATAGGGTTCGAGCGGCTTGGTCTCCAGCACCAGCTCGACGATCGGCGCGATCGTGCCGAAGGACAGGGCGACATAGGCGAAATCGGGATCGCCGCGTTTCAGCGTCACCCGCTGCCCCGTACCGTTCAGGAACGTCAGCTCGACGATACTGTCGGCCATCACCGCACGCGGGCCGAAGCCATGCGTGCCCGTCGCCAGGGCGCCGATGACCGACTGCTCCATGTAATTGCCCGAATTGTGCAAACCGCGGCCATGCTCGTCGCGCAGAAACAGCTTGAGATCGCGCACGGATACCGAAGCGCCCACGCGCACGGTTTCGGTCGCGGCATCATAGGTCAGCGTTTTCAGCCCGCCTTCGCGCATCATCATCGCGGTCACGCCGGGCACCACCTGCACGCCGTTATAGGAATGCGATTTGCCGATGCAGGTATATTCACCTTCACCGATCAGTTTACCGAGCCGCGCTTCGTCAGCCGGCACACGCGCTTCCGTTTCGCAGCGGAAGACGTTTATCCACGAACGGATCCAGCGCTTCCCTTCGGTTCCTGCCGCGCGCGCATCGGCGCGTCGCTCACTCCTGCTCAGATTGCTCCCAATCATGGCACCCCCCTGCCAAGCCACTGTCTTCCCGCCATAACCCGCTCGGCGGGCATTGGCGAGGACAGGAACGACATCCTCACAGGACCGGAACCAAGACCGCTCCGGGACACTGTCAGGGAGAGTCATTCTTCCGGAGACCTTATGACCAAGACCCTACTCATAACCGGCGCTTCCACCGGTATTGGCGCGGCCACGGCTCGCGCGGCCGCCAATGCCGGATGGAATGTCGCCTTGCTCGCCCGCTCGCAGGACGCACTCGAACGCCTTGCCGAAGAGATCGGCGACACCGCGCTGGCCCTGCCGTGCGACATCACCGATCGCGAGCAGCTCGACAAGGCGGTCGAACGGGCGGTGAACCGTTTCGGCGGGCTCGATGCGGTTTACGCCAATGCGGGTATGGGCGTGTCGAAACCGGGGATCGAGAAAGGCGCCCCGGAGGAGTGGCACGCCATGATCCATCTCAACGTGCTCGCGGTGCTGACCACCGCGCATGCCACGCTGCCGCATCTGCGCAAGACCAAGGGGCATTTCGTCGTCACCGGCTCGAAAGCCGGTCGCGATCACCTCAAGGGATCGGTCTATGGCGCGACCAAATGGTTCGTGCAGGGCTTTGCCGGCAATCTTGCCGAAGAAATGCGCGAATGGGGCGGCCGTTGTACGGTCATCACGCCGGGCATGGTCGACACACCCTTTTTCGACGAGCCCAAGCCCGAGAAGATTCAGCCCGAAGATGTCGCCAACTCAGTGGTTTTCGCGCTGGAACAGCCGGACACTGCCAGCGTGCGCGAAATCCACATCATGCCGAACGACTAGGAGCTGGCAGTCGAGGGGCCGACACCGGCCAGCGTTTCCTTCGCAAAATCCAGCGCGGCGCGCGCAAACGCCTCCATATTGGGGATGCGCGCGTCGCTGCCGGTCTGCGTGAGACATGTCCATTCGCCATCCGGCCCGACCAGCGCGGCACAGCTCTGGCCCGCCGGTGCACCGCTCGGATGGGTCGAACCGCCGACCGATCCGCTTTCCGCCAGACCCCATGCCGCGCCGAAATTGTCGCGAATGGCCCGCGCCTGGAGCAGCGCATACTTCTCGCTCGCGCCGCGCATTCCGCGATAGGCGTCGCGCGGCTGGGCAAACAGCACGTCGCGCGCCCTGAACGAATAGACCACCCCGCCCCCGACAAAGAAATCGAGCGCGCCCGGCACGGTCAGCAGCGATGCCGCGATCAGCCCGCCGCTGGCCCCATCGGCCACCGCAATTGTCTCGCCCCGCGCGCGCAAATGACCTGCGATGCGCGCGGCGATGGGGTGCGTCTGTTCGAGCCAGCTCATCCGGCCTCGGCGACGATTTTCGCCCAGCCTGCCTCGTCGATCACCTCGATCCCCAGTTCCTCGGCCTTTTTCAGCTTGCTGCCCGCGCCCGGTCCGGCGACGAGCAGGTCGGTCTTCGCGCTGACCGATCCGCTGGCCTTGGCGCCGAGGCGTTCGGCCTGCGCCTTGGCCTCGTCGCGGCTCATCGTCTCGAGCTTGCCGGTGAAGACCACGGTCTTGCCGCTGACGGGGCTGTCCTTCGTCTCGACCTCGTAGAGCGGGGGCGAGACTTCGGACAGGATATCGTCCCACACCGCCCGGTTGTGGTCTTCGTGGAAGAAGTCGGCCAGAGATTCCGCCACGGTTGCGCCGAACTGGTCCGCCACGCCGAAGATATCCTTCGCTCGTTGGTCCATCCGCATCTTGAACGGTGAAGGTTTCTCGCCTTCCTCGCGCGGGTTTTTGCGCCGGTACTCGTCAAACGCCTCCGCGCGTCGGCGGACCTCTTCGAGCACGGCAGCGGCCTTCATCAGATCGCGCGCCGTAACCGCACCGACATGACGGATGCCAAGGCCGAACAGCAGCCGCGCCGCATCGGGCTGTCGCCGGGCTTCCACAGAAGCCAACAGGTTGTCCACAGACCGCTCCTTCCACCCGTCGAGCGCGAGGATGTCCTCGCGGCGCTGGTTGAGGCGGAAGATGTCTGCGGGGCTTTCGAGCCAGCCGAGGGCGAAGAACTGATCGATCGTCTTCTCCCCCAGCCCATCGATATCGAGCGCACCGCGAGAGACAAAATGTTTCAGTCTTTCCGTGCGTTGTGCGGGACAGATAAGACCGCCTGTGCACCGGACATCGACTTCGCCTTCCTCCGCCACGGCCTCGCTGCCGCATTCGGGGCAGCGGGAAAAGTCCGGCATCTTCGCGTCGGGTCTCGGCTCGTCGCGGGTCAGATTATCCACAAGCTGTGGAATAACGTCGCCCGCCCGCTGGACCACCACGCGGTCGCCCGGGCGTACGCCCAGCCGCGCGATCTCGTCGCGATTGTGCAGCGTGACATTGGTTACCGTGACCCCGCCCACCAGCACCGGCGCGAGACGGCCCACCGGGGTCAGCTTGCCCGTGCGCCCGACCTGGATATCGATGCTCTCCAGCGTGGTTTCGGCGCGCTCGGCAGGGAATTTGTGCGCCAACGCCCAGCGCGGTGCCTTGGCGACGAAGCCCAGCCGCTGCTGGTAATCGAGCCGGTCGACCTTGTAGACGACGCCGTCGATTTCGTAGGGCAGCGTCGCGCGCTGCGTAGCGATCGTCTCGTAATGCGCGAGGATGTCGGATGCGCTGTCGAAACGGGCGAATAGCGGCGAGACGGGCACACCCCAGCGCTCGATCCGGCGCACAACCTCCGCTTGTGTCGCGCCTGGCACGTTGGACGCCGCGCCCCAGCCATGCGCCCAGAACTTCAGCGGACGCTGCGCGGTGACGCTCGCATCCTTCTGCCGCAGCGAGCCTGCGGCGGCATTGCGCGGATTGGCGAACTGGCGGACCTTGGCCGGGTCGAAATCCTCGCCCTTCTCCTGCGCGGCGGCGCGCGCATCGTCCATCAGGCGAGCGTTGAGCGCCTCGAAATCGGCGCGCGCCATATAGACCTCGCCGCGAATCTCGAACACTTCGGGCGCGTCCCCGGCAAGCTGCTGCGGAATGTCGGCGATATGCGCGACATTGGGCGTCACATCCTCGCCCACCTGCCCGTCGCCGCGCGTGGCGGCACGGACCAGCGCGCCCTGTTCGTAGCGCAAGCTGCAGGACAGGCCGTCGATCTTGTCCTCGGCGGTGAAGGCAACCGGCGCGTCCTCGGCAAGCGAAAGGAACCGCCGCACGCGCGCGATCCATTCCTCGACCTCCTCGGCGTTGAAGGCATTGTCGAGGCTCATCATGCGAACCTCGTGGCGGACCTTGGAAAGCGGCGAGGCCGACGCGGTATGCCCGACCTTCCGGCTGGGCGAATCCTCGCGCACCAGATGCGGAAACGCCGCCTCCAGCTCGGCATTGCGGCGGACCAGCGCATCGTATTCCGGATCCGAAATCTCGGGCGCGTCCTCGGCATGGTAAAGCCGGTCGTGCTTCGCGATTTGCTTCGCGAGCCGCATCAGCTCGTTGGCGGCTTCTGCCTCGGTGATGTCGTTCACAAGGTGACCTTTGCCGGTGGTGACTGACCATCAAAAGCACTATCGGCAAAGGCCCCATCACGCTCAACCCAGTGCATGAACAGGTGGGCCGACCATTCGTTCGGGTTCGGCAGGACGCGCCCATGGTGACGAGTGACACCTTGATAGAGCACCGCATCACCCACCTCCATCGGCGCGCTAGAGTAGGATTCGTCGTCACGAAAAGAAGCGTCAGCCCTTTCGTACGGTTTCCCTGTCGCCTCATTTGCAACGTCAAGCGGCCAAATTCTGTCATCTGAGTAGCCAAGCGTCAGTGACAAACTGTGTTCACACGCCGGGCGATCGCCGTGAACCTTACAAATGTCGCCTCTGCGGTAGATGCGAAAATACGCATATGTCGGAAGCAAATCTCGCCCAGTGTGCAGCGAAATCGCAGGGGTAAGGCCCCAATGAAAAGTTGCCATGGGCGGATAATGATAGCCGTAAAGTTCCGGTGCCGGTCGGTTCAATAGGGGCTGCATTTTCTCAAGTTTGTCGAAGCTAACCCCCTGACGGGAAAGATCATTCTTTAGCCGCACCAGAAAACCACTCGCGATCTCGCGCGGAACCATTTTTCGTATGTGGACGTAACCGTCCCTGTCATAATCTTGATTTTGACCCGTGGCAGTCATCCTGAACGATCCATTTTCGATTAGTCCCGTACCCGATTACTGCTGTATTAGTACGTCGGTGCTTTAGCCAAACCAGCGTGCCCATCACACCCCCTCCAGCAACCGGTCCGCCTGCGCCCTGGCCTCGGGCGTCACCTCCGCGCCCGACAGCATGCGTGCGATTTCTTCCTGCCGGCCGGCCTCGTCGAGCAGCGCGACGCTGGTCTTGGTGACGGTGCCGTCGCTCGACTTGGCGATCATGTAATGCGTGCGCCCGCGTGCGGCGACCTGGGGGCTGTGGGTGACGGCGAGCAATTGCCCGTCGGCGGAAAGCCGTGCGAGCCTTTCGCCGATTGCGCTCGCCACCGCGCCGCCGACGCCGCGATCGATCTCGTCGAAGATGACCGTCGCCGCCCCGCCCTGTTCGGCCAGCGCGACCTTCAGCGCGAGGATGAAACGCGACAATTCGCCGCCCGAGGCAATCTTGGCAAGCGGCGCGAAAGCGGCACCCGGATTGGTCGCGATGAGGAATTCGACAGCGTCCATCCCCTGCGCGCCCCATTTATCCTCGGGCAATTCGGTGACCGCCGTGCGGAATCGCGCGGCATCGAGCTTGAGCGGGGCAAGTTCGCGCGCGACCGCCTCGTCGAGCCGCAGCGCCGCCGCCACGCGCGCGCCATGCAGTGCCTCTGCCTCGGCGCGGTAGCGCGCGCCCGCATCCTTCGCCGCCGCCTCGAGCGCGTCGAGCTGCGCTTCCCCGCCCTCGATACTTTCGAGCGCGGTGCGCATTTCGCGCATCTTGCGCGGCAATTCGTCGACTTCGCAGCGGTGCTTGCGAGCCAGCGCGCGCAGTTCGAACAGCCGCGTTTCGGCCGCTTCCAGCGCGGCCGGATCATGGACCAGCGCCTCGGCCGCCGAAGCAAGCCGGTCTTCCGCTTCGCCCGCCTCGATCACCGCCCGGTCGAGGCTGGCTAGCGCTTCGGCGAGCAGCGGATGCTCGGGCGCGATCCGGTCGAGTCGCCGCGCCGCAACCCGCAAAGCCGCGAGCGGCGATTCCGAACCTTCCCACAGATGCCGCAACTCCTCGAGATCGCCCGATAGCTTTTCGCCCTTCTGCATGTCCGCCCGCGTTTCGGCGAGGCGAGCTTCCTCGCCTGCCATGGGTTCGAGCGCGGTCAGTTCGGAAAGATGCGCGAGCAGCAGGTCCTGATCGGCCTTGGCCGTCTCCACCGCCTCGCGCGCTTCGGCCAGCGCATCCTCGGCCCTGCGCCAGGTCGTCCAGGCCGCTGCGACCCGCGCGGTATCGGCCCCAGCAAACCGATCGAGCAGCGCACGGTGGCCGCGCGGATTGACGAGCCCGCGATCGTCGTGCTGGCCATGCAGCTCGACGAGATAGCCCGCCATTTCGCGCAGCAGACCGACGCTGACCGACTGGTCGTTGACGAAAGCTTTGCTCTTGCCGTCGGCCTTCAATTGCCGCCGCACGATCAGCGGTTCGCCCTCCTCGATCTCGATATCGGCATCGTCGAGCAGATCGGCCAGACCGCCGGGCAATTGGGCGAATTCGAATGTCGCGGTTACGCTGGCCTTGTCCTCGCCGCCACGCACGAGCCCGCTATCGGCGCGGTTGCCCAGCACCAGACCGAGCGCATCGAGCAGGATCGACTTGCCCGCCCCGGTTTCGCCGGTCAGGACGCCCAGCCCACGCCCGAAAGCCAGGTCGAGCGCCTCGATCAGCACGATGTTGCGAATGGATAGCCGGGTCAGCATGTTTCCGCTTCCTAGCCAAAGCGCAATGTCGAGTCAGCATGTCATCATCGGCAATCGACAAGCTTGGCTACGGACCGATTTGCGCGTCGATTTGTGCAGGTGCGTAAACGCCGAATTAGCATATTGCCCGGATAGTGCTCCCGGTGGACCTGCTTCGCACTTGCACTGGCCTCCTCGGGCCTAGAATTCCCACGCATCTGCGTGAGGATTTCACCCTGCTCACCGCGGAACATATGCACGGCCAGGCGCGTCTCCTGCTCGCCGGATTTATTTTCAGCCTGCCGATGTGCGTTTACGGAGCAAGCGCTGGGGCAGGCCCGTTTATCGCCTATGGTCTGCCCGCGCTGATCTTCGTGCTTTGCGTCACGGGCCTGGTGGCGCTGCGCACCCCGCCCGACCGCGACAAGGGTGGTGAAGAGGCACGGCGGGTCATCAGCCTTGTGTGGAAGCTCAGCCTCACGGCCTCGGTGCTTGGCGGCATCTGGTGTCTGGGAAGCTGGGCGACAGCCCCGGCGGAAACACGCGTGTATTATCCCGCGATCATGTCGCTTGGCGCATTGACCGTCGGGTACTGCCTGATGGCCGCGCGCGGTCTTGGTCCTACCGTATTGCTCATTACGCTGGTGCCCGCCGCGATCGCACTCACCACGACCGGCGAGACAATGGATTTCGTTCTCGCGATTTCGATGATTATAGCCGGTGCGTTTCAGATCACGATGATGAAGCGACACCAGGGCCTGCTTTTGAGCCTGGTCGAGGAACGCCATCAGTCGGCGAAACAGGCGCGCATGGATTTCCTGACCGGGTTGGCCAATCGCCGGGCCTTGATCGAACGCTTCCTCGAGCTTGCCAAAGGTCGGCGGACCTTGCGCCTGATGGTCATCGATATCGACCGATTCAAGGAGATCAACGATCGGCACGGTCACGATGTCGGCGACGACGTACTGCGCGCCTTCGCGCAATTGCTGCGCATCCATGCACGCGGCGAGATTTGCGCAGCGCGGCTGGGCGGCGAGGAATTTGCGCTTTTAGCCCCTGTCGAGGCCCTGGATACGGCCATTGCGCTGCAATTGCTGGTCGAGATTCGCGGCGCCTACATGCCGCATGGCGAGGCCGTCACCGCCAGTATCGGGGTGGCCGAAGGGTCGGCCTCGGAACTGGCGGACTGGACCGTGCTCTACGGACAGGCGGATCGCGCCCTTTATCGGGCCAAGAACGAAGGCCGCAACCGGGCAATGTCCTCGCAAGATGGCGATCTGACGGAGTACGATACAGCCCCCGAACCGCAGGCACGCACGGCCTGAAACTCGCGCTCAGTCGGGAACGACGCCCGCGGCGTGGTCCTGCACCAGCTCGTATGCCTTCTCGTACCATTCATTGCCGGGGTAGTTCGCCCCCAACACGGCAGCGTATTTCACCGCCTCTTCGGGAACACCCAGGGCAAGGCTCGTCTCGGTCAGGCGATAGAGCGCTTCGGGCGCGTGGCTCGTGGTCTCGTAATTGTCGATCACGTTCTGAAAGCGGATTTGCGCCGCGATCCACTTGCCCGAGCGTTCGTAATGGCGGCCGATTTCCATTTCCTTGCCCGCCAGATGGTCGCGGACGAGGTCGATCTTGAGCCGGGCGTCGGTCGCGTAATCGCTGCTGGGAAAACGGCGATTGATCTCGTTCAGCGCGATCAGCGCCTGATCGGTGATCTTCTGGTCGCGCTGTACGTCGCTGATCTGCTCGTAATAGCTGAGCGCGATCAGATAGAAGGCATAGGGCGCATCCTTGTTACCCGGGTGGATTTGCAGGAAGCGCTGCGATGCCTGAATCGCCTTATTGTAATCCTGCGCCACATAATAGCTGAAAGCCCCCATCAACTGGGCACGGCGAGCCCAGGGTGAATAGGGGTGCTGGCGTTCGACTTCGTCGAACAGCGCGGCGGCGAGCTGGGCCTGACCCATGTCGAGCCGGCTCTTGGCCTCCCTGTAAAGCGTTTCCACGTCGCGTGCGACATAGGCGGTATCGCGGGGACCGTTGTCGCGGCCCGCGCATCCGGCGGTGAGGAGCGTCGCACCCGCGAGCGCGGCGCCGAGGATGAGCTTGGTGGATGAGCGGGTCTGGGTCTTCATGGGAAGCAGCCTATAGCCAGCGTCCCGATGAACGCCAAGTGAAGTTCGCGCCGCTGTCCCCGGCCCCGCAGGCGCGCCCTCACCCCGCCGCCGAACGCGGCTCTTCGGTGCTGGCGATCTCGTCCGGCGCATCCCACAGCAAATGGCGGTTATCGAGCATTACGAGGTTCGCGCTGCGGATGACCTCGCCCTTGGTGCGGTATCCGAGCAATTGTTCGGCCTGCGTGTCGGGATTGCCGATCAGCACGCGGAGTTCTTCGGACGTGAAGTCGCTCAACCCGCGGGCACGCTCGATACCCTTGCTGTCGTAGATATGGAGCACGTCGCCGCGGGTGAAATCGCCCGTCATCGAGATCACATCGCTCCGGCGGATCGGTCGGTCACCGCCAAGCGCGGAGGCCGTGGCATCGGCAATCACGATGCTACCGGCCATCTGCAGGCGGTTGGCGATCCAGCTATCCCACCCCGACAGCGGATTGGGGTGCGGCAGGATCTTGGTGGAGCGCCGCATGCCGTTGAGCACATTCGATACAGGGCGATCGGCCTCGCCCTGCGCGATCCAGGTGGTGACACCGGCTTCCTGCGCCATATTGGCGGCCAGCAGCTTGGTTTCCATCCCGCCAGTCCCAAGCGTACTCTTGCCCTTGGTGGCATCCATATACATGCCGACATCCTCGACCTCGGGGACGAACCGGGCCTCGGGATCGTCGGGATTGCGATCATAAAGACCGTCGACGCCGGTGAGGATGACGAAATCGTCCGCGCCGACCATCTGTGCGACTTTCGCCGCAAGCCGGTCGTTGTCGCCGACGCGAATCTCCTCGGTGGTGATCGTATCGTTTTCGTTGACGATCGGGACGACATTGGATTCGAGCAGGCGGTGGACCGTATTGCGCGTATTGAGGAAGCGGCGATGGTCCTCGAAATCGCCCAGTGTCAGCAACACCTGAGCGATCTCGAAGCCGAATTCGTGCCCCACCTGCTTATAGGCATTGAGGAGAAGCGGCATGCCGCAGGCAGCAGCAGCTTGCTTGTCGGAAACCCCGGCGCTCTCGGGCGTTTCCCCGATGATGCGCAAACCGAGCGCGACCGAGCCCGAAGAACAAAGGATTACGCTTGTGCCCTCTGCGCGTAATTGAGCGATGTCTTCCAGCAGACGTTGGAGGAAACCGTAGCGCGGTGTGAGCAGTTCCTGGTTGGCGAGCAGCGCCGAACCGATTTTGACAACGATAGTTCGCCGATCTGTCATGGTATTCGAATGTTACCTTGGGTTGAAATTTACCGAACGCAATGTAGATAGCCCTTGTGCAGTGCACAACCGCAATTTGAAAAATATCCAGGACGAGAGAACTGGTATGTAATTGATACAGTGAAGCGCAAAAAATATATTTAATTGCCTTCTATATTTAAGAAACCACAACAAACAACAGAGGCCTCACCGCCCGGAAACGGATTTTAGTCATAATCAAAACTATTTGTATTGTCGGCTGCGGAAAGATGGGCTCTGCATTATTGTCGCAATGGATGCAAGGCGCCGAGGCGATCACGGTCGTCGATCCTGCCGGGAGCGTTGTCCCCGAGGGTGTGGCGCTGGTTGCCGACCGCGCCGAAATCGCCGATCGCAAATTCGATCTGATCGTCGCGGCGGTGAAACCGCAACTGATCGACGATATCCTTGCCGATTATGCCGATATGCTCGCGCCGGGGGGTTATGTCCTGTCGATCGCGGCGGGCTATTCGGCTGCCCGCCTGTCGTGCCTGATGGGCGATGCGCCGGTCATCCGCACCATGCCCAACCTGCCCGCCGCCATCGGCCGGGGCGTCAGCGGCATCTGCGCCGGCCCCCATGCCGGGGACAAACATATCGCCCATGCCCAGGACTTCATGGGGCGCGCCGGAACCACCGTAACCGTCGACAGCGAAGACAAGCTCGACCGGGTGACCGCAGTGGCCGGATCGGGTCCGGGATATGTCTTCGAAATCGCCCGTGCCTATACCGAAGCCGCCATGGCGCAGGGATTCGACGAGGAGGAGGCCCGCGCGATGGTGCTCGGCACGATCGGCGGCGCAATAGCCATGGCCAGCGAACCGGGCGCGCCCAGCCTTGAGGATTTGCGCAATTCGGTGACCAGCAAGGGCGGCACCACCGCTGCCGGGCTGAATGCGCTCAACGGCGATGGTGGCCTGTCCACCCGCCTGCATGATACGTTGAAGGCAGCCTATGACCGGGCGGTCGAGCTGCGCTAACGCCCAGCGGCTCCCGCCCCGAACGAACAGAATGAGAGAGACCATGACCGACCAGACACTCGACCCGCAAATTCACATTCACGATCTCGGCCAGCGTGCCCGCAAGGCCGCGCGCGGGCTGCTGTCTGCCGGGACTCAGGCGAAAAACACCGCCCTGCGCGAAGCTGCCAGGGCGCTGCGCAGCCGCATCGGCGAACTGCTCGAGGCCAATGGACAGGACGTGAAGAGTGTCGAGGGAAAGAAGCCCGAGAGCTTTATCGACCGCCTCCGCCTGACCGAGGACCGCATCGAGGGCATGGCGGGCGCGCTGGAGGAAATCGCCGAACTTCCCGATCCCGTGGGCCGCCAGCTCGCGAGTTTCGAACGGCCCAACGGCCTGACCATCGAACGCGTTGCCGTGCCCATCGGCGTGATCGGCATGATCTACGAATCGCGCCCCAATGTCGGCGCCGATGCCAGCGCGCTGTGCCTGAAAAGCGGCAATGCGGTGATCCTGCGCGGCGGCAGCGAAAGCCGCCATTCGACCCGCGTGATTGTCGAATGCATGCGCGCCGGGCTGAAGGCCGCCGACCTGCCCGAAGATGCGGTGCAGACCGTCCAGACCACCGACCGCGATGCCGTCGCCGCCTTGCTCAAGGCCGATGAATTCGTCGACCTCGTGATCCCGCGCGGCGGGCGCGGCCTCGTCGAACTGGTGCGCGACCAGGCAAGCGTGCCCACGCTCCTCCACCTCGACGGCAATTGCCACAGCTATGTCCATGAAGCGGCCGACATCGACAAGGCGGTCAAGGTCATCCGCAATGCCAAGCTGCGCCGCACCGGCGTATGCGGGGCGACCGAAAGCGTGGTGGTCGACCGTGCCGTGGCTCAGGCCTTCATCCCCAAATTCGCCGACGCCATGGCGGGCGATTGCGAATTGCGCGGCGATACCGATGCGGTCGCGATCGACGACCGGCTCAAGCCCGCGAGCGAAGAGGACTGGCACACCGAATATCTCGATCCCATCGCCAGCGTGAAGGTGGTCGGCGGGCTCGCCGAAGCCATCGCCTGGGTCGAGGAGTATTCGAGCCACCACACCGATGCCATCCTAACCGAGGACGCCGATGCCGCGCGCGCATTCATGACGAGCATCGACAGCGCCATCGTGATGCACAATGCCAGCACCCAGTTCGCCGATGGCGGCGAATTCGGCATGGGCGCGGAAATCGGCATCGCGACGGGCAAGATGCACGCGCGCGGCCCGGTCGGGCTCGAACAATTGTGCAGCTTCAAATATCTCGTCCACGGCGATGGGCAGACGCGGGATTAGTTTGCGTTTCGCACCCACCTCCGTGGATGCGTCCTCGCTAGACGTGCAGCAAGCTGCACCCGCTGCGGGCGGGCGGTCGCCCTTGCGACCCTGCGGGCCGTAGGACTAAGCTAACCGCTAAACTTTCCTACTCGGGCCGAATCTGCTCCACGCTCGGGGATGGAAGAAACCAGAAAGCATCCGACCGCAGGGAGGCAAGCGCGACCACGCGCCCGCAGCGGAATCGAAGCGACAGCGAAGATGGCCGAAGGCCACCCGCCCGGGGGGCGTGAGAACGAGGATATCGCGCCCGCGGAGGCGGGTGCGCAAGACACAGACTCGCGCGCCTCACCCCCCTCATCCCTCCTCGTTTTCACCCCGGTCCCGCGACAGCGCATGCGGCGCGGCGGGTGGAGCGCCGAGCGCCAGCGCCAATTCATCGAACTGCTCGCCGAAACCGGATCGGTGCGCGCCGCCTGTCGCCGCTTGGGCGTGGGCGAGCACCATATCTACAAGCTGCGCAACCACCCGGAGGCCGCCAGCTTCCGCAAGGCATGGGAGGCCGCGCTCGATCTGGGCATCGCGCGGATCGAGGACGTCGCCATGGACCGCGCGCTGAACGGCGTGGAGGAGCCGGTCTATCACCGCGGCGAACTGGTCGGCACGCGGCGCGCCTACAACGACCGCCTGCTGATGTTCATGCTGAGAAACCGCGCGCCCGAACGCTTTGCGGAAGGCAAGCCCAGGGCCATGAACGCAGTCGACAAGATGGAGCTCGCCCGCCTGAAAGCCCAGTGGCGCAAGGAGTGGGAGAAGGAATGGGGCGCCCGCCAGCTCGAGCAGGAAAGCATCACCATCGCCTCGATCAACGCCAAGATCGACGCGATGCGCGAGAAATCGGACAAGCTCGCCAGCCCCGAAGTGCGCGCCGCGCGCGAGGCCTATGACGCGGCGGTGGCCCGCGACCGCGAGGAGGATTACAGCCCCTGGCACGATCCCCGCCACGAACTCTACAACCCCGCCCTCACCAGCCGCGGCGCGCGCATACCGGTGTCGGACGATACGCAAGCCGACGCCGCCAAAGGCGCCCCCTTCCCCCTCTACGACACGCAGGAGGAAGCCGACGCCGCCGGGATGGTCTTCAACGGAGCAATGCTACCGCCGCCCGAGGAAGAGGCGGAGGGAGAGAAGCCGGAGAACCCGCGCTGGCGGTCGATCAAGGACGATGGGTGGGATTGAAGCTTGAGGATCGATGATCAGCGGGCTGAATAGATCACGCTCTTTCAAATGATAGAGCTTTGTCATCTGATCTTTGAACTCTGCTTGACCACCGTAACTCGGATGACGAATCTTTATGATGGGCAGTTCGATATTCAATCTAATCAAAGTGTTGAATGAATCGTTTCCGATGCCAATCAAACGGCGTGGCCGCAAAAGTTCGATTAGCCTTTCCAACAAGACGCCACCAGCTTTTCGTTCCATGGCTGTATGCGCACGATTAGAGAATGGGTTGTTTGGTTCGTGAGGGTGCAATGGAAAAACATTCCAGAGAAAAACCGGTGCCTCGACCCGTGAAAGAATATCCCACACCGCGGTAGCCGTGCGCTCCGGCATTAACTTTCCACTGGTTGGACGAGGCATTTCAATTTGCCACCGCGCCAAATGATCATGAAAATGAACATCGTCCGTAAGAGCAAGGCCGGTGCGTCTACCACCTCTGTGACCGAGATCACGACCAACCCAAATCGCATCTAATTGACGACTTTCCGCTCTTTCAAGCATCTTCGAAAGTATACGCTCTCGAAATACCGGTGCCCCGTCTGCGTCAAAATATCGGCACTTCTCGCGATAGGGGTTGAAGGTATTCTCAAAAGTTAGCGCTTTTAGTTTCTTAATGAATTCCACTCGGCTCATCGGCATCCCCCTTAGCGAGGGGCTTATACTCGATCGTGCGATTCGCACGATCCCCGACAACCACACCACCTCCATTTTTGCGGACTTTGCGGAACACCGCATATCCATCCAAAATTGCTCGCTCCCAAAGGCTGAGAGGGCATTCTTGAACTTCGTAGCCCCTTACAAAGCCTTCGACTGTTTTAAGCATATCGAACGATACGCGATCTTGTCCTTCGAAAAACTCTAGATCCTTCGCACGGGAAAATATCCACGCAGTCAAACCTTCCTCGACTACGATTGCACGCCCACTATCTTGTGCTTCATCAAAGTCGGGCACGCTTTTTCGCTTCTGCTTAATCAATGCACGCATAACAGGCGACCAGTGCAGGATTGCCGCATGCGCAAAATGAAAAACGTCATGGAAACGATAACCGTCTGGATCGCCGATATTGTCCGTGAGAGGGTCCCCGATAAACACGTTGTTCCATCGAAGATAGCTTCTACCGGTGGCGCGCTCCCGGATTTCTATCTCAAATTTCTCGGGTAGCTGCTCCTCTTCAAGAAAACCGCTGTCGAACATAGGTAGATGGGCTGAGTTTGGTGCTACAAAACGGCCAACTGTTTTCTTAAGGTTTGATCTCGCGATTTGCGCAAAAGAGAGCTGAGCCACCTCCAGCGCTTTAAGGTAGTGGTCAACAAAATCCACAAGTAGTGGTTTTGGATCGTTCGCCTCTTCTCCGATCACCAATAGATTTGCCGCAGCTTGACCCAAAGAAAGTAGGGCATCATCAATAGCCCGCACGACTTTTGGCGAAATTATCCGCGATATCGAACCCGTTGTGAGATCGCTTGCAGCGATGACCGAAGTGTATCCAGTGCCAGAAATTACCTCAGCGAAGATTTCCTCGAGATTGATTTCGACGCGGCGGCATACAGCTGCGAGATACCACAAAGTATCGCCAAACTCCTCCTCGACCGCTAATTGATATCCGTAATAAGCGTTACCCTCACGATGATGCTTCTTTGCGGTCGCCATTATTCCACCGACCTCGCCAAAAAGACCGAACAGGACCGGTCTGATGTCTGACTTCATACCGTCTGTGGCTGCAATTTTTTGGATGTAATCGGCCAGAAGGAACGTCCCGCTATCTGAATTCTCACTCATCCAAAGACCTCCCAAACCCTTTTGCCGTGTCGTCGCTATTGACAACATGAGCTTAAATATCAATGTTCCGACTTTGTTCAACCGGAGTTTACGATGAAAAAGGCGTGTGTGTTTGCAATCGAGGGACAAGCCAATCCGGCAAGCTTTATAAAAGAGCTTGGATCAAAGGGCTATGCTGTGGAATTGATCGAGCTCGAGTTGGCGCAATTTAACGAATACAGAAACTGTGATCCAATCAATCTGCCAGACAATATTCGTTCAAAAATTGAATCAGCAGATTTAGTGATTTTCTATTTGTCAGAAGCCTTCCTCGATGATGATGGTTTCGAGGGTCTAGCCCAGTGTGCCGCAGGTGCTGGAGCTGACATCCTCGGCGTTTGGCCTTCTGGCGTGGGCGTTCAGGAACTACCTAAGACTATTACTGATTTTGGTGCGAGTGTCGTGAGTGAAGATAGTGCGAAATTGGATTCGGCACTTTCAGGCGAGGAAGACCAATGGGAGTTACCAGACCAGTCGCCAGCGGAAAGCGCTGACAAAGAACACCAAAAGAAGTGCTGAAAAGAGTTGCGTGTTTTTTCCTATCTCGTGGCTAGAGATTGGGGGTTTGCCCCGAATCCTTTCTATGGATACTGCACGTTAGCCTGCTGTAAGCCAACGATCCGTCGCGTGGCAGGTGTGGGTGATCTAATTGTTGGATGCGGAACGTCAGGAAATAATTTGCGCGGCCATCTTATTTTCATGATGCGGGTCACTGAAAAGTTGGACTTTGCCAACTATTGGCACGACCCCCGCTTCGAACGAAAGAAACCGAGGCTCGACGCAAGTAAATTGGCCTTCTACGGGGACAATATTTACGAACCTAAAGGTCAAGGATACTCGCAACATTTTTCACATCATAGCCTTTCCGATGGGTCGCAGAACGACTACAATCTTGAGAAAGATACCGGCGCAGATCATGTTCTGATCTCCGACGACTTCGTCTATTTTGGTTCCAGCGCGCCCTCAATCCCTGCGCATCTGCGTGATTTCGAGGGAGTCGATTTATGTCCACCTACGCAAGGCCACATCAGTGAGAAAATATTCACGGAAATGGCCGAAGCCGTATCGGAGTATTTTGAGACACTAAAAGGGTCTAAGATCCGGGGACGCCAAAAAATTGGTAACGTTCAACAAAAAACTCATCTTATTCCGCGCATTTGTACGGTTTGCCAGCGGTTGAGCACCGGCATGCCTAATGGAAGGAACAATCACTCCTCCCCCATCCGCAGGGCAGCAATAAACGCTTCCTGCGGAATGCTCACATTGCCATACTCGCGCATCCTTGCCTTGCCCTTCTTCTGCTTTTCCAACAGCTTTTTCTTGCGCGTGATGTCGCCGCCGTAGCATTGGGCGGTGACGTCCTTGCGCCGCGCGGCGATCATCTCGCGGGCGATGATCTTGCCGCCGATCGCGGCCTGCGTTTGATCACCTTTTACGCACACTTGATATATATTGTTTACGCATATAGATGTGTCGTATGATCAATCAGTTTATCGATGAGCGCCGGGTTCCGCGCAAGCGCACCAGCATGACGATCCGTCCGGATTACCTGCAAAGAGCGAAGGAGCTGGGAATCAATACGTCGGCAGCGGCCGAACAAGGCGTTGGCGACGCCATTCATAAGGCCGAAACTGCCAAGTGGATCGAGGAGAACAGGGAAGCCATTGAAACGACAAATGATTGGGTCGCAGCAAACGAGCTTCCGCTTGCAGGGAAGCGCCTGTTTTAGTGTCCCGGTTCGATGTCTTCCGCATGAAGGATGGCGGAACTCTGGTGGTCGCCTGTCAGGCGGGCATCCTAGATGATCTCAACACAAGGGTCGTCATCCCTCTGCTCCCGCAATCCGAAGCACCCAAGCCCGCGCGCAACCTGAACCCCGTATTTGATTTTGAGGGTGGCCGGTTTGTGTTGATGACGCAGCTTCTATCGGCGGTCAAAATGCGTGAATTGGGGAAGAAAGCAGGTTCTCTCGAGAGTGAAGAGCGGGCGATTATCAACGCACTGGATTTCCTGCTGACCGGGGTGTGATCCCTACTCCTCCCCCATCCGCAGCGCGGCGATGAAGGCTTCCTGCGGGATGCTCACATTGCCATACTCGCGCATCCGCGCCTTGCCCTTCTTCTGCTTCTCCAGCAGCTTTTTCTTACGCGTGATGTCGCCGCCATAGCACTTTGCCGTCACGTCCTTGCGCAGGGCGGCGATGGTTTCGCGGGCGATGATCTTGCCGCCGATCGCGGCCTGGATCGGGATCTTGAACAGATGGCGCGGGATGAGATCTTTCAGCCGCTCGCACATGCCGCGGCCGCGCTCTTCCGCCACGGAGCGGTGGACGATCAGTGATAGCGCGTCGACCGGCTCGTTATTGACCAGGATGTTCATCTTCACGAGGTCGCCTTCGCGCAGGCCGATCTGCTCGTAATCGAAGCTGGCATAGCCGCGGCTGATCGATTTGAGGCGGTCGTAAAAGTCGAACACCACCTCGTTCAGCGGCAGCTCGTAGCTCACCTGCGCGCGTCCGCCCACGTAAGTGAGGTCGGTCCGGATGCCGCGGCGGTCCTGGCACAGCTTGAGGATCGCGCCGAGATATTCGTCGGGCGTGTAGATCACCGCCTTGATCCACGGTTCCTCCACCGTCTCGATCCGGTTGACGTCGGGCCAGTCGGCGGGGTTGTGGATGTCGACGACCTTGGCGTCCTCGGTCTTGGTGTGGGCGAGGTGGACGCGGTAGACCACGGAAGGTGCCGTGGTGATGAGGTCGAGATCGTATTCGCGGCTGAGGCGTTCCTGGATGATTTCCAGGTGCAGCAGGCCGAGGAAACCGGCGCGGAAGCCGAAGCCCAGCGCGGCGCTGCTTTCCATTTCGTAGCTGAAGCTGGCATCGTTGAGGCGCAGCTTGCCGATGCTTTCGCGCAGCTTTTCGAAATCGGCGGCGTCGACCGGGAAGAGGCCGCAGAAGACCACGGGCTGGACTTCCTTATAGCCGGCGAGCGCCTTTTCCGCCCCGCCCTTCACCGTGGTGATGGTGTCGCCGACGCGGGCCTGTTCGACTTCCTTGATCTGCGCGGTGATGAAGCCGATTTCGCCGGGGCCGAGTTCGGGCAAATCGGTGCGCTTGGGGGTGAAGCAGCCGACGCGGTCGATCAAATGCTGCGTGCCGCCCTGCATGAACTTGACGTTCAGCCCCTTGGTGATGACCCCGTCCATCACGCGCACCAGGATGACGACGCCGAGATAGGGGTCGTACCATGAGTCGACGAGCATGGCTTTCAGCGGGGCGTCGCGGTCGCCCGTGGGGGGCGGGATGCGCTTGACCAGGGCCTCGAGCGTTTCCTCGATGCCGATGCCGGACTTGGCCGATGTGAGGACGGCGCCGCCTTCCTCCCACGCCCCGGTGGCCTCGATGCCGACGATTTCCTCGATTTCCTCCGCCACGCGCTCGGGTTCGGCGGCGGGGAGGTCGATCTTGTTGATGACGGGGACGATCTCGTGATCGTGCTCGATCGACTGGTAGACATTGGCGAGAGTCTGCGCCTCGACGCCCTGGGCTGCGTCCACCACCAGCAGCGCGCCTTCGCAGGCGGCGAGGGAGCGGGAGACTTCATAGGCGAAGTCGACATGGCCGGGCGTGTCCATGAGGTTGAGTTCGTAGGTCTCGCCATCGCGGGCGGTGTAGTCGAGGCGCACGGTCTGCGCCTTGATGGTGATGCCGCGCTCCTTCTCGATGTCCATGTTATCAAGCACTTGCTCGGACATCTCGCGCTCGGTCAGGCCGCCGCAGTGCTGGATCAGCCGGTCGGCCAGCGTGGATTTGCCATGGTCGATATGCGCGATGATGGAAAAATTGCGGATCTTGGAAAGGTCAGTCATTGCGAGCGCCCTTTAGCCGCACTCAAACCGCCTGTCAGCTAGCAAAGCGCGCCCGGATAGCGATCAGTAGCCCGTGCCCGGCTTGGGATTTCCGACCTCGACCTCCATAAATTTCTTTCGCGTCCCCGCATTCACGCGTTCAGACATTATCAGCGCATAGGGATCGTGCGGAAGAGCCGCGAGTGGACGTCCCGCGGCCTCGATCTGATAGGGGGAGACCCGGTGACGTGTGCATAGACCGTCCGCACCATCGCTGATCAACGCCGTTTCGAATTCCACGCCTTGGGTCGTCCCTCTTGAACGACGCACCGTTGCAACTACGAGCTGACCACCGCCAAGATCAAGTACGACTTCAGTATCCCGTGGGACATCGAGCAAGCCTTCGATCATGGCGCCGGTTTTTGAAAGATTACGCATTACTACCCTGTAGCGACTGTCGTCGTGAATAAGAGCGATACGGCGGAACACGGTCTTGCGGTCCGCGCGATATTTCGCCGGTCCGCGCGGTTCGTATTTCAGCTTCTTCTGCTCGAGGCTTTCCAGGAATTCGTCATTCGGCATTGGACGGGAGAAAATATAGCCCTGAACCAGGGTAGCACCCCGTTCGGTAACCAGATTCAGTTCATCTTTCGTCTCGACGCCTTCGGCGACAGTTTCCATATTTAGCGCATCGGCTAGGCTTACTATAGCGCTCATAATGGCCGCGTTGTTGTTACCATCCTCGGTAGCACCGCGAACAAAGCTCTGGTCGATCTTGATCTTGTCGAAAGGCGCTTTCCGCAAGTAGCTCAAAGAACTGTAGCCCGTTCCGAAATCGTCCAGCGCAAGCTTGACGCCGATTGCCTTCAGCTCACTGAAGATACGCTGGGCACGGCCCGTATCGCCAAGAAAGACGCTTTCGGTAATTTCGAGCTCGAGGCGTTCCGGTTCGAGACCGCTTTGGGAGAGCGCACTCCTGACCACCTGCGGAAAATCGTCATGGGCGAACTGCACGGCGGAAACGTTGACCGCAACGCGTAAGTCCAACGGCCATGCCTTGGCCTGTCGACAGACCTCGTTGAGAGCCCATTCGCCCATTTTCTTGATAATGCCGATTTCTTCGGCAACCGGAACGAATTCGCCCGGAGAAATCATGCCGCGGTCGGGATGATCCCAGCGCATAAGCGCTTCACAACATTTGACCATATGCGTCTTGGTGCAGACAAGAGGTTGAAAATGCATCGAGAACTGTTCATTTTCAACCGCATCGCGCAAGTCTTCTTCGATCTGGCGACGATGCTTGGCTCCGTCTTTGAGATCGCTCGAATAAAATCGGTACTGGCCCCGGCCGCCACCCTTGGCCGCATACAGCGCTAGGTCTGCAGCCTTGACCAGCTCTTCGGTATCCAGTCCGTCATAGGGCGCGATGGCGACTCCCACCGACGTACCAATGATAGCTCGTGTCCCGTTCACCGAATAGGGCTGCGAAATCATCTGGATCAGGCGTTGTCCCAATTCACCCAATGTGCCGCGATCGTCGATGTCGGGAAGCATGATCAGGAATTCGTCGCCACCGATCCGCCCGATTTCGCCCTTGTCGCCAATGATCCGGCCAAGACGCGCCGCCACCTGCTTGAGCAGTTCGTCGCCGGCAGGATGGCCCAACGTGTCGTTGACATGCTTGAACCGGTCCAGATCGAGCATCATCAGCGCACAGCTGCGCTTGGAATTGCGAAAGGCCCTGAGCGTGGACGTCAACCGCTTGGTCATGCGGTGGCGATTGGCAAGATCGGTCAGCGAATCGTACTGCGCCAACCGTTCCGCATCCTTCTGGTTTTCGCGGGCGACCGTGATATCCTTTGCGCTGCCGCGATATCCAGTAAAGCGCTGCTTGCTGTCGAACTGCGGCTTACCCGCGATTTCCCACCAGACTTCCTGATCTTCAACTGCGAGACGTACGTTGAGTTGACTGATGGAGTTACGGGCGCTCAGCAGGAAGGCAAGCGGGCGCTCTGCCCTGTCTGGATCGTCTGCCTGCTCGGGAATGAAAAGCTCGCCGAGCGGCTTTCCGATAGCCTCCCCGTCGGTCCAGCCCAGCGCATGCGCGGCGTTTTCGGATAGGTAAATAAGGCGGCCTTTGGCGTCGGTCGCCCAGAACCAGCCCAGCCCGGCAGCCTCGAAACTGTCAAGCAACTCAACTCGACGGGCCGCGTCGGACGCATCGATAGGACGCAGCGGTGTATTACCCGAAGTCTCTTCATCTTCGGCAATTGCCCGCGCAGATCGCGAGAAGAATCCTGCCATTCCTATCGAGCTCCCAATGGACTTACCTGACTCTCGTGTCCTACGCCCTTCAACGGTTGACAGAGATAAGGACAAATCCTTGCCAAAGGGATAACCATGACCGCAAAGTGTCTTCCGCGCGGCACGGTCGCTTGCCAGCGGTGCGGGAGATGTGCATGGATCGTCTGTCTTGTGGGAGAGAGACATGCGGCACATCGCGATCGTGGGCTCTGGTCCGGCGGGCTATTACACGGCGGAAGCGGCGGTTAAGAAATGGGGCGAGGATGCCCTTATCGATGTCTACGACAAGCTACCGGTGCCTTTCGGCCTGATTCGCACGGGCGTTGCTCCCGATCACCAATCGATCAAGGCGGTTTCACGACGCTACGAGAAGACCGCGATTGGCGATACGGTCCGCTTTGCGGGTAACGTCACGGTGGGCGAAGACATCACTGTGGAAGAGCTAACCTCGCTCTACGATGCGGTCGTGCTTGCCACCGGCGCCCCCAGAGATCGACAGCTCGACATCGACGGAGCGGGAAGCCGCAACGTCATCGGCAGCGCAGCCTTCGTCGGATGGTACAATGGTCATCCGGAATTCGCCCAGCTGGATCCGGACCTTTCGGGCAAACATGCAGTGGTGGTGGGCATGGGGAATGTCGCACTCGATGTCGCGCGCATCCTGTCCAAATCGCAGCACGAATTCGCCGGTTCCGACATCGTTGCGCACGCGCTCGAAGCCCTGCGCGAGAGCAATATCGAGACGATTTCCATCCTCGGCCGCCGCGGACCGCACCAGATCATGATGACACCGAAGGAACTGGGCGAGCTCCTGCATCTCGACCGAGCAAGCCCGCATGTCGATAATGCCGATCTACCCCCGCTGGAAGATGATGCGTTTCTGGAACCGGGTATGCGCAAGTCGGTCACGCTCCTGCGCGATTTCGCCGCCATCCCGAGAACATCCATGGTGAGAAACCCATCGCCATAGAATTCGATTTCTTCGCCAATCCGAAAGCGATCGTGAGCGAAGGCGGAAAGGTGGCCGGCGTCGAGGTCGAACGGACCAAGGTCGAAACCGGACGCGCGGTCGGAACAGGGGAGACCTATAGCGTTCCGGCCGATCTGGTCGTTACTTGCATCGGCTACCGCACTTCTCCGCTGGAAGGGGTCCCTTTCGACGAGCGCGCGGGTTGCTTCGCCAATGACGAAGGGCGCATTCTGCCCGGTCTCTATTGCGTGGGCTGGGCCAAGCGTGGCCCGAGCGGCACAATCGGTACCAATCGCCCCGATGGCTATTCGGTAATCGATATCGTCGACCAGGACATCGGTGGGGGATCGCGCAAGCGCGGCCGCGAAGGCTTTGACGAACTGGCCCAAACGCGAGGTCTGGAAATCGTCACCTTCCGGGACTGGCAGAAGATCGAAGAGGCCGAGATCGCTGCCGCACGCAAAGGGGCGCCGAGAGAAAAGTTCGTCGATATCGACAGCATGATTGCCGCTCGTGGCGCATAGGCCGCGCCAACATCTGGAACAGCCGCGCCGCGCGAACCGTTCTAAGGCTCGCACCAGAAAAGAAGCAAAATGAATACCGGGGAGATCGTTCAACATGGCCAGACTCGAAGACGAAGCTGCACAACACACCAGCGCCCTCGGCCCCCTGGTGGGGTTGACGCGAGAGGATATCTTCGGCGCTATCGCGGTCATGTTGCGCGAAACGGCTTCCGACCCGCAACGCCTCATGAAGCACAGCCAGACAATGGGCGAGGACATGATCAAGATCATGACCGGCCAGAGCGATCTGGCGCCTCACCCCAAGGATAAGCGTTTCCAGGACCCGGCCTGGCAATACAACCCCTTCATGCGTGCGGGCATGCAGTACTATCTGGCCGTCCAGAAAGGAGCGGCACACTGGCTGGAAGACCTCGAGCTGGACGAGCTCGAGAAGGACCGGGCGCGCTTCATCTCGAACATCGTCATTGACGGGCTGGCCCCCACAAACACGTTGATCGGCAATCCCAGCGCGCAGAAGATGGCGATCACCAGTGGCGGTTTGAGCCTGATCAAGGGCCTCAAGAACGCCTATGACGATATGGTCAACAATAAGGGCATGGTCAGCCAGGTTGACAAGAAGCCCTTCAAACTGGGCGAGAATATCGCGACTTCGAAAGGCTCGGTGGTCCTGCGCACCGAGATGATGGAACTGATCCAATACGGCCCGACCACCGACGAAGTCTACGAGATCCCGCAACTGACCATCCCGCCGCAGATCAACAAGATGTACATCAACGACCTCTCGCCCGAGAAGTCGGTGGTAAAGTACCAGCTCGATAACGGCATCCAGACTTTCGTCATCAGCTGGAAGAATCCGAGCAAGGAACAGGGCGTGTGGGACATGGCCGATTATGTCCGTTCCTGTCGCGAGGCGATGGAAGCGGTGAGCAAGATCACCGGCAGCAAGAAGGTCAATGTATCGGCCGGTTGTTCGGGCGGTCAGACCGCCTCGATGCTGGCGAGCAAGATGGCGTCGGACGAGGACGATCTGCTCGGCGCGCTGACGCTGATGGTCTGCGTGCTTCATCCCAAGCAGAATGATATCGAGGCGGGCTCGCTGGTAAGCGAAAACGGTCTGGCGCTGGCCAAGCGCCGCGCGGCGAAAAAGGGCGTCATCAAGGGCGACGACCTCGCGCGCGGTTTCGCCTGGCTGCGGCCGAACGATCTCATCTGGAACTACGTCATCAACAATTACCTGCTCGGCCAGGACCCGCCGGCTTTCGACGTGCTGTTCTGGAACGCGGATGCGACCAACCTTTCAGCCAGTCTGATGGGCGATTTTCTGACAATCTTCGAAACGCTTGCCTTTACCAAGAAGGGCGAGGTCGAGATGGTCGATCACAAGATCGATCTGTCCAAAGTGACCAGCGATCTTTTCATCCTCGGCGGGGTGACCGACCATATCACGCCGTGGAAGGCCACCTACCGTTCGACCCGGTTGTTCGGATCGAAAGATGTAACCTATGTCCTCTCGCATTCGGGCCATATGCAAGCAATCCTCAACCCGCCAGGCAATCCGAAAGCAAAGTATTATGTCCACAAGGACGGTAATAACACGCTGCCGAAAACGGCCGACGAATGGCTGAAGGGTGCTGAGGAAGTTGCCGGGAGCTGGTGGCCCTACTGGATGGGATGGCTCCAGGCGCGAGCCGGCGAAAAGAAGAAAGCCCCCGCAAAGTTGGGGAACAAAAACTACACTCCGCTGGACCCGGCTCCCGGTCTCTACGTTATGGAACCTTGTTAACCCTCTTACGAAGGAACCCGCGTGACGGCATCGAAAGACGAACCCATGACTGCAACCATCGAGATGATGGAGGCGGGCGGGCGGACGCTAAGGGTCGCGCACTGGCGGCTGGGCGAAGCATCCGAGCACCCACCGATCCTGTTCTTCAACGGCATCGGTGCAAATATCGAAGCGGTTGCCCCGCTTGCCGAAATGCTCGCCGAACGCCCCTTCGTGATGTTCGACATGCCGGGCACGGGCGAAAGCCCCGATCCAACCCTGCCCTACAACCCCTTCACCATGAGCTGGACCGCAAATCTGATCCTCGACCAGTTGGGACTCGGCGAAGTCGATGTGATGGGCGTGTCCTGGGGCGGTGCGATGGCGCAGCATTTTGCCCTGCAGTATCCAAAGCGAACCCGCCGACTGGTGTTGGTGGCAACGACGGCAGGCATGCTGATGGTGCCGGGGAACCCGGCCGCCCTTACCAAGATGGCGAACCCGCGCCGCTATATCGATCCCAAGTTCATGAACGAACATTTCCAGACACTTTACGGCGGAATCGATCCCGACGGGCAGGCGCATCAGAAAGATAGCCATATCGGGCGCCTCAAACCGCCGTCCCCACGCGGATATTTCTATCAGTTGCTCGCCATGATCGGCTGGACCAGCCTTCCCGCCCTTCCCTTCATGAGCAAGGAGGTGCTCGTCATGATGGGTGACGACGATCAGATCGTTCCCCTCATCAACGGACGAATTCTCGCCTCGGCCATTCGCAACGCTCGGCTCGAAGTGATCGAGGGTGGCGGGCATTTGTTCCTGCTGACCCATGCGGATGAAAGCGTCGCCAGATTACGGACCTTCCTCGATGCCCCGGCCACCGAAGCGGAGCTTGCCCGGGCCGCCTGAGCGGACGAGGCCAAGGGATTTGTAAGACTGGAAAAATGGTTACCAATCCCGCACTTGCAGCCAATGCGCTGGCCATTCAACCAACGCGCCAGACCATTGGCGAAGGCGGCGCACCGGGCAAGACGGGTTCCGTCCCTGGGCGGCCTTGGAATGGCTACGCAAGCCCGATGATATCCTGATCGTCATCTACGTCTTCGCGCCCCATTTCGTGCGCGACATCATCGCGGCCGACTTTCCGGTCGGCGCGTTTTCGACGCGCTCTGATGGATCACGCAAGCCATTGGAAAGGCGAGCGGGCATACCTTATACCCACTCGCCCTTCGAAACACGTCGACAAGGCGGTTATGCGCCTTGTCCCGCTCAGTATGGAACTCTTTGATCGAGAGCCCCCAACCTACTCTTCAAAAATCAGAAAAAGCGCCTGAGCTGAACACCATATTGGCGTGGTTCTCCATAAACCGTCAACGGCAGGTCGGGATTGGAGACTCCCGACGCATCGGTGCCGAATGTCTTGTAAGTGGCGTAGCGTTCGTCGGTCAGATTCCGTCCGTAGAGCGCAACCTCCCACTGCCCGCCTGACGGCTCCCAAGATATCCGCCCATTCACCAGCGTCGTTGGTGAACTTGCATAGCGTGGATCATTGCTGGGCTTGAAATAGGCCGTACCTCGCCGCGCTACGTCGCCACGTAGTGTGAGAAACCCGGCGGAACCGAGTGGCGCTCGATATTCAGCACCAAATGTCGCATTCCATTTCGGAGCATTCGGCAAACGGTTGCCTTCCAGACTCACTTGATCGTCGAAGTATACATCATAGCGGGCATCGAGCCAGGAAATGGTAGAGGTGAGCGAGAGGTTTCTGGTGGGCTTCGCTTGAAATTCCGCCTCTACACCCTTGATCGTTGCTCTGCCTGCATTGGTCGTACTCGCGACGCCATTAATGTACTGGACAACCTGCAGATTTGAATAATCATAGTAGAACGACGAGAAATTGGCTTGAAGCCTCCGATCGAACAGCGTCGTTTTCAAACCTACTTCGTAGCTCCAAAGATATTCCGGAAGAAATGGTTTCGCATCACCTAATTGAAAGCCTCCCGACTTGAATCCGCGAGTTGCGGAGGCGTAGGCTAGGATGTCCTCGCTCAAATCCAGTTCCACACCGAATTTTGGCGTCCACGCAGACCAAGACGCTGTAGGCGAACCGCTATCTACCTCTTCCTTGTTGGAGAAGATGCGATATCCAAAGTCCTTCTTCTCATAGCTATATCGCAAACCTGTCGTAAAACGCAGGCTGTCGGTAAATTCATAGCTCGCTTGACCAAACAGTGCGAAAGCATTGGTCGTGTTCGATTCCGGTATCGCCAGCGCGCGATTGGGCTCCAATATCTGTATCTCGTCCTCGCCATCTTCCCTGAGGTAGAAGGCGCCCAATATCCAGGTCAGACGGGAAGGCGTTGTGCTTAAGATCTGGAATTCCTGAGTGAAAGATTTCGATGATTCAGAAAACTCGATATTTCGCAGAAAGATATCTGTCGCATCCACGTCGAGTGTCTGGTCAACATCGCTGGATCGAAATGCAGTAATGGACTTCAATTCGACAGGCCCTGCATCATATCGGATAGTGGAAGACACCCCCCATGCGTCGATATCGTAGCGAGGGACCGCATCCAGAGCTATCTCATTGGGCCGGGATGGAACGGTTGCACCTGCAGCAACAAGAGAGGCTGGATAGGTTTCCCGAATGGCGGGATAGCCCGTCTCACGATCGCGGCTTGCGTCCGCGCGAAGCACGATTTCGAGCCGATCGGTTGCGTCGACCGCCAGGGTAAATCGTCCCGCGAGATTGTTTTCGTCTTGATAGCGACGATCGAAATTTACGTCGCGATAGACCCCGTTCCTATCGTTCTTCACTAAGGTCAGGCGGGCTCTGGCACCGTCCGCGACAGCCCCCGAAATAGTTCCGCTGAAGTTTCGCTTCCCCAAATTTCCAAGGGTCACACCGATAGTCCCGGTAAGCTCATCAGTGGGCATTTTGGAGATGATATTTAACGTCCCCCCGGCGGAGTTGCGGCCGAACAACACACCCTGAGGTCCGCGCAAAACCTCGACACGCTCGACATCGAACATATCCTGATAACTTGTTGTCGGACGCGAAATGTATACGCCATCATAGTGGACCGTTGTACTTGGGTCGGTAGCAACTCCGAACGCCGATGTGCCGATACCGCGAATGTTTATAATGGCCATGGAGTCGTTTGTAACGGTCAGCCCCGGCACGAAAAATTGCAGATCTTCGACGTTCGAAATCCCGTTCGCGGTCAGCGTTTCACCACTCATCGCAGTGATTGCTATTGGAACGTCTTGGAGATCCTTCTCCCTTTTCTCAGCGGTCACGACAATCACGTTAATGCCTTCCGCCGGCGTGTTCTCCTGCCCCATAGCTGGAGTTGCAACCAGTATTGCAAGGCCGGTAGAACCTGCCAGCAGACCGCTGCGATAGGGGTTCGCCTTAAAACTCATTTATCACTCCCTGTACGTATAGCGCCACCGATTGTGGCGCGATCGTTGGCCGGTGGTCTTTCGCCCAGAGCCGAGCGCCCTACCGACATCACGCTCTACGCAGGGGCGATGGTCACCCCTCGGTTTTGTTTGGAACCAACCCGAATTCCGGCTGCAAGGGAGAGAGGAGGTGGATTTTGACCCGTTCGCGCATCGCCAGACTGGAATTGGCGGTCACGGAGCTCGAGAGGTTTGCCTGCTCTTCGCGCGTGTCTCGAAGAGTTTCGGTACCCTAAAGGAGCGGATGTGGGAATTGTTGTTGCAAAAACAGGAATATAGCGGATCGGTCGCCGCTACCGATCGGACAGGATTCCGCATGACCGCGCTCGGTGGATGAGCCGCTTTCCGAAAGGCTGACTGGCACAAGAACCGCCATTCGACGCGCCCTCTGCCGCACCTGCCACACGCGGTGCTTCATCGACCAACGAACGCAGCCGACGGAACTCCCCCGAAATCGGAATAGTCTAAGGCTCGATCACGATGCCCCTGGCGGGATCGACCTTGCCCCCGACCATTTGGACGAAGGCGTCCCGCGCCGCGGCGAGACCCGCATGGCGGGAGATCGTCACGCTGTTCCCCACATCGGCGCGGAAAGCGCGCCAGCTTTGCGCGATCTGCCGCCCCGTTTCTTCGGGGCCGACATTCTTGAACAGCGCCACTGCATGGTCGGGCGCGAAGAACAGTGTCGGTGTAGGGCCGGAAATCCCATCGAGCCCCTCGCCTCGCTCCTCGATATGCGTGACGCCGACGAGGCACGAATATTTCAGGGCCGCGCCGAAGTGCTGGTGAATAGCGCGAAGGAGCGAAGCATTGCCGGCGAAATCGACCGATACGCTGGGCTCGGCAACAATGCTGTCCACCGCTTCGTAGGAGAGCACCTGGTCGTAAAGCCCGCTTTCCTCGACGAAGCGGACATTGCCTGCCGAAGTCAGCCCGATACGTTTTACATCCGGCGAACGATGCCTGGCGACGCTCGCTAGACCCATGGCGGTCTTGGACGAAGCGCTGGTGAGGATAAGCTGCGTCGCACCGAACCAATGCTCGGAACGCAGGAAATACTCGATCAGGAAACCAGTCTTGAACAGCGGGCCGAAGATCATCCGCTCGCCTTCGCGTGCGGGATCGTGCTCGGGATCGGCCGCCAGGCGCGAATACTGATTGTAAATCGGGCTCATCGGCTGGCGATGTTCGGCCATATCGGTGAACCCGCTGGCCGTCACCTTGCCCGGCACCACATCGAGATGGCTGGCCATAGGCAGATAGCCATAGATCCGCTCGCCCACGGCAATATCGGGATGGTTGCTCTCGATCACGCGGGCATGCCCCCACATGGGTACGATGCCTTTGCCGTCGAGCGCCGGGAAAAATTCCAGTACCCGAAACCGTCGCCGACCGCCGCATAGGTCACATTGTTCGCCGTGACCGAAAAGCTCTCTACTTCGAGCCGGATAGCATTTTCCGCCAGCGCGCCCTGCTCGCACTCGACGAGTTCGGCTTCGCCGATGCTATCCTTACGGACATGTACCTGCTGCATTCGCATCTCCTCTTCGGAAGAAGACGCTAGCGTCAGCGATCGATCAATGCGAGCGCTTACACCCGCATCGGCATCAGGACATAGAGCGCGGGCGAATTCTCATCCTTGCGGATCAGCGTAGGCGCGCCAGCATCGGCCAGGTGTATTTCGACATTGTCGCTATCGATCTGCCCGAGGATGTCCTTCAGATAGGCCGCGTTGAAGCCGATCTCGAACCCGTCCGCCGCATATTCGGCGGGGACTTCTTCGGTCGCGGTGCCATTATCGGGCGAAGTAACGGTGAGTGTTACCTTGTCCTTGTCCAGCCCCATCTTGACCGCACGGGTCTTTTCGGTGGCAATGGTCGCCACACGGTCGACACCCTCATGGAAGCTCTTCGGATCGAGCTTGAGGAGCTTGTCGTTACCCGTTGGGATCACTCGTGAATAGTCGGGGAACGTGCCGTCGATAAGCTTGCTGGTGAGCACCACGCCACCTTCGCCGCCGAGAGTGAAGCGGACCTTGCTGGCCGAAAGGTCGATCTGCACGTTGCCGTCCATCGCTTCTTCGAGCAGCTTGCGCAATTCGGCCACGGCTTTGCGCGGAACGATCACGTCGGGCATGCCTTCGGCGCCCTCCGGACGCGGCAGGGTGAAGCGTGCGAGGCGGTGGCCATCCGTCGCGGCAGCCTTCAACACCGGCTCGGCCTCGTCCGAGACGTGGAAGAAGATACCATTGAGATAGTATCGCGTCTCCTCCGTGGAAATCGCAAACCGCGTGCGATCGATTAGTTCGGCGAGCGTCCTGGCGGGAAGCTCGAAACTGGTTGGCAGATCGCCTTCCACGATCACCGGAAAATCGTCCCGCGGCAGCGTGGGCAGCGAGAAACGGCTTCGCCCTGCCTTTACCGCCATACGGTTTTCGGCCGCCTCCAGGCTCACCTGCGACCCTTCGGGCAGCTTGCGCGCGATGTCGAACAGCAAGTGTGCCGAGACTGTGATCGAACCCGCGCTGTCGACACTGGCATCCATATGTTCGACAACCTGCAAATCGAGATCGGTCGCCATGACCTTGAGCGAATTGTCGCCCTCGGCCTCGATCAGCACGTTGGAAAGGATGGGAATCGTGTTGCGGCGTTCTACGACCGACTGCACGTGGCTGAGACAACGCAGCAGCGTCGCGCGTTCGATGGTGGCCTTCATGGTCCTACTTTCATCCCTTTTGGGCACCGAGAGGGCCGGAATCGCCCCACCAGCGCCGGAATACGGACAGTCACCCTAGCGGGGGTTGCATCGGGAGCAAGACCGCGCGCCGCGCTGGGCGGATTCCTTGGGGAAAAGTATGGAGGTTTTTGTCGAGTGGGATCAGAACACCCGTCCTGACCTTGCCCTTCCGTCCCGCTCTCCCTCTCGACCATGCATTGAGGATATTCCCGTGGGGCGTCGGGAGGGGGAGCGGTACGGAACTGCCGATGCAAGCGCGGAGGCGCTTCACGCACGAGACGAAGAGCGCTCTTCCCCTACCCTATCATCGCCATGCCGCCATTCACATGTAGCGTCTGGCCCGTGATATAGGCCGCTTCGTCGCTGGCGAGGTAGGTCACGGCTGCACCGATTTCCTCGCCCTCGCCCATACGGCCCATCGGAATGCGTCCATTGATTGCGGCCTTCTGGTCGTCGGTCAGCGCATCGGTCATCGCGGTGCGGATGAAACCGGGGGCGACGCAGTTGACGGTTATGTTGCGGCTGGCAAGCTCCTGCGCGAGGCTTTTCGACATCGCGGTGAGGCCGCCCTTGGCGGCAGTGTAGTTCATCTGGCCGGGGTTGCCCGTATGGCCGACAATGCTGGTGATGGAGATGATCCGCCCGCCCCTGGCCTTCATCATCGGCCGCGCGCTGGCACGCATCAGGCGAAAGCTGGCTTCGAGGTTGATGCGGATCACATCGTCCCATTCCTCGTCTTTCATCCGCATGGCGAGATTGTCGCGCGTGATCCCTGCATTGTTGACGAGGATATTCATGCTGCCGAGCGTATCGACGGTGGCCGGGATCAGTTCCTCGACCTGCTCGGGGTTCGACAGGTCGCAAGTGATCTCGACATGGTCGTGACCGAACTCGTCATTGAGCTGCTCGCGGAAGGCGCGCAGTTTGTCGCCGTTCGAACCCGACAATGCGAGCCGGGCGCCCTGCCTGGCCAACGCATAGGCGATCGACGAACCGATCCCGCCACTGGCACCGGTAACGAGGGCGGTTTTGCCTTCGAGACTGAACATCACGCGTTCTCCTTCGCGAAATTCTCGAGATCTTCCATGGTGACGAGGCTGACGGTAGTCGCCCCTTTATCGATGCGACCAACCATCGGGCCGAGCACTTTCCCGCCCAGCTCGACGAAACGTTCAACCCCTGCCTCGCGCATGGCAAGCACGCTTTCACGCCACCGCACGCGCCCGGTGATCTGCTCGACCAACAGGCCCTGTTCTTCCGCCGGATCGGTCACCCGCGCGGCGCTGACGTTGGCGAAGATCGGAACGGTGAAGGCTTGCGGCGGCATTTCGGCCAGCGCGTTCTTCATCCTCAGCGCGGCCGGTCCCATCAACGAGCAGTGGAACGGGGCCGAGACGGGCAACTTTATCCCACGCTTAATGCCATGCTCCTTCGCCATTTCTATCGCGCGGTCGATCGCCTCGGCATGGCCCGAGATGACGACTTGTGTCGGGTCGTTATCATTGGCGACTTCACACACCTGACCTTGCGCGGCCGCTTCGGCGAGAGCGGTCGCCTTGTCGATATCGGCACCCAGCAGCGCGGCCATGGCGCCGACGCCGATCGGAACGGCATCCTGCATTGCAATGCCGCGCAGACGCAGCAGCTTTGCCGTGTCGGTCAGCGAGAAAGCGCCGGCAGCGCATAATGCACTGTACTCGCCGAGCGAATGGCCCGCGACGCAGTCCGCCTTGTCGGCCAGGCTGAGGCCGAATTCCTTTTCCAGCACACGTGCCGTTGCGACCGAATTGGCCATGATCGCGGGTTGCGCGTTGGCCGTCATGGTCAGTTCGCTTTCCGGCCCGTCTTTCATCAGGGCCGACAGTTTTTGTTTGAGCGCCTCGTCGACCTCTTCGAAAACTTCGCGAGCATATGCGCTGGCTTCGGCAAGCTCAGCGCCCATGCCAACCTTCTGGCTGCCTTGTCCGGGGAAGATGAATGCAGTCATTATTCTCTCCTTGCGGAGCCGCGCCTAGGCGTGTGCCGCGCGCGCCTCAAGCCCGAAGGGGACAATCCTGTTGGCAGCGTCGTGCCCGATATCGGCCCGGCCGAGGTAGGGAATGCCGCTGCGCGCGCACCAATCCCGCACGATGGCGACTTCGTCTCTGCCGAAGGGCCGGTCGTTTTCCGGCACTTCGCTGATCCGCCCGAGCCTCAGTCCGGCGATACTCCGGAGGTGTTGAGTGACGTGGAAGAACAGGCGGTCGATGGCGTAAAGATGCTCGGCCACTTCCTCGACCATGACCACATGGCCGGAAAGATCCGGCGCCAGGTCGGTGCCGACCAGCATGGCGAGCGTGGTCAGGTTGAAAGCCGCGGCAGGACGCCCGTCGAGACCGGGCTCGAGACCGTTATCCTTGCCTTTCAACCAGTCGAGCGCGCGCGCGATCGCTTCCGCTCCACCCTCGCGCCGGATATCGCCCGCCAGCGGCCCATGCGCCACACGCCCGATCCCGTGCCGATAGAGCGCGCCGAGCAGGAACCCTGTGTCCGAATAGCCGAGATAGGATTTGGTCCGCGCGGCCCCGTTCATCTGCGCCACCGCCTGCGCGGCGATGCGGTTCGAACCATAGCCGCCCATGGCAAACCATACCGCATCGAAACCGGGATCGTTGGCACACTCCAGCAGCGCCGCCAGGCGTACCTGGTCGCTACCGGCAAAGTGCCCTTCTTCCAGGAAACACTGCTCATGGAAGTGGAGCGAGACATCCCTGCGTCGCGCCACAAGAGCTTTCAACGCATCGGACCGTTCGCGCTTCAGCGGTTTTCCGGGGGCACAGATCGCAATTTTGACCATCTGCGCCTGCTAGCGCGCTTGTATCGCCCGGCACAACTCAATAGCTGCACCGACATGAGCGATATGCCCACTCCAGACGAATTGTTCGCCCGCCCGTTTTTCTTTTGCGGCATCGGCGGATCGGGAATGCTGCCGCTGGCACAGATATTGAAAGGCCGCGGCTGCACGGTCGAAGGGTCGGACCGCAGCCGCGATCAGGGCCGCACACCTGAGAAATTCGGCGCGCTGGAACAGCAGGGCTTCACGCTCCACCCGCAAGATGGCAGCGGCATCGTTTCGGGCGAGCAGATCCTCGTCGCCAGCGCCGCGGTCGAGGACACCGTGCCCGAAGTTCAGCGCGCGAGGGAGCTCGATTGCTTACGGCTCAGCCGCGCCGAACTGAACTCGATCCTGTTCAACACCAGCGGCGCGGGGCTTGCCGTCGCGGGCACCAGTGGCAAGTCCACCGTTACCGGCATGCTAGGCTGGATTTTGCACGCTTGCGGACGCGAGCCGACGATCATGAACGGAGCGGTGATGAAGAACTTCGTCTCGCCCGAGCGGCCGTATGCCAGCGCCGTGGTCGGCGGTCGGAGCCTGTATGTCAGCGAAGTCGACGAAAGCGACGGCTCGATCGCGCTTTATCGCCCTGCCGTGGGCGTGCTGCTCAATGTCAGCCTCGATCACAAAAGCATGGAGGAACTGCGCCAACTCTTCGGCGACTATCTGGCGCGCAGCCGCATTGGCGTAATCAATGCCGACGATGCCGAAGCGCTCGCACTTTTGCCCCGTGCAAAAGAGGTCATCACTTTCGGAATCGAGCAGGAAAAGGCGCAGATCGGCATCGTGCCGGGATCGATCGCGGAAGGTCCGATGCGGCAGGCCGCGCTCGTGATCGATCGGCACGACGGCAGCGAACACGCTCTCACGCTCAAGCTGCCAGGACGACACAATTTGTCGAACGCGCTGGCCGCCATTGCGGGTGCGGCTGCGGCCGGTATCCCGGTAGAAAAGGCAGTCGAGGCGCTGGCCGGGTTCGAAGGTCTGGCGCGGCGTTTCGACGTGGTCGGCACCAGTGTCTCAGCCATCACGGTGATCGACGATTTCGGGCACAACCCCGAGAAATGCGCCGCGACGCTGCGCACGCTGAAGGCCCACCCCGGCCGCGTGCTCGCCTTCTTCCAGCCACATGGCTACGGGCCGCTGCGCCAGATGGGCGACGAACTCGCCGAGACTTTCGCGCACGAGTTGGGCAATGGCGATCGCGTGATTTTGTGCGACCCGGTCTATTTCGGCGGCACGGTCGATCGCAGCGAAGGCAGCGAACGGATTGTGCGGCTGATCGAGGATGTTGGCGGACAAGCGGAATATGTCCCCACTCGCAAGGCAGCGGGCGACCGGCTCGCCGACATTGCCCGGCCCGGCGACCGCATCGTCATCATGGGGGCACGCGACGATACGTTGAGTAGCTTCGCGCGCGAGCTGCTCGCCAAGCTTCCCTAAATCGCGGACGGGCCGGCGGACTCCCGGTCCACAGCCCGGCGATAGCCTTCACGGGCAACGAGTCTATCGCGGTAGTCTTTCAGCGATTGCGGCACGCCTTCGTCGAGCCCGGCCTTTGCGGCAAGAATAAGTGCATAGCCGCAGCAGATGTCCGCCACGGTGAAGCGATCGGCGCATAGAAACTCGCGTGTTTCGAGCCGCCGTTCGAGCTTCACCAGTCGTTTCCAGAACCATCTCGCATAGGCCTCCCCCGCTTCGCTCCAGCCTTTGTCCTTCTCGAACAGGGCGAAGCGCATGAAGACCGTCTGCGGGAAAGTTATCGTTGCATCGGCATGATAGGTGAAATCGAGATAGGCGCCGAAGTCGACCTCGTCGGGCGTCACCACGAGCGAAGGGTCGCTGCCCTTGACCGCGAGGTAGTGCGCAATCGCACAGCTCTCGGTCATCGTCACCGCGCCGTCCACCAGCATCGGCACTGTCCCGAGCGGGTTCAACTCGAGATATTCCGGGGCCTGATAGCGCGGAGGAAACGGCAGGAGCTTCAGCTCGATATCCGTGCCCGCCTCCTCGGCTGCCCAAGTCGCGCGAAGACCGCGCGACCCGGCGCAGGTATAAAGGATCGGCCCGTCAGCCATGACCGTGCGTATTCCCCACCTTGAGGACCTTGTGCAACAGAATCGCAATTACGAAGCCAAGTGCGAGGCCCACGAGTGCGGAAAAGGCAGCATATGTGAGCCAACCGAGAAAGCCCGACATGGCGCCTGTGGCAGACTTCACCGCATATTCGGCCCCATGGGCGATATCGTAGAGGCCATCGAAGCCCAGCTCGTGAGTCCCGTGCAGAATAATCCCGCCACCGACCCACAGCATC
This sequence comes from Erythrobacter aureus, assembly GCF_003355455.1. NCBI lineage: Bacteria > Pseudomonadati > Pseudomonadota > Alphaproteobacteria > Sphingomonadales > Erythrobacteraceae > Erythrobacter > Erythrobacter aureus. The sequence continues at coordinate 2,241,527 of NZ_CP031357.1, forward strand.
GCAATCGTTCCAATAAACGAAAGGAAGATCAGCAGATATGGCACCGAATTAACGAGGAAATTTCCGAATGCCTGCGCGGTAGCAGAAGCCTTCTCGCGCAGATGCAAGCCGATATCGTCGAGTTTCACAATCAGGGCGACCGCCCCATAGACCGCGAAGGTCACACCAATACCGACGACCGCAAGCACGCCGGCTCGAACGATGAAGTCTTCCGAGGCGACTTCGTTCAGCGTGATCGCCATGATTTCGGCGGACAGGATGAGATCGGTACGGATCGCGCCTGATATGCGCTGTTTCTCGAAGGCTACGGGATCGTCGATCTTGTCGTCGACCGTTTTGCCGTGCTTCTGGCCGCCCAGCTTTTCCATCACCTTCTCGGCGCCCTCGTAAGAAAGATAGGCCCCGCCCAGCATAAGGATGAAAATGATCGCGCTCGGTAGCAGCCAGCTCAGCAACAGCGCGCCGGGCAGCAGGATGATAAGCTTGTTTTTCAAGCTGCCCTTGGTGATGTTCCAGATGATCGGCAATTCGCGCGCCGGGGACAGGCCCGTGACATAGCTGGGCGTGACCGCCGCATCGTCGATCACCACACCGGCCGTTTTGGAACCGGCCTTGCTGGCGGCAACGGAAATGTCGTCTACCGATGCCGCCGCCGCGCGGGCGATGATCGAGACGTCGTCGAGCAGGGCTACAAGTCCACCAGGCAATAGAGGCACTCCTTCGTTTCACACCCAATGCGCCCCTGCCCGCCCCGTTCCGCGCTGCCAAGCCCCCAACTTGCCTTGCAATCTCCGCCAATACCGCTATGTGCGCGCATCCCTTGGACATCCGAGGGATTCGAAGAAAGCCGGAGGGGCCCCGCAATCCCGCGGACAAGCCAGCGATCGGCCATGAAGTGAAAGGACAAGGGCATGGCTCTCTACGAGCATGTTTTCTTGGCGCGACAGGATCTGAGCCAAGCTCAGGTCGACCAACTCGCCGCCACCGCCACCGAGATTGTCGAGAAGAACGAAGGCAAGGTCACCAAGACGGAGACCTGGGGCCTCAAGAACCTCGCCTACAAGATCGACCGCAACCGCAAGGCGCATTTCGTCATGCTCAACATCGAAGGCCCCGGCGCCGTCGTGGAAGAGCTCGAACGCCAGACCCGTATCAACGAAGACGTCATCCGCTACATGACCATCCGTGTCGAAGAGCACGAGGAAGGTCCCAGCGTGATGATGCGCAAGAACGAGCGCGATGCGAAGAAGCGCCGCGACCGCGAGGAGCGTAACTGATGGCCCGTCCGTTTTTCCGCCGCCGCAAGTCTTGCCCGTTTTCGGCCAAGAACGCTCCCAAGATCGACTATAAGGACGTCCGTCTCCTTCAGGGCTTCATGTCCGAACGGGGTAAGATCGTTCCCAGCCGCATCACCGCCGTCAGCGCGAAGAAGCAGCGTGAACTGGCCAAGGCTATCAAGCGCGCGCGTCACATCGGCCTGCTGCCGTACATCGTGAAGTAAGGGGAAAATCCATGGATATCATTCTCCTTCAAAGGATCGAAAAGCTCGGCTCGATCGGTGACGTCGTCACTGTGAAGGACGGCTATGCCCGCAACTTCCTGCTTCCGCAGAAGAAGGCTCTCCGCGCTAACGAAGCCAACAAGAAGGTCTTCGAAGCGAACCGCGACCGCCTGGAAAAGGAAAACGCGGAACGTCGCACCGAAGCCGAAAAGGCTGGCGAAAAGGTCAATGGCGAAGAAATCGTCCTGATCCGTGCCGCATCGAACACCGGCCAGCTCTACGGCTCGGTCAACGTGCGCGACATCGCTGCCTCGCTCGGCGACAAAGGCCACGACATCGACAAGAAGCAGGTCATCATGGGTGATCCGATCAAGACGATCGGCATGCATGAAGTCCGCATCGACCTCCACCCCGAGGTCTCGGTGACGATCAAGGCCAATGTCGCCCGTTCGGACGACGAAGCCGAACTCCAGAGCCAAGGCATCGACGTGATGGCGCAGATGTTCGAGGACGAACAGCGCGAGATCGAAGAGCAGGCCGATGCAGCCCGTATCGACCCGACCCTCGAGCCCGGCGAAATCCCCGAGGACATGCTCGAAGAGGGTGCCGACACCGCTACGGACGAGAACGAAGAGAACGCCTGAGGCCGATCTTCGCATCCAGCAATATGAAAGGGCGCGGCGGCTTCGGCTTCCGCGCCCTTTTTGTAAGAAGCGCCCGCAATCACTATCTGTTGGCGTGACACCAATCGGAAAACAACAAGAGGCAAGAAAACCGCCCATGGAAACCATCGAACAGACACTCGACCGGATCGAGACAATTTATGACGCGGCAGTCGAAAGGTTGCGCGATGACGTTATCGCCTTCGGGCGCGAACGCGCGCTTCCCGCACCAGAGCGCCGCAAGGATGGAAGCTACGCCTATCCCGAGCTGCGTCTGCGTTTCCGTGGCGGCGATCAGCCCGAGGATCGCAATCGCGCCTTTGGCCGCTTGAATGCACCAGGCCTCTATACGACCACCGTAACGCGCCCGGCCCTGTTTCGCGACTATCTGCGCGAACAGCTCGAGCTGATTTCCGAGAATTACGAAATCGAAGTCGAAGTGGGCTCGTCTCAGCAGGAAATTCCCTTTCCCTACGTGCTCGACGGCGAAGCCGGTGCCGAATTGGTGGGAGTCGATCCCAACCTGATCGCGCGGCACTTTCCCTCGACCGAACTGGCGGATATCGGAGACGAGCTGGCCGACGGCATCGTGCTCGAAAATGCGGAGGACCCGATCCCTCTCTCTTTGTTCGACGGGCTGCGCACGGATTTCAGCTTGGCGCGGCTGGCGCATTATACCGGCACGAGCACAGAGCATTTCCAGCGCTTCATTCTGTTCACCAACTACCACCGCTATGTCGATGAATTCGTGGACTGGGCCGGGTCCCAGCTCGGTTCGAATGGCTACACCGCACTGGCTGGTGCAGGCGGATTGATGCTGAACGAGAAGACCGACAATGCCCGCGCGCAACTCTCCGATACCGCATGGCGGCGGCACCAAATGCCCGCCTACCATCTCATCGGTCCGAACAGGGAAGGCATCACGCTGGTCAATATCGGCGTCGGTCCGTCCAATGCGAAGACCATCTGCGACCACCTTGCCGTGCTGCGACCAGAAGCCTGGCTGATGATCGGTCACTGCGGCGGTCTGCGTCCCAGCCAGAAGATCGGCGACTATGTGCTCGCCCATGCCTACCTGCGCGACGACCATGTGCTCGATCCCGTCCTGCCACCCGAAATTCCCCTGCCCGCTATTGCCGAGGTCCAGCAGGCCCTCGCCGGCGCGGCGGAAGAGGTCTCGGGCGAACATGGCGCGGACCTCAAGAAGCGCATGCGTACCGGCACCGTTGTCACCACGGACGACCGCAACTGGGAACTGCGCTACACAAACTCGGCCCATCGCATGAGCCTTAGCCGGGCAGTTGGGGTCGACATGGAAAGCGCCACGATCGCGGGGCAGGGCTATCGCTTCCGCGTGCCCTACGGCACGCTCTTGTGCGTATCGGACAAGCCGCTGCACGGCGAAATCAAGCTGCCCGGCCAGGCCAACGCCTTTTACGAGGAAGCAATTGCCGCCCACCTCCAGATCGGCGTGACCGCCTGTCGCTTGCTCCGCGACGAGGGGCCGCGCTTGCACAGCCGGAAACTGCGCGCCTTCAATGAGCCGCCGTTCAGGTAGTCTCGATAGTTTGAGCGCAAGCAGCGGGATGCGGTCGATCTGGCATCCTCCCAGAACCGAATAATGACCAATGCACTCATTATTCGACTCGCAATGGTAGATCACGCTTCCGCGCTTGCCAGTCTTGGTCGAGCGACGTTCAAACAAGCATTCGCTCACCTGTTCCAAGACCATGACGAAACGCTGGAAAGATATCTCGAACAGACCTTCACTCTAAACAAAATCGCAAAGAGCCTGCTGAAGCCGAACAACAAATATTGGCTTGCTTTGATCGACGAGAAGCTAATCGGGTATGCCAAGCTCAAACTGCGTTCGAGCCATCCACTGTGCAGGGGTCGGCGTATAGGACAGCTACAGAAAATCTACGTCGACAGCACGGAGATCGGTGGCGGCGTGGGCAGAGCATTGGTCAAAATTATCGAGGACGAGGCGCGTCGACAATTATGCGACAGGCTTTGGCTAAGTGTGCACGAGGGCAACGCGCAAGCCCGTGGTTTTTATGAGCACATTGGGTGGCGTGATATCGGCCAAGACACGTTCGCGATCGGCGAACTTCAGCTATCCTATCGCATCATGGTACGCGATCTGGAGAGCTAGCCCCTCCCCCTTGTCTTCGTCCTGCCATCCTTGGCGCTTTTCTCGATAAACTCGATAATCATCCCGGCGATATCCTTGCCGGTCGCTTTCTCGATCCCTTCGAGACCGGGCGAAGAGTTCACCTCCATGATCACCGGTCCGTGATTGCTTCGTAGCATGTCGACGCCGCAGACGTTCAGGCCCATGTGCTTGGCCGCGCGGACGGCGGTTGAGCGTTCCTCGGGTGTAATCTTGATAAGCTGAGCACTGCCCCCGCGATGCAGGTTGCTGCGGAAATCGTCGGCCGCACCGGTGCGTTTCATCGCCGCGACGACCTTGCCGCCGATCACCAATGCGCGGATATCGGTACCGCCGGCTTCCTTGATGAATTCCTGCACGAGGATGTTAACGTTGGCCCCACGGAAAGCTTCGATCACAGACTTCGCGCTGCTCAGGGTCTCGGCAAGCACAACGCCGATACCCTGCGTGCCTTCGAGCAATTTTATCACCACGGGTGGCCCCTTGACCGCCCGTATGATCTCTTCGGCTTGCTTTGGGTCGTTGGCATAGGCCGTCAGCGGCAGGCCGAGACCGTGCTTGGCGAGAATTTGCATGCTGCGCAGCTTGTCGCGGCTGCGCCCGATTGCGACGCTTTCATTGAGCGGCCAACAACCGCGCATCTCGAACTGACGCAGAATCGCGAGGCCGTAATTCGTGATACTCGCCCCGATACGCGGGATCACCGCATCGTAGCCCACGCATGCCTCACCATTATAGTAAACCTCGGGACGATGGCTAGCGATGTGGACGGTGCAGCGCGTGGTATTCAGGATATCGAGCTCGTGGCCACGCTTTTCCGCCGCCTCTTTCAGTCGCTGGTGCGAATAGAGGTTCGGATTGCGCGCCAACATGGCGATTTTCATTATGCGCTCCTCAGGGCTTGTGCCCTTTGACGGGGTCCAGTTCGGGCGTCTGCAACCACGAATAGCCGCTGTCCACGACAAATCGGCGGCGCAGCGACGAACGGCCGATCAGCATGGGGAATTTCATGTCGCTGCGATCGGCCAGGCTGATTTCGGCACGGAATTCGACCCCGCCGATCGTGAGCGGGGTTTTGATAACGTAGCGATATTGGGTCTTGCCATTCGAACTGGTGATTCCGCGCACGTCGACATGCACCGCCTCGCACACCTGGCGCACATGCTGCTGGTCGAAATCAACCGCGAAGCGCACGTATTTCTCGCCATCGCGTTCGAATTCCTCGATCACTTCGCCATGGAGCGAAGAGGTCCTCGCACCGGTATCGATCTTGGCCGGGACCGCGTGGAGGCCGAGCTCGGGTAGATGCACCAGTTCGCGCCAGCCGACGACCGGCAGTTCCTTGTATTTCTTATTCATTCGATGATCGCGATCCCGTCGCCGCCACCCGTGCCAGGCAGGCGGCGCAGCACCTTTCCTGTAGCGAAATCGACCTCGGCAATCGTGTCGTTGCGGGTTTCGGCGACATAGATACGCTCGCCATCTGGTGAGAACAGGATCGTCACCTGCGTCCGTGCCTCGGCCTGCGCGGGAGAGGAAACCGCGATGCTGCGCACCACATCGCCGCTTTGCGTGTCGATTACCGTCAGCCCACCATCGGCAAGATCCGAGGTGACCGCATAGTCACCCTGCGGGCGCAGCGTGATCCGTAGCGGGAAATTCCCGGTCTCGATCCGCTGCCGCACCTCCAGCGTCTGGGGGTCGAGCTTGAAGGCGGCATTCGATCCGCGCGCCGAAACCCATAGCGTTTCGCCGTCATCGGAAAGCCAGATGCCTTCCGGCTCCTCGCCAACTTCGACCGATGCGGGTGCGCGGCGGGTCTTGAGATCGACCCGCGTCACAGTCTTGCTGCCGAGATCGGTCGTCCAGGCGTGGTTTCCGCTGGGCGCGACGGCAAGCATATGGCTGCCTTCCTTGCCCGTGCCGCTTTCGAAGACCTCTGCCTGTTCCAGCGGATCGCGGATCCAGAAAACCGACTGGCGGCCCTCGGCCGTAGCGTAAAGATCGCCATTGGCATGCCAGACAATCCCGTGCGGACGCGCATTCGCACCAAGGTCGATACTGGCAACCTTGACCAGATCTGCGGTCCGGAAGATGTCCACCGTCTGCCCGCCATAGCAGGCGAGCGCGACATGCAGATCGTCGGGCGAAGTGGCCAATTCGTGCGGATTGGCACAGCTATCGACGCTGACGACTTGCTCACCGGAGGCGAGGTCGACCTTCGACAGCGTACTGCCGAACTTGCCGGCCACGAACAGCGCGCCTTCGACATCGCTGGCCACGCGCGGCGCGGCTGCCTCCCCCTCCCCGTCGACGGGCGCACAGGCGACCGCCAGCGGGAAAGCGAAGGCCAGGGTGAAGCGGCTTACCACCCTTCGGTCTTTCCGGCGTTCTGCTCGTCGAGCCATGCCTTCAGCGGGGCAAAGTACTCCGCCATCGCCTTGCCGCTCATCTGGCGTTCGCCGGTGAAGGCTTCGAGCGCGTCGGGCCACGGCTTGCTGGCGCCCATTTCGAGCATGGCATTGAGGTTCTTGCCGACTTCTTCGTTGCCGTAGAACGAGCAGCGATGCAGCGGCCCTTCCCAACCTGCCTGGTCGCAAGCGGCCTTGAAGAACTGGAACTGCAGGATTCGCGCGAGAAAGTAGCGCGTGTAAGGCACATTGCCCGGGATGTGATACTTCGCGCCCGCATCGAACTTGGTCTCGTCGCGCTCCACCGGCGGAACGATCCCCTGGTATTGCAGGCGCAGGTCGTTCCAGCCCTTGTTGAGCTCATTAGTCGGGATCGAGCCGTTGAACAGCTCCCAGCGATAACGGTCGACCAGAAGGCCGAATGGCAGGAAGGCGATCTTGTCCATCGCCTCGCGCAGCAGCAGGCCGATGTCCTTGTCGGCGCTCGGCACGTCGGCGCGGTCGAGCATGTCGATCTGCACGAGATATTCGGGCGTGATCGAAAGCGCGATCATGTCGCCGATAGCCTCGTGAAAACCGTCATTCGCGCCGTTCAGATGCAAATAGTCCTGCTGGTTGTAGGCACGCTGGTAGTAGTTGTGGCCAAGTTCGTGGTGGATGACCTTGAAGTCGTCCGCATTGCGCTTGATGCACATCTTGATGCGCAGATCGTCGACATTGTCGACGTCCCAGGCACTGGCATGGCAGACCACTTCGCGGTCCTGCGGCTTGGTGAACTGGCTGCGCTGCCAAAAGGTCTCGGGCAGCGGTTCGAAGCCCAATGAGGAGAAGAACTGTTCGCCCACGCGGACCATCTCGACCTCGTCGAGATCCTTCTGCTCGATCAGCTCAGTGAGGTCGTAGCCGATATCGCCTGCGCCCGCCGGAGCGACGAGCGGGTAGATATTGCCCCATTCCTGCGCCCACATATTGCCGAGCAGGTCGGCACGGATAGGACCAGTGGCGGGTTGCACCTCGTCGCCATATTTTGCGTTGAGCTTGCTGCGGACATAGGTGTGCAGCGCCATGTAAAGCGGCTTTACTTCCTGCCACATGCGTTCGGTCTCGGCAGCGAACTGGTCGGGCGACATATCGTAATTCGATCGCCACATCGCGCCGAGGTCATCATACCCGAGCTCGGCTGCACCTTCGCCGGCAATGGCGATCATGCGCTGGTAATCATCGCGCATCGGCGCGCCGACATTGTCGTGCCAGCTCGTCCACATCTCGGCCAGTTCGGCCGGGGTGCGGTCGAGATTGCCCATCTCGGCCTCTATATCGCTGCCGTTGATTTCCTCGCCATTGAGCGTGCCCTTGCCCTTGCCATAGGCCGAGCCAAGCTTGGTGGCGATTTCATTGAGCTCGGTCGCAGCGCCATCGCGGACCGGCGCGGGCATGACGATGCCATTGCGCAGGATGTCGAGCTTGCGCGCGACTTCGGGATCCAGGCCCGCAACCTGGGCATATTTCGCCGCCTCATTCGCATATTTGACCGACTTCTCGGTCGCCTGCGCGCCGTATTTGGCGGCAAGCTGGTCGCTATCGTGGATGATATAGGTCGAATTGATCCACAAAACCCGGCCATATTCGACCGAGAAATCGAACATGTCCTTTTCGACCATAGCCACCCAATCGGCGGCGCCCTGCGGAGTCATGGGATACGCACTGGCCATCTCGGACTGGGCCTCGTGTTGGTTCGCGAGCGCGGGGCTGGCGAGCGAAATGGCGAGCGCGGACAGGGCGACGGATGCGAATTTCATGCAGGACCTCTCGATGATGTTCTAGCGTGTGGTTTCACCTGCTACCGGATTGCACCTGCCAGGCCGGTTAATCAAGCAGGCGGCGCACCAAATCGACGAATGGCGAGTGCCATCAGCACACCTCCGAAGGTCGCGATCCAGGCGACGACCTTCACCGGGCGGGCCGTGGCCGCGACCGTAGCCATCCAGTCCGAACCCTGTTCGCTGAGAAGCTGGACCACCTGAAGAATGGTTTCGGTATAGTCGGTGACGAGAAAGGTGATTGCCGAAATGGCGATCAGCATGCCTAGCATCCTTGCCGCACCCCGCATCGCCATGAAGCTGCGCCCGGCCAGCCAGCTTCCCCAGCCATAGATGCCGATGAAAACCAGATCGCCAAGCATCGCAATAATGGCGAGAGTGCGAACACCACCTTCGCGCCATTGCCCCTGTATCTCGTCCACCCGCGCCGCGCTGCCCGCCGCCTGGTGTTCGGCAACACCCAACGTCACGCTTTCCGGATGCATGACCGCCATGCTCAGCACGATGACGATCGCGAAGGCCACCAGACCCCACAGCCACCAGCGCAAATTCGGTTTCGGTTCACTCATGTCTGCCCCCCAAGCCAACGTGCGATCGCCCGCCCCAGATCGGGCTTGGTCACGCTGCTCATATGCGTACCGGGGACCTCGACGTAATCGGCATTCGGCAGCAGGTCGGCGAGCTCCTCGGCCGAGCCATTGTCGCGATCCTCATCGCCGCAGACCACCAGAGTGGGCATGGTGATCGCATCGAGCAATACGAGGTCGAGATCGGGCATGGTATCGAGCAGCAGCCGAGCAGCCACGCGGTCGACTCCCTGCGACTTGAGGAACTGCATCGAGAAGAAGTCCGGATCGCCGCGCGGGATCGTATCGAACTCGTCGATCACGCGCCGGAACTTGGCCGCACGGCGATGCCATTCGCCCAGCCCTGCAGTCCCCATCCCGCCAATGACGAGGTTCTTCGGTTCGAGCACGCCATGCGCGGTCGCGTGCAGCGAAGTGCGCGCGCCGAGCGAAAAGCCGCCCAGATCGTATTCGTCGAGTCCGTAGTGATCCACCAGCGCTGCCACATCGCGTACCAGGACATTGGTGGGATATCTCTCAGGCTCGTGCGGAGCCTCGCTCTCGCCATGCACACGAAAGTCGAGCATCAGCACCTCGAAGCCCTGCGCCGCGATCGCTTCGTGATGCCCCCACTTGATCCAGTTCATCGCCGCGCTGGAGAACAGACCATGGAGCAAGACGAGCGGTCGCCCTTTGCCGTGCCGATGGACGGCCAGACGCGTGCCGTCGAAACTTTCGAATTGTTCGGTCACCGGTCCGCTCATGCCATCCCCACGAATTCGATCCACTCCTCGGTGGTTTGCGGCTGTGCGTCCATGACCCTCGCATCCGCGGGCAGGCCGATCCACGGCTGTTTGCTCTTCACCCACAGATGCGCCGCGGGAACCAGCGACGCGCTGTCGTCGAGCGTGCCGCAGCGCAGGCTGGCGAAGCCCTCGCGAGTGTCGTTCACCGCATAGATTCGCGCCTTGCATGTCGCGCAGCCGAGGATGCGCGAATGGGCTCCGCTGGGCTGATCGTATTCGCCCGTATCGAGATCGCCCGATATGTCGAGGTCGGTGAGCGCGAAGAGCATATGCTCGCTAAAGGCGCTGCCCGTCCGACTCTGGCAGTCGGTGCAGTGGCAGGCATAGGGCTTGAGCCGAAAGCCCTCGCGCAAGGTATAGCGTACTGCGCCGCACAGGCAGCCGCCGGTCAGCTCGCCCTTCATCGCACACCATCCCTTGGCGCAAGCCCCTTCTGCTCCATCCGCCATTGCGCCATCTCGATGCGGTCCTGACCGAAGAAGGGTTCGCCCTCGAATACCAGTGTCGGAACGCCCCAATGGCCGGCGGCTTCAAGCGCATCCTGATTGGCCGCGATCTCGGCGTCGAGTTCCTCCCCCTGCGCCTCGACCTCGGCAACGACTTCCGCCGCATCGAGCCCGGCAGCGGACAGGGCGTCCGCAAGATGGTCGCCCTCGTGCCAGTTCTCCTGACCGCCCCAGATGAGCTTGCCCGCCTCATGCGCGAAGACCAAGCCCTTGCCGTGCCGTGCAGCAGCCTGACCCATCCGAGTGACCCGGCGGATATAGGGCTGTTCGGCGCTGATCGCACGGGTGTTCGGGTCCTGAACGATCGGGTCGGGGCGCGGCGGGCCGAAGGCGATCGAGTGGTATTGTGCCACCCGCATCATGTCGCGGATCGTATAGGCCATCCAATTGGGATGGTTGCGCTCGAAAAAATCGGGCTGGCGGATCGCGAGCGGATAGACGGGCCTGAGCGCGATATCGACATCGTACTCTTCGGCCAGCGCGCGGTAGCGCCCGACCGAAAGGAAGCTGTAAGGTGAGCGGAAGCTGAAATAGAGGTCTGCGGACAGGGTCATGCCGCCCTTATACGCACAGGACGGCCTAGCGGAAGAAGCAGCTTATACCGGCCTGGAGCGCGGTAACGGTCTCGCCATCCTCGGCAAAGCCGGTGATGGTGCCAAAGTCCGCAGTGGTGTATTCAAACTCGCCCTCGAGCGTTGTATCGAGCTTGCGCACCTGTTTTTCGAGCCTGAGCCCTTCGAACTTGGTCGTGCCGGGCTGTATGCCGTCGGAGGTTGCTACCCCCTCGCCTTCGCGCAGGAACCAGCCGCGCAGTTCGCCATCCATATAAGCGATCTGCAGTGGGCCGAACTGGCTGAAATCCATCGGTCCGGCCCCGCACTCTTCGTTGCGCGACTTGCCCGGGGCAATGCCAAGTGCCTCGCCGATGGCCGCGTCGACATCCGCGCGCGCCGCGCCGAAGCGGAACGGCTCGGCGTCTGCCGGCCCGAGACCATTGGCGTCGACGAACACCTTTGCAGTCTCCACCGCATCGGTCGGGGCTTCGACCGGCTCGTGCGCGGGTTGGGCCTCACCACAAGCGGCAAGTACCAGCGGGAGGACGAGTAAGAGACTTTTTCGCATCATCCCTTCTTAAGGCACTCGCGCCCGAGGAGTTCCGCGATCTGGACCGCGTTCAATGCCGCGCCCTTGCGCAGATTGTCGGACACGCACCATAGGTTGATGCCGTTCTCGACCGTCGGGTCTTCGCGCACGCGGCTGATATAGGTGGCGCTATCACCGGCCGCTTCGACCGGCGTAATGTATCCGCCGTCCTCGCGCTTGTCGACGAGCATGCAGCCGGGCGCCTCGCGCAGGATATCCTGCGCCTGTTCGGCCGAGATCTCGTTCTCGAACTCGATGCTGACCGCCTCGGAATGGCCGACGAAAACCGGCACGCGCACGCAAGTCGCGGCGAGCTTGATCTTGGGATCGACGATCTTCTTGGTTTCGACCACCATCTTCCATTCTTCCTTGGTCGAGCCGTCATCAAGGAAGACGTCGATATGCGGGATGACGTTGAAGGCGATCTGCTTGGTGAACTTCACCGGGTCGACCGGATCGCCGACAAAGATGTTGCGGCTCTGCTCGAACAGCTCGTCCATGCCCGCCTTGCCCGCGCCGGAAACCGACTGGTAGGTAGACACGACGACGCGCTTGATGGTCGCAACATCGTGCAACGGTTTTAGCGCCACCACCAGCTGCGCGGTCGAGCAGTTGGGATTGGCGATGATGTTCTTCTTGGAATAGCCGTGAATCGCATCCGGGTTAACCTCGGGCACGATCAGGGGCACGTCCGGGTCCATGCGGTAAAGCGAGCTGTTATCGATCACCACACAACCCGCAGCCGCCGCCTTGGGGGCATATTCTTTCGCCGGGCCGCTACCCGCAGAAAACAGCGCAATATCCCAGCCCGACCAGTCGAAATGCTCGATATTCTGGCATTTGAGCATCTTGCCGGTATCGCCGAATTCAACCTCCGACCCATGCGAGCGGCTCGACGCGACCGCCGCGATCTCGTCGATCGGAAACTCGCGCTCGGCAAGCACCATCATCATTTCGCGCCCGACGTTCCCCGTCGCGCCGACCACGGCAACACGATAACCCAATTCACCATCTCCAACAGAACTGCGCCGCCGAGATAGCGATTACCTGCGCGCCCGCAAGCGCACATTCGATTGCGTGGGGTAAAGCCCTATTCGGGCGGCGTTACCCCGTGCGCTTCGAGGAAGCGGAACACCGTGTTGTAGCGATGCGGGCTGATCTTCTCGCCCGACACGCGGTGCGTATATCCCGGATAGAGCATCATTTCGAACGGCACATTGGCTTCCTGCATCGCGGAAATCACCTCGGTCGCGTTCTCGAACACCACATTGTCGTCCGCCATGCCGTGAATAATCAGCAGCGGGTCGGTGATCTTCCCCGCATTGGGGATCGCGCTGGCGGCTTCATAGGCCCCGCCATCCGCCTGCGGCGTGCCCATATAGCGTTCGGTGTAGTGCGTGTCGTAGAGTTCCCACTTCGTCACCGGCGCGCCCGAAATGCCCGCTGCATACAGCCCCGGATCCGCCTGGAGCTGCTTCAACGTCATGTATCCGCCATAGGACCAGCCATCGATAGCGATCTTGGCCGGATCGACGAAGGGCAGCGTCTTGAGATATTCCGCTCCCGCCTTTTGGTCGCGCACCTCGACCCCGCCCATTGCGCGGTAGATCGGCTGTTCGAACGCCACACCGCGATTGGCGCTGCCGCGATTGTCGAGCGCGAACCAGATATAGCCCTTGTCGACGATTGCCTGACGCAGCGCACCATTCCAGCCGCGATTGACGATTTGCGGCCCCGGCCCGCCATAATGGTAGAAATAGACCGGATAGCGCTTGCCCGGCTCCATCTCCGGCGTGACCATTTCCCAATGCAGCGGCGTTCCGTCCTCTGCAGGGATCGTGCCGTATTGCGTGGGCCGATGGCTGGCCAGATAAGGCGCATAGGGGTGGTCGGCGTCGAGCGCGTTCTCCTCCACCCAGGCGAGCCGCTTGCCCTCCTGATCCGCGAGATACATCTGCGGCGGCGTATCGTCGTTCGAGCGGGTGACGAGCAGCGTCTGGCCTTTCTTGTCCATGGTCGCCGAATGGGTAAAGCCCGGCTCCGTCAGGCGGTGTGGCATCGTCGGGGCCTGCGTCGCGAAATCATAGGCATAGACATGCTGTTCCAGCGGGTCCTGCTCGCTTGTGGCGAGGAAGAACAGGCGGCTGGTCTGCTGATCCACCCCGACAAGCTTGGTGACGACATACTGGCCCTTGGTCATCTGCTTGTATGCGCGCCAATCCTCTTCACCCATATAGCGGTAGAGATGGGCAAAGCCGTCACGCTCCGACCACCAGATAAGATCGCCATCGTCCAGAAAGCGGTAATTGTCCGACAGGTTGATCCAGTAGCCATCGCCGCCATGCTGCTGCGACGCCTCTTCCTGAACCACGATCTCGCTCGCGCCGGTGGCCGGATCGACCTTGAGCAGGTCCATCCAGGTCTGTTCGCGGTTCTGCCGCTGGACATAGAACACGCTGCCATCGGGCGCCCAATCGACGCGGGCGAGATAGAAATCGTCAGGGTTTTTCGGGTCGTAATAGGTCGCAGACTGGTTGCTGCGCAGATCGACCTCGACACGGTTCTGGCCGTTGGGGTCCATCACATAGAGCTGGACCTTGGCATTTGCGCTGCCCGCCACCGGGTATCGCTGGTCGAACACCTTCGTGCCGGTCGCGCCAATGGCCGCGCGCGTGACCACGCCGACCATGCTTTCATCGGTCCGCTGGACGACGATGCGGTTCTCGTCCGGGCTCCACCAGTAACCGTCGTGCCGACTCATCTCCTCCTGCGCGACGAATTCAGCTTCGCCCCAGCGGATCGTCTCGCCTTCCCTGGCCGTGATCGGGGCATGTTCGCCGGTCACCGGGCCGACCCATAGCTGGCGGTCGCGCACGAAGGAGATGTAGTTTCCATGCGGGCTGAGCGCGGGGTTGAGTTCGCTTTCCTCGGTATCAGTGACGCGCACCACATCACCTGTCAGCGCAGCGAGATAAAGATCGCCATCCAGCGGCACGAGCAGCGCCTCGCCGTTGCTGGTCCATTCGTAATCGATGATCCCGCGCAAATTGCCGACGCGGGCGCGTTCGCGCTGCATTTTCTCGTCTTCGGACAGTTCGCGGCCCGAACCGATTTTCTCGCTATCGACCAGCATCGCCCATGTGCCGCCGCTGCGGTCATAGGCCCACAGATCGTAGCGCTCGCGATCGTCCTCGCGATTGCGCAGCACGGTGAGATAGCGGCCATCAGGAGAGAGCTTGGGCTTGCGCGGGCTCGGCCCGTCGAGGCCGGGCGAGGCGAAGACCCGCTCGAAGGTGAGATCCGGTCCCTCGCTCATCGTATCGTCGCCAGCAAGGGCGGGCGCGGCGAGAGGCAGAAGAGCGGCGGCAAGCAGAAGGCGCATGGGGGTGTGGTCCCTTTCATCATTGCCACCCGCATGCCCAATCGCAGGCCATAAGAAAAGGGGCGCGGCGGTCATCCCGCCACGCCCCTTCCCTTGTTCGGTTGATAAACCGCCTTTGCCGCTTATGCCTTCGGCGCGTTGTCGCGACGTTCGGCGATACGCGCACGCTTGCCGGTGCGGCCGCGCAGATAGTAGAGCTTAGCGCGACGCACGATGCCGCGGCGAACCACGGTGATGCTGTCGATGATCGGCGAGTAGAGGGGGAACACACGCTCCACGCCTTCGCCGAAGCTCATTTTGCGGACGGTGAAGTTGCTGCCCATGCCACGGTTCGAGCGGGCAATGACAACGCCTTCGAAATTCTGGACGCGTTCACGGCTACCTTCGATAACCTTGACGCCAACGCGCACGGTATCGCCGGCGCGGAATTCGGGAATTTCCTTCCCGAGGTTCTCGATAGCTTCCGCTTCGAGCTGCTGAATGAGGTTCATCGAACCATATCCTTAATCTTTTCGCCGCGCGCCAGAGGCAGATCGGTCCCGAACGTCACTATAACGTTCCCAAAGGTCCGGCCTGCGTAACCGTGTGTCTTCCTCGCTCCTCGCCTTGCGCCAGGCAGCGATTTTCGCATGATCCCCCGATCGCAGCACTTCAGGGATCGTGCGCCCTTCCCATTCCTGAGGTCGGGTATATTGCGGATATTCGATGAGGCCGTTTTCGTAGCTCTCTTCGACTCCGCTATCGGGCGCGCCCATTACTCCGGGAAGCAGGCGAATGCAAGCATCGAGAATGGCCAAGGCGGCGGTCTCTCCGCCCGACAGGACGATATCGGCCAGGCTGACCTGTTCGATCTGCGGATAGGCCTCGAAAATCCGTTCGTCGAAGCCTTCGAACCGACCGCACAGGATGGCAACGCCCGGACCTTGTGCGATTTCGCGAATGCGTGCCTGCGTGATCGGCTTCCCGCGCGGCGTCATGGCGAGAATTGGCCTGCCCGTGCCTACGCTGGCGAGCGCCGCACCAATCACATCGGGCTTCAGCACCATGCCCGCCCCGCCCCTGCGGGCGTATCGTCGACCGTGCGATGCTTGTCCTTCGCGAAATCCCGGATTTGCACCGTCTCGCACGACCAATCCCCCGCTCCAGCGCGCGCCCGGCAAGGCTTATACCCAGCGGGCCAGGGAACATCTCGGGATAGAGCGTGAGAATGGTGGCGGCGAAAGTCATGCGCCGCCACCTAGCGTCAGACTGCGGTCAATTCCATCCCGGCCCAACGAAGAAGGCGATCAACGAGTGGTCAGGCGGCGATCGGTGGAATCAATCGTCGGCACGAATCTACCGACGACACTCGACGTGACCACACCGATGATTACCAGTCCGCCCGCTGAAAACAGGTCCATGCCGTCCAACGTGACGCTGCTGGCCCCTTCAAGGCGCGCGGCGAGCACTGCCGCCAGCGGGGCCGCACCCGAAAACAGGTGGCGAAGGCGCGGACCGATCGTCGGGGAGACCTTGGCTACGGTGGCGCTGAGCCCTGCCGCCATCGCGCCATATGCGCCGATCAGGAAAACCGCACTATCGAACATTTCGATCCCCTAGGCTTGGCGCGCATGCCGATGCGCAGCTTGCATATCTCAGACCACGAGACTTGGCTGTCTCCCGCGAGCAACGCAAAGCCCGTTCTATCTCTGTCAGATCGAGCTCTGCGAACAGCGTTTTTTCCTCGCCCACCCGCACCAAGCCACTGGCTGTCTTACCTGGCACCCTTTCCGATCCCGCGCGTATCCCTGCCATGGAGATCGACGACTGCATCATCGTGGGCGCAGGCCCGGCGGGGCTAACAGCGGCGATCTATCTTGCACGGTATCACCTCGATATCCGCCTGTTCGATTGCGGCACAAGCCGGGCAAGCTGGATCCCGACAAGCCACAACCACGCCGGCTTTCCCGACGGCATCAACGGCAACGAACTGCTCGAACGGATGCGCGAGCAGGCCGCGAAATACGGAGCCCTACGCGAGCCGAGGCGGGTGAGCGACCTCGAGCGCGATGGCGAATATTTCACCGTCCACTGCGACGAAGAGGAGTATCGCGCGCGTACCGTTCTGCTGGCCACGGGCGTGGTCAACAACCGGCCCGAGGGGATCGACGAGCAACTCCATGACGAAGCGATGGCGCGCGGCCTGATCCGCTATTGTCCGGTTTGCGATGGCTACGAAGTCACCGACAGACGTGTCGCGGTGATCGGCACCGGCGACCATGGCACCGCAGAGGCTCAGTTCCTCCGAACCTATACGAAGGATCTCACATTGATCTCGCCCGGCGGCGATCATGACGTGTCGGAGCGGTGTTCAGCGATGTTGGACGCGGCGGGAATCGCCCGCGTCGCGGGACCGTGCGGCGGTTTCGCGATCGAGAACGGCAGGCTCGCCTGCGATACCGCGGATGGCCGGATGGCGTTCGACAGCATCTATCCCGCACTCGGATCGGTCGTGCGTTCGGGGCTGGCCATGAAATGCGGCGCGAAAGTGAGCGATGGTGACTGCATCCTCGTCGACGACCACCTGGAAACCAGCGTGCCGGGGCTTTTCGCTGCGGGCGATGTGGTCCTCGGGCTGGACCAGATCAGTCACGCGATGGGGCAGGCAGGTGTCGCCGCTACAACCATCCGCAACCATTTATCGGAGAAGGCGCCCCTGCGCCGTTAATCGACGAAGTCGGCGTTCACGGTCAGCGTTTCGCTATCCCAGGTGGGCACGGCCTGCTTCGTCAAGGGAACCATGAATGTTGTGCCGTCGGGTCTCTCGATCTCGACAATATCGGTGGCGCCGAAATTCTCGACCGCGCAGACGCGGCCCACCGTATCGCCCCTGCCGGTGACAACGGAAAGGCCGATCAGGTCGGAGAAATAGAATTCGTCTTCGGCAAGGTCCGGCAAGACCTCGCGAGAAACGGAAAGAGCGGTGCCGCGCAGCTGCTCGGCCGAGGTACGATCCGTGACCTCGGCAAAACGTGCGATGGCACCGCCCTTGTTGTCGCCGCGGATTTTGAGGAGGGTCAGCGTCCCCCCATTGAAGCTCCTGAGCGGTTTGAGCGCATCGACACCCTCGCCGAAAAGCTTCAGGCGAACTTCGCCCGCGACGCCATGCGCACCGGTGACGGCAGCCAGCGTAACGGGCTTGTCCGACATGGCCGCGATTACTCGCCCTTGTCTTCAGCAGCACCTTCCGAAGCGGCTTCGGTGGCTTCCTCAGGAGCAGCCTCTTCCGCCGGAGCTTCGGCAGCAGCCTTGGCTTCTTCCTCGGCAGCCTTCTTGGCTTCCTCGGCTTCAGCGATCTTGGCGGCCTTTTCTTCGGCGCGTTCCTTGGCGGCTTCGCCCGGCTCACCCTTCTTCGGGTTGTTCCGCGGCGCGCGCTCGAGGATTCCTGCGGCATCAAAGAAACGGTGGACGCGGTCCGAAGGTTTCGCGCCGACCGACAGCCAGTGACGCGCGCGGTCTTCGTTGAGCTTCACACGCTCGCCCGAATCCTTCGGCAGCATCGGGTTGTAGGTGCCGATCTGCTCGAGATACTTGCCGTCACGCGCCGAACGCGAATCGGCGACGACGATACGGTAGTAGGGGCGCTTCTTGGCACCACCACGCGAAAGACGGATTGCAACTGCCATTTGATATTACCTTTCGAACGTAAACTTTTGAAACTTATTTCTTCTTGAGCATTTCTTGCAGGTCGGGCGGGAGCGTGCTGGGATCGACGCCCGGCCCCTTCGCCCCGGGCGCTCCGAGGCCGGGCATGCCGCCCATGCCGCCACCGCTGCCCATTCCGGGCATCCCGCTGCCGCCGAACAGCGCGCCGAGCCCCTTGAGGCCGCCCATCTTCTTGATCTGCTTCATTGCGCGGGACATTTCCTGGTGCATCTTCAGCACCTTGTTGACCTCCTGCACCTGCGTCCCCGAACCTGCGGCCACGCGTTTCTTGCGCTTGGCATTGAGCAGCGCGGGGTTCTTGCGCTCCTTCGGCGTCATCGATCCGATAATCGCATCCATGTGAACGAGCACCTTGTCGTCCATGTTCGACGCCGCCATCGCTGCCTTGGCCTTTTTCATGCCCGGCAGCATCCCTGCAAGCATGCCGAGGCCGCCCATGTTTTGCATCTGCTTCAGTTGCATGCGCAGATCCTCGAGGTCGAACTGGCCCTTCGCCATCTTCTTGGCGAGCGCCTCGGCCTCGTCCTGCTTGATGGTTTCGGCGGCTTTCTCGACCAGCGACACGACATCGCCCATGCCCAGGATGCGGCCGGCCACGCGTTTGGGATCGAACGCCTCGATCGCGTCGAGTTTTTCACCCGTACCCGCAAATTTGATCGGCTTGCCGGTGACATAGCGCATCGAGAGCGCCGCACCGCCGCGCGCATCGCCATCCATGCGGGTCAGCACCACGCCGGTCAGCGGCACTTCGCCGGTGAAGCTCTGTGCGACATTGACCGCGTCCTGGCCGGTCAGGCTGTCGACCACCAGCAGCACTTCGGTCGGCGCGGAGACGCTGGCGATCGCCTTCATCTCTGCCATCAGCGCTTCGTCGACATGCAGGCGGCCCGCCGTGTCGAGCAGCAGCACGTCGGCAGCCTGGAGCTTGGCGCTTTCCATCGCGCGGCGGGCGATATCGACCGGCTGCTGCCCTTCGATGATCGGCAGGGTCGCCACTTCGACCTGCTCGCCGAGAACCTTAAGCTGTTCCTGCGCGGCGGGACGATTGACGTCCAGCGACGCCATCAGCGCCTTTTTGCCATGCTTTTCGCGGATCAGCTTGCCGAGCTTGGCGGTGGTGGTCGTCTTACCCGAGCCCTGCAGGCCGACCATCATGATGACAACCGGGGGCTTGGCGGCAAAGTTCAGCTCGCGGTCGGCAGGATCGGCATCCTCGCCGCCGCCGAGCATGGCAGTAAGCTCGTCATCGACGATCTTGACGACCTGCTGCCCCGGCGTGACCGATTTCAGGACTTCCGAACCGATTGCCTTCTCGGTCACCGTATCGATGAAGCGGCGCACGACGGGCAGCGCGACATCGGCCTCGAGCAGCGCGATACGAATCTCGCGCATCGCCTCGCGCACGTCGTTCTCCGACAGTGCGCCGCGCCCTTTCAGGCGGTCGAAGACATTGCCGAGCCGGTCGGACAGAGTATCGAACATGCCTGCTTACTCCTCCCCAATGGCGAACCACCGGATTAAACGCGAAAAACGCCGGCGGACGAGAACTCGTCGGCCAGCGTGGGGAATTCCCCGATGAAACCCAAGTTTGCGCCCGGGTGTGGTGGAAGCAAGCCGCAGCCGTCGCCACGGCCTGCTACCATCAAACTCGCGCGGCGGTTTCGCCGGATGCCGGTTCGTGTTGACGGCGAAAATGGTGGGGCCGGAGAACCGGAGCGCAGCGACCATCAGGTCGTGAGCACCGGAAGCGGACGGACCCGCCATTTGCAGCCCAACACGGGCCGACAGACGGTGAAACCGAAATGGTGGAGCCTAGCGGGATCGAACCGCTGACCTCTACAATGCCATTGTAGCGCTCTCCCAGCTGAGCTAAGGCCCCGTGCCATTTTCAAATCGACGCATCCTGGGAGGTGCGTCACCCTTGCGGGAGGCGCCCAATATAAGCAGCCCTCCCGCAATGCAACAGCAAAATTAGCTATCGTCGGAATCGTCGTCGTCACCCTTGGACTTGGTCTCTACTCCAAGGTCGTCGTCACCGCCCAGATCGACTTCGTTATCGGGCGAATCATCGTCCTCGTCGATGTCGATATCCAGATCGTCATCGTCGTCGTCGCCGCCCAGATCGCTATCGGCTTCGCCCTTCTTGTCCTTCTTCTCTTCCTCGGCGATGATCGGCTGCTTCGACTTGAGCACCGGTTCCGGCGTCCATTCTTCCCCGCATTCGATGCAGGTGACCGGATCGTCCTTGTTCAGATCGTAGAAGCGGGTGCCGCAGTTCGGGCAGGTCCGCTTGGTGCCCCATTCCGGTTTGACCATGTGTAATCCTTAGAGTCTGTCGCCCCCGGCGAAGCGCCGCAGGGTCGTGAATGCGCAATTGTCTTGATGGGTTCCCGCTGGGCAGGAATCAACAGCGCGCGCGCCTTGCCAGAACGCATGTGCACTGTCAAAGCGCCGCAGCCGTATCCATCGCCAATTACGGGACTCTCGATTGACCACCCACCGCTTCATGCCCTCTCCCCCGCTGACCGGACGCATCCGCGTTCCGGGCGACAAATCGATCAGCCATCGTTCGTTGATGTTCGGCGCGCTTGCCGTGGGCCGCACCCGCATTTCGGGCCTGCTCGAGGGTGAAGACGTGCTCGCCACCGCAGCAGCCATTCGTGCAATGGGCGTCCACATCGAACGCGACGGCGATGAGTGGGTGGTGCACGGCGTGGGTGTCGGCGGCCTATTGCAGCCCGACCGGGCGCTCGACATGGGCAATTCGGGTACTTCGACACGGCTCCTCATGGGCGTGATCGCAAGCCACGGAATCACCGCGACCTTCACTGGCGATGCCAGCCTGTCGAAACGCCCGATGAACCGGGTTATCGACCCGCTTTCGACCATGGGCGCAAGCTTTACCCCCTCCCCCGGCGGCACGTTGCCGCTGACGATGGAGGGCATGCAGCCCGCCGTGCCGATCACCTACCGCCTGCCTGTGGCCAGCGCGCAGGTGAAAAGCGCGGTACTGCTTGCCGGCCTGAACACACCGGGCACGACTACGGTGATCGAGCCGGTGCCGACGCGCGATCATACCGAGCGCATGCTGCGCGGGTTCGGCGCCGAACTGACAGTCGAGGAGGCCGATGGCGAGCGGGTCATCCGCATTCACAGTCCCGCCGAGCTGCGCCCCTGCGACATCGCCGTGCCGGGCGACCCGTCCTCCGCCGCCTTCTTCGCCGTGGCGGCCAGCGTGGTACCGGGCAGCGACCTCGTGATCGAGAATGTCGGCCTCAATCCGACCCGCGATGGCATTTTCCGCACGCTCGAGCTGATGGGTGCCGATATCGAAAAGCTGGACGAGCGCGAAGTCGGCGGGGAGCCGGTCGCCGATCTGCATGTGAAACACTCGCACCTCAGGGGGATCGAGGTCGATCCCGCCATCGCGCCGAGCATGATCGACGAATTTCCTATCCTCTTCGTCGCGGCCGCAATGGCCGAAGGCACCACCACGACCAGCGGCCTGGAAGAACTGCGCGTCAAGGAAAGCGACCGCCTCTCCGCTATGGCCACGGCACTGCAAGAGGTTGGCGTAACGCTGGAAGAAACGGATGACGGACTCATCATCGAAGGTTCGCATGGCGAGCCTCTGCCCGGCGGTGGCACAATCGCCACGCATCTCGATCATCGTATCGCGATGAGCATGGCGATCGCCGGTCTCGTCAGCCGTAAAGGGGTAGAAATAGACAGCACCGAACCCATCGCAACCAGCTTTCCCAATTTCGCTGCCCTCCTGGCTACGGCGTCCTCGTGATCGATCTCGACATTTACACCCTTGTTGGTTTCGTCGGCATGGGCTGCATCATCGGCGCCTATGCCTATCTGACGTGGAACGACGAACCGAACCCCTTCGTTCTTCATGGCACGAACCTAACCGGCGCCGCGCTGCTCACCGTATCGCTGCTGGTCCACACCAACTGGCCGAGCCTCGTGCTCGAAGGGTTCTGGGCGGCAATCGCCATCTGGGGCCTGGGAAAAGCGCTTCGCGCGCGGAGAACGAAAGCATGATTATCGCCGTCGACGGACCAACCGCCAGTGGGAAAGGCACCATTGCCAAGGCGCTTGCCCGGCATTTTGGGCTGCCCCATCTCGATACCGGATTGCTCTATCGCGCGGCCGGGCGACAGGTATTTCTCGACGGGGGCGATCCCGACGATGGCGGAGATGCGCTGGCGGCGGCCAGCTTTCCCGACAGCCTGCTGGACGATCCGCAACTGCGCGATGAAGAAACCGGCGGGCTCGCCAGCCGCGTTTCGGTGCACCCAGCACTGCGCCAGGCGCTGTTCGAGCGGCAACGGGCTTTTGCGACCCAGGAAGGCGGAGCTGTGCTGGACGGACGCGATATCGGCACCGTCATCGCACCCGAAGCCGACGCAAAACTTTTCGTCACCGCCAGCGTCGAAGCGCGCGCCCAGCGCCGTTTCCTCGAAATGCGCGAGCGCGGGGCCGGGGTCACTCTGTTGGAGATCCGCGACGATCTGCGCCGCCGCGACGAACGCGACCGCAATCGCGCGGTGGCGCCATTGGTCCCGGCCGAGGATGCTATGGTGATCGATACCAGCGCGCTCGGAAAGGAAGAAGCGATTGCCGCAGCGATCGAGGCAGTGAAACAAGCCATCTCCTGAGGCCGGTGTCCGGCAACCAAATCCATCCCGGTTGCCAGCGATCCCTCATCTCCATATCATGTTATGTACCTGGTTATGGAGATGCGCATGATCGATGTCGTCGCCCAGATGGGGCCAGCCTTTCTGGGCAGCAGGCTAAAGCGGCTCGGTGAACGCATGCAGGCGGGCGCGGCCAGCGTCCTGACCGATGCCGGGGTTCCGTTGCAGCCCGGCCACATGACGGCGATGGCGGCGCTGAGAACCGGCCCCAAGACCGTCGGCCAGCTGGCCGAGGCGAGCGGGACCAGCCAGCCTGGCATGACGCGCACGGTTGGGCACCTGAAAAAGCTGGGCCTTGCCACGGACGAGGCCTGCGCCGATCAGCGCAGCCGCATGATCGCGCTCACCGAACGGGGGCAGAGCATGGCGCTGCGCATCGCGACCGAGGTATGGCCGCGGGTCGGCGCGGCAGCCGAGGAAATTCTTGCCCGCGTCGAGGGCGATTTTCTCCACCATCTGGCGATCATTGAAGACGCTCTGGCCGAAGCCTCGATCGCGGAACGCGCAGCACGAACCGGCCCGCAAACGCTTACCCTGCGCGAGTACACGCCCGCCCTCGCCCGCGAGTTCCACGACATCAACCGCGAATGGATCGAGAGCATGTTCGCGATGGAAAAGGCCGACCGCGAAATCCTCGAACATCCGCAGGAACGGATAGTCGATCCCGGAGGCGACATCATCTTCGTTGAAGCGGCGGGGCTTGGCATCGTTGGGACCTGCGCACTGCTCAAGACCGGCCCGGGCGCTTTCGAACTGACCAAGATGGGCGTGCGCGAATGCGCGCGCGGGCTGAAGGCGGGGGAATTCCTGCTCGCCGGAATGATCGATCGCGCGCGCGAACTCGGCGCGCAGAAGCTGTATCTGCTCACCAACAGCAAGTGTGCACCGGCAATACACCTCTACGAAAAGCTCGGCTTCGAACACGATCGCGGGATTTTGGACGCCTACGCCGCACGGTACGAACGATGCGATGTGGCCATGCTCTACAAGGGGGCCTAGCGCCGGAACGGGAGACTCGTTCCGGCGGCGCTTTGCCACGGGCATGATCTGGTAGATGCTGTTGCCCAACCGCGAAAACTATCGAACCCCGTCGTTTTCCGCTCCGGAATCGGCAATGCTCCAACCCCCCTTTACCGTGCAGCATACAAGCCATGGCTTTGCCCGGCGTCCGTGCAAACCGCTTGCCTTTTGGCACCGTTTCGACTAGGCGCGCGGCCGTTCTCCCAATCTCCGATTGAAGAACCTTCGCGGCGGCATCCGGCCTCGCGAAGACGTCGGCCCTCTTGCCCCGTACGGCCCGTGCAATGGTGCGCAGGCAGACGGGTAAAGACCCCGGTAAAACCGGTGGCCGGTAGCAAAACGAACGTTAGGACTACTCAATTATGGCAACTGCAGCCAACCCCACTCGCGACGATTTCGCCGCGATGCTCGACGAGCAACTCGGCGGCGCAGATGACGGCGGCTTCGAAGGCCGCGTCGTCAAGGGCACCGTCACCGCCATCGAAAACGGCATGGCGCACATCGATGTCGGCCTGAAAAGCGAAGGCCGCGTCGACCTCAAGGAATTCCAGCGCTCCGAAAACGAAACCGCGCCCGGCGTCGGTGACGAAGTCGAAGTCTATGTCGACCGCGTCGAAAACGCGGAAGGCGAAGCGATGCTCAGCCGCGACCGCGCCCGCCGCGAAGCCGCCTGGGACAAGCTCGAAAGCGAGTTTGGCGAAGGCAAGCGCGTCGAAGGCCGCATCTTCGGCCGCGTTAAGGGCGGCTTCACCGTCGATCTCGACGGTGCCGTGGCCTTCCTGCCCGGCAGCCAGGTCGACATTCGCCCCGTGCGCGACGTCACCCCGCTGATGGACATGGCTCAGCCCTTCCAGATCCTCAAGATGGACCGCCGCCGCGGTAACATCGTCGTCTCGCGCCGTGCGGTTCTCGAAGAAACCCGCGCCGAACAGCGCAGCGAGCTGATCGACAAGCTGGCCGAAGGCCAGGTGATCGACGGCGTGGTCAAGAACATCACTGATTACGGCGCATTCGTCGACCTCGGCGGTATCGACGGCCTGCTCCACGTCACCGACATGAGCTACAAGCGCGTCAACCACCCCAGCGAAATGATCGAAATCGGCGCGACCGTGACCGTCCAGATCATCCGCATCAACGAAGAAACCCAGCGCATCAGCCTCGGCATGAAGCAGCTAGAATCGGATCCGTGGGACGGCGTTTCGGCCAAGTACCCGGTCGGAATGAAGCTGACGGGCACCGTGACCAACATCACCGAATACGGCGCATTCGTCGAAATCGAACCGGGCATCGAAGGCCTGGTCCACGTTTCGGAAATGAGCTGGACCAAGAAGAACGTCCACCCGGGCAAGATCGTTTCGACCAGCCAAGAAGTCGAAGTCATGGTCCTCGAGGTCGACAGCGAGAAGCGTCGCATCAGCCTCGGCCTCAAGCAAGCCCAGCGCAACCCGTGGGAAGAGTTCGCCGAGAAGCACCCGGTTGGCTCGAAGGTCGAAGGCGAAGTCAAGAACGCCACCGAATTCGGTCTCTTCATCGGCCTCGATGGCGACGTGGACGGCATGGTCCACATGTCGGACATCGCCTGGGGCATCTCGGGTGAAGACGCGCTCGCCCTGCACCGCAAGGGCGAGCAGGTCGAAGCCGTGGTGCTCGACGTCGACACCGACAAGGAGCGCATCAGCCTCGGCATGAAGCAGCTCGAAAAGGGCGCACCGACCGAAGCGGGCGCTTCGGGCACGCTCCGCAAGGGCGAAACCGTCACCGTCACCGTCCTCGAAGTCCGCGATGGCGGCCTCGAAGTGCAGGTTGGCGAAGACGGCGCGACCGGCTTCATCAAGCGTAGCGACCTCGGCCGCGACCGCGACGAACAGCGCCCCGACCGTTTCCAGGTCGGCGGTAAGGTCGACGCGATGGTCACCGGCTTCGATCGCTCCAAGAAGCCGAACTTCTCGATCAAGGCGCGTCAGATCGCCGAAGAGAAGGAAGCGGTGGCACAGTTCGGTTCGTCGGATTCGGGTGCCTCGCTCGGCGACATCCTCGGCGAAGCGCTGAAGAAGAAAGAAGACTGACGGTAACAGGTTGGCGCCCGCGAAGCGGGCGCTTACCGCACCGTCATCCCCGCGCAGGCCGGGATCCAGACGATAAAGGAAGGCCCGCTTGCAACTCCGGCAGGCGGGCCTTTCCCTTTGGCGCGGCAGCGCTTACCTTGCCCGCCATGCTCGAAGTCCATC
The DNA here is from genome assembly GCF_003355455.1 of Erythrobacter aureus. Lineage (NCBI taxonomy): Bacteria > Pseudomonadati > Pseudomonadota > Alphaproteobacteria > Sphingomonadales > Erythrobacteraceae > Erythrobacter > Erythrobacter aureus. The sequence goes on from NZ_CP031357.1 coordinate 2,268,156, forward strand.
AGTTCCCCTGCCTGTCCGACAATTACGGATTCCTCCTCCACGATCCCGATAGCGGCGAGACTGCGGCCATCGATACGCCGGACGGCTCGGAATACCTCAGGCAGGCCGAAGCTAAGGGCTGGGAAATCACGCAGATCTGGAACACGCATTGGCATCCCGATCATGCGGGCGGGAACAAGGCCATCGTAGAGGCGACCGGCGCAACGGTGGTCGCGCCCAGGGAAGTCGAGAAGCTCAGTCCTATCGACCGCGTCGTGGGCAATGGCGACAGCGCGTCGCTGGGCAAGTGGCAGGCGCGCGTGATCGACGTTTCCGGCCATACCAATGGCCATATCGCGTATCATATCGCCAAGGCAGATATGGCTTTCGTGGGCGACAGCGTCTTCGCGCTCGGTTGCGGCCGGATGTTCGAAGGCGTGCCGGAACAGTATTGGAACAGCCTCGATCGCATTCGGAATCTGCCCGAAAACACGCTGCTCTATTGCGCACATGAATATACGCAGGCGAACGCCAAGTTCGCGCTTCATGCCGACCCTGACAATGCCGAACTGCGGCTCTATGCCGCACGCATCGACGAGAAGCGCGCCAAGGGCGAACCGACCGTACCGACAGTGCTCTCGCGCGAACTGGCAACCAACCCCTTCCTGCGCGCCGACGATGCCGATCTGCGCGATCGGTGGGGTGGCACCAGTCCTGCGGAGACATTCGCCGCGCTGCGCACTGCCAAGGACCATTTCTGACCCGATGAAGGCCCTCCTGGTTCGCACGCTGTCGCCCGACCTGTCGGGCGTCGAACTGGCCGAAATCGAGCGACCCGACGGTGAAGTGTTGGTGCGTGTGCGCGCGGCTTCGCTCAACTACCCAGACTTGCTGATGACGCAGGGCAAATACCAGTTCAAACCCGATCCGCCCTTCGTCTCCGGCCTCGAAATGGCAGGCGAAGTGATCGAGGCGCCCGCGGATAGCGGCTTCTTGCCGGGCGACAGAGTACGTGGCGGGGCAAAGACCGGTGCCTTTGCCGAATATGTCGCGCTGTCAGCGTCCACATTGCGCAAGATCCCCGATGGCCTCGATTACAGCACCGCAGCGGCGATGGGGGCGGCCTATCACACGGCCTATGTCGCGTTGATCGAGATCGGTGGGCTGGAGGCGGGGCAGAGCGTCCTGATTCATGGCGCGAGCGGCGGCGTGGGCCTGGCCGCCTGCGATCTCGCCCGCGCGCTCGGCGCGAAGGTCATCGCGGCAACGCATCGCGAGGACAAGATCGAACCTATACGCAGAATCGCGCAGCCCGATACGGCGATCCTCAACACCGGCCGGTTTCGCGAGGACATCTCGGACCTTACCCACGGGAAGCTGTGCGACCTCGTCTACGATCCGGTTGGCGGCGACGTATTCGACGAGAGCACGCGCTGCGTCACCTTTGGCGGCAAGCTGCTGGTGATCGGCTTCGTATCGGGCCGCATTCCCGAAATCGCGGTCAACATCCCGCTGATCAAGGGATTTTCGGTCGTCGGCGTACGCGCGGGCGAATATGCGCGGCGCTTTCCCGAACGCGGGACGCGCGTCGCCGCGGAAGTCGACCGGCTTGCGGCAGAAGGAAAGATTGTGCCGCACGTGGACCGGACCCTCCCCCTCGATCAATGGCGGGAGGCGTTCGACGCCATGCGGCGCGGCGAGATCATCGGGAAACTCGTGCTCGAGCCCTGAATCGAAAAGGGCGGCCCCACAGGACCGCCCTCGCGATTGTTCTTCCGATAATCGCCGGTCAGATCCCGGCGATCACCTTGTCGGCCAGGGCCTGATCGGCTTCGGCGTCGTGCTTTTCGGCAATCAGCTTGCGGCTCGCCGTGGTAGCGGCGTTGACGGCGCGGTTGCGCACGTCTTCGACCGCTTCACGTTCGGCAGCGGCGATCTTGTCTTCGGCCATGCGCTTGCGGCGCTCGACCATCGCCTTGCTGTCGGCCTCCGCCTTTTCGAGCAGGGCGTCGGCTTCATGCTGCGCATTGGCAAGCATGGCTTCCGCGTCCTTCTCGGCACCGGCGATCTTGTCGGCATATTCCTGCCGCAACGCTTCGGCTTCGGCGCGCAATTGCTTGGCTTCGTCGAGCTGTTCCTTGATCGCGGCGATCTTGCCATCGAGTCCACCGCCAATCGTCTTGTGAACCTTGGCGCCGAAGAAAGCGATCAGCAGCAGAACCAACATCGAGATGGAGACGATCTGGAAGGGCGCCAGGCCCCACAGCTCGGGCTCGACATGCTTGCCTGCCCCAGCGTCGATCTCGACAGTGGCCTGCGCGGCTTCGGTGGCGATCACTTCGGGAAGCTGGGATGTGGGATTAGCCATTGGCCATCGCCTCCTTCACCGCCTTCGAAACGGTCGGCTTGGTCACCTTCACGCCGGCAAGCGTCTTGACGATGTCCTGCGCCGCTTCGACCGCGACCGCTTCCACTTCGGTGAGCGCCGCATTGCGGGCTTCGGCGATGCGGCTTTCGGCTTCGGCCAGCTTCTTGTCGAGCCGCGCTTGCGCCGCTTTCAGCTTGGTTTCGGACTTGGCCGCAGCCTCGTCCTTAGCCTTGGCGACGATCGCCTGCGCGGCGGCGCGGTTCTCGTTCTCGCGCACGCGCCAGGCCTCTTCCTGCTCGTCGGCGGCGTCCCGCGCGGCCTTGGCGGCGGCGAGGTCGGCGGCGATCTGGCCGTCACGCTGGGCGACGGTTTCCATCACCTTGGGCACCATGCCCTTGCCGATGACGAAGAAAGTGATGCCGAAAAAGACCAGCAGCCAGAAGACCTGACTGGACCATGTTTCGGCAAGCTGTGCTATCTGTGGCATTGCAGCTCTCGAAAGGCGGGTACGAAAATTCGTGGGCCGGCCGGGACGATCCCGACCGGCTCAAATCCATGTCCGTCGATTAAGCGACGAAGATCAGGATCATCGCGACGACGAACGCCAGCAGACCGAGAAGTTCGGCGGCGGCGAAGCCGATGAACAGGCGGCCCTGCTGGCCGTCTGCCGCACCCGGGTTGCGCAGAGCGCTTTCGAGGAACGAACCGAAGACGTTACCCACGCCGATCGCGGCCATACCGGCACCGATTGCAGCGAGACCAGCGCCGATGAGCTTTGCAGCTTCCATTTCCATGACAAACTCCTTTGGAAAAACGTGTAAATTGAGGACTTAGTGAAGGTTCTCGGCGTCGTTGATATACAGCGACGTCAGAAGAGCGAAGACGTAGGCTTGAATGCCGGCCACGAGCAGCTCGAGAGCGCAGATACCGATCATCAGGATAAAGCTCGGCAGGCCGACCATAAGGCCGAAAGTGGCGCCGGCATTGGTGCCGTCGATCACGAAGCTCGACAGCACTTCGAGCAGTACGTGGCCGGCCATCATGGCGACGAAGAGACGCAGGCCGAGGCTGAACGGGCGCACCATGAACGAGATGAACTCGATCGGCGCGATCACCGGGACCATCGGCAAAGGCGTACCATGCGGCACGAACAGGCTGAAGAAATGGAGGCCGTGCTTCCAGAAGCCGACCAGCAGCACGATAGAGAAGCTGATGATCGCAAGCACGCCGGTAACGGTGAAATGGCTGGTGAAGGTAAACGGGTGCAACCCGAAAATGCCCAGCGGCAGCAGGCCGAGGAGGTTGGCGAACAGGATGAACATGAACAGGCTGAAGACATAGGGCACGTATTTGCGACCCGCCTTGCCGATATTGGCTTCCAGCATGTTGTCGATGAAGCCGGTGAAGGACTCCACCATCATCTGCCAGCGCCCGGGCACCAGCTCGCGCTTCATGCCGCCCAGCACGAAGAGGAAGAGCACCACTGTGGTGATCAGCATCCACAACGCGCTGTTGGTGAAGGCGATATTGTACCCAGCCAGTTCCCAACCGCTCGAACCGGCGAGCGGTTCGATGGTGAACTGGTACATCGGATCGACTTTGGCCTGCTCGGCTGCCACGTCTGTCTCGTCCCTAGATCCTGTAACTAACGCCCCGAAAACCCCTTCTCGGGATCACTCGTCGGGGCGCTGGTTTGCCGCACGGATAATGTTCCTGAAGGCGACCACAATTCCGAGGAACAGGCCGACCAACAGACCCCAGGGATTGGTATCGGTGAAATGCCCGATGGCATAGCCGATTACCGCACCACCAAGAAGCCCGCCAAGGAGGTCCGCCAGCACACGGTTGCCGCTGCGATAATTCGCATCGGCCCCGGAAGCCTTGGGACGGTTACGCTCATCTTCACGCTGACGGGCGGCTGCAAGCCGCTTCTCCAGCGCATCGATCCGCGCATCCTCCTCGATTGGTTCCCGTGCGGGTTCGTCGTCGCTCATGCCTTGCTCCTTTTCAGGGGGTTGCGCGGCACGGGCACGGACTTGCCCGCCGAGGGCGCCGCCCCCTTAGAAGGGGGGTCGTGGCGAGTCAACAAGAGGGAGGTACCGAAACAGCCTCTATGACGCAAAAAAGCCTCCCGACCCCATGGAAGGGCCAAGAGGCTTCTGACTTTTGGCGCGCCCGGGGCTTATGGGCAGCGCGGATCGCGCATCGGCGCGCCTGCACCGCGCGTCTGCCAGCTGCCGTCGGGCGCCTGGTACTTTTCACCTGGCTTGGTCGCGAGGATCGCCTGGCAACCCGCCGTCAGCGCATATTCCTCGAGCGTGGCGTTGTTGGCCTGCGCGCGTTCGGAATAGACCGCGCGACGCTTGATGTTGATATCGTTCACGATCCGCTTGAGCTCCGGCGTTTCGGAACCGACGACACCGAGATAGCCATCCATCTTCTCGCCCACCTGGCCAGCGGCACGCGCGGCAGCATAGGCCGGGTCGCGCTGGGCATATGCAGGTGCGACAAATCCGCCGAGCGCCGTGGCGACAGCCGCAGCCGCCAGCATCGATTTCGTGAGTCTGTTCATTGTATCACCCATCAGAAAATATCCGCGTTATCCTCAATCGTATTGCCCGCATCCTCGGCCAGCCGGTAAATCACCTCCTGGCGGATGTTGACGTTCAGCTCGATCACGATCGGCTCTTCGGGCGCATTGACAGTGATGCACCCGCCGAGCGCGGTCGCGGCAAGCGTGGCGCCAGCCATCCTTCCGGTCAATTTGGCATGATTCATAGCCCTCACTCGCTTTCCTGCTCCTGAATGGTGGGTTCATCGGGGACGATATCCCCCGGGTCGATATCGGGTTCGGCCTCTTCGCCGGTGATCGAGCGGCGCAAAAATCGCGTGCCATCGTCCGACAGGAGCCCCAGTTCGCGCGGATCGCGCACCGAGGCGGGATCGTAGAGCGACTTGAGACTGGTCAGCAATTGGTAGAACTGCGCCTTGATATTGATACGGAACTGCAAGGGCAGCGCGGCCAATCGCTTGGTAATGAAATTGGACTTGGCGCGATCACCCTGCTTGACGCCGTCGAAACGCACGCGAGTCACGATTTCGCCGGTCAGCGGGCCTTCCATGATGACGCGCATCTGCGAGTAATCGAGGCTCTTCAGGGCATCGAAAGCGAAATTGGCGATCGGCGAGAGGTCCTCGTAACTCAGTTCGCCGACATAGGATATATTGCCTCCCGGCGGTCGGGAGATCAGAACCCCGGTGTCGATCCGGCCATTGCCATCGGCATCGAACACGATCGGTACTGTCCCATCGAACAACCCGCTGGCGGACAGATTTTCGAACTCCATCTCGGCTACAAAGGTCGCGGCATCCAGTCCGACAATCTCGAAAATGTACCGCCGCTCTTCGCTTATGCCGAGATTGAGGTCGACCTCGCGCAGGATTAGCTGCCCACCCATGAAGGGCCAGCTCCCACCCGAGACCGCCAGCAATTCGCCATTGCGCAATTCGAACTCGACCTCGCCGTCCAGGACTTCGATCCCGGGATTGACCGAAGCGACGCGAATCTTCTGGCCCGGCGCGGTCGTGAGGTTCAGCAAGTCGGTGAATTCCACAGTGCCGCTGGCCCCCTCGACCGGACCAAAAGCGGCAGCGAAATCGAGATCGTCGCTGGAGAAGGCACCCGAGCTGGTAATCGTCCCGTCAGACGCCCAGTCGATACGCCCCTGTCCGGTGACGACACCTTCGGCATTGGCGATGACGCCGAATGTCAGCTGCGAAAGCTGGCCCGGCTGAAGACGGTCGTCAAACTGCAATCCCGGGACATCGATAGTGGCATGCCCTCGGCTGCTCTCCAGATTGTGGCGGATATCGACGATCGTGACGAGCCGGTCGCTCGCCGGATTGCGCATCCGTGCACGCGCGTCGATTACGTTATCGATCAGCGTCAAGCTCGCCTCGCGTGCGACGAGCGGTTCGAAGCGCGGCGGATTTTCACGATCGACCAGAGTGAACTCGGCCCCGTCGATCGACAGTTCGCCGCCCGCAAAACGCCATTTCCCGCTGGTCTGTTCAAGATTCATCGGAACCGCAGCCAGCAGGATATCGGCATCGGTGAAAGTACCCGATATATCCTCGCCGAGACGTCCTTCGAGGCCGGACACGCGGAACCGGCTGGGTGCATCCGGTGGCCCCAGCGCGACGTCTATCGAGCGCGCGGTCACGACACCGGGATAAGCGAAGCCGACCGGGCCGGAAGCGAGCCGAATGGGCGTCTCCCCGAGATGGCCTTCCAGATCGAGCGATGGCGCTCCTGCCGCGATCCGCATCCCGCCAGCATCGTTCTGCAAGATCGGGCGCCCACGGGGCGGGCATAGTGTGAAGCCCCGCTTTTCGAAGGACAGATTGGCCAGTTCCAGACGATCGAATCGCAGGTCCACGCACTTGCGCCACATCGACAAACGCCCGCTATCGTATCGCCCTTCGACAGGTAACAGGAGGTTCGTGGCCGAACCGCCAGGGAGCGTGCCGCTCGCCAGCACCCTGCCGGAAAAGCCCAGCGCCCCGCCCGCGCCTTGCGCGATCACGACCTGCGGCACGCTGAGCGCTGCATCACCCGCCTCATACCGTTCCATCGCCAGGCGAAAGATCGATCCTCCCGATTCGCTCCGCTCCATCCGTCCGGACACGCGCGGCATATTCGTGCCGCCGGTGGCGATATTGCCCGCGACACGGGGCATCTCATCGCCTTGGGCGGCAATCTCGACGCGGGATAGGGAGATGAGCCGGGCACCGCTCCCGCCGCGCAGTTCGGCTCTTGGCGTCAGGAGCGAATAGCCGTTCGGGTCAAGGCGCAGCCGTACCTCCGCATTCAGCGCGCTACCGCGGGTTTCCGCCTGCAGCGCTCTCGCCAGTTTACGGGTGAGCGGAGCGATGAACGTCCCGTCGCCTGTCTTTGCGAGCGATTCCACCGTGGCGATCAGTTCGCGGCCCAGCCGCAGACCATTACCCTCCAACTCGCCATCGAGCTGGAGGCGCTCGAAACCGTCGCTCGCGCGAAACTGCCCTTCGGCAGTCAAGACCGCGGCCAATGCTTGCGGCGTATCGACTCCGCGCGCCGCGAGCGAGAAGCGCGCGGTGGTCAACCGATCACGCATCTGTGCGCGCACAGTACCGAGCATCGCCGATGCAGAATTTTCCGCTATCCGCGTCTCGCCACCCTCGAGCCGCGCCTCGATCGAAGGATTGGACAGCCGCGTATCCGCCGCAACGGTGAGGTCCATCGCATAATTCGCCAGCTTGAGAGACCGTTCCTCGCAGATGAGCGATGCAAGGCGGAGCGGGCCGGAGAATTGCGGCTCTCCCGAAATGGTGGTGAGCTTGCCATAGGCGCTCACGCGCCCCGTTTCGCATCCTTCGACGACCAATTCGGGAGCGATCGCGGCCAGCGCCCCTTCCCAGCCATGGCTGACCAGTCCCGATCCGGCGAGGCTGAGCCCGATCGGACCGTAATCGGTTTCCACCAGCCCGCGCCCGTCGCGGATTGTAAGGTTCAGGTTCGGCAGACCGGCCGGTTCCTCGCTGGGTCCGAAAAGCAGGCTGTCGAGGGCTCCGAAAGTGAGCTCCCCGTTACGAAAAGCACCGTAGATCCGCGGCTCCACCAGCGTGACGCCGCCGATTTCCGGAGTGCCGAACCGGTGGCGCAGGCTGACGATGACACGTTTGGCCGTGAAATCGGGCTCATCGGGATCGCCTAGGACAACATCGGAAAATATCTGCGTCTGCCCGCCTACCCGATCGATCGTGTAGGTGGCCGGAATACCATTGGCGTCGAGCTGATCGCGGATGATATCATCGACGATACTCTCGCGAGAAAACCAGGCCGCTATGCCAGCGGCCACGAGCAAGGCGAGCAGAATGCCGGGTATGGCCCAGCGCTTCTGCTGCCAGCGTGCGCGGCGGACGAGATCGTCTTCTACCGCCACCGGATTGTCGTTTGCGTCCCGCTCCATCGAACCCACACTTGCGCCTTGTGCTCTCCAAAGGCAATGCAAGTGCCGGAAACGCCGTGCATGGGGGAATGGTTGCCGGGGAATCGAAAAAAATCGGCAGAACATGCTGGCAAAGGCCATCGCGATCGGCTCCGCCAGCGATTGCTGTCGGGCGGAGCCGAGGCCCTCGCCGACTACGAATTGCTCGAATTCCTGCTGTTTTCCGCCATTCGCCAAGGCGACACAAAACCGCTCGCCAAGTTGTTGATCGCGCATTTCGGCTCGCTGTCAGCCGTTTTGGCGGCCGACCCTCGGGCGCTCCAACAGGTAAAAGGCTTGGGCGAAGCGAGCGCCGCTGCGCTATACGCAGTCAACCTCGCGGCAAAACGCATGGCCCGCGGCGCGGTGCAGGACAAGCCGGTGCTCGGCAGTTGGCAGGCCCTGCTCGATTATCTCGCGATCGACATGGCGCACCTCAATCATGAACGGGTCCGCGTCCTCTATCTCAATACGCAGAATCGACTGATCCTCGATCATCTGCTGGGTGAAGGGTCGATCGACGAAGCCGCAATCCATCCGCGCGAAATCATTCGCAAGGCGTTCGACATCGGCGCGACCGCGCTGATTCTCGTGCACAATCACCCCAGCGGCAGCCCCGAACCCAGCCGGGCGGACATCGCCATCACGTCGCGCATTGCAGAGGCGGGACGTCTGCTGGGCGTGACCGTGCACGACCACATCATCATCGGGCGTCAAGGCAACGTATCCTTGCGCGCAAAAGGGCTTATCTAAAACCCGGCGGGACCTAGAATTTCAGGCCCCACGCCGCGTAGGTTTCAGCCAGGGACGGCCTGATGGACAGTGCCAGGTCGATATCCTCCTGGCCAGCATCATCACCCTGCATCACTCTGACCACACCACGCAAGAGACGCGACTCGGCTAAACCGGGGCTGGCCACCAGGACCGAGTTCAGATCGGCCAGTGCCGCATCAAGATCACCAAGACGCAGATGGGCGAAAGCGCGGCTGTCGAGCACGCCGGGAGCGTACTCGCTTTTCTCGACCGCCCCTACACAGGTCTTCATTCTGTCCGGGTTCACGATATCGAATGTGGCCGCGTGCCAGCAGATCGCATTCAGCAGTGGACCATCGCCCGGACGGCGAACCAACAGGTCTTTGAGCAGACGAAGCCCTTCTTCGGCTTCGCCCGACCATCCAAGCGCAGTCGCCATGGCAGTTTCCGCAGAGACCGGGTCGTCGGTTAGCGCACGATACTCCTCGGCCAACTGCAAGCCCTCGTCCGTCCGCCCCAACAGCGCGAGCAGTTCGATTTGGCTGTGGTAGGTCTCGCCCTTCCCGCTGAGCTCCTCGTACATTTGCAAATCGGCAAGCGCGGCTTCGAGATCGCCCATTTGGCGATGAAGGAAGGAACGGTCTCCGTAGAGAGCGCTGGTCGCCTCGATTTGGAGTGCCGCATTGATGTCTTCGAGCGCCCCTGCGAAATCGAAAACGCCCGAACGGAAGTTCGCGCGATTGAGCAACTGTCGAGACTCGTCCGGTTCCGCCTCGGCGATTAGCCGCGCATAGGCCGCCTCCAGCGCCGTCAGTCGTTTGCGCTGCGGCCCGGTATATTCCCACGCCTGTTGCACGTCCCCGGTGGATTTCAGCACCGGAAGCGCGCGATCGAATCTAACCAATTCCCGGCGCGCGGCGGATAGATCGGTGGCCGGTAGCTCGTCGGCAACACTGCGCATGGTTTGCATCAGCGTGAAGCGCGCATCCTCGATTTGCGCATCTGACGCCAGTTCCACCCCACCGATGGTTTGCGTCGCCTTACCAGCCCCGTCGATCCGAAAATTCTCGTCGCCTTCGGGAAGCAGTATTTCGAACTCGCTGCGATAAAAGAGCGGTCCGTTGAGCCGCAAAGGTATGCCCTTCCACGCCGCGCGTGCACGGTCGGCATCGAAGTTCACCATGCGGGCCGCTTCCGAGGGTATGTCGAGTTCGTAAATCGAACGATCCCTGCGCCACGAAGTCGTGCGAATACCCCTGGCACTGATCGTTGCGACACCCGTATCCGCATCGTACCGGACCGAGGGTTGGTACAGTGCCATGTCGCCGATAACTGAATGCAGCCCCGATGACACGGCATCCTCAATCACGGTTTCATCGTTCTGTTCGGCGATCACTCGCCACGGTGCGCCCGCTACGCCGCGGAACTCGACTTCGACATCGACCAATGCCGGCAAGACGACGCCGGCACGTTGATCCAGGCTGATCCGCACGATGCGATCGGGCGTCGATTGCGGGCGCGATCCGAGCGCCATCAGAGATGCGCCTTCGTTCCGCAAGGGCAGCGCGTAGTGAAATCGCGGGATCGTATCAATCGTATCGGCCCGCGTGCCCGATCCCGTACCATCCAGCCAATAGCTCTGACCGGCGATTTCCGCACGCACGATCATATGGTCGAAGTTGCCCGGAATAGGGGCAAGGTCAGGCAAGATATCGCCCCCTTTCGACCGCACCAGGACAACCTCGGAAGGCACCTCGAGTTCGCGCAACATGGCCAGCAGCAAGACCGATTTGGCCTTGCAATCACCGTACCGCTTTTCCCACGTTTCCTGGGGCATTTGCGGAAGGTAATTTCCACCGTCGAGACCATTGGAAAGATAGCTGATTTCGTCCTGCACGACGCGCAAAGCCGTTGCCGCGCGCTCGAGCGGATCGTCGCTCGCCCCGGCTATGCGCGCGATCTCGTCTGCCAGCGCTCCGCTGCCCACCGTCCCGGCGACGTCGTAATGCGAGGCCATCTGGCGCGACACGTCCCGCCAATCTGCATAGGTTCCCAACTGCATGAGATTGCCGGCCAAGTACCGATCTGGCGCGTCCGACGGCATTTCGGTGGGCTTGGCCACCGGCAGGTCGGCTTCCCAGATATAGAACCCATCGACGAGCTTGGGTTCAGGCACCTCCGCGTCCCCGAGCCGCACGCGACTCACCGGAAGGTCCCGCGGCCAGGAAACACGAACCCGGCCAACCGCCAGCGGAAACGGCTTGGCGATCAGGGCCGCAAACCATTGAACATGATCACCCATAGCCTGATCCTGCACCGTAGTCGAATAGGCGAGCCGCAATACATCGCCGATTCGTGCACCGGCGACCGGCATGGTCGCAGTCAGCATTCCGTCGAGCATCCGCGATTCGAGCTTTGCTTCGCGCCGCAAGACCTCGAACCGTTGATCTCCGGCCAATAAGTCGATGTTCTGCCCGTCGCGCATCAGCTCGGCGCGGTGCACACGCAGATCTCCCTTGTCGGGCATCCAGGATGCGGCGAGGGTCCCCAGTTGAGTCAGCGCCTCGGGTGAATCGAGCGCGATCGCGGTTTCCCGATACGTCCACAGCTGACCATCTTCGATTGTCGACTGCTCATCGATCAAGATGATCGGGGAACCGGAAGCGCGCGACGTGTCGTCGATCGTCGCGGCTTCCACCCATGCAGGAGTAGCCTCGTAGAGAACGGTCTCACCAGCAAAAGCGGAGGATGCCGATAAGGCAATAAACGAAACGGCAGCTATTTGGCGACGCATGCAGAAGACCCTGTTTGATTGCTGAATTTCGACTTTATTTGGAACTGTATTGTTTGCCAACGGCTTGTCGACAAAACAAATCGCTTCGCTCGGTCGCGGGTCGAAACATTCGTGCCCCTCGTCCCGTGCCTGCCTTGCTTTTCGCATCGCACATCCTTAGCGGGCTGGCTCGTTCCTCTCTTAGTCGGAGCTCCCCATGGTCCCCCGTTACGCCCGTCCCGAAATGTCCGCCCTGTGGGAGCCGGAGGCGAAGTATCGCATCTGGTTCGAGATCGAGGCCCACGCGACGGAGAAGCTCGGCGAACTGGGCGTCGTGCCGGAAAGTGCCGCAAAGGCTCTGTGGGACTGGTGGGCAACCGATCCCGCAATCGATGTCGAGGCGATCGATGCGATCGAAGCGGTGACCAAGCACGATGTGATCGCCTTTCTGACCTGGGTTGCGGATAATGTCGGCGACGAGGCCCGTTTCATGCATCAGGGAATGACCTCCAGCGATGTGCTCGATACGACGCTGGCGGTACAGCTCGCGCGTTCGGCGGACATCCTGCTGGCGGACTTGGATGCGCTGCTCACCGCGATCCGGCGCCGCGCCGAAGAGCACAAATACACGCCGACCATCGGCCGCAGCCACGGCATCCATGCGGAACCGGTCACCTTTGGTCTCAAGCTGGCGCAGGCCTATGCCGAATTCGACCGGTGCAAAAAGCGCCTGATCGCCGCGCGCGAGGAAATCGCCACTTGCGCGATTTCCGGCGCTGTCGGCACTTTCGCCAATATCGACCCGCTGGTCGAGCAGCACGTCGCGGACAAGCTGGGCCTATCGGTCGAACCGGTTTCGACGCAGGTCATCCCGCGCGACCGCCATGCCATGTTCTTTTCGACCCTGGCCGTGATTGCCGGTTCGATCGAACGTCTCGCTGTCGAAGTGCGCCACTTGCAGCGCACTGAAGTTCTTGAAGCGGAGGAATATTTCTCGCCCGGCCAGAAGGGGTCGAGCGCGATGCCGCATAAGCGCAACCCGATCCTGACCGAAAACCTCACCGGCCAGGCGCGCATGATCCGCGCCTATGCCCTGCCTGCTTTGGAAAACGTGGCGCTGTGGCACGAGCGCGATATTTCGCACTCTTCTGTAGAGCGTTTCATAGGCCCCGATGCCTGCATCACGCTCGACTTCGCGCTCGCGCGCCTCACCAGCGTGATCGACAAGCTGCTGGTCTATCCCGATCGTATGCAAGCGAACATGGATCGCATGGGCGGCCTTATCCATTCGCAGCGCGTATTGCTGGCTCTGACTCAGAACGGTGTCAGCCGCGAGGACGCCTACCGCCTGGTGCAACGCAATGCGATGAAAGTCTGGGAATCGGATGGCAAGCTGATGCTGCTCGACCTGCTCAAGCAGGACGAAGAGGTGACGGCGGCGCTGTCGGAACAGCAGCTCGAGGAGAAATTCGACCTCGAATACCACTTCAAGCACGTGGATACGATCTTCGCGCGGGTCTTCGGCTAGACGCACGCGCTCGCGCGGCCTAGCATTGGCTCAACGGACATAAGGGGAAGCCTCATATGCAGATCGTGCGCACCATCGTCTGGGCCTTGCTGCTCTTCGCCTTGCTGGCTTTCAGCTTCTTCAACTGGAAGCCTGTCGAGGTGCAGATCTGGTCCAATCTCGTGCTCGAAACCAAATTGCCTGCCTTGGTCATCGTCGCCTTCCTGCTGGGTCTGGTTCCGATGTGGTTGCTGCACCGGGCGAGCAAATGGCGCGCGGCACGGCGCATCAGCGCGCTCGAAACGGCGACGAACCGACTGGCCACGCCCGCGCCTGCGCCCGTTGCGAAGGACGCGCCTGTGCCCGGAGCACCGGACGCACAGGGCCAGGCTTCCGCATCCGCGCCGAACAATCCTGTCGATCCTGAGCCTTCGAAACCGGCATGACCAATCCGATTTACCTTGCCCTCGATGTCCCCCGGCTCGAGGACGGTGTCGCTCTCGCCAAGAAGGTCAAGGGCCACGTTGGCGGTATCAAGCTCGGGCTCGAGTTCTTCTGCGCGCATGGGGCGCACGGCGTCCATCTGATCGCTCAGGTAGGCCTGCCGATCTTTCTCGATCTCAAGTTCTACGACATTCCCAACACGGTCGCCGGGGCGATGCAGGCCATCCATGTGCTTGAGCCGTCCATCGTCACAGTTCATGCCAGCGGTGGCCGCGCAATGCTTGAAGATGCCAAGGCCGCGGCAGCAGAGCACACCAAGGTGGTCGGTGTCACGATGCTGACCAGCATGGACCAGCGGGACCTCGAGCGGACCGGAGTAGAGGGCAGCGCACACGATCATGTCATGCGCCTTGCCGAACTCTCGAAAGACGCCGGCCTCGACGGGATCGTCTGCTCGGGTCAAGAGATCAAATCGGTTCACGACCAATGGAAGGACGGTTTCTTCGTCGTTCCCGGTCTGCGCCCGGCGGGCAGCGCGGTTGGCGATCAGAAGCGTGTCGTCACGCCGCGCCAGGCGCGTGACCATGGGGCGAGCGTGCTCGTGATCGGCCGTCCGATCAGCCGCGCCGACGACCCGGCACAGGCAGCGCGCGCGATCGAGGCGACGCTTTAGAGAGGTCGCCACATGGCCACCGCGATCAAGATCTGCGGAATTTCCAGCCCTGACGCGCTCGACGCCGCAATTGCCGCACGGGCTGACTTCGCCGGCTTTGTGTTCTTTCCCCCCTCCCCCCGCCATATCGATGCCCGCGCCGCGGCAGCGCTGGCGGGGCGGGCGGGTGCGGCGATTGGCCGGGTTGGCCTGTTCGTCGATGCGGATGACGGGACCATTGCCGAAGCTGTTCGCGCCGGTCGGCTGGACGCCGTTCAGTTACATGGCAACGAAACGCCGCAGCGCGTGGCACAGGTGAAAGAGCGGTTCCGCCTTCCCGTCTGGAAGGCATTGCCGGTGGCGAATGCAGAGGATGTGGCTTCGGCGGATCGGTATCGCGAAATCGCCGACCTCATCCTTTTCGACGCGAAGACCCCCAAGGATGCGGCTCTTCCGGGTGGAATGGGGCTGCGTTTCGACTGGTCGCTCGTCGCCCCCTATCGCGGCGAGATCGGCTGGGGGCTTGCGGGCGGCCTGAGCCCCGCGAATGTCGCCGAAGCCATTTCTCGTACCGGAGCCCCCCTTGTCGACACCTCGAGCGGAGTAGAAAGTGCGGCAGGGGTGAAGGACTCAGACAAGATTTCGGCCTTCTGCAAAGCCGTCCGCGCTGCATAGTCCGTTCGCCGAGGCCAAGGCAGGGTACCACGAACGCAATCTAACTTGTCTCGACTTCGCGATGACAGGGCGGCATGGGGATCGCAATGACCGATTCCACACCCAATTCCTTTCGCAACCAGCCAGACGAACGCGGGCATTTCGGCGATTATGGCGGGCGCTTCGTGGCCGAAACGCTCATGCCGCTCGTACTCGATCTGGAGCGCGAGTATCGCGCGGCGCAGGCCGATCCCGAATTCCAGCGCGAATTCGACGATCTGCTGGAACACTATGTCGGCCGTCCTTCTCCGCTCTATTTCGCTGAGCGGCTGACCGAGGCGCTGGGCGGTGCGCAAGTGTGGTTCAAGCGCGACGAGCTCAATCACACCGGCGCGCACAAGATCAACAATTGCATCGGGCAGATCCTGCTCGCGATCCGCATGGGCAAGACGCGCATTATCGCGGAAACCGGCGCGGGCCAGCACGGCGTCGCCACCGCCACGGTCTGCGCACGCTTCGGCCTGCCCTGCGTGGTCTATATGGGCGCGGAAGACGTGCGGCGGCAATCGCCCAACGTGTTTCGCATGAAGCTATTAGGAGCCGAAGTCGTCCCCGTGACCAGCGGCCGAGGCACGCTGAAGGATGCGATGAACGAAGGGCTGCGCGATTGGGTCGCGAACGTCCACGACACCTTCTACATCATCGGCACGGCGGCAGGCCCGCATCCCTATCCCGAGCTGGTGCGCGATTTCCAGAGCGTAATCGGCAAGGAGGCGCGCCAGCAGATGCAGGACCGCATCGGCCGCCTGCCCGACCTGCTGGTGGCGGCGATCGGCGGCGGTTCCAACGCGCTCGGCCTGTTCCACCCCTTCCTCGACGATCCCGAGGTCAAAATGCTCGGTGTCGAGGCGGCGGGCCACGGCCTCGATGGCGATGAACACGCCGCCAGCCTGCTCGGGGGCTTCCCCGGCGTACTCCATGGCAACAAGACTTACCTGCTGCAGGACGAGGACGGCCAGATCACCGAAGGCCACTCGATCAGCGCCGGGCTCGACTATCCCGGCATCGGCCCCGAACATGCCTGGCTGAAGGACACCGGCCGCGTCGAATACACCGCGATTACAGACGAGGAGGCGCTGGAGGCTTTCCAACTCCTTTGCCGCACCGAGGGCATCATCCCCGCGCTGGAGCCCAGCCACGCCATCGCGGCGGTGGCCAAGCGCGCGAAGGGATGCCCAAGGACAGCGTGATTCTCGCGAACCTCTGCGGACGCGGCGACAAGGACATCTTCACCGTAGCCGAGCGGCTGGGAGTGCAAATCTAGCCCTCTCCCTTCAGGGGAGAGGGTTGGGAGAGGGGAATGAGAGACGCCAACTCGCTGAAACACGCGCAGAATATGCGCAAGAGCATGCCCGAGCCCGAGGCTCGCATGTGGAATGAACTGAGAGCGACGCGGTTTCGCGCGATCAAGTTTCGCAGACAGAAGGTCATCGGGAAATTCATCGCCGATTTTGCTGCGAATGAGCCAAAGCTGGTGATTGAGCTTGATGGTGATACGCACGCTGGCAGCGAAAACTACGACGTTATGCGGACGGGTTATTTGGAAGAACAGGGATATGCAGTGGTCAGGTTTTCGAATTCGGACGTAATGTCGAATATGGAGGGAGTCCTTCATCGACTGGGCGTGATTATCGATCGGATGACGCCCCCTCCCCAACCCCCTCCCCTAAAGGTGAGGGGCCATTCGATGACGCGCCTCTCCAACGCCTTCGCCAAGCCTCACCCCGCACTCGTCTGCTTCCTCACCGCAGGCGACGGCGAGACCGCAGCCAATCTCGACGCGCTGGTCGAAGGCGGCGCGGATGTCATCGAGCTGGGAATGCCCTTCACCGATCCCATGGCCGATGGCCCCGCGATCCAGGCGGCGAATTTGCGCTCGCTCGGGAATGGCACAACTACCCATGACGTGTTCGCTCTCGCTTTCGAGTTTCGCGAACGTCACAAGGACGTGCCCTTGGTGCTGATGGGCTACGCCAACCCGATGCTTCGTCGCGGGGCAGAATGGTTCGGCAGCCAGTGCGCAGCCGCCGGTGTGGATGGGGTGATTTGCGTCGACATCCCGCCTGAGGAAGACGACGCCTTAGGACCGGAACTACGTTCCTTTGGTGTCGCACCCATCCGCCTCGCCACGCCGACCACCGACGACAACCGCCTGCCCGCCGTGGTCGAGGGCTCGCAGGGTTTCCTCTACTACGTCGCGGTCGCTGGCATCACCGGAATGCAGCAGGCGGCCATCGAATCGATTGAAGCCAACGTCAGCCGGATAAAGAAGGCGACCGAAATTCCCGTCGCGGTCGGCTTCGGCGTGCGCACGCCCCAGCAGGCGGCGGAGATCGCGCGTGTGGCCGATGGCGTGGTCGTGGGCTCGGCGCTGGTCGATCTGGTCGCCGAGCATGGCACGGCCGCCCCCGCGAAGCTGCGCGAGCTGACTTCGGCACTTTCGCAGGCGATGCGGACCGCCCGATAACGCCCTCTCCTTCAGAGGACGGGCAACGAGACTTGCGTCTGCGCAGGGGCATTAAGTCGCAGTAGGGTTGTGCCTGCGGCATGCGCCTGCCGGATCCGGCCTGGGTTCTTCACCACCCCCAACCCCTCCTCTGAAGAAGAGGGGGCTTTTAGCTCCGGCCAACTCCGTTTAAGGCCCACGCATGAACTGGTTCACTCGCGTACGCAATTCGATCACCTCGCTGTCCAAGCGCAGCACCGACAAGGACCTGTGGGTCAAGTGCCCTAGCTGCCAGCAGATGGTGTTCGCGCAGGAATATGAAGAGAACGCCTTTGTTTGCCCGCGCTGCGACCATCATGGCCGCATCGGTGCGGACGAGCGCCTGCGCCAGCTTCTCGACGAGGGTTATGAGGTGCTCCCCATTCCCAATGTGAAGGAAGACCCGCTCAAGTTCCGCGATACATCGAAATACACCGACCGGCTCAAGAAAGCGCGCGCCAAGAGCCCGCATAAGGATGCCTTCCTCGTCGGTTCCGGTACGATCAAGGGCAAATCCGCGGTCGTGGGCGTGCAGGATTTTGGTTTCATGGGCGGTTCGATGGGCATGGCGGTGGGCACCGCCTTTTGTCAGGGCGCCGAACGCGCGCTGACGCGCCACTGCCCCTATATCGTGGTGACCGCAGCGGGCGGTGCGCGCATGCAGGAAGGCATTCTCAGCCTGATGCAGATGCCCAAGGCCACGGTGATGACGCGCCGCCTGAAGGAAGCAGGTCTGCCCTACATCGTCGTGCTGACCGACCCCACCACGGGCGGTGTCACCGCCAGCTACGCCATGTTGGGCGATGTCCACATAGCCGAACCGGGCGCGCTTATCGGCTTTGCCGGCCAGCGCGTTATCCAGGACACGATCCGCGAGCAACTGCCGGACGGTTTCCAGCGTGCCGAGTATTTGCACAAGCACGGCATGGTCGACATGGTGGTGCACCGCCACGACCTTAAGGATACGCTGTCGACCTTGCTCGACTATCTCGCCCCTGCCGAGGCTGCCTGAGCCGCATCATGCGGGACTTCGCCCGCTCCGATCATCCCGCCGTCCAAACCCAGCTCGACCGGCTGGCGACGCTCTCCGTGCCCGACGGGCGGCTTGGCCTGGAGACCATTGGCACGCTGCTCGACCGGCTCGGCAACCCACATCGGCGGTTGCCCCCCGTGTTCCACGTCGCCGGGACCAATGGCAAGGGATCGACCTGCGCCTTTCTGCGCGCAATGCTGGAAGCGGAAGGGTATGCGGTTCATGTTACCACCAGCCCGCATTTGGTGCGCTATAACGAACGAATTCGGCTTGCAGGCGAACTGATCGAGAACGATCGGCTGGCGGATTTGCTATGCGAAGTGCTCGATATGGGCGAGGATCTCAATCCGAGCTTCTTCGAGATTACGATTGCCGCCGCATTCACCGAATTCGCGCGCACTCCCGCCGATGCCTGCGTGGTCGAAGTCGGCCTCGGCGGGAGGTTCGATGCGACCAACGTGCTGGGTCCCGATGTCCTCCTCGCCTGCGGCATTGCAGCGCTTGGGATCGATCACGAACGGTTCCTCCTCGCGCCCGAGGAGGGAGTACCCATCGTCCCCATGGCGCGCATCGCCTTCGAGAAGGGCGGGATCGCGAAATCCGGCGTCCCTTTGGTGGTCGCGGGCGGCTATCCAGCGGAAGCGCTTGCCGCGATCCGGGAGCAGGCGGATAAGGTGTCGGCACCTCTGTTCGAGGCGGGTCGGGACTGGTTTGTCGATACGTTGCAGGGCGGGCATTATCGCGACCGGGAAGGTCGCTTCGAACTGCCCCAAATGTCTCTTCCCGGCGCGCATCAATATCGCAATGCGGGCCTGGCCGCAGCTATGCTGCGCCATCAGAAAAGCTTGCCGATCACCGAGCAATCTCTGCGCTCAGGGATGCAGAAAACGATCTGGCCGGGTCGCCTGCACGCCCTTTCGCAGGGGCCGCTGACCGCGCTGGTCGCAGAACGGCCTATCCTTCTGGACGGGGGCCACAATCGCAGTGCGGGCGAAGCGATCGCGGGCTCCCTGGACGGGCAGTTCCATCTCGTTCTGGGGATGCTGGCCAATAAGGACCCGCGCGCACTGCTGGATCCCCTGGAAGGCCGGATTCGGACGCTTCAGGTGGTCTCCGTGCCCGGCCATGATAGCCATCCCGTGTACGCATTCGGTCCGGAGGCCCGTGCCGCCGCTGGTATCGAGAATGCGCTACGCGCCATCGCGGCGGATGATTATCCGGTTCTCATCGCGGGCTCGCTTTACCTCGCTGGTGAAGTGCTGAGGCTAAATAACGAGATGCCGTCTTAGAGACGCCTGCTCCCCTGAGCCCAGTTTCTGGCCTCCTTTTCGACTTGGGCAGCTTCCTCTTCCAAGATCGACGCCGCATTTTTACGCGTTTCGAAAATCGTCGCGTGTGACAACGATTCGTCAAACGCAATGCCGATATGGGCGCCCTCACGCCAAGCAACCGTACCGAAGGCTTCGAAACGCAGCCAGCTAAGCAGGCAATCCTTTGCGTAGGCGTCCTTGCTCGGCAGGACGACATGCGCTCCGCCCTGCGAGATATCGACTATCTCGACTTTCAAGCGCCCATCGAGCGTTTGGAGGGTAGCCGGCACACCAAGAGCCAGCCGCGCGTAACCGCGGTTGGTTTCATCAGCTTGCTGCGCATCCTCTGCCATAGGAGCCAACCATAGACATAAATGGTTACCGCGAACTTGCCGCGCAGCTCGCTGGACTACGCAAGTCACTCCGCAGGCAGGGCTTCCCCCGCCTCGGGCGCGACGATCCCGGCCGCCAATTTGGACCTGCTCTCGCGGATCCATTCCAGAATGCACAACACCACCGCGACGATGCCGATCAGCGCGGTGAAGATGAAGACGAAGTAATATCCACGATCCTCGATCATCTGCCCGAGAGCGCCTCGGCCAAGCGTCCCGACAAGCAGGGTGAGGCTGGCAAGCAAGGCATATTGCACTGCGGCGTATCGCTTCGCCACGATGCTCGACAGCCAGGCGATATAGGCCGCCCCCGCGATCCCGATAGCAAGGTTTTCCCAGAAGATGGTGAAGGTCAGCCGCGCGAGGCCTTCGGATTCCGGCATCTGGAACACGCCCGCAATGAAGTTCACCAAGGCGGTGAAGCCGATGGCGTCACTGGCCGCCTGCATCGTCCCGCCGCCAATGGCGAGATCCGCGTAAAGCAGGTTTGTGGCGGCAGCCAGCGCCGCCCCCAGTGTGAGCGTGAACATCCTGCCCATGACGGTGATGATCCAGCCGCCCAGTGCCAGGCCGAGGATGATGGCAAATACGCCGAAGAACTTGGAGGCAAAGGCCACTTCGTCCCCGGTGTAGTTCAGCTCCCCGAGATAGAAAGGGTAAGCGAAGACACCCCAAATCGAATCGCAGATACGGTAGGTCAGCACTAGCGCCAGGATCAACACGAGCGACCAGCCCATACGCCCGACGAACTCGACCAAAGGAAGCACGAGCGCGCGGTAGAGATGGTCGGTGAACTTGACCGTGTGCCCTGACCCGACCCAGGGGCGGCGGTAATTACATTGGTGCCATCGCGCTTCTGCTTGGCGACCCATGCGGCGATGAACGCCGGGAGAACCACTGTAGCGATGACGATAAGCGGACCGTAAGTGGTGGTGAACTGGGTCACATCCGGGCGCGCGCCGGGGCCGCCGTCATGGATCGCACCATAAAGACCACGACCGTGCCGATCGCCCACGCCCACAGCAGGCCGACCGCCAAGAGCGCACGATTACGTACCTTCTCGGTGATCTCGCCCATATTGTATAGCTCGGCCACCTCTTCCTCATTGGCAGCCACCGATGCTGCGGATCGCTTGGCTACGTTCGCATCCGGCGCGAACAGGCCGGCAATGCCGATGGCCAGCATGATCGCGCCCATGATCACATAGGTCTGCGGCCAGCCGATCCTCTCTGCGATGATAAGGCCCAAAGCGCCGCCGATCAGCGCTGCGAGGCGAAAGCCCATCTGGGTGATGGTGGAAAGGATGTCGAGCGTCGCCTCCTCGTCCGCCACATCGATGCGCCATGCGTTGATGGCGATATCCTGCGTCGCGCTGGCGAAAGCTCCGATGGCCGCCAACAGGCTGAACCAGCCGAGTGCCGATTTGGGATCGAGGAAACTCATCACCAACAGGGCGATGCCCACGATCAGCTGCATGGGCGCGATCCACTGCTTGCGCTTGCCCAGCTTCCGAAGACCGGGAATATCGACCTTGTCGAGCAGCGGCGACCAGAGGAACTGGAAAGCATAAGCCAGCCCGACCAGCGAGAACACGCCCATGGTCTCCAGATCGATTTCCGCCTCGCTGAGCCAGGCATAGAGCGTTCCGAGAAACAATGCGGGCGGTAATCCCTGCGCAAAGCCGAACAGGGCCATATAACCGCTCTTGGGGTTTTTTAACGAACGGACAAGCGTACGCCAGCCGGGTTTTTTCTTCGTCGCGACCGCTGCGTCTGCCATTCCCTAGCGTCCTTCCGTTTGCGCCGGTTTTTTGCGACACTAGCCGGGAGAGAGAGCGAGGAACAGGCGTCATGAGCGCTGTCGACACCAAACAATCTACCCACCGTCCGACCGATGGCATGCTCGCGCTGGCGCGGGACATCGCCGAGGGTCGGAAGCGTGACGCCGCCGAAGCCAGTACCGTGCCAACGCACGTCTATACCGATCCTGAATACTGGGCGCGCGAGAAAGCCGCGATCTATGATCGCATGCCGCAGATCCTGTGTCCTTCGGCGCTTCTGCCCGATCCGGGCATGGCAGTACCGCACGATGCAACGGGCCGCCCCCTGCTGATCACGCGCGATGCGCAGGGGCTGGCGCATGTTTTCCTGAATGTCTGCCGTCATCGCGGCACACGGCTGGTCGAAGGCCATGAGGTGCAGTGCGGCAAGAAACTCGTTTGCCCCTATCACGCGTGGACTTATGCGGTGGACGGGCGCCTGCTCGCGCTCCCCCGTGCCGATACCTTCCCTGGCCTCGACAAAGGAGATTATGGCCTTGTCGAGCTGCCCAGCAGGGAAACCGGCGGGCTGATCTGGTTCTGCCCGAAAGAGGGCCATACCGACTTCTCCTTCGCCGAAGAGATCGGCGCGGATTTCGATGCGTTGGGCATGAGCGATCAGGTCCTGTTCCGCCGCAAGACCCACGAAGTCGCCGGAAATTGGAAGCTGATCATGGATGCTTTCCTGGAAAGCTACCATGTCACCCGCCTCCACGCGAAGACCATCGGGCCGTTCTTCAAGGACGGGGCCACCAGCGGCGATATGATCGGCCCCCATGCGCGCAGTGCGGTGGGGCGACTTGAGGATATGGAGAGCGTCGACCTGACCGACATGGCCGCGCTGCGAAGGGTGGTGACCTATGCCTATCAAATGCTTCCCGGTGCATTGGTCATTCCCAGCCCCGACTATATAAACGTCATGGTTATGATGCCCCAGGCCCATGACCGCACGCTAGTCGAGGATTTCATGTTGATTCCGGAACATCCCGCCACCGAAAAGGCGCGCGACCATTGGGAACGCAGTTGGGCGCTCCTGGACGGCGGGGTCTTCGCGAGCGAAGACTTCCGCGCAGCCGAACTCGGTCAACAAGGGCTTGCGACGGGGGCGATACCCCATCTCACCCTCGGCACCATGGAAGGCGGCATCCGTCGCTATCACGAGACAGTCGAAGAAGCCTTGCGGGCGGCAGGTTGAGCGCCTAGCTGCGGCCCCATGGCCGATAAGCGATTACCCGAGGAAGGCGACCGGATCGCCAAGTTGCTGGCCCGTGCAGGCGTTGCCAGTCGGCGCGAGGTCGAGCGCATGATTGCCGATGGACGCGTGGCGATCGGCGGCAAGGTGCTGGACACGCCGGCGGTCAAACTAACCAGCCTCAACGGCGTTACGGTTGATGGCAAACCAGTCGGAAAGCCGGAAGAAACACGCCTGTTCGCATTTCACAAGCCTGCTGGCATGCTCACCACCGAACACGACCCCAAAGGCCGCACGACGATCTACGCCGCTTTGCGCAACGCTTTGCCCAACGATGCCGGGCGCGTGATGCCGGTAGGTCGGCTCGACTACAACACCGAAGGCCTGCTGCTGCTCACCAATGATGGCGAAATGAAGCGGGCCATGGAACTGCCCTCTTCAGGTGTACCGCGCACATACCGTGCCCGTGCATTCGGAGACGTAACGCAGGCCCAACTCGACGAATTGATCGAAGGGGTGGAAATCGACGGCATCCGCTATGGCCGCATCGAAGCGAATCTCGAACGCGGTTCGGGTCGCAACCGATGGATCGAATTGACTTTGCGCGAAGGCAAGAACCGCGAGGTCCGCCGTGTGCTCGAACATCTCGGCCTCGAGGTGAACCGTTTGCTGCGTATCGGCTACGGCCCCTTCCATATCGGCGACCTGCCGCGCGGGCAGGCGACCGAGTTGAAGCGCGGCGATGTGATTGGGTTCAAGCGCGAACTGGCGCGCGGTGGCCGAGAATGAGGATCGTCGCTGGCGAATGGCGCGGCCGCAAGCTGGCCGCACCATCGGGCGAACTGACCCGGCCGACCGCGGACCGTACCCGCGAGACGCTGTTCAACATGCTCAACAGCCGCCTGGGGAGCTTCGAAGGCCTTTCGGTGGTCGACCTGTTCGCAGGCTCAGGCGCGCTGGGTCTCGAAGCGCTGTCTCGCGGCGCCGCCTCCTGCCTGTTCGTCGAGCAGGAAAGCACCGCGATCAAAGCGATCAAGGCCAATATCGAGAAGCTCGATGCGCAAACCCGCTCGACCGTCCAGCAAGCCTCGGTCATGGCGCTGGGCCCAGCCAAGCGGGCGCACGATCTCATCCTGCTCGACCCTCCATACGATACCAGCGCGGGCGCCGTGGCACTCGACCGGTTGCTGCGTCTCGGCTGGATCGAGCGTTCTACCTGGATCGCATTGGAGACCGGCGCGAAGGATGCAGTGGAGGTCAAATCCCTGCACTGCGTTGCGGAACGCCGCGTCGGGAAGGCACGCTTATGGCTATTGCGCCTGGATCCCGACGCGGCTTGACGCGCCCTTAGCTGCGACCCCTGGGCTCGGGACTTTCGGGCGTGTCCGTTTCTTCCATCGGTTCCGGCGCCGGTTCGGGCGCGGACATATCCTGATCCACAGGTTTGGCCGCAGCGCGGCTCTCGATTGTCGACCAAGCTTTGGTGCGATCAGCTTCGTCCATCGCGACCAAGACGCGCCGGTCGGCATCCCTCAAGCGGAAAAAGAGTTCCTGCCGCTCGGGCATGAGCGTCCAGAAATACTCTTGCGCATCGGCAGTCCAGCCATCGTAGGCCGCTTTGCGCTCGACCGGCCACGCCTCCATGGCGGCCGAATGGGCCGGTGTCTGATCGGTATTTTGGGCTTGCTCAGGCACGGGATGGCTTTGGACACTATGAGCCGGATCGGCCCCCACATCCTGCGCCATGGCCGGAATGCTGATGGTGGCGAGTTGGCCACCGACGATATACCAAAATGTCTTACGCATGGGATTCTCCTTGGAACCGAACATGCGCGACGAACGCGACCCTGTTACCCGCCCCATCGGGATGAACGGACGATGCAGGCCATGGGAAAAGCAAGCAATAGGACGGGGACATCCCCATCCCGCCCCGCAACCGCCTGAGCGTCAGACGTGACGATTTCGCGCCGGGATGAAAGCAGGATAGCTCGGCAAAGGCCAAAAAAGGAAAAGGGCGAGGCCGCCATGGCAGCCCCGCCCCCTCCAAGCGCCGCGCTCATGCTTTCCAGGAAAGGAGCGCGAGCCGAAAGCTTGCTGGATTATCTGCCCGGCTTTTTCGCGGGCAGCTTACCCGGGATTTCGCTGGCGGGCTTACCAGGCCAGTATTCCAGCGGGCGATTGCCCGTTTTGTTCTTCGCCCAGCTATTGATGCAGCCGTCCTGCTGTTTGGCGCTGCACACCGGAAGGTTGTCACCAGAAGCAGACTTATAGCTTGGCGGGGTGGTCTGCGCTACCTCGCGGGCAACGAAACGCGGGGCCTGCGTATTGGCGTTCGCGGCAGCGGTAGTAGCCGTGGTAGCCGTTTCGTTCGCATTGGCGTTTTGCGCAACGGCGGGGGCAGCGGTGAAAGCAAGCGCGGCAGCGCCTGCGGCCATCAATTTGTGCATCGGAGAACTCTCCATTTCGGTTTCCTACGCGCATAAATACGCAAGAGCGGGGTGGAGGGTTCCGAGGCGCCTCTTGCGCGCCGCACAGGTGTTCCCTACCTGTTCACTCAGACTATGACTTCCGAAATTGCCCCTGCAACCGCACCGGAAAATGCCCGGATTCCCGCCTATGCGGAGCGTTTGAACGAGCCTCAGAGAGAAGCCGTTCTCACCACGGAGGGGCCAGTCCTGATGCTCGCTGGCGCCGGCACAGGCAAGACTGCGGCGCTTACCGCAAGGCTGGCCCACCTGATCGCAACACGCCGCGCATGGCCCAGTGAAATCCTCTGCGTCACCTTTACCAATAAAGCGGCGCGCGAAATGCGCGAGCGTGTGGGACGTCACATCGGCGATGCAGTCCAAGGGATGCCCTGGCTCGGCACTTTCCATTCGATCGGCGCGCGAATGTTGCGCCGCCATGCCGAACTTGTGGGGCTCGAAAGCAATTACACTATCATCGACACCGACGACCAGTTGCGCCTTCTCAAGCAACTGATTCGGGAAAACGATCTCGACGAAAAGCGCTGGCCTGCGCGCCAGCTCGCCGGGCTGATCGACCGCTGGAAGAATCGCGGCCTCAATCCAGGTGATCTCGATGCGGTGGAGAACGAAGCCTATGCCAATGGCCGTGGCACGCAGTTCTACAAGCTCTATCAGGACCGGCTGAAAACGCTCAACGCCTGCGATTTCGGCGACCTGCTGCTGCACATGCTGAACATTTTCCGCCAGCATCACGACGTGCTCAGCCAGTACCAGCAGCGCTTCAAATACATTCTCGTCGACGAATATCAGGACACCAACCAGGTCCAGTATCTGTGGCTGCGCCTGCTTGCCCAGACCCGCAAGAATATCTGCGTGGTGGGGGACGACGACCAGTCGATCTATTCATGGCGCGGCGCAGAAGTCGCCAATATCCTCAAGTTCGAAAAGGATTTTCCGGGCGCGGCGGTGATCAAATTGGAGCAGAATTACCGCTCCACACCTCAGATTCTCGCTGCCGCCTCGGGCCTGATCGACGCCAATAGCGAACGGCTCGGCAAGACCTTGTGGACCGAACTGCCGGCGGGCGAGAAGGTGCGCATCATCGGCATATGGGATGCTCCCGAAGAAGCGCGCCGCATCGGCGAGGAAATCGAACGGCTCGAATCGGAAGGTGCGCCGCTGGACGAGGTCGCGATTCTGGTGCGGGCGCAATACCAGACGCGCGAATTCGAGGACCGCTTCATCCAGATCGGGCTCAACTACAGGATCGTTGGTGGTTTCCGCTTCTACGAGCGCGCCGAAATCCGCGATGCGCTGGCATACCTGCGCACCATTGCCCAGCCCGCAGACGACCTAGCGTTCGAACGCATTTACAATCAGCCCAAACGCGGCCTCGGGGCGAAGACGCTGGAGGCAATGCGCCGTCATGCTCGCCGTATGCAAGCTCCTCTCGCAGCCGCCAGCCTCGATCTGTGCGAAACCGACGAACTGCCGACGCGGGCGAGGAACAGCCTTGTCGGCCTGCTCGGACAGTTCGCGCATTGGCGCGAACTGGCGGAAAAGGTCACACCCTCGGAGCTGCTGCGCACCGTGCTCGCCGAAAGCGGTTACGAGGAAATGCTCCAGAAGGACCGCAGCCCCGAAAGCGCCGGTCGGCTCGAAAACCTCACCGAACTCGCCCGTGCGATGGAAGAATACGAGACGCTCGGCGATTTCCTCGAACATGTCAGCCTGGTGATGGACAACGACCGCGCCAGTGACGGCGAGAAGGTCACCATCATGACCATGCACGCGGCCAAGGGGCTGGAATTCGATCATGTCTTCCTGCCCGGCTGGGAAGAAGGCGTCTTCCCCAGCCAGCGGGCAATCGACGAAGGCGGGCTCGCCAGCCTCGAGGAAGAACGCCGCCTCGCCTATGTCGCGATCACGCGCGCCAAACGCCGCTGCACGATCCTGCATGCGGCGAACAGGCGCATATACGGGCAATGGACCAGTTCGATTCCCAGCCGTTTCATCGAGGAACTGCCCGAAGAGCAGATCACGAGCGAGACGACCATGACCGGCGGCGCCTCCTTGTGGCGCGCCAACTGGACCGAGACCGAAGACCCCTTTGCCCATGTTTCGTCGAACCGTCCCGACCGCTCCGGAGCGCGCGGCCCTGGCTGGCAGCGTGCGCTATCCACCGGTTATGACACGACACCCAAGCGCCTGGCCGAGCCCGGGCGCAGCGTCGCCAGCTTCGCTGCCAAGCCGCGCAGTGATATCGCCATCGGCGCGCGCGTGTTTCACGACAAGTTCGGTTATGGATGCGTCACCGGCCAGGAAGGCAACAAGCTGACGATCGAATTCGAAAAGGCAGGCGAGAAACGGGTGCTCGACAGTTTCGTGAAGCTGGCCGACTAGGAGCAACGGACGCAGGGCGGATGCGCCTGCCCCGTGAGCGATACGAACTCAGGTTGCGGAAATATCGAGGAAGGCCGGCTTAGGCCCGTTCCATTCGCCCGCTGCGACCGGCGCATCATCGTCATCGCGGCGCTTGCGCGGTTCGCCCTTGGGCTTCGTTCTGCGTGCGGGCTTCTCGCGGGGAGATACAGCCTCTTCGCGCGGCTCGGAGCGGCGCTTAGGTTCGTCCTCCCGTTTCGCTTCCTGCTCTACCAGATCGACCCTGACATCGTCCTTGCCGAAAACCTTGATGGTGGCTCCGGTCAGGGTCTCGACATTGGAAATTGCTTCCGCGTCTTCTTTCGCGACGAATGTGAAGGCGCGGCCCTTGGCCCCTGCCCTGCCCGTACGACCGATGCGATGGACATAATCGTCGGGATGCCAGGGGGTGTCGAAATTGAAGACGTGACTGACACCTTTGATGTCGAGCCCCCGCGCGGCGACATCGGAAGCCACCAGAATATTGATGTCGCCCGCTTTGAAACGATCCAGTTCCTTCAACCGGTTCGACTGATCCATGTCACCGTGAATCTCACCGCTGCGGAAGCCGTGCCGCTGGAGGCTCTTATTGAGCTCGCGCACGGTGGTTTTGCGATTGGCGAAAACGATCGCGGTTTCCACATGGTCGTGGTTGAGCAGCCAGCGCAGGGTCTCGCGCTTCTGGCGGCTCTGTACCGGAACCTTGAAGGTCGTGATGTCCTTGTTCGTGGTGGCAGCCCGGCTGACTTCGATCCGCTTCGGGTTCCTGAGAAACTTCTTCGCCAGTTTTTCGATCGGCGGGGGCATGGTTGCCGAAAAAAGCATGGTCTGCCGCGCTTCGGGAAGCTTGGAGCAGATGAATTCGATATCGGGAATGAACCCCATGTCGAGCATCCGGTCGGCTTCGTCGATGACGAGCAGTTCGCAGCCATTGAGCAGGATCTTTCCGCGCTCGAACAGGTCCATCAGGCGGCCCGGCGTGGCAATCAGGACATCGACCCCATCGTTTAGCGCCTTGACCTGATCGCCCATCTGCACGCCGCCGATCAGCAGCGCGAGCTTGAGATCGTGATTCTTGCCATATTTCTCGAAATTCTCGGCAACCTGCGCCGCAAGCTCGCGGGTAGGTGCAAGTATGAGCGAGCGCGGCATCAGCGCGCGGCGGCGCCCGCTGGCCATGATGTCGATCATGGGCAGCACGAAACTGGCCGTCTTGCCCGTTCCGGTTTGCGCGATACCGATGATGTCTTTCATCATCAGCACCGGCGGAATCGCTTCGCGCTGGATGTCGGTCGGCTGCGTATAGCCGGCTTCGCTTACTGCCTTGAGCAAGTCTTCGGAAAGGCCGAGATCGGCGAAAGTCATGCGGTTCGAAACTGTCCCTGGAATAATGGCCGACCCTAACCTGCGCGTCCGCAATATCGGCTCGTCGCGCCCTTTGCCGGAAATGCCGGAAAAGTCAAGGAAACGGCACGTAGGCCGTCTCAGCGATCCCGGTTGGAGGTCACGAGGCGATTGAATTTCGATATCCGGCACCTGGCCCCGGCGCGGGACATCAAGCGATCGCGATCGACGCACAATTTCCCGTCATCGCTGCGTTCGACATAGAAGCCGAGGTAGAAATCCCGCGGACTGCAGGCCTTCTCAAGCTTCGCAGTGATGATCTGCCTATCGCGGAGATAGATGACCAATCGGCTACCCCGGTCCGAAACTCCGACGATTTCGCTGGCATCGAGGCATTTTCCGTGCGGGCGCTCCACAAGGCGAGGCGCAGCCGCCCGACGTGGAAGTTGCGCGAGCAGGTCGCGTCGCGTGTTACCGGGCTGCGGGCTGATCCTCAGAATGACGCGGCGCTCTATCCGTACCTGGCGGGAAACCGGCACCTTACGACCGTCCTCGAACCCTGGCAAAACCACGCCCGATGCCGAGAGCGCCTCGACGTCAGGACGACCGTGCCGCGCAACATCCGCTTGAGGGACGTCCGCACGGTCCTCAAGGCCTTGGGGCGAGCCCAATGCGACCAGCATGGCAATGAGAGGGGACGGAAAGGGCATGGGCCTTGTTTGGAACGCTCCTCGACCGCAGTTCATTACGTGCGGGAAATCATATGCGTACCATTTGCGCCCCCACGCTTGAATACGGGCTTAATTGTTTGTCTCCGATTGGCAAGTGGTGGCGTCGGGGCGGTAAGCTGTGGCAGGAAGACCGCAAATGACCGACTCAGCCCTCTTCCGCAGTGCCGCCATCGACCTTCTTGGACCACGCGGCTTCACCACCGATCCGGAACTGGTCGATCCCTGGCTGACCGACTGGCGCGGACGCTATACCGGCGCCGCCATGGGGCTCGCTTCACCCGCGACAACCGCGCAAGTCAGTCAATTCGTCCAACTCTGCGCCGAACATCACGTGCCGATCGTGCCGCAAGGGGGCAATAGCGGTATGTCGGGCGGCGCTACTCCCGACGCAAGCGGAACGAGCGTACTCCTGTCGTTGCGCCGGATGAACACCATCCGCGACCTCCATATCGATGCGGCCCAGCTTACCTGTGATGCAGGCGTTGTCTTGCAGACGCTGCATGAGGCAGCATCGGCGCAAGGGCTGCGCTTTCCCCTCACCCTTGGCGGCAAGGGATCGGCGACCATTGGCGGCCTGATTTCGACCAATGCGGGTGGAACCCAGGTCTTGCGCCATGGGACCATGCGTGCCCAGGTGCTCGGCATCGAAGCGGTGATGGCGGATGGGCAAATATTCTCCGGCCTCGTCCCGCTCAAGAAGGACAATCGGGGTTTCGATCTCAAGCAATTGCTGATCGGCTCGGAAGGAACCCTGGGTATTGTGACCGGTGCGACGCTTCGATTGCTGCCGGCAATTGCGGACCGGCGCGTCGTCTGGGCCGGCTTGAAAAGCATCTCGGCAGCGCGCGATCTGCTGCGTCATTGCGAGAACACGGCGGGATCGGCGCTCGAAGGATTCGAGGTTCTGCCCGCACATTGCCTCGAATCGGTGGTGGCGTATCTGCCCGATGCCCGCGCTCCGCTGGCCGAGAACCACGCCTGGCATGCGCTGATCGAGGTAGTCACCGAAGATCGCGAATCGGAGCACCTGGACCAGATCGTGGAACAGATGTTCGAAACCGCAATGGAACGCGGTCTAGCCGAAAATGCCGTGGTGGCCGCCAATGAAGCGCAGGCCGAAGCCTTCTGGCATCTGCGCGAAAGTATCTCTCCGGCAGAACGCGCGATAGGCCCGGCAATGCAGCACGATATCTCGGTTCCGGTGGCCCGGATGCCCGAATTCATCGAAACAGCCACGCCGCGGATCGAGAACCGGTTTCCCGGAACACGCGCGGTTGGCTTCGGCCATCTCGGTGACGGGAATATTCACTATCACGTTCTCGCCCCCGCCGACGCCATTCGCGGCGCATGGGAAAATGCGGAAGGCAAGGCGATAAGCGCCTATGTTCACGATCTAGTGACCGAATTCGGCGGTTCGATAAGCGCAGAGCACGGTATCGGACAGATGAAACGCGAAGAACTCGGCCGTTTGTGCGATCCCGTGGCGCTTGATCTGATGCGTGTCATCAAGCGAGCAATGGATCCCCAGGGGATACTCAATCCGGGTAAGCTCGTGCCGCTTGCACCAAGGGCCGCAACGCCGTAAAGCGCCCGCTTCGTGCGGATGTCCATCGGGCCTGCCGCTCAATTCAATCGAATTTCGGAGAGATCCATGGCCAGCGCGCCGCAGCCCAATCTGCCCCTGTTCTTCAAAGACCTGATGCCCCTCAACAGCAAGGACCACGCGAATTATCGCACGCGTCCGATGGCCAAGGCCCCATGGCTGGCGAAGCAGCACGCCGTTCCCCTGACCGTCGACGAATTCGTCCAGGCTCAGCGCGACATGCCGATCGTTTTTTCGACCGGTTCGGACCCTGTTCCCCTCGCGCTGATGGGGCTGAACGATGGCGTCAACACCTTCGTCGACGATGAGGGCGTTGTTACCGAACAGGTTTACATCCCCGCCTATGTGCGCCGGTATCCCTTCATGCTGGCTCGACTGAAGCCCGATGCCGACGAACTTTCGCTGTGTTTCGACCCCACCGCCGACAATGTCGGTGAATTCGACGATGGTCAGGCGCTGTTCGAGAATGGCGAGGCGAGCGAAGGAACCAAGCAAATCCTCGAATTCTGTGAGCAGTTCGAGCATGCCGGTCAGCGGACGCAGCAGTTCATGAAAGAACTCAAAGACCACGATCTGCTGATGGAAGGCGAAATCGCGATCACCGAGCAGGGCAACGACAAGCCCTTTGTTTATCGCGGATTCCAGATGATCAATCAGGAAAAGCTTCGCGAACTGCGCGGCGATCAGCTCCGCAAATGGACGGAAAACGGGCTCCTGCCGCTGATCTGGGCGCAGATATTCTCGATGGACATGATGCGGACCATTTTCGGTCGCCAACTCCAGCAGGGCAAGGTTCCGCAGCCCGATGCCGCGACTGCCGGTGTTCCGACCGCTTAATCGCTTTATTCCGGGCGCGCGGCGATCTTCCTGCCGCGCGCCCTTTTTCGGTACGCTTCGTACCTTGGTGGCGACGGCGGCCTTCGCCCTGTCCGGCCCAGTGGCGGCAGAGGGCGATGCGGAGCAAACGGCCCGAGAGCCCGCTCCGCTCGAGATTTTCCAACGCCGCGAGGAACGCCTCTTCCGGGTCGGATATCGACTGGCCACGGCCAATGCTCCGTTCTGTGCCGAGGCCGTCAAGGTTTCCGGCCTCCTGATTCACGATGCCGATAGCTACGGCGATCCGAACGCCGTGCGTGCACAGTTCCAACTGACAGGCGACCTTGGCGTTCAGGCGGTGGCGCCCGGATCACCGGCTGCTGCGATGGGCATCGCTCAGAACGATACGATCCTGTCCATAAACGGAAAATCCATCCTTGGCGATTGGCCCAAAACGGACCCACGCTGGCAGCGCGCCTTCGCCATTCGCGATGCGATGGACGCAGCACTCGCCCTTGGACAGGTCGAGATTTCGTTCCAGCCTCTGGGCGGCGAGCAGCAAACCGCCCGGATCGCCGGCGTGGATGCCTGTCCCACGCGGTTCGAACTCATCGATTCCAAGAAGAACGCCGCGGCCGATGGCAAGCGGGTTATGGTCGGGGAGAATTTTCCGGGTTTCGCATATGACGAACCGTCTTTCGCAGCCGCTATTGCGCATGAGATGGCACACAATATCCTTCGTCATCCGCAGACGTTCGGAGATATCGGCTGGAAGCGCAGGCTGGTACGCCTTTCGGAACGCGACGCCGACCGGTTGATGCCGTGGCTGCTGCACAATGCGGGCTACGATCCACGCGCTGCCATCGCCTTCATGCGAACTTGGGGGCCGAAGCATGGTGGCTGGATTTTCCGCAAGCGCACCCATGATGGATGGGACGAACGGGTCGAATTCATCGAAGCGGAACTGCCCAAGATCGAACGGGCAAGACAGTTGAATGGTGACGGTCTGGCCGATTGGAAGACACATTTCTCGAGCGATCTCGAAAAGGAGTTGGCCAGACGATAGGTTATCACCTTCATCTCGACATGGCGGTGTGCCAGACTAAAGTCCTATCCGAAGATCAGCATTGCTGCGATCACGGTACGGCCTGGAGGTCAGGGTTTGTCGAATATCGTTCCAGTCGTTCTATGCGGTGGCAGCGGCACCAGACTGTGGCCGAAGAGCCAGGCCGCCAAGCCGAAACCCTTTATCCCTCTTTTGGGCGATAAGACACTTTTCCAATCCACCCTCGAGCGGTGTTCCGATCGTGATGTCTTTACGCGACCGGTCGTTGTGGTGGGCGACAAACACCTGCAATTCGCGCAGCAGCAAGCGTCCGAAATTGCCCCGGACGCGAACTTCATCGTCGAACCGGTCGGCCGGAACACGGCACCGGCGATAGCTCTCGCGGCGCTCGCGCTCGATGCGGACGATATCATGCTGGTGTGCCCGAGCGATCATCACATAGTGGATGCGCCTGCTTTCGAAGCCGCCGCCCGCGCCGCCGCGGGATTGGCCGCTGAAGACTGGTTGGTTTCGTTCGGTATTCAGGCGACCGCACCGGAAACCGGTTATGGATATATTCGCCGCGGCGAGGCCGTCGGAGACGGTTTCAGGGTCGAGCGATTCGTAGAGAAGCCGGACCTCCAGACGGCCCTCCAGTTCATTGCGGACGGTGGATACGCATGGAATGGCGGAATATTCGCTTTTCGGGCGGGGCGATTTCGTGAGGAACTGGCGAGGCATCGGCCGGATATGGCCGCGCGAACCAAGCAGGCTTTCGATAGGGGGCAGCACGCCGATACGACCATCCGGCCCGACGATGCCCTTTTCGCCGCCGTCGAGGGCGAATCGGTGGACTATGCGATCATGGAGAATACCGATCGCGCGGCCATGGTGGATGTGTCCATGGGCTGGTCCGACATCGGCAATTGGGATGCTCTATTCCAGAAGCGCCTTTCCCCTTCGCAGGAGAACGTCATCGCCGGACCTGGCGAGATCATCGGCGCCAGGGGCTCGATGATCGATAGTGACGGCCCTCATGTGACCTTGGTCGGGGCCGACGATATCGTGGTGGTCGTCAACGGCGATGACGTCTTGGTCGCGGCACGCAGCGCGGTTCAACGCGTAGGCGAAGCAAGTCGGTGCAAGAAGCAGTGATCCGCAAGCTGCCCAGCACGTTCGTCGACAAAATCTGGGGCGTCGACCGACTGCCCGCCCCCTTCCCCCATCCGTCACAGAACCGGATCGGCGAAGTGTGGTTCGCCCCCCCGGATGAACTCGACGAGTTGCTGGTCAAGTATATATTCACCAGCGAAAGACTGTCGGTTCAGGCTCATCCCGATGATCGCCAGGCGCAGGGCATGGGGTTGGGAAGCAAGGGTAAAAGCGAATGCTGGGTTATCCTGGATGCCGAACCCGGCGCGACCATAGCCGTTGGATTTCGCGATGAAATAACCCCGGAAGAAATGCGCGCTTCAGCTCTCGCTGGAACCATCGTGGATAAGCTCGTCTGGCACGAAATCCGGGCGGGTGACGTCTTCTATATACCCGCAGGCACGGTGCATGCGATAGGTGGCGGCGTCAGCCTGATCGAGATACAGCAGAATTCCGATATCACGTTCCGCCTGTTCGATTACGGCCGTCCGCGCGACCTGCATCTCGACCAAGCGGTCGAGGTCGCCACGACGGGCCCCTATCCCGAACAGTTGCGGACGAGGATGGGGAACGATGCCGGACTCCTCGTGGATGGCCCGCATTTCCGCCTGCACTATTGGCGCGCGCAGGGTTCTGTGCCCCTCCCCAAGCTCGGCCAGGCTCCCTCGCTGCTCATTCCCTTTTCCGGAGAAGTCTCGTTTGAGGGCGAAACGCTCGGCGCCGGAGACTGCGCATTGGCCTCGGCAATCCACGACAAGTCAGTTTCGGGTGATGGCCTCTTGTTGATCGCCCAAGCTCGCTACTAATTCGGAAAGCTGCTGCGATCCGCTCCCTTTTTGCGCCGAGCCGTGGCTTGGCGCCTGTGTCGGCAACCTTGAAACCCAGACGTTCGAGCCCCATTTCCTTCAGTGCCCGGTCGCGCTTTCCCTCATGGCGCTTCCGGCAAATGCACGCGAGTGCATTTCCTCCCTGAACCTTGGCCACCCCGCGTTATCGACGCGGGGTGGTTTTTTCTTACTCCGCCGCTTGGGCCATGTGGCTCAGGCGTCCCATGGAAGTGACCTCGGCCCCCAAGGTGTCCACCAGGCCCGTAAGCAGCTTCGCTATCGCCCCTAATCGCGCACTCGGCTGGTCGAGCCGGGCATCGAGATAGGTGCTGCGACAGACTTCGATCTGCAGCGCATGGATACCCCGAGCCGTCTGTCCATAGCGGTCGAGCACGTACCCGCCGGAATAGGGACGATTGTGAGCCACTCTCCTTCCCTGATTGCCGAGGTAACGGATCGCGAGATCGACGAGCCCGGGATCGCAGGATGCGCCAAATCGGTCTCCGATCACGAACTCTGCCGGTCGGCCCTCACCGTGGGCCTTCTTGAGGGGAGGCATGGAGTGAAGATCGACCAGCAGCGCCACGCCCCAGTTGTCGCGGAGCCGCTCCAGTTCCGCGGCCAGCGCGGCATGATAGGGAACGTAGATTGCCTCGATCCAGGCATCCAGTTCCGCCTTGGCCAGGGGACGCTGCCTGATTTCACCCATTCCGGGAATACGCCGCGGAACCAGACCGAGGCCGCTACGCGACCGGCGATTGGCCAGCGAGTGCCGCACTCGGCCAGGCTTTGCACCACGGACCATGCCCCAGTCGACATCGTCGACCGATCGGTTGAGATCGATCATCGCTCGTGGAGCTTCGGCCAGAAGCAGGCTGGAAGATGTCGCCTGCGCGACTGGTCGCGCCACTGCATCGATATAGCGGTCTTCCAGTCGCAGACGAGTTTGCTCGGGATCGCGCAAACAAGCCAACACGTCGTTCGGATAGGAGCGTCCACCATGGGGCGCTGCAACCAATATGGGGATGGACGGCTTCCCTTGCCGCCAAAGCCGGTAGGATGGCCCTTGCCGCCCGGGAATCGCACCGCCCGACACATGTTCGAAATGTTCGAAATCGGTCATCGCGCCTGCTTGTCCTTCGTCCACCGGCACATCGTCGGTTGCGCCCCCCGATTAATCAAGTCGGGATTTGTTTCGTAACGGGCCAAGCTACGCCTTGGTCCAGCGCTTCCTGCGGCAGCAGGGTACACACGCTCATCTAGCAGGTTCGGCCCGGCATGCGCGTTAACACTGCTTGTTTCGGATACATGCTTTTTTAAAACGCCCGGAGTACATAGAGCCCATGACGGAAACACCGACTCAGCGAATCTTGCTAGCCGAGGATGACGACGCAATGCGCGTCTATCTCGAGCGTGCGCTCGTCAATGCCGGATATTCGGTCGATTCGGTCGATCGTGGAACCGACGCGATACCCTTGCTCGAAGGCGCGCAATACGATCTGCTGCTTTCGGATATCGTAATGCCTGAAATGGATGGCATCGAGCTCGCTCAGCGATGCAACGAGGTAAGTCCGCACACGAAAGTTATGTTCATTACCGGGTTCGCAGCCGTGACACTGAAAGCCAGCCGCGAGCAACCGCATGCCAAGGTGCTGTCGAAACCCTTCCATCTGCGCGACCTCGTGCTGGAAGTAGAACGCGTGCTCGACGAACGGGTGAGCGCGAGTTTGCAATAAGTCCGCAATAGGGTCTTGCGTGGTTATCCAAGCCCCGCTAAACGCCCGCCTGCCCCACCAAGGGGCGCCCGATGGTGTGGGCGTATAGCTCAGTGGTAGAGCACTATGTTGACATCGTAGGGGTCCCAAGTTCGAACCTTGGTACGCCCACCATCGAAGCCTTTCGAGACATAAAAAAGCCCGCCGAATCGGCGGGCTTTTTTATGTCTCGAGCGAAAGGGAATGGAGGGCTCAGGACGCT
This sequence comes from Erythrobacter aureus, assembly GCF_003355455.1. Lineage (NCBI taxonomy): Bacteria > Pseudomonadati > Pseudomonadota > Alphaproteobacteria > Sphingomonadales > Erythrobacteraceae > Erythrobacter > Erythrobacter aureus. The sequence goes on from NZ_CP031357.1 coordinate 2,305,990, forward strand.
AGCTGGATATTTCGTAACCCAACTATGGCCAAGATAGCCATCCGACTACTCCTGAGCCGCTCGACGCGGCGGAGCTGCCCATCACTGAAGCGACGGCGAAGCCGCATCGTGGCTCTCTGGCTATCGTGTTACGGGGAATGCACGGATTCCTGATGATGGTGGGGGCTACGCGCCAAGACAGCCCGTCACGTGACGATGCGGATGCCGACCAGTTCGGCATTGAGGGCAGAACGCCCCGACCAGGCTCTTGCCTCAACTAGAATTTCGACAAACGCACACGAGCTCGGCAAGCTTCCGATCTCGTAACCTTCGCCCTGTCTCGCCAGATTGGCATCCACGATAGCGGTCCCGTCGTTCGCGCATTGCAGGACGATGTTGATGTCCTGCACGGACTGTGGCGATCGGATGTCATGCTCCACTTGCACTACGAAGGGAACCTCCGGCGCTTTGATCAGGCGGCGGGCGACGACACCTCCCCTACCGGGCTTCACCGAAAGGTTCAGACGCTTCCCATCAAGGCTCGGCTGCGCTCGTAACCCGGCTTCATCGGAGAAGCTCCACTCGAACGGCGCATAGGCCGAACTCCAAGAAAGCGCGCCAAGCACGCCTCCTCCTCCTCCGCTGCTAGCTATCTGCTCGTAGAACCTAAAGGCCGCCGTGACTTCTCCCTGCTTGACGAGATTACTTAGGAGTTCCTGATCGAGTTCCTGATGGTCGAAGGAAACTTTCCCACGCAGCGCCAGCAGGTTCCGTAAGGCTTCGGGTTGCTTGACAGCATATTCGAAGAACGCTTGATGCCATGGTGAACTGCCGTCCAGAATGCGAGCGAATTCCGCGACCGCTCCATCTTGTACGAATACCGCGAGAAGGGTCGGGAACATATCCTGTGATCGCGAGGGCCGGACCCGCAGGATACGATCAAGCGTCGCGATCGCTCCTGGATAGTCGAGCGCCGCGACCTGTTCCTGGAGGACCACCGCCTGAAGCCTCGGCTCTCGGCGATCCAATCGCGATGCGAGGGCCACAATCCGCGACCGCGCCTTCTCGTCCTGCTCGGATAGTGCAAGGATCGCCTGTGCTTCAGGCACTAGCGGCTCATTGCGATATGCAGTGGCGGCCAGTTCTTCAGGAGACAGGGGACCCAAATCCGCGCCCCCCCCCTCTACCGAGGTTGCGAGGAACGTCACGGTAGCTAGACGTTCCAAGGCCAGACCATTGAGTGGAAACAACTCCACGGCGAGATCCGGAGACTTGCGAGCGAGCGCTATCCCGGCCGACTGGACCGCAAGTGCAGCCGCCAAAGCAAGCCCAGATACCGAAAGGACGGCAAGGCGGACTGGATGAGCCGGTTTCATTGGTCAGAACGAGCCCGTAGAGCCTCCCCTTCCGTCTTGTCCTCGCCATAGCCGTAACCATAACCATAGCCGTATCCGTAGCCATAACCATATGCCGAGTTCTTCTCGCTAACCTTGGTCACGATGCCACCATAGATATGCGCTCCCGATCGCTGAAGGCGTCCAAGCGCATTCTCGATGCCGCGAAGTTTGATCCGCTCCGCTTCGATCACAAAAACGACGCCGTCAGCGACCTTGGCAATCTCAATCGCATCGGCCAAAGCAAGCATCGGCGCACCGTCGATTAGCACCTGATCGTAGGTCGCTCGCGCTTCCTCGATGAGCCGGGCAAAGCGCTCGCCGGCCAGCAATTCCACTGGATTAGGAGGCGTACGGCCCATCGGGAGAAAATCGAAACCGAACCTTTCAAGATGGATAATTTGCGACGCCATGTCAGTTTCTTGGTTAGCCAGCAATGGTACCAGCCCCCCCCTGTCGTAGTCACGCAAGTCGAGCGAATCGCGAAGCCTGGAATTGCGCAGGTCGGCGTCGATCAGCAGGGTACGCTTGCCCAACTGCGCGAAGCTCGTCGCCACACCAACAGAGGAGATGCTCTTTCCTTCTGCCGGAACCGACGAGGTGAACATAAGCACTTCGGGCGCACCTTTCGGCGTCAGGAAGTTCATGTTTGTTCTGACAGTCGTATAAGCCTCGTTGATCTCGGACGAGCGCTCCGTGAGGCTCTCGATGATCGTACCTTGCTTATCACGAGGAATCGCGCCCAGCAGAGCAATACCGAGTCGCTTACGAACGTCGTCCGGATCTTGCAGGGTCTGGCTCAGGGCAACCTTAAGATAAACCATGCCTGCCACAAAAACCAAGCTTGCAACCAATGAGATCAGAAGATTCTTGATCAGCGATGGGGCATAAGGTCCGGTCGGCACGTCGGCATTGTCGATGATCTGAATATTGTTCTGGCCGGCGCCCGATGCCTCTAGCTCCTTGAAGCGTTGTAGGAGCGCATCGTAAATTTCGCGGTTGGTGTCGACTTCGCGCTTGAGAATACCGTAGCGTATACCCTGCCCCTGTTGACCCAGAAACCGCTGCTTGACCCGCTCGACCTGATCGCGCAATTCGGACTCCCTTATCCTAGCAGACTGGACAAGGTCTCGCGAGCCGGAAGCGATCGCCGAGCGCAGCGAACTCACTTCAGCCTGTTTTTCCCGAACTTGCGGGTAATCGGGGCCAAAGGTCGAGCGCAACACCGCGAGCTCAGCTTCGCTTTCACTTAATGTAGTCAGCAGCTCGTTGCGAGGATCATTGACAGGGAAATTGCCACCCATAGCCGCCGCTTGCGCGCTAACGCGATCCGCGACTGCTTCCGCCAATGCAGTATTTAGCGCCTGTAGGTCTGCACCAACAAGAGTCTGTCCCGCCCCCTCGGATCCTGAATCGCCTCCGGCGTTCAGAACCAAAATTTCATTTGCATTTGCATATTCGACCAGTTGCTGTTCGGATTCAGCCAGGCGCTCACGCAGCTCGCCAATCTGGCTTTGGAGGAAATCCCTCGCCTCGATATTGGCTCCGAAGCGTTTCTCGTAATTCGCGGCTACAAACTCTTGCGCCCAGAGATTTGCGATTCGGGCCGAGAGACCGGGACTGGGACTCGAAAATTTAATATCGACAAGGCTCGACTGTGTGATTGGATCGATACTTACGTTGGCGAAGAGCGTTTCTTCAATTCGGGACTCGAGATAGGGCCCGTCGACTAAGGTAAAGGCATCGCGAAACTCCTCATCGCGGCTCAAATTCCCCGCCTCCATCACGCGCTTTGCCATAAACTTCGAAAGGAGAAGCTCATACTGCGTGTTCAAATACTGGAGTTCCGAAATCTTGCTTTCGGTATCAAGCGTATCGAGGTTCGTGACATCAACCGTGATCTGCGAGACTTCGAGGCGTGCACTTGCTTGATAGAGTGGAGTAGAGAGCAACGTAAGGAGAACGCCAAGCATTAGGCCAAGCGCCACAATACCCGCCAGCCAATACTTCAGAGCGAATGCTTCATGCCAGTAACGCTCCAGATCGAACACAAAAGAACCATCACCGGCCGAATTCGCCCCAGCGAAATCGCCCCCCCGATTCTCTCGCGCCGCAAATTCGGGTGCATCAAAATCAAGAGTATTCAACGTCCAATCCGATCGATTAAGATGGCTGCAGTCGAGAGCAGGGGCACGAACTGCAAGATAGTGTCGAGGCGTCTGCGGCTGGGCGAATCACCAACGATGACGATGTCGTTAGGATATACTGTCGGATCCGCGTAATTACCACGCTGGATGGCCTGCATATTATAAGCCCCTATGTATTTTTGACCCCCAACACTTCTGAGTATTAGAACATCGTCAAGCTTCGCATATTGCGACAATCCACCCGCCTGATTCACGACCCGCAAAAGGGATTGGCGTCCCAGCACGGCGTATTCACCAGGCTTTTCGACTTGCCCCCCGACCGAGACTGTCGGCAGCGGGATATCCTCGGGGATTACACGGACCTGAGGATTAAGAAGATAAGCTCCGCGCAAGACATCCGCAATCTTGTCGGCCGCCTCATTTGGGGCCAGTCCATTGAGGTCAATGAGGCCGACAAGTGGGAACGAGATACCCCCTTGCCCATCCGTAAGATATTTGCCGCTCAGTCGCTCGGCTCCCACAACCTCGATTTCCAATGTTGCCTGAGGGCCGATAATGTACAGATTCTCAACGCCAGGCTCAGGCAACTCTTCAAGTTGCGCGATTTCGACTTCGGGTGCCTCCCCATAACTCCGGTCCGTCGTGGCACACCCTGTGAGTGCGGCGGCAAGCGCCAGACCGACCCCCGCATTTCTAATTCTGTTCACTGATCGATTAATCCTCATGATGGGCGCCTTAGCGCAACTCCAGGAAGAGAAAAGCCACCTCTAAATTCAACTCACCGATGCCAGTGGCCTATGTGGCTTTCATATCACGCAGATCGCGAGAAAGCCCAAGAAGAAGCCAAATTGAGACAAGCTGAAACAGGGGAGTGCGCAAAGGATAGTCAATTATAGACGAAAGCCCAAGGATGGCAAAAATGCTTATCCAGAAGATTGCTAGAACGCGTGTCTGCCGGCGCGCGGACAAGGCGATGACAGCCTTGGCCATCCAGACGAGCAACGTAGTTAGGATAAGGGCGGCAAACAGCCCCCCTTCGATGATCAATTGCGCCCAATCATTGTGCGCTTGATTGACATACTGAGGCATAAGCAATTTTGCGGGCTCATGGATCTGATAGACCTGCTCGAATGATCCGAACCCGGTTCCCAATACCCAATGCGCTCCTAGCATTTCAGCCATTACCGGCCATATGCTCCACCTGAGGTCGGCAAAGCTGTCGCTTGCAAGAATATCGCGAAAGGCAGGGGTACGGTCGAGCGCTATGAATGCTCCAGCGACGACCCCAATAAATATGACCGGAAAGGCCAAGATGAGGCGGGGGTGTTGATCGAGCCAGCTGGTATCTGAACGTGCCGCCGAATGGCCTCGGCGGGCACCCGGAGACCAGATCAACATGAGAGCCGAGATTACAATCGCACCCAGAGATGCTGCGAAACCAGCTCTCGAACCACCGGTTAGTGAAGCAATGGCGATCAAAAAGAAAGCGAAGGGATACGCCAGCGACTCCCATGTCCGCCCCGGCAGTTGGCGCACCCTTATACCGAGGATCGCTACGACCAGCATGGAGCAAGCCGCAAAGAAAGCGGCATGATTCTCGTTCGCAAAGACCCCGACTGCACCACCCCTGTTGGTGAGCGCGTAAAGGTAAAGGGGGCTCGCGCTACCCGCTATGATTTGGAGTAGGCTAAGGGTGGCATTGAGGACACCCAAGGCCGCGATAAGGCGCAAAAGCGTCAGGGTACTGGCACTGTACGCTACCGACAGCAGAAGCCCCGCCGCAGGAACCACGAGGCTGCCCAGCACATTCCAGGTTCGAGTGGGGGTCATCGTCAGCGGACGCCAGACGTCTTCGAGACCCAGCGCGGCATCCAAACGAAAGATTTCACTGCGGCCTGGCAATTCGTGCCATAACTCAGGCGGCAACGGCAGAAGCTGTATCACTACTAGCGATGCAAAACAGGCGAACAGGACGAGAAGTGTGCGCTCGTCTCTCGCCTTTGTCGCGCTGATATAGAATAGCGCTGGAATGAAAAAGAGCGCACTTAAGGTACGCAGAGGGATGATTTGAATTGCATCGAATCTCGACGCCCCACCGGTAAGCGCCACAAGCGCTGCCAGGAGCCCCAATACCACCCAGCCTTTTGTCGGACTCCGCTCCAGTCCCAGTGCGCGTTTCCCTCGTTCGTGGTCAAAACCCATTCTAAAAATGACCCCTGCCTCTCCAAAACAAGCAAAATATTCTCATTCCGACATAATCGCGCATTGCCTAACACATATTGCGAAGCCAATGTCCACAGGCAGTTATCGCTGAGAGACTGAATCATCCCATCAGCCGTGCGCCACTCGCACCCTAGGATATCCAAGCGCTTGCTACCTAGCGCACTACACCGCAGCCTGGACACCGCGTTTGCCTGCTGTTCGCTCAGTCATCGCAAATCCGAAATAACGCGAACCACACCGCCATCCATGGCCCCCTGTCTTATTGTGGTAGCTCGATTGCCGCGGCCGTGCTGAGGCTGGCTTGAACTCGAAAGCCCACTATCGGCGAATGTGTTGTGCACGACCCTCGCTTGCCCTACGCGAAACACGCGCTTTTGAAATCAAGAGTTGGTGCGGAATAATTTGAATGACTTATAACCTTGGGCATCTTTCGACCCTGAGCCGACCGCGGAAGGTTGCATTCCAGCTCATCCTCGATGCCGGACTGATCGTGTTTTGCTTCCTCGCAGCAATGACCATCCGTTTCGAAAGTATTGATTTTCTCAAAAACATCGAAATCTGGCTGCCTGTCGCGATCTCCTCCGCAGTGGCAATCGCCGTGTTTTGGTTTGCGGGCCTCTACCGTTCGCTAGTGCGTTTCGTGACAGGCAAAATACTAGCCTCGATTATGAAAGGTGTGCTCGCTTTCGCAGTGTCCCTTCTCCTCCTCAATAGCTTGCTCATCTCGGGCATTCCCAGGTCAGTGCCGATCATATCCGGACTTTTGTTGTTTCTGTCCATCGGAGGGTCACGATTTGTTTTCCGGCACATCTTTCGCAGGCCAATTCAGGTAACCAAGCAGCCCGTTGTGATTTACGGCGCGGGTGAGTCTGGCCTTGAATTGCTGAATTCGCTCTTCCACGGTCGGGACTACACCCCGATTGCGTTCGTCGATGACGATCGACATCTTCAGGGGCTCACGATAAGCGGCCTTCCGGTCTACTCCCCTCAACAAATCCCGCGCCTTGCCGATGGGACTGGACTGGAAGTCGTGCTGCTGGCCATGCCCAGCCTAAGCCACACGCGGCGCCGCGAGATCTTCGCTTCGCTTGAAAGCATGAATCTCGAGGTCAAGACCATACCGGGCCTCTCGGACATAATTAGCGGAAAGGCCAAAATCTCAGAACTGAGGAACGTGACCGCCGAGGATCTTCTCGGGCGCGACGCCGTAACGCCCAACGAAAAGCTGCTGAAGCGCAATATCACAAGCAAGGTCGTTATGGTGACGGGCGCCGGGGGCTCGATCGGCAGCGAGTTATGCCGCCAGATCCTCGTTCAAAAGCCAAAAACGCTTGTCTTATTCGAGATTTCCGAATTCGCGCTCTACTCAATAGAACAGGAGCTAAGCGAACTGGCCAAGCATCTCGAACCGAACATCAGAATTGTTCCCATTCTTGGGTCCGTCCAGAACGCAAAGAGGCTAAATGCGGCGATCACGGCATTCCAGGTTGAGACGATTTATCACGCCGCTGCATACAAACATGTACCTCTGGTCGAGGAGAACGTCGTCGAGGGAATTCGCAACAACGTGTTTGGCACATTGACAGTTGCCAAACTGGCGAGCGAGAACAACGTCAGCGACTTCATTCTGATCTCGACCGACAAAGCCGTTCGGCCAACCAGCGTGATGGGCGCTACCAAGCGAATTGCGGAGTTGATTTGTCAGGCGCTCGCCCAAGGGGAACACAGGACGACCTTCTCTATGGTGCGGTTCGGGAATGTCCTCGGGTCGTCTGGCTCGGTCATCCCGCGGTTTCGCTCACAGATCGAGGCCGGCGGCCCTGTGACCGTGACGCACCGGGATATCAACCGCTACTTCATGACGATTCCGGAAGCAGCCCAATTAGTCATTCAGGCAGGTGCAATGGCTAAGGGCGGCGATGTCTTTGTCCTCGATATGGGCGAACCGGTCAGGATCGCTGATCTTGCGGTGACAATGGTGAAGCTACACGGTCTCACGCCTTACTTTGTCGACAATCCCGAAGAAGTGGCCCCGGAGAATGGCGACATCCCGATATGCTTCTCGGGGCTTCGCAAAGGGGAGAAGCTTTACGAGGAATTGCTTATCGGGAACAAACCTCAGGGGACCGAACACCCTCGCGTCATGACAGCGCGCGAAATCGCCATGTCACCCGAGCAACTTATGCCCGTAATTGATCGTCTCTTGACGGCCTGCAAAGCCTTCGACCTTCCAGAGATTCATTCGATACTGAAGGCGCTTCCGCTCGACTACACCCCCCTTGATGAAGAACTTTCAGATCTCGTTTGGCGCGCAGCAAAGGAGATAGATCCCGCCCACCGGCAATCAACGGTCATGACCTCAATTGGATAAGCTTTAGTCAATCTCCAGGACTGGCGCCGCATCTACACCCGCTATGACCGCTGCGCCTACGCCTTTATGTCCGCCATCTACATCGCCGCAACCGTCATCTTCTGGCTGCCGCAATAAGCCTTGAATCCCATGCACAGTCGAGATTCATCCACGAGACCTAGCGTCAATTACGTTTGGAATAATATTCCCCTCAGGGCCCTGCGTTCAATAAAAAACTAACGCGCTCTATTATCTCGTCTTGCTGCTCATTTGTCATATCGCTTCCCGAAGGTAGACATAGACCTTGTTCAAACAATCGTTCGTCGACGCCCGAGCCGTGATACCGAGTGCCCGAATAGAGCGGTTGTGTATGCATCGGCTTCCAAAGCGGGCGTGACTCGATCTGATGCTCGAGGAGCATTAGCCGAATGTCCTCTCGCGACACACCAGTGTCAACCGGATCGATTGTTAGTGCTGTCAGCCAGCGCGTAGACCAAGAACCTTCAGGCTCTGGCATAAAGGAAATTCCCGGATGTGTTAGTCCCTGACGATATCGATCGAAGATTTCTCTTCGCCTTGTGACTCTTTCATCCAGAACCTCCATCTGACCAAGGCCTATAGCGGCACAAATGTTCGATAACCGGTAATTGTAGCCAACCGTAGAATGTTCGTAATGTGCCGCTGGATCGCGCGCCTGCGTGGCAAGAAAGCGAGCCTCGTCGGCCCATGCTTTATGCTTTGTCACTAACATACCACCACCTGAGGTGGTGATGATTTTGTTACCGTTGAAAGAAAGAATCGCCGCGTCGCCGCCAGTTCCCGCCTTGCGTCCGTCGAGATAGGATGCGCCGAGGCTTTCCGCGCTGTCGACGATAAGGGGTACATCGTATTGGGCGGCCAATGCTTCGAGCGGGTTAAGGTCGACGGACTGGCCGTAGAGGTCGGTGGGCACGATGGCCTTCGGCAGACGGTTTTCTGCGGCAGCCTTGGCAAGCTCCTCGGCAAGGAGCGCAGTGTCGACGGTCCAGCTCTTCGGGTCGAGGTCGAAGAAACGCGGCGAAGCTCCTAGATAGTTCACCGGAAATATGCCGCCTGCGAAGGTCATGGACGAAATCCAAACCTCACTGCCCGGGCCGACGCCCGCGATGCGCAAAGCGAGATGCAAGGCTGCTGAACCAGATGAGAGACCAACGCAATGTACTGTCGAGCCTAGGTAGGCGCGCACGGATGACTCGAAAGCGTCAAGCTGTGGCCCGAGCGGAGCCACGAAATTCGAAGCAAATGCCTCGGCCACGCGAAGTTCCTCAACGCCAGACATGTGGGGGCGGGAGAGATAGATACGCATCGTCAATCCTTGACCAAAGGTTTAGCGGGATTACCGATGACGGTGGTGCCCGGTGGCACGTCGCGAGTGACGACCGCGCCCATGCCGACGATAGCGCCAGCGCCAATGATCAGCGGTTTTCCGGGCTTGCCTTGACGCAACACCGCGCCCGCTCCAATATAGGCATGATCTTCGATATGCACATTGCCGTTGCACATAACTCCTGGAGCGAAGGTTACGAAATCGCCAATCACGGAATCATGAGCGACGTAGGAATATATATTGCCGTGGAAATGGTGGCCGATCGTAACATTGGATGTTATTGTCGCAAATCCGCATAGGATCATTCCTTCCGAAACTGGAGACTGGTCGAGAACCATGCAGTTTCTGGCCTTTACGGAAAGAAATCGAAGTCCTGCCGCCTTACACTTGGTCGCCAGTTTTCTTCGAATATTTCCGTCGGCTATTGCAAGAGTGATAGCTCGATCCGTGGATGGATAATTAACGAATTGCTCAAAGGTGACACACTTGTGGCCATTGATCGTCTCTTGGGCGGCGGAGTCGTCTACAAAAACGCAGTGGGCATCGGGATTGTCGCCTACCTGTGCGTATAGCAAAGGCATGACCTCGCGTCCGAAGCCGCTTGCGCCATAAACACCGTACAAAGTCATTCCTTTACCCCCTTGAACTTCGACATGGTGGCCTCTCCCGCGGCAGAAATCCCGTCTCGCCTCACTACCTTGACGATGGTGAGCCAAACAATTTTTAAGTCGAGCCAGATCGAGCGATTATCGACATACCAGACATCCAACGCGAACTTCTGGTCCCAGGAGATCGCGTTGCGCCCGTTCACCTGCGCCCAACCAGTAACGCCAGGTCGGGCCTCGTGTCGACGGGACTGCTCAGGAGAGTATAGCGGCAGATATTCCATCAACAGAGGGCGCGGACCTACCAAGCTCATCTCGCCCTTCAGCACGTTCCACAGTTCAGGCAGTTCATCAAGCGAGCTAGACCTGAGAAAGCGACCAAGACCGGTTAGCCGTTCGCCGTCTGGAAGGAGACGGCCCTGCTCGTCGACTGCATCACGCATCGTGCGGAACTTGATCATTTGGAAGGGTATGCCGTGCCGCCCGGGCCGCGTCTGCCGGTACAGAACAGGCGCACCCATCCGGCCCCTAATGATTAGAGAGATCACAAGTATAACCGGCGATAGAACAATCAGCCCGATCCCAGCCCCCAAAATATCGAAAGCACGCTTGATCAACTAATGGGCTCCTTACATTTCAAAAAGTCTATCGGCCCAAACGAGGTGCATCCGCATCGGGACTAAACACAACCGGGAGCAGCGGATCAACAGGTGCGCCAAGTCAGAGCTTATTTATTCGAATCAGCCACATCATCCAAGATTGCGGCGAGCTCTCTGGCAAGTTGCTGGTACGAGTGCTTTGCTTCAACATACTTGCGTCCCGCCCTGCCCATTTGTGCCCGTTGGTCAGCCGGTATCGCCGCTAACTGGACGATGGCATCCGCTAATGCCTGAGGGCTATCGGGCGGAACCGTGACCCCGGCCCGTGCCTCATCAATGGGGTTGTTCGCGGCATCACTACAGAAGATGATAGGCCGCGCCGCAGCTAAATAGTCAAATAACTTGTTTGAGCTGATACCATATTTGAAAACCGGCGCTGCGATCAGATTGAATACAAATGCATCAGCTTTTTCGGCAAGAGTAGGAATTTGGCTTTTGGGTACCGGTGGTTTAAAAGTGACTCGTTTGAGTTGAAGGTCATTCGCCAACTCCATCAATGTCGGCTTGGCAGGACCATCACCGATGAGTTGAAGCACGATTCCCTCTGTTCCCGCTCGTTTTTCGAGAATCGCAAAAGCTCTAAGGATATTTTCGATGCCATTCGCCGTACCATGCGCACCGAAGTACATAACGATGAACTCGTCGTCGTTCGCAGCTGGTTCAGGCACCTTAGCTCCCTCGAGCTCGACACCGTTCGGCAGCCAGATGATCTTGTGTCGGTCTATCCCAAGCGGCTCTATGTAGTCTCCAGCACCCGGCAGCAGGACTACAATCCTGGCAGCCCGCTGATAAAGCCACAGCTCAATTTTCCTCATCACCTTGGCCATGCCGCTATTTTGCTCTAAGCGACCCAAGTCAATCAAAGTTTGCGGCCAGAGATCGCGCACCTCAAAAATGAACGGCACACCGAACCGCCGGGCGAGAAATGCTCCACTCACGGCCGCGAATGGGTGCACGCTGGATCCGATAATCACATCAGGTCGAGGGAGATCGCGCGTGGACGCATGTTGGCAAGCGCGCAAACAATACGCGAGCATGTTCATCATGCGGCCGCCACCATTGCCGCGATAAGGCGGAGTCCTCAACCAAAGAAATCGGACCCCGTCGTGGAAATCGATCCGCCACTTTCTGCCGGTTTCGAGGCGCTGCTTACCATTATCATGTTCAATGCTGGCTGCGACGATGCTACTTTCCCACCCGTAATCGCGCAGATGCCGAGAAAGGCTGAAGTGCCGGGTGCCGCCGGATTCATTGGGGGCAATGGCGTAATGGTTTAGCATCCATACATTTTTCATAGGTTCACCAGTGCAGGAGCGAATCGACGATGATTTGCGATGCGTTCCCGGTTCCGTAAGGCTGTCCATCTTTGCGATTGCCTGAATCGGTCTGCCTAATTGCCTCGACCACAGCGTCCGCACTCGTGGGGCTCGCAAGGCGGTTCCATCCCATATCCACTAATTCGACCCACTCGGTTTCGTCCCGCAGGGTGACGCAAGGAACACCGTGAAAGAAAGCCTCTTTCTGTACACCACCGGAATCGGTCACGATCAGCTGTGCGTTTTTTTCCAACGCGAGCATGTCGAGATAACCAACCGGGTCGATAATTCTCAAGTTCGGCGGGAGTGTGATGCTGGACGTCGTGATCCGGCTCTTTGTTCTGGGATGCAGCGGTAGCACGATGCATCTCTGCAGTTCGCCAAATCCGCCAAAGATCGCTTTCAGACGCTGGGGATCATCAGTGTTCTCGGCTCGGTGAATGGTAGCCAGAATAAAGTTAACGCCTTCCAGATCGAGCTTCTCAACAATCGTGCTCTGCTCATCTGAGACGCGGCCATACTGGATTGCAACGTCGAACATAACATCGCCCGACTTTACAACGCGATCTCCGTGCAGGCCCTCGCTGCGCAGACATTCGATGGCAGTATCTGTAGGTGTGAACAGGGCGGTCGCCACATGATCCGTCACAACCCTATTGATCTCTTCTGGCATTCCCCGATTAAAAGAGCGCAAGCCCGCTTCGATATGGGCGATTGGAATGTGCAGCTTCGCGGCAGCAAGCGCCCCGGCTAATGTTGAATCCGTATCGCCGTAAACTACCACCCAGTCAGGTTTCAGGCGGACAAGCTCGGCTTCGAGCTGTTCCAGCATGCGCCCCGTGTTTTGTCCGTGGGATCCACCACCAATACCCAGGTTAACCACAGGTTCGGGGACGCCCATCTCGGACAGAAACACACTAGACATGTTGTCGTCGAAGTGCTGGCCCGTGTGAATTATAGCCTCATCGACCCCCCTACGCGCCATTTCGGCGGATACTACACTTGCTTTGATCAGTTGGGGACGTGCCCCCAAGATTGTAGCGACTTTCATAGCTTGTCTTTCAATAATATCCTGAGCGGATCAGCCACATGGCTAACCATTATGCCAAGAGATCTCGATACATCTTGATGAGCTTTGGTGCTTCGCGCCGTTCCCAGTTCAGGCGGGATACTACCGCAGCCTGGCCTGCTCGCGAGATCTGTTCTCGCCGCTCAGCATTGTTGAGCAACTCCAAGATGACGTTTGCATAGGTAGCTTGATCATCCCCTTCGACAAGCACCATTTCACTTGGGTCCAACTGTTCGGCCAACTCAGGAAATCGGGTACACACGACGGCAATGCCGCAGATCATATACTCGTAAACCTTCATTGGGATGGCCACTTTGAAGCGCTCGTCCATCGGATGATAATTAAACCCGATCCGCGCCTTTCGCAGGACGCCAGACACCTCTGAATGGGGCACTCTGGGAATGAAAGTAATCGCGGCCAACGTGCGTGGATGAGGCGCATTTGCCTGCATCCACGACTGGGTTTTGGTGGGCACTCCCAACAGCGCAACTTTGAAGCCCGGTCGCCGCTGACAAAGGATGTCCACGAGGTGGAGAAATGGTTCTGCCCGGAACGGCGACATGGAACCCATAAAGATCACGTCGAATTCCTTGTCTGACCGACCCTCGACATTCGGGAATTCGCCAACAGGTAACAGATTAACACAGGCAATCGCGTCAGATTTGTCGCAAATCGCGGCGCGCAAAGCTTGAGTTGGGAACACGGACCGGTCGAAGATAGCACAGGGCAGCTTCTCGACCAACGCACTGAGTAGAAGGCGCTTCACTGTTCGAAGAACCCCTAGCCGCATATGCGCTGTCTGAACCCTAGAGTAGTACTCATGGATATCCCAAACCATTTTGTGGCCAAGAAGCTTGAGCAGCAACGCTACCGGCAAGATCTCGGGATCGTGAAAATGCACGATCTTCGGATTAATGGAGCGTACCGTTTTGAACGCCTCGATAGGTGCCAACAAACGACGCAATAGCCGATGGTTTCGCTGCCGCAGGGAAACAATCGGAATCCCGCTATGACAACTCAAACCGGGCGCCTTTGTCGGCCCGACGACCACCGTGCGGATTCCGGCCTTGTGGGCGCTCAAAGCTTCTCTGTAGAATATCCTAGAATCGAGAACGTCGTGGACGGTTGTCAAATGGACGAGATCTGTTGGTTCTGGGGGTTGAGGCACTGATTTTCGCTTTCTCTCGTTTGCTTACCTGCAAACTGGCAGCCCCATGAAGGGCCAGAAAAACGAGCCCCCCGAATAGCAGGAATGATGTCAGAATGGTCCCACTTTTGACTGAAATCAGAAGGAAAAACACCATCATGAATTCGAAATTGGGAGACCTGCCGTGACGCTCGCGCACGCGCTTTTGCCCGGAGACCGCCAATAGCACAAGGGCAGCTGTCGTCACTAGCCCGAACGAAATAAGCATCTCGATCACCACGTTATGGGGATAGAGCGCCATAGGATAATGATAGTAGCTCTGAAAATAGCCAATACCACACCCAATCGTGAAACAATTTATATTGTCAAATAGTAGCTTAAAACTGTCGATAAGCAACGTATCGCGCATTCCGAGCGAATAACTAAAAGCCGCAAAACGACCGACCAAAACGGAGTATGCCGAGAGCGTCTCATCGACTGCACTCGAATAGACAAATCCTATAAGCACAAGAACAAAGAAAAAGGCTGCAAGGTAAAATTTTCGAAGCACCAACATCGATGTCAGTAGCGCGAAAATGAAATCGCCACGCCCACCCCCTATCAAAGAAAGAGCAAGGAAAACCCCAACAAATCCCACACATAAATATCTCAAGTGGGATGATGTCATTGATCTTGATAAAATAATAGCAGAAAATACTGCCGCCAAACCGAAAAATTTACTTATTCCCTGAGAGTACGATATAGTATTGCCTTCGTAATTTTTTACCTCATAAACAAAACGGGGGTAACCAGATATCAAAAGACCGCCTTCAACGACCGTGTATATCAGGATCAGTAAGGCGAAACATATAAACATCCAAACTGCTCGATCTGACACAATCGGCTTTCCGGCTGGCGTTAGATAGTAAACGCCAGCGATTGAGGAGGACAGGATGACCCATGTCATGTGCAAAGAAAAGCTACTAGAGGCTGTCGGAGACATAACTCCAAGCATCAGTATTGAGTATCCAGCAAACAACCCCATAAAGGCGCTGCCTACGAGTATTCTCGCCGCCTTGGACGGGTTTTTCACAATACCCCAAACAAGATATAATATAATAATGGCAATAAAACCGAGACGAAGCGTGGCTAAGTTCGCAATTGTCGACTCGGTAGTGCTGGCCCAGGAGACTGTGACCAATCCGATAGTAGAAAATGCGGCGAGATCTCGAACGATGGAATACGAAAGCTTCATGTCTGCGAAGCCTTTTCCTTTATTACGATCCGATGTTTAGCCCGCGCAGTCAACAAATCTTCCTTTGGAGCGAACGTGACACTGATTTGTGATGCCTCTCCCAATATCGACTTTAAGTACTTTATAACGGATTTCACGTCTGCGTCACGCATTTGCATGGGATCATCATAGATACGGAGGGTGAAAGCTCCTTTTGTTGCGTGCTGGACGATCGAGTAGGGGCGCATATTTTTCCAAGCGCTGCAATTCCCGTTCTGAGTACTACAGGTGCAACCAGCGAACCATTCGACGCGGTCAGATGCTCATCTACTCTGCCTTGTATTCCGTTTAGGCGCTGCCAGTATCGTCCGCTTGCACAGCGCTCGGACGAGAGGTGTTCTGCCAAGTCGCCGGTTCGATACCGAAGTAAGGGCATGGCGTCGTTAAGCAGTGATGTCCCGATTATCTCATTCCGTCCGTCAATTTGCTCAAGTTCACATAATCCGATGGCAGGATGCACGTGATAACCGTCGTTGTGCGGGCTCTCGCTCGCTGCGATAACATTTTCGCCGGAGCCGTAGGTACCAAAAATAGTCGCCCCGCCCAGCCATTGGCTAAGTTGCTGCCGCTCGTTCTCCGTCATATTCTCGCCGGTAAAGCTGACGAGAGGAAGCTTGGGGGGGGGTGGCCAGTTTGCTCAGAAAAGCGCTTGAGCATCAACAGGGCAGAGGGTGAGCCTGTAACAACTCAGGTGAAAATTTCTCGAGCGCGCTCATGTAGTCCTGAACCGACAACGTCGAGAGGGAATGAACACCGAGGAGTAGTTGATTTTCAAAATAATTTCGGATGACTACGCCGCGCGGTTTATGGCCCATATAGCGTCCCGCCATTGTCGCGCGCCTGCCAAGCGGCGAGAATCCGAACCAAGAATAAAACTGATAAAGCATCGCATAGCCTTGGGCAAAAGCCATACGTTTGGGTTGGTAGAAGGTCACAGGCTGTCCGGTCGTGCCGCTGCTGTGTCGCTTAATCCGTGGAGCCTTATTGCTCGTAACGATCATCTCGGCGCCGTGTTGGCGAAGGTCGTCCTTGCCCAACACGGGCAAGCGCTTGATGTCATCAAGACTCGTAATTTTTTCAGGATCGAATCCGACTTTTGCAAATACCTTCTTGTAGTAGGGCGTCGTATATGCAACTCGCGCGATATAGCGTAGGCGGTCAATTTGAAACGCTTCAAGCTCCTGCTGGTCGTATTTTTCCAACTTAAGCCACTCGGCAAGAGTGCGGCGCATTTCGCTCGAGTAGCGGTTCATACGATAATATCCGCCCAAACCATTGGCCAAAACGGCGATGCCCCAAACAGGAATAAGGTCGACTATCTTTGTTCTATAGGAAGCTGCCATCACTCCATTCCTAGCGCCGAAATAGTAAGTCTGTCAGTTTCCGGGCGTCGATGCGTTGAACCTTGGCAGCAACTGCCCCGAGCCCACCTGCTTTCCAATCCGCCCGAATGGATTGGAGAAAACGCTTCCACTTGCTTCCGCGCCATTCAAGATAGAGCGTGTCAGACGCGCCGGAGGAGATTTCTCGCGACAGATCGTGGAAACGTCGTAAAGCGATCTCTTTCGAAGAGCCAGATAAGAGCGATAGTCTGAGATCGCCCCCGCGCTGGACGATGTCGACTTCGATCTTGTCTTCGCTGACGGTCGCCCCCATGGCGATGGTCAATGCAAGCGCCTGATCGCGACCATCCTCCAACTTGTCAAAGACGAAATCGCCTAGACTGAAAAACACCACGCCGCTGGCTGCTTTATCAACCCCCTGCGCAACGTGCGGATGGTGTCCAAATACAAGGGAAAAACCCGCTTGACGCACTTCCGACATTAACCTCCGGATTGATGGTGCCGGATGGCACACATCACCCCCGCCCGCGTGCAAGTGCAATATGCAGCGATACCCCTTCCCGGAGAGGTCTTCCACACGACGATATAAGTCCCGGCCCGGTGTTGCCATAACGTAACGGCTATTCGCAGGCAGATTCCCTACAGTCGTCGCTCCGAAAATCGCGATTTTGCGCTCTGCTATATGGAAGATCGCCGGGTCAGCGGCGGCCTCGGCCGAATTCCCGATACCGACATGGCGGACCCCAATCTTATCCAGCCAATCCAAGGTCTCATCAACTGCGTCATCACCAAAGTCGCCAAAATGGTTGTTGGCGACACTGACCACGTCGAACAATTCAAGCAAAGGTCGCGCCATTTCAGGGTCTCCCTGGAAATGACTGTGACTCGCAGGATTAGGGGTTCCTCGAAATCCGATAAGACATTCAAGATTGCCGGTTACAATGTCTCCATCCAGTCGCCCCAAGAGGTCGGGCGCCACGAGCTCGGTGGCATCGGGAACGCCCGTGCGCCGGACACCTCGACCCAGCATTATATCCCCGACCGCAACCAATCTGGGAGAAGCGACATCCTTCAACTTGCACGTACCTTTTGAAGGTCCCAAAAATTGATAAGGGAGATATTCTGTTCTCGGAAATGCTCTAACACACGCGGGTCGGTCAGCACCTTCACCTCATCGGCGCGCGGATCGACATACTGCGAATTCGCTCTAAGAAGAGCATCCGGGAAACCGGGATGACAATATACCTCGCTGTAACCTTGGGCCAGCGTATCGGCCAAGGTGTGCCAAAATGCTCCGAGAGACTTGTGACTATCGTCAGCATATCCAGGGGTAATGAGCCTGTCAGCAGCAACGAAACCCCGGCGCTCAGCTTGGGCAGTTCTCCAGCGACCGCCAAGATGTGTAACGACTCGCTTGGGGTTTCGCAGGTAATAGGACGTCAACGCAGATGCTGCGATGGGCCCTTTGGTTGAATAGAGTTGTCTTCGGTGAGAACGAATTCCTGGGATATTGAACTTCTTAGCCACACGGCAAGCGACATCAAAATAAACGGGCCAAAGATGCTTGTTCTGATGCCCGTCCCAATGACTTATTGAGACGCCTTGGTCAGCCAATATTGCGGCTTGGGCCTCCAGCTCTATCTCCATTTCCTCGACCTTGACCTGACCTCGTAGCAGTTTTTCGCCTAAGGCCGGACCGTGAAATCTGCCATCATTGCCGACCAGAGACCTAACTTTCTCAATTGGGGCACACGGTGGCCCGACGTTGAGATTGAAATGGATGCCAAAAGACACCTGGGGAAATTGTTTCTGAACTTTACCCGCTTCGCCCAAGTGACCGAAATTTGGAGTGCAGCTTGTGCTCGTGATCATTCCGGACTCAAATGTCTTAATGATCCCTTCATTGACGCCCGGCGTGAACCCGTATCCATCGGCGTTTACGATTAAATTTCGACCGTTTTTCATAGCTATGTCCAGCGATTTAAATTTATTTAGAAGGGCAAGGAGCGACGGAGGGACCGCAATTGCTTCAATCGGGTATAGAACCCTGGGTAATCATCATGCGATGCCGCAGGCGCATTCATAATATCGCTCCACTCCTGCGCGGAGAAGCCCAATTTGCGGCACACATACTCGATATCCTGTTGCTGCCGAAGCAAGTCGGGATACAAGGGCTTTTCCAACTCACTCAGAGCCTCGTCTCGCTCCATCTGCCCGGCGACGATCAGGCTAGAAAAATGTCCCTTGCGCTTATCGAAGCCGAACTTCTCGGGCAGGTAATACTCTTGGAAAAACTGCGTAAACCTAGATTCACCGTGTTTACGCGGGTAAGGCTCATAGCCGAGCTTTTCTTGTAGTTCCTTGACAGCCCTTTTCTTGTCGAAATCGATATAGGACAGCAGCGACTCGTAGTGTATACCCTTGACGCGTTCGTAGTACGTAAAATCCCACGGATCGATAAGCGGGAAATTGGTCAGCTTGCGCTCGCCGAATTTCCGATGCACCGCACGAATATGGGCCGCATCACGTTTGGAATAAGTCCAAGCCTCTGGCATAATTGATTCGGTTGTGACATTCACACCGAAGATGACCGTCTTGATCCCGTGCTTTGCAGCTTCCTGAAATGTCGATGCGACGATAGCGTGGTCGGTGATTAACTCGACATCCGGCAGAGAAGCCTTAAAGAACGCGCGCTGAAGATCGCGCATATCCTCCCAGTTGATTACATAGGTATGTAAATCAATATCGAGAATATCTACGATGCGCTTGACATTCAGAACAGCTGTATTGGAATTCCATCCGTTGTCCAGATGCAACGCTAGCGGGCGAAGGCCTAGTTCCTTGACCATCATGGCGACATATGTGCTATCGACGCCACCGCTCAGGCCAATGATACAGTCGTAATCCTTGCCGCGGCCCTCAGCCTTGGCGCGCTCTGCGATATGAGCAATGCGCTCCCGGCCGGCGTCACCAGTGAGCCGATTTTCCCTCAACATAGCTTGACCCTTCCGGGCAAGAAGGGCCACCCCTTCGGCGTCCGTCTCGAATGCTGGGTCCGTATCGTCTAGAACCGTTAAGGTACACATACGCCGGTTAGGGCGCGGGGGATCCACTACCTCAGTGACTTCTGGCTTACCGCTCGGCGCCCCCGCCCAATCATCCTCGTCATCCTGCCAGTTAGGCATCGAAATAAGTACAGCACGCTTCCGGCCGGCAAACACGAAGAGACTCCCCGCAGCGGCCGCACTCGCGCCGCCCCGTTTCATCACGCGGCTTAGATCGTCGGCATCCGCAGCCCCTCCCAGAGCGATCAGTGGGACATTGAGGCCATCCGAAATACCTTTAAACAGGTCTATATCGTAGCCCTGTTGAGTGCCATCGCGCAGAACGTCCTGAACGAGGATTTCACCGGCGCCTGCGCTTTGCGCCGACTGTGCGTGAATGAGGGGAGGCATTTCCATGATAGCCCCATCGGAAGGTCGACGCACTTTCAACAGCCCAGCTTCGTTCACAACATCAATAGATACTACGACAGCTTGCCTCCCATAGATCTCCGAAATATCCTGGACCAAGGTGCCTTGATCGAGCGCAGAACTGTTTAGAACTATTTTTTCGACGCCGAGATGAAAAAGCCGGGCCGCCTGATCGACAGTCGATATGCCCCCACCATAAGCTAAGGGCATAAAACACTGCGAAGCTAAGCGTTCGATCATTTCGAAATTTGGTGCGCGCCCTTGAACCGATGCCTCAATATCTAGGACTATGATTTCATCGGCCATTTTCTGATTGAATAGGGAAACCGTATTGATGGCATCACCAAGGTAAATCGGGTCGGCGAACTTACGGGTTTTTACCAAACCGCTACCCCTAAGGAGAAGCACCGGAATTACGCGCTTGTTAATCATTGATACACTTGATCCAGTTGCGGAGAAGGGTCATGCCGAACGTGTGGCTTTTCTCGGGATGGAACTGCAGTCCAGTGACGTTGGCATGCGAAACGGCGGAGGTGAACCGATACCCGTACGTGGATTCCAATATTGCATCAGCCTTATTCGCGCAAACGGCGTGGTAGCTGTGCACAAAATAGAAACGCGGGCGCCGCGGCATATTCTGCATAAGTCGACTACCGATGCTATTTGTGGGATCGGTGTACCCCCACCCCACATGCGGTAAGGGCAAACGTTCGGCAAACCTGTCTCGGTCAAAGTGACAAACTTTTCCCTTCAACAAGCCAAGTCCAGGTACATCTCCTTCGCTGCTATTTTGGAATAACAGTTGCATCCCCACACAGATTCCCAGCAACGCCCCCCCAGCGTCAGCATGTTCCAATACCGCTTTCGCCAGCCCGCTCTTTTCCAGCTTCTCGGCAGCGCGACCAAAGTGCCCTACGCCAGGAAGCACCAGCGCAGTATCTTTAGGGATTTTATCGGCATCCGATACAACATGAACTTCCGCACCGATGTATTTGAACATGTTATAAAGGGATCCTATGTTCCCACTACCATAATCAACAATCGTAATGCCTCGATTATTCATTGTCTTTTTCTCGCCACAGCTAACATCACGACCAGCATGCTCAGATAGAAGGCTGCCCCGGATAGTGCGTATGCTTCCATCGCCCAGCCTGGTGCCATCGAGATTGCTACCAGAACGACACCAAAACGGAGGCACAGACCTATGAGCTGAACAAGCAAGGCAAGCCACTGTTTTCCCGCAATATAAAAGATGGTCGAAAGCGGGGATGACAAAAACTGAAGGATCATCCAAGGCGTAATCCAAGCGATCAGCTCGCCAGTACGAGTCCATCCTTCACCGAGAATTGGGCCCGCCAGAAACGGGGCAATCAGACCGGCTAGCAGCAATAAAGGCGCGCCAGTCAATGTCAGGCCGCGTAGTACGCGTTTTGTAAAATGCCAGAGTTCGCCCCTACGAAAATATTCGGGTGCGTCGGCAATGAATGCTTGGCCAACCGAACTACCTATGAGCATCATTGGAAGCATCATGATGCTTTGCGCGAGATAAAGCTGCCCAACCTCGCCTGTTTCAGGATTCGCCGCGATCGCTAAAACCGGCAATTGTATGGCCGCAACGTTCGCTAAGTTTTCGGGAGTTGTGAAAATTGCAAATTTCTTATTCGAGCGAAGGCCTTGGCGGACATCGGCGACTGTGAGCTCCTTCAGCTTCCCAGCTTCGTCGCGTATTAGGCGTCTAGAAAGCCCAAAAACGCCTAACCCATTATATAACAGGTGCCCAAGTACCAAACCGACAGGACCGCCGCCAGCGAAGCCAAAGGCCAACTGCGTGCCAGTGCCCCCAGCAGACCTCACTACTCGGGTTCTCGCGACAAGCCCAAACTGTTTTCGGCGGCTAAACCACATTTGTAGCAAAGCATAGCCCCCGCCCAGAAGACAGCCGGGAATTAGCAGAGGAAGGTAGGGTTCGAAGTCCGGTCGACCCAATGCGCCAATGATCCAATGGCTGCCAAATACTACAGCGAAGCTTAGAACGACTGTAAATATCACGATAATTAGCGCCGACCCCGCAACTAGCGACAAAGCTTGGCGATGCGTGGCCGCGATCGGAATACCCAAGTGCATACTTAGAGTTACCAAGGTCAGCAATATCGACAAAATTGCCGAGTATATCGCCAGGATGCTGAACGCTTCTGGGTTGAATAATCGTGTTGTAATAGGGATACCCGCGACCGTGATCATATGGGCAGCAATGGTCCCCGCCATTAGAACGGAGATATTCCTGAGGAAGCCTTCGCCCCTCATGATCCGACCACGTAGATTTCTGAACATTGTTTCGCTTAGCTACGCAATGAACTAGCAACCTGAATGGGTATAGACGGGTCTGTGTACCCGCAAATCGGCAGACTTAAGACTTCATCCGCGACTTTATCGCCGATCGGCAAAACCGCTCGCGCGTCGGCTACAGCAGGCTGCCGGTTCAGCGGTAAGGGATAATGTACAGAAGTAGGGATGCCTGCCGCCTTGAGAACTTTCTGAACGGCCTGGCGATTATCAACACGGATTGTATACTGAGCCCACGCGCTTGCGCACTGGGCTCCAACGCTCGGCGTGAGGATTTCGAGTTCGTCTAATGCAGCGGTGTAAGCCCTTGCGGTATTCTGCCGTGCTAAAATTTCGTCGTCCAAGACGTCCAACTTAGCCAGCAAGATTGCGGCTTGAATCGTATCTAATCGCGAATTTACACCGACCCGTATATGATGATAGCGTTCCGCTTGCCCGTGGCGGGCAATCTGGCGAATTACCTTAGCCAAATCAGAGTCAGAGGTGAACAAGGCCCCACCATCGCCATAACAGCCGAGCGGTTTCGATGGGAAAAAACTGGTGCATCCTATAGTGCTGAGATTGCCCGACTTTCGCCCACAGTAACTCGCACCGAAGCTCTGGGCAGCATCCTCCACTACTGCAATATCATACTTGTTCGCAATCGCATTGATCGCGTCGAGATCCGCAGGCTGACCATAAAGCGAAACTGGAATTATCGCCTTAGTACGCGACGTTATAGCTTTTTCCAGCAGGCTTGGATTCATATTATAGCTATCTTCATCGATATCGACGTAAACAACTTTTGCACCTAAAAGAACAGCTGCCTCAGCGGTGGCTATATAGCTAAACCCCGGAGTGATTACTTCGTCCCCGGGACCGACACCCAACGCCATAAGAGCAATTTGCAGTGCATCAGTTCCATTAGCCACCGTGATACAGTGTGCTGCGCCGGTGTAAGCCGCAAGCCTGTCTTCCAGATCGGCAACTTCTGGGCCGAGAATAAACTGGCCATGAGCTAAGACACGCGCAATATTAGCCTCAATCTCTGGGCGCAATCGCTCCTGCTGGGCGGCTAGATCAATGAAAGGTATCACGAGGTGGGGGCCTCCTTACGGGTCACGGATGTTCCGGATAGTGTATAGATATCACCGGTATGAACGCAGGTGACACTGCCCTCACCAGACAATGGAAGATCGAGTTGCTCACCGTGAGCACTCATCCAGCCGCGATGTCGGCCCGGAACACCAACAATGAGTGCGAAATCGGGGACATCCTTGTTAACTACGGCTCCTGCCCCGATAAATGCATAGGCCCCTATGGTTACCCCACAGATAATTGTACAGTTTGCGCCTAGAGTCGCCCCCCGCCCAACCAACGTGTCGCGGTACTGGTCCTTGCGCTCGATCAAGCCGCGTGGATTGTAAACATTGGTAAAAACCATGGAAGGACCACAGAACACGCCCTCCTCCAATCTCACATTATCATAAACCGAGACATTATTCTGTACTTTGCAGCGGTCATTGATGACGACCTTATTACCGACAAATACATTCTGGCCGAGCGAGACTTCCGAACCTATTTTAGCGCCGGCGCAAACGTGAACGAAGTGCCAAACCCGGCTACCTTCGCCGATCTGTGCGCCCTCGTCGACAATTGCGCTAGGATGTCGATAATAGCTCATCCCTCTACCCTTGCGAAGGGATGGGCCAAATCGCCAGCAGTCGCGATTGGGCCATTGCGGATGGTCGAGACAGTTTCGATAGCAACGCGATTGTCCTCTACTCCAAAGCCGCCCCCAGATAAAATGTCCTCGTAGACTCTAGTATGCAAGTCCGTGAAACCGTCCGAAAATTCGAGATTTTCGCCATCCGCAACCACGGCGCGGAAGGTACGCTTGCCTTTTGCAATTTCTTCAGCTGGCACATCAGCAACATCCAAAGACAGGAACCAACGCACCCTCGCCCTCTCGTATTCGAGATATCCTGCAGCTTTGGTTGGCGTGTTCAAATGGACGATGTTTTCCTGCAACTTACCGTAGACGAAATGCAGCATGTCGTAGAAGTGCACGCCGATATTGGTAGCAATACCTCCAGATTTCTCGGCAAACCCCTTCCAGCTTTTTAGATACCAGTTTCCGCGGGAAGTGATATAGGTTAAATCGACATCGACTTTCTCATTCTCAGGCATTTTTGCAACCCGGTCGCGCAAAGCTACGATTGCCGGGTGCAGACGCAATTGCAGAATTGTGTAGATCTTTCGACCAGTGTCAGCCTCAATCGCCTGAAGCTCGTCTAGCTGCTCGGGATTTAGAACAAGCGGTTTTTCGCAAATAGCATCAGAGCCAGAGCGCAATGCCCATTGCATGTGAGCGGCATGTAGAAAATTTGGAGTAGCGATGGCTGTATAATCCACTCCACGCCCCGCGCGGCGTTCAGCGTTTACGAACGCGTCTAATAGCTCAAAATCGGTGAAAAATTGCGCCTCAGGAAAATGGCTGTCGATAACTCCCACAGAGTCGTTAGAGTCCATTGCGACGACTAATTCGTTCCCAGTGTCGCGAATGGCCGCCATGTGCCTTGGAGCAATATATCCGGCAGCACCGACTAGAGCAAACTTCTTCATCGTTTCAAGCCTTTATAACGTTATTTGCCGGGTCGCGATAAACCCCCCGACTGTCAACGATAACTTGAGCGTTCTCGCGGATCATGTCGTAATCAAATTTTGCGTGATCGGTGGTCAACACGACAGCATCAAAACCAGCTACGATCTTCGGTGTCAGCTCCACCGAAGCTAAGTCAAATTTATGCTCTCGCATTTTGGGGAACATTGGCACGTGAGGGTCTGAATAGGCAATTTCAGCCCCCGCAGTGCGCAAAAGCTCCATCACTTCAACCGAAGGGCTCTCACGCATGTCATCAACGTTCCTTTTGTAGGCGATGCCCAGCACAAGGATCCTGCTACCACGGAGCGACTTACGCGCCTCGTTCAGGGCCTTCACGACTTTACCAACGACATATTCGGGCATCGCACGGTTAATCTCGCCAGACAGCTCAATGAAACGAGTATGGAGTCCATACTCGCGAGCCTTCCAAGTCAGGTAAAAAGGATCAATTGGGATGCAATGACCTCCCAGTCCAGGACCAGGATAGTATGCGGCAAAACCAAAAGGTTTGGTAGCCGCTGCATCTATAACTTCAAAAATGTCAATCCCCATCCGATCGGCGACAATCTTCATCTCATTAACGAGGCCAATATTCACAGCCCGATGGATATTCTCCAGAAGTTTCGTTAGCTCAGCAGCTTTCGTAGACGATACCGGCACAACTCGATCGATAGCCTTCTCATACAACGCTCTACCCACCGCCAAACAAGCTAAGGTATGGCCGCCGACCACCTTAGGGATAGTATTCGTCTTGAAATTTTCGTTCCCAGGATCTTCACGCTCAGGAGAGTAAATAAGGAATATGTCCTTGCCAATTGTCATCCCTTTTGAGCTAAGACGAGGCAAAAGCTCTTCTTCTGTAGTTCCCGGATAAGTTGTGCTCTCGAGAGATACCACCTGTCCAGCGCGCAAGTGTGGGGCGATCAGCTCTGTAGTGCTGATCACATAACTCAAATCCGGCTCCCGATATTTATTGAGCGGCGTCGGTACACAGAGGATCAATGCGTCGGCCTCAGAGGTACGACTGAAATCTGTCGTGCACTCCATCCCCGACTCGACAGCGGAAGCGATATCGGCGTCGGCAATATGCTCGATGTGCGATATCCCAGAGTTGAGTTGCGCAACCTTGTCCGCATCGATATCAAACCCAATAACCTTGAACCCCAGTTCAGAATAGCGAAGGGCCAAAGGCTGACCGACGTATCCCATGCCGAATATGCCGATGACTGCCTTATTGGCGTTGATCTTGGCTAACAGGGTATTTGCTTCCTCAGAAAATTTCTCGTTTTCCATTTTTCTTCGCTTTCGGGGAATAGTCTGGATTTGCGTCTAAATGACGGGACGAACCAGTTTCAGAGATGCAGTAAGGGTACCAGGATTGAGGTTTCGAGTACTGTCGATCGCCGACTTGAGATTTGTCATTAGCCGACGCTCAACCGGATTGCGTAGCCTGTCCGCCAGCCAAACTTTAGTCCGGCCCAAGCCATGCTCTGCGGCAAAACTGCCCCCCATTTCCGAAGCCAACTCGCCCAGTTGCGACGCGAATTCCGCCTCTTGCCCGGCAAAACTTTGCTGCCCCAACGGTGGCGAGAGGTTATAATGCACATTGCCATCGGCGATGTGACCGAACGGATTGATCCGAACGCCAGGCAAGATCGACATGCAGATTTTCTCGGCTTCCAGCAAAAACACCGCCAATCGACCGGGGGAAACGGAGATATCATGCTTAAGCTGTGGCCCAGCCAACCTTTGACCTTCAGGTTGCTCCTCACGCAAACGCCATAATTCTGCGCGCTTCGATAGTGAAGTGGCGATAACTCCGTCAAGGATAAGGTTTGCGTCAAAAGCGCGCTCTATCACATCGTTTAATATATCCTCCAAGGGAACCTTGGCTGAGCTCGAGGAGACCTCAATCAGCAAATAGTGGGGAGCTCTTTCGCTAAATGGAAATCGGAGGGTCGGTATATGCGCCAAAGCCATTTCTAGACCGAAGTCCGAGAAAAACTCTACCGCCGTAAGGAAATCGCCCGCCTCGCGGCGAAGACTGGTCGCTAGCCGTGAAGCAGAGTTGAAGTCAGGCAAAGATACACAAGCAGTGACATGCTGAACAGGTTCAGGGTGTAACTTCAAATTCGCCTTTGTGATAACGCCTAGCGTGCCTTCAGAACCACAAAAAAGCTTTCGCAGTTGGTATCCAGCGTTATCTTTTTGTACATTTCGCATCCCATTCCAAATTTGTCCGTCCGCCAAAACAACTTCCAAACCGAGAACGAGATCTTGCATCATGCCGTATCGAAAAGCATGACTCCCACCTGCATTTGTCGAAATCAATCCACCAACCTGAGCGCTTCCCTCAGAACCAAGACGCATAGGCAGCATAAAGCCAGAGCCTTCCAAACCTGAATGGATGTTAGCGAGAACCGCCCCCGCCTCGACCTCAATCGTACCACTCTCAACATCGGGGCTTGAAATACGATTCATACGGGACAACGATACGATTACCCCGCCGGATTCACCCAACACAGAGCCGCCCGCCAAGCTTGTATTGCCGCCTTGAGGAACAACAGGCACTTGCGCCTGATGACACAACTTCAATATTTGCGTGACCTCCGCAGTAGAGGCTGGCATGGCAACCCCCAGAGGTTCCTCACCTGACTGGTTCAACCAATCTCTTTGCCAAGGCTGACAATTGGGTGGGCTCCGCCACCCCCTTCGCCCAAGAAGGCAACTGAGTTCGTCCGCTAAAGCCATCACAAGATCAGTCAGTATGCTGCCGATAACCGCGAGAGGCAGCGAGATTAACGGACATCGAAACCGAATATCCAATATTTATCAATTCTAAGAAGAATTTCCCGAAATACAGTATTATACAAGACATCGACTTCAACCATTCTACACCGCATATTCGCAAAATCGGCTTCATCGCTGACAACAGCATCCTTCTTTCAATGGCAGTAGACCCCAAGACGCGAGAAATTACCTCCAGTACGGCAGCTATACTGGAACGATCAAGAAAGCCCAAGATACTGTACATGACATTTGCCCACCACCCATTCCTTCACCTCTGTCAGAAAATACACACCGGTCTGGTTCATATATGCGGTAGGGCGAAGCCAGATCCCTTAGTGGTTGCGCATATGGTGTCAACTGTGAGGAACAACCGGCGACCGGATTGTACGCCCGGGCCCAACATCAAGCAATCAGAAGCAGGCACCCACTGCACGAAGCTCGAGCAGGACGAAGCAAGAGCTCCCTGTCCGCGAAGAGCCCGACAATCTCGGCAGACGCCTACCAAGCATAACGCACTCCGCGTAAGTGAATCGCCTCGAAAGCTTAAAGGACTGCAATTCGAACGGCACGCAACGAAGATCCTCGCGGATACACTCATTGAAATCTAGGAGTGAATTCACAAAAAAGTCCGGAAGACACGACCCTAATAGTCCTAATTAGTATTAGAAGATCCAGCCAATAGGAGAGGTTCTTGATGTAATAAAAGTCATACTGAAGTTTTTCGTTGACTTCATCTAAGTCAGCCACGTGCCCCTGGTTGACCTGCGCCCATCCCGTGATCCCTGGGCGAACAATATGGCGATAGCGATAGAACGGGATCTCGCCCTCGTACCATTGAGACAGGCTTACGGCCTCGGGCCGAGGCCCAATCCAGCTCATCTCACCACGCATGATATTGAATATCTGCGGGAGTTCGTCGACCCGCGTCCGTCGCAGAACAGCCCCTACCCTCGTGATACGCTTATCATCATTACGCGTAATGGAAAGGTCGCGGTCGTCGCCGACATGGCTTTCTGTCATGGTCCGCAATTTGAGGACATTGAATTCGACCCCGCGAAAGCCCATCCGTCGTTGACGAAAAAAGATCGGTCCCTTGCTATCCCACCTGATCGCAGCGGCACATATCGCCATCAGCGGAATGATGAAAGGAAGCGCCAGTACAGAAAGCACCACGTCGATCGCACGCTTCATTTTCTGATAGGCAAAACTGGGAACAAGAGCCCCGAAACCATTTTCGGACATGTGCTCGATCTGGACCTTTCCGGTCTCCGCCTCCCAAACCTGCTTGTAATGATAAACAGGACGCCCAGAAATCGCGGCTTCTGCGAGAAAACGCTCCCACTCAGGGTCGAGGTCGGCATAGAGATCAGCGACGATGGCACAGTCGGGCAAGCTTTCGAGAGAAGGATTGTCCATGACAAAGATCGGCGCACCGCGCAGCTGACTAACGACGTCAACCCGGCCCCCGGAACGATAAAGTACAATAATCCCTTCGCTCGAGATCGCATTGCCGTGATCGCGAAGCGGGCCAGCAACACACACAGGAAACTCGTCACAATGAGCCTGTTAGAATACTCGATCCTCAGTCCGGCTATCACAGCAAGTAACAATCCGAAGGATATGCCCAAGACGGGAAGAATTGAACTGGCAACAGCGACACCCGGATAAAACCGCAAGCGACGGAGAATAGCGATCGACACGATCGTGCTGACCGTAACGCCCAGAATCGAATTTGTGACGACAGGTTGAGCAATCCAATTCACCAATCGTGCTGGACCCTGGGAAATTCCTGCCTCGAAGATGGCTAGGCCCAGAACCGGTGCGACCACACCGAAAAGCAGCACGAAAGCAAGCTCGAACCGCAAAGAATGGAACATGCCGCGGCGCACGATCGCCGAGGGGAGATTTACCGACAAAACTCTACTCCAGAAGCCCTACAAGTCCCTTGGGCCGAACTTCGCAAGCAACCGGCGATAAAGCCAAGCCCGCCACCGCAATCACAATTCAGGCACTCCGCCGCGTATCCATAGTATCGTTACCTGCAAAAGGCCATTCATCGTTTTCCGTCAATACCACCCCGCACATCGGATACATCAAGGCCTGCACACGACCTACAGTTCCAAAACGAGGCTTGATGACAAGCATAGCCTATATCGAACTTTTCTCTTGTTCGGGGACCAACCTCAAAGAGCATCGTGATCTGCAATTCGGGGCAGGAACAAGGTAAGACGTCAACCTTTTGGGAACCTTCATTGAGCTAGTCGGTGGCGTGTCAGACCAAAAGGACAAATTTTGCGACCAAGCGGGTTGCTAACGCCCGCAGAATCAAATAGGTAGGGAATCGAAGACGGGCGCGGCTGGCGCAGCTCATTAGGTGCGTCAGTCAAGAATCTATGTCGACAATGGAGAAAAATATGATTGCGAAGAAGATCTTGATTTCAGCTACGGCTGCTACGATGGCTTTCGCGCCGGTAGCTGCTTCGGCTGCCCCGGTGGCTGTTGAGCGTCAGACCGCCACTTCCGAAGAGACTTCGGAACTCGGTGGTGCCGGCCTCATCATCGCTATCCTCGCTGGTCTCGCTGTCATCGGCGGCATCATCGCTGCTGCCAGCGACGACGACGATACGCCGGTTAGCGTTTAAGCAAGTTTTCTTGCTCAAATAAATTCGGCCGCGGACCTCGGGTTCGCGGCCGTTTTTGTGCGTGGAGCCAGGCTTATCGGTGGTAGGTCGATTAGCGGCTACGCGCAGGTGGGGGAAACTCTGCGCGGCACCCCGCAGCATGTTCGACCCGGCCCCGGTCCTGACGCAATCCGGAAGGCGCAACCAGGCTGAGTCGATCTCTCGAGAGTCTGCACTCCCCGGTTCGAACCTTGCCCTCGGCCCGCGCTCTGCTATGGCGCGCGCAACCTACATGCGAACGAACAGGAACCCCATGGCGAAGATCAAGGTTGCGAACCCGATCGTCGAGCTCGACGGCGACGAAATGACGAAAATCATCTGGCAGTGGATTCGCGAGCGGCTGATCCTGCCCTATCTCGACGTGGACCTGAAATATTACGATCTCTCGATCGAGAAGCGCGACGAGACCGACGACCAGATTACGGTCGATGCGGCCAATGCCATCAAGGAGCATGGTGTCGGCGTCAAGTGCGCCACCATCACTCCCGACGAGGCGCGCGTCGAGGAATTCGACCTCAAGAAGATGTGGGTGAGCCCGAACGGCACGATCCGCAACATCCTCGGCGGCGTCGTCTTCCGCGAGCCGATCGTGATCGACAACGTGCCGCGGCTCGTCCCGGGCTGGACCGACCCCATCGTCGTCGGCCGCCACGCCTTCGGCGACCAGTACCGGGCCAAGGACACGCTGATCCCGGGCGCCGGCAAGCTGCGCCTCGTCTTCGAAGGCGAAAACGGCGAGAACATCGATCTCGACGTCTACGAGTTCCAGAGCTCGGGCGTCGCCATGGCGATGTACAACCTCGACGACAGCATCCGCGACTTCGCACGCGCCTGCATGAACTACGGTCTCGACCGTGGCTGGCCGGTCTACCTCTCGACCAAGAACACCATCCTCAAGAAGTACGATGGTCGTTTCAAGGACCTTTTCCAAGAAGTGTTCGACAACGAATTCAAGGACAAGTTCGCTGAGGCGAAGATCACCTACGAACACCGCCTGATCGACGACATGGTCGCGGCGGCGCTCAAATGGAGCGGCAAGTTCGTCTGGGCCTGCAAGAACTACGATGGCGACGTGCAGTCGGACGTCGTGGCACAAGGGTTCGGCTCGCTCGGCCTGATGACCTCGGTCCTGATGACGCCCGACGGCAAGACCGTCGAAGCCGAAGCTGCGCATGGCACGGTCACGCGTCACTATCGCCAGCACCAGGAAGGCAAGGCGACCTCGACCAACCCGATCGCCAGCATCTTCGCCTGGACGCGCGGCCTCATTTACCGCGGTCGCTTCGACAACACTCCGGATGTTGTGAAGTTCGCCGAGACGCTCGAGCGGGTCTGCATCAAGACCGTCGAAAGCGGCAAGATGACCAAGGACCTCGCGCTGCTGATCGGGCCGGACCAGAGTTGGATGACCACCGAGCAGTTCTTCGAGGCGATTGTCGAAAACCTTGAGAAGGAAATGCAGGCCTGGGCCTGAAACCTTCCGCTGATTTCGTCATTGCCTAGGCAGTGACGCACGAGACCGGGATCGGCGTGACGCCGGTCCCGGTCTTGTCGTATGGGGTCCGCCAACAAGACGGGGAATGCATGGCCAAGCCGGTACAGAAGAAGCGCACCACGAAACGCAAGGGAACCGAGAAGTTCGGCCAGCGCCGCCTCGAGGTGCGCAATGCGATGATCAAGGACATTCCCGGCATCGCGCATCTCGTGCGCCGGGTTTACGAAGACATGCCGGCCTATACCCACGGGGAAATCCGCGGCCAGATCAACAATTTCAAGGAAGGCTGCTTCGTCGCGCTGCTCGACGACGAGGTGGTCGGCTATTGCGCGACCATGCAGCTCGCCGAGGCACTGGCCTTCCAGCCCCACGACTGGGATGAGATCACCGGCAATGGCTATGGCAGTCGGCACGATCCCACCGGCGACTGGCTCTATGGTTACGAGATGTGCGTCGATCCCAAGGTACGCGGTGTGCGCATTGGGCGGCGGCTTTACGAAGAGCGGCGAGCGCTCGCCGAAGAGAAGGATTTGACCGGCATCGTCTTTGCCGGACGGATGCCCAATTATCGCCGTTTTCGCCGACGGGTCGACGGACCGGAAGACTATCTCGACAAGGTGGTCGAGGGAAAGCTGCACGACCCGGTGCTTCGCTTCCAGCTCGCCAATGGCTTCGAGCCCGAACGGATCATGGAAGGCTATCTGCCCGAGGACAAGGCCTCGATGGCGAACGCCGTCATGATGGTCTGGCGCAACCCCTATGTCGAACGCGACCAGCCGGTTAAGAAGCGCCTGCCGCGCGGTGTCGAGGCCGTCCGCGTGGCAACGTGCCAGCTCCAGGCGCGGCAGGTCGCTGACTACGCCGAATTCATGCGCGCGATCGAATACTTCGTCGATGTAGCAAGCGATTACGAGGCAGATTTCATAGTCTTCCCCGAACTCTTCACGCTCATGTTGCTGAGCTTCGAGGAAAAGGAACTCTCCCCAGTCGAGGCGATCGAGCGTTTGTCGGAATACACCCCGCGTCTGCGCACCGACATCTCGGAGATGGCGATGCGCTACAACATCAACATCATTGCCGGTTCGCACCCCACGCGCATGGACGATGGCGATATTCACAATGTCGCCTATGTCTGCTTGCGCGACGGTGCGGTGCATGCGCAGGAGAAGATTCACCCCACCCCGAACGAACGGTACTGGTGGAATATCAAGGGCGGCGACAAGGTCGAAGTAATTCAGACCGACTGCGGCCCCATCGGTGTGCAAATCTGTTACGACAGCGAATTTCCCGAACTCAGCCGCCGCCTGGCCGACGAAGGCGCACGGATCATCTTCGTGCCGTTTTGCACCGACAGTCGGCAGGGCTACTTACGCGTGCGCTATTGCGGACAGGCGCGGGCGATCGAGAACCAGTGCTTCGTCGTCCTCTCGGGCAATGTCGGCAATCTGCCCAATGTCGCGAATATGGATATTCAATATGCGCAAAGCTGCATCCTCACACCGTGCGACTTTCCCTTCGCGCGCGACGGTATTGCCGCCGAGGCAAGCGAGAATGTCGAAACGCTGACGATCAGCGACATCAACCTCGCCGACCTAAGCTGGGCACGCGCGGAAGGCACGGTGCGCAATCTCGCGGATCGGCGCTTCGACCTCTACCGCATCGAATGGGACGAAGACGGCAAACACCCTGGCAAACCGCGTCCGCGCCGCGAGCCGCTCGGTCCTTCGCATGCAGGCGGGGGTTAGAGAGGCCAAGCGTCGTGACAGCATAGCAAGGCGCGGTTACGGGTAACGCCATGGCATCGGCAGAATTCGCAAGCCCGGCAATATCGGACGCGCTCGTCATTCTTGGCGCGGCCGGGCTCGTCATTCCGGTTTTCACGCGTTTTCGCGTTACGCCGATCATCGGGTTCATCCTGATTGGCCTCGCGGTCGGGCCATACGGTCTCGGGCGGCTCGTTTTCGAATATCCATGGCTCAATCACATAACGATATCCGATCCCGAGGCTCTCGAACCGTTCGCGGAATTCGGGATTATCCTGCTACTCTTCGCGATCGGCCTCGAACTCAGTTTCAACCGCCTGTGGCAAATGCGCAAACTGGTCTTCGGCCTGGGTGCCATGGAACTGATCGTCATTGGCAGTTGTCTCGCCGTCGCCCTGTCGATGATGGGGCAATACTGGACCGGAGCGCTCGCGCTGGGCTTCGCCCTCGCCTTCTCTTCGACCGCCATCGTCCTGCCCATAGCCGGCACGCATTCTCCGGTCGGCCGCGCCGCGCTCGCAATGTTGCTGTTCGAAGATATCATGATCGTGCCGATCGTTTTCATTCTCGGCGCCATGGCCCCCAATGCGGCGGGCGAAGGGTGGGAAGGCATGCTGACCACGCTTTGGCAGGGCGGCCTTGTCATCGCGGCCATGATGATCCTGGGGCGATTCGCTTTGCCGCGCCTGTTCGGCCAGGCCGCGCGTACCAAAAGTCCCGAGCTCTTTCTCGCTGCCTCGCTGCTGGTCGTGATCGGCGCAAGCCTGGCGACGGCCGCAGTCGGCCTGTCGCCCATCGTCGGTGCGCTGATCGCCGGCCTGCTGATCGCGGAGACCGAATATCACAGCGAGGTCGAAACGATCATGGAACCTTTCAAGGGCCTTGCCCTGGGGATTTTCCTAATCACGGTCGGCATGAGCATCGACCTGCAAACCATATGGGAAAACATCGGGATTATCGCGACGGCTGTCCTTCTTATCCTGCCGTTCAAGGCGCTGGTGACCGGCGTTCTGCTTCGTTTGATGGGCGCCCGCCGCAGCACCGCGGCGGAAACGGGCATATTGATGGCCAGCCCATCGGAAACCAGCCTGATCATTATCACAGCAGCTAGTTCAGCCTTGCTCATTCAACCGGGAACCGCGCAGTTTTGGCAAATCGTCACTGCCATCGGCCTTACCGTCACTCCACTGCTTGCCCGCCTGGGGCGCGCCATCGCGCGG
Organism: Erythrobacter aureus; assembly: GCF_003355455.1. Lineage (NCBI taxonomy): Bacteria > Pseudomonadati > Pseudomonadota > Alphaproteobacteria > Sphingomonadales > Erythrobacteraceae > Erythrobacter > Erythrobacter aureus. Next base: position 2,341,270 of record NZ_CP031357.1, read on the forward strand.
CGCGTCGAACCGATGCCCGAATTGCCTGCCGACAGCGAGGACGAACCGCGCGTGATCATCGTCGGTGCGGGCCGCGTCGGCCTGCTTGTCGCGCAGATGCTCACGGCGCATGACAAGCCCTATGTGGCTCTCGATGCCGACCCGGATTTGATCGAGGCTGCTAAGCGTAGCGGTTTCAGGGCAACCTTCGGAGACGCGGCGCGGGGCGATGCGATGAACCGCCTGGGAATCGAGAATGCGCTCGCTGTTGTTCTGACCATGGACGAACCGGTGCTCGTCCAACGCCTGGTGTCGAAGCTACGCAAGGAACATCCCGATCTCCTGATCGTTTGCCGCGCCCGGGATGTGCGGCATGCCGCCGCGCTCTACCGCGTGGGGGCCAGCCACGCCGTTCCCGAAACACTTGAAAGCTCGTTGCAGCTATCCGAGGCTGTGCTGGTCGATATCGGCGTGGCCATGGGTCCTGTAATCGCTTCGATACACGAGAAGCGTGACGAGTTCCGTGTGCAGATCGAGCAAGAAGGCGCGCTCGCCTACAAGCCTAAGTTGCGCACGAGCACATCGGACGCCTGAGCCGTGGTCGCCGCGCTGGAGACCCGCTCGGACTGCGGCCGCTGCGCCGCACTGTGTTGCATCGCTTATCCGTCCGACGACATGCCGGGCTTCGCGGCGCGAAAAGCGGCAGGCGAACCCTGCCCCAAGCTGGCCAGCGACGGACGATGCACGATATACGAGAGCCGCGCCGAAGAGGGGTTTGCAGGTTGCATCCGATACGAATGCTTCGGCGCGGGCCAGCATGTCGTCCAGACGCTCTTCGAGGGACGCGACTGGCGCGGCGATCCGTCGCTGCTCCGCCCCATGGTCGAAACCTTTCTCGCCATGCGGCCTGTCAGCGACCTCGCCTATCTGGTCGAAAAAGCGCTCGGCGCAGCGCCGAACGCTGATGTGGTCGAGGATCTGCTCAACGTCAAAGGCGAGTTGCAGCATATTGCGCAGTCTCGCCAATCGCTTGCTGACAGCGCGCGGATCGCGCGCTGCGAGCAGGCTCTCCGCCGTATCTATGCCTCGCTCGATCCTGCCACGCTAGGGCGGGCCTGAACCTTCGACGCAGCAGAGCGTTGATCGGGAAAGGAGACAGACATGAGCAATCCCGACCCGACTAAGCCAACGCCCAATGGCGAGAAGTTCAAGCCGCAGAACGTGCAGGATCCGGTCAGCACCGTCGAACCGCCGACGGCCAATGCCGACAAGCCCGCCGATACGGACGGTCAGGACATTCCGCGCGGGAGCGAGCCCGACGTCAAACGTCAGGGCTAGGTCGGACGATCAGCCAGCAATCGTGCTCCGCACTGCAGCCAGTGCCACATCGGCCTTGCTGCCGTCGGGGCCGCCGCCCTGGGCCATGTCGGGGCGACCGCCGCCGCCCTTGCCGCCAAGCGCCTCGACACCGGTGCGTACCAGCTCGACCGCGCTGAAGCGGTCGGTCAGATCGTCGGTAACCGCCACGGCAAAGGCGGCCTTCCCGTCGTTAACCGCGCAGATCGCCGCGATACCCGAGCCCATACGCGTCTTCGCCTCATCGAGCAGCGGGCGCAGTTCCTTGGGGTTCAACCCATCGATCACTTGCCCGGAGAACGTTACGCCCCCGATATCCTCATCGGCCGGGCCAGCATCACCCGAACCGCCGCCGCCCAGCGCGAGCGCACGTTTGGCTTCGGCCAGCTCCTTTTCGAGCCGTTTGCGCTCCTCGACCAACGCAGCGACACGAGTGGGCGCATCGTCTGGCGAAGTTTTGAGCGCGCTGGCGATGGCCTTCACCGCTTCATCGCGTGCGACCAGCCATTGGCGCGCAGCCTCGCCGGTCAGCGCCTCGATCCGGCGCACACCCGAACTAACGGCGCTTTCCGACACGATCTTGAACAGACCGATATCGCCGGTCGCCTTGACGTGGGTGCCGCCGCACAGTTCGACCGAGTAGTCGCGCCCGCTCCCATCCCTGGCACCGCCTTTGCGCCCCATCGAAAGCACGCGGACCTCGTCGCCATACTTCTCACCGAATAAGGCAAGCGCGCCTGCCTCGACCGCATCTTCGGGGGTCATCAAGCGCGTACCCACGGTTTCGTTGGCACGGATTTCCTCGTTCACTTCGGCCTCGATCGCGGCGACGTCCTCCTCGCTCAGCGGTTTCGGATGCGAGAAGTCGAAGCGGAAGCGGTCGTCGGACACGAGCGAGCCCTTCTGCGTCACATGCCCGCCGAGCCGGTTCCGTAGCGCGGCATGGACAAGGTGCGTCGCCGAATGGTTGGCGCGGATGCGGTCGCGGCGCTCGGCATCGACTTCGAGGTGGACGGCATCGCCAAGCTTTACCGAGCCCTTGGCGATCGTGCCGACATGCGTGTGCAAGCGGCCCAAGGGCTTGTTGGTGGTCTCGACCGCGAATTCGAGCCCTTCGGGCGTCCAGATGCGACCCGCATCGCCCGTCTGGCCGCCGCTTTCGCCATAGAAAGGCGTCTGGTTGGTCAGGATGACGACCGCATCGCCCTCATTGGCCGAATCCACTTCGGCACCGTCCTTTACGATGGCGACGACCGCCGCCTCGCCCGTGGTCGAGTTGTAACCGGTAAATTCGGTCGAGCCCTCGCGCTCGGCAATGTCGAACCAGACGTCCTCGCTGGCGGCCTCGCCAGACCCCTTCCACGCGGCGCGCGCGGCGGCTTTCTGCTGCTGCATCGCCGCGTCGAAACCGTTCCTGTCGACGCCGATCCCGCGGCTGCGCAGCGCGTCTTCGGTAAGGTCGTAGGGAAAGCCGTAGGTGTCGTAGAGCTTGAACGCGGTCTCTCCGTCGAGAGTCCCGCCCTCGCCCATGTCGCCGGTCGCCTCGTCGAGCAGCTTGAGCCCCTTGTCGAGCGTGCGGCGGAATTGGGTTTCTTCCCGCTCGAGCACTTCCTCGATCAGCGCCTGGCCGCGCTGGAGCTCGGGATAGGCCTGCCCCATCTCGGTGACGAGCGCGGGCACAAGCCGGTGCATCAGCGGCTCGCTCGCGCCGAGCAGGTGCGCGTGGCGCATCGCACGGCGCATGATCCGGCGCAGCACATAGCCGCGCCCTTCGTTCGACGGCAGCACACCGTCGGCCATCAGGAAGCTGGTCGAGCGCAAATGGTCTGCGATCACGCGGTGGCTGGCGGTGCGATCGCCTTCTGCCTTCACGCCGGTCAGCCCCTCGCTCGCCGCGATCAGGTGCTTGAAGGTGTCGGTATCGTAATTGTCGTGGACCCCCTGCATGACGGCCGCGACGCGCTCGATGCCCATGCCGGTGTCGATGCTGGGCTTGGGCAGATCGGCGACGATCTCGTCGTTCTCCTGCGCATGCTGCATGAAGACGAGGTTCCAGATCTCGACGAAGCGGTCCCCATCCTCTTCGGGGCTACCCGGAGGGCCGCCCCAGATATGATCGCCATGATCGTAGAAGATTTCCGAGCACGGACCACACGGCCCGTCCGAACCCATCGCCCAGAAATTGTCCTTGGTCGGTATGCGGATGATCTTCTCGTCGGCAAAGCCGGTAAGCTTCTTCCACAGGTCGAACGCCTCATCGTCGGTATGATAGACCGTGACCAGAAGGCGTGCGGGATCGAGGCCCCATTCCCTGGTCAGCAGCGTCCATGCATGATGGATCGCCTGCTCCTTGAAATAGTCGCCGAAGCTGAAATTGCCGAGCATCTCGAAAAAGGTGTGGTGCCGCGCGGTGTAGCCGACATTGTCGAGATCGTTGTGCTTGCCCCCGGCCCGCACGCATTTCTGCGCGCTGGTCGCACGCGGTGCGGGCGGCTGTTCGAGGCCGGTGAAGGCGTTCTTGAACGGCACCATCCCGGCATTGACAAACATCAGCGTGGGATCGCTGAACGGGACGAGCGGCGCGCTGGCGACTTCGGCATGCTCGTGGGAGCCGAAATAGTCGAGAAAGCTGCGGCGAATGTCGTTGGTCGAAGTCATGAGCGCGCAGTTAGGCAATCGCGCATCGCCCGACAAGCGCGAATGCCCGGACAGACTGTGTAGTACCGGCGATCAGCGGGGCGAACGAGCGGTCACGATCCAGCAGGCAGCGGGAAGCGATACTGCGTCGCCGCGATGATGGGCTTCCAGCACGCCGCGTAGCCTGGCGAGTGCCTCGCCCCGCTGCGACCCGTCGAGCGATGCGATAGCGCGCGCTGCGGGGCCGATGCGCAGGAAATAGGAAAGCGCCTCGTCCACCGCATCCTCACCCTTGCCCACGACCATTGAATAGTCGATCGGTTCGAAACCGATCTCCTGCCATCCGGCTTCGGAAAGTATGCCCTCGACCCGCTCGCGATCGCCGAATGCAAAGGGGCCGGGCGCATGCGGATCGGGTTTCGGACCGTCTCCCGGCGGCAGGGCAGAGGCGAGCTCGCGAACCCAACCGTTTTCGCCGCGCTCGCGGAAGCAGGAAAAGACGAGGTTCGCACCGGGCATCGCCTGGCCCGCAATATGCGCGAATGCGGCGACGGGATCATCGAAGAACATGACGCCATGGCGTGAGACCAGCAGATCGGGCCGTTCGCCCTCGCCCGCGGTCCACGCAGCAGCATCGCCGAGCGCGAAGCGAAGATTGCCGAGCTTGGAGGCGCGCACCCGTGCAACGCCGAGCAGATCCGTGCTAACATCGACGCCAGTCACCCGAGCGGAGGGTGTATCGGCAGCCAGCGCTACCGAGAGTTCGCCCGCACCGCACCCGATGTCCATTACCCGCGTGAAAGCATGCGCGCGCGCAACCTCAAGCAGACGCTCGGTCACCGGGGTGAAACTGCGGTCTGTCCGCTGCCATTCCTCGGCCCAGGCGTTCCCGACCTGTCCAGTCCATTCGAATTGATCGGTCATGTTCTCACTTTTGATAGAAGTCGCGATACCATTCGACGAAGCGCCGTACGCCCTCGCCTATATCGGTGTTCGGTACATAGCCGGTGAGCGCGCGGAGCAGTTCCGCATCGGCCCAGGTCGCGGGCACATCGCCGGGCTGCATCGGCATGAGATGTCGCTTGGCTTCGACCCCGAGTGCCTTTTCAATCGCCGCGATCATCGCTTCAAGCTGCACCGGTCGCGAATTACCGATATTCACCACACGCCATGGGGCAACAGGGGAGAGGCTGTCGCCTTCGGCGATGTCTGCCAGGTCTGCGGGACGCTGCGGCGGCGCGTCGATCAGCCGCCGTACGGCTTCCACGAGGTCTTCGACATAGGTGAAGTCGCGCATCATCTCGCCATGATTGTAAACGTCGATTGCTTCTTGGTTGAAGATTTTAGCGACGAACTTGAACGGAACCATATCTGGACGTCCCCAAGGGCCGTAGACAGTGAAGAAGCGGAACATCGTTACCGGGAGGCCAAACAGATGCGCATAGGAGTGCGCCATCGCCTCGGTCGCCTTCTTCGTCGCCGCATAGAAGGACATCTGGTGATCCGCCTTCATCGTCTCGCGATAGGGCATCTCGGTATTCGCGCCATAGGCCGAGGAGGTCGAGGCGAGCAGCATGTGTTGCGGCGGATGGGCACGCGCCGCCTCGAGCAGTTCGAATGTGCCGACGAGATTACTGTCGAGATAACTGCGCGGATTGTCGATCGAATAGCGCACCCCGGCCTGCGCGGCGAGGTGAACGACGATGTTCGGCCGGTGTTCGGCGAAGAGATCGGCCAATAATCCCGGGGTTTCGATGGGCTGGTTGATCGCGGAAAAGCCCGCACTCTGCAGCAGCGCGGCCTGACGCCTGCGTTTGAGATCGGGATCGTAATAATCCGAAAGGCTGTCGATTCCGATAACCGTGAATCCGTCGGCCAGCAGTCGACGGGAGAGGTGATAACCGATAAACCCTGCCGATCCCGTGACCAGCGCGGTGCGTGTCTCGCCCATCAATCGGCGCCGAACAGGTCGCGGGTGAAGACCTTCTCGCGCACATCGGCGAGATCGGGATCGAGGCGATTGGCGACAATGACGTCCGCGTCCTGTTTGAACCGGCCGAGATCGCGTTCGACCCGGCTGCCGAAGAAGCTATCCTCCTCCATCACCGGTTCGTAAACGATCACCTCGATCCCCTTGGCCTTGACCCGCTTCATGATGCCCTGGATCGAGGACTGGCGGAAATTGTCCGAACCGGCCTTCATGACCAAGCGGAAAATGCCCACCGTTTTCGGCGCCTTGGCGATGATCCGATCGGCGAGGTAATCCTTGCGGGTACGGTTGGCATCGACAATCGCGCGGATGAGGTTCTGCGGAACCTCCGAGTAATTCGCCAGCAATTGCTTGGTGTCCTTGGGCAGGCAATAGCCGCCATAGCCGAAGGACGGATTGTTGTAATGCGAACCGATGCGCGGATCGAGACCGACACCATCGATGATCTGGCGCGTGTCGAGGCCGCGCGAGAGAGCATAACTGTCGAGCTCGTTGAAGAAGGCGACACGCATGGCGAGATAGGTATTGGCGAAGAGCTTGATCGCTTCCGCCTCTTCGGCATCGGTCAGCAGAACCGGGACATCGTCGACCAATGTGGGTTGGACCAGCAGATTGGCGAAGCTGCGTGCCCGGTCCGAACGCTCGCCGACAACGATACGCGACGGGTGCAGATTGTCGTACAGCGCCTTGCCTTCGCGCAGGAATTCGGGGCTGAAGATGATCCGGTCGCTCGCGAACCGCCTGCGGGCCTCGGTCACGTATCCGACGGGCACCGTGGATTTGATGACCACGACGGCGCGTTCACTCCCGACCAAGACCTGTTCGATCACCGCATCGACCGCGCTCGTGTCGAAGAAATTGGTTTCGACGTCGTAATTGGTCGGCACGGCGGCGACCACGAATTCCGCGCCCTCGATCGCAGCGGAGGCATCGGTGGTGAAGGACAGGTCGAGATCCTCCCGGCGGAGATATTCCTCGACCAGCTCGTCCTGGATCGGCGAGGTCCGCTTGGCCAGCATCGCGACGCGCTCGGTAGAAACGTCACATCCGACTACCGTATTGTGCTGCGCCAGCATGATGGCATTGGAAAGGCCGACATAGCCGAGCCCGAAAACCGCGATCTTCATCGAACCACCCGTCAATCAGCATCCAGCCGCGAGACGCGGCAGCGCGGGCCTTCTGTGGGGTGGCGGAGACGAATGCAAGCCTTGCTCCGATCCTCTCACCATATGAAATAGGCACCGCCGCGTTCACGCGCGCGCTGCCAGGCAGGCCGGGCGTGGATCGCTTCGACGAATTTCGCCAGCTTCGGGGCCTTTTCCGCATAGCCCTGCATCACCGCGATTTCGGCCGGGAAGCTCATCATCACATCGGCCGCCGACCAGTCGGCACCGACGAAATGCAGATCGTCGGAGATCTTGTCCTCGGCGAACTGGATGTGCGCGGCGAGCTGTTCCTCGATGCGGGGCATTATCGGGGCGGCCGCATCACCGAGATGCCCGGCATAGATCTTGAGCATGACGGGGACGAAGAAACTGCTTTCGCCGAACTGCATCCATTCCAGATGGCGGATGTGGTCCTCGCCGTCCGGCGCGGGGAGCCAGTCCTCGCCGCCATGGCGCTTGCACAGATACTGAATGATCGCCCCGCTTTCCGCCACGCATACGCCATCGTCCTCGATCAGCGGCGACTTGCCGAGCGGATGGGTCTGCTTGAGTTCGGGCGGAGCCAGATTGGTTTGTGCGTCGCGCTGATAGTGCATGATATCGTACGCGGCCCCCAATTCCTCGAGCAGCCAGAGGATACGCTGCGAACGGCTGTCGTTGAGGTGGTGGACGGTGATGGTCATGTGGCAGGCCCTCTCTTGCGATTCGCCCGCACCCTATCTGCGCGGAGCAGCCTCGACCATGCCGGAAACGGAAAAGCCGGTGCGGCCAAGAGGAGGCGCGCACCGGCTTTCCGTTTGTTCGGGAGCGCCGGGGGACAGTCCAGCTTCCGCGCCGCCCCGGGGGATCGGGGCCGACGCGCTCCCGCTTGAAGAGAGGTCAGTCCTCGTCCGCGTCCGGGCCGGTCATCATCTCTTCGGCGACCTCGTCGGTGCGGCCGCGAATGGCGGCTTCCAACTTGGCACACATCTCGGGGTTTTCCTTGAGGAACTTCTTGGCGTTTTCGCGCCCCTGGCCGATGCGGACGCTGTCATAGCTGAACCAGCTGCCCGATTTCTCGACCACGCCCGCCTTGACGCCGAGGTCGAGGATTTCGCCGATCTTCGAAATGCCCTCGCCATACATGATGTCGAACTCGACCTGCTTGAACGGCGGGGCGACCTTGTTCTTGACCACTTTCACGCGGGTCGAATTGCCGATCACCTCGTCACGATCCTTGATCTGCCCAGTGCGGCGGATGTCCAGACGAACCGAGGCATAGAATTTGAGCGCGTTGCCCCCGGTGGTTGTTTCGGGATTGCCATACATAACGCCGATTTTCATGCGGAGCTGGTTGATGAAAATCACCATGCACTTGGAACGGTTGATCGAGCCGGTCAGCTTGCGCAGCGACTGCGACATCAAGCGGGCCTGGAGGCCGACATGACTGTCGCCCATCTCGCCTTCGATTTCGGCGCGCGGCACGAGAGCCGCAACCGAATCTACCACCAGCACATCGATCGCGTTGGAGCGGACCAGCGTATCGGTTATTTCCAGCGCCTGTTCGCCCGTATCGGGCTGCGACACAATCAGTTCGTCGATATCGACACCCAGCTTCCGGGCATAGACCGGATCGAGCGCATGCTCGGCGTCGACGAAAGCGACCGTGCCGCCCGCCTTTTGCGCTTCGGCCAGCACATGAAGCGCCAGCGTGGTCTTGCCCGAGCTTTCCGGACCATAAATTTCAATCACGCGCCCTTTGGGCAGACCGCCCACGCCCAGTGCGATATCCAGGCCGAGCGACCCGGTGGAAATCGCCTCTACCTGCATGGTTTCCTTCTGGCCCAGCTTCATCGCCGAACCCTTGCCGAACGCACGATCGATCTGTGCGAGCGCGGCGTCCAATGCCTTCTGGCGGTCTGCGTCCACTTTCTTGTCCTCTACGAGCTTCAGACTTGCCGCCATGACATTACCTCCTGCACTTGGCCAGAGCCGCATCCCGACTCTTCAACTGGCAAGCGGTGTACCCGGTTCGTTCTCATAGAACAAGAGGGGAACGAAAATATTTTCGGCAAGCCCCTCCCTCGCCGTCGATTTCCGCGCTGTGGCTGGCTCAGTCGCGCTGTTCGCTCAATACCTCGGCGACCTTGGAATTGATCTGCTGGACGCTGAAAGGTTTGGGAATGAAGTGCATATTGTCGATGTCGATATCGTTGCGAAGCTGCTCTTCGGCATAGCCCGACATGAACAGAATGGGGATGTCCGGCTTCACCCTACGAATGGCGCGCGCCATTGCCGGTCCATCCATCACCGGCATGACGACATCGGAAACGATGAGATCGAACTCGGTCGAACCGTTGGCCACCTCGGCCAGCCCTTCTTCGCCATCCGTCACCGTGGTGACGGTGTAGCCGGCGCGGACCAGCGCCCGCTCTGCCACGGCGCGAACCATGTCTTCGTCCTCCACGAGCAGCAGCTTGCCGCCGGCGGACCATTCGGTGGCCTTGGGCTCCTCGGGCTCCTCCGTGGTCATATCGGCGGGCATTTCGCCCTTGTGCACGGGCAAATACATGGTGAACCGCGCACCTATGGGAGCGCCGTCAGGCCCCTGCACGTTGTCGGCAAATATGAACCCGTTGGACTGCTTGACGATGCCATAGACTGTCGACAGGCCCAGCCCGGTTCCCTTGCCCTGCTCCTTGGTCGTAAAAAAGGGCTCGAAGATCTTGTTGAGATGCTCTTCGGGAATACCCCCGCCCGTATCCTGCACGATCAGCACGGTGTAATCGTCGGCGGGCATGATATCGATGCCCATCTTGCGCACATCCCGCGCCGATACGCGGCGTGTGGCGAGGGTGAGCCGACCCTTCCAGTCCTGCTTGCCACGCTTGTGAGCATTGGCCTGCATGGCATCGCGCGCGTTGACGGCAAGATTGATGATGACCTGCTCGAGCTGCTGCGGATCGGCCCGCACCGAGCCCAGTTCGCGGTCGTGACGGACTGAAAACTCGATCTTCTCACCCATCAGGCGTTTCAGGAGCTGGCTGACCTCGCTGACGACATCGGGCAGTTGCAGCACGACCGGGCGCAGCGTCTGCTGACGGCTGAAAGCGAGCAATTGGCGTGTCAGGCTGGCCGCACGGTTCGAATTGGCCCGGATCTGCTGGATATCGTCATAGTCGCTGTCGCCCGGCGTGTGACGCAACAGCATCAGGTCGCAATAGCCGATGATCGCCGTCAGCACATTGTTGAAATCATGCGCGACGCCCCCCGCCAATTGCCCCACCGCCTGCATCTTGGTGGCTTGGGCGACCTGGCGGCGCAGGCGCTTTTCCTCGGAGGAATCGGAAATGGAGAGCAAAACCGCCGCATCGCCCAGCCCGCGCACACCGGCAAGGCCGATCGACACCGGCTCTTCCTTGTCGTTGGCTAGTCGCACGGCCATGTCGCCGCTGGATGTCGCCCCCTTGGCAAAGCGGCGGACGGTATCGGCCATCGCGGCCTTGTCCTCGCGCACGACCAGATCGGACGGGAATTGCGGTAGTCCTTGGCTCTCGCGCTCGACCGCGCGCAGGAAAGCTTTGTTGGCGAACAGGAAACGGCTGTCGCGATCTGTCAGGGCAAGACCCAGCGGCAATGCGGAAAGCAAGGCTTCGAGTTGCGGAACCGCGGCTTTGCCGTTATTTTCCCAACCCCCGCCGATCCCCACGGTGCTGTCGACAAGCAACATCATGGACGGCGCCTGATCGGCATCGCTCAACCTGCCGTCCGCCGCCACATCGAGCGGTACATGGACCAGCGTCTGGGGCGATCCCTGCTGGCCTTCGCGCGCGAAATAGATGCGGTCGCGATCGTCGGAACGTAGCAATTGTACGAATTCGACCCCGCCGAGCGACTTTTCCCGACTGCCCGTAACGCGCTCCGCCAGGCCCGGCGTGGTCGAAAGCACAATGCCATCGGGCGCCACCAGAGCAAGCTCGATCCCCGCACGCGAAATTACTTCGCCGAGCCGACCCGACATCCGTTCCGCCAACCCGTCATAGCTGCGTTCCTCGCGAATTTCCGCGAAGCGCCATACAAGATAGGCTTCTCCGCGTCCGCTGCGATCGATGCGCAAACGGTACCGCATGTCGGAATCAGTTACGCGCACGTCGTCCAGCTTGGCCGATCCATCCCTCCATGCATCGCGAACCGCGCCCATCACGGCTTCGCGCGTTTCCGTCTCGAACGGCAGATCGAAGGGCATCACATTGCCTCCGTACCAGCGTTCATAGGTCGAATTGGCGCAGACCATGCGATTGGCCCGATCGATGATGGCCACGCCGCGCCTGCGGTTCTCGATGGCCGCGCTGGTCACCGACCAATCGGGCTGAAGCGTCGTTTCTTCGATCGGCACAGTTCTCAGGCGGGCGGTCAGCAGGATTGTCAGAAGAACGGCGACCAGCGCACCACCATAAGCCAAGGCGACCATGCTCTGCTCGCCGACCAGCCATATCAGGAGGACCGAGACGACACAGGCCGCCGCAATCCCGAGCATGAGTGGCACGGGGGGCAGCGTCGCGGCGGCACTGTCCTCGCGCATGATCATGCGTCGGCACCCTTCTGCAAACGTTCGTCGAGACGGCTCTCCATGGCTTTCAATCGCCGCTGACGTCTGCGCGCTACGACAAAGCGCCATACGAAACCTGAAAGCAGATACCCGATCGCCGCACCGACGATGGCGAGCACGGTGAAGCCGAAAATCGTCACCAACACGGTCACTCCGACACCCTCGAACATTTCGATGAACCAGGCCCAGCGTCCGCTATTGATCTCTTCCTGCGCGGCGCCGCCGGTGGCCGCGAGATCGACCTTGAGAATGAAAACGCCGAGCTTGTTGGCGATCACCGCCCAGAATGGAAAAGTGAACGGATTGGTGATGAAGGTCACGATCGCCGAGAGAGGAACGTTAGCCCGCGCGGGCAGCGCCAGAAACGCGGCAAGGAATATCTGGCCGACCGGGATGATGAATCCTGCGAATATGCCGAGCGCAACGCCGCGCGGTACGCTCCGGCGGGTGAACCGCCACAATTCCGGCGTCAGGAACCGATGGGCGATCGGACGCAAATATCTGTTCCGCGCCATTTCCTCGCGCGTGGGCATATGCGCGCGGATCCAGTCCGCCAGAAAGGTCTTCGATCTGCGCTTGTTCATGGCCACGCCCCTGCCATGCGCCGCCTCATCGGCGAGTTCAAGGGGGTGAGAGAGGCGGCTTGCGACGAATGCGGCATGTCTGGCAATGTGGTTAGCCCGGCGTGTTTTATAAGGGCATGGGTGCAGATCAGCCGCGTTCGCGCATCAATCGAGCCTTGTCGCGCTTCCAGTCGCGATCCTTGATGCTGGCGCGCTTGTCATGCGCCTGCTTGCCTTTGGCGAGCGCCAGCTCGACCTTGGCCCTGCCGGTACTGTTGAAATAGACAGACAGGGGTACCAACGTCATGCCCTTGCGCTCGACAGCGCCGAACAGCTTCTCGATCTCGCGCGCGTGAAGCAGAAGCTTGCGCGGTCGGCGCGGTTCGTGGTTCAGCCGGTTACCGTGCGAATATTCCGGAATATTGGCGTTGACCAGCCACACTTGCCCGTCGCGTATCTCGGCGTAGCTTTCCTTGATGCTGGCCTCGCCGGCCCGCAAAGCCTTCACTTCTGTGCCTTGCAGCGCCAGCCCCGCTTCGAACGTATCCTCGACATGGTAGTCGAAGCGCGCGCGACGATTGTCGGCGACGACTTTCTGCTTGTCGAACGTAGAGGGTTTGGGACGAGCCATAAGGCGGGCGCATGTAGGCGCTTGCGACGCGCCTGCCAAGTCAGACCAGGCCGGCGATCCCAAGTGCTTCGTCGACGGCTTCGCGGCTTTCCTTGCTGGCGTTGCACAGCGGCAGGCGGACATCGGGCGAAAACCAGTCGTGAACGCGGCTAAGCGCATATTTGACCGGGGCCGGGCTGGCGTCCGAGAACATGGCGTAGTGCAGCGGAAACAGCCGGTCGTTCAATTCGCGTGCCTTGACCAGATCGTTGGCCGCGATTGCTTCATGGAACTCCGCGCATAGCGCCGGTGCGACATTGGCGGTGACCGAAATGCAGCCCGCCCCGCCAGCGGCCGAATGCGGCAGCCACAATTCGTCATTGCCCGAAAGCTGGCAGAATTCGTGATCCAGCCCCATGCGGTGATCGGCGACGCGGGACAAATCGCCGCTGGCGTCCTTGATGGCGACGATGCGGCTGGGATATTTACGGACCAGTTCGACAACCGTCTCATCCTCGATGTCGGTTACCGTGCGGCTGGGGACATTATAGAGCACGATCGGCAGATCGCTGTTTTCGGCAAGATAGCTGAAATGGGCAATGAGCCCGGCCTGGCTCGGGCGGTTATAATAGGGCGCGACGCACAGTCCCGCCGCAGCCCCGGCTTTCTTGGAAAACTGCATGTGTAGCAGCGCATTGCGCGTATCGTTCGAGCCGCATCCGGCAATCACGGGTACGCGGCCCGCCGCCTGTTCGATGCATATCTCGACAACGCGGTGATGCTCGGCGTTCGACAGTGTCGACGCTTCGCCCGTGGTGCCGCACGGCACCAGCGCTTTGCTACCGTTTTCGATCTGCCAATCGACCAGCTTCCGGAAAGCCGCTTCGTCCAACGACCCGTCGCGAAAAGGAGTCGCCAGAGCTGGAATCGAGCCTGAGAACATTTACGGGAGTCCTGCGTTAGGGGTATGAAACAAGGCGATTTTCGGCGGTTCGCGCCACAATTCATTCAGCGCCTGATAAGGAGGGGCCGGGCACGATGTCCAGCATGGGTCGAAAAACTATTTTCTCACTCGCTCTTATGGCCGGTTCTTCACTGGTCTTTCCCACCATCGCGCAGGCGCAGAATACCTCACGCGCCGATATGGTCGCGCAGCAGCCAGGGCGGATGGATCAGGCCGTGGGCCAATGGGAATATCTGACCAAGCAGGAGGAGCTGCCCTTCGCTTCCTATGCGGGTTTCGTCACAACCTACCCCGATTTTCCCAAACAGGAATTGCTGCGCTACCGTGCCGAAGCCGCGCTGGACCGGGATGCTCCCTCGTCGCAATCGCTGGTCGCATTTTTCGACAAGTACCCGCCGCTGACCAATGGCGGCAAGGCGCGTTATGCTCTGGCGCTCGCGTCGCTCGATCGCCCCGAAGCGTTCGACGTGGCGCGGAAGGCCTGGCGGGGCGGACCAATGAGCGGCCCGTCCGAGCTCTACATACAGGGCCTGTTCGGCGGGCGCTTCGGCCCGGAAGATCACGATGCGCGCATGGATGCCTTGCTTTGGCAAGGTGATTACGAGGCCGCGTCGCGCCACGTCGTGCGCGTCTCACCGGCCTATCGCGAGATGGCACAGGCGCGTCTTGCCCTATTGCAGGGCAGCACTCCGACACAGGCCGGGCTTGCCATTCCGGACGGTGCGCTGAGCGATGCGGGCTATGTCTATAACCTTACTCGCCACTATCGCAGCTCGGGTCAGCCCTTCCGCGCGGTCGAGCTCCTGGCGACACGGGCGCAATTCGCCGCGCCCGCCATCGATGGGACACTGTTCGTTTCCGAAGCGCTGGCAGTTGCGAAGAGCGCGGGTGCGAGCCAGGCGGTCAGCATCGCGTCGAAAGTCGACGATGTCTTCGCGCCGGGCACCGATATCTCGGAAGGCAGCTTCACCCTGCGCGACAAATATACCGATCTCATGTGGCTGGGCGGGACCAAGGCGCTGTGGTCGCTCGACGATGGCGCGCGCGCGGCCCCGCTCTTCTATCGCTACGGTACCGCGGCCAAAACGCCGCTCACCCGTTCCAAGGGGTTTTACTGGGCCGGACGCGCCGCAGCCCGTGCGGGTGACCGCGCCGAGGCGGAGCGGTATTGGCAGATGGCCGCAGATTTTCCCGACTGGTATTACGGCCAGCTTGCGCTCAGCGAACTGCGGCAGCCAATGCCGAACTTCGCCCAGGTGCCGCAGCCCGATGCGGCCGAACGCGCGGCCTTCGAAGCTGATCCGCTGACCGGCGCATTGCGCGCGATTGCGCGCAACCGCCGCGATTGGCGTACCGAACGCGCCTTTTTCGAAGCGATTGCCGACAAGGCAGACACGCCCGGCGAGATGGCACTGGTCGGCCAGCTTGCCCGCGAAACGGGTCTTGAAGAAATGGCGGTGGTCGCCGGTCTGGTTGCGGGCGAGCACGGCCTCAAGGGTTTCGAGCGGCTCGGCTATCCGACCGTGCCCACGCATTCGGGCGCCAACTGGACCATGGTCCATGCGATCGCACGGCAGGAAAGCGAATTCGACCGCAATCGTATCAGCCATGCCGGTGCGCGCGGCATGATGCAGCTCATGCCCGGCACCGCGCGCGAGGAGGCCGGCAAGATCGGCGTGCGCTACATGTCCGCCAGCCTGACGGAAAGCCCGAGCTACAATATCCGCCTTGGCGATGCGCATTTCGCCCGGCTGATGGATCGGTACGATGGCGCTTATCCGCTCGCCATTGCAGCGTATAATGCGGGCCCCGGGCGGGTGAACCAGTGGCTGCGTCTCAATGGCGACCCGCGTACAGGCGCGGTCGACTGGGTCACGTGGATCGAGCAGATACCGGCGAATTTCGAGACGCGTTATTACGTCATGCGTGTGATCGGGAATGCTGTCAGCTATGCCAATATGCACCCGGACAAATCGGCCGGGCACGAACGCGATATCGCCAATTACCTGCGGCGCTGAATTGCGCTAGGGCCGCAGCCCTAATGCAAGGCAAGACCAATCCCGTAACGCCCGCAGGCTATGCCGCGATGAAGGCGCGCTACGACCATCTGCTCGGCACCGAGCGGCCGGAAATCGTCGAAATCGTCAGTTGGGCGGCGGGCAATGGTGATCGCAGCGAAAATGGCGATTATCTCTACGGTCGCAAGCGTATGCGGGAAATCGATCGCGAGCTGGCGCATCTGGCCCGGAGAATGAAAGCCGCGCGGGTGATCGATCCGGCCGAACAACCCGACAAGGCACGCGCCTTCTTCGGGGCCACCGTCACACTCGCCGACGAGGACGACAGGGAAAAGGTCGTGACTCTCGTCGGCGACGACGAACAGGATGCCAGTGCGGGCCGGATAGGCTGGTCTTCGCCGCTGGCTCGCGCCTTGAAGGGGGCAGCTATCGGGGATTTGCGCAGCGTGCGGCTTCCCGGCGGGCTGAAAGAGTGGGAGATCGTGGCGATCGACTATGCGTAAGCTCGCGGCCCTGTTCCTGATCGTACTCGCCGCCCCCCTCTCGGCCAAGGATGATCTCGGGGTATTTTCCGATTGGGCGGCCTTTCGCGACCCTTCGGTTCCGCGCTGCTATGCC
The DNA here is from genome assembly GCF_003355455.1 of Erythrobacter aureus. Taxonomy (NCBI): domain Bacteria; kingdom Pseudomonadati; phylum Pseudomonadota; class Alphaproteobacteria; order Sphingomonadales; family Erythrobacteraceae; genus Erythrobacter; species Erythrobacter aureus. Next base: position 2,357,759 of record NZ_CP031357.1, read on the forward strand.
ATTGCCATGCCCACCCCTAGTCGCCTGAGCCGAGAGTTCGAGCCTTTCGCGACCATCGGCACTTGGCCGCGGCAAAACCGGCGTGGAGAGGTGCATTTTCGCCTGTCCCGCCAAATCATGCACAGCTCGGCCATCACGCTCGCCATCGGCGGCAAGCGCTTCCGCCTCAGCGGCGGCGGTGGCGATGCCTGGGCGCATGACCGCGCGATGGACGCAGCGATCGTCGCCGCCATGCGTTCGGCCGAGCGCATGACCATCAGCGCCACGGACAAACGCGGTCGCCGATTTGCGAACAGCTACTCACTGTCGGGCGCGGCGACCGCGATGGATGCCGCCACCCTCGCCTGCGCCCGGCGCTGAACCGCGGAAAAAGGAAAGAAAAAGGGGCCCGAAAGCGCCATCGCTCCCCGGCCCCAATTCATGACGCGGGCTATCGCTTAGAAGCGAACGCCAACGCCCGCCATGATCTGGTGACGGTCCAGATCGACGTCGAAACGATCGCTGTCGGGCAGCGTGCCGTCGAAGTCCACTTCGCCTTCGGTGTAGTTCGAATAGCGATATTCGACATTCATGAAGGTCCGTGGATTGATGGCATATTCGATACCCGCACCGGCGCGCCAGCCATCGAGGTCGAAGCTTTCGCGGAACTCGCTGGTGCCGTCATTGGCAAGGATATCGAGCTTGGCGTTGGTATAGCCGCCCTTGGCATAGAGCAGCAGGTCCGGGGCGACCTTGGCACCGACGCGCGCGCCGAGGAACAGGTCGCGTCCCGCTTCGACTTCGCCGAAGCCGAAGCCTTCGAAATCGCCATTGTCGAATTCGGTCTTGGCGGTTGAATCGGTCAGTTCCGCCTCGAGCCCGATGACTGCGCCGCCGAGGTCGAAATCGTAACCGGCCTGCACACCGTAAACCAGGCCGTCGATCGACTGGTCGTTGTTGTCGTTGCCGTCGTCATCGACACTGCTGCCGGCCTTCAGCGCATCATAGCCCGCCACGCCCTGGACGCGGAAGCCATCGAAATTGCCGCTGGCATCCTGCGCCATGGCAGGCGTGGCAAAGGCGGCCATCGAACCGGCTACGAGCAGGGTTGAAATCTTCTTCATGTACGAACTCCGTTTTGTTGACCCGCAGCTTTCATGCTGCGTGGACTGGGAGAACGCCGCGAGATTGCAAACAGTTTCATTAACCTCAAACAACAGGATATTGTTGCAAATTGAACACATGTTGCGCGATGAAAAGGTGATTTTAGTAGACGGGGCGTTGGGAACACGACTTCTAAAGGGGATTTGCATGGCTGAGGCGCGTCAGCCCGATGGACGCTCGGCTCACGCGGCGCGTGCACTTTGCTTTCGCCGCAACAGGCCCTATATGCGCCGCTCCCATGGCCGATACGACACTCATGAGCATCCCCGGGCAGGTGGACCCGGTTCCCGTCGCGCGTGACATCACGCCGCGCGAAGATGGCCGCGTGGACCTGATCGGCCTGCCGAAAGACCGCATTCGCGAATTGTTCGCCGAAGCGGGACTGGACACAAAGCAGGCCAAGCTGCGCGCCAAGCAGGTCTTCCACTGGCTCTATCATCGCGGCGTCACCGATTTCGCGGCGATGACCGATATCGCCAAGACCATGCGCCCCTGGCTCGCCAAGCGGTTCTACATCGGGCGGCCCGATATCGTCGAAGCCCAGCATTCGACCGATGGCACGCGCAAATGGTTGCTGCGCACCTCGGACGGGCACGAGTTCGAAATGGTCTTCATCCCCGATGCGGATCGCGGCACGCTGTGCGTGTCGAGCCAGGTCGGCTGCACTCTCAATTGCCGTTTCTGCCACACCGGCACCATGCGCCTCGTGCGCAACCTCACCCCGGGCGAAATCGTCGGCCAGGTCCTGCTCGCGCGCGATGCGCTGGGCGAATGGCCGAAGGGCAAGATGGATTTCGCCGACGAAGAGAGCGAAACCGAATACCGCGCCGATGGCCGCCTGCTGACCAACATCGTGATGATGGGCATGGGCGAACCGCTCTATAATTTCGACAACGTCCGCGATGCGCTGAAGTTGGTGATGGATGGGGAAGGTCTGGCCCTGTCGAAGCGCCGGATCACGCTATCGACCAGCGGCGTTGTTCCCATGATGGACAAGTGCGGCAAAGAAATAGGCGTCAACCTCGCGGTCAGCCTTCATGCTGTGACCAAGGACGTCCGCGACGAAATTGTGCCGCTCAACAAGAAATACGGCATCGAGGAATTGCTGCAGGCGTGCTCGGATTATCACGGCGCCAGCAATGCGCGCCGGATCACCTTCGAATATGTCATGCTCAAGGACAAGAACGACAGTGACGAGGATGCGCACGAGCTTGTACGGCTGATCAAGCAGTACAAGCTGCCCGCCAAGGTGAACCTGATCCCGTTCAACCCCTGGCCCGGGGCGCCTTATGAATGCTCGACGCCGGAGCGGGTAAAACGCTTCTCCTCGATCGTCTTCGAGCACGGCATCAGCGCGCCCGTGCGCACGCCGCGCGGCCGCGATATCGACGCCGCCTGCGGCCAGCTCAAGACAGCAGCCGAGAAGAAGAGCCGCGCCCAGCGCGACCGCGAAGCTGCCGAAGCCACAGAGGCTGCCGCCTCCTGATGACCGACGAGGCGACCCTCGCCTGGTACGAGCGCGAGGCGCCCCGTTACACGGCGAGCGGCACCCAGGGGCAGAGCCGCCATCTCGATGGGTTTCTCGACCGCCTGGCGCCAGGCGCTCACATCCTCGAACTGGGCTGCGGCGGCGGGCGCGATGCCGCGTATATCCGTGATCGCGGGTTCTCCATCGATGCGACCGACGGGACTGCCGCCATGGTCAGGAAAGCGAAGGAACGCCACGATATCGCGGCGCGCCAGATGCGCTTCGACGAACTCAACGCGGTGTCCGAATACGACGCCGTCTGGGCTCATGCGAGCCTGCTCCACCTGCCGCGCGCTGCATTACCGCCGGTTCTTTCAGCGATCCATCGTGCGCTGCGGCCAGGCGGTCTTCACTTCGCCAATTACAAGCTGTCCGACCATGCCCATCCCGACGAAGGCCGCGACCTGCTGGGGCGCTGGACCAATCTCCCCTCTCCCGAATGGCTGAAAGAAGTCTACCGCGAGGCGGGCTTCACGCCCCTGGCCAGCGAGCGCTATCCCGGCAAAGGCCGCGACGGAACGCAGCGGGACTGGTTCGCGCTCACCCTGCGCAAGGAGGATCGATGACTGCCGAAGTGCTCGCCATCTGTGTCGGCCTGCCCAAGCCTTTCAACGGCGCCGAACTGAGCGCCATCGACAAGCAGCCAGTCGACGGGATCGCCCATATTCGCTCTTTCGGGATTGAGGGCGACATGGTCGCCGATACCAAACACCATGGCGGGCCGGACATGGCCGTGCATCACTATCCGCGCGATCATTACGCGGGATGGAGCGATTGGCTCGGCGGCCATGATCTGCTTTCCCGCCCAGCCGCTTTCGGAGAGAATATCCATGCCGAGGGGCTGACCGAAGAGACAGTGCGGATCGGCGACCGCTTCCACCTTGGCAGCGCCCTGCTCGAAGTCAGCCAGCCACGCCAGCCCTGCTGGAAGATCGACCATCGATTCGGCCAAAAGGGAATGGTCGCGCGGATCGTCAAGCAGCACAATTGCGGGTGGTACTACCGCGTCATCGAGGAGGGCGACGCCAAGGCTGGTGACAGGCTGGAGCAGATCGAAACGGGCCACGAGGATTGGACCGTGGGGCGCCTGTTCGCGAAGCTCTTCGATCCGGCGCAAAAGGCCACGCGCGAAGAACTCGAACAGATCACGACACTCGAAAGACTTTGCCTGCCATGGCGTGATCGCGCCCGACAAAAGCTCGATCGTTAGCAATTCGTCGCGCGTCTCCGCACGGCTCATCGCGAATTTCGGCGAGCCGCCATTCGTTCAGCCGATGTTGTAAATCGTCCGCGCAGGGTCGCGACGGAGACAACCGAATGGGGACGCAATCATGAAAAAACTCACTGTCGCATTGGCTGCAGGGGCGCTCGCCTTCACCGGCATCGGCATGGCCGCACCGGCCGCTGCGGACCCGCCTGCCTGGGCGCCCGCACATGGCAAACGCGCCAAGGACCGGGCTATCTACGACAGCCGCGGCTACTACATCGAACCGCGCCGTATCAGTCGTGCCGACCGCATGTGGCGCGGCGGCGACGGGCGCTATTATTGCAAGCGCGACAATGGCACGACCGGTCTCGTCATCGGCGCGGGCGTCGGCGCGCTGGCGGGCCATGAACTGGCCGGGCGCGGCGACAAGACGCTTGGCGCAATCCTCGGCGGTGCCGTCGGGGCCATCGTCGGACGCGAGATCGATCGCGGCAGCCTGAAGTGCCGCTAACTTTCTGACGCAACCTGCGGGTTGCGAATGCGGCGCGCCGTCACCTTCCCCTCGGGTGGCGGCGCGCCTTTCCTTTGCTCCGTGTGCCGCTATGCTCGCGCGCGATGACGGACAGCAAGCCATCGATACTCGTAACGGGCGGTGCGAAGCGTATCGGCGCGGCGATCGCCCGCGCCTTCGGCAAGGCGGGATGGCATGTGGTCGTGCATTACGGCTCGTCGCGCGCGGGGGCCGAGGCACTGGTGGAGCAGCTTCCCTCGGCGGAGGCGGTGCAGTGCGATCTCGAAGATGGCGATGCGGCGGTCGCCATGGTGGAAACGCTGGCCAACCGCCTCGCGGACTGGCGTGCGCTGATCAATTGCGCGGCGGTGTTCGACAGGGACACTGTAACCGCGCTCGATCCGGCGACGAATGTCCGCGCGATGCAGATCAACGCGCGCAGCCCCGCTCGTATGGCCCAGACCTATCTCGCCCATGCACAGGCATCGGGCGGGCGGCGGGTGATCCATTTGACCGATCAGAAGCTCGCCAATCCCAATCCGGATTTCTTCAGCTACACGATGAGCAAGCACGCGCTGGCATCGACCGTGCCGATGCTGGCCATGGGCGCGGCCAGCGTGGAAGACCGGGTCTATGCGCTGGCTCCAGGGGCGATCCTCGCCAGCCACGACCAGAGCGAGGAGGAGACCGAGATTTCGCACCGCATGAACCTGCTTGCCCGCAAGACCGACCCCCAGGAAGTCGCCGATGCCGCGCTGTTCCTCGCGCAGGGCCATCTCGCCAGCGGGCAGACGCTTTATGTCGACAGCGGCCAGCACCTGCTTTCCCAGCCGCGCGACGTGATCTATCTCGCCCGCGAGGGAACCGGGGCATGAAGCGCCACGCGCTCAGCACCCGGCTGTGGCACTGGGTGAATCTCTTGTGCGTCGTCGTGCTGTTCATGTCGGGCCTGACGATCTCCAACGCGCATCGCCGGCTCTATTGGGGCGATTGGGGCTTTGCCGCCGAACAGGCCTGGCTCACCGTGCCGCGCTTTCCCGACTGGATGACGATCCCCGGCTATTACAGCCTCGCCGTGGCGCGCGACTGGCACATCCTGATGGCCTGGCCCTTTGCGCTGGGCCTGCTGTTCATGTGGATCGTCATGCTCGCCAACCGGCATTTCAAGCGCGATATCGCCACCAGCCGCAAAGAATGGAAACCCGCCGCGATCCGGCATGACATCGTCCAGCACCTCAGGCTCGATTTCGACCATGAGGGCGGCAAATACAATTTCCTCCAGAAGCTCGCCTATGGCCTTGTGCTGGGCGTGTTCCTGCCGATGATGGTCTTCACCGGCATCGCCATCAGCCCCGGCATGGAGCCGACATTCGGCTGGCTGGTCGAGCTGCTGGGCGGGCGGCAATCGGCGCGCAGCCTGCATTTCATCTTCGCCTTCGCCATCGCGGGCTTCTTCGTGGTCCATATCGTGTCGGTGATCCTTGCCGGGCCGATCCGCCAGATCCGCGACATGATTACCGGGGGGCGCGAGGGATGAAGCGCAGGAATTTCCTCGTCGCCGCCGGTGCCGCCTTCGTGGCAGGCTGCAACAGAATCGCCGAAACCGATGTCGGCAAGTCGTTGCTCGATGCCGCGGAAGGCTGGCACAAGGGCGCGCACCGGCTGCTGACCGATCGCACGGCGCTCGCGCCGGAGTATCCGCGCAGCGCGATCTCGCCCTATTTTCGCGGCAATGGCTCGACCGATCCGCAGAACGGCGACTACCCGCGCCATGCCGAGGAAGGCTTCGCCAATTGGCGGCTCGAAGTGCGCGGCCTGGTCGAGAATCCACTCAGCCTCAGTCTCGAGAACATCCGCAAGCTGCCCCAGCGCAGCCAGGTCACGCGCCACGATTGCGTCGAAGGGTGGAGCGCGATCGGCGAATGGACCGGGCCACAGCTCTCGCTCCTGCTCAATGCCGCAGGCCTGCTCAGCCAAGCCAAGTTCATCGTCTTCCGCTGCGCCGACAATCTCAACGGGCAGGACTATTACGAGAGCGTCGACCTGGTCGATGCCTATCACCCGCAGACCATCGTCGCGCACAGCCTCAATGGAGAGCCGCTGCCGATCCGCAATGGCGCGCCGCTGAGAATGCGGATCGAGCGGCAATTGGGCTACAAACACGCCAAATACCTCACCGCGATCGAAGCGGTCGCCAGCCTCGACGAGATCGGCAAAGGCCAGGGCGGTTACTGGGAAGACCGCGCCGGGTATCAGTGGTATGCGGGCATCTGATCACTCGGGATAGAGGCGCGCCATCGCTTCCCAGTCGTTGCGCAGCAACTCCTGCAAAACGTCCATATCCACATCGGCCAGCTTGTTGACATACAGGCAGCTCTTGCCGGTCTTGTATTTGCCCAGCCGTGCCAGCAATTCGTCGCGGCGCTGGCCCGTGGCCTCGTCGCAATAGCCGCCCATCAGATAGAGCGAATGCTTCGCCTTGCGCGGGCTGAAGCCGGTGCGCAGCCAATGTACCTTGCGCCCGCTGGCATAGGTGGTGCGGTAGCTGCCGTAGCCGATGATGCTCGGCCCCCACATCCTGGGCTCTTCGCCCGTTACCCGGCGAAACAGCGCATCGAGCAGCTTCGCCTCCTCCCGCTTCCTTTCCGGTTCGACCGACGCGATGAAGTCCGCCGGGTCGACATCGGTAATCTGCGTCTTCGCTTCACCCACGGCGTCGTTCCTCCCTTCGATTGACTTGCGTCTCTGTGTGCCACAGTCTCGCGCTCGGGGAAAACAAAAGGGGAGAGGCGCGCCCATGTGGCTGCTCGACACATTCCTGAAATCCGCGATCAAGCGCGGGCATTTGATTGTTACGAACCATGACGGGACGACCCTTCAATACGGTGCGCCGGAAAATGGCGTGCAACCCCTGCGTATCCGCCTGACGCATCGCAAGGCCGCCAACCATATCGCACGCTATCCGCAGGTCGGCGCGGGCGAGGCCTTCATGTGGGGCTGGCTCGAAGTGGAGGAACCGCACGATATCCGCGACCTCGTCCTGTTCGTGACCAGGAACGCCAAGCGCGAAGCGGGCGCATCGCTCAAGCCCAAAGGCCCCTTGCGCAAGGCGGCACAAAAACTGCTCGCCAAGGCCGACAGCGTGAATTTGCGCGGCAAGGCCCGAAAGAACGCCGAGCACACCTACAACCTCACCCGCGAGCTGTATGAGCGTTTCCTCGACGAGGACCGCCAATACACCATGGCCTATTACCGCGAGGACCCGGAGACGACCTCGCTCGAGAAAGCGCAGCTCGACAAGAAGGCGCATCTCGCCGCCAAGATGTACATAAAGCCGGGCCAGCGCCTGCTGGATATCGGCTGCGGCTGGGGCGGCTTCGCGCTCTATCTCGCGCGCCATTACGATGTCGAGGTCATGGGCGTTGCGCTCGCGCCCGACCAGATCGCGTTCTGCAAGGAACGCGCCGAGGAAGCGGGCCTCGCCGACCGCGTGACGTTCGAGCTGATGGACTATCGCGATGTGCAGGGAGCCTTCGACCGGATCAGCTCGGTCGGCCTGCTCGAACATGTCGGCACGCCGCATTACCCGCAGTTCTACGAGCACACCAACCGCCTGCTGAAGGCCGACGGCGTGATGATCAGCCATTGCTGCGGGCGCGCAGGCCCTCCCGGCTTCACCGACAAATGGACGCGCAAATACATCTTCCCCGGCGGCTATATCCCCGCCCTGTCCGAGCTCGTCACGCAGAGCGAGAAGCACGGCTGGCAGGTGATGGACGTGGAGGCAATGCGCTTCCATTACAGCCACACGCTGGAGGAATGGTACAAGCGCACAGTGCTGCACCGGCGCGAGATCACCGAGCTTTACGACGAGCGTTTCTATCGCATGTGGCTGTTCTATCTTGCGGGAGCCGAACAGAGCTTCCGCCACGGCGATATGGTCAATTGGCAGATCCAGTATGTGAAGGACCGCGCCGCCATCCCGATGACGCGCGAATATATCGAGGCCGAAAGCGCCCGGCTGCGCGCGGCGGATGAGGGCAAGGTGCCGCGCTGGCACCTCGACCCGGCCCTGCGCGAGGCGGCGGAGTAGCGCGCTGCGCCAGGGTTTCCGTGTAGGTTACACAAGGTGACAGGGGTGTCCGCCTTTTCCTACAGGTCATCGTATTGAAATTGCAGGAAATGTTGGAGACGGGGTGACACATCGGGTCAATATTCCCAGTCGCCGCTTTCATCCTTGTCCTTGTCCTCCGCGTCGTCCGCAGCCCAGCGGGCGTCCTCCTCCGCTTCCAGCCGGAGCAGGTGATGCTCGCTTTCATCGGCCTCGAAATGGTCGGGTCCGGTCTCGACACGTTCCAGCAAACCGCGAAAGTCGGTCGAAGGATAGGCGCTGCCCGGATAGACCGCAGGCAGCTCCGCGGGGGCAGGCGTCGGCATGGCCAGCAGCGCGAGCGTGAGGCGCTCGTCGAACTTGCGCGAGGTGCCGACCAGCTCGCCCCCGGCGAAATGCGGCACCTCCACGCCTTCGATCGCGCGTTCCAGCGCTGCACGGTAAAGGCTGTGGCGCGCGCTGGCATAAGCCGCATCCCAGGCCCTGCCGAAGGGCTGTTCGCGCAGGCGCTGGCGCAGGCGATAGGCCGACTGACGGCTCATCCCCACCCGCCGCGCCGCCTCGGCCACCGAATGGGTTTCCGCCAGCGCGACAAGGAAATCGACCTGCCGCGCCCTGGTCCAGCGCGGCCCGCGTTTGCCCGTGGCGGTGCGCTTGCGCTGGACCGCAGGCAAGGCCGCCTGCGCCGCAGCCAGCACGGGCAAGGACAACCCGGCGGCGAGATTATCGGGCGGATCGCCGGGCGCGGGATCGACACGCGGCGCGGCAAGAGGTGGCTGTGCGGGCGGAATACGGGGCGGCTGCTTGCTCATCGCATAGCGTAAGGCACAAAAGGGGGGCTGTAGGAAAGGATGATCGTGAGGCGGCCGCTGCGGGTGCGGAGGATGCGGCCGTGGCTGACTTCGCAGGAGACTTCCCTTGGTCTCCAACGGAGGAAGCAATTCCTCGCACAATTTAGGATATGCGAGCTATGAAGCCTGCCAGCCCCGTCAGCTTTCACGATCCTGATGTCGGAATATGCCCAGCACCGTCACACAATCGCGCTCGTTAAGATAAGCGATCTTAAACTTGTAACGCCGCGAAACCACTCGCCGGAAGCTGCGGCCTTCGATCCGCACACCGATCGCCGGAAACTGACGAATCAGTTCCAGCGCTCGCCATATGTCGTCGGCTATGCGCACAAGTGCCTCCGGCGCGACGCCATCGAAATAGGCGATTATCTCACGTAGGTCGTGCTCCGCCTCGCGGCGGAAGCGGATCGGTTTCACGAGGCTATGGACCTGCCCAGAAGATCGGCAATCGCTTCAGGAGCGACATACTCCGCATTCGGTTCGGCAACGCGGCGATCGAGTTCGTCCAGTTCGATGGAGGTGAATGCACCCTCGTCTGAATAGCTCGCCATCATGACAGCCAGCGCACCCTCGACCGCGTGCCTGCTTTCCGCCGGGAGCGATTGGGCGAAAGCCACGAACTTTTCGAGCATCGTCATGTAACCGATGTATCACCTCTCGCCCGTCATTGCGAGGAGCCAAAGGCTCCGCGGCAATCCAACTTCCGGCTACACGCCGAGGTGCCAGGAAACGCACCCCGCTCTCCAGGTCGCGAACATGGCCAGTTACGCCTTTCCCCCCACCAAGCTCTTCCTGATTGCCACCGCGCCCTCACCCCTGCTAGCGGCGCGGCCAAGTCAACAAAGGTGCCCGCAATGTCCGATATCAAGCGTGTCGTCCTCGCCTATAGTGGCGGTCTCGATACTTCCGTCATCGCCAAATGGCTCGAGGTGGAGCGCGGGCTGGAAGTGGTCACCTTCACCGCCGATCTCGGCCAGGGGGAAGAGATCGAACCCGCGCGGGCCAAGGCGCGTGCGATGGGCATTCCCGACAAGCACATCTTCATCGAGGACCTGCGCGAGGAATTCGTGCGCGATTACGTCTTCCCGATGATGCGCGCCAATGCCCGGTACGAAGGCGATTACCTGCTCGGCACCAGCATCGCCCGCCCGCTGATCTCCAAGCGCCTCGTCGAGATCGCGCATGAGACCGGTGCGGACGCCATCGCGCACGGCGCAACCGGCAAGGGCAACGACCAGGTGCGCTTCGAACTGTCGGCCTATGCGCTCGATCCGGATATCAAGGTCATCGCCCCGTGGCGCGAATGGGACCTTACCAGCCGCACCGCGCTGATCGCCTGGGCCGAGGCGCACCAGATCGCCGTGCCCAAGGACAAGCGCGGCGAAAGCCCCTTCTCCACCGATGCGAACCTCCTCCACACCTCGTCCGAGGGCAAGGTGCTCGAGGACCCGTGGGAAGAGACCCCCGACTACGTCTATTCGCGCACCGACCATCCCGAGGATGCGCCCGATACGCCCGAATACATCACGATTACGTTCGAGCGCGGCGACGGCACAGCGCTGAATGGCGAGGCGATGAGCCCGGCAACGCTGCTGACCGCGCTCAACGATCTCGGCCGCAAGCACGGCATCGGCCGCCTCGACCTGGTCGAGAACCGCTTCGTCGGCATGAAAAGCCGCGGCATGTACGAAACCCCCGGCGGCGAGATCTACGCCCGCGCGCATCGCGGGATCGAGCAGATCACGCTCGATCGCGGCGCGGCGCACCTCAAGGACGAACTGATGCCGCGCTATGCCGAACTGGTGTATAACGGCCTCTGGTTCAGCCCCGAGCGCGAAATGCTGCAGGCGGCGGTCGACCTCAGCCAGGAAAAGGTCTCGGGCACGGTCCGGCTGAAACTTTACAAGGGCAATGCGAGTGTTGTGGGCCGCAAGTCGGAAGAGTCGCTCTATTCCGAAGCGCATGTGACCTTCGAGGACGATGCCGGTGCCTACGACCAGAAGGACGCCGAAGGGTTCATCAAGCTCAACGCGCTGCGCCTCCGCCTGCTGGCCAAGCGCGACCGTTAGTTGCGTTGCACCAAGGTTTTGCGGTGCAATATTGCGCCTGCAACATAGATCGCGATCATAATTTGCGATGAAGCGTTGACTTTTCCACCCCCCTCCACAGCGAAATCGGGGGATGGTGGAAAAGTCGGGTCTCGTCGGCTGGACGAATCGCCCGATCGGGCGCAGCTTCAAGGCATCGGAACGGCGAGGATCTTCCACCGGGTTGATGGCTTAACGGCCTGAAATCACGGAGAAAATCCAGACCGGAAAGACATGGGAGATGCTGTCCATGTGTTTTCCGAGATCGGCATGAGGAAGACTTCGGTCGGATGCAAGCGGGTCGATGACGAAACGCAGCCTACGTCTTTCATGGATCGGACCAACCCGGTCGGATGCCGAGGAGGTATCGCATGGAAAAGGTCTTCGGACCGGATCGGCGATGCAGCCGCTTGAGGTTTCGGCCATTGACGGAAAGTTCGATCGCGGCACCGCCTGTCGAAGGCCGGTCCGGAACGGAAAGCGAGGGTCTTTATGGCCTGGCGCACTCGACCGGATCAGTTGGAGGGTGGAGCCGGATGCCGGTGCGAGCGCCGGTGACAGAACCGGATGCGGCGTCTTCGGACGCAGCGGAAGGGAAAACGTCGGATGCCAAGTTCCTGCCCGTTTCATTCAGTTGGCGGTCAAGACCACGCATCGGTGAGAGTGGGGTCGGCAGCGATGTCGGCCCCATTTGCTCGTAAAGACTTGCTCGTGGGAGCTTGCTGGAAAGGGCAACGTCAGGCTCACGCCGCGATCGGTTAGACGGCGATGTGCCCCCCCTTGCATGTCCGAAAAGGTTTGTCCCAGCGCATAAAAGATCCCGATCCGCGATGAACTGTGGCTGGAATGGGGCGGGAACCGTCCACGTTAAGGACTCGGGCCGCAGCCTTCGATATAGACGCCGAAACCGAACGGGAGGTCCACATTATGGCCAATCGCGCGTTTCGCAGCATGCTTTTCCTCGCCGCCCTGGCCTTGCCGGCAACGGCCGCCCAGCCAGAGGAAACCATCCAGATGGCAATTCCCCAAGCCGATTTCGACGCGAGTTTCGCGAGTTTCGAGGCCTTGCCTCCCGCTCCCGAACCCGCAGGCCATGTCGTGGATCTTGGCGCGATCGAGGTGCCGATCGAACTGCCGCCCGCAGCAAGCTCAATTGGCAGCGGAGTGGCCTCCTATTACGGCAAGCGCTTTCATGGCCGCCGAACCGCCAATGGCGAACGCTTCGACATGCATGCGATGACTGCGGCCCACCGCACCCTGCCCTTCGGCACATTGGTGGCGGTGACCAATCCGCGCAATGGCAAGACAGTCACGGTCCGAATCAACGATCGCGGCCCCTTCGCGCACGGTCGCTTGATCGATCTCAGCCGCGTTGCCGCGACCGAACTCGGCCTGATCCGGCGCGGGCACGGGACGGTCGAACTCGCCGTCCTCGACCGTTAGGCGGCATTACCCGCCCGAAAGCGGCGCGCCGTTTCGCTTCGCCCCTAAGCTTCGCCCCCCTAAAGCGCCAGTTCGCGCTGTTCGTCGGGCAGTTTGGTCCCGTCGAACCGGGCTTCGACCGAAAGACGCACCGCCGCGGCGACATTGCGCACGCCCAGCTTGTTCAACACATTGGCGCGGTGCAACTCGACCGTGCGCGGGCTGATCCCCAGCGTGCGGGCGACTTCCTTGCTCGAAAAGCCTTCACACACCCCGGTCAGAACCTCGCGCTCGCGCGGCGAAAGCTGGCCGATCTTCTGCTTGGCCCGGGCCTGCTCGATCGTCGTGGTAGAATTCTGCCATTTCCGCGCCAGAATATTCGCGAGGCTGCGCTGCAGCCGGTCATCGGGGGTGGGCCATTCGAAATAGCCCGCGGCACCGCCGCTGAGGACGTCCATGATGTGAGAAATGCTGGCTTTCTTCGAATAGGCGACCAGGGGATAGAACCGCCCCGCCTGGCGCAGATCCCGCATCGCCCGGGTGAGTTGAAGGCCATGATCGTGGACCAGCACCCAAGCCTCTTCCGGCCAGCGACCGCCCAGATCGTCGAGACTGTCGGCGGGCACCACGTACCCGATCTTGCCGAGAGCCATGGTGAGTTCATTGCGACTGCGATAGTCGTTGTCGACGACAATGAACGTGTTTTCCTGCATAAGCGATTCGACCCCCATACCCTGTCAAGTTCACCGACGCTCAGGATCGCTTGTTTTCCCCAGCCGTCGCCCGAACTCGTATGGTTACTAGGGGAATAACCGTAGTCATCCGTTCGGATGTCATCCTATACAATGTCATCTGAACGAACTACGTAAAATATCCAATTCTCACGTCGCGACGGCTAAGTGCGGTGCCATTTTACCGGCAAATATCCGCTTGCAATCCACGGCGAATCATAAAAGGATATACGTAGTCCGAATGGATGACATTCAATCGGAATGCCGCGCGGAGCGTGCCGAACACAGGATGGGAGAGAGCGCGACCATGGAAGATAGTTGGGCCATACGGCAGATTGCCGCCGCAGAAACCCGGGATGACGTATTCACCATCGCCAGGGCCTTCTATCGCACGCACGGCTTCCACGCCTTGAGCTATCTCAAACCCTCGCGCGAGCATCCCGGGCAGGCCGATGTCATATCCTTCGGCTTTCCCGAGGAGTGGATCGCCAGGTATAATGACGGCCTCAACCTGCTCGACCCCTTCCCTTCGCTGATCGCCCGCGCCGGGCGGCCGGTGCGGCTCAGCCACATGGCGGCCGACAAATCGCTTACGCCCGATCAGCGGCATTTCGTCGAACAGGCGCGCGAACACGGGGTGACCGATGGCTATGCCTTCCCCACTTTCGGCCCGCATCAGCACCTGGCCGCCTTCGGCATCAACCAGATCGACCATCAGGACCGGGTCGAACATGCCGACATCCCCATCCTCCACGCCATCGCCCAGGCCGCCCATCTGCGGATCGACCAGCTCGAGGCGGGCCTGGTCGAACGGCCCCGGCTGGCGCCGCGCGAAGTGGTGATCCTGCACTGGATCGCGCAGGGCAAGAGCAATGAGGAAATCGCCCTCATCCTGGGCAGCAAGCGCCCGACCATCGCCACCCACATCAAGCGGATATTCTTCAAGCTCAACGTGTCCGACCGCGCCTCGGCGGCGGTCAAGGGCGTGAAATACGGCATTATCGACATCTGAGAACCGGGGCCTCCCCGGATCGGGCCGGGGTCACGATCGGCTTTATCGCTCCCACGGCCTGCTGCGGGGATTGCGGGACCCGGCCCGCACGCTCACCGGCGACGGCGGACGCGGCGCACCAGCAACTCACCCAGCAACGACGCCAGCGCGAAGGTGCCGAGCACGGCGAGAACAACGATTAGCCATTCGGGCATGATGGGACTCCGATGCACGAGGCGGGAGCAATGCCGAAGCTTCTCTCGGTCGCCGGAAAGCCTGAAAAGAGGCCGACGATGCGCGGGAGTCTAGCAGGTACACGGGCAGCGCGCGTTATCAATTGATGTAGTGTGTGGGGGTGCGGTGCGCGAACGGGCAACACTGCCCCTCGCCGCGAGGACCGGCCTGCGAGCACGGGCGCGGGACGCCCGGAATCACCACAATCCTATCCCGATCCCCCGCGCAGGCGGGTGTCTCAGTCGGACTAGCGCCGCGCGCGGTAGCAGGTCTGATGCGAAACCCCCGCCCGCCGCGCCGCCCCGCGCACAGAGCCGGTGACCGCGAGCGCCTCGAGAAACCCCACCTGCCGCTCGGCCACGAACTGCGTCCGCGGAGCGCGGTCGTCGTCCTCCGCGGCGAGGAGATCGGCGTGGAGGACGATGGGGTGGATGCTCATATCGCTCATGCCGCACCTCCTGCCGGTGAGGCTGGCGAAAGTATCCGAACCGCAGGCGAGGCAAGCGCGACCGCACGTCGGCCGGTTAGGCCGAAAGCCAAGGCGCGCAGATGCGCCTCGCCCGGCGCTTGAGGGTCAAAACAGAAAACGGCGTTCATGGTTCACCTCATGCGTTTGAGTGGACCCGTTTAGATATATTGGGATTGGGGTATGGGACAGTGCAGAGTCCGTTGCAAACTATTCGATTCAGAGATCGAACTGATGCTGCTTTTTTGCGCCTTCGCGGAAGAACTCTGGCAGACCAATCTTCCTGTCGATCTCAACTAAGTCGGATTCTTCTGCGAGACCAAAGACGAACTTTAAATCCTCTAATTCCTTGATTTTGGTGAATGTTTTCGAAGGGTTATGGAAAACCAGTCCCTTCTTTTGGTTGTTCGTAAGCCAAATCATATTCTGCACAGAACCGGGACTCTTTCCATCCCACAGAACAAGACCAAAATCCGCCAAACTCGCCATAAATTTATCTTTTTGGGCGTAAAAATCGCGACCGCGAGCTGTAGATGGCACCTCCACCCGCTTTTTAGGCCAATTACCAATATTGTTTCGTGGAGCTTCGCCAACATAGTAAATAATGACGTTCTCGTAGTCATTGTCAGCCAAGTATCGTTGCATAGCTTTGTCAGCGCCGTTCGCATCGCCTGTCACAACATTGAACTCACAAGACATGATGTTGTCCAATCGTCGCCGAACCGCATCTGGCAAACGGGAGACTTTCCTTGAGCCTGACAGAAAAACAGTCGTCACCGGTTGCTCCTGGTTTTTGTCATCGTGAACACCGACACTTTTGCAGGTTTCCCTTTTTCGCGCAGGTTTTTGGTCGCCACTTTCAACGTCGAACCAGACCGATAAAGATCATCGATAAGCAAGACCTTTTTGCCGTTGAATTGCTCTGGCTCAACGACACCGATCGCCTCGGCAAGCAACTCGTCACGCGCCACAGGATCAGTAACGCTCTTGAGCTCCTCTTTCCCGTCGTTGGACAAAGCGCCCAAAAGCACTTTGACGCCGCGCCTTTTCCCGATTGCGAGTGAAATAAGGTCAACAGGCTGATAAGGTCGATTCTTGTTTGTCGCAGGGATCGGTACGATGAAATCGAAATCCTCGATCCCACCAATATCATCAGTCAGCTTTGCGATTTTCTCAGCAGCTGACTTGTCTCCCCGGTATTTTAGCTGGAATACGAGTTCGCCCATCTCGCTTCGGACATTCTCAAACCGGTCATGACCGTGTTCGTCGACGCCCAAATGCGTGCTTGAAACCGTGTGCAGATCGAACGCTAGTCCGGAATCCCAATTCCCGTGAAGTTTGTGTGTCATTCTCTGCACCACCCAATTCCCCTACAATACGCTGACCTTCTTAAACTGTCCAATCTAGCTTGGCCCAAATCGAGGAAGGAGATGTGTATCAACTAACTGATTATTTAGGGAATGATATGTAATCCTGACTGTCGCCGCCGACTTTCCACAGGCAAAAGGGATCGGCGCTCCTACTCCGCTGCCTCCCGCTGCCGCTCCAGCATCGGCTTGAGGTACTGCCCCGTATAGCTCCCCTCGACCGCAGCAACCTCCTCCGGTGTGCCCTCCGCAACGACCTCCCCGCCCCGGACGCCGCCGCCCGGCCCCAGATCGAGGATGTGGTCGGCCCCCGGATCAAGTCCGGGGCAGGCTAACCTTTGATTACATTCACTCGGCAGCTTCTTTCGCCCTTTCCAGCATGGGTTGGAGATAGCGGCCCGTATAGCTCGCTGGAACAGCGGCGACCTCTTCCGGTGTGCCTTGGGCGACCACTTCGCCTCCTCTCACGCCTCCTCCCGGTCCGAGATCAAGAATGTAATCAGAGGTTTTTATCACATCCAGATTGTGCTCGATCACCACGACAGAGTTCCCCTGGTCCACCAGCCGGTGGAGGACTTCGAGGAGCTTGCGGACATCCTCGAAATGGAGGCCCGTGGTGGGCTCGTCGAGGATGTAGAGCGTCTGGCCGGTGCTGCGCTTCGACAGTTCCTTGGCCAGCTTCACGCGCTGCGCCTCGCCGCCCGATAGCGTGGTCGCCTGCTGACCGACCTTGACGTAGCCCAGCCCCACCTCGTTCAGCATATGCATCTTGTCGCGGATCGGGGGGACGGCCTTGAAGAAGCCTTCCGCATCCTCGATCGTCATGTCGAGCACGTCGGCGATGGAGTGGCCCTTGAACTTCACCTCCAGCGTTTCGCGGTTGTAGCGCTTGCCGCCGCATTCCTCGCAGGTCACGTAGACGTCGGGCAGGAAGTGCATCTCGATCTTGATCAGCCCGTCGCCCTGGCACGCCTCGCAGCGGCCGCCCTTGACGTTGAAGCTGAAGCGGCCCGGCTTGTAGCCGCGCGCCTGCGCTTCCGGCAGGCCGGCGAACCAGTCGCGGATCTGGGTGAAGGCGCCGGTATAGGTCGCCGGGTTGGAGCGCGGGGTGCGGCCGATGGGCGACTGGTCGATCTCGATCACCTTGTCGCAATATTCGAGGCCGGTGACCTTGTCGTGCGCGCCCGCGACCACGCGTGCCCCGTTGAGCGTGCGTGCGGCGGCGGCATAGAGCGTGTCGATGGTGAAGCTGGACTTGCCCGAACCCGATACGCCGGTGATGCAGGTGAAGGTGCCGAGCGGGATGGAGGCGGTGACGTTGTCGAGATTGTTCGCCCGCGCGCCGTGGACGGTGAGCTGGTGGCCATTGCCCTTGCGGCGCTTGGCCGGAACCTCGATCTGGCGGCGGCCGGTGAGATAGTCTGCGGTAAGCGATTTCTTCGCCTTGAGCACCTGTTTGAGCGTGCCTTGCGCCACCACCTCGCCCCCGTGGACGCCAGCGCCCGGGCCGAGATCGACCACATGGTCGGCGGCGCGGATCGCGTCCTCGTCATGCTCGACCACGATCACCGTATTGCCGAGATCGCGCAGCCGCTTGAGCGTTTCGAGCAGCCGGTCGTTGTCGCGCTGATGGAGGCCGATGCTGGGTTCGTCGAGCACGTAGAGCACGCCCGACAGGCCCGAGCCGATCTGACTGGCGAGGCGGATGCGCTGGCTCTCCCCGCCGGACAATGTGCCCGAAGTGCGGTCGAGGTTGAGATAGTCGAGCCCGACATTGTCGAGAAAGCCCAGCCGCTCGTTGATTTCCTTGAGGATGGCCTTGGCGATCTGCTGCTGCGTGTCGGTGAGCTTGTCGGGCAGCGCGAGGAACCACTCCTTCGCATCGGCAACGCTCATCTTGGTCGGCGTGGCGATGTCGGTGCCCGCGATTTTCACCGCGAGCGCCTTCTCGTTGAGGCGCTTGCCGTGGCAGGTCTCGCATGGCTGCGCGGTCTGGAATTTGGACAGCTCCTCGCGCATCCAGGCGCTTTCGGTCTGCAACAGGCGGCGGTTCAAGTTGCCGATCACGCCTTCGAACGGCTTCTTCACCGTATAGCTTTTGCGCCCGTCCTTGAAGGTCAGCGGTATGGCGCGGCCCTTCGTGCCGTAGAGGATGATCTCGCGAATTTCCTTGTCGAAATCCTCCCACGGGGTCTCGAGGCTGAACTCGTATTCCTTCGCAAGGCTGGCGAGCACCTGCATGTAATAGGGGCTCGGTGGGTTGCTTTTCGCCCAGGGCACCACCGCGCCCTTCTTCAAGGACAGCGCCTCGTTCGGCACGACCAGTTGCGGATCGAACAACTGCTTCTCGCCGATCCCGTCGCAAGTCGGGCAGGCGCCTTGGGGGCGTTGAAAGAGAACAGGCGCGGTTCGACTTCCTCGATGGTGAAGCCCGAGACCGGGCAGGAGAACTTCTCGGAAAAGACGATGCGATTGGCGGGCAATCCGGCGCCCTTCATTTTCTGAGTCCCTTCCCTTGAGGGAAGGGTTGGGGATGGGTGTTCGGCACCCGCGAGGTGGCACCCCCACCCCGGCCCTCCCCCGCGGGAGGGGAGGCATAACCTCGGTGACAGTCCCGTCAGCCAGATCGACATAAGCCAGCCCTTCGGCCAGTTTGAGCGCGGTTTCGAAACTGTCGGCCAGCCGCGTTTCGAGGCCCTCCTTCACCGCCAGCCGGTCGACCACCACCTCGATGTCGTGCTTGAACTTCTTGTCGAGCGCGGGCGCTTCCTCGATCGGGTACATCTCGCCGTCGATGCGCACGCGGGTGAACCCGGCCTTCTGCCACTCGGCCAGTTCCTTGCGGTATTCGCCCTTGCGTCCACGCACGACGGGGGCAAGCAGATAGAGCCGCGTGCCTTCGGGCAGCGCCATCACCCGGTCGACCATGTTGGAAACCGTCTGCGCCTGGATCGGCAGGCCGGTGGCGGGGCTGTAGGGCACGCCCACGCGCGCCCAGAGCAGGCGCATATAGTCGTAGATCTCGGTTACCGTCGCGACGGTCGAGCGCGGGTTGCGGCTGGTGGTCTTCTGCTCGATCGAGATCGCGGGGCTGAGCCCGTCGATATGCTCGACATCGGGCTTTTGCATCATTTCCAGGAATTGCCGCGCATAGGCGCTCAGGCTTTCGACATAGCGCCGCTGCCCTTCGGCATAGATCGTATCGAAGGCGAGGCTCGATTTGCCCGATCCCGACAGGCCGGTGATCACGATCAGCGCATCGCGCGGCAAGTCGATATCGACGCCCTTGAGGTTGTGCTCCCGCGCGCCGCGGACGGAAATTTTGGTGAGTGCCATGGGTGGCGTATGTTCCTGTTGTGTTCGACCAAGTCAAGAGCGGCCAGCTTCCGGAGCGCATAGCGACCATCGCGGTTCCAGCCATGCGAATGGCAGGATGCCGGATATAGGAAGCGCCGACGCAGTTCCAATCACTGCGGCAACCAGTGTGGCGCCGAGAAGCGCGAGCGGGCTATCTGCTGCGGATTGTCGAATAATCGCACCCATGGCATAGAAGCGATGCCGCTTCGACAAGAGTGGAAGCACCGGGTAGCCAATAAATGTAGCCCGTTCGACAGCACTGCGCCCCATTCGCCGGCGTGTCGCTTCCATGGGCCAGGCGATTGACTGTTCGAATACAGGTTTGCCGCCTGTTTCGGATCAATCGGTTCGACCCTACGCTTCGATCGAGCCGTCAACACATCTGAAGGGGGGAAGATGATGGAACAAACCAAACCGCAAGCGGGAGATGCCGCCCAGGCCCAAAGCGGCACGGGCGGGGGAAATGGCAAGAAACGCGACTGGCGCACGAGCGACATCCATTTGGGTGAGCGATGGGACATAGCCCGCTTTCATCCCAACGCCACGAAGGAGAATCCCGCGGCCGATGATGAAGACCTGTTCCTGTGGGACATTTATTTCGGTGCCAACTATCTGGAACGGGAAGAGCCCGCCCCCGTGGACGAGCAGGAGCTGGCCTTCAAAAGCAAGATCGAACAGACGCTGGGCGTGCTCAAGGCGATTTACCGCCCTGCCCCGGCGACCGAGAACGGGGAGAGCAGATGGGCTCGTTTCGGCAAAAAGCTACGCCGGATGATCATCGGCGCGCAGGCCGATCACCAGACCGATGCCTGGGAAAAAGAGTGCGAGGTCAGATTCAAGGAGGCCTTCGACCGGCTGTTCAGCCTGACAACGCTCGCTTTCACTGTGAAAAACGTCGATCTGCGGGCCGCCGACAGCGCCCTCGAAACGCTGCGGAATGAAACCTTGATGCGCGAAGGGAGCCGGATCAAGAACCACTACATGTTCAAGCTCGGCGCGCCTGCATTCGGCGCCGCGGTCATCTTTCTTCTGCTGTACCTGCTTTACGACAAATCCCCGGGCTTCTTCGCCACGCTGTGCGGTGCCTATGGCGATCGGCTCGACTGGATGTGCGCGAAACCCAGCGAAACGCGCGAATATGTCGCCCTGTTTCCTTCCGAAGTCTATCGGTTTCGCGCCATGTTCCTGTTGCTGGCGGGCTGCATGATCGGAACCTGGCTGTCATTCGCCGCGCGCAAGGTGACGCTGGCCTTCACCGATCTGGCCGAGCTGGAGGGAGATCGGCTTGCCCCGCGAATGCGCCTGCTTTTCACCGGTTCGCTGGCAGTGGTCTTCTCGCTTTTCTTTATCACCGGGGTGGTCGAATTCCGTTTCAGTTCGATGAGCACGGGCCAGGTCATGCAGAGCGGCACGATCGCCCTGCTGATCGGGTTGATCTTCGGCCTGTTGGAACAGAGCCTGCCCGCCGCGGTCATGGATCGGGCGCGCGGGGTGTTCGAAACGGGCAAGACGAAAACCGCGCCTTAGAAACGAGAACCATTCCCGACTCTCCCCCGTCCGGATCGGGGGAGCCGCACCGACAAGCACGGCCGACGAACTATCGAGACCGCGCACATGCCGTCGCTTGCCGATGGTTCTGTGTGGTTCACCGAGTTCATATGCCGCCGCCATCGCGGGCGTGTTAGCGCATGCCATCACTACAATTCAGGGGACTTTTCATGCCACGCATCCATTCGCTCGCCAGCACGGCGGCAGTCTCGGCGCTCGCGCTGGGCCTCGCGCTTTCCACACCGGCCTTCGCCGAAGAAACCACCGATGATGAAAACACCATTGTCGTCACCGGTTCGGCCAAGATCGGCGAATACGGCCTCGACCTTACCGCCCGAGATCTCACCGCCGATCCGGGCGACGATTTCGAACGCTACGCATCGGGGGCCTGGATCGACCGTACCGAGATTCCTGCGGATCGCCCCTCGGTCGGCTCGTTCTACAATCTGCGCGAGGACGTGACCGAGCAGGTCAATGGTCTCATCACCGAAGCGCCGGCGGGCACGCAATACGGCGCGCTTTACGCCAGTTTCATGAACGAGAAGGCGATCGAGAAGGTCGGCATCGCCCCGCTCAAGCGCGAACTGGCCGCGGTCGACGCGCTATCCGACAAGAGCGCATTCGCCCGCTACATGGGCGCGACTTACGCCAAATTCGGTGGCACGCTGTTCGGTGCGGCGCCCTATGCCGATCCCGACGATCCCACAATCAACGCGCTATGGATGTTCTCGGGCGGCCTCGGTCTTCCGGAAAAGGACTACTACTTCAATTCGAAGTTCGATGAGAAACGCATCGCCTATTACGAATATCTGGTGCGCACCTTCCGCAATATCGGCGAGGAGGACCCTCGCGGCGCGGCCAGCCGCGTGATGACGTTCGAAACCTATGTCGCCCAACTCAACTGGGACGTCGAGCAGACCCGCCAGATCGAGAAGATCAACAACCCGATGTCGAGCGACGAACTGGTCGCTTATGCGCCGGGTGTCGATTGGGCCGCATTCTTCGACGGGCACAACATCCCGCCGCAGGATCGCATCATCGTGACCGACAATACGGCGATAAAGGCAATCGCGGAACTCTTCGCCAGCACCGATCTGGAAACGCTCCAACTGTGGCAGAAGGCCCGTGTTACGCACCAGGCCTCGCCCTATCTCAACGCAAGGATGGTCGAGAGCCGGTTTCGCTACACCAGCGCCCTGAACGGTACGAGCGAGCAGCGCGCGCGCTGGAAACGCGCGGTCGACACGATCGATGGCTCGCTGGGCGAGCTTGTCGGCGAAGCCTATGTCGAGGAATACTTCCCCAAGATCGCGAAGACGCGGATGGACGAGCTGGTGAAGAACCTGAAGCTGGCCATGGGCGACCGCATCCGTGAAAACGACTGGATGACTCCGGAAACCAAGCAGGCCGCGCTCGAAAAGCTCGCGCGGATGGATGTGATGGTCGGTTATCCAGAGGAGTTCCGCGACTATTCGCAGTTGCCCATGTCGCCCGACGACCTGTTCGGCAATATGGTCCGCGCGACCCGGTTCAACGCGGATTACCAGATGAGCGATCTCGGCAAGCCGGTCGACCGCAGCAAATGGGCAATGAACCCCCAGACCGTGAATGCCTATAATGGCGGGCTGGAAAACAAGATGGTCTTCCCGGCCGGCATCCTCCAGCCGCCGTTCTTCGATGCCTGGGCCGACCCCGCGGTCAACTACGGCGCCATCGGGGTGGTGATCGGCCACGAAATCAGCCACGGCTTCGACGATCAGGGCCGCAAGATCGACGCCGATGGCGCCATCAAGGATTGGTGGACGGCCCAGGACGCGGAACGGTTCAACGCCGAAGCCAAGAAGTTCGGCGAACAATACGCCGCCTTCGAAGTCGTGCCCGGCAGCTTCATCAATCCGGACCTGACCATGGGCGAGAATATCGCCGATCTGGCCGGCGTATTGGTGGCTTACGATGCCTACAAAAAATCGCTGAATGGCGAAGAAGCGCCGGTGATCGACGGGCTGACCGGCGACCAGCGCTTCTTCCTCGCCTATGCGCAGGTGTGGCGGGCGAAGGCGCGCGAGGATTCGCTGCGCAATCAGGTCGCGACCGACCCGCACAGCCCGCCGCGCTATCGCACGATCGCGCCGCTGCGCAATGTCGATGCGTGGTACGAGGCATTCAACATCACGCCCGAGGACGAAATGTACATTGCGCCCGAGGATCGCGTGCGCATCTGGTGACCGATCGGGCGGCGCGCGGACCCTTGTCCGCGCGCCGCCACGAGGTTTTCCGTCCGCGCCTTTGCTGAGCCATGGCCGCAAGCGGGGCCAGCCGGAGACCCTTCCCGGACCGCCCTCGCAGGGTCTATCGCGTAGGCCGATTCCGTGTTGCACCCCATCGATTGACCGCCCGGACGTGGCTGCGCAGCGACGAATCGGGGACCAATGAGGCTTCGCGAACCGTTTCATAGGCAAGTCAGACACCACCGAGAGCGCATGAAATCGCATGCGCCCCGTCGCAGCGCCGGTGTCCCAACACGTTGATACTATGAAAGGTGCCTCTCCACATGGACAAGGACACCGCGCATTATTCGAACGAGACCGCCGGGAAACCGCCGTCTCCGGCACAACGCGCGCAGAACGACGCCAAGCTCAGGGCGATCCTCGACGATCTCAACCGTCCGCTCGACGATGTCGATTGGGCGCATACCACTTTGCGCGGCAAAAAGGGTGAAAAGCCCGAGAGCTTTCTGAAACGCCGTCGCCGCGAGCGCCAGCATCGCCGCGATCTGCGCCAGGCGCGCCGGGCGGCCGCGCGGGCCTTCGATGTTAGGCCCAAAATGTCCACCCGCAAACGGGCCACGCTGATGCTGGGTGCGGGCGCGCTGGGGCTGACTGCATTCACCGGCCCGCCCAAAGCGCGTAAGGCCATGGCCCCTTCCAGCGCCATCGAGATGGTTCACGATGCCCGGAGCGCACGCCAGCCCGCCCCGTTAATCAAGGCGAGCGATACGTTCAAACAGGCCCTGATCGAAGAAGAGGGCGTGCGATTCACCGTCTATCGCGATGTCGCGGGCTATCCGACCGTCGGCGTTGGCCATCTCGTCGAACCCGAAGACGGATTGAGAGTTGGCGACCGGATTAGCGAGCAACAGGTCTTGGAATTTCTCGAGGCCGACCTCGCCGAAGCCGAACAGGGGGTCCGCCAACTGGTCGGCGATCTGCCGCTCTACCAGCACGAGTTCGATGCCCTGCTCGATCTCGTTTACAATGTCGGTATCGGCAATGTGTCGCCGGAAAAGAGCCCCCGCCTCAATGCCGCCATCGATGCGGGCGATTACGAGCGTATCGCGGCCGAGCTCGATTACACCCATGCGGGCGGCAAATTCGCCAAGGGGCTGCAATATCGCAGCGAACGCCGTGCCAAGATATTCATGGACGCGTCTTACGACGATCCGCGCGAAACCGCCGGATGGAATTCCGCCTAGGATCCGGGCCTTGGCTTACCTTGCCTTTACAATCGGCATGGTAGTGCTTCCTTCGCAAGAGCAACAGGCGCAGGACCATGGCGGCGGCAGAGAACGACGAGTACGATGAGGATTGGCGCACGGAGCGTCTCCATCTTCTCGTCCATTCGACGGCCGAGACCGAGCGCCGGACCCTACCCGCCAATATTGCCGGAACCCTGTTGGTCATCGGGGCCGCCCAATCGCTACCCAATGCGACCGACTTCCATATTCCCATGCTGCTCCGCTTCGTGGCGTTGTTCGCGACGGCGCTGCTCTACCGAACGATCCGCCAAAGGCTGGACGCGAAGGCGAGCACGCTGGTCCCGATGCGCATGGCTTCGGGCGTCGCGGCTTTCGGCGGAGCGAGTTGGGCGAGCATAGTCCTTCCGATATTCCTCGATCCCTATCTGCATCCCGCATCCTATATCGTGACGGCGGGGGTATTCATCAGCGTGGCGCTGGTCATAACCAGCACTTCGGCGATCAAGCATATCGCGATCCCCTACACTATCGGCTTCGTCGCGACATTTCTCGGCGCACTGGTATTCATACCGCTGAACACCGCGATCTGGCTCGCGGGCGGCTTGGCCTTCATCATGAGCGGGATCGTCATCTTCAGTGTGGGAAGCGGCCGCCAACGACTGGAGACGGCGAACACCTGGGTTCACAACCGGCGACTCACCGAAGATCTCGAGGAAGCGCTGGCACGGGCGGAATTTCTCGCCATACGCGATCCGCTGACGGGATTGTACAACCGGCGGGCCTTGTTCGAGGACCGGATATACGAGAATGCGCCGGGCGACCGCTATCACGTGCTGATCGTCGATCTGGATCACTTCAAACAGGTCAACGACCGGTTCGGCCACGATACGGGCGACCGCGTTCTGATCGGCGTCGCAACCGCCATTCGCGATGTCCTTCGCAGCCTTCCCGGCGAAGGGCATCTCGCCGCGCGGCTGGGCGGCGAGGAGTTCGCAGTGTTTCTCGCCATCGCCGACGATACGAAAGCCGAAAACGCTGCCGAACGCCTGCGCGCGGTGTGTCATCGGGTTGCCGTCAGGTTCGGGCTCCCGCCCGGCGTCGGCACGGCATCGATCGGGATTTCCTCGATGCCGCGCGGAGAACATGTTAGCGAAGCCTTGCAGCGCGCCGACAATGCACTCTACGAAGCCAAGGAAAGTGGCCGCAATCGCGTCAAGCGGCAGGTCGCCTGAACTTTTCCAATACGCCGGTCGAGCGGCGCTGCCCATCTATGTCCCATCGCCTTTTCATCGGTATTTGCCCCCCTTCGGCAATCCGCGATGCGTTGATCGACCTGATGGAAGGTGTCGACGACGCGCGCTGGCAGGACGAGAACCAACTGCATCTGACACTTCGCTTCATCGGTGAAGTGGACACTCACCGCGCCGACGATCTGGCCGAGCGGCTGCGCATGGCCATCGGGGCGGACTTCGCGCTGACAATTCGCGGGGTTGGCGTTTTCGAAAAGAAAGGCCGCGTGCACACGCTGTGGGCGGGCATCGAAAAAACGCCCGAACTGTTGCGCCTGCAACGCCGCATCGAACGGATCTGCATCGGCGCGGGTCTGGAACCCGAACACCGTAAATATCACCCTCACATCACCCTCGCACGATGCAACCTGGCAACCGGTCCTCTCGAACCGTTTCTCGCCAGGAATGCCGGGTTGCGCCTTGGCCCATGGAAGGCCGGGGCCTATATTCTGTATGAAGCTTTCCTGCGGCCCGAAGGTTCTGTTTACGAACCGGTCGTCCGCTATCCACTCGAACCAGGCCCATGAAGATCGTACCCCTGCCCCTGCTGATATTGTCCTGCGCGGCGCTTGCCGGATGCGCACCGGAACGCGCGCCGGAAAAGGAGGCCAACGCGCAGATCCTGGCCGAGGCGGTAGCCAAGCCGGAGGATTGCCTGCTGCTGGTATGGTCGAACCAGGAAGAGCGCCGGGTCGACTTCGATCGCGAGAACGATTTTGTCGAAGGCGGCGCGATTTCCTGCGCCACGGGCACCAGCGCCAGCCAATTCGACGCCGCCATCGCCGCGCTGCGCGAAGCGGCGAAGAGCGGTAACAAGGCGCGTATTCTCGAGGAAATCGGCCTTCCGCTGCTCTATATCGATGCACAAGGCAATCGCCGCGAAATCGAGGATCGCCAAGAGGTCGAAGCGGTATTCGACGAGATATTCGATCCCGCAATGCTCGACTTGCTGCAACAGCTCGATCTTTCGAGGATGAGCGTTGCCAAGGACCAGGGTGCCTTTTTCGACCTCGGCGCCCTGTGGCTGGTGGTCGATCGGGATGGCGGCCGCCCGCGTCTGATGACCGTCAACCGCCAGGCGTTGGACGAAGCGATCGCGGCGGCGCGCGACCAGGCCGAACGGAACCAGGGCCATCCCGTTCCGTTCGACTAACGTAGAAGGAGCGCCGACCGGCGACTTGTGCGGCCTTGCGCGCATGTGACGAGCGGTCCAAGCGCACACCCATTGTCGCATTTCTGCGCCGCGCGTCCGCGCGGCATACCATTTCCGAGGGGAAAATCATGAAGGCCCAGATCCTGGCCACCGTCGCATCCGCCGCACTTCTCGCGGGCTGCTCCGCCGCTTACGGAGAGGACATCGAAACCATGGCCGAAGCCAATACCGAGACAACCGCGATCCCGGCCGGAACCGGCTATTTCGCCGCCGACAGCACGCTGCCTTTCAAAACACCCGATTTTTCGCAGATTACGGAAGAGGATTATATTCCCGCCTTCGAACAGGGCATGGCTATCCAGAAGGCGGAAATCGCTGCGATCATCGACAATCCCGCCCCGCCGACCTTCGAAAACACAATTGTCGCGCTGGAAAAATCGGGCCGCATGCTTGGCCGCGTGGCGCGCGTGTTCTTCGCGCTGACCGGATCGAACACGACCGACCGGCTTGACGACATCAATACGGAAATCAGCCCCAAGCTGACCGCGCATGGGGATTCGATCACGCTCAATCCCGAACTCTTCGCGCGCGTGAAGGCGGTTTACGATAACCGCGCCGCGATGACGATGACGCGCGAGGACGCCAAGCTGCTCGAAGATACCTATAAGGGTATGGTGCATGCCGGGGCGCTACTGACCGAGGCCCAGCGCGAACGGGTGAAGGCGATCAATTCGGAACTGTCGACCGTGACCACCGAATTCAGCCAGCTCGCCCGCGCGGCGATGAACGACAATCCGGTGTTCTTCGACAGTCGCGAAGATCTCGCCGGTCTGTCGGACAGCGACATCCAGGCTGCGGCCGACCTCGCCGCCGAGAACGGCCAGCCGGGCAAATTCGCCATCGCGCTGCAGAACACCACGCAGCAGCCGCTGCTGCCGAGCATGGAGAACCGTGCGGCGCGCGAAAAACTGTTCATGGCCAGCTATCACCGTGCCGACGGCCGCATGGATGTCGACACGCGCATGCTGATCGCCAAGATCGCCACGCTGCGCGCGGAAAAGGCCGCGCTGTTCGGCGAGGCCGACTGGGCAAGCTATGCCATGTGGGACCGCATGGCGGAAAAGCCTGCCACCGCGCTCGGCTTCATGGAACAGATGGTCCCCGCCCTCGCCGCGACGCAGCGCCGTGAAGCCGCGATGCTCAACGAAGCGATCGCCGCCGAGGGCGGCGATTACGAAGTGAAGCCGTGGGACTGGTACCGTTACGCCAACAAGATCAAGGCCGAACGCTACGATCTCGATGAAGATGCGGTGATGGAATATTTCGTGCTCGACAAGGTGCTCGAGGACGGCGTGTTCCACATGGCCGGAAAGCTCTACGGCCTGACCTTCCAGCGCCGCACCGACCTGCCGGTCTACCACCCCGACGTGTGGACTTATACCGTGTTCGACCGCGACGGCAGCGAACTCGGCCTGTTCTACTTCGACCCGTTCCAGCGCTCGTCGAAACGCGGCGGAGCGTGGATGAGCAATTTCGTCGACCAGAGCCATCTGTGGGGCACCAAGCCGGTGATCTACAACGTGCTCAACATCCCCAAGGCGCCGGAAGGCGAGGTGCAGCTCGTCAGCTTCGACTGGGTCAACACCACCTTCCACGAATTCGGCCATGCGCTGCACGGCTTCTTCGCCAACCAGAAGTATGAGAGCCTTTCCGGCACGGCGACCGCGCGCGACTTCGTCGAATATCCCAGCCAGGTCCACGAAATGTGGGCGACCTGGCCAAGCGTGCTGTCGAACTACGCCAAGCACTACAAGACCGGCGAAACCATTCCCGACGAAATGATCGCCAAGATCGAGGCGGCGGCCAAGTTCAATCAGGGTTACGATTTCGGCGAAGTCGTGGAAGCCGCCCTGCTCGACATGAAGTGGAGCGCGCTGTCGCCCGAAGAAGCCGCCGCGATCGACACGCCGGAGAAGGTCGATGCCTTCGAACGCCGCTCGCTCGAGGAACTCGGCCTCGAAATCGACCTGGTGCCACCGCGTTACCGCAGCACCTATTTCAACCACATCTTCAGCTCGCCCTCGGGCTATTCGGCCGGCTATTACAGCTATCTGTGGACCGAAATGCTGGATCGCGACAGCCGCAAGTGGTTCATCGAAAATGGCGGTCTGACCCGGGCCAATGGCGATCATTATCGCGCCACCGTGCTCAGCCAGGGCGGCACGATGGATTACTTCAAGATGTTCGAGAACTTCGCCGGTCGCAAACCCGACGTAACCCCGATGCTGGCCGCGCGCGGCCTGATCGCGGGCGAAGAAGCCGCCGACAGCGAAGTGTCGGATGGTGCGCTACCGGCGGAGAATGCGCAGTAATCACCCAGTGACCAAAGCCCGGTGGCCCGGTTCGCCGATCCACCGGACAGGCACTTTCCAGACGCGCTCGATCGTATCGCGGTCGAGCGCGTCTTCGCATGCGCCGTCGGCGGCGATATGCCCCTGATCCAGCACGATCGCGCGATCGGCATGGTTCATCGCGTGGGCCAGATCGTGCAGTACCAGCACCACGCCGGCGCCACGTGCCGCCGCCTTGCGCAGATGGCGCAGCAGGGCGATCTGGTGACCGATGTCGAGCGCGGCGAGCGGTTCGTCGGCAAGGATCCATTGCGGTTCCCCCGCCAGCACGCGAGCGAGCAGGACGCGCGCGGTCTCGCCTCCCGAAAGCGATTGCGCACGGCGATGTGCCAGACGTTCGATGTCGAGCGCCCGGAGCGCTGAGTCGATCGGATCGGCCAGCCGGTCGCCATGCGGCATACGTCCCAGTTCGACGATACTGCGCACCGGAACATCCCATGCAATTTCATGCGACTGCGGCAGATATCCGACACATTTCGCCCGTTCGCGGGGCGGCATGTCGCGCAAGCCCTGCCCGCCAAGGGTGATGTCCCCGGCATCGGGTTGGAGCAATCCGGCCAGCGCTTCGAGCAGGCTGGATTTGCCCGCGCCGTTGGGGCCGCAAATCGCGGTGATGCTCCCCGGTGCCAGATCGAACGAGACGCCCGAAAGGCGGCCTGCAAGTGTCAAATCGCGTGCAGCCAGTCTCATGCCAGCCCCTTCCGCATACGCAGCAGCAAAAGCAGGAAGAAGGGCGCGCCCAGCAGACTGAGCGCAATGCCAAGCCGCAGTTCGGTTACCAGCGGCAGGACCCGCACCACACTGTCGGCGACGAGGACCAGCAAGGCGCCCGCAAGCGCGCTCGGCACGATCAGTTGCGATGGACGCCGGTCGGTCAGCGGGCGGACGAGGTGCGGCACGATCAGTCCGACGAAGCCAATGATCCCGGCAACCGCCACGCTCGCGCCGACGGTCAGTCCGACACCCACGATCAGCAGCCACAGCAAGAGGCGCGTATCGACGCCGAGCGACCGCGCCACCGGCTCGCCCAGCGTGAGCGCGTCGAGCGATTTCCCGCTGCGCCATAGGAGCGCTATTCCCAGCACGACCAGCGGTGCGGCGAGCCATACTTCCCGCCAGCTACGGTCGGTCAGCGCGCCGTTGAGCCACATCACGATTTCGCTCATGGCGAAGGCGTTGGGGGCCATGCTGATCGCCAGCGCGGTCAGCGCCCCGGCCAGGCTTGCCACCATCAGCCCGGCGAGCGTGAACAGGGCAATTCCGCCGGTCCTCCCCGCTATCGCCGCCAGCAACGCCATTGCCCCGCCCGCCCCGACCAGCGCGAACAACGGAAGCAGCCAGGGCGATGCGGCATAGCCGAACCACAGCGCGGCAACCGCACCCAATGCCGCGCCCGGGGCAATGCCGAACAGGCCCGGATCGGCAAGTGGATTGCGCAGATAGCCCTGCATCGCCGCCCCGGCGGCCCCCAGCCCCGCACCGACGACGATGGCCAGCAAGGCGCGCGGCAGCCGCAATTCAGCCAGGATAATACTGGCGTTCGGGGTGCTCGCCGGATCGAGCCAGACGCGCCCCGCCAGCAGCGAAAGCGGAATGGCGAGGAGCAACAACCCCGCGAAGACGAGCGTCGCGCGGTTCATGACGCTGCTTTCCTGATTTCCGCCAGCCGCCGCGCTGCACCGATGATCGTCGGCCCTCCGCAATAGAGCAGGCCGGTATCGAAACGCTCGCGGCGCAATTGCGGCAATTGATCCAGCACGGGATGGCGCTGGCCCATTTCTCCCCCGGCGACGAGCAGAACCTGTGGAGGCGCTGCCACCACATCCTCCAGCGCAACATAATCGGCCTGAGAAAGTCCCCGCAACGGCGCCACATTGTCCAGACCGGTGCGGGCCAGAAGATCGCTCACGAGCGTTTCTTCGCCCGCCACGATCCCGCCCGGTTGCCACAGCAGGACATCGACCCGCTCGTCGTCGCGCGGGCGGGCCTCGGCAAGAGCACGTTCGATCCGCGAGACCAGCCGCTCTCCCGCATCGCGATTCCCGGCCAGTTCGGCCAGTTTGCGCACCTGCGCCTTGCTCGCCGATACGTCCCCGGCAATGCCGAGCGTCACAACTTCGATCCCTAGGTCCGCAAACGCGGCGCGGGTGGCAGGTGCGAGGAAGCTGCCCGCCACCACCATGTCGGGGTCGAGCGCGAGGACTTCCTCGACCGTCCCCCCCGTTGCCGCGAAGCGCGCCGCAATCGCCGCCTCCATCGAGCTGGAGCGCGGGTCCTTGCTGTAATGGGAAATGGCCAGCAACTGTCCGGGTTCAGCCACCTCGGCGAGGATCGCATCGGAGCACGGGTTGAGGCTCACGATGGTCGGTCGTCCACCGTCGGCGACCCGCGCCGGACCTTCGCCCGCGCAGGCCGCGAGCAGCAAGACCAGCGCGGGCAGCAGGCGTTTCACATCCGCGCCCTTACCCCGACGAACGCTCCGCGGCCCGGCGAAGCATAGCCCGCAACCGTCTGGTAATCGCTGTCGAAGACGTTCTCGACCCTGCCGTATATCTCGACGGTTTCGGTCACCGGCAGGGCAGCGCGCAGGTCTAACACCTCGTATCCGTCGAGCCGGGCAAGGTTGCCCGCATCGTCGAAACTCGGCCCCACCAGCCGCAGGTCCGCG
Source organism: Erythrobacter aureus (assembly GCF_003355455.1). NCBI lineage: Bacteria > Pseudomonadati > Pseudomonadota > Alphaproteobacteria > Sphingomonadales > Erythrobacteraceae > Erythrobacter > Erythrobacter aureus. The sequence goes on from NZ_CP031357.1 coordinate 2,390,309, forward strand.
CCCAGGGTGAGCCCGAAAAGCGCTTCGTAATCGGCGAACAGCGTGCCCATATGCCGCGGACGCCGGGCGAGCCGAAGGCCGGTGGTGCGATCTTCCGTATCGACATAGCTATAGACAGCCGAGAGACGCAGCCCCCTCGCGATGTCGAAACCGGCCTCGGCTTCGATACCCTGGGCTCTTGCGCGGTCCGTGTTGTCATAGGTGCCGAAAGGCCGATCGGCGCAGATACCGCCGGTGATGCCGAAACAGGATACGAACCCGATCAGATCCTCGCCGTCTCGGCGAAAGGCGGTAAGTGCCAGGTGCGTACCTTTGCCCCTGCTGCCCTTTTCCAATCCGATATCGAGACTGGTACTTTCTTCGGGTTGCAGCTCCGTATTGCCGTAATTCGACAGCAACTGAAACAATGTCGGGGCCTTGAACCCTTCACCCAGGCTTGCCCGCAGGCGCCAGTCGCTGCCAAAGCCGTAGGAGACATCGGCCCCGTAGCTCGCATTGCTGCCGAACAGCGAATGATCGTCTACGCGCGATCCGATATGCGCCGCGAACCGGCCCATCACGAAGCCGAGCTGAACATAGGCGCCGAAGATATCCGCCTCGCCATCGGGGCTGAAGCTGGCCGAATAGTCGGTCCATTCCTGTTCCGCGCCGAAGGCGACGGTGACAGGCCCGATGGCGCGGTATTCGCCGCGCAGGCTGAGCCTTTCGGAGCGACCATCGGAGGCGAAAGTGGTCGCGCCGTCGGCATCGAGATTGTCGCGCTCGGTATCCGACAGACCGTAGGAGCCCCTCAGCGTGAGATCGTTGCCGTAATAGGCGAAACCCACATCGCCCCAGAGGCGGCGCGTTTCCTGCGTGTCGAGCGTGTCGGAAAACGCGAAGGTCGGCGGCGGGAAACCATCGAGATCGAGATCGCCCTCGCTCCAATTGGCATGGGCGAAGACTTCGAGATTGCTGGCCAGATCGACGAAGACCTGTCCGCCCAGGGCAAGCTGTTCGAAGCCGTCGCGCTCCGTACCCGATGCAGCGGTCGAAAAACCATCGGTGCGATACCACGATCCGGTCAGACCAGCGTAATATCCATCACCGCCGATCCCGCCTGCCGCGCTGGTGAACAGCGTGTCGCGCGAGCCATATTCCGCATTGCCCAGGAAGCCGGTCTCGCCCCGCGTGGAGATATCGACAACCCCGCCAATGGCATCCGATCCCCAGATCGTGCTGTTGGACCCGCGCAGAATATCGAATTTGCCCGCTGTGCCGAGCAGGAGATTGCCGAAATCGAATCCGCCGCCGGGCGCGGCCGGATCGGCCACCCGGACGCCATCGACCAGTACCAGGACCTGCTGCGAATTCGCCCCGCGCAAATTGACCCCGGTAAAACCGCCATTTCCGCCATTGCGGCTGAACGATAGCCCAGGCGTGCGGCGCAAGACGCGGGTGGCATCGGCCCCCTGAACACTATCGATCTCTTCGCGGTCGATAATCGTCACGGCCTGCCCGGTATTGGCGATAGCGGTGCCCAGGCCGTTGGCGGTTACAGTAATCGTGGGCCGGACGGAATCCGCAAGGACGACGTCGGATTGGTGGACGGCACCGTCTTGCGCCTGAGCGGCCACGGAAATCGAGGAAACAGTCAAGAAAAAGAAGAATTTACGCACAAGAACTCCCATCATAGACGAAGTGCCGTCCATGACGGGAAAGGGCGGAATTGCGCCTTTCCGCGTTTGCCACCGGTACACCCCGCCCGTGGCCGAACGACGGTCAAGGGCAGGTCTCCTGGCTCCCGGATCGACACTCTCCCGCCGCCTTCCCGCCCTTCGACTAGCTCAGGACAGTGGCATATGGCGGGATCGCTCCCCGGTCACAGTTGCGGGGGCAGCGAAGGATTTCCCGTTCCGCCTTACGGCGGCCTTGGGTCACCTTCTTCCCTCTTCGGGCCTGTGCAAACAGGCCAACCCGTGACTCGGCGGCCCGATTAGCCTGCGATTTTGCATTGCACAAGATCGGTCTTCGTTAAGCATTGCGGTGCTAAGGTGCCGAACAACCCGCATGTATCGCCAGGCCCGAAGCCGGGGGCGATGGTCCCAAACCGGGATGGACCGCACGCGAAACTGTTGAATCGGCTGCAATTAGGCTATGTTACGGGGCTGATGAAAGGAAACGCTTTGACCGCACGCGAAAGGGAGGCCGGATCGGCAAGGCGCGCCAGCCGCGCGCCGTCCTCTCGCGTGTCTCGCCTCACCGAAAAGCGCCGCAAGCGGCACCAATTGCTGGCACGCGGCGGTATTCTGGCAGCGGCCATCGCCCTGCCCACAGTGGCCGCACAGGGTCAGTGGTCGGACTTCAAGCAGGCTCTGGGATTGGCCGAAGAACGTGTCGCGCTTACCCCGATGCCGTTCGAGACGGCGGGAGAAAGCTTCCCCGGATCCGCTTTCTACTATCTCGAGGATGCGCCGCGCCTCGCCACCGATCTTTCCGATCTGCGGGAGGCGGAGGGGCAACTCGAAACCGTCGAGTTCGCGGACAGTCACGGTGCGGGGGCGGCCGCGCAGGCCTTCCGCCAGGCCGGCAGCGGTCTCGACAAGGCCCGCGCGCTGCAATGCCTATCGATGGCGGTCTATTACGAAGCGGCAAGCGAGAGTTTCGGGGGCCAGCAGGCAGTGGCACAAGTGGTGCTCAACCGGGTTGCCCATCCGGCCTATCCAGCCAGCATATGCGGCGTGGTATTTCAGGGGTCGGAGCGGACGACCGGGTGCCAGTTCAGCTTTACCTGCGACGGATCGCTGCAGCGCAAGCCTTCGCGCAGAGCCTGGGCGGTGGCGCAATCGATCGCGCTGGGTGCGCTGGCGGGCGAGGTCTACAAACCTGTGGGGCTCGCGACCCATTACCACACCGATTATGTAAACCCCTATTGGGCGGCCAGCCTCGATTTCATCGGCGCGATCGGCACCCACCGCTTCTATCGCTGGAAAGGCGGCGCGGGAACGGCGGGTGCCTTTACCGACACCTATGCCGGCAGCGAACCGCTGGCCGCGCCCAATGTGCGGCGCGCGCAGGCCGAAGTGCCCGGCCCGGTTCGCCCCTCCCCGCCCTCGAACGCCGCAATCGCCCTCGATGCGCGGCCCGCCGCCACACCCGTAGGCGCGGCTACCACGCCTTCGGAGCACGAGGATACGCTGCCGCAATCGGGGCGCGTGCGCGATGAATACGCCAATTCGGGCAAATGGATCGCCGAACCCGGCAAGAAATGACATTCTGCGGGGGGAGGGTGAACGGCGTTTACACTCGGACAACCATGTCGCGGAACCGATGCTTAGTGTCGACCAGCTAGGGCACTGCAGTCAGCCCAGTCGCTTCACGAGGTCAGAGGCAATGCCCCTACATTTCGCCGCCGCCCGTTCCACCGCACACTCGCCGATTGCCCGCGCGCTGGCCAAAAAGGCGCATGCACGCGCTGCCAACGACAATGGCGACATCGCCCATATCCTGGCGCGCAAATCGAACTTCGACCATATGATGCGAGCCGCGCTACGGCATTTCGCCGAACACGGGCTGGGAGCGGCCGAGGCTGCGCGCCAGCAGGCGGAACAGGCGTATTCCGACGGCGACCGCGAAGCCTATGACTGGTGGCTGGGCGTATGCCGCACACTCGACCGGCGGCTAGCCAGGCAATTGGAAGATAGGATCGCGATCGAGACCCTGCTGGCGCGCTGATCCCCGGCGTTGCCTTGCCCGTCCGCATTCCGGGCGGCCACGCGGCAATCGCGCCTTCGGCCGGTTTCCACCGGATCGAGCCCTGCCGACCGACGCGGCAGGAACCTTGCCGGACACCAAGCGTCAAGACAGGAAGCACTGCCAAAACTCCGCCCTTATTGCAATTGCGAACTATTTGCAAAGATAGTTCGCAGCCTATACTTATTGCTGGTTGCAATCCCGTCCTCACGGGCCTAGGCCGCACTCGCAATCGACCGGGTGCCGTGCTTCCTTTGCGGGACACATGAAGCGCGGCCCCAATTATGGTCCGGGCATCATCATTGTCCCGCACGGCAGGAACAAGGACGCTACCCTCCATGGCACGCAAGAAGATCGCCCTCATCGGCTCCGGTATGATCGGAGGCACCCTCGCCCACCTCGCGGCGAAGAAGGAAATGGGCGACATCGTCCTGTTCGACATCGCCGAAGGCATGCCGCAGGGTAAGGCGCTCGATCTGTCGCAATGCGGCCCGATCGAAGGCTTTGACGCCAAGATCACCGGCACCAATGACTATGCCGACATTGCCGGTGCCGACGTGGTCATCGTCACCGCTGGCGTGCCGCGCAAGCCCGGCATGAGCCGCGACGACCTGCTCGGCATCAACCTCAAGGTGATAAAGTCGGTCGGCGAAGGCATCAAGAACAACTGCCCCGACGCTTTCGTGATCTGCATCACCAACCCGCTCGACGCGATGGTGTGGGCGCTGCGCGAATTTTCCGGCCTGCCGCACAACAAGGTCGTCGGCATGGCCGGCGTGCTCGACAGCGCGCGCTTCGCCACGTTCCTCGCCTGGGAATTCGACGTGTCGGTGAAGGACGTGAACGCCTTCGTCCTCGGCGGCCACGGCGATACCATGGTCCCGGTCCTGTCCTACTCGACGATCAACGGCATTCCGGTGAAGGACATGGCCAAGATCAAGGGCGTGTCCGAAGATCGCCTGGATGAAATCGTCAAGCGCACCCGCGCTGGCGGCGGCGAGATCGTGAAGCTGCTCGGCAACGGCTCGGCCTATTACGCCCCCGCCACCAGCGCGATCGCCATGGCCGAAGCCTATCTCGGCGATCAGAAGCGCATCCTGCCGTGTGCGAGTTACGTCGAAGGTAAATATGGCCTCGACGGCCTCTATGTCGGCGTCCCCACCGTGCTCGGCGCGGGCGGCACCGAGGAAGTGGTGGAGATCGAGCTGTCGGACGAGGAAAAGAGCAACCTCAAGGTCAGTACCGACGCGGTCGAGGAACTGCTCGATGCGTGCAAAGGGCTTGACGAAAGCTTGAAGTAAACCCGTCACCCCAGCGAAAGCTGGGGTCGCGCGCCGCGAGGTGCGACCCAACCGACAGCGATCCCAGCTTTCGCTGGGATGACGAAAGGACAAAGATGAGCATCCTCGTAAACAAAGACACCAAGGTCATCACCCAGGGGATGACCGGCGATACCGGCACCTTCCACACGCAGCAGGCGCTCGCCTACGGCACGCAGATGGTCGCGGGCGTCACCCCCGGCAAGGGCGGCACGACGCATATCGACCTGCCGGTCTACAACACCGTGTCCGAAGCCAAGGCCGAAACCGGCGCGACCGCATCGTGCATCTACGTCCCGCCGCCGTTTGCTGCGGATTCGATCCTCGAGGCGATCGATGCCGAAATGGAACTGATCGTCGCGATCACCGAAGGCATCCCCGTGCTCGACATGGTCCGCGTGAAGCGCGCGCTGCAGGGCTCGAAGTCCCGCCTCATCGGCCCGAACTGCCCGGGCGTGCTGACGCCCGGCGAGTGCAAGATCGGCATCATGCCCGGCAGCATCTTCAAGAAGGGCAGTGTCGGCGTGGTCTCGCGCTCGGGCACGCTGACTTATGAAGCCGTCCACCAGACCACCATGGTTGGCCTTGGCCAGACCACGGCTGTCGGCATCGGCGGCGATCCGGTCAACGGCACCAATTTCATCGACGTGCTCGACCTCTTCCTCGACGATGAGGAAACCAAGTCGATCATCATGATCGGCGAAATCGGCGGCAGCGCCGAGGAAGAAGCCGCCGAATTCATCAAGCAGGAAGCCGCCAAGGGCCGCAGCAAGCCAATGGTCGGCTTCATCGCAGGCCGCACGGCGCCTCCGGGCCGCCGCATGGGTCATGCCGGCGCCATCGTGTCGGGCGGCCAAGGCGGCGCGGACGACAAGATCGCAGCAATGGAAGCTGCGGGCATCCGCGTTTCGCCCTCACCCAGCGAACTTGGCACCACGCTCGATGCGATGCTGAAGGAACTCGCCTGATCCGCTTTGCGGAACGGTTCATTCCTCCCCGGGAGCCTTCCGCACCGCCGATGCATTGGCAATAGTAAGCCGACACCAAAGTCGGTGCGAAAGGGACCCGATGGGTAACGAAAGCCACGATTTCCTGCCCGAGATGGGCGATCAGGAAGGCCCGCAACAAGGCCCCAGCTGGGCAACCCGCGCTGGCTGGCCGAAGTGGTCGACAGCGGGGCGGATCTGACGGCCGCGCTCGATCCCACGCAGATGCGCGCTGCGGTTAAGCAGGCGGCCGAAAAGGCTGGCAAGGCGACTGACCCAAAGGCGATCGAGCAGGCGGCGGATGATTCGATCCGCGCCATGCTGCTCGTGCGGCTCTATCGCGTGCGCGGCCATCTGGCGGCCAATCTCGACCCGCTCGGCCTCTCCAATCGCGATGTCCCCGAAGACCTGACGCTCGAATGGCATGGTTTCGCCGGACAGGAAGACAGGGAAGTCTTCGTCGGCGGCATCTTTGGCTATGAATGGGTGGCGGTGGGCGAGCTCTACCGGGCGCTGCGCGCGACCTATTGCGGCAATGTCGGCCTCGAGTACATGCACATTTCGGACACGGAGGAACGGCGGTTCCTCCAGGACAAGTTCGAAACGCCCGAAGACACGATCCAGTTCACCGACGAAGGCAAGAAGGCCATCCTCGCAGCGGTTATTCGCGGCGAGCAGTATGAAGCCTTTCTCGGCAAGAAATATGTCGGCACCAAGCGGTTCGGCCTCGATGGCGGCGAATCGATGATCCCCGCGCTGGAGGCGGTGATCAAATATGGCGGCCAATTGGGCGTGCGCGAGATCATCTACGGCATGGCCCACCGCGGCCGACTCAACGTCCTCGCGAACGTGATGGGCAAGCCCTACAAGGTCATCTTCCACGAATTCTCCGGGGGGAGCGCCAATCCCGACGATGTCGGCGGCTCGGGCGATGTAAAATATCACCTCGGCACCAGCACCGACCGCGAATTCGACGGCATCAATGTGCATATGTCGCTGGTCCCCAACCCCAGCCACCTCGAGGCGGTGAACCCGGTCGTGCTCGGTAAGTCCCGCGCACAACAGGCGATCCGCGACGACCTCAAGCAGCACGAGCAGGTTCTGCCCGTCCTTCTTCACGGCGATGCGGCCTTTGCCGGTCAGGGTATCGTGTGGGAATGCCTCGGCTTCTCCGGCGTGCGCGGTTACAACACCGGTGGCTGCCTGCACTTCGTCATCAATAACCAAATCGGTTTTACGACAAGCCCGCAATTCGCCAGATCGTCACCCTACCCCAGCGATGTGGCCAAAGGTGTCCAGGCGCCGATCCTGCACGTCAATGGCGACGATCCCGAAGCGGTGACCTTCGCCTGCAAGCTGGCGATCGAATATCGTCAGACCTTCGGCCGCGATATCGTGATCGACATGTGGTGCTATCGCCGCTTCGGCCACAATGAGGGCGACGAGCCGAAATTCACCCAGCCGCTAATGTATGACGAGATCCGCCAGCACCCCAAGGTCAGCCGGATCTACACCGCCCGTCTCGAAGAAGAGGGCGTGATCGAGAAGGGCTATGCCGACGGTCTGATATCCGAATTCACCGACCATCTCGAACAGGAATTCGCTGCCGCCAAGGACTACAAGCCCGACCAGGCCGACTGGTTCGGAGGTCGCTGGGCAGGGATGAACAAGCCGGCCGATCCGGAAACCGCACGCCGCAACGTGGAAACGGCGATCGGGAAAAAGCTGTTCGATAGTCTTGGCCGGACGCTGACGACGGTTCCCGACGATCTCACGATCCACAAGACGCTGGGCCGCGTGCTCAAGGCCAAAAGCGACATGTTCGACAGCGGCACCGGCTTCGACTGGGCCACGGCGGAAGCGCTCGCCTTCGGCAGCCTGGTGACCGAAGGCTTCGGCGTGCGCCTGTCTGGCCAGGATTCGGGGCGCGGCACCTTCAGCCAGCGCCATGCCGTCTGGGTCGACCAGAAGGACGAGCGCAAATACATTCCGCTGACCACGCTGCCGCACGGCAAGTTCGAGGTCTATGACAGCCCGCTGTCGGAATATGGCGTGCTCGGCTTCGAATACGGTTTCGCGATGGCCGATCCGAAGAGCCTGGTGATGTGGGAAGCCCAGTTCGGCGATTTCGCCAATGGCGCGCAGATCATGATCGACCAGTTCATCGCCGCAGGCGAAGTGAAGTGGCTGCGCGCAAACGGCCTCGTGCTGCTGCTGCCGCATGGCTATGAAGGCCAGGGTCCCGAGCACAGCTCGGCCCGTCTCGAACGCTTCCTGCAACTCTGCGCGAATGACAATATCCAGGTGCTCAACATCACCACGCCGGCGAACTACTTCCACGTTCTCCGCCGCCAGATGCTGCGCAGCTTCCGCAAGCCGATGGTCATCATGACCCCCAAATCGCTACTGCGCCATCCGCTGGCGAAGTCCGATGCGGAAGAGTTCATGGGCGATCACCACTTCATGCGGATCAAGTCCGACATGACGGAGATCGACGACAAGAAGGTCAGGCGCCTCGTGCTGTGCAGCGGCAAGGTTGCCTACGATCTGATGCAGCGCCGCGACGAAGCCGGTCTGGACGATGTCTCGGTGGTCCGGATCGAACAGCTCTACCCCTTCCCCGGCGAGCCGCTGGCCGTGCGCCTCGAACGCATGACCAATCTCGAAACCGTGGTCTGGTGCCAGGAGGAACCGAAGAATAACGGCGCCTGGTTCTTCGTCGACCGCCTGATCGAGGAATCGCTTACCGCCGCGGGCAAGGACGGCATGCGCCCATGCTATGCCGGCCGCGAAGTCGCCGCCTCGCCCGCCACGGGTTATGCCAGCCGCCACCAAGTGCAGCAGGAAGCCCTTGTCAACATCGCGCTCGGACTGAATGGCGGTGATACGCCCAAGGTCCGCAGCGACTGCAACTGATCCCATAAGGCCGAAGGAACCCATCACATGGCCACCGAAGTCAAAGTCCCCACGCTGGGTGAATCGGTCACCGAAGCAACTGTCGGCGAACTGCTCAAGAATGTCGGCGACGCGGTCGCGGCGGACGAGCCGATCATCAGCCTCGAGACCGACAAGGTCGCGGTGGAGGCCCCCTCCCCCGTTGCCGGTGTCATCACCGAGTTCAAAGTGGCCGTGGGTGACACGGTCGAGGTCGATTCGGTCATCGCCGTGATCGAGGAAGGTGCGGCTGCGGCGAAGTCCTCCGGCGGCGAAGCCCCTAAAGCCGAGGTAGCCGACGCGGGCGTCGAGAAGGCCGCTCCGGCGCAGGCCAAGGCCGCAACCGGCGGCGATGCCGCACAGACGCTGTCGCCTGCCGTGCGCCGTGCCGTTCTGGAGCACGGGGTCGATCCCTCGACCATCAAGGGCACCGGCAAGGACGGCCGCCTGACCAAGGAAGACGTCATCGCCGCAGCGAAGAATAAGGGCGCTTCGGGTGACGCCGCTCCCGCTCCTGCCGCAGCCCCGGCCTCGACCGGCGGCGAGCGCCGCGAGGAACGCGTCAAGATGACGCGCATGCGCCAGACGATCGCCAAGCGATTGAAGGGCGCGCAGGACAATGCGGCGCTGCTGACGACGTTCAACGATGTCGACATGTCGGCGGTCATCGAAGCACGCGGCAAGTACAAGGACATGTTCGCCAAGAAGCACGACATTCGCCTCGGCTTCATGGGCTTCTTCGCCAAGGCCGCCTGCCTTGCGCTGAAGGACGTGCCCGCGGTCAACGCCTATATCGAGGGCGACGAGATCGTCTATCACGACTATGTCGACATCTCGGTTGCCGTGTCGGCGCCCAACGGCCTCGTGGTCCCCGTCATTCGCGACGCGCAGGACAAGGGTTTTGCCCGCATCGAGAAGGACATCGCCGATTTCGGGAAGCGCGCCAAGGAAGGCACGCTGACGATGGAAGACATGAAGGGCGGCACCTTCACCATCTCCAATGGCGGCGTGTTCGGATCGCTGATGTCGACCCCGATCATCAACCCGCCGCAAAGCGCTGTCCTCGGCCTCCACCGGATCGAGGACCGTCCGGTAGTGGTGAACGGCGAGATCGTCATCCGCCCGATGATGTATATCGCCCTGTCCTACGACCACCGCCTGATCGACGGCCGCGAGGCCGTGACCGCACTGAAAATCATCAAGGAAGCGATCGAAGATCCGACCCGAATGCTGATCGATTTGTAACCCGGTAACGCGTGAAGGACGGATGGCTATACATCGTCGCCAGCAAGCGGAATGGCACGCTCTATCTCGGCGTAACGAGCGATTTGGCGACGCGTATCTGGCAGCACCGGATCGGTGCTGTAGAGGGCTTCACGAAGAAATATGGATGCAAACACCTCGTTTGGTGCGAGCATTTCGAAAACCTGCACGATGCGCGCGAGCGCGAATGGCAGATGAAGAAATGGAAGCGCGCCTGGAAGATCGAGCTCATCGAAAAGGAAAATCCGGAATGGCGCGATCTTTGGCACGATATCAACCGGTGAGCTCCTGCGAAAGCAGGAGCCCATTGCGGCACAGCGTCGCGCTATCTGGGTTCCTGCTTTCGCAGGAACTCACGAATGGAGTTTGGAATGGCTGACCAGAATTACGACTACGACGTCCTCGTCATCGGCGCTGGCCCGGGTGGCTATGTCGCTGCGATCCGCGCTGCGCAGCTGGGGCTGAAGACCGCCTGCGCCGAAAGCCGCGAGACGCTGGGCGGGACCTGCCTCAATGTCGGCTGCATTCCGTCGAAGGCGATGCTGCATGCAAGCGAGTTCTACGACGCTGCCGCCAATGGCGCGATGGCCGCGATGGGCATCGAAACCAGCCCGAAGCTTAATCTCGACACCATGCACGCCCAGCGCCGCGATGCGGTGAAGGGCCTTACCGGCGGCATCGAGTTCCTGTTCAAGAAGAACAAGGTCGACTGGAAGAAGGGCCACGCCACCTTCCAGGACGCGCATACGGTCAAGGTCGGTGACGAGACGGTTACGGCGAAGAATATCATCATCGCTACCGGCTCCTCGGTCACCCCGCTGCCGGGTGTCGAGGTCGATAACGACAAGCATGTGGTGGTCGATTCCACCGGTGCGCTCGAACTACCCAAGGTGCCCAAGAAAATGGTCGTCATCGGTGGCGGCGTGATCGGGCTCGAACTCGGCTCGGTCTGGAACCGGCTCGGCGCCGAGGTTATCGTGGTCGAATTCCTCGACAAGCTGCTGCCCGGCATGGACGACGACGTGCGCAAGGAAGCAGCCAAGATCTTCAAGAAGCAGGGCATGGAACTGCGCCTGTCGACCAAGGTCACCGGCTGCACCGTCAAGGGCAAAAAGGCGACGCTGACGCTCGAACCTTCCGCTGGCGGCGATGAAGAAACGCTCGAGGCCGATTGCGTGCTCGTCTCGATCGGCCGCCGTCCGAACACCGAAGGTCTCGGTCTCGACACCATCGGGCTTGAGGTCAACAAACGCGGCCAGATCGAAACCGATCACGATTTCCGCACCGCGGTCGACGGTGTGTGGGCCATTGGCGACGTGGTGCCCGGCCCCATGCTCGCCCACAAGGCCGAAGATGAAGGCATTGCCTGCGCGGAGAACATCGCGGGCCAGACCGGCATCGTGAACCACGATGTCATCCCCGGCGTGGTGTATACCTGGCCCGAATTCGCCGGTGTCGGCCTGACGCAGGAAGAAGCCATCGAGAAAATGGGCGGCGACAAGACCAAGGTGAAAATCGGCAAATTCCCTATGATGGCCAACAGCCGCGCCAAGACCAATCACGAGCCCGACGGCTTCGTGAAGATCATCGCCGAGGCAGAAAGCGACCGCGTGCTGGGCGTCTGGGCCATCGCCAGCGTGGCCGGCACGATGATCGCACAGGCCGCGCAGGCGATGGAGTTCGGCGCGACCAGCGAAGACATAGCCTACACCTGCCACGCCCACCCGACGCATTCCGAAGCAATCAAGGAAGCGGCGATGGCGGTCCAGGGCAAACCGATCCACATCTGATCCGGCGGAGAAGACACGATCATGGCCCGCAGCGTTGCAATCATCGGTGCGGGTCAGATCGGTCATGCCGCATGGCAGTGCCTCGGCGATACAGCGCATGTCGTCACGGTCCACGCGCGCTCAAGGCCGGACTGGCTATCCGGGTTCGCGGATCACTTCTTGCCCTACGCCCTCAACGAGCAGGCCACGCCGGAAGCGGAAGTCGTATTCGACACGATCGCCTTCGATGCCGCAGATATCGAGCGCTACGATCCTGACCGTATCGGACGCCTTGTCGTGGTTTCATCTGCCAGCGTGTATTGCGATGCCGCCGGGCGAACACTCGACGAGGCAGCGCAAAACGGCTTTCCCGAACTCGAAGGACCGATCACCGAGGCACAGCCTACTGTATCCGCCGGGCCTGAAACCTATTCCACCCGCAAGATACGAATGGAAGAGTGTGCGCTTGAACTGTTCGGCGACCGCGCGACCATCCTCAGGCCCTGCGCCATATACGGATCGCATAGTCGGCATCCCCGCGAATGGTGGTTCGTCAAGCGAATGCTCGACGGCAGGCGACGCATCCCCTTGGCCTGTTCCGGCAACTCGAAATTTCAGACAACAAGCAGCGGTTTGATCGGCGATTTTGTCTCGTCGGCGATCGAAAGGGAACTGGGTGGCATTTACAATATCGCAGATGGTTCTTCTCCATCTGTGCTTGAGATCGGCAAAGCGATCTCGCGGATAGTGGGGGCCGATGTGGAATTCGAACCCATGGAAGGCTACCCCGACAAATTCGTGGGCCGCACACCGTGGTCGGTACCGCGTCCCTTCGTCGTCAATGGACGCAAGGCGATGAAAGATGGCGAGCTGGCAGCGATCGGATACGAGGTCGCGGCTGAAGAGGCCGTGACGTGGCTCCGCGACCTCGCTCCTGCGGATTGGCGCACGACGTTCCCGCAGCTTGCCGCATACCCTTGGGAGCTCTTCGACTGCGCGGCGGAAGACGCCCTCCTGGGCGCCGTTTGAATGCGGGAGCGCCTGATAGGCCTCGCCGCGCTGGCCGTGCCGGTCCTCTCGGGTATCATCTATCTACGCTTTTACGGCGCACCATCGGCTTATGTAGTCATCAATACGGTGGCGTTCGGTCTTGCGGCAATCGCGGTTCTGGGTTTGCCCGTCATTGACGGACCGAAAGCGCAACGCGTTGCGGCAATCATACTTCTGGCCCTCCTTTTCCTACCGCTTGTGACCGGGCCTTACGTCAATGGCATCGCGCGATGGCTTCCGCTCGGCCCGTTCGCTGTGCATAGCGGCGCGCTGGCGCTGCCCCCGCTTGTGGTCCTGGCCGCGCGCGACGAGGATTTCGCGCCGTCCATATTGCTTGGTGCTCTGCTCGCTGCCTCACTCCAGCCCGACGCGGCGACAGGCCTTGCGGTCATGCTGGCGGCTGTCGGACTTTATAATGCGACCGGCGACTGGCGGCTCGTCCCCGTTGCTGGGATCGCTCTCCTTGCCAGCATGGTCGCGGGGCTTCGAGGCGAACTGCCCGCTCAACCCTTCGTCGAGCGCATCCTGATCCACCTCGCAATCGACACGCCGCTGGCCGCCTTCGGCCTCGTCATCGCCCTGCTGGTGAGTTTCTTCCTCCTAGCCTACGCAATTCCCGCCCCCAAACCGGTCCGACACGCCTTGGCGGGCGCCCTGTTCGGCTTCTCGCTTGCCGCGTTGGTATCGAATTATCCGACTATTCTCGTCGGCTATGGCGCCGCGCCGATTCTCGGTTTCGGTCTGGCCATCGGACTGGCGATTACAGGTAGGCCGCGTCGGGCGACAAACGGACCCGCAAGCTAGCGCTCGATTGACTGTTCGGGAAGCGACGGCCTTCGTCGCCCCCTCGTACATCATACTTCGTCGGGATAAACCGGCGCGATATCGACCGGAATATCCGACATGGCGGCGAAGCGCGAGGCCGCCGCATCGTCGAGCACGGCATAGCGATCGAAAAAGGCCTTGGTGCCCGCGTAATCGCCGGTCGCCTGCAACATGAGCTGGGCGTTGAGCAGGTCGCGTATGCCTGCTTCCATCCTGTCGTAATCGACCGTGTAGCGCTGGCGCGCCTCGTCCCAGGCGAAGGCTCCTTTCTGCTTCAGGTAGCCGTATTGCAGCTTGGCGCCCCTGCCATGCGCGCTTTCGGTGCCGAAGCGCATTGAGCGGAACAGGCCGGTGAAATAGGTCGAGAAAAGCTGCGGCTTTTCCGCTGCGGGGATCTCGCCTTTTTCCATCATCAGCAGGATGTTCCAGATGCCCATGACGTCGGCCTTGGACTCCTCCAGCGCCGAATACTGATCCCTGAGTTCTTCATTGACCGTGGTCTGGCGCCCGTCGACAGTGATCGTGCCCGGCCCGAGGCTGTGCGACAGCTCATGAAACAGCGTGTTCGCTTCCATGTATTTCTTCATCACCAGACCGGATTGCGCATCGGTCAAAACGATTTCGGCCATGGGCGCCAGGATGCGGTCGTATTTCGCGCCCAGGACATTGGCGAGAATGACCTTCTTGGCCCCCTTGGCCTCGCGCACCCGCTCGTCATTGGGCAGGTTGAAGGCGATGGTTTGCGTGCCCGGCACGTTGTCGCCCCCGCCATGGACCTGATCCGCCACCGCGATCGGGCTTTCGAAGCCGCGCTGGAAATTCTTGTGCTGATCCGGGATGGGGAGGTTTTCCTCCATCGTGCGCAGATAGTTCTTGTACTTCGCCAGCGCCGCGCTTTCCTCCGGGTTGCGCAGTGTGACGAAGCTCTCGAAAGCGGTCTTGGTGCCATAGAGGCGGTCGGTATAGACTTCGTAGGGGCCGATCGCGATTTCGATCGGCGTTCCCTCCAGGTCCATCCACGCCATTTCGCTTTCGAAGTAATCGTCGGTCAGGAAGCTTGCCGCACGCAGCGAGAGGAAGCGCTTGAGGCTGGGATTGGAGGTCCGCTGCGCGGCCTGTTCGAGCAGCCGCGCGGCGGGCACCAGCCATTCGCGATAAGCCTGCGAATAGGGCACGGCGACGAAGCCGTCCGCGCTGCGCCGGACGACCGTATAGGGGCTGGTGAGTGCCTCGCGCTGATCGGGATTGGCCGCGAGATACGCATCGAATTCCTCGCGTGTCAGGTCTGCCGGGTAGAAACCGGCTCCTTCCGGCATCGGCTCAGCGCCCCAGAAGGGATGCAATTCGGCGACCTCGTCCCAAGGGCCGAAATTGCGATCGAACATGGCCAGCAGAAGATCGCGATCGGCGCGGCGGTTGCGCGAAATCGCCTCGCGCATTTGCGGCAGATCCGCCCCGCGCTGACGCAGATAGATCTCGTCCATATAGCCGCTAGCTTCGATCAAAAGATTGACAACCTCGCGCTCTTCGTGCGTCAGGAAGGACGTATCGGGATTCATTTCGATCACCGCCAGCTTGGCGTATTGCGCGCCCAGATCGTATCCCTCGGCCGTGGCGGCCGGAGGCGGCACAGCGGTCGAGACGACCTGCGTTTGCGTGGCGGCGGGGGTGCAGGCGGCACTGGCCAGCAGCAAGGGCAGTAGGGCGCGGCGCATCGATAGTCCTCCGGTATTCTGGTTCTGGCTAAACGCCATGCGTCGGCGATGTGTCCTGCGCAAGTGCGTGATTGACCCTGCACCGTGCTTGTCCGACAACGCGCGCACGAGGTGGAGACGTGCATGACCTATCCCAAGCTGACCAAAAAACCAGGCGCAATCGAAACGGCCGCCGCCATCAGCCGGGGCGAGATGTCGCCGCTGGAAGCGGTCGATGCCGCGATTGCCCGGATCGAGCATCAGGACGCGCATATCAACGCGGTGGCCGTGACCGATTTCGACCGCGCGCGCGAAACCGCACGGGCCATGACGGGCCAGTCCGCCACTCCCGACCAACCGCTGTTCGGCGTGCCGATGACGATCAAGGAAAGCTTCGACATCGCAGGTCTGCCGACCTGCTGGGGTCACGAGGAATACGCGAATAACATCGCCACCAGGGATGCCAAGGTCGTCAGCCAGCTCAAAGCGGCCGGAGCGATCTTTCTGGGCAAGACCAATGTCCCGCCGGATCTGGCCGACTGGCAATCGAACAATCCGGTCTATGGTCGCACCAACAATCCGCACGATCACGAACGCTCGCCCGGCGGGTCCTCCGGCGGAGCGGCGGCAGCGGTCGCGAGCGGGATGGTGCCGTGCGAATACGGCACCGATATCGGGGGCTCTGTCCGCGTGCCAGCGCATTTCTGCGGCGTCTGGGGACACAAGAGCAGTTGGGGCCTGGTCTCCAAGCATGGTCACGATCATCCACTGATGGCGGGTCGGGATTCCCATGATGGCGCGCTGTCGATTGCGGGGCCGCTGGCGCGCAACGCCGCCGATCTTCGGCTCCTGATCGAACTGACCCGGACCATCCCCCTATCTGAACGCAACAAACCGCTCGCGGATTGCCGCATCCTGGTGATGCTGGACCATCCCTCTTGCCCGACCGACGATGCGGTGCGCGGACCGCTCGAGGCGGTCGCCGCCGAACTCACACGGGCGGGGGTCGCGATCGACCGGGCGAGCGAACTTCTGCCCGACCTGAAGGCGCAACAAGCCGACTACATGCGCATGCTCAATGTCGCCATGGCGCGCGGAATGCCAGGTCCC
Organism: Erythrobacter aureus; assembly: GCF_003355455.1. Classification (NCBI taxonomy): domain Bacteria; kingdom Pseudomonadati; phylum Pseudomonadota; class Alphaproteobacteria; order Sphingomonadales; family Erythrobacteraceae; genus Erythrobacter; species Erythrobacter aureus. Next base: position 2,406,991 of record NZ_CP031357.1, read on the forward strand.
AACGGCAAACGTGCCAGCGCGACCGATTGGTTCGACATGCTGGATACGCAGACGCGCAACGCAAACGCTTGGGCAGAGCTGTTCGAGACATACGACTTCGTGCTCGCCCCGCCCGCCCCCGTGCTCGCCATACCGCACCGCGAGGGGCGCGTTTTCGACGGGACGGTCACGATCAACGGCACCGAACAGCCCGGTGGGAGCGTGCTGTGCTGGGCGGGCCTCGCGACCTACCCCAACCTTCCCGCAACCGTCTTGCCTGTGGGCGAAACAGATGGCCTGCCTTGCGGCATGCAGGTCATCTCGCGCAGATGGGCGGATCTCGATTGCATCGCCGCGGCGGAGGCGATCGGCACGATCCTCCACGGCTAGGGAGCCACGACGGCAATGGGCAATCAGAGCGTGATGCAGCGCTTCGCCAAATGGCATATATGGCTGGGATGGCTGGTGGGTTTCCCCATCTTGATGTGGACGGTGACCGGTCTCGTGATGGTGATCAAGCCGATCGAGGAAGTGCGCGGCAACCATTTGCGCAAGGAAGTGCCCGAACGCGCCCTGCCCGCCGACACGCAAATCGCCGTCTCGCTACCGGCCGAAAGCACCAAGCCTGTCCGCTCGGTCACGACGCAGGTAGAAAGCGACGAGACCATCACGCGGATCGCCTATATGGACGGCACCATTGCCCGCTTTCGCCCCGATGGCAGTACAATGGGGCCGCTATCCGATGTCGAGGCACGGCTGATCGTGGCGGCAGGGATCGAGGGTGGTGACAAGGTCGCACGAACCGAACGCTTCGAGGCCGCCAATGTCCCGTTCGACTTCCGCCGCCCGGTGCCGGTCTGGCAGGTCGTGCTGGAAGACGGGACCCATGTCTATGTCGGCACCGAGACAGGACGGATCGAAGCGGTGCGCACGCGCTGGTGGAGAGTTTTCGATATCGCCTGGGGACTGCACATCATGGATCTGCAAACGCGTGAAGACACCAGCCACCCGATCCTGATCCTGTTTGCCATCCTGTCTGTCATCGGTGCGATGTTCGGCTCCATCCTGATGTTTCGCCGCCGCAAGGCGCGCGTCGGAGGGGCCACATGAACGCTGCCGTGCTCACCCCCTTGCTGGACTGGCTGGACCTGGCCGGAGTGGCCATCTTCGCGCTGACCGGCGCCTTGGTCGCCGCAAAAGAACGCCAGACCTTCGTCACGCTGGCCTTTTTCGCACTGTTGACGGGTGTCGGTGGCGGGACGGTGCGCGATCTGCTCATCGGTGCGCCGGTCTTCTGGATCCACGATGCCTGGGTAGCCGGGGTGTGTCTGGCGATCGCGCTGTTCGCCTGGTTCACGCCCACCCGGTGGTGGGAAGGTCGTCTTCTCTCGATCGCCGATGGCCTCGGTCTCGCCGCTTACGCCGTGCTGGGCGCAGCCAAAGCGCTCGAATACGGCCTACCACCAATTCCAGCGGCGCTGATGGGCGTCATCACCGGCTGCGTCGGCGGGATCATTCGTGATGTTCTGGCCGGCCGACCGTCGATCCTCATGCGGCCCGAACTGTATGTGACTGCGGCGGCGCTTTCCGCCTCGGTTACCGTGATCGGGGATTGGGCCGGGATCATCCGCGAGTGGGTCTGGGTCGCAGCGACGGGAGCAGGTTTCGGCCTGCGCCTCGCTGCTATCCAATGGAACCTGGCGCTTCCCGCCTACAAGCGGGATTAGGTCCCCGCCCCCTGATAGCCGGTGCCGAATTCGATATCGGCATCGACTTGTCCATCGTCCTCGCCAGGCAAAGGGCCACCGGGATAGGAAGGCTGGACGGTGCCCGTGCGGGCGCGCGCGGCAGCATAGACATCGTCGCCATACTGGCGGTCCGCGCCTTCAGCACGCGCGGAATAATCGAAATCGCCCGCCTCTCTGCCATCCCATGCATCGCTGCGATAACCCGAGCCACCGCGCCCATAATCGATCGCCTCGATCCGGCCATCTTCTCCGATCGAGCAGGTAAAGTCTTGGCCATCGAACAGCGTGCCGGTAACGCTCCACCCGCGTGCATTGCGATCGACTCGATCGACCGTCTCGACCCGCGCATCGCGCTCGATCTCGTCCACGCACATCGTCACCGCGCGGTCGATCCCGCGCCCGTCATTATAGCGGTAATCGCCCCGACGTGGCTGCGGATAGCGTGTCTCGCGGCGGGGATAGCGATCGCGCGACTTCTCGGCAGCGCTGGCGATGGCGGCAATACCGCCGATGATCAAAACTCCAGCGAGAATATCGCCCGCGCCAATGCCGCGATGGCGGTGGTGCCGATAGTGTCGATAGCGACGGTGCTTGGCAGCCGTATCGTCGCCAGGCGCCCATGCGGGCGCGACGTGGACAGCCGACGGCACGCCTGGCCCAGGCAGGTCGGCGGCCTGAACCGGAGCGGTGGTCAGGGAAAGCACTGCGAGCATGGCTGGTGCGGCTAAGAGCGATTGCTTGGACGGCATGGTCCGTTACCCCGTTTGGCGCCCCCACCAAGGCGCATGATTGACATTCCGATAAGCATAGGCGGTCCAGGCTAAATACTGCCTGAACCGCCCATGGTGCTCGGGTAACGCCGAACTTAAAGCCCTCGAATACCGCGGAAATCGACCCCGGCGACGCGCCCCCGCTCGATATAGCAGGTGAACTTGCCCCGATCGCGATCGCGATAATCGCGGTCATAGCGGCCCCGGCGATCGTAATTGCTGCGATAGTAACCACGCTCTCCTTCGACCACGATCCGGCCCTTGACGCGCCAGCCATAGCGCGTGTCGTCCACATCGCGGATGTCCGTCACCTGGGCGTAGCGGTAGCCACTACGCCGCGCATCGCGCTGAGCGGCCCGGACGCAGCGGTTGACTGCCTTGCGCGGATTGCCGCGGCGCGAATAGGCGTGGCGGCGGTAGTCACGGCCATCGCGATAATAGCGCCCGTCACGATAATAGCGGCCATCACGGTAATAATCGCGATCCTTGCTGGCGGCACTTGCGACGGCGGCGATACCGCCGATGATAACGGCACCGGCGATCACGTCGCCAACAGAAATACCATCATCGTCACGGTCGCCCGCATGGGCGGGGGTAGCTCCAGCCAGCGCCATCGCGCCGACGGCAGCCGTTGCGATCCCACCCTTCGCGAACGTCTTGGTGAACAGTTTCATTTCGAGGTCCTCCTCATCGGGGCCAGGGCGGGAGTGCCTTGGCTGTGAGAAGCGTTCTAGGTGAGTCGCCGTGAGGTCACGCTGAACTTGGGTTACAGGAAGCATTCAGTTTAACGGTGACTTTTCTGAACACCTATTCCCCAAGGCTTTCAAGAACATCGCGTGTGAAACCGGCGATATCGAAGCGGTGCCCGGCGGCATCTTCGCCCCGCCGGACGATGACCGTATTCAGGCTCGGGACGATCACGATGAACTGCCCGCGATTCCCCATGGCCGCGAATGTATCGGAAGGCACGCCCTCGGACTTGTTGAGCAGCCAGAAGCCCGCTCCATAACCGAAAGCGCCGTCGGGCTGGGGGCCGGAAGGGGACGAAACATACTTCGCCCAACCTTCGGGCAGGACACGCTCACCCGACGGTAAAACCCCATCATTGAGATAAAGCTGGCCAAGCTTTGCCAAGTCGCGCGCGGTGGACCAGACCTGACTCGAAAGAATGTAATCGCCGCGCCAGTCGGTCTCCGCGACGGTATCGCGCATGTCCAACTGCGCGAAGAATTGCGCTGGCGGATGATCCTCGAGAGCTTCCTCGATCGCCTTGATCGCGGCGAGCGTGTCGTTGTTGGCGTAGCGGAAGACTTGGCCCGGCTCATGGACCAAGGGCCAGTGCAGTGCCGTCTCCGCTACCGTCGAGCCGCCGTAATAAAGAGGATTGGTACGGTTGCCCGGCGTGTCCGAATAACGGCCCGAAGCCATCCGCAGAAGATGATCGATCGTGATCCCTGTGCGCCGATCGTTCAAACCGAGACCAAGCCCCGCCCGATTCGCCACGTCGGCCTGCCCTCGGTGTACCGCGGCGCCGACAAGGGTCGCGGCGATGCTTTTGGCGACCGACCAAGTACGCTGGGGTACTGCAGGCCCGAAATCGGTTGCATAGACCTCGCCCAGCACTTGTCCATCGCGCATCGCCAGCACGGCGGTCGTACGCGTGCCTTCCCCGTAAGTGGAGCCGAAAGCCTTGGCGAAGCTCGCCGAAAGTGTCGTGCCCGGGGCGAGAAGAGCTGCACGGTCACGCTGGAGCGCGGGGCGTTTCGTGACAATCGGCAAGGGAGCGCCGCCAATGGGAAGCTGCGAGCACCCTCTGCGCGAATTATGCACCGCCATGCGCGGGAGAGCGTCGTCGGTCCATTCCACCGAGACGCTATGAAGCTCCCCAGAGCCATCGCGGTGGATCCGGTAGGGAAGGTCATCGATGATGCTGTTCAGCGGCGCCTGGATGCCGGTTAGTTCCCATGCCTCGACGCTTTCGGGCGTCCGCGTCGCTCCGTTGCGTTCGGCATTGGCAATCGCGCTGCACAGGAACAGCGCCTTGTAACCTGCCGCGAGAGCACGGTCGTAGCGCACTTCGATTTCGTCTTGTGTGGTCGACTGCGCGGCGAGCGGGACGGAGGCGAGCAGCGCTGCGGCTGCCAAGTTATGTCTGATCATCCGCGCCTTGTGGCACGGCTTCTCCCACGCGCAAAACAAAAGGGCCGGAAGGTCTCCCTCCCGGCCCCGCTTGTCTGGTTTTGGTATCGCTTACGCTTCTTCCATGTCCTCGTCGTTCATGACGGGACCCGAATCCTGGCCCTTGGCGTCTTCGTCGCGGTCGACCAGTTCGATAACGGCCATCTGGGCGGCGTCGCTGGCGCGATAACCGGCCTTGATCACGCGGGTATAGCCGCCTTCACGGTCGGCATAACGTTCGGCCAGCACGTCGAACAGCTTCTTGAGCTGGGTTTCGTCCTGCAGGCGGCTCATGGCGAGGCGACGGTTCGACAGGCCGCCACGCTTGGCCAGCGTGATCAGCTTCTCGAGGTACGGACGCATTTCCTTCGCCTTGGGCAGCGTGGTCATGATCTGCTCGTGCTTGATCAGCGCGGCAGCCATGTTGCGGAACATCGCGTTGCGGTGGCCGGTCTTGCGCTGAAGCTTACGGCCGGAAATCTTGTGACGCATTGTATCTTGTCCTTCGTTCGTAAGGGGCCCGTTTCAGGTAGCCCAATTCTGGTCGATTGATGTTCGACCGGGAACCTCTCTCCCATCTCGGGAGAGAAAGCGAGACTTGGCAGCTTGCTGCCTAGTCGCAGCAGAGGGGGCATGCGGAGCCGCACCCCCTCTCCAACTTCGCCTAGCGAGCAAGCTCGCAAGACTGCGTATCCTCTCCCGCCCGGGAGAGGATCACATTAACCCAGCAGCTCCTGTTCGAGCTTCTTGGCCATTTCCTCGATGTTTTCCGGCGGCCAGCCCGGGATGTCCATGCCAAGGCGCAGGCCCATCGAGGAAAGGACTTCCTTGATCTCGTTGAGCGACTTGCGGCCGAAGTTCGGCGTACGGAGCATCTCGGCCTCGGTCTTCTGGACCAGGTCGCCGATGTAGATGATGTTGTCGTTCTTGAGGCAGTTCGCCGAACGGACCGACAGTTCCAACTCATCGACCTTCTTGAGAAGGTAGCGGTTGAGCTGGTTGGTGTCGCTTTCCTGCGGCTCGGCGGCCTGGCCGATCATGGCCGTGGTCGGCTGCGGGATGCCGTCTTCGAAGTGGACGAACAGCGTCAATTGATCCTGAAGGATGCGCGCGGCATAGGCCACGGCGTCTTCCGGAGTGACCGTACCGTCGGTCTCGACGGTCAGCGAGAGCTTGTCGTAGTCGAGCTCCTGGCCGACGCGGGCATTCTCGACCTTGTAGCTAACCTGGCGGACCGGGGAGTACAGGCTGTCGACCGGGATGAGACCGATCGGTGCATCGGCCGGGCGGTTCATGACGGCCGGGCGGTAGCCCTTACCAGTGTCGGCGGTCAGCTCCATGTTGAGCGTGGCGCCTTCGTCGAGATGGCAGATCACGAGGTCCTTGTTCATGACCTCGATGTCGCCCGAAACGGCGATGTCGCCAGCCTTTACTTCGCCCGGGCCGGTGGCCGAAAGCTGCAGGCGCTTCATGCCTTCGCCTTCCATCTTCAGCGCGATCTGCTTAACGTTGAGCACGATGTCGGTCACATCTTCGCGCACGCCGGCGAGGCTGCTGAATTCGTGCAGCACGTTTTCGATCTTGATCGACGTGATCGCGGCGCCCTGGAGCGAGCTCAGGAGCACGCGGCGCAGAGCGTTGCCGAGCGTCAGGCCGAAGCCACGCTCGAGCGGTTCGGCCACGAAGGTTGCCTTGCGGGCCTTGTCGCCGGATTCCTTGATATCAAGGACATTGGGTTTCTTGAGTTCCTGCCAGTTCTTAATGTTGACGGACATAAAAATCCCCTGGTTCGGATGCGGGCAGGACCGGCGCTCTTCGATAGAGCGTCCGGTCCGTGAGAGGGTGTTGGCGGCCCGTTACCGGACCGCCAGGCAGGTACGGATCAGACGCGACGACGCTTGGAAGGACGGACCCCGTTATGCGGGATCGGCGTCACGTCACGGATCGAAGTGATGGTGAAGCCCACTGCAGCGAGACCGCGCAGCGCGCTTTCACGGCCCGAGCCCGGACCCTTCACTTCGACTTCGAGGGTGCGCACGCCGTGTTCGGCAGCCTTGCGGCCTGCGTCGTCGGCGGCGACCTGCGCGGCATAGGGAGTCGACTTACGGCTGCCCTTGAAGCCCATCATGCCGGCGCTGGACCAGCTGATCGCATTGCCCTGCGCGTCGGTGATGGTGATCATCGTGTTGTTGAAGCTGGCGTTGATGTGCGCAACGCCGCTCGAAATGTTCTTTTTGTCGCGGCGCCTAACGCGGCCGGGTTCGCGTGCCATGGTGTATCTTCCTTACAGTCTATCAAGAAGGGAAAAGCGTACGGACGAGCCGAAGCTTACTTCTTCTTGCCGGCGATCGGCTTGGCCTTGCCCTTGCGGGTACGGGCGTTGGTGTGAGTGCGCTGGCCGCGAACGGGCAGACCGGCACGGTGACGCAGGCCGCGATAGGAACGCAGGTCCATCAGACGCTTGATGTTCATCGCAGTGTCGCGGCGAAGGTCGCCCTCGACCATATGCTCTTCGTCGATCGTTTCGCGAATGCGCAGGATTTCCTCGTCGGACAGATCCTGAACCCGCGCGGCGTGATCGATGCCGAGCTTGTCGGCGATCTCGACGGCCTTGGTACGGCCGATACCGTGAATGTAGGTGAGCGCGATGATAACGCGCTTGTTGGTGGGGATGTTTACCCCGGCAATACGAGCCACTTACTTCTCCATGCTCCACAGGGGCCGGTCTATCCGGCTTTCCCTATCTCATCGCTCAATTCATCCGCCGGATGCGGCAGCCTGCCTAACGCAAAAAGCCCGGATGGCGTGCAAATGGCTGCCGCCTGCCGGACTCACCGCAATGTCGAATGAACCGCGCGCTTAGGAGGATTCGCTGGCCGCGTCAACCACCGAGCGCACACAAGGTGGCGAGACCGCCGATATGGGCGGCTCGCCAGATGATGCAACCCTTGTAGCGTTTCGTGCGGCTGGGGTCAAAACCTCCGCACTGCTCCTTCCACGAGAAGCGCGAGCGTTCCGTTCAACATCGGTCATTCCGCCCCTTGAAGCGCGTCGATCTGCGTTTCGATGCTGGGCTCCTCTTCGGGATCCTCGACCGGCTCCGGCTCCGATGCCTCACCCTCCAAAGCACCGAGATGATCGCGGAGCCCCGCAAGCTGTTGGCTCATCACGCCATCGACAGCCTTGGCGATGGTCTCGACATCGTAGCGCATATATCCGCCCACGACATATTCCCAACGAATACGCGTGCCGCCATTGATTTCCTCGAGTGTCACCGTGAGGACGCCTGTTGCCGGTTCACCCTGTAGCGGCCCCAGGCCACCACGCATGCGCAGGCTCTTGAGCGGATAGGCCTGGATGACGGACATGTGCCCTGCGCTGCCGTCCAGGGAAAAACCGTCTTCACGATCCTCGCCCGGGACACGCTCGCAAAAGCAGCCGCCCGCCTGCGGCGTAAGCGTCATATTGGCGGCATCGCCCGACCATGTGTGAGCATCGTTCCACCAGTCACCCGGCTTGATCAGCGCCAGCCAGGTTTCCAGCGGCGTCGCGGCCACTTCGGCAACGTTCTGTGTGACAAAGCCGTTGGCGCTCGTGTCGGCTACCTTCGCCGAAAGCGGGGCGGCAGCCACCATCGCGGCTAATGCAAAAACGGTGGCGGGACGACGCATAAGACCTCTCTCCATTGACGGACAGAGGTCCTAGGGCAAGCCGGAACGCATTGAAAGTGGCAGGATCAGCCCGCCAGGATCGCGTCGATTGCCTGGGTGACGTCTTCGATCGAGGCCATGCCGTCGACCCGTGTCACGATATCGCGCGCCTCGTAGCCCGGCAGAATCGGCGCGGTCTTCCCACGGTATTCCTGCATACGGGTGCGGACGGTTTCCTCATTGTCGTCCGGGCGGCGCTTGAACTCGGTCGAACCACATTTGTCGCACACGCCTTCCTGCTTGGGCTGCTTGAAGACATCGTGATAGCCCTCGCCGCAATTGGCGCAGGTAAACCGGCCGGTGATACGCTCTACGAGCGCGTCTTCGTCCACTTCGAGCTCGATCACGTGGTCGAGCTTGCGCCCGTGCCTGGCGAGGATTTCGTCGAGCTGATCGGCCTGCGCGGCGGTGCGCGGATATCCATCGAAGATCGCGCCCACCTCGGGTCCCATGTCCGACAGCTTGGCGTCGATCATTGCCGACACGATCTCGTCCGAGACCAGACCGCCCGAATCCATGATGTCCGCAACCTTGCGTCCCAGATCGGTATCGGCCTTGCGCGTTTCGCGCAGCATGTCGCCAGTCGAAAGCTGACGCATGCCATGGTGCTCGACCAATCGCTGCGCCTGTGTTCCCTTGCCGGCGCCCGGAGGGCCGAGGAGGATAATGTCCATAGCGTAAAGTCCCCTTCGCGCCCGCTGTGCCTTAACGCACGCGCCCCTTCAACTTCGCCTTTTTGATGAGATCGCCATACTGGTGTGCCAGCAGATGCGATTGTATCTGACTGATGGTATCCACCGTCACATTCACCACGATGAGCAGGCTGGTCCCGCCGAGAAACAGCGGCACGCCGGTCTGCGCGATCATATATTCGGGCACCACACAAACAAGCGTCAGGTAAATCGCCCCGATCACGGTGATGCGCGTCAACACGTAATCGAGATATTCCTCGGTGCGCTTGCCCGGACGGATGCCGGGAATGAAGCCGCCGTTCTTCTTCAGATTCTCCGCGGTCTCTTCAGGATTGAAGACGATCGCGGTGTAGAAGAAACAGAAGAAGATGATGCCCAGCGCATAGAGCGCCATATAAAGCGGCTGGCCATGCTGCAGATATTGCAGCGTGGTTTGCAGCACCCCGCCCGCCGTCGTGTCGGTATCGACCGAATTACCGGCGAACTGCGTGATCGTCAGCGGCAGCAGCAGCAACGAGCTGGCGAAGATCGGCGGGATAACGCCGGCAGTGTTGAGCTTGAGCGGCAAGTGCGAGCGATCCGCCTGCATCATGCCGCGCTGCGTCGCGCGCTTGGGATACTGGATCAGCAGGCGGCGCTGCGCGCGTTCCATGAAGCAGATCACGAGGATCAGGATCACGACCATGGCGATCAGGCCGACGATGATACCGGTGGCGATCGAACCTTCCGAATAGCCCGAACCCAGGTTCGAAACGAAGGTCGGGAACTGGGCCACGATGCCCGCCATGATGATGAGCGAAACGCCGTTGCCGATACCCCGGCTGGTGATCTGTTCACCCAGCCACAGCAGGAACATCGTGCCGCCGACGAGACTGATGACCGCGCCGACGCGGAACATGACGCCCGGATCGACCACCGCCTGCATCCCGCTCTGCGCCCCGAAGCTTTCCAGCCCCGACGCCAGGAACCAGCCCTGGATCGCGCACAGGAACACCGTGCCATAGCGCGTGTACTGATTGAGCTTCTGCCGCCCGACGGTGCCCTCTTTCTTGAGCGCGGCCAGCGTCGGATGGAGAGCCGCGGCCAACTGCACGACGATCGAGGCGGTAATGTAAGGCATGACGCCGAGCGCGATGAGGCTCATCCGCTCCAGGCTGCCGCCCGAAAACGTATTGAACATGTCCAGGATGCCGCCGCGCGTCTGATCGTAGAGGTCGCTCAGGATCAGCGGGTTCACACCCGGGAGCGGAACGAAGCTCAGGAAGCGGAAGACGATCAGGGCACCGATAGTGAACCAGATACGGTTCTTCAGCTCGGTGGCCTTGGAGAAATTAGCGAGACTCATGTTGCTCGCGATATTGTCGGCGCGTGATGCCATGGGAATCTGTTCAATCCTGAATTGGCGCCGGTCCCTCCCGGCACAGGAAGGCTAGATAGGAAGCGGGGAGCGGAATGTCGAACCCCGCTCCCCGAATTTTCCCGCTTACTTTGCCTTCGCAGCCTTGTTGGCTTCGGCGCGAGCAGCCTTCTTTTCGTGCTCGGGCTTGTCGGCAGCGATCACTTCGACCTTGCCGCCTGCCTTTTCGACCGCCTCGATGGCGCCCTTGGAGGCACCGGCGACCTTGAAGCTGACCTTGGCCTTGATCTCACCCTTGCCGAGGAGACGAACACCGTCCTTGCCACCACGGGCAAGGCCAGCAGCCTTCAGCGCTTCGTGGTCGACAACGTTCTTGCCGTCGAGCTTCTTGGCGTCGATGAACTTCTGGACCATGCCGATGTTCACTTCCGCGTAATCCTTGCCGAACGGATTGTTGAAGCCACGCTTCGGCAGGCGCATGTGCAGCGGCATCTGGCCGCCCTCGAAGCCCTTGATGGCCACGCCCGAACGGCTCTTCTGGCCCTTCTGGCCACGGCCACCGGTCTTGCCCTTGCCCGAGCCGATGCCACGGCCGATGCGGATGCGGCTCTTGCGTGCGCCGGAATTGTCGCGGATATCATTCAGTTTCATAGTGCACTCGCTTTCGCTTTCTAACGCCCCATAACGGGGTTCGCGCTGTTGGGAAGTGGGCGCCGATAATCGGTTTACCCACTCTTGTCGACCCCGAATCCAGAGCGCTGGAAAACTCTCTGCCGAAACAACATCCCGAAAGAAAAGGCCGGGCTACGCTGCTGCGTGGCCCGGCCCTTGCTGTTCCATGGCAGCGGTCGCTTAGTCGACCACGGTCACCAGATGCGGGATTTTGGCGATCGCGCCGCGCACCTCGGGGGTGTCTTGCCGCTCCACGATCTTATGCATCTTGTCGAGGCCCAGGCCGACCAGGATTTTCTTCTGGCTTTCCGGGCGCCGGATCGGCGAGCCGATCTGCTTGATCTTGATGGTTTTAGCTTTGGCCATCTCGATTACTCCGCGATTGCGGCGGCATCGGCTTCAGCCTCTGCCTCCGAAGCGCCACCACGGCCAAGCAGGTCGGCGACCTTCTTGCCGCGACGCTGAGCTACCGACTTCGGCGAAGTCTGGTTGGTCAGCGCATCGAAAGTGGCGCGGATCATGTTGTAGGGGTTCGAAGTGCCGACCGACTTGGTCACCACGTCGGCGACGCCGAGGCTTTCGAACACGGCACGCATCGGACCACCGGCGATGATGCCGGTACCCGGAGGCGCGGTGCGGACGGTAACCTTGCCGGCACCGAAATGGCCCTTGCCGTCGTGATGGAGGGTGCGGCCCTCCTTCAATGCGACGCGGATCATCTTCTTGCGCGCAGCGGCGGTCGCCTTGCTGATCGCTTCGGGAACTTCGCGGGCCTTGCCCTTGCCGAAGCCGACACGGCCCTGGCCGTCACCGACAACCACGAGTGCAGCGAAACCGAAGCGTTTACCGCCCTTCACCGTTTTGCTGACGCGGTTGATGTGGACGAGCTTCTCGATGATGCCGTCGTCTTCTTCCTCGCGGCGGTTACCGCGACGATTGTCACGGCCGCCACGACCGCGTCCGCGATCATTGCCACCGCGGCCACCGCGGCCACGACCTTCGCGCTGCTGCGGCTGCCCTTCTGCACCCTGAGCCGGGCTCTGGTTGGCGGCAGCTTCCGAGGGAGTATCGGCTACTGCCGGCTCTTCCTTGGTCACGGCCGCTTCGGTCTCGGCCTTTGCCTCGGTCGCTTCGACCTTGGTCTCTTCGACCTTGGTCTCGGCTTCGGTGTTTTCGGTTTTCTTGTCGTCAGCCATCATCAGAACTCCAGCCCGCCTTCGCGAGCGGCGTCGGCCAGCGCCTTGACGCGGCCATGGAATAGGAAGCCACCGCGATCGAACACGACGGTGGTCACGCCGGCCTTCTTGGCAGCAGCGGCGATGTCGCCACCGACCTTCTTGGCGGCTTCGACATTGGCGCCTGAGCCCTTGGCACCGAGCGTCGAGGCGGCGGCAACGGTCTTGCCGGCCGCATCATCGATGATCTGCGCGTAGATGTGCTTGCCGGTGCGGTGCACCGACAAACGGGGCTTGCCACCCGACACGTTGCGGAGCGCGGTGCGGACCCGGCGACGGCGACGTTCAAAGAGAGAGAGCTTTGCCATCTTACTTCTTCTTCCCTTCCTTGCGGAAGATATACTCGCCGCGGTACTTGATGCCCTTGCCCTTGTAGGGTTCGGGCTTGCGCCACTTGCGGACGTTCGCCGCAAACTGGCCCACGGCCTGCTTGTCGATACCGCTGATCTCGACGGTCGTCTGGTCGGGCGTCTTCACCTCGAGGCCTTCCGGCACGTCGAGGTCGACGTCATGCGAGAAGCCGAGCTGAAGCTTGAGCTTCTTGCCCTGCGCCTGCGCACGATAACCGACACCGTTGATCTCGAGGACCTTGGTGAACCCTTCGGTCACGCCCTCGACCAGGTTCGACACGAGCGTGCGCTGCATACCCCAGTGGTTGCGAGCGGCGCGCGTGTCGTTGGCCGGCTTGATCGAGATTTCGCCGTCTTCGAGCTTGTACTCGATCAGGTCGGACAGGCCCATGCTGAGGGTACCCTTGGGCCCCTTCACGCTGAGCGTGCCGTTGTCGATATTGGCGGTGACGCCGCTAGGGATCGCCACCGGCTTCTTGCCGATGCGGCTCATCAGAACACCTCCGCCAGCACTTCGCCGCCGACGTTTTCGGTACGCGCTTCGACATCCGAAAGCACGCCCTTGGGCGTCGAGACGATGGTGATGCCGAGGCCGTTGCGCACAATCGGAAGTTCCTTCGAACCCGAATAGACGCGACGGCCAGGCTTGGAGACGCGGGCAACATGCTTGATCGCAGGTTCGCCCTCGAAATACTTAAGTTCGATCCGCAGCGCGGGGTGCTTGCCCGAAGCGTCTTCGCTGTAGCCACGGATGTAGCCTTCGCGCTGAAGCACTTCGAGAACGTTCGCACGCAGCTTGCTGGCGGGCGACAGGACACTGTCCTTCTTCGCGCGCTGGCCGTTGCGGATGCGGGTGAGCATATCACCCAAGGGATCGGTCATAGCCATCTGTCTTTACCTCACCAGCTCGACTTGGTCAGGCCTGGGATCAGGCCCTTGTTGCCGAGGTCGCGCAGTTCGATGCGGTTGAGGCCGAACTTGCGGTAGTAGCCGCGGGGGCGGCCGGTGGTGGAGCAGCGGTTGCGCACCCGGGTCGGGTTCGCATTGCGCGGCAGTTCCGCCATCTTGAGGCGCGCGATAAGACGCTCGCTCTCATCGAGGCTTTCGTCGTTCGCGATAGCCTTCAGCTTCGCGTACTTGTCCGCATACTGCTTGACGAGCTTCTTGCGACGCTCGTTCTTGTTGATCGAACTCAGTTTCGCCATTGGACTTAAGTTCCTCTATTAGCGGCTCACGCCGCCTCCTTCTCTTCCGACTCTTCAGCCGGGAACGGGAAACCGAACAGGCGGAGCAGTTCGCGCGCCTCTTCGTCGGTCTTCGCCGTCGTGGTTACGATGATGTCCATCCCGCGGACCTTGTCGATCTGGTCGTAGCTGATCTCGGGAAAGATGATCTGTTCCTTCAGGCCCATGGCGTAGTTGCCACGGCCGTCGAACGACTTCGGATTGAGGCCACGGAAGTCGCGGATGCGCGGCATGGCCACGGTCACGAGACGATCCATGAACTCGTACATGCGCTCGCGGCGCAGGGTGACCTTGCAACCGATCGGCATGCCTTCACGCAGTTTGAACTGCGCGATCGACTTCTTGGCCTTGGTGATAACCGGCTTCTGGCCGGCGATCAGAGCCATTTCCTCGGCGGCCGTCTGAACCTTCTTCTTGTCCTGGCTGGCTTCGCCGACGCCCATGTTGAGCGTCACCTTTTCCAGCTTCGGAACTTCGAGAGCGTTCTTGTAGCCGAACTTCTCGGTCATCGCCTTGACGATCTGCTCGTCATAGCGCTGCTTCATGCGAGGGGTATAATCAGCCATCGATGGTCTCCCCGGACTTCACGGCGACGCGCACCTTCTTGCCGTCCTTCTCTTCGAAACGGACGCGGGTGGGCTTGCCATCCTTCGGATCTGCCAGAGCAACCTTGCTGATGGCCATCGGCGCCTCGAAGCGGTCGATACCACCCTGCGGGTTCTGCTGGGTCGGCTTGCGGTGACGGGCAGCGATGTTGACGCCTTCGACGACGATCTTGCCGTCCTTCGGCATGACCTTCGCGACGGTGCCGGTCTTGCCCTTGTCCTTGCCGGACAGGACGACGACGCTGTCACCCTTCTTGATCTTAGCGGCGGCCATTACAGCACCTCCGGAGCAAGCGAGATGATCTTCATGAAGCCACGACCGCGCAGTTCGCGCACGACGGGGCCGAAGATACGGGTGCCGATCGGCTCTTCGCTCTTGTTCACGAGCACCGCGGCGTTGCTGTCGAAGCGGATCACGCTGCCATCGGGGCGGCGAACATCCTTCTTCGTGCGTACGATGACAGCGCGATGGACATCGCCCTTCTTCACCTTGGTGCGCGGCTGGGCTTCCTTGACGGAAACCACGATCACGTCGCCCACGGAGGCAGTCCGGCGCTTCGAGCCGCCCAGTACTTTGATGCACTGGACGCGCTTGGCGCCGCTGTTGTCCGCGACGTCGAGATTGGATTGCATCTGGATCATCGATCCGGTTCCTTCTCAATGGCTTGCCGGGACCGATGCCCGGCAGTTCCTACGTCTAATTGCCTTCAGTTACCTGCGGCTTCGACTTCGAGGTCGGCCTCGACAGCCTGCGTGCCGCCTGCGGTAACGCGGTCGATCACCTGCCAGGTCTTGGTCTTGGAGATCGGCTTGGTTTCTTCGATACGCACGACATCACCGAGCGTGAACTCGTTCTTTTCGTCATGGGCATGGTACTTCTTCGAACGGCGGATGATCTTCCCGTAGAGGGGATGCTTCACCTTGCGCTCGACGAGCACGGTAACGGTTTTGTCGGTCTTGTCGGAGGTGACGGTCCCGATAAGAATACGCTTGGGCATGGTCTACTCCTTAAGCCTTGGCTTCGGCGCTGGTCGCGCGTTCGGTCTGCAGCGTCTTGATCTTGGCGATCGTGCGACGCACTTCGCGAATGCGGGCCGGAGCCTCAAGCTGGTTCGTGGCCGCCTGGAAGCGGAGGTTGAACTGCTCGCGCTTCAGCGTGGTCAGCTCTTCGGCCAGCTGGTCGTCCGACTTCTGGCGCAGGTCTTCAATCTTGGCCATCATTCGCCTCCCAGGTGCGAGGTGTCGCCCAGGCGGGCAACGACTTTGGTCTTGATCGGCAGTTTCATCGCCGCACGCTCGAACGCCTCGGCAGCAAGCGGACCGGCGACGCCGTCGAGTTCGAACAGGATGCGGCCCGGCTTCACGCGGGCGGCCCAGTATTCGACCGAACCCTTGCCCTTACCCTGACGGACTTCGGCAGGCTTCTTGGACACCGGCACATCGGGGAAGACGCGGATCCAAAGGCGACCCTGACGCTTGATGTGGCGGGTGATCGCACGACGCGCAGCTTCGATCTGGCGCGCGGTGATCCGCTCGGGCTCCAGCGCCTTCAGGCCATAGGAGCCGAAGTTCAAGGTGGTTCCGCCCTTGGCGTCGCCCTTGATCTTGCCCTTGAAGGCCTTGCGGTACTTGGTTTTCTTCGGTTGCAGCATGGTTCTTTCCTAATCCTGCAATCAGCGCGCCGGACGGACGCCCGAGGTCTGGGCTTCCATCATGAGGCGATCCTGGGCGGTCGGGTCATGCGCCATAATCTCACCCTTGAAGATCCAGCACTTGATGCCGATGATCCCGTAGGCGGTCAGCGCTTCGGCTTCCGCATAGTCGACATTGGCGCGCAGCGTGTGCAACGGCACGCGGCCTTCGCGATACCATTCCACGCGGGCGATTTCCGCACCGCCGAGACGGCCGCCGCAGACAATCTTGATGCCTTCCGCGCCAAGGCGGAGGGCCGATTGCACGGCGCGCTTCATCGCGCGGCGGAATGCAACGCGGCGGATCAACTGGTCGGCGATACCCTGGGCGACGAGCTTGGCGTCGATTTCCGGCTTGCGGATTTCGACGATATTCAGCTTCACTTCGCTTTCGGTCATCTTCGACAGCTTGGCGCGCAGCTTTTCGATGTCCGCGCCCTTCTTGCCGATGATCACACCGGGACGGGCCGCGTAGATCGAAATGCGGCACAGCTTGGCCGGGCGCTCGATCACCACCTTCGAGATCGCTGCCTGCGGCAGGTTCTCGACGATGTGCTTGCGGATTTCGATGTCTTCGCTGAGCAGCTTGGCATAGTCACGCCCTTCGGCGTACCAGCGGCTGTCCCAGGTACGGTTGATCTGCAGGCGCAGACCGATCGGATTGCTCTTCTGGCCCATCTTACGCCTCTTCCTGCTCGCGGACGACGATACGAAGGCGGCTGAACGGCTTCAGGATGCGCGTCGACTTGCCGCGACCACGGGTGTGAAACCGCTTCATGGTAATCGACTTGCCCACCGAAGCCTCGGCAACGACCAGCGCGTCGACATCGAGGTTGTGGTTGTTTTCCGCATTGGCGATCGCCGATGCGAGAACCTTCGTGGCGTCCTTGGCCATCGCCTTCTTCGAGAAAGCGAGGATGTTGAGCGCCTCTTCGGCCTTCTTGCCGCGGATCAGCTCGGCCACGAGGTTGAGCTTCTGCGCCGAACCACGGATCGTGGTTCCGACGGCGAGCGCCTCGTTGTCGGCTACGCGACGGGGTGCTTTCTGCTTGCTCATCAGCGCTTACCCTTCTTGTCGGCAGCATGGCCCGGGAAGGTGCGCGTGGGCGCGAATTCACCGAGCTTGTGGCCGACCATCTCTTCCGAAACGGAGACCGGGATGAACTTATGACCGTTGTAGACGTTGAACGTCAGACCAACGAACTGCGGCAGGATGGTGGAACGGCGCGACCAGGTCTTGATCGGCTTGGAGCCACCAGCGTCCTGAGCGGTCTCGGCCTTCTTCAGAAGGCTGAGCTCGACGAACGGACCTTTCCAGACGGAACGAGCCATGTCGGATTACCTCTTCTTCTTCGCGTGGCGCGAACGGATGATGAACTTGTCCGTCTGCTTGTTCTTGCGGGTACGGGCGCCCTTGGTCGGCTTACCCCACGGAGTGACCGGATGACGGCCACCACTGGTACGGCCTTCACCACCACCATGCGGGTGGTCGACCGGGTTCTTGGCGACACCGCGGGTCAGCGGCTTGATACCCATCCAGCGGCGACGACCGGCCTTGCCCAGGTTCTGGTTCTGGTTGTCCGGGTTCGACACGGCACCGACGGTGCCCATGCAGTCGGCGCGCAGATAACGCTGCTCACCACTGTTGAGACGCACGATTACCATGCCGCGATCGCGACCGACCAGCTGGACGTAGGAACCTGCGGCGCGGGCGATCTGGCCGCCCTTGCCCGGCTTCATTTCCACATTGTGGCAGATCGTTCCGACCGGCATCTGGCCAAGCAACATGGCGTTGCCGGGCTTGGTGTCGGCCTTCTCGGCAGCGATGACCTTGTCGCCGACAGCCAGACGCTGCGGAGCAAGGATATAGGCCAGTTCGCCGTCGTCGTACTTCACCAGCGCGATGAACGCGGTGCGGTTCGGGTCGTATTCCAGGCGCTCGACGGTGCCTTCGACGTCCCACTTGCGACGCTTGAAGTCGACATAGCGGTACTTCTGCTTGTGGCCGCCGGCCATGCCGCGCGAAGTGACGTGGCCCTTGTTGTTACGGCCACCGGTCTTGCGCTTGCCTTCGACGAGCGACTTGACCGGCTTGCCCTTGTAGAGGCCCGACTTGTCGACGAGGATCAGGCCGCGACGGCCCGGGCTCGTTGGTTTGTAGTTCTTGAGTGCCATTACTCTCTAGCCCCTCAGATACCGCTGGTGACGTCGATGGAATCGCCGTCCTTCAGGGTGACGATGGCCTTCTTCATGTCCACGCGCTTGTAGGGCTTGCCCTTCCAGCGCTTGGTCTTGCCCTTCGTCACGATGGTGTTCACGCCCGTCACATTGACGCCGAAGATCGCCTCGACCGCTTCCTTGATCTGCGGCTTGGTGGCATCGTTGGCGACCTTGAAGACGACGGCGTTGTGTTCCGACGCCAGCGTGGCCTTCTCGGTGATATGCGGTGCGAGCACGACGTCGTAGTGACGCGCTTCCACTTCCTGCTTCTTAGCCATTGAAACGGGCCTCCAGCTTTTCGACCGCGTCCTTGGTGAGAACCAGCGTGTCGTGCTTCAGGATGTCGTAGACGTTGGCACCCATCGCCGGCAGCACATTGACGCCGGGGATGTTGCGGGCAGCCTTGCTGAAACCGTCATTGACGCTTTCACCGTCGATCACGAGGACCTTGCCGCTCCACCCGTTCTTGCCGAAGGTTGCGACAAGCGCCTTGGTCTTGGCGTCCTTGAGCTCGAGGCTGTCGACGACGACGAGGCCGTCCTTCGCCTTGCTGGACAGAGCCATCTTGAGCCCGAGAGCGCGGACCTTCTTGTTCAGCGACTGCTCGAAGTCACGCTTGCGCGCACCGTGAGCCTTGCCGCCCCCGATAAAGATCGGAGCGCCGCGATCGCCGTGGCGAGCCGTGCCGCCACCCTTCTGGCGACCCCACTTCTTGCCGGTGCGAGCAACGTCCGAACGCTCGCGCGTAGGGCGGGCGGTGCCGCGGCGGTTTTCGAGCTGCCAGGTGACAACCCGGTGCAGGATGTCGGCACGCGGCTCGAGACCGAACACGTCATCGTTCAGTTCGATGTCGCCCGACGCCTTGCCGTCGATTTTCTGGACCTTCACCTTCACGGATCAGCCCTCCTTGTTCTCGTCCGAGCCGGTGTCGGCTGCGGGCGTATCGGTGGTGGTTTCGGTGTCGGCACCGGCTTCCTGTTCCTTCAGCAGTTTTTCCTGCTGTTCGGCGGAAACTTCGGTACCCACTTCGTGCTCGGCAGAGCTCTCGACCAGGCCGGGAGCCGCTTCTTCCGAAGCGAATTCGTCCTGGTTGCGATACATCACGCCCGGGAACGGCAGTTCCTCGTGGTTGATCTTGACCGCGTCCTTTACCAGCAACCAGCCGTTCTTCGCACCCGGGACCGAGCCCTTGACGAAGAGCAGGCCGCGATCGGCGTCTGTGCGCACGATTTCAAGGTTCTGCTGGGTGCGCTGACGATCACCCATGTGACCGGCCATTTTCTTGCCCTTGAACACGCGGCCCGGATCCTGACGGTTACCCGTCGAACCGTGCGAACGGTGCGAGATCGAGACACCGTGGGTGGCACGCAGACCACCGAAGCCCCAACGCTTCATGGCGCCGGCAAAGCCCTTACCCTGGGTGTGACCCGTGATGTCGACCTTCTGGCCGGCAATGAAGTGCTCGGCCGAAATGCGGGCACCGACGGGAAGCAGGGCCTCTTCGGTGTCGACACGAAATTCGGCGACCTTCATCTTCAGCGGAACCTCGGCCTTGGCAAAGGCTTCGCGCTGCGGCTTGTTCACGTTCTTCTGCTTGGCTTCGCCCGAGCCGACCTGGACTGCGAAATAGCCATCGCGGTCTTCGGTACGGTGAGCGGTAACCTGGCAATTTTCCAGCGCGAGAACGGTAACCGGCACGTGCCGACCGTCCTCCTGGAAGAGGCGGGTCATCCCGACTTTCTTTGCGATAACGCCAGTGCGCATCGTAAAACTCCTAAAACAGAGGCACCCCGGCCCATCCGAGGTGCTTGCCAGCCCGTTTGTGATGCGTCGCCCCGTCCGGGCTGAGTGCCACCGCAGCTCTTGAAGAGCCTTGGCAGCGAGACGGGGGACGCAGACCCGGATCAGATCCGGCGGTATCCCGATGTCTTGCCTGATCTTGTGATCCGGCGGGGCTATCGAGCGCCCCTTAACTTCCCTACCCACTTAACGTCCGGCAGGAGGACGGAAAATCATGTCGCGGATCAGGCGAGTTTGATTTCCACATTCACGCCCGCAGCAAGGTCGAGCTTCATCAGCGCATCGACGGTCTGGGCGTTGGGCTGCACGATGTCGAGCAACCGCTTATAGGTGCGCACCTCGAACTGCTCGCGCGACTTCTTGTCGATGTGCGGGCCGCGGTTCACAGTGAACTTCTCGATGCGCGTCGGCATGGGAATGGGGCCACGAATAAGAGCACCCGTACGACGCGCGGTGTCTGCGATTTCGCCAGTTGCCTGGTCGAGAACGCGATGGTCGAACGCCTTGAGGCGAATGCGGATATTCTGAGCTTCCATTACCTACACCGATGCGAAAGAGCCAAAGGAGCGTGAGCCCCTCAAAAAACAAAGGCCAGCCCCACGTTGCGGTTTCCCGTCAGTGGGCGGCCCTACTGAAATTGTGTGTCGGGGACGAATCCCCGTCTGTTGGCGCGCGTATACGGGCCTAACCCGTATCTGGCAACCCCCGAATTCCGTCCAATTTTGCCAGACGGGACGGGAAGCGACAAACCGTGCTCCCGCACGGTTCGCATGCCCTCACTAAAACGCGAAGGCCCGCCCCCGTTTCCAGGAGCGGGCCAACGATTTGATGCGCTTTCGCGGGAAGATTACTTGGTGATCTTCGCCACAACGCCCGAGCCGACGGTACGGCCGCCTTCGCGGATAGCGAAGCGCAGACCTTCGTCCATGGCGATCGGAGCGATCAGCTTGACGTTGATCGTCACGTTGTCGCCCGGCATCACCATTTCAGTGCCTTCGGGAAGGATCACTTCGCCGGTGACGTCGGTGGTGCGGAAGTAGAACTGCGGACGGTAGTTCGCGAAGAACGGCGTGTGACGGCCGCCTTCGTCCTTCGACAGGACATAGACTTCTGCGCTGAACTCGGTGTGCGGCGTAACCGAACCCGGCTTGGCGAGGACCTGGCCACGCTCGACTTCGTCACGGCCGACACCGCGGATCAGGGCACCGATGTTGTCGCCGGCTTCACCGCGGTCGAGCAGCTTGCGGAACATTTCGACGCCGGTCACGGTCGTCTTCGTGGTGTCCTTGATGCCAACGATTTCGACTTCGTCGCCAACGTTCACAACGCCGGTTTCGACGCGGCCGGTAACAACCGTACCACGGCCCGAGATCGAGAACACGTCTTCGATCGGCATCAGGAAGTCCTGGTCGACCGGGCGGTCGGGCTGCGGGATGTTTTCGTCGACGGCCTTCATGAGCTCGATGATCGAGTTCTTACCGATTTCGTCGTCACGACCCTCGAGGGCGGCCAGAGCCGAACCCTTGACGATCGGGATGTTGTCGCCATCGAAGTCGTATTCGCTGAGCAGTTCGCGGACTTCCAGCTCGACGAGTTCGAGGATTTCCTCGTCGTCGACCTGGTCGACCTTGTTCAGGTAAACGACCAGCGCAGGTACGCCGACCTGACGCGAAAGCAGGATGTGCTCGCGAGTCTGGGGCATCGGGCCGTCGGCTGCGTTCACGACCAGGATCGCGCCGTCCATCTGTGCGGCACCGGTGATCATGTTCTTCACGTAGTCGGCGTGACCCGGGCAGTCGACGTGCGCGTAGTGACGTGCGTCGGTTTCGTACTCGACGTGCGCGGTCGAGATGGTGATGCCGCGCTCGCGCTCTTCGGGCGCCTTGTCGATGTTCGCGAAATCGACGGCCGCACCTCCGTAGGTTTCTGCCATCACCTTGGTGATCGCAGCAGTCAGCGTGGTCTTGCCGTGGTCGACGTGACCGATGGTGCCAACGTTGACGTGCGGCTTGTTGCGCTCGAACTTTTCCTTCGCCATTTTCCAATAACCTCTGTCTAAAAATTTGGGATTTCTGCGGGGGAGGAAACGGCGCCCGCGGAATCAGGCGCCGCCCCTAGACCTCAAAGCTGGCTTACGCAAGCTTCTCCTTGACTTCCTGCGCGACGTTGGCCGGCACTTCGTCATAGTGGCTGAACTGCATCGAGTACTGAGCGCGGCCCTGGGTGAAGGAACGCAGCTCGTTCACGTAACCGAACATGTTCGCCAGCGGCACGAAGGCGTCGACCGCCTGCGCATTGCCGCGGCTGTCGGTGCCCTGGATCTGGCCACGACGCGAGTTGAGGTCGCCGATGACGTCGCCGAGATAGTCCTCGGGGGTCACGACTTCGACCTTCATGATCGGCTCGAGCAGCTTGATACCCGCACGGTCTGCGACTTCGCGCATCGCACCGCGACCAGCGATCTCGAACGCGATCGCGCTCGAGTCGACGTCGTGGTACGCACCGTCATACAGATTGACGGTGAAGTCGATGATCGGGAAGCCGACGAGATGGCCGCTTTCGGCCTGCTCGCGGAAGCCCTTTTCGATCGCCGGGATGTATTCCTTCGGAATGTTGCCGCCCTTGATCTCGTCTTCGAAGACGAAGCCCTGGCCGCGCTCACCCGGGGTGACCTTGACCTTGACACGACCGAACTGACCCGAACCACCCGACTGCTTCTTGTGGGTGTAGTCGACGTCGACCGGCTTGCCGAGATATTCGCGATACGCCACCTGCGGCGCACCGACATTCGCCTCGACCTTGAACTCGCGCTTCATGCGATCGACCAGGATGTCGAGGTGAAGCTCGCCCATGCCCTTGATGATCGTCTGGCCCGATTCGTGGTCGGTCGTGACACGGAAGCTGGGATCCTCGGCTGCCAGGCGATTGAGCGCAACGCCCATCTTTTCCTGGTCGGCCTTGGTCTTGGGTTCCACCGACAGCTCGATCACCGGCTCGGGGAATTCCATCCGCTCGAGAATGATCGGAGCGTTGGACGCACACAGCGTGTCGCCGGTGGTGGTTTCCTTGAGACCCGCGATCGCCACGATATCGCCGGCGAATGCCTCGTCGATGTCCTCGCGATTGTTCGAGTGCATCAGCAGCATGCGGCCGATCTTTTCCTTCTTCTCCTTCACCGAGTTCAGCACCGAACCCTTGGTGAGGTGACCCGAATAGATCCGGGTGAAGGTGAGCGAGCCGACGAACGGGTCGTTCATGATCTTGAAGGCCAGTGCAGCGAAGGGAGCCTCGTCCGAAGACGGACGGGTGTCTTCCTTGTCGCTGTCGGGCAGGACGCCCTTGATGGCCGGAACGTCGAGCGGGCTCGGCATGTAATCGACCACGGCGTCGAGCAGGGGCTGAACACCCTTGTTCTTGAACGCCGAACCGCACAGCACGGGCACGAAGTCGCGCGCCATGGTGCCCTTGCGGATGAGCCGCTTGAGCGTCGCTGCGTCGGGCTCGTTACCTTCGAGGTAAGCTTCCATGACATCGTCGTCCTGCTCGACGGCAGTCTCGATCAGCTTCTCGCGGTATTCGGCGACCTTGTCGGCCATGTCGGCGGGAATATCGACATAGTCGAACTTCGCGCCCAGGTCTTCGGCCTGCCATACGATGCCGCGGTTGTTCACCAGGTCGACAACGCCCTGCAGATCGCTTTCCGCGCCGATCGGGAGATAGAGCACCAGCGGGTTCGCGCCGAGGCGGTCGATGATCGACTGAACGCAATAATAGAAGTCCGCGCCGGTGCGGTCCAATTTATTCACGAAGCACATCCGCGGAACGCCGTATTTATCGGCCTGGCGCCATACGGTTTCGGATTGCGGTTCGACGCCGGCAACGCCGTCGAAGACTGCGACCGCACCGTCGAGCACGCGGAGCGAGCGTTCGACTTCGATAGTGAAGTCGACGTGGCCTGGGGTGTCGATGATGTTGATGCGGTGCTTGGGGCCTTCACCGTCTTCGGCCGACCAGAAGGTCGTGGTCGCAGCCGAGGTGATGGTGATGCCGCGTTCCTGTTCCTGCTCCATCCAGTCCATGGTCGCGGCGCCGTCGTGGACTTCGCCGATCTTGTAGGACTTGCCGGTGTAGTAGAGGATGCGTTCGGTCGTGGTGGTCTTGCCGGCATCGATGTGTGCCATGATGCCGATATTGCGGTACCGCTCGAGCGGATATTCGCGGGCCATGTGAAATTCCTCGTGGGTTCGGGGTGACAGATGCGCCGCCCCTTGGGTCCTTAATGTGACCGCCCGGCGACCGTTCCGCGTTTCGGCGGAACGGCCTGCCAGACGAGCCTTACCAGCGGTAGTGCGAGAAGGCGCGGTTCGCGTCCGCCATGCGGTGCGTGTCCTCGCGCTTCTTCACCGCGTTGCCGCGATTGTTGGCCGCATCCATCAGCTCGCCCGAGAGGCGGGCCGACATGGTGGTCTCGGGGCGACCGCGCGCGGCCGAGATCAGCCAGCGAATGGCCAGCGCCTGGGCACGCTCGGGACGCACTTCCACAGGCACCTGATAGGTCGCACCGCCGACACGGCGGCTGCGCACTTCGACCTGCGGCTTGATGTTGTCGAGCGCTGCGTGAAACAGCTCGACCGGATTGGCCTTGGCCTTGTTCTCGACCGTGTCGAGCGCGCCATAGACGATCTTCTCGGCAACGGCCTTCTTACCGTCGAGCATGAGGTTGTTCATGAACTTCGACAGGACCTGATCACCGAACTTGGGATCGGGCAGGATTTCCCGCTTCTCGGGACGACGACGACGTGACATTTCGTATAACTCCTTCGGAGTGCGGCAGCACCTCCGTGCTGCCTTTGGGGTCGGTGCCGGCCCTCTCCCCACCCGACCACCCATAGCTTATGGGCATCATTGGGTGGTCGGGTGGGGGAGAGGGCTGGAACCGCAAGGTCGAGACGGAGGTCTCGACCGCACCCCATAAAAAACTCGAAACCTCGCCACCCACCTCAGCGCGGGCGGCGAGCCCTTACCCCTTACTTCGGACGCTTGGCGCCGTACTTGGAGCGGCTCTGCTTGCGGTCCTTGACGCCCTGCGTGTCGAGCACGCCGCGAAGGACGTGGTAGCGCACGCCGGGAAGGTCGCGCACACGGCCGCCGCGGATCAGCACGACGCTGTGTTCCTGCAGGTTGTGGCCTTCGCCCGGGATGTAGGAGATGACTTCGCGCTGGTTGGTCAGGCGAACCTTGGCAACTTTACGCAGAGCCGAGTTCGGCTTCTTCGGGGTCGTCGTATAGACGCGGGTGCAAACGCCGCGCTTCTGCGGGTTCTGCTCCATCGCAGGGACCTTGCTCTTGGCCTTCTGCGGAACGCGGCCCTTGCGGACCAGCTGGTTGATCGTCGGCATATGAGTTCTTTCTCTTCACCTTGCTTGCTGACCGGGCGACTTGCCCGGTCAGGTCACCTCATCCGGGCGGGAAACCGGTTCCCACTTTCCCCGATGAGGTTCCGTTCAAAGCCACACAGGGCGGCCCTTCGCGGATTGGCGACAACTTGCGGGGGTCGGATGGATTGTCCGAAGCTTCGCGTTCCAACGTCGTCCCGGACCCGATCTGGGACAGTGCTGGACAAAACGCCGCGCTCTTCGCGCGTCATCTTCGCGAGCCTGAAACACTCCACCCATCGGCCCACACGGCCACCGGGTTACTTTGACGGCTGCCCCAAGGTTCCCGGAAGGCGCCCCTTCCGGGGACCGCAGCCCCGGACCTGATCCGGGGCGCTTCGCCTCCTGGTCTGCCTCAATAGAAAAGAGCCCGATCGCTAGTGGCGACAGGCCCCGGGACATGACCGGCAATGTTCAGCTCTATCTGACCGATGGGGGAATCACGCGAGGCGGCTCCAACACCGGATGGCCGCGCACATAGTGCGGAAGGGGGGGGTGGTCAAGCCGTGGGTCGAGCGGCAGCGCTCAACTGACGCAGATGTTCGGCAACCGCCAGGTCGAGGTCCTGGTAGACATAGGGCCCGACATAATACTGCCGAAGCGCCTTGCTCGTCACACCTCTCGGAAGGGTGACCTCGGGCGGGTTCAATGCCCCACCCTCATCTTCCCACGATGCGATCGGGGCGGAGTGCGAAGGCGCGGAGGTCTCGCCCGCATAGGATCCATAGATTATGGTAGGTGGACCGTCGGCGGATGCGGGGGTCTTGGTCATGGGATCGATCCTTCTCAGCGCGCGAACGCGCTCGGCATATTCGACGACCTTGGCGAAATGGTTGTCTCGCGCCGACCCATCGCCTGAGGCGGCGGCTTTCATGACCGCGACCTGGTGTTCGTGGAGTAATCCGTTGAGGTCCATGGCCCGGCCTGCCTTCGATATTTCTGTGAGCGTCAAAAAGGCCCGGGCGCGGAGTGAGTGCGCCCGGGAAGTGGTCTCGGATCAGCTCTGCTGCTGCTTTGCCTGGTCGCGATGCTTGGCGCCCTGGCCTTCGCCCTGCTCTTCTTGACGCAGGTTGATGGCCTGCGGCTGTCCACCGCCGACCTGCTTGGTTTCATAGCCGAAACGCTGGCCCTGCTGGGGAGCCGAGGATTCCTTCTTGAGATCGGACTTTTCGAACTTCAGCACATCACCGCCCTGTTCGGGGGTGATCATGCCCTGGCCCTTGCCGGCGTCGTAGCTCTTGATGGTGCCATAATGTGTCATGGGAAATCTTCCTTCGATTTCGCGCAGGCGCTCAGGAGCGACCGCTTGTGCGCGGTGGCTAGAAGGCGAAATGGAAAGAAGGGAGGGCAACTGGCCCTCAGGACCGTCGATCACGACTGGTAGCTGAGTGTTAGATGGGGTGTTTTTTCGGCGTTACAAGGGGTTGTGGGTCGCCCGTTGTACGAGGAGAGAGCTTTGTCGCGGGAGCGACAGGCCCCGGGACATGACCGGCAATGTTCAGCTCTATCTGACCGATGGGGGAATCACGCGAGGCGGCTCCAACACCGGATGGCCGCGCACATAGTGGAATGGGGGATGGGTCAAGTGGAGGCAGCCACCACATTCCCGCTCGGTATTTTTCGGGGATCGTTCTTGTACATAATGACATATCCGGGAAGCGCCGTAATTTTCCAACCACTTGGAAGAGACTGAACCAAGTGTCGGAATACTTTTCGCGCCGTAGTGGCACCTCCGAGCGCGGGCAATTCTGAGTCAGTCAAATCAGAATGCGGGGTCTGACTTCGAGGCGCGATCATTTCAAATCGCAATGTGAAAGGTAACGCTGCCTTCAGTCTAGAAAGCACTTGGGCCACGGTTTCGCCCTTTTCAATTTCAAATTTGATTGGGCGATCAATATCGATTGGGTACTGAGCATCGAAATTTGACGCTTTGGCTTCCTCGCTCATGCGGACTTCGTCCGCGTCGTTGCGGGCGCGCGGTCGCCCTTGCCTCGCCCGCGGCTCGGTTATTCGCCAGCCAGAAACCATTTTCCTACTTCGCGGGAATGTGCATTGTGGGGTGGGTTATGGACGACCCCAGCCCCACAGAGCCCTTCGTGTCTTCGCGCCTTTGTGTGACTCCAACCGGCGCAGAGCCCGCCGATAGCCGGACTGGCGCGGATGGCGGACCGGCGGAGATGCCGGACATGCCCCTCCCCCATCCCGAGGATGGTCCCCCTCCCCGGTTCGGGGAGGATACCAGCCTTACCCGCGAGTTAGTGTTTCGCCCTCAAGCGCCGGGCGCGACGCATCCGCGCGCCTTGCGTTGGCGCTTCGCGCCGCCTCCGCCTGCGGCTCGGTTATTTTGCCGGATGGAGAGCATTTTCCTACTCGTCATTGCGAGCGTAGCGAAGCAATCCATCTCCTGCCCTCGCCGCATTTTGCAAGGTC
Source organism: Erythrobacter aureus (assembly GCF_003355455.1). Classification (NCBI taxonomy): domain Bacteria; kingdom Pseudomonadati; phylum Pseudomonadota; class Alphaproteobacteria; order Sphingomonadales; family Erythrobacteraceae; genus Erythrobacter; species Erythrobacter aureus. Next base: position 2,435,107 of record NZ_CP031357.1, read on the forward strand.
GGAAGCTGGATTGCCGCGTCGCCTGCGGCTCCTCGCAATGACGGAGAGCAATATGACCACCCCCACCCGCGCTATCGCTCGCCAAGCCACCTCGGCCGTTGCCCATATCGCGCCCGAGCCTGCCGCGGACGATCCGCTGCTCGGTTTCGCGCCCTATCTCCACAAGGCCCCCCGCCGCAATTCGATCACGCCGACGCTCCAGCGGCGCTTCGTCGCCAGCCTGGCCGCCACGGGGATCGTCACGCAGGCGGCGCGTTCCATCGGGAAGAGCATGGAGGCGCTCTACAAGCTGCGTAACAAACCCGGCGCGGAGGGGTTTGCCGCCGCCTGGGATGCGGCGATCGAGCGCGGGGTGCAGCGGCTGGAGGACAGCGCGCTCGCCCGTGCGATCGAGGGCGTGCCCGAATGGAAGAGCGATGGCGATGGCGGCATCGTCACTTACGGCGTGAAGCATAATGAGGCGCTGGTGATGTTCTTCCTGCGCAACCGCCGCCCCGAACGCTATTCCGAGCATATCCGCCCCGGCCACCCCGTTTACGAACGCATCCGCCGCGAAGTGCTCGCGGGCCTGCCCCCCGCCCGCGCTGCCGGGTGCGGGAGCGGGAGCGGGAGCGGGAGCGGGGAGGATGCGCGGGAATGCGCGCTCTCCCGCCATTTTGCCGAGCGACTGGCGCGAGAGGGCGGCGGCGACGGGACCTGTGCGAACTCCGCCGACATCTCGGCACTGGCAAGCTCTGCGCAAAAGCCCTAGCTTCGATCCCGATCGCAAGTGCGCGCGGGAGCCAAGGATACCCATGGGTGACGACACGAACCGCAAGGCCGCGCCGCGCTGGCAGGAAGCCCGAGGCGATGCCTCCATCCTGACGCGGCTGGAGGACGGGCGGGAGATCTGCATCCGGACCGTCTCGCCCCAGGATGAGGGGCGGCTGCGCGAGGGGATTGCGCGGATGAGCCCGCGCTCGCGCTATCTGCGGTTCTTTTCCGGCGCCACCACGCCCCCCGACTGGGTGATCGAGCGGCTGCTGGATGTCGACGGCGTGCTGCATCTCGCCTGGGGGGCGATCGACCTGTCGGACCCTGCGCAGCCCGCCATGGGCGTGGTCCATGCCATGCGGCCCGATGCGGGCGACCGGGTGGCGGAATTTTCGGTCGGGGTGGTCGACGACTATCACGGGCTCGGCCTGGGGCGTTTGCTGGCGGCGACGCTGCTGCTGGATACGCGCGACGATGCGCTGGAGGCGCTGACCGCGCATGTGCTTTACGAGAACACGGCGGCGATGCGCTTTATCCGGCGGCTGGGCGGGCAGCGCGTGGCGCAGGACGGGCCGACGCTGGAATATCGGCTCGACATCGCCGAGGCGCTCGCCCGGCTGCGCCAGGAGCAGGACCCGCCGGGCCTGGCCGATATCTTCGCCCATTTCGACGCTTCGGACGCTGCCTAGGCCCGAACGCCCGCCCGAGGATCGCGGCCCGCAAAGGCGCGTGGGCGCCCGGGCAGGTCAGCAGCTCATCACGGCGAGCCTCTGCGTGTTACTGATCCGATTGTTCTGCCGCCCGCGCACATTGAAGGCGCTTTCGTGGCGGATCCTTGGCGGGTCGAAGAACCCGGTCGAGATCAGCGGCTGGTAATCGTAGGTCACTTCCACGAACATCACTGCCGTGCCAGGAGCCGCGGTGATCCTGCGGCCCTCCGCGCCCAAACCGTCCGCCAGACTGGCATCCCTGCGCCCGTCGCCTTCTTCGCCATAAGCGGGTTCGATCGAGGTATCCCCGCCCCAGCAGCGCTGCCACCCAATCATCTGCCCGGCCCCTCTGTTCCTTCTACCGTTGTCCTCCAGAGAGGAGAGCACCATCCGCCCATTGGATTCGAAATCGAGCCCCTTGGCGATCACCGCGGCCCCGGCAAAAACTTCGTAGATATTCGCCTCGTCGATGCCCGCATTCACGCGTCCGGCATTGTCGGCTACGGTCATGGCCATCTGGCTCACCCGCATATTCGCGAGCGCAAGGTTGGACAATTCCAGCCCGGTAAGCACCAGTGTGAGGAAAATCGGCGCTGCAAAGGCAAATTCGATCAGCGCGAGGCCGCGTGTATCCTGGCGCAGGGTTTTCAGCATATTACCCACAGATCACCGCCGGGGCTGCCTGCCGGTCGTATGGCTGGTTCCTCACTGCCGTTTCCAGCGTGTATTCGATGGTCGATCCCAGCGTGGGAATAAAGGCATGGATCGGCATCAGCCGCGGAGCCGAAATGGTCGCGGTATAGAGAACCACATCGTCCGCTCCGCCAATACCGTCCGACCCGGCATCGGTATCGTACCTGCCGTTACCATTGGAATCTTCGAAACAATCGTCGTCACCGGCATCGTACTGACCGTTTCCGTTGTTATCCCGCATCAACGGCTCGGGATTTCCAATGGAGGAGAAATCGAAATAGCTTTTCTGGGTAACGGCGATGGTGGCATTCGGCGCGATATGCGATACAGTCTGCTGGATCAGGGCTTCGACCTGTGCCTCGACCGTATCCCCGGATACGCCGAGGACCGGATTTTCCACCGAAGCAGTACGAGCCGCATCGTTCAAGGCACCCTGCATGGTCGAGCGGACATAGCTCTGATAACCCAGATCCAGTCCGCCCAGGAGCAGCAGCAACATCGGCCCTACGATCATCGCGAATTCGACGATGGTCGCACCGCGTTCATCCATACGGAGCCGGTGAATGAGAGGGGTCTGACGCATCAGCGGCTCAATCTCAAACTGCCGATACCGCGACCGATTTCCGCGAAGACCTCTTCAAGATCGGAACCATCGCTGTTGAAGAAATGCTCGTCGCTCGTCGCGCAGTTTTCGACGGCTTCATCGGCATTGACGTCGAAGGCGATGATCCAGATCGTCACCCCCCGCGCTCTCAGCACGTTGCAGATCGACCGGAACCGCTCGGCGTGCCTTTCATTGAGCGTGCCAGCGCCCCTCACACGGTTTTGAAAGCGTTGAACGCCGTATGCGGAATAAGCGCTGTTGTCCGTCCTCAGTTCGCCATCAGTCATGAAAATCATGTGCTGGTTTATCGGCAAAGCTCCGGCCGCATTGGGGTTGTCCGCCGCGAATATGCCAGTGCGAGACAGGAAGCGCGCGCCCCATAGCAAACCGATATCATGATACGTCCAACCTCCCACTCTCGCGGTGGTATTGTTGATCGCAGTCTGGAAGGCTTGCTCTGAATCGTAGGTATCCAGTTTCAATGCTTCTGACGGACAAGAAGCGAACCCAATACCTATGCCCGATGGTAGAACGCCAGGGTCATAACGACCGAATTGAAGCGCTGCATCGTTGCCATTGGCTGCAGCCCGGTCGATATCATCAGCAGTTACATTCGTAGTGATCTGGATTGGATTGCTTGGCGATCCGATGCTTGCGCGTTCTTCGATACAACCATCACCACTGGTACGGAATCTTTGGCGGTTCCCATTCTCGTCGCCGCCGCTGCCCCAGCTCGAATTGTTGATATTTATCAAGGCTTCCCCCCGATAGACCAAGCCGAGAACCTGGCCAAAATCACGGACCCCCCTACGAACATTCCGGTATCCTACGAAGGGAATATCGCCATAGTTATTGTAGGTTCCCACGCTCCCGCAATAGGAGGTATCCCACCTTCGCCACCAAAAGCTGTATTCTTGTCGGCAAGACCTCCAACGGTATGCGCCACTCGGGTAGAGCTGTTCCCTGAGAATATCTCGGTTTCGGAGCTGGCGGGCGACATTCACGGTTTGCGAATATGGCACGATGCCGAACCGGGTCGTCGATCTGTCGCCATCGTCCTGCAAAGCGCGAAACAGACCGATCGCACCTCGGCGCAGCCGGACAATCCGGCGATCGCCACCGATGCTGGGCGGTTCGTTCATCGACCCGGTGACGTCGAGCACCAGCATGACGTCATTCGCGCCGAAATCGCGCGTTGCGTCACAACTGGCCGAAATCGGTATCCGATCGTAACCGAAGATGAACATCAGCGAAGTCGGCACGGTCGTGCTGGCGGTCCCGATGATTTCGGCCGTGTTAACCTGGTTGTGGGTGACGCTGAACGCGGTAGGGCTTGTGTTGAGCGTGCCATCGGGGAAATTGAAATCGAAGAACCTGTTCGCTTCTTCCTCGACGGCATCCGACCATGTCGAGCCATTCATCGACTGGCGGCCTGCCAGCACGGCGGCGTCGCAGGCGTTCTGCAGTTTGGCCTTGGCCATGTATGCGATGCTCAAATCCAGACCGCTGCCGATGACGATGGTCAGCGGAATCAGGGCGGCGGCGAAAATCGCCAGCGTGTTGCCTTGCTGATCCGCTATAAGCTTTCGGAAAAAGCCCGTCATTCCGTTTGTCCCTGTTCAGCCCATCAGGCCCTATCCAGGGAAAACAGAAATAATCCGGAACCTATTATGGTTTACGCCCGGTAAAGCATATTATAGTCGTTAAAAAACAAGGGTCTGATCCCCGGCAATAATGTCGCGGCCAGTCGCCGAGAGCCCCTCACCCCACCGACCCCTCACCCCGCCGAAAGGAACGATACCAGAGACTTGACCTTCTTGGTCCGCCATTGCGGTGTCGGGGCAACCAGCCAATAGGCCCGCGTACCGGTGTGCGGTCCATCGAGCACCTCGAGCTTGCCGGCCTCGATCGATTCCTTCGCCAGGAGTTCGGGCAGAATTGCCTTGCCCAGGCCGGCCAGGGCCGAGGACAAAGCCTGTCCTGCGTTGGAAACCGTCACATGCGCCGCCATACCGTCCTGCAGCGGAAGGCCCCAGTCGATCCACTGGTCGGGCGCGCCGCCCTGATCCCCGGGCCGCGCCACGGTAACACGGCGCGCCTCGTCCAGTTCGATGCCTTGCAGGTCACCCGGCCCGTCGACCAGGCGAATCGCGCAATCGAGATTTGTTTCGGTGAAGTCGGCATTTTCGTCCGCGACGAAGGTGAATTTGATCTCCGGATTGGCTTCCCCGAACTTCGCCAGGCGCGGTGCCAGCCACTGGGCATAGAATTCGCGTGGACAGGCGATGGTATAGCTGTCGGATGCCTGCCCCGCCTGCATCGCCGAAACGCTTTCCTCGAATTTGAGGAACCCTTCTCGCAGCGCATCGAGCCCGGCAGCCCCTTCCTGCGTCAGTTCAAGCCCCTTGCTGGTACGGCGAAACAGCACCGTGCCCAGATGATCCTCCAGCGCGCGAATCTGCTGGCCGACCGCTGCCGGGGTCACCGCCAGCTCGTCCGCGGCGCGGGTGAAGGACAAATGCCTTGCGGCGGCATCGTAGACGCGCAAGGCGTTCAGGGGCAGATGGGTACGCTTCATGGTGCGATGCGACATAAATGCGGCACGCCCAGGAAACAAGGTGCGTCTGTCAACCCTTTCCTTTAGCGCGCCTTTCAAGCATTCTGTAACCCGACCGTCACAATCGAGGCCCATGGCCGCAACCGTACCCGCATGACTGCCGAAGCTGCCCGGACCACCCCGGCCAATGACGCCGGAACGAACGCGCCGCCAGCGCGGGGCGACCGCTATACCAATCGCGAACTCAGTTGGCTTTCGTTCAACCGGCGCGTGCTCGCCGAAAGCGAGAACGAGCGATATCCCTTGCTTGAACGCCTGCGGTTCCTGTCGATCTCGGCCAGCAATCTCGACGAGTTCATCATGGTGCGCGTCGCCGGCCTCGAAGGCCAGGTACAGCGCGGAATCGAAACCCAGGGAATCGACGGCACCAGCCCGCGCCAGCAAATTGCCGCCATTCGCGAACAGTTTTCGGCATTGGAAGACCGACAACAGGAAAGCCTGGAGACGCTGCGCGGCCTGCTGGCCGAAGAAGGTATCCTGATCGCCGCGATCGACGATCTGCCGGAAAGCCAGCAGAACTGGCTGGCCGAGTATTTCGAAAGCGACATTCTGCCGCTCATCACCCCTCAGGCGATCGATCCCAGTCACCCCTTCCCCTTCGTGGCCAATAAGGGGATCGGGGTGATTTTTCGGCTGAAGCGCGGGAAGCGCCAGGCGGACTTGATCGAAATGGTGCTGATCCCCAGCGGCGCTCCGCGATTCGTGCGCGTGCCGGGGGACGATGCGATATACGTTTCGATCGAACAGCTCGTGACGCGATATGCCGACCAGCTATTCCCCGGCTTCAAAGTGCTGGGGGACGGAATTTTCCGCGTCATCCGCGACAGCGACATCGAAGTGGAAGAAGAGGCCGAGGATCTGGTGCGCTATTTCCGCACCGCCATTCAACGTCGCCGCCGGGGGCGCGCCGTCCTGTTGGAACTGGACGACGATTGCGACGAAGTGGCCGAAACGCTCCTGCGCGAACAGCTCGAGGTGGAAGAGGCGATGGTCGTCAAGACCGGCGGTATGCTGGGCCTTGCCGACCTTTCGGCGATCTGCAACGAGCCGCGCCCGGACCTCAAGTTCGAACCTTTCAGTCCGCGCTATCCCGAACGCATCCTGGAACATGACGGGGATTGCTTCGCCGCCATCCGCGAAAAGGACATCGTCATTCATCACCCGTTCGAGAGCTTCGACGTGGTGGTCGATTTCCTCAGCCAGGCCGCACGGGATCCGGCGGTGGTCTCGATCAAGCAGACGCTGTACCGCGCGGGCGATCAGTCGCCGGTAATCGCCGCGCTTATCGAGGCCGCGCAGAACGGCAAGGCGGTAACCGCCGTGGTCGAGCTGAAGGCCCGCTTCGACGAGGAGCGCAACATCCACTGGGCGAGCGAGCTGGAGCGCGCCGGGGTGCAGGTGATCTACGGCTTCACCGACTGGAAGACCCATGCCAAGGTCAGCCTGGTCGTGCGGCGCGAGGAGGACGGGTACCGTACCTACTGCCATTTCGGCACGGGCAATTATCATCCGGTCAATGCGAAGATCTACACCGACCTGAGCTTCTTCACCGCCGATCCGGCGCTGGGGCGCGATGCCGCCAAGATGTTCAATTTCATCACCGGCTACATCGAGCCCGACGATCTCGAGAAGCTGGCGCTTTCCCCTATCGGCCTGCAGGAAAAGCTCTACGAACTGATCGACGCCGAAATCGCCAATGCGAAAGCGGGCAAGCCGGCAGGCATCTGGGTCAAGCTCAATTCGATCACCAACCGGGCGATGATCGACAAGCTCTACGAAGCGAGCCAGGCGGGGGTCGAAATCCGCATGGTGGTGCGCGGCATTTGCAGCCTGCGGGCGGGGCTGCCGGGCATTTCGGAAAATATCAGCGTCAAATCCGTCATCGGCCGATTCCTCGAACATTCACGCGTCTGGGCCTTTGCCAACGGCAAGACGATGCCGAGCCGCCAGGCCAAGGTTTTCCTGACCAGCGCCGATGCGATGAGCCGCAATCTCGAACACCGGGTCGAGGTGATGGTGCCGATCACCAACAAAACCGTGCACGATCAGGTATTGGGACAGGTCATGCTGGCCAATATCCTCGATACCGAACAAAGCTGGGTACTGGAGCCGGACGGCCAGTATCACCGTATGCGACAGGGAGATGGCGGCTTCAACTGCCACCAGTATTTCATGGCCAATCCATCACTTTCGGGCCGCGGTGCCGCGCTTGCCGATCACGAAGTCCCGCGATTGACGCTGCGGGACGGCACCACGTGAACAAATCGCGTTCGGCCAAGTGGCAGCGTCGACTGATGCAGCCTCCGCGGGCAGTGATCGACATCGGTTCGAACACCGTACGGATGGTCATTTACGAAGGCACCGGACGCGCGCCCGAAGTGGTTTGGAACGAAAAAGTCGCCGCCCGGCTCGGGCGGGACCTGTCTTTGACGGGCCGCATCCCCGACGAAGCCGCCGACGAGGCGCTGGGCGCGCTGGCGCGCTATGCGCTTATCATCCGCGATCTCGGGATCGACGATGTCCAGACGGTCGCGACGGCCGCCGCGCGCGAGGCGGAGAACGGCGCGGAATTCCTCGATCGGGTCGCCGATCTCGGGCTCGAACCACGGCTATTGTCGGGCGAGGAAGAGGCCCGCGCCTCGGCAATGGGCGCGCTGGGAGCCTTTCCCGGCGCAAAGGGAGTGGTCGCGGACCTCGGTGGGGGTAGCCTCGAACTCGTTTCCATCGCCAAGAACGCGTGTCACGAGGCCGCCAGCCTGGCTCTGGGAACCTTGCGCCTGCCCGCGCTGCGCGCCGCCGGACAAGATGCCTTCGCCCGGCATGTGCACGATCGGCTCGCCGGCGTCGGCTGGGCTGTCGCGCATCCCGGCCCGATATATATGATCGGCGGCACCTGGCGGGCGCTGGCGGCCTATGCCATGCGGTATTTCGACTATCCGCTGACCGACCCGCACGGCTTCACCCTGGCACCCGACGATGCGCGGCGGCTGGCCGGCGAGCTGGTCGCGGCGAAGCCGGAAGCGTTGATGGACATCAGCGGCATCACTCCGATGCGCGCGCATTATCTGCCCGATGCCGCCGCCCTGCTGCGCCCGCTGCTCGACGCGGTCGAACCGGACGAGCTGGTCTTCTCCTCCTGGGGTATCCGCGAAGGGCTGCTCTATGCCCGGCTCGATCCGGCGCAGATGCGCGCCGATCCGCTGCTTGCCGGGGTCGCCGCCTATGCCGGGCCGCGCGATGCCTCGATCACCGAAGCGGCTCTGCTCGCCGCCTGGACGGTGGAGCTGGCGGATGGCGATGGCCGCGTGAACGAACGCCTGCGGCTGGCCGCGGCGCAATTGTCCGGCGCGCTCCAGCGAGTCGAGCCGAACCTGCGGAGCAGCCACGCGATCGAATGGGCCTTGGGCAAACGCTGGATCGACCTCGACGCGCGCGGCCGGGCCATGATCTGCGCCGCCCTGTTCGGCAGCATGGGACGTACCGAATTACCCGATAAGCTGCGCGAGCTCGCCAGCGACGACGATCTGCGCGAAGGGATGACCTGGGGCCTCGGCTTTCGCCTCGCGCGCAGGCTGGGTGGCGGAAGCAAGGTCTCGCTCACCACCAGCGCGCTGCGCCGCAAGAAAAAACGCCTGGTCCTGCGCCTCCATGAAAGCCGCGCCGCACTGGCGAATTATCCCGCGACCCTGGATTTCGAAGTGCTCGCCAATTGGCTCGACCTCAGCCCCAAGATCAAGATCGGCAATTTCGAGTTTTCGGGGCTGGACGAGGAAGAGGACGGGTAAGCGGTGCGCCCCCGCGAGGCTTAATCCGCGGTTGCCGGGGCGGCGAGCGGGAAATACGGAATGCGCACTTCCAGCGGAGAGCCATCCTCGCCGCGGAACGTGTAGAAGCCTTCCATCGAGCCATGAGGGGTGTCGAGCGGGCAGCCCGAAACGTAATCATGGCTCTGCCCCGGCATCAGAACCGGCTGTTCGCCAACCACGCCATCGCCATCGACATGGCTGACTAGCCCGGCCCCGTCGGTGATCCGCCAATGCCGGGTCATAAGCTGGACGCGCTCGTGAGAGCCGTTTTCGATACGGATGTGATAGACCCAGAACCACTTTCCCGCTTCCGGGCGCGATTGCTCGGGCAGGAAATTCACCGAGACGCGAACCGTAATCCCATCGGTAATCGCGGCATGTTGGAAGAGCTCTTTCATCACAAACCCAAATTAGAGCACCTGCCAAGCTGTGCAAGCAAAACCGTGCGATTTTCCACCTTAAGCGTCTCGCCTGCCCTCCCGGCGTTCCTCTCGGTAAGGCTCGATCAACCGCGAAATTCCGGCCTTTTTGCCGCGATACCCCGGCCTCGCCGATCCGGCGAACCGAAGACGACTGGCTGCGCCGCGTTAGGGCCGGCCGCCGGCCAGATAGCTTTCGAGCTGGCCGAGGCGTTCCTTACCGAACCACATTTCGTCGTCGACGAAATAGGTCGGAATGCCGAAAGCCCCGCGCGCAACCGCCTGTTCGGTATTGTCCGCCAGTTCCGCCTTCACCGCCGCATCCTGCGTGGCGGCGAGCAAGCGCTCCGCATCGAGCCCTGCCCCGGCCAGTTCGCGCCCCACCACCTCGATATCGCCGCAATCGATATTACGCTCCCACACCGCCGGAAGCAGGGCTTCGACGATGGCGTGTCGCTCCGCCTCGTCGCCCGCCGCCACCAGTACACGCTGGGGCAGGATCGAATTGAACGGCAGAGCGGGGTGTATCCTGAACTTGTCCATCCCGTGACCGTCCAGAAAGCGCTGGAATTCGAGCGCGGCATAGGCGACCTTGCCCTTCACCCCGGCATCGCGCACCATCGGCGGGGCATTGCCGGTGAGCTTGTGCATCCCGCCGAGAAAGACCGGCGTCACCACCAGGCGCGCATCGGTCCGCGCCGCGATATCCTTCAGTGGATACCATGCAAGATAGCCATTCGGCGCGCCGAAATCGAAAATGTATTCGATGGTCTTCCGAGCCATTCGTTTCCCCTCGCTCCCCCCGATAGCCGTTTGATGCTATGCTTGCGAGGATGAAAGGCATCGCCCTCCTCCTGCCGCTCGCGCTGCTGGCCGCTCCGCCACCGCCCGCGCTGGCGCATCCGGGCGGGCTGAATGCGCAAGGATGCCATAACAACCGCAAGACGGGCGATTATCACTGCCACCGCAACCGGCGCGCAACGCCTCAACCACCCACATCGCAGATCAGGGGCGGCGTCTATTTCCCAAACTGCGATGCCGCCCGGGCGGCAGGCGCAGCGCCGATCCGGCGAGGAGAGGCAGGATATCGGCGAGCGCTGGACCGCGACAATGACGGGGTGGCCTGCGAAGCATCCCGCAGACGATAAAGGCACGTTATCGAAAAAGGGTGCCAAACGATACGGATCATATCCAGTCGCTACTTGCGAATGACTCGCATTAGCGTAGAAGGGCTGCAAAGGAGATCGCATGGCCCGTTCGCATGATTCGACCGCTCTCGAGTTGCCGTTGCCCGCCCGCCGCCACCAGACGCTCGGGCTGATTCTCATGCGGCGACTGGCGGCACACGGACTGCACGATGCCCGCGCAACCATGCTGGCGCTCGATGCAAGCGGTGCGGAATTTCGCAAGGTGTTGGTGCTGGCGCGGGCGCTGGTCATTGATCTGGCCCGAACCTCGCAGCGCCGGATTCTGCTCGCACCGTGCTGCGCGACCGGAATGACACGCGACGAAGGTCTGCTCATGGCGCTTATCGGCGGCGCCGGTCTCGACGTTCACGGCGTGCTGACCGACGATGCGCGCTGTGCCGTGGCGATGACGAGCGCCCATGCGCTGGGCGGAGAGCTGGAACGGATCGCGATCCGCAATAACTGGCGGCGCTAAAGCCCGGCGGCGGACAGCGCCCGGTCGAGGTCTTCCTTCACATCCTCGACATCCTCCGGCCCCACATCGATCCGCAGCAGGCCCTCGGTCACGCCTATGCAAACGTGATCGTCCTGCGTCATGCCCGCATGGGCGATGCTGGCCGGGTGGCACATCAGACTGCGCGCATCGCCGATTGTGTTGGGAGGTATCGACCAGCCCGAACGCATTGTCGCTCCGGCACCGGGGACACAGGTCGAGTGTTTCGAGCCCCGTCGGCCGATATCAGGCTGGATAGCCGTTGGGCGCGGCGAAATCGCAGATCTATTCGAGAGCCCAGGTCAGTCCATCATCGTCGATCCGTGGCGCACGCATGGCAACCGTTTTCGCACTCGGCAGTTGAGACGGCATGATCGCCCGTGCCGCACCCACTCTTCTGCTTCTGGCCGCCTGCAGCGCGCCATCGCCTTCTGGCGACAGTTCGCCTGCTTCCGCCGGCCCCTCCCCCGGCGCGAACGGAAATGTGCCTGCGGCATCATCCGATCCCTATTCGGAAAAGCTGCAATGGATGCTCGATCGGGCGGCCTTTGCCGAAGACCCCGAGGTACCGTGCCTCAAGCGCGAGTTCGAGCGGCCCGAATGGGTCGAGGACCCGGCCACGCGAACCCGGCTGCGCGAAGTGCGTTCCGACAGTTTCTGGCTCGGCCGCTGGGCACGCGAAGAACTCGGCGACCGGCTGGCCTATGCCACATTGACCTACGACTGGACGCCGGGGCCGGAGCGTATCTTTCCCGATGCGCCGCCGCCTTTGGTCTATGAAATCGCGGTGACGGGCTCGGAGCCTGTCAATCCCCCTCCGCTGGGCGACCGCGCCAAAGGCGTTCCGGTTAAGGTGCTCTACGATGTTCCCTACAGCCACGACCAGTTCATGGAACGGCGGCGGATCGGGCACGAGACCACGCGCAAACTGCTCGATACCAATGGCGAAGGCGGTTCACCCGAGACGGGCTGGGCGGTGATGATCGACGTCTATAGCGAGAACGGCAAACCCGACCCGCAAGCGCTCGCCCAGTGCGACCGGCTGCGGCGCGCCTACGATCTGCCGGTGCTGATGCAGTTTTCGAGCGGGCGCATGACCATGGACATGGGCGAGCTGGACCAAACCGACTAGAGCCCCGCCGCGCCAAGCGCGCGGTCGATATCCTCCTTGAGGTCCTCGACATCCTCGAGCCCCACATTGATGCGCAGCAGGCCCTCGGTCACGCCCATCTCGTCACGTGCTTCCTGCGTCATGCCGGCATGGGTTGTGCTGGCCGGATGGCACATCAGGCTGCGCGCATCGCCGATATTGTTGGAAATATCGACCAGTTCGAGCGCATCGAGAATGCCGAAAGCCGTCGCCCGGTCGCCCACGTCGAGGGCGAAGATCGGGCCGGTCGCGACCATTTGTTTGCTTGCGAGATCGTGGCGCGGGTGGCTGGGCAGGCCGGGATGCAGCATCTTCGGTACGCGGCCTTCCATGAATTGGCCGAGTTCGACTGCGTTCTCGCTCTGGCGCCGCGCGCGCAGGTCCAGCGTCTCGAGGCCCTTCATCACCACCCAGGCGTTGAACGGCGCGATATTGGGGCCGGTATTGCGCTGGAACGGCAGCAGCACCTCGTCGATCCACTCCTGCGATCCGCAGACCGCGCCTGCCAGAACCCTGCCCTGCCCATCCATCAGCTTGGTCGCGCTGTAGGCGACCACATCGGCGCCGAAATCCATCGGCTTTTGTAGCGCGCTGGTGGCAAAGGCGTTGTCGACCACCGTAGTAATGCCATGCGCCTGCGCGACGCCGCAAACATGCGCGAGATCGACCACGTCGAGCGTGGGATTGGCGGGCGTTTCGAAGAAGAAGACCTTGGTATTGGGCCGGATCGCGGCCTCCCAGGCGTCGTCGTCGGCGCTGTCGATCACCGTCGTCTCGATCCCGAAGCGCGGCAGCAGATGGTCGAGCAGCCAGCGACACGAGCCGAACGCCGCCCGCGCACCGACCACATGGTCTCCTACAGAAAGCTGGCACAGCAGCGCAGTGGTCATCGCCGCCATCCCGCTCGCCTGCGCGCGGCAGGCCTCCGCCCCTTCCATCAGCGCGATGCGCTCTTCCAGCATGGCGACGGTCGGGTTCTGGAGGCGCGAATAGGTCATCCCTTCCGCCTCGCCCGCGAAACGGTCGGCCACGGTCTGCGCGTCGTCATAGCTATAGCCGCTGGTGAGAAACAGCGCTTCGCTGGTCTCGCCATGCTCGCTGCGCCAGGTGCCGCCCCGCACGGCCTGAGTCGCGGGGCGCCACCCAGAGGTGATCGAACGGTCGGTGCCGGTAGTCTTCTTCATGGCTGGCTCGATAGCATGGCGCGTGCGTGCGGCAAGCAGGTCAGCCTTCCAAGGCGGCAAGCCCGGCTTCGGCGGTATCGCCCAGGCCCAGCGCATCGAACATCAGCGCCCCCTCCACCAGCGTCGCGACCAGCCTCGCCCCGCCCTTGGGATCGGGATCGTCGGGAGGCATGTGCGCCTCGAACCAGGCAAGCTGGCTGTCCATCATCGCCGAGGCGCTGGCGCGAAAGGCCTTGCCGCCCTTCGCCGAACCCGCGACGATTTCCCACCACAGCCGCAGGAAAGGCGCGAACATGGGCGCCCGGGCGATCGCGAGGAGGCGCTGGGCACAATCCTTGCGGCTGGCCGCGGGCTCGCTGGGATAGGCCATGTCGAGCGCCTGGGCATACATGGCCGCGACATGCGCGAGCAGCGCCTCGACCAGTGCGTCCTTCGAACCGAAATGATAGATCAGCATCCGGTCGCTGGTCCCGGCGGCCTTGGCCAATGGGCGCAGGCTGGCCCCGGCGAGCCCATGTTCGAGCACATGGGCGGCGAGCAGCGGCAGGAGGGCATCGCGGGACAGGGCGGGCTTGGACATTATTGCTTGTAGCACCTGCTACATTGAGCTACCAGTGTAGCGAGTGCTACATAGCCATCGGAGCCCATCATGACCACTCTCGATATCCTCTTCGTCGCCGGTATTGCGGGCGCCCTGCCCTTCGTACTGTTTCTGGCATTCGGCCGCCAAGTGCAAGAAAGCTTCCTTCTGGTCGCGCTGCTGGCCGGGGCCTTCTGGGTCTTCAGCGCCATCACGATCCTGCGCGAAGGCGTGCTCGGCTTCGTGCCCAACCACACGGTCAATCTGTGGGGCACGCAGGTGTGGTACGACCTGGTCATCTGCGTGGTCGTGGCGCTGACCTTCATCGTGCCGCGCGCGCGGGCGGTCGGCATGAATGTGCCGCTGTGGGTCATCGCCTGCGGGCTGAGCGCCTCGATCGCCCTGCTGCCGATGGTCGCGCGGCTGTTCTGGCTGGAACGGCGCACAACTTCCTGAACCCGCTTGAAGCGGGCGCGCGGCTTTCCTAAGCCGCTTGCCAATGAGCCGCGCGCCCGAGCAACCCAAGGATCCCTTGCGCTGGTGCGCCGCGCTGGCACTGCTTTTCTGGCTGGCCTGCCTGCCGCATCTCACCGTCGCCCAGAAACCCTATTTCGACGAGGTCCACTACCTCCCCGCCGCGCGCGAGCTGCTGGTCATGGGAGAGTTCACCAATCGCGAGCACCCGCTGCTGGGCAAGCAGCTGATCGCGCTCGGCATGGCCATGTTCGGTGACAATCCCTGGGGCTGGCGCCTGCTGCCCACGCTGTTCGGCACGCTCGCCCTGTTCGCCGCCATGCGGGCGCTATGGTTCGGCACGCTGAGCCGCTTTGCCACGCTTGCCTATGGCGTGTTGCTGGCGACGGGGTTCCACCTGTTCATCCACGCGCGGATCGCGATGCTGGACATCTTCTGCCTCGCCTTCCTCAGCCTCGCGGCCTGGCACTATGCCGCCGCCATCCGCCAGCCCGAACAGGGACGCTGGCGGCTCGCACTGACCGGTATCGCGCTGGGTCTCGCCATGGGCGCCAAATGGAACGCGCTCGTTATCGCCATGCTGCCCGGCCTCGCCTTTTTCTTCGTCCGCGCCGCAGCCGGGCGCCGCCGTTTGTTCCTGAGCCGCCGCGGCGCGCCCGTTCCAGGCACCACGCTGGTCGAGGCGACGCTGTGGCTCGGCGTGCTGCCGCTGGCGGTCTATGCCGCGACCTATCTTCCGGCCTTCTTCTTCCGCGTGAACCCGATTACCGAAGGTCTGCTGTTCCACCACCAGTTCATGCTGTCGCAGCAGGAACAGGTGCTCAAGCCCCATCCCTACCAGTCGACCTGGGAGCAATGGGTGCTGAACGCGCGATCGATCTGGTATCTCTACGAGCCGATCGATGGCGTGCAGCGCGGAATCATGCTGATCGGCAATCCGCTGACCATGCTGCTCGGCCTGCCCGCGCTCGCCTGGTGCGCCTGGCACGGCGTGGTCCGCCGCCACTGGACCGCATTGGGCGTGGTCGCGCTCTATGGCGTGAGTCTAGGGTTCTGGATCATGGCGAGCAAGCCGGTTCAGTTCTATTACCACTACGCCCTGCCCAGCATGGCGCTGCTCGCCGCGCTGGCGCTGGCCTGCGACGCATTGTGGCAGAACGGCTGGCGGAAAACCGCGCTTGCGCCGGTCGTCGGCAGCGTGCTGGTATTCGCCTGGTTCTATCCCATCATCAGCGGTGCGCCGCTGAAAGGGCCTGACAGTTTCGCCGTTTGGACCTGGCTGGAAAGCTGGAGGTGAGTTTTTCGCTGCGTGCGTGAGGCGCAGCCGCGCTTCCCTAGGCTGTGCCTTCCCGCTCCCCTCCCGGAGTCTTTGGTGGATGCGCCTTCGACATCCGTCGAAGGCTTGCGGCACCAGCCCACTCCCCACCCGGCCACCCATTCAGCATGATCCCATGGGTGGCCGGGTGGGGGAGTGGGCTGGTGCCACCGCAGGGCCGGGACCGATGTCCCGACCGCACGCAACAATCCCTAATACCTGCCCCACACGAAGCGGCTCGAAAGCGCGTAGTTCCACACCGAGCCGATGCCGATGCCGACCAGTGCGGCCAGCACTTCGTGAAGGCCGCGATCATACAACGTGGTCGCCACCGCGACATTGGCGAAGGCGCCGATCGAGCAGGCCACGATGAAACTGAGCCAGCCCCAGAACACCTTGTCCGCTTCTTTCAGGCGGCGATCGCGGTAGGTCAGGAAGTTGTTGAGCCAGAAATTGAAGGTCATCGCCCCGAACGTCGCGACCGCCTGGCTCCAGCCGAAATTCGTCCCGACGATCAATAGGAAGGCATAAAGGATCGCCATGTGCACGCCGATGCCGATAACCCCGACCGTCCCGAACAGCGCGAAGCGTGTGGGAATGACGCGGCCGAAGCTCTTGTCATAAAGACCGGCGAGAAAATCGAGGGCAATCGCACGATCGAGCTTGCTTTCACCGGAGCGGCGAGCGGAGAAGTTCATCGGAAAATCCTTCACCTTGAGCGGTGTGTCGGAAGTGGCGAGCAGGTCGAGCAATATCTTGAAGCCGATGCCCGACAGGTTGGGCGCCAGGCGGCGCGCCGTCGCGGTGGGCAGCAGGAAAAAGCCGCTCATTGGGTCGGACAGGTCCACGCCGGTCAGCTTGCGGGCGAGGAAATTGGCCACGCTCGACAGCTTCTCGCGGTCGGGACGCCCCCATTCCTCCATGCTCGCGCCTTCGGCGAAACGGCTGGCCACGGCCACCTCTGCTTCTCCCGATTTCACCGCTGCAAGCATATCGACAAGCAGCCTGGGATCGTGCTGGTGGTCGGCATCCATCACCGCGACATAGGGCGCGGCAGTGGCGCAAAAGCCTTCGATCGCCGCACTCGACAGGCCCCGACGGCCGATCCGCTGAATGACCCGAACGCGCGGGTCGGACAGCGACAGACGGCGAGCCTCGTCGCTGGTCCCATCCGACGAATTGTCGTCGACGATCAGCACCTCCCAGCCCGAGATGCCCAGCGCATCCTCGATCCGCTCGACCAGCGGTTCGAGATTGTCGCGCTCGTTGAGCGTCGGCAGGATGATGGCGAGGTCCAGCGGACGGGCGCTGGAGACGGTATTGGCTATGGAGGGCTGCGTTTCCGGGGTCATATCCATTGCATGACCCGGTTATGCCGCATTCCTCAAGATATGGTTACCAGCTTCCTAACAATCGCATCGCCGATCTCGCCCGTCGAAGCGCTGCCGCCGAGGTCGCCGCCAAACACGCCATCGGCCAAAATGCCCTCGACCGCGCGCTCGATTCGCGCCGCGTCTTCCTCCCGCCCGAGCGAGTGGCGCAGCAGCATCGCGAGGCTCAGCGCGGCGGCCACCGGGTTCGCCTTGCCCTCACCCGCAATGTCGGGTGCGCTGCCATGGATCGGCTCGTAAAGGCCGAAAGTGCCATAATCGGTCTGCCGTTCGCCGAGCGAGGCGCTGGCGAGCAGGCCAATCGACCCGACGCAGGCAGAGGCCTGATCCGACAGGATATCGCCGAACAGATTGCCGGTGACGATCGTGTCGAACTGGCCCGGCGACTTCACTAGCTGCATCGCGGCATTGTCGACATACATGTGATCGAGTTCGACCTCGGGATAGTCTTTCGCCACCTCGATGATCGTCTCGCGCCAGATCCGGCTGGTTTCGAGGACATTGGCCTTGTCGACGCTGGTCAAGCGCTTGTTCCGGCCCATCGCGGCGCGGAAGGCGGTATGCGCGATGCGGCTCACTTCGGCCTCGTTATAGGACATGGAGTCCCACCCCTCGCGCCCGCCATCGCTCACCCGTTCGCCCTTGTCGCCGAAATAGACATCGCCATTCAGCTCGCGCACGACGAGCAGGTCGATGCTGCGCGCGACTTCGGGTTTGAGCGAGGACAGGTGTTCGAGGCCGGGAAAGCCAGCCGCCGGGCGCAGGTTCGCGAACAGGCCAAGCTCGCTGCGCAGGCCGAGGATCGCCTGTTCGGGCCGCAAGTCGCGCGGCAGGTCGTCACAGGTGAAATCGCCCACCGCGCCGAACAGCACGGCATCGGCGGCGCAGGCCATTTGCAGCGTTTCCTGAGGGAGCGGATGCCCATGGCGGCGGTAGGCCACAGCGCCGACATCGCCCTCTAACAGCGTCAAACCGGGCAGCGCGAGTTCATCGAGCACGCGCAGCGCCTGTGCCGTAACCTCGGGACCGATCCCGTCGCCTGCGAAAACTGCAATCTTCAAGTCACTACCTCGCCATTGCGAGCGGCACGGCCGCGCGGCAATCCATGGACCGACAATGCGGCTACCGAAACGCCATGGATTGCTTCGTCGCCAGCGGCTCCTCGCAATGACCGATCAGGATATCATCCGTGCCAGCCGCTGCCTGAGGAGTTGCCGTGCAGCTAGGACGTCGGCCCGGGTATCGGCAAGCAGGTAGCGTGCGATAAGCGGTTCCTGGCGGTCGAGAATTTCCAAGGCCTGCCCAAGGTCCGCTATCGCGGGCCGCTCGCCACCATAGCCCAGCTCGCGCAGCAGCAGCGTCTCGTAGATGGCCAGCGCCTCAACCCACTGGCGCGCAGCATCGGCCGAACAGATCGCATCGAGCAGTCCGCCGAGCGCCGCGTAAAGCGTGGGATAGGGGTTGCGCTCGGGCAGTGCCGCGGCGGTGAGCGCGGTGGCCCATGCGATGGCGGCGGACGATAGCGGTTCGGACAGCCACGGCCCCCGGCTCCGCACCAGCTCCAGCCTGGCGAATGGTAGCTGGCTGTCCGACTTGGCGCGGATGTCCGCCTGCACCACGTTTCCGGGGATCATTACCGGCCGCAACTGCCGCCCGCGCCCGCCCGCGACATAGGCGGCAACCACTCCGCTCTCTTCGGTGAGCAGCCGCGCGATCACCGCCGTTTCCCCATGCGGGCGCGCGGCGATCAATATAGCGGGTGCGGTGAGGTGCATGGGCTGCCCTGTAGCACCATCCGTGGCCCTGCCTTCGCAGGGGCGACGGTCACTTGATCTTGGCTTCCAAAGCCGCGACGCGGGCCTTGAGGTCTTCCGCTTCTTCGCGGGCCTTGCCGGCCATCATCTTCACCGCGTCGAATTCCTCGCGGCTGACGAAATCCATCCCACCGAAGGTTTCCTTCGCCCGTTCGCGCGCGGCATCGCGTGCCTCGCGCCCCATGCCGGCAAGCGTACCGGCCGCCGAATTGGCGAGTTTGACGAAATCGGCGATCAACGGGTTCTGAGATTGCATCCCGTCCCCTTGGGACGCGATGCGGTTTTTGTCTAGCCTCAAGCGCCGGCGGCCGCATCCGCAGCCTTAGGCTTTCCTCGCTCATGCGACCTGAAGGTCGCATCGCTGCGGGCGCGCAGTCGCGCTTGCCTCGCCTGCGGCTCGGATCGGCGCAGGACAGCTTGATCGCGCATGATCCGTCCACGACCAGTGGACGGCAAGGCCGACCGGCCGCCCGCAGCGGGCGCAGCTTGCTGCGCGTCTAGCGAGGACGAACCCGCGGAGGCGGGTTCGAAAGACAAGAATTCAAATCCTCACCCGTTCGACCGCGCCGTCAGGATCGCCACCATCCGCATCGGGATTGAGCTGCAAAAACTGGTAATTCAGCGCGGTCGCGAAGCAGACCCAGGCGAGATAGGGCAGCAGCAGAACTGCAGCCAGTTTCCGCACGCGCCAGAACAGCGCGATGACCACCAGCAGGGTGAGCACGATTGCAACCAGCAGGAAAAGCGCCCCGGCGATCTGCTGCGCCCCGAAGAACACATAGCTCCACGAAAGGTTGAGCAGGAAATGCACCGCGAAGACCCATAGGGCGGCGGTGCGCCCGCGTGCGCCCCAAGCCGAAGCGACGAGCGCCACCGACAGGCCGATCATCGCATAAAGTATCGTCCAGACGATACCGAACCATTTGGGTTCGGGGTAGATATCCGGCTTTGCGAGGCTCTGGAACCAGGCGGTGTCAGGGCTGCCCAACATCCCCGCAAGGAAGCCCAGCAACACGCAAAGTGGAACCGTGAAAAGTGCCCAGCGAATGAAACTTGCGCGCAGCTGCCCGCGCGACGCCAGCATGTTCATGCGAATATCCCGTCAGCGATTCGTTTCATGCGCCTTGTGACGAGCCCTTGGCCCAGTGGCAATGCGCCGGCGCGATTCGTACCCGGGTGGGGCGGTGTTTTAAAACCGCAGCATCACTTTACGCGCCAATGCCGGCGAAGCGGAGTGAACCGCCTTCAGTATCTTGACCATGCCGACATTGGCTTCCGACTGCCCCTTCTCCAGCGCGTGGACGATCTGCCGCGCGCATTCTTCGGGCGGCATCTTCTTGTTGGTGCGTCCGGCGGTCATCTGGGTGTCGACCACCGGCGGCAGCGCCTCGATTACCGCGACATTCGTATCGGCCAGTTGCGCGCGGATCGCCTGCGTATAGCTGCGCAGCGCCGCTTTGGTCGCGCAATAGACCGGGCCGCCCGCGCGCGGCGCGATGGCAAGCCCGCTGGTGACATTGACGATCGCCGCCTCGGGCCGCTGTTTCAGCCGCGGAACAAGCGCGGTAATCAGCCGGATCGGCGTGTTGAGATTGGTATGGATGCAATCGTCCGCCGCATCCGCATCGGGCGCGGCTTCGCGGAAATCGTGGTCGACCCCCTGGCCGGCATTGTTGACCAGCACATCGATGATGCGGTCTCCCAGCGCATGAAGAATGCGCTCGGCGCCGAGCGGGGTGTGAAGATCCGCCTCGATCGCCTCGAACCCGCGCTTGCGCATTGCCTCCAGCCGCTTGAGCGAACGCCCCGTCACGATCACCTCGGCGCCCTTGTCCCTGAGTTGGAGCGCCATCTGCTCGCCGATACCTGCCGTGCCTCCGGTGAGGAGCACACGCTTGCCATTCATGTCCATCAGGCTTTCACTATCCTTTTTTCCACGAGGCTGCGAACGATGGGGCGCGGTGTGCGTTCCGGCAAATCCCCTTCCGAAACATCGCGCCAATTGCCGCGCCTGCCCCTATCTCTTGCCGGGCGGGAGGCTACGCCGCAAGGGCATGAGCGGCAATGGAGACGCGTATGAAACAGGTCGACTACCTCGTGGTGGGTGCTGGCATCGCCGGATTGTCGGCGGCCGCGCGGCTGGCGCGCCATGGCGAGGTCGTCGTGTGCGAAACAGAGGCGGCGCCGGGTGTGCATTCCTCGGGCCGCAGCGCCGCCTTTGCGCATTTCGACATGGATGCGCCGCTGGTGCGGGCGCTGACGGCGGCGAGCCTGCCGCTGCTGGAAGAGCCCGCCGCCCGCCCTCACCCCGCGCTGTTCGTCGCGCTCGATGGACAGGAAGACATGCTCGACCGGCTGGAGGTGAACTATCGCCAATGGTCACCGCAGGCACGCCGCCTGTCGGCAGGCGAAGTGCGTGACCATGTTCCCGTACTGCGCGAAGGCGAAGGCGGGATCACTGGAGCGCTGCTCGATCCTGCGGGCCGCAAGCTGGATGCCCATGCCTTGCTCGAAATGCATCGCAAGGCGCTGATCGCGCGGGGCGGATCGGTTGCCGTCAAGGCGCCGGTGGCTTCGCTGCATCACGATGGCACGTGCTGGATCGTCGATACGCCGGGCACCAGCTATGCCGCGCGCGTGGTGATCAATGCGGCGGGAGCATGGGTGGACGAAGTGGCGCGTCTCGCCGGTGTGGCTCCGATCGGTATCCGCCCGCTGCGCCGCACGGTCATCACCTTCGACGTGACGGTGGACGTTTCCGCCTGGCCCTTCACCAAAACAGTCGGCCCCGGTTTCTACATCGAACCCGAGGGGAGCGGCCGCCTGCTCGCCAGCCCGATGGACGAAGGCGAAAGCGGCCCGTGCGATGCCCAGCCAGAGGAGGAGGACGTGGCGCTCGCCGCCTGGCGGGTGGAGGAGGCCACCACGCTTGCCATCCCCCGCCTGGCAAGCAAATGGGCGGGACTGCGTAGCTTTACCCCGGATCGCTTGCCCGTGGCTGGCTTCGACGTGGCAGCACAGGGCTTTTTCTGGCTGGCGGGCCAGGGCGGCTTCGGCCTCCAGACCTCACCTGCCATGTCATTGGCCACAGAAGCGCTGGCCATGGGGGGCGAATGGCCGGAGGAATTGCGGGCGGTGGGGTCGACCAAGCGGCGCTGGCAACGGATCGGCTGCGCTAAAAGTCCCAAGCCACCCGCCTCCCGGTTCCTGTAGCAAGGGGGCGGACTGTGGACCGCCCTTTGCAGCTGCCCTAGCGCATCAGCACCAGCTCTTCCGCCATGGTCGGATGGATAGCGGTGGTCGCGTCGAAATCGTCCTTGGTCAGCCCGGCCTTCACAGCGATCGCGGCGGCCTGCATCATTTCCGCAGCCTCCGGCGCGATCATGTGGATGCCGACGATTTCGCCGCTCTCTCCGTCGCAGACCATCTTGAACAGGCTGCGCTCGTTGCGTCCCGCCAGAACGTTCTTCATCGGCCGGAAGTCCGACTGATAGACCTTGACGCTGCCAAGCTTGTTCTTCGCCTCGCCCTCGGTCATGCCGACCGCCGCGATGGGAGGATGGCTGAAGACGGCACTGGGAATGCAGGAGTGGTCGACCGCCAGCGGCTCGTGCCCGCCGAACACGGTGTCGGCAAAGGCCTGCCCCTCGCGGATCGCCACCGGCGTCAATTGCACTCGATCGGTCACGTCGCCCACGGCATAGATGTGATCGATATTGGTCTTGCTGAACCGATCGACCTTGATCTCGCCATTGTCGCCCACTTCGATACCTGCCTTGTCGAGGCCGAGCCCTTCCACATTGGGCACGCGCCCGGTGGCGAACATCACCTGGTCGACGCGCTCCTCGTCGCAATCGGTCAGCTTGACGAAATAGCCGCCATCCTCGCACGGTTTGATATATTCGAACTTCGTGTTGAACTTGAACTCGATGCCTTTCATGATCGAGATCTGCAGCAGCCGGTCGACCAGTGCGGGCTCATAGCCGCGCAGCAGCTTGTCGCCGCGGTTGACCAGCGTCACCTTGCTGCCGAACTCGTTAAAGATGCCCGCGAATTCATTGGCGATGTAGCCGCCGCCAGCGATGATGATGCGCTCCGGCAACTTGTCGAGATGGAACGCCTCGTTCGAGGTGATGGCATGTTCCGCACCCTCGCATTCGGGCAGGCGCGGCCGAGCGCCGGTGGCGATCAGAATGTATTTCGCCGTGACCTTCCTGCCGCTCGCCAGCGTGATCTCGTGAGGGCCGGTAATCTCCGCGCGTTCATGGAAGATGGCGACATCGTGGTTTTCGAGCGTGTCGGTATAGGCACCCTCGAGCCGGTCGACATCCTTCAGCACATTTTCGCGCAGAACCGCCCAGTCGAATTCGCAATTCTCGGTTTTCCAGCCGAAGTTTCGCGCATCCTTCAGATCCTCGGCGAAATGCGCCCCATAGACGAGCATCTTCTTGGGCACACAGCCGCGGATGACGCAGGTGCCGCCGACCCGGTGCTCTTCGGCGATCGCGACCTTTGCCCCGTGAGCCGCCGCCACGCGGCTGGCGCGCACGCCGCCGGAACCGGCACCGATGGTGAAAAGGTCGAAATCGTATTGCTCGGACATGCGGCAGCTCCGTAATTAGCGCAGGCGTGCGATATGGCCCGCCATACGCATTTGCCAAGGCAGGAGTTACAGGGAAGCCGCCCCTGGCTTCGGATTAACGCCCCGCGCGGCGTCGGTTGCGATTGCGCGAAGGACGACCGCCGCCCGGCTTGCCACCGGGTGCACCGTCGCGCTTGGGCGCGCCGGCGCGGTTGGGGTGCTTGTTCTTGGGCTTGGACCGGCGCGCCGCGGCATCGCCGGTGGGGCGAACCTTGGGTTTGGCCATGCGCTGGCCGGGAGCCGCGCGCTTGGTCGGCCCGACACCTTCAACAACTGCGCGGAAATTGTCCGGCAGCGGCAGGCGCTCGAATTCGGCGTCGGTCTTCTTGCGAATGTCCTTCAAATAGTCGCGCTCGTCCTCGGCACAAAAGGCAATGGCGATGCCGTCCTTGCCCGCGCGCGCCGTGCGCCCGATGCGGTGGACATATTGTTCCGGCACATTGGGCAGTTCGTAATTGATCACATGGCTGACGCCCGGAATGTCGATCCCGCGCGCGGCCACATCGGTCGCGATGAGGATCGGGGTCTTGGCGCGCTTGAATTCGTCGAGCGCGCGTTCGCGCTGCGGCTGGCTCTTGTTGCCATGGATGGCATTGGCCGGGATGCCGACCTGCGACAGCTTCTTCACGATCCGGTCGCAGCCGTGCTTGGTCCGCGCGAAGATCAGCACGCGCTCGAACTTGCCGGGCACCTGGTGGCGTTCGGACAGGATCATTTCGAGCAGCGTCTGTTTTTCGTCCTGCTGGACCATGAAGAGGAACTGGTCGATCCGCTCGGCCGTGGTGCTTTCGGGCGTCACCGAGACCTTGACCGGATTGCGGCAATATTTGCCGACCAGTTCCTGGATCTGCTTGGGCATGGTGGCGCTGAAGAACAGCGTTTGGCGGTCTTCGGGCACGAGCTGGCTAATGCGGCGCAGCGCGTGGATGAAGCCGAGGTCAAGCATCTGGTCGGCCTCGTCGAGCACCAGCACTTCGACCTTGTCGAGGGTGAAGGCCTTCTGGTCGATCAGGTCGAGCAGGCGGCCCGGCGTGGCCACGAGGATATCGGTTCCGCGATGCAGCTTGTTGCGGTCCTTATTGACCGAGGTGCCGCCGACGATGCTGTGCACCTTAAGGCCCGCAAGCGCGCCGTAATCCTTGGCGCTCTGGGCGATCTGGCCTGCCAGTTCGCGCGTCGGTGCAAGCACCAGCATGCGGCAGGACTTAAACGGCGTCTGCCTGTCGGCTTCGCGCAGCCGGTCGATACTGGGCAGCATGAAGGCGGCGGTCTTGCCGGTGCCGGTCTGGGCGATCCCCATGAGATCGCGGCCTTCGAGCACGGGCGGGATCGCCTGCGCCTGGATCGGCGTGGGTTCATTGTAGCCCTTGAGGTCGAGGGCCTGGAGGACGGGCTGCGATAGCCCGAGGTCGGAAAACTGAGTCATGATTACTCGCATTAAACATGCGGCGCGCCGTCGGTTCCAAGGCGGAATCCGGGCGCGGTCGCGGGGTTTGAAACCACCCGCGTGAATTGGGAAGTCTTGGAAGATGAACCGAGGCGCGGCCGGGGCGATGGATGTAACGTCATCGCCGCTTCACGCTGGCTAGCGCGCTTCGATGGCGTGCATGTGGTGCAGGGCGTGATGAAAGTCAAGCCGTACGAGGGTTTGCGTGTAACCTTGGAATTAACCGATAGGCTGGTAACAATCCCCCACATGATTGAGACGCGCAATAATATCCGGACCTTCGGCTCGGGATCCCCCACCCTCCTGTTCTCCCACGGCTTTGGCTGCGACCAGAGCATGTGGGAACCGGTGGCCAACCGGTTGGCAGATTCCTTCCGCATCGTGCTCTTCGACCATGTCGGGGCCGGACGCAGCGACCTGAGCGCATATGACAAGGCGAAATATGCGAGCCTGGACGGCTATGCACGCGACGTCGTCGAGGTTGCGCGATCGATCGACACGCCGGATCTGGTGTTTGTCGGCCATTCGGTCAGTGCGATGATCGGCGCGCTCGCGGCCATCGAGGCGCCCGATCTCTTCAAGCAGCTAATCATGGTCGGCCCCTCGCCTCGCTACATCGACGACGGGGACTATACTGGCGGCTTCGACCAACAGCAGATCGAAGAACTGCTCGAATTCCTCGACAACAATCACCTCGGCTGGTCGGCCGCCATGGGACCGGCGATCATGGGCAATCCCGACCGCCCCGAACTGGGCGAAAGGCTGACCAACAGTTTCTGCAACACCGATCCGGATGTCGCGCGCGATTTTGCGCGGGCTACCTTCTTCTCGGACAATCGGGCGGATCTGTCGGCGGTGCCCGTCCCCACGCTGGTTCTGCAATGCAGCGAGGATATCATCGCCCCGGTCGAGATCGGCAAATATGTCGCCGAGAATGTACCCGACAGCTCGTTCGTGCAATTGGAGGCGACCGGGCACTGCCCCAACCTGAGCGCACCGGATGAAGTCGCGCAGGCAATCCGGCACTATGTCCGGGCCTGACCCGACCGAGGATCTCCTCGACCTCTATGAAAACGCGCCGTGCGGCTACCTGTCGCTCGCCCCAGATTCAACGATCGTACGGGCCAATCGAACCCTGCTCGGCTGGCTCGATCTATCGGCTGACGATCTGGTCGGGAAACCCCTGCGCGACTTGCTCGGAACCGGTGGGCGCATCGCCTACGAAACGCACCTTGCCCCGCTGCTGCGCCTGCAGGGCTTCGTTTACGAGATCGCCCTCGACTTGAGATGCGACCACGGGCTCGTGCCCGTAATTGCCAATGCATCGGAAAAGCGGGACGAATCGGACAACCATCTTTTCACGCGCCTGACGCTGTTCCTTGCGGAAGACCGCCGAAAATACGAACGCAACCTTCTCGAGTCGAAAATCCGCGCGGAATCCGAAACGGAACAGCGCGATCGCGAGGCCGAATTGCGCGAGCAGTTCATCGCGGTCCTGGGCCACGATCTTCGTAACCCCGTGGCTGCGCTGAAAGCGGGAACCGGCCTGCTTAAGGACTCCGGCAATCTCGACACCGAAGATCGTGAAATCGTCACCCACATGGACTCGACGATCGATCGCGCGATCGAGCTGATCAACAATGTCATGGATTTTGCCCGCGGCAGGCTGGGATCGGGTATCTCGCTGGAACTCCAGCCGACGCCGGACCTCGACAGGAAGCTGGAAATCGTCATTGTCGAAGCGAAAACGGCAAGGCCCGACCGCGACATCCGCAGCGAGATTGCGATCGGGACATCGGTGGAGTGCGATCCAGATCGTTTGGCCCAGCTCCTTTCGAATCTTCTTTCGAACGCCCTGCATCACGGCAGGCACGATGCCCCGGTCATGGTGAAGGCAATAACGACGCGGGACAAACTGGAAATCTCGGTTACGAATTCGGGCACGCCCATTCCTGCCAATGTCCTCGAGACTCTGTTTCAACCGTTCGATCGCGGCTCGAAACAGGGCAATCACGATGGCCTGGGACTGGGCCTGTTCATCGTCGACCAGATCGCCACGGCGCATGGCGGACGGATGGAAGTCGCCTCCGATGAGGGCGGGACAACCTTCAAGCTCGTCATCCCGTCCAAGGAAAGCGAACAGCGCTAGGCCAAGCCGGCCGCCTTCACCAGCGCCTCGGTGCTGGCGTCGAACGCCTCTCCGCCCTTTTCGATCGCCTTGGCCATCGCCTTGCCGAGTTCGACGCCGAACTGGTCGAAGGGATTGATGCCCATCAGCACGGCATTGGCGAAGGTGCGGTGTTCGTGGAAGGCGATCAGCGCGCCCAGCGCGGCGGCGTCGAGATCGTCGCACAGGATCGTCGCCGAGGGGCGGTCGCCGGGGTAGTTGCGCGCGGGGTCCTCTCCCGCCTTGCCCGCCATCAGCGCGGCGCCTTGGGCGAAGCAGTTCATCAGCAGGATGCGGTGGTGCGCAGGGTCGAGCTCGTCGCCCGGCGCCACGCTGGCGATGAAATCCACGGGGATAAGGTGCGTGCCCTGGTGGAGGAGCTGGAACACCGCGTGCTGCGCATCGGTGCCCACCCCGCCCCAGGTAATCGGCGCGGTCGGGCCGTCCACTGGCTGCATGTCGGCAGTAACGCGCTTGCCGTTCGATTCCATTTCGAGCTGCTGGAGGTAGTCGGGGAACAGACCGAGGCGTTCGTCATAGGCGAAGACCGCGCGCGTTTGGCAGCCGCGCACACGGCTGTAGTAGAGATCGGCAAAACTCGCGCGTAGCACGAGATTGGCCGCCCCGTCGGTGTCGCGAAAGTGTTCGTCCACAGCCTTGGCGCCCGCCAGCATGACGCGGAAATCGTCCATCCCGACCGCCATCGCGATGGGAAAGCCGATCGAAGACCAGATCGAATAGCGCCCGCCAACGCTTTCCTGGAACGGCAGGATGCGCGTCTCGTCGACGCCCCATTCGACCGCGCCTTCGGGATTGGCGGTGAGCGCGATGACGCGGCCGCCGGGGTCCGAAACACCGTTATCGGCAAGCCATTTGAGAGCCGACCGAGCGTTGGTCATGGTCTCGATGGTGGTGAAAGTCTTGCTGGCAACCGCGATCAGCGTTTTGGCCGGATCGCACTTGGCAAAGGCCGCTTCCAGCGCGACACCGTCGATGTTGGAGACGACGTGGACGTCGCAATAGGACAAATCGCGGCTCAGTGCGTCGACGCCCAGCGCCGGCCCCAGCGCGCTGCCACCGATACCGATGTGGATGAGGTGCTCGATCTCGCCCAGCGCGCCCTGGTGGATCGCGTCCACCAGCATGCCCATACGGTCGATCAGCGCCATCGCCTCCTCGACCTTGGCTTCGTCGCCCGTGCCGCGCAGCGTAGCATGGTCGGCCGCGCGTCCTTCGGTCGGGTTGACCACCTCGCCGCCGAACAGCTTGGCGCGCATGCCGGTAAAGTCCATCGCTTCG
This sequence comes from Erythrobacter aureus, assembly GCF_003355455.1. Lineage (NCBI taxonomy): Bacteria > Pseudomonadati > Pseudomonadota > Alphaproteobacteria > Sphingomonadales > Erythrobacteraceae > Erythrobacter > Erythrobacter aureus. The sequence continues at coordinate 2,463,852 of NZ_CP031357.1, forward strand.
GCCAGCTCCTCGAACGCCGCGATTACCGCGCGGTCGAGATGCGTCTTCGACCAGTCGAACAGGATGCCGCCTTCGCCCAGCTCGATCCGGTCCGAGAGCATCGCCACGCGCTCCGCCCCGCCGGGTTCGTCCGCGCCCTCGCCGCCGTCGCGGACCGCGCTGAACAGCTCGCCCAGCGTCGGGCGCGGCAGGTTTTCGAGCTTGTCCCAGATCGCGGCGGAAGAAGTCATGGCTCAAAAATCCTTTCGTGTGCGCAGGTCGGCGACTAGGGACTTCGGCGATGATTGAGAACCCCGCATGACAGAGCAAGCGCTGAATAGGAATTCGAGCCCCGCACCCGCCAAGGACGAACCCGAAAAGGAAACGCTCGGCAGTTTCCTGTGGTTTGTGGCCAAGCTGGTGATCGCGGTGCTGATTTTCCGCAGCTTCATTTTTTCGCCCTTTACCATTCCGTCGGAATCGATGCTGCCGAACCTGCGCAATGGCGATTATCTGGTCGCGGCCAAATGGCCCTATGGCTATTCCAGGCTCTCGCTGCCGGGCGAAGTGGCCTTGTGGGAGGGGCGCCTTTTCGCCGACCTGCCCGAGCGCGGGGATGTTGCGATTTTCAAGCATCCGGTGACCGGCGCCGATTACGTGAAGCGCGTGATCGGCCTGCCCGGCGATACGATCGCCACCCGCGATGGCGTGGTGATCCTCAATGGCGAGCCGCTGCCCAAGGAGGCGGCGGGCTATGCCGACATTCCGATGAGCGCCAATACGAGCTGCCGCCGGGATGGAGGCATCGTGGTCGACGGCACGATCTGCCGCTATCGCCAGTTCCGCGAGACGCTGCCTTCCGGCAAAAGCTACATGATCGTCGACTTCGGCCCGGTCGGGGCGCGGTTGCTTGCCGATGGCGCGGGCGGGTTCGTCACTAATTCGCGCGGCCAGCCCGTGCGGATCGATCCCGATAATTTCGACCCCGTAATCGTCCCCGAAGGTCAGCTTTTCATGATGGGCGACAATCGCGACAACTCGCTCGACAGCCGCTTTCCGCCCGTGCCCGATGGCGGTGTGGGGCTGGTCGATGCAGACCTGCTGGTCGGCCGCGCCAGCCGTGTGCTGTGGTCCACCGATGGCAGCGCGCAGTGGCTGCTGCCCTGGACCTGGTTCACCGCCGCGCGCTGGGACCGGATCGGAAGCGACATATGAGCGCCCTCGCCCCTGAAACGCGCGAATGGCTGGCGAAGACCGGCTTTACCGTAAAAAACGAGGCGCTGTGGTTCGCCGCTTTCACGCATGGGAGCATGGGCGAAAAGCGCGACTACGAACGGCTGGAATTCCTCGGCGACCGTGTGCTCGGCCTGTCCATTGCCGATTGGCTCTATGCGCAAAGCGATGCGCCGGAGGGCAAGCTCGCCCAGCGTCTCAACGCGATCGTCAGCCGGGCAATGTGCGCGACCATTGCGCGCGGTGTCGGTCTGGCGCCGCATATCCGCATTTCCAAGCAAGCCAGCAGCGACGGTGGCCGCGATAGCGACAATATCCTCGGCGACGTGATGGAAGCGCTGCTCGGCGCGCAGTTCCTCGATAACGGGTTCGATGCCTCGCGCGATCTCGTCCGCCTGCTTTGGCGCCCGGCGCTCGAAAGCGGCGCGGGCAAGTCGAAACACCCCAAGAGCGCGTTGCAGGAATGGGCTGCGGGCAATCAGCGCAAGCCGCCCGAATACGAGCTGATCGACCGGTCCGGCCCCGATCATGCGGCGCGCTTTACCGTGCGGGTCAGTGTGCACAGGGTCGGCGCGGCGGAAGGCAGCGCGGGCAGCAAGCAGGAAGCCGAAAAGGAAGCGGCACGCAAATTCATGGAGAAATTCGGGTGAGTGATACGCAAACCAGATGCGGCGTCGTCGCCGTCCTCGGCGCGCCCAATGCGGGCAAGAGCACGCTGGTCAACCAATTGGTCGGCCAAAAGGTCGCGATCACCAGCGCAAAGGCGCAGACCACTCGCGCGCGGATGATGGGCATCGCGCTGCACACAAGCGACGATGCGGAAACGCAGATGATCCTGGTCGATACGCCGGGCATCTTCGCTCCCAAGCGGCGGCTCGACCGCGCGATGGTAAGCGCGGCCTGGGAAGGTGCGGAAGCGGCCGACGCGGTGCTTCTGCTGGTCGATCCGGTCAAGCAGCGACGGCATGAACTCGAACCGCTGCTCGAACAGGTTGCCCAGCGTCCCGAACGCAAAATCCTCGTCCTCAACAAGGTCGATGTGGCGAAGAAGGAACCGCTGCTGGCGCTGGCGCAGGAGCTTGGTGAGAAGGTCGAATTCGAGACGGTCTATTTCGTCTCCGCGCTGACCGGTGACGGCGTGCCGGAAATGAAGGAAGCGCTGGCGGGGATGATGCCCGAAGGCCCGTGGATGTATCCCGAAGATCAGGTGAGCGATGCCAGCGAGCGCCTGCTCGCCACCGAGATTACCCGTGAACAGCTCTATCAGCAGCTTCACGAGGAATTGCCCTATGACAGCGCCGTTCGCCCGGAAAAATACATCCAGCGCAAGGATGGCAGCGTCGAGATTCACCAGCAGATCGTCGTCATGCGCGACAACCAGCGTGCCATCGTGCTCGGCAAAGGCGGTAGCCGGATCAAGGAAATCGGCAAGGCCGCGCGCGAGGAACTCTCCGAATTGCTCGGCCAGAAGGTCCATTTGTTCCTCCATGTGAAGACCGACGAGCGCTGGAGCGAGGACAAGGAAATGTACGAGGAAATGGGGCTCGACTGGAAGAGCTGAGCCGGGAGATTTTCCGCTGGACATGCTTGCGTCCCACTTCGTACCCCAGCTCGCCGCAGCACTCGCGGTCGGGCTTCTGATAGGAATCGAACGCGGCTGGAAGCTGCGCGACGAAACGCCGGGAATGCGGGTTGCGGGCATCAGGACCTTCACCCTGCTCGGCATGACAGCGGGGCTAGGCGGCATCATCGGCCTGCTGGGATACCCCATCGTCTCGGGTATCGTTTTCGCGCTCGCCGCGGCGCTGGTGGCCATCGGTTATTCGCGCTCGGTACTCGACACCGGGCGGCCCGACGCGACCAGCGCGGTGGCGGCCATGGTCACGCTCGGGCTGGGGTTCCTCGCGGGAATCGGCCAGGGAGCGCTGGCGGTGGCGGGCGCGGCGGTGGTCACGCTAATCCTTGCGCTGCGCACCGAGGCCCATCGCTGGGTCGGCGCGCTCGACGAGGCCGACATCAAGGCCTTCGCCCGCTATGCGGTCATCGCGCTGGCGGTACTGCCCTTCCTGCCCGAAGGCCGCTACGGCCCATACGACGCGTGGGAGCCGCGTGTGCTGTGGCTGGTGGTTGTCATCGTCACCGGCTTTTCCTTCGTCGGCTATGTCGCCAACCGCATGTTCGGCGCGCGCCGGGGAACGATCGCCACTGTGGTGATCGGCGGGGCCTACAGTTCCACGGCAGTCACCCATTCCTTCGCCCAGCGCCTCGGATCGGGCCTGGGCGGCGGCGCGGAGAATGCGGGGATCGCGCTGGCCAGCGCGGTCATGTATCTGCGGGTCATCATTCTTGTCGCGGTGCTCGCGACCAGCCTGCTCGAACCGTTCGTGGTGGTGGTGGCGCCCGCGCTTATCGCCGGCTTGGCGGCGAGCTACTGGCTCTACCGCAAGGCCCCCAGCACGACCGGACCGGCACCGCCGGGCAACCCCATCGCCATGCTGCCCGCCCTGACCTTCGTCGCCTTCGTTGCCCTTGCCGCAGTGGCCGCGCGCTGGGCGCAAGGCGAATTCGGCGAGCAGGGCATCGCCATCCTGCTGCTGCTGATGGGCAGCATGGATGTGGATGCGGCCATCGTGACTGCGGGAGGGCTGGAACCCGGCACGATCGCGCCGCGCCTCGCCGCGCTCGCCATCGCGGGAACGATCCTCGCCAATATGAGCGTGAAGCTCGGCGTGACCGTGGCCTATGGCAGGCACGAGGCACGGCCCGCCGCCATCGCCCTGGCGGCAAGCATGGTGGCATTGGCGGCAAGCCTCGTGTTCGGCTACGCAAGGCTATGAAGCAATTGGCGACCAGGTCTGCGATCGGTGGGTCGGTCGGGATCAACCCGTTTGCAGGGTGCTTCCCCTCATCTCCCGCCGACACTGGGCCAGTTCGACCCGGTCGCGCCCACCCTCCTTCGCGCGGTACAGCGCGGCATCCGCAGCTTGGACCATCTGGCTCAGATCGCAATGTTCCGGAACGCTTGCAACACCGATCGATATCGTGATCCGGCCGAGCCGTTCGCCGTCGTGGTGAAGATTGAGCGCGGCAATCCGCAAACGAATGTCTTCCGCGCGGGCCGCTGCCTGCTCGCTGTCGAAATCCGGCAATAGCAGCACGAACTCTTCGCCGCCGTAGCGGAAGGCGAATTCGGGTTCGCGCGTGGCTTTTTGCAGGACCTTGCCCACTTCGCTCAGCACGAGGTCGCCGGCCTCGTGACCGAAACGGTCGTTGAAGCTCTTGAAATGATCGACGTCCAGCATCAGGCAACTCATGCGCGCGGCGGCATCCCCCTCGCCCGTGCGGAGCTTTTCCATGACGTGATCGAAGCTGCGGCGATTGGAAAGGCCTGTCAGCGTATCGTGCATGGCCATCTTTCGAAGCGCGTCGCGCAATTTGAGATTCGCCAGCGCCAGGCTGATGTTTTCGGCCAGCATCTCGATATAGTTGGCCGGCGTCGGTAATACGTCTGCGCTGTCATCGCGGACCTCGAGATAGAGCAGTCCGAGTGTTTCGTTCTGAGCCATCAACGGCAGGCAAAGCGAATCGGATATTTCCCCATCCGCCAATGCGAGATGCTGACAAGGCACATCTATTCCGTCGCTTTGTGGCCTGTGGGGCATTCCCCGTCGCAGAGCCCAGCAGGAGGAGGGCGCGAATTCGGCCTGCGAATGGACCGGTTTCTGCCATGTGCAAGCCTCGACCATTGCGTTGTGGGATTCGTCGAACAAATAGAGACGTCCAGCCCGTCCCGGGTCGATCTCCGGCACGAACCGGCGCACCACGTCTTCGAAGTCTTCCAACGTATCGCAGCTCTGCATACGCTGGGTCATGCGCGAAAGCAGTTCGCGAAGGGCGCTGTCGGCATCGCGTTCGGCCTGGAGACGCTGCCGTGCCAAGCCGTTTTCGCGGAAAACGCGGATAGCCTGCGCCATGTCCCCGATTTCATCGATCTGGTTCACTTCGGGTAGCTCGGTAGCGTAATCCTCGGCAGCTAACCGGCTGACCACATCGCTCAGCCTGACCACGGGGTGCAGCACGCGGCGCTTGAAAATAAAATACAGCACGCACAAAAACAGGAGACCGGTGATCGCCAGCACGATTTCAGCCAGCAATTTCCACATGGCCGCAATCGCCGCCGCTTCGTTCACCACTCTTTCTATGCGCCCGTCGAGCTGGTTCTGAAAACGTTGCACCAGCATTTCGGCGCGGTTTAGCTCGCGTTCGTATTCGGGGCCAAACAGGATCTGCCTCGCGCGCGCTTCCTCGCCCCGCTCGTAAGCTGCGATCGCTGCGACTTGTTCATCATGCAGCGTATCCGCCCAGCGGATCGCCTCGGTCAGCGTGGCGAGTTCGTTTTGGCTGGCACCGGCATCGCCGATATGTTCGATCCGCCGCTCGACCGATTCCAGCTCCTCCTCGTCGCGGCGATAGACCACGGCGTAGGTCTCGTCGCCCGTATTGATGTACTGCCGCGCATGCTCGCTCATCGCGTAGATGTCCGTGCCGAGACGGGCGGTCGCCTTGTCGAGCTGATAGCGCTGTTCGACAGCGGCCCGTTCGCGATCATGCGCATTCGATGCCAAAAGCATCATAACGCCGGATACGACCGTCAAGGCGACGGTCGCCCCATAGGCCACATTGGTGATGGTTGCCAATCGCATGGCTGCCTTATGGCAGGGAAGACCAACCGAAGCGTTAAGACCGAGTGGGTATGCTTCCTGACGCGGTATTCAGCCAGGAGCCTTCAACCATCGGCACCTCACGCAGTAGGCTTCACTTTCGCCGCCCGCCGCCGCCGCCGATGGACTCGAAACGGACTCGAACATGCCGCGCCGTCAGTCAGCCTTGGTTGCGGGAAAATGCAGCGTGCCTACCGTTTCTTTGCAATTTTGACCTTGTTCTTCTTGGCGAAATCCTTGGTCGATTCCTCGCTGCGCCCCAGCGCCTTGGCAATTTGCTTCAGCCCCTGCCCCTTTCCGGCAAGCGTGCGCAGTTGGCCCGCTTCCTCTCCGGTCCAGGGCTGCTTGTGCCGTTCGAACCGTTCCTTGGCCATCAGCCCGCCGCCTTCTTCGCGGCAGGCTTCTTCTTCGCCGCGGGCTTCTTTGCCGTAGGCTTCTTTTTCGCGGCGGCCTTTTTCTTCGGCGCGGCCTTCCCCTTCTTTGCCGGTCCCTTCGCGGCACGTGCATCGATCAATTCGATCGCCTGCGCCTCGGTCACGTCCTCGGGTTTCACATCCTTGGGGATCGTGGCGTTGGTGGTGCCGTCGGTCACGTAGGGGCCATAGCGGCCCGGCATCACCTTGATCTCGCCGCCCGAGGTGGGGTGTTCGCCCAGCGTTTTGATCGGTTCGGCCTTGCCGCGCCCGCCGCCCTTGCGATTGGCGGCCTGGGCGAGAATATCGACCGCACGGTTCATGCCGACCTCGAAGACTTCGCGGGTCGACGACAGTTTGCCGTACTTCCCATCGTGACGCAGATAGGGGCCGTAACGCCCTATCGCAGCTTCGATTTCCTTGCCGGTTTCCGGATGCGCGCCAACGATGCGCGGCAGGCTGAGCAGCTTCAAGGCCCATTCGAGATCGAAATCGTCGAGGTCCTTCGGAATGCTCGCGCGCTTGGCGTCCTTGCCCTCGCCCAGCTGGACATAGGGGCCGAAGCGGCCGCTCTTGCGCTCGACCGGCAGGCCGGTTTCCGGATCCTCGCCCATGACGCCGTCATCGGCGCCGTCATCGCCGTCGGAACCGCCCGGCTTGGCGAACTGGCGGGTGTATTTGCATTCGGGATAGTTGGCGCAGGCAACGAAAGCGCCATAGCGGCCACCGCGCAGCGCCAGCCTGCCGCCCTCGCGCCCCTCGGTTTCGCATAGTGGGCAATGGCGCGGGTCCTTGCCGTCGGCACGTTCGGGGAAGAGATAATCGGCGAGGAAATCGTCGAGCACCTCGGTCACTTCCGAAGGCTTCTTCTCCATCACCTCTTCGGTCTTGGGCTTGAAATCGCGCCAGAAGGCTTCGAGCAGCTTCTTCCAGTCCTCGCGCCCATCGGACACGATGTCGAGCTCGTCTTCCAGGCCCGCCGTATAATCGAAGGCGACATATTGCGGGAAGAAACGTTCGAGAAAGGCCGTCAGCAGACGCCCGCTTTCCTCGGCGAAGAAGCGGTTCTTTTCCATCCGTACATAGGCGCGGTCGCGCAAAGTCTGGATGGTGCTGGCATAGGTCGAGGGGCGACCGATGCCGAGCTCTTCGAGCCGCTTGACCAGACTGGCTTCGGAAAAGCGCGGCGGCGGCTGGGTGAAGTGCTGGTTCGCATCGACGCTTTTCTTGAGCGGACTATCGCCCTTCGCGATCGTCGGCAGCAGGCCGTCTTCGTCGTCCTCCGCATCGTCACGACCTTCCTGATAAACCGCGAGGAAGCCCGGATACTTGACCACCTGGCCGGTCGCGCGCAGCTCGTGCTGGCCGGTCGCGTCGCGCAGGGTAACGCTGGTGCGTTCGAGGCTGGCCGCGGCCATCTGACTGGCCATCGCGCGCTTGTAGATCAGGTCGTAGAGCTTGCCTTCATCGCCCGATCCGGCGCGGTCCTGATTGAAGTTGGTCGGTCGGATCGCCTCGTGCGCTTCCTGCGCGTTCTTGGCCTTCGACTTGTACATGCGTGGGCTATCGGGGAGCGCATGGCCGCCATAACGATCGGCCACCGCCTTGCGGCAATCGGCAATCGCGCCGCCATCCATGCTCACGCCATCGGTACGCATATAGGTGATCGCGCCCGCCTCGTAGAGCGACTGCGCGCAGCGCATGGTATGGCTGGCCGAGAAGCCGAGCTTGCGGGCGGCTTCCTGTTGCAAGGTGGAGGTGGTGAACGGCGGAGCCGGATTGCGCTTGAAAGGCTTGGTTTCGACTTCCTCGACCGTGAAGTTCGCCGCCTCGACCGCATTCTTTGCGGCCATGGCGCTGCCCTCGTTCCCGAGGGTGAGCTTCTCCAGTTTCTTGCCGTCATATTTGACCAGCCGCGCGTCGAATTCGGTGCCGTCATGCTGCAACTTCGCGATGACCGACCAGTATTCGTCGGCGCGGAAGTTCTCGATCTCGATCTCGCGATCGACGATCAGACGCAGCGCGACCGACTGCACGCGGCCGGCGCTCTTCGCGCCCGGCAGACGGCGCCACAGCACCGGAGACAGCGTAAAGCCATAAAGATAGTCGAGCGCGCGGCGGGCGAGATAGGCGTCGATCAAATCCTGGTCGAGATCGCGCGGCGCCTTCATCGCGTCGGTCACTGCCCGTTTGGTGATCGCGTTGAAGGTCACGCGCTCGACATCCTTGGGCAACGCCTTGCGCTTGGCCAGCAGTTCGCGCACGTGCCATGAAATCGCCTCGCCCTCGCGGTCGGGGTCGGTCGCGAGAATCAGGCGGTCGGCCGCCTTCGCATTGTCGGCGATTTCCTTGAACCGCTTCTGCTTGTCCCGATAGAGCTCCCAATCCATCGCGAAACCTTCGTCGGGGCGCACACTGCCATCCTTCGGCGGCAGGTCGCGGACATGGCCGTAGCTGGCCAGAACCTTGAAGTCCTTGCCAAGGTATTTCTCGATGGTCTTCGCCTTCGCGGGCGATTCGACGATAACCAGTTGCATGGGGGTAATTACAGTCCCTTACGTGTGTACGTGCGTATACGCGCGAAAATGGGGACCGGTCCCGATTGGCGTCAAGCGCCAAAAACCGAACGGGCCGCCCGGCCTAGGAGGTACACGGGCGGCCCGTCGCGAGCGCCGTTGGGGGGTGCCCGCTATTCAGTCCGGAAAATCGCGATGGCCGAATCGGCCACCTGGTGAATTCACCATAAGACGCGTCTGCGAATCGCGCTTGCAAGAACGCGCCAATTTCGCCGCCATCAGAGCGAAAGGCTGACCCGGGCGCCCGCATGCCGCTCGAGCCGTCCGGCGATCTCGAGTTCGAGCAGCGCAAGGTGCACGGCGCCGGCATCGGCGCCCGACTGGCGGATGATTTCGTCCACCGGTACCGGCGCGCTTGTCAAAAGACCGGCAATGTCGGCCGGGTCGGTCTCTGCCAACCCGCCGGGCTCGAAATCGAAGGCCGGTGAGGGTTCGCGAAAAGTGGATCGGGGCTCGCCGTCGAAGGTCGACAGCAGCTCGGACACGTCTTCGGGCGTCTGCACCAGCACCGCGCCTTCGCGGATCAAGTGGTTGCAGCCGTGGCTGCGCGCTTCCAGCGGACTGCCTGGAATGGCCATGACCTCGCGCCCCGCCTCCCCCGCCAGCCGCGCGGTGATCAGGCTGCCCGATTTGACCGCGGCCTCCACCACCAGCGTTCCGCCCGCGAGCCCGGCGATGATCCGGTTGCGGCTGGGGAAGTGGCTGCCGCGCGGTTCGGTGCCCGGCGGCTGTTCGGCCAGCAGCAGGCCTTCGTCGGCGATCCGCTCCTGCAATTCGGCGTGCTGTGGGGGATAGGCGATGTCGATGCCGCTGGCGATGACCCCGATGGTAGTGGGAAAAGCCCCCTCATGCGCCGCGCCGTCGATCCCCCGCGCCAGGCCGGAAACCACGGTGAAACCAGCTTCGGACAATCCTTGCGCAAAATCGCGCGCCAGCTTGACTGCGGCGGCACTGGCATTGCGCGCGCCGACCATGGCGACGCAGGGTTTCGACGCCAGCGCCAGATCGCCGCGCCAGATCAGGATCGGCGGCGCTCCATCGATCTGACCGAGCAGTGCGGGATAATCGGGCTGATCGTGAAACAGGTACTTCGCGCCCGCCTTGCGCACGGCCTCGACCTCGCGCTCGATCCTGTCGGCGGGGCAAGCGCGGTACTGCCGCCCGCCGCGCTTGCCGAGATCGGGTAGCGCGCCCAGCGCCTCTGTAGCGCTGCCGAAACGCTGCAACAGCATGGCATAGCTGACCGGCCCGATATTGGGCGAGCGTAGCAGGCGGATGCGGGCGAAAGCCTCGTCCTGCGACAGTGCGGGCTGCGCCCCGCCGCTCACTCTTTCGAGCCGCCGATCCTGGGTTCTTCGCCCTTCATCAGCCGGGCGATATTGGCGCGGTGGAGGTAGATGATCAGTAATGCGATCGCGGCAAGAACCGGGAAGAACTGCGGATAGCCGAACAGCGGCGCGGCGGCAGCGGCAGCGACGACCGCCGCCATCCCGGCGAGCGAGGAGACGCGAAAGATCGCGAGTACGCTCAGCCAGATGAAGGCATAGGCCAGCCCCAACGGCCAGGCGAGGCCGAAGGCAACGCCCGCATTGGTCGCCACGCCCTTGCCGCCTTTGAACCCCAGCCAGACGGGAAAGCAGTGGCCTAGCACCGCGGCACCGGCTGCAAAGGCCATCGCCACTTCGCCCCAGAGCTGGCCCGCGATTGCCACCGGGGCGAGTCCCTTGACGAGATCGAGTACCAGCGTAGCGGCGGCGAGCCCCTTATTGCCCGTGCGCAGCACGTTGGTCGCGCCGATATTGCCCGAACCGATCTGGCGCACGTCGCCCATGCCCGCTGCTTTGGTCAGCAACAGGCCGAAGGGGATCGATCCGACCACATAGCCGAGCAATGCTGCGTAAAATGCGTCCACGGGAACCTCCGCTGCCGGGCGCCCGATCGCGGCCACGCCCTTCCTCTTTGATTGTGCTGTAAAGTTAAGTACGGCCCTTCGACAAGCTCAGGCCGCACGGAATATCCGCTTTGGACGCAACCTCCCCCATTCTCCTGTTCGATTCCGGCGTTGGCGGGCTCACCGTGCTGGACGAACTGCGCAAGGTGCTGCCCGATGCGCCGGTAATCTACGCCGCCGATGTGGCGGGCTTGCCCTATGGCACGAAGAGCGAGGCGGAGGTGGCCGCGCGTGTCGCCGGGCTGCTCGGGCGGATGGCCGAACGATACCAGCCGCGCCTGATCTGCATTGCCTGCAACACCGCCAGCACGATCGCGCTCGGCATGGTGCGCGACGTGCTCGAAACGCCGATCGTCGGCACCGTGCCCGCGATCAAGCCCGCCGCCGCGCTCACCAAAACTGGCGTTTTCGGTCTGCTCGGCACCGAGGCAACGATGCGGCAGAGATATGTCGACGATCTCGAACATGCCTTTGCGGTGGGCAAGCGGTTGCTGCGCCACGGTGCCAATGGCCTGGTCCCGTTGGCCGAGGCCAAATTGCGCGGCGAACGCGTACGCATCGACGACGTGGCCGATTCGGCGAAAGGCCTCATGCTGCAGGCGCATGGAAGCGATATCGACACCATCGTGCTCGCCTGCACCCATTTCCCGCTGCTCGAACAGGAACTGCGCGAAGCCTTCGGTCAGGGGGTCGAATTCGTACATGGAGCGCAGGGGATCGCGCGGCGGATCGCGCATCTGACCGAAGGCCAACCCTTCGCCCGCAGCACCGGCGACTGCGCGATCACTACCGGCGCGCTGGCGAATTTCGAAAGACTCGCACCGGCATTTGCCGAGCGGGGTATCGACCGACTGGAGAGATTCTGACCTGCCATGACGCGCGACCGCTCCGAACTCGCTCAAAGAAGCCTCGAACGTCTTGCCGAGGTTGGCGGTGATGTTACACGCCCGGTGCTCGACGCCTATTACGCCCGCCATCCCGATGCGCGGGCCTCGTTCGAGCACCACGGGCTGGGTCACACGGCGGAGCTCGAAGGGCGCATGGTGGCCGAAAGCCTCTACCTGCTCCTGACCTGGATCGAAGACCCGGCGACCGCGCGCATCGACCACGGAACCGCCATCGTGCACCACAACGATTCGCTGCATATTCCCCCGCGCTGGTATCTCGGGCTGGTGGATGCGGCGCTCGACGTCCTGCTTCGTACCGTTCCAGAAGATTCCCCCGACGAACGCGCCCTGTGGATCGCGATCCGCGAGGAGTTCGCGGCCTTCGTCGAGAGCCTGCGCAGCGAGTTCGTCCATGGCGACGGGGGCGATCCCCTGCCCGGATTCGAGCCGCCACCGGCAGCCCACTGACTTGCGAGTCGCTCGCAAAGATCGCGGTAGCGATTTGAAACCGTTTCGATTAGGGCGAGGCTCACAGTCAGCCGCGGACGGGCGGTGCAGCGACGGGCGAATACGCCAGTGAATTACGACCAGATCTTCGACGAAGCGATTTCCCGACTGCATGAGGAAGGCCGCTACCGGGTCTTCATCGACATCCTGCGGAACAAGGGCGCCTTTCCCAATGCGCGCTGCTTTGCCGGCCACAATGGCCCGAAGCCGGTCACCGTGTGGTGCTCGAACGACTATCTCGCCATGGGCCAGCACCCCAAGGTCATCGCCGCGATGGAAGAAGCATTGCACGATGTCGGCGCGGGTAGTGGCGGCACCCGCAATATCGGCGGCAACACGCATTATCACGTGCAGCTCGAGGGCGAACTCGCCGATCTCCACGGCAAGGACGCCGCGCTGCTGTTCACCAGCGGCTATGTCTCGAACGACGCGACACTATCGACCATCGCCAAACTGCTGCCCGGCTGCGTGATCTTTTCCGACGAACTGAACCACGCCAGCATGATCGCGGGTATCCGCAATTCGGGCTGCGAGAAGCGCGTCTTCCGGCACAACGATCTCCACCACCTCGAGGAACTGCTGGCTGCCGAGGACGAGGCGACGCCGAAACTGATCGCCTTCGAAAGCGTCTATTCGATGGATGGCGACGTCGCCCGGATCCACGATATCTGCGACCTGGCCGAGAAGTACAACGCACTGACCTATATCGACGAGGTCCATGCCGTGGGCATGTACGGCCCACGCGGCGGCGGCATTTCCGAACGCGACGAAGCCGCGCATCGGATCGACATCATCGAAGGGACGCTGGGCAAGGCGTTCGGCGTGATGGGCGGGTATATCGCGGCGGACAAGAAGATCGTCGACTGCATTCGCAGCTATGCGCCCGGCTTCATCTTCACCACGTCGCTCAGCCCCGCCCTCGTCGCGGGCGTGCTGGCATCGGTGCGGCACCTCAAGGCATCCTCGGTCGAGCGTGAAGGCCAGCAGGCCGCCGCCGAATTGCTCAAGCAGAAGATGCGCGATGCGGGCCTGCCCGTGATGGACAGCGTAACCCACATCGTCCCGCTAATGGTCGGCGACCCGGTGCGCGCCAAGAAGATCAGCGACATCCTGCTCGCCGAATACGGCGTCTACGTCCAGCCGATCAACTTCCCGACCGTGCCTCGCGGGACCGAACGCCTGCGCTTTACGCCCGGCCCGGCCCATACCCCCGCGATGATGGACGAGCTTGTCGGCGCGCTGGTCGAGATCTGGGATCGGATGGATCTGGAGCTGGCGAAAGCGGCGTGATGCGGCGGTGGATCGGCCTGTCGATCGCGGCCGTTGCTCTTCTGCATCTGGCAGCCACTTTTGCTATTTACCCCGTCGGCATCGCCGTCGCGGCATCCTATACGCTTTCGGGCAGCATTCCTCCCGCCTCGATCGAATCCGAGGCGTTCTGGTTCGCGATGTTCGCCCCCTTCCTTTTTCTCTTCGGGGTCATGGTCGACCGGGCGGAGCGCGGCGGCACATCGCTCGGATGGCTGGTTGTCCTCGTCTTTTCGCTGTCATTGGTCGCACTGATAGCGCCGATGCCCGCAACCGGAGCCTGGCTCCTCGTCCCGGCGGGCGTCGGAATGTGGGTCCGCGAATTGCGCTTGGCACGAGTCTGACAGAACCGGCAACTCTACGATAGCGCCAGCATCCCTGCCGCTTGCGTATATTGTGCGACGGTGAGCCCACGGTTAGATCGCAAGGATGAATGGGGAACCTGTCTCACGCCGCGCCTTGCGCGATGTCTTTCCCGTATGCGTCTTTGCAGGGCTGGTGCTGCTGCCATTTCTGGTTTTGGCAATTTTTGCTCGGGACGCCAGGGTTGAAGCAACCGGCCTCGATGAAGTTGCGATGACAATCACCCCCGACATCGCGATCGCCGATCTCCCCGGCGCTGCGGATGACACTGTCATTCTGTCCGAACTCGAATCGAACGTTGCGCGCGCGCGCAATGCGGCGATCGACTTCGCAGCGGCAGGTCCTGGCACGGCAAGCCCCTTTGGCTTTCGCGGCAGCGAGGCCGATCGCGTCCGCGCGCGCGATTGCCTGGCGCTCGCGGGCATGGCCGAGGCTGGTGGCGGCGATGCGGACCAGCGGGCAGTGATGCAGGTGATCCTCAACCGCGTGCGCCATCCGGCTTTTGCCGGAACCGTATGCGGCGTGGTGTTCGAAGGCTCGCAGCGCCCCACCGGATGCCAGTTCAGCTTCACCTGCGACGGTTCGCTGGCCCGCCGCTATTCCGACGCCGCCTGGCGCACGGCCCGCGAGCGGGCCGAGGAAATGCTTGGTGGGGCAACCCATGCGCCGGTGGGCAATGCCACGCATTTCCACGCCGATTACGTCTATCCCTGGTGGAGCGACCGGCTCGACAAGGTGGCACAGGTGGGTCCGCACATCTTCTTCCGCTGGCGCGGTTACTGGGGCAGCCGCACGGCGCTTTCGGCCTCCTATCGCGGAGCCGAGCCCGATCCCCTGGCCCTGCGCCAGACGGCTCTGGCCGTCGCCGAGGCCAATCCGCTGCCGACCCTGCTCCAGAGCGGCGAGGCAGTGCGCAGCATCACCAGTCAAATCCCGGCGCAGGCGACCGAAGGCGGCCAGGGCGCGCCACCCTCGCCGGGCGCGGGCGTGCATTTCGTTCTCGTTGCAAGGGGCGAATCGCCGCAGACTCTGGTCGAACGTGCGCGGGGCCTGTGCTCGGGCGAAGGCTATTGCCGCGTACAGGGATGGAGCGAGGCCGACGCCATTCCGCGCGGCCTGCCGCTGACCGACGAGGCACGCCGCGCCATGCGCTTCAGCTTCGTTGCCGCGGGTGCGGGCGGGCAGGAAGCGATCTTTCTCGACTGCCGCACCTTCCCGGCCCCCGGCATAGGCACCTGCCTGCCCGCAAGGCCGTAGGGGATTTTGCGCGACCGAGTCGGCGCGCTAAGCCTCCCGCCATCGACAAGGGAGAGGTTGGAATGAGCGGCAATCAGGACATGACCTATGAAGAGGTGGTGATGGATCGCCGCTCGATCAGGGGCTATCTCGATAAGCCGGTGCCGCGCGAGCTAATCGAGGAAATCCTGACGCTCGCCATGCGCTCGCCCACCTCTATGAACACGCAGCCGTGGCACTTCCACGTCATCACCGGCGAGCCGCTGAATCGCATTCGCAAGGGCAATACCGAGAACATCCTCGCCGGCGTTCCCGACAGCCGCGAGTTCCGCCGCGGCGAACCCTTCGTCGGCGTCCACCGCGAACGGCAGGTTGGCGTCGCGAAGCAATTGTTCGGCGCCATGGGCATCGCCCGCGACGACAAGGACAAGCGGCAGGACTGGGTGCTGCGCGGTTTCCGCCAGTTCGATGCACCGGTCTGCGTGATCGTGACCTATGACAAGGAATTATCGGGCAGCGATGATACCGCTTTCGATTGCGGCGCCGTCACCACCGCGCTGGTCAACGCCGCCTGGTCGCGCGGATTGGGCTGCGTCATCAACAGTCAGGGAATCATGCAGAGCCCGGTGGTGCGCAAACATGCCGACATTCCGGACGACCAGGTGATCATGAAGGCGGTCGCCATGGGCTGGCCCGACGAGAGCTTCCCCGCCAATGCCGTCGTCAGCGAGCGCAAAGGCGTGGACGAGGCGGCGCGTTTCGTCGGGTTCGACTAGCCCGGCAGCCTTTTTCAACCCAATACCCGGTTTCCATTTAACCGACACTCCCTTATCGCTGCATGATGCCGCATGCCTTGGTTCGATCTCATGCCCCCGTGGAGAGAGAAGATTTGTGCGACTAGGAATCGCCGCCTTGTTCATGATCTTGCTTGTGGCCATCGCGGGCGTGACGGTAGTGCCCGCCAGCAATGCGCAACAGCCGATACAGGCACAGACACCCGCACAAGTCCGCAGCACTAGCATCGCCGATCTCGAAAAGTTCACCGATGGTTTCGTGACAGCCAAGATCGAGGATCTCGATCCTCCGGGGATGAGTGTCGCGGTCGTCACTCCCGACGGTGTCATCGCCAAAGGCTATGGCGTGGCCGACATGGATAGCGGTCGCATGAACGATGCGGATACGCTGTTCCGCATCGGATCGATATCCAAGCTGTTCGTCTGGCTCTCGGCACATATGTTGGCCGAGGAGGGCAAGCTCGACCTCGATGCCGACATCAATACCTATCTCGACGGTTTCGACATTCCAAACAGCTATGACGAGCCCATCACGATGCGGGATTTGATGGCTCACCGTGCTGGATTTGAGGACAGCCTGCGCGATTTTCTGGATTCGGAACGGGACATTTCGCTTCGTGACGCTGCGAAGCGGTCGATGCCGCGCTTGGTTGCCCCGCCGGGAGAGCGGGCGAGCTATTCCAACTACGGCACCAATCTCGCCGCCTATGTGGTGGAACGAGCGGCGGGCATGGATTATTTCGAATTCGTCCACATGCGTATCCTGCAACCGGCCGGCATGAACGCGACGACGCTGCACGATCCGGGGCAGGGAAAGAACCCGACTGTGCTCGACGATCGTATGGCACGTCCACACATCCCGGAGAACGGTACGGCGACGGTCTCGAATTATTTGCCGGTGCGCCCGCAAGAACCGGTAGGCGCAGTCGCGATAAACGCGAAGGACGCGGCCACCTTCATGCAATTGATGCTGCGCGGCACACAGCTTGAAAACGGCGATCGCCTGCTTTCGGAACAAGGATGGGCACGTGTGCAGACCAATGCCTTTGCCGATGCGGCCGGAGGCGACGACATGGGCTGGGGTTTCATGCTCAATGAAATCGATGGCGAGAACACGATCGGCCACGGTGGAGCGACCAAGTTTCTGAGCTGGATGTTCGTCCTGCCCGATCGCGGGATCGGGGTTTTCGCCTCTTCGAACATGACCTCTATGGAGAGCCTCCCTGTCGATGTGGCGGTGGCCATCGTGCGCCGTATCACCGGCAGCGATCCGGTCACACGCTATCTCGAACATGCGGGAGATGTCGAAGCCGCCGAGGAAGTCGCCGGTCTCTACTGGACCAACAGGCGGACATTCGGCGGACCGCTCGCCCTTGCGGGGCTGGGGTCGGAAATGACGCTGACCGCCGACAACGGCTTTCTGGTCACCTCCGGTCCTATGCCGACTCGCTACGCGCCCATCGGCAATGATATCTGGATAGCGCTGGATGGATCGCGTCTGCGTGTCGCGAGGGACGAGGTCGGCGAGATCGTCCGTATCCACGGATCCCGCGGCTCGGAAACCTACGAACGGGTCGGGTTCTTTCAGTCCAGTCGCCCGTTCCTATTTGCCACCGGCTTATGCATGGTCCTCTCGATCACCACCCTGCTGGGCATGTGGTATCGCTGGCGACGCCCCAACAAGGTGACAGAGCGAGGGCCCAAGGCGATGTGGATCGCGCTGGTTTCGGCGCTGCTGTGGCTTGCCTTCGCGGCAAGCCTTATCGCCCTCATCCTAGACGTCAGCAATATCGACCTGGGTGCCGACGACCTGCGATTCCCACCCCTACCCATGAAGATCATGCTCGCCTTGATCGTAGCGCTGACAATCCAGTGCATCGTCCATATCGCTGGGGTCTGGCTCGCCTGGACGGGCAGCGGGTGGACGCTGTGGCGGCGTGTCCATTTTACCATCTTCGCCGCCTCCTTTGTCTTCGCGATCACCCAGTTCGCGCGCTTCGACTTGATCGGCACCCGCGTGTTTTGATGGGAGGTGTGGACCGGATAACCGTATTCTTGCCCATCACGGCTCGGCGCAGACTCGCCATGTCGACCGCTTCCCTGCAAACGCGGTCGCCATCGGAGCAGCTCGTCTCATGATTTATCGCTGATTGGCGCAGCGGGCTTGGCCTACCGCATTATGTTCCAAGCCCGGCCACTGTCTTCGCACAGCGGTCAACCCAGTCGCGGATTTCGGCCTGTTCGGGCAGCATGTCGGAAAACCACTGGAACGGCGAACTGCACAGCATGTCCGCCGCGCTGAACCGCTCGCCCAGCAGCCACGGCCCCTTGCGCAGCGGTGCGGCCAGTTGCTCCAGCATCGTCGCTTCGCTGCCCAGCCCGTCCTCGACCACCGGATGCGTCACCCCGGCCCATTTCAGGATCAGCAGCGGCTCCATCACGCCCTGATAATAGGACAGCCAGGACAGATAGGCCCCGCGCCCCGCCTCGCCCGGCAATGACCCCAGTTTCGCCTGCGGATAGGCATCAGTCAGATACAGCATGATTGCCCCGCGCTCGCGCACATGCTCGTCGCCATCGACCAGATAGGGCACTTTCTTTTCGGGATGCGGATTGGCCGGATCGGACATGCCCGACCCGTCCTGCCGGGGGATGGTGACTTCTTTCACATCCACATCGGCGCCCAGCATATGGATCAGTGTCACCACCGTATCGGAGCGCGATTCGGGTGCGTGATAGAGGGTCGGCATAAGGTTCTCCTTTCGATTGCGATGCGCGCAGGATATGCCTGCCCTGCTGACAGAAAGAGGCAGTAGCGATGGCGCGACAGGACCGGCTCATGCGATTGCTCGCCGCGCTGCGGCGGCTGTCCTCCCCGTCACTGCGGAGCGGCTGGCGGCGGAGACCGAGATCTCCCAGCGCCAGCTCTATCGCGATATCGCCACCTTGCGCGCGGGCGGCGCGCTGATCGACGGTGCGGCTGGCTATGGCTATACGCTTACCGAAGACCCGGCCCTGCCCCCGCAGAGCTTCTCGCGGCTGGAAACCGAGGCGCTGATGCTGGCGGTGGGCAGTCTCGACGAATTGGGCGACGAGCGCCTTGCCCGTGCAGGCCGCGACGCGCTGGCCCGCATTATCGCCACCCTGCCCGACCGGCAGGCACGCCAGGCCATGCACGCGATCATGCGATCATGGCGTCCGGCAAAGGAGCGCCCGGATATCGCCGTCGATCTGGATTTGCTGCGCCAGGCCTGCTGGGACGAGGTGAGCGTGCGGATCGCCTATCGCGACCGGCAGGACCGCCGCAGCACGCGCGAAATCTTCCCCCTCGGCCTGTCCTACAGCCCGACCACGCTGATGCTGGTTGCCTGGTGCCTGCTCCGCGAAGACTACCGCACATTCGAAGTTGCGCGAATCGATAGCCTCGATGCGGGAGAAACCAGCTTCCGCCCGCGCCGGGTGGAATTGCTGCGCCGCTACAAGGCCCTGCGCATGGCGGAGTGGCGCGAGCGCGATGCGGCGGAGAGGCGCAAAAGCCCGCCCGCAGCCGACGGACCGACCTCCTGACGGATGGGTAAACATTCGTTCCCCCGGACCGCTGCAATAATTTTCATCGCCGCTGTCGAAATGGTAGGTGCCCATTCGTCTTGAAGGCGAGGCCGCTCCCGGTCTCGGCTCGCAGGAGACCTACGATGAAATACGCCCTTCTCATCCATGAAGATCACGCCAACTACAAAGACGAGGATGGCTGGAACGAGATCATCCGGCGCCACGAGGCCTTCGGTGAAGCGCATGCTTCCGCCATCGTTGGCGGCGAAGGGTTGAACGGCCCCGAAACCGCGACGACGCTGCATCGCAAGGGCGAAGAGACGATGGTCCATGACGGCCCCTTTGCCGAGGCGCGCGAGCAGCTGGGCGGGTTCTACCTTGTCGAGGTCGCATCGCTCGATGAAGCGATGGCCATCGCCAAGGACATTCCGTTCGCGGGCGACGGATCGGTCGAAATCCGGCCCTGTATCGACGAGGGTTAAGACAGGTTTGGCGAACAGCGTCGATCTGGCCGAGACTGTCAGAGCAAAGCGGCTGCGCATCGTCGCTGCGCTTTCCGCCCGCTTCGGCGATGTCGAACTGGCCGAAGACGCTTTTGCGGAAGCATGCGTGCGCGCCGCCGCCACTCGCTCGCCGCCGCAGGATTGGGCGGCGTGGCTCTATGCCGTGGCGCAAAGAATTGCGGTCGACAGCCTGCGCCATTCGCGTGTCGTGCGCGCACATGCCGAGCCGGCGGCATCGTTTGACGAGGAGGTGAGCGTGAGCGAACGCAGCATGATTCCGGATCGCCGCCTCGCGCTGTTCTTCGCCTGCTGTCATCCGGCGATCGACATCGCCTCGCGCGTTGCCCTCGCCCTGTCGACCATCTGCGGTTTCAGCGCGAAACAGATCTCGCGTGCCTGCCTGCTCAGCCCCGCGGCGGTTTCCCAAAGGCTGGTACGCGCCAAGAAGAAACTCGCCGGCAGCGGGATCATGTTCGAAATTCCCGACAGCCGCTTTTTTGCCGAACGGCTGGAAGCCGTGCTGTGCACGATCGAGATCGCCTATTCGCAAGCGCACGCATCGAGCGATCCGGATGGCGAGCAGGCACTGCTTGCCCGCCAGACGCTCGAACTGGTCGATATTCTGGCCACACTCATGCCGGGCAACGCGCAGGTGAACGCGCTGGCCGCCGCCTTGTGGTTTTCGGAAGCGCGACGACCGGCTCGGCGCGATGCCATGGGCAAGATGATCCCCCTCGAGGACCAGGACCCGCAGCTATGGGACCGGTCCATGCTCGCACGTGCCAGAGACTATTACGGGCAGGTCGATACAGCACAGGACGCGTCGCTGCGGACGCTCCAGGCCGATATACAGGCTCTATGGTGCTCGCGGCGCCGACAGTCCGACCCAGCCCCGTGGAACCGCGTCCTCGCGCGATACGACCGCATGATCGCGATCAGGGACAGCGCCTTCATTCGGCTCAACCGAGTTGTCGCGATCCATAAGCTCCAAGGTGCCGCAGCGGCGCTGCGAGAGTTCGAGGAGCTGCCTTGCGCCGCGCTGGAAGGATCGCCCGCCTATCACGCCGTCGGGGCCGAACTGCTTTCGCATACCCAGAGCGTGCGGGAAGCGATCCAGGCCTATGACACGGCGATCGGCTTGCAGGAAGGCTCCGCCGAGCGCGCATGGCTTATCGCGCAGCGCGACGCACTCACCCTTCGCTAAACTGGGTATCTAGCGCAGGCTCACCACATTGTCCGCTGCCGGACGTGTGCGGCTGCCGTCGTATAGGCTCGCCATCGGCTCGTCGGTGACGACGATCCGCTCGGCCGCGCCGAAACCGTTGAAATCGGTCTTCATCGCCGCGCCATAAGCGCCGAGCATACCGATCTCGATATAATCGCCAGCCTGAATGTCCTCGGGCAGGACGAAGGGGCCTTGCATGTAATCGGCATCGTCGCAGGTCGGGCCGTAGAAGGCGAAATCCATCTCCGGCTTGATGAGGTCGTCTTCCAGCGCGCGGACAGGGAATTTCCAGTCGACATGCGCGGCATCGAACAGCGCGCCATAGGCGCCATCATTGATGTAGAGTTCCTCGCCGCGGCGCTTCTCGACCTTGACGATCAGCGACGAATATTCGGCGCACAGCGCACGGCCCGGCTCGCACCACAGCTCGGCATTGTAGGCGACCGGCAGATTGTAGAAGTTCTGATGGATGATCTGGAAATAGTCCTCCAACGGCGGAGGCTCCATCCCCGGATAGACCGACGGGAAGCCGCCGCCCACATCGATCATGTCGATCACCACCGAAGCCTCGCCGATGGCGATGCGCACGCGTTCCAGCGCCTGGACATAGGCAAACGGCGTCATCGCCTGACTGCCCACGTGGAAGCAGACGCCGAGCCAGTCGGCATGCTGGCGCGCTTGCTGCAGCAGTTCGGGCGCTTCGGTCAGGTCGCAGCCGAATTTGGACGCGAGGCTGAGTTCGGAATATTCGCTCGAAACGCGCAGACGTACGCATAGCCGCAGGTCCTGCGCCGGTTCGCCATCTTCGCTGCGACAAGCCTCGACGATCTTCTCCAGTTCCTCGGCCGAATCGAGGCTGAAGGTCTTCACGCCATGCGTGTGATAGGCTTCGCGGATGGCGCTGGGCGCCTTGACCGGGTGCATGAAGCACAGGATCGCATCAGGCAGCGTCGCGCGCACCAGGCGCACTTCGGCGATCGACGCCACGTCGTAATGCGTGACGCCGTTGTCCCACAGTATCTGCAGCAGGTCGGGCGAGGGATTC
The DNA here is from genome assembly GCF_003355455.1 of Erythrobacter aureus. Classification (NCBI taxonomy): domain Bacteria; kingdom Pseudomonadati; phylum Pseudomonadota; class Alphaproteobacteria; order Sphingomonadales; family Erythrobacteraceae; genus Erythrobacter; species Erythrobacter aureus. The sequence continues at coordinate 2,486,142 of NZ_CP031357.1, forward strand.
GCCTTCACCGCATAGAGCGACTTGCCCGGGAATTTCTCGACGAAGAAACGCGCCGCGCGCGCAGCGGCGTGCGGGCGGTTGAGAATGATCGGTTCGTCCGGCGAAAGGGCGCGGACCACGGCCTTGGCGTCAGGGAAATGCGGCAACTCAAGGGACCCCCTAAACAGTCCTTGCGGACCATGAAACGACAAGCTGCCTTGCGGTTAGGAAGTCCCCTTGGGGCAGCGGGAGCGGCGCATATAAATTCTGGGTCATGAAACGCAAGTGAATATGCGCCGAAAATGCACAAGCCCCGCGTGGGGCGCGGCGGGCATCACATGCGGCGGATCGCGCCCTCAGCTCAGCCGGTCGCGGAAGGTTTCGTAACCGAACTCCTTCACCAGCTCGAGCTGGTCGGTCTCGCTGTCCCAGAGGTAGATCGAGGGCAGCTGGACGCCGTTGAACGTGTTCGTCTTGACCATCGAATAATGCGCCTGATCGAGAAAAGCGAAGCGCTTGCCCACCTCCGCCCCGCCGTGGACGCGATAATCGCCGATCACATCGCCTGCGAGGCAGGAAGGGCCGCCAATGCGTATCTCGGGCACATCGCGCTCTCTGCTCTCACCCAGCATTGCCGGGCGATAGGGCGCTTCGATCACATCGGGCATGTGACAAGTGGCCGAGATATCGGCGACGGCAATGGGCACTTCGTTGAAGCCCGTATCGAGGATCGTGCCCACGAGGATACCCGCGTCGAGCGCCACCGCCTCGCCCGGCTCGAGATAGATTTCCGCGCCGGTATCGTCCTTGGCATCCTTGAGGAATTCGACCAATTCCTCGCGCTGGTAATCGGCTCGGGTGATGTGATGCCCGCCGCCCATATTGATCCATTTGAGGTGCCCGAACCACGGTTCGATCGCGTCGAACACCTTGTCCCAGGTGGCATGCAGCGGTTCGAAATCCTGCTCGCACAGATTGTGGAAGTGGATACCGTCGACCTGCGCCATGATCTCGGGCGTGAGCTGGTCGATCGGGAAGCCGAGCCGACTGCCGGGGCTCGACGGATCGTAGCGCGGCACCTCCCCCGTCGGATGCATCGGATTGATGCGCAGGCCGACGTCGAAATTCTGCCCTGCCGCCCGCGCCTGTTCGAGAATCAGCGCGGCGCGCTCGAGCTGGCCGGGCGAATTGAAGATGACATGATCGGACAGGCGGCAGACCTCTTCCAGTTCCTCGGGCTTGTAGGCGGCCGAATAGGTCGCGATCTCGCCATCGTAGAACTCGCTCGCCAACCGCGCTTCCCACAGGCCCGAGGTGCACACGCCGTCGAGATATTCGCCGATGATCGGCGCGGTCGACCACATGGAAAAGGCCTTGAGCGCGGCCAGCACCTTGATGTCCGCTTCGTCGCGGATGTCGGCCAGAATCTGGCAATTGGCGCGCAGCTTTGCTGCATCCACCACGAAGGCAGGACTATCGACGCGCGACAGGTTGAAATCGGCAAAGGCGCCCGGATCACCGGCTTTTGTTTCCATGTCAGACGCCTTTCAATGCATGTGTCGTCGATCAATTCTTCGCGAGCGAAGCGAAATAGTCCAGCGCCGCCGCGACGGCGGGATCGCTGCCATTGGGGGTGCTATCTGCCGGGGTGACTGGGATATCGGCCACGTAATCCTCACGCGGGGTTCCGTCGACATGGAACATGGCTTCCCCGCCCAGATCGACCCGCGCATGGCTCTTCTCAAGCGTGAAATTCCACAGCGCACCCAGCAGATCGCCCATGTCGGAGCCAATGGTGACGGCATTGGGCGCGGCGGCATCCATGCCGATCACCACGCCTTCGCCCATGCTACCCGTCCAGCGGCCATGCAGCACAGCAACCGGCCCCGCATAATGCGGCCCGCGCGGGAAGACATATTCGACAAACTGGCGCGGCACGGTGAACTCGCGCTCCAGCGCGGGGATACGGTGCATCTGATAAGGGCTCACCTCGGTCACGAAATGGCCGATGATCGACCGGCCCACTTCGGTGTTGCCGCCGCTCGGCGTGTCGCGCAGGTCGAGGATCAGCGCCTTTGCCCCTGCCTTTATCGCCTTTTCGAGCGCACCGTCGAATGCGGTAATCGTCTCATTGTTCCCCAGCGAGTTCAGCGGACGGAGAATCGCGATGTCGCGATCCTTGCCAACAAATTCCAGCTCCACCGGCTCACGCCCGCGCAAGGAATTCGCCCAGTCGCGCGTCGACCTTAGCTCAACCGCCCTGGCCTGCTGGTCAGGCGAGATAACCTTCAGATGACGCGAGCCTGCGCGCTTGCCGTTGACCGCCAGCATCAATCCATAGTCGAGCTGTGCTACAGTCGGCTCGGGCAGCACGTCACCAAAGGGCAGGCGCGCCGCGAGGTCTGGCGCAGCTCCATCCACTTCTGCGATTATATCACCCGGCCTGATGCCCGCTTCGAAAGCCGGCGAGCCGCGCCTGACGTCGGTTATCACCGCCCTGCCCGCCACGAACTGCGCGTCGAGATCGGCCGCCGTCATGACAATGGCGTAATCCGTGTCGGCGAATGGACCGACGATCAGATGCGGGTCCATGAATGTCAACGCGGTGCGATGGAAGATGCTGCGCAACTCGACCTCATCGGCTGCTTCCGCCGCGAGTGCGCGGGATCGGTCCAGTTGCGCCTCCACATCAATATCGTCGCGGTCGATATAAGCATATTTGCCCCGCAGCAGCTGCTCGAACTCGTCCCATGCGGCAGAAGCATCGAAGGCTTCGGTCTGGGCGGCTGTGTGATCGGCATCGGGCGATTGCGCGATCGCGGGCACGGTCGAAGCGAAGGGAAGCGCGGCTATAGCGAGCAAAGGCATGAGGTTGCGCCAGTTACATCGCGCCCTTTTGGTATCTTTGCGCGATACAAGTCCTTCGGCTCTGTTCAGACCGGAACAGGGTGTGAGCCGCGATCCGCAGGCTTTGGTTTTCATTGAAATATTCTGCCTTTTTCGGGTTCGCGCAGAGAACGCAGAGGAAAGGAGATCGCAGAGGGAATTACTCGGGGCGGTAATTGTTCACCAGCCTTCTGATGCCTTCGCGCATGGTGGGCGCAGAGAAGTTGAGGAGCAGCCCTACGGGCTGTTTGGTCAGACGCAAATAGGTGAGCATCTGCTTGGCGTGAACCTTGCTCAACTGCTCGACCGACTTGATCTCCAGGATGAGCGCATTTTCGACCAGAATATCGATCTTGAATGCCGCGCCGAAGGCGTGGCCGTCGAATTCTATGGGCACCGGCACTTGCCGTTCCGCCCGCAAGCCACGCTTCTCGATACGACCGGCCAGGACCGTTTCATAAACAGTCTCGAAGAGGCCCGGTCCCAACTCCCGATGGATACCTATCGCCTCCTCGATAACGACAGAGGAAATCTGGTCGTTTGATCCCCTCACTCTCTGCGACCTCCTTCCCTCTGCGTTCTCTGCGCGAACCAACCACTGGTAGAGACAGCCCCACTATTTCATTATTTTATGTGTGTCGCGCGCTGCAAGAAGGTCACCGACGGACACCCCAAGAACCCGAGCCAACGCTCTCAAGTTCGACAGAGAGGGGTCGCGACGCTCAAGCTCCAAATGACCGATATTTACCGCCGTCATTCCCAAGGCGTTGCCCAACTCCTTCTGTGTCATGCCACGCAATTTGCGGAACTCTCTTATCCGGTTAGGGTATTCCTCAAGCCGAGTCGTCATGCGCCTTCTCCGTTAAATCGGATAACGCATAGTTATATTAGAACCCAACCGGCCCGTCGAGCTCCTTCACCTGCCAGGGCAGGCCGTGTTCATTGAGCATGTCCATGAAGGGATCGGGGTCCATTTCTTCCATGTTGAAAACCCCGTCGCCGTCCCATTTTCCGGTGACCATCATGGCCGAACCGATCATCGCCGGAACGCCGGTCGTATAGGAAACTGCCTGGTTGCCAGTTTCTTCGTATGCGGCCTCATGGGAGCAGATGTTGTTGATATAAAATGTCTTTTCGCCCGATCCGTAGAGCGCCTCGCCGGTCGCGATCACGCCGATATTGGTGTTGCCCTTGGTTGTTTCGCCCAGCGTTTCGGGCTTGGGCAGCACGGCGGCAAGGAATTGCAGCGGGATGATGTCTTTGCCCTGATAGCGGACCGGATCGATGCGCGTCATGCCGACATTCTGCAGCACGGTCAGATGCTTGATGTATTCGTCGCCAAAGGTCATCCAGAAGCGCGCGCGCTCCAGCTCGGGATTGAACTTGGCGAGGCTTTCCAGCTCCTCGTGATACATCATGTACATGTTTTTGGCGCCGACCGCCTCGAAATCGAATTCGACTTTCTTGCCCATCGCCGGTGTTTCGACCCATTCGCCACCTTCCCAGTGACGCGCGGGCGCGGTCACTTCGCGAATATTGATTTCCGGGTTGAAGTTGGTGGCGAAGGCCTGGCCGTGATCGCCGCCATTGCAGTCGAGAATGTCGAGTTGGCGGATGGTCTTCAGCTTGTGCTTCTTGAGCCACATGGTGAACACGCTGGTGACGCCCGGATCGAAGCCCGAACCGAGCAGCGCCATGAGCCCCGCCTCTTTGAAGCGGTCGTGATAGGCCCACTGCCACTTGTATTCGAATTTGGCTTCGTCCTTGGGCTCGTAATTCGCGGTGTCGAGGTAATCGACGCCCGCTTCGAGGCAGGCGTCCATGATTGGCAAATCCTGATACGGCAGCGCCAGGTTGACCACGAGGCTCGGCCCGACCTTGCGGATCAGATTGACCATCGCGGGGACTTCTTCCGCGTCGATTTCGTAAGTCGCCACGTCCTGCCCCGTGCGCTCCTTCACCGAAGCGGCGATCGCATCGCATTTGGACTTCGTGCGGCTGGCAAGGTGGATGTCCGAAAAAATTTCGGCGTTCATCGCCATTTTATGGACGCAGACGCTGCTGACACCGCCGGCACCGATCACCAGGACTGTCGACATGGGTAAAACCTCTTTCGTGAAAATTCGAATCTTGCGCGCCCCCTAGCGAAATGCGTTAGGTGCGCCAATGATCCGAGACGAAATCCGCATGCCGACCCGCCAGGGCGTTCTTGCCGCCGCCGATTCCATCGGTCGCATCTTGCCGCCGACGCCGCTGCTGCCGATCGAGATCGAAGGCGTGCGCTGTCATGTTAAGGCGGAGAGCCTGCAACCGGTGGGCGCGTTCAAGATCCGCGGCGGCTGGTGGCGGCTGTCCAACCTGTCCGACGAGGAGAAGAGGCGCGGCGTGGTCGCGGTGTCTTCGGGCAATCATGCACAAGGGGTGGCCTGGGCGGCCCGGCGGCTGGGTATCGCGGCGGCTATCGTCATGCCGCGCAATGCGCCCCGGGTAAAGCTGGAGGCGACGCGGGCGCTGGGGACGGAGATCGTGCTCTACGACCGACCCGGCGAGGATCGCGACGAAGTGGCTGCAAGGCTGGTGAAGGAACGCGGCGCCGTGTTGGTGCATGCTTTCGGCGATCCCTGGGTAATCGAAGGCCAGGGTAGCGCGGGCGTCGAGATCGAGGCGCAGCTCGGCCGCAGCCCTTCGCGACTGGTAGTGTGCTGCGGGGGCGGCGGATTGGCGGCCGGTCTCGCCCTCGCCTGTCCGGATAGCGCGATTCACGTGGTCGAGCCCGAAGGGTGGGACATGGTGGGTCGGGCGCTCGCAAATGGGGAGATCGTGCATGTCGGGGACGATCCGCCCTCGACGATCTGCGACGCCTTGCAACCCGATGCAACCAAGCCCATCAACCTCGCGGTTCTCTCAGGCCGCGCCAAACCGGGCGTGACGGTAACCGACGAAGAGGTGCGCGCCGCGCAGCGTTTCGCCTTCGCGAGGCTCAACCTGGTGGCCGAACCGGGCGGTGCCGCCGCGCTGGCCGCAGCGCTTGCCGGAAAAGTGCCGGTGGACGAGGATACCGTGATCCTGCTCACCGGCGGCAATACCGACCCCGCAAGCTTTGCCGCGACACTGGTCGATACATAGTTGCGTTTGACAATCGATCCTGCGGCCCGCAATCCTTCGGGCTGAGATCGAGAGGGGAGAATTCGACAATGCAAGCCCAGATGCTCGCACCTGCCGCGGTGCTCGTGGCATGGTCGCTCGTCATGCTGTTCTGGATGGCCTTCACACGCTTTCCCGCGCTGGCAAAGGTCGGCATCGCTGTCGGCAATGCGCCGGCCGGTGTGCGCGGGCAGGATAGCGAAGCCGCGCTGCCGCCGCAGGTGAACTGGAAATCGCACAATTACACGCACCTGATGGAACAGCCCACGGTCTTCTACGCGGCCGTGGTCATCATCGCGATCATGGGTCCGAGCGCCGGAGACGCACTGGCGGCGTGGATCTATGTCGGCCTCAGGATCGTCCATTCGATCTGGCAGGCAACGGTGAACAAGGTTCCCGTCCGCTTCATGCTTTTCCTGGCAGGATCGCTGGTGCTGGTCTTCCTCGCCTACCGTGCCCTATCGCTGACCCTCTTCCACGATCCCGGCCTCGCGCCGGCCTGACGGAGTTCCCGACCGATGATCGAATCGCAAATCCTGCAGCCCGTCGTCGCGCTCATGGTATGGACCATGATCATGTGGCTGTGGATGTATGCCACCCGTATTCCGGCGATGTCGGAGGCGGGAATCGAACCCAACGATGCGCGCCGGACAAAGGCGCTCGACGAGGAGCTGCCAGCCGAAGTCCAGTGGAAAGCGCATAATTACAACCACCTGCATGAGGCACCGACCGTCTTTTATGCGGTTGCCCTGCTGCTGGCCTTGGTCGGTTCGGGCGACGGGATGAATGCGCTGATCGCGTGGATTTACGTCGGTCTCAGGGTGATCCACTCGCTGGTGCAGGCGACCGCGAATGTCGTGATGGTGCGCTTCGTGCTCTACGCGCTGTCGAGCGTGGCGCTGATGGTGCTGATCTTCCACGCAGCCATCGTGGTGTTCGACATCCACATGTAAGCACCGACAGTCATTGCGAGGAGCCGGAGGCTCCGCGGCAATCCATCTTCCAGCGCGGCAAACCGCCGCGACGTCCGAAGAGGGATTGCTTCGTCTTCGGCTCGCAATAACTGGAGCGGGCTTTATTCCGCCGCTTCGCGCTCCGCCACGTCGAGCGTGGCGAGGAAGCGCTCGGCATCGAGCGCGGCCATGCAGCCCATGCCCGCCGCAGTCACCGCCTGGCGATAGGTATGGTCGGTGACGTCGCCTGCCGCGAATACGCCCGGGATCTCGGTCTTGGGCGAGCCGGGTTCGGTCAGCAGATAGCCGCCCTCGTCCATCGGCAGCTTGCCCTTGAACAGTTCGGTCGCGGGCGCGTGGCCGATAGCTACGAAGGCGCCGTCGACTTCCAGCGTGCTGTCCTCGCCGGTCACGGTATCGCGCAGGTTGAGGTGGCCCAGCGCGCCACCCGGGCCGGCCTCGAAGCTTTCGACGGTCTTGTTCCAGACACAGGTGATCTTGGGGTGGTTGAGCAGGCGCTCCTGCAGAATTTTCTCCGCGCGCAGCTCGTCGCGGCGGTGGATCAGGGTCACATCGTCCGAGTGGTTGGTGAGGTAGAGCGCTTCCTCGACCGCGGTATTGCCGCCACCGATCACAGCGACCTTCTTGCCGCGATAGAAGAACCCATCGCAGGTCGCGCAGGCGGACACGCCCTTGCCGCCCAGTTCCTGCTCACCCGGAACGCCCAGCCACTTGGCCTGCGCGCCGGTACAGATCACCAGCACGTCGGCGATATATTCATCGCCGCTGTCGCCCACGGCCTTGAAGGGCGAACCGTTCGACAGGTCGACATCGACGATCGTATCCCACATCATCCGCGTGCCGACGTGTTCGGCCTGCTTCTGCATCTGTTCCATCAGCCAGGGGCCTTGGATAACGTCGGCAAAGCCGGGATAGTTCTCGACATCGGTGGTGATCGTCAACTGGCCGCCCGGTTGGAGGCCCTGCACCACGATCGGCTCCATCATCGCGCGCGCGCCGTAAATGGCGGCGGAGTATCCCGCCGGGCCGGAGCCGATGATGAGCATTTTGGTGCGATGGGTAGCCATGTCGTCAAATCCGTCAGTCTGAAAAGGTATCGCGGCTATATGGGAACCGGCGAACCGAGAGTCACGCCACGAAGCGTGCAATCAGCGCATCGCGCAGTGCGTCATCCACACCTATCGCCCGTTCGAGATAGCCATCGAAGCTGCCATGCCGCTGGCTCGCGATTTCGAGATAGCGGTCGAGATATTCTTCGCGCACGCCGAGCAGGTCCTTCGCCGCGCCTTCGTCGAGCTTGCGCCCCAGCCGCGCCTCGATTCCCGGAAGCGACTGGCGCGCGAGAACATCGAAGGTCGGGCTGTCATTGGTGCGCAGGAATTCGCGGCGCTGATCGTCTTCCGACACGCCGAGGATATGCAGCAGCATGGTCGCCGCAACACCGGTGCGGTCCTTGCCGGCATAACAATGCACCAGGCTCGCGCCCTCCCGCTCGACGAGGATATTGAGATAGCGTCCGAACATGTCGATCATCGCCGGGTTGTCGGGCATACGGGTGTAGACCGCTAGCATCCGTTCGCGCGCGAAGTCGGAAGCGGCCATGTCCGGATCGATATCCATATGTGGCGGGCTGCTGGTCGTCTCCCCGTCGTAGAAGACCACCTCGCCATCGAATCCTTCGACCCTGCGGCAGGGATGGGCCGAACGCTCGCTTTGCCCGCGCAGATCGATAACCGTGTGGATGCCGAGGTGGGCGATGGCCGAAAGGTCTGTATCGGTGGCCTCGACATGGTGGCCCGAGCGGTAGAGCAGGCCGGTGCGCACCGTCCCGCCGCCGCGCGTCTTCCAGCCGCCGTAATCGCGGAAATTGTGGATGCCCTGGGTGTCGAGAAATGCGTCGCGAATCATGCGCGGGACGGTGGCAGCCGCGCAGGGTATGCGCAATCGCGCAGCGGACCGCGCCTTACGAAAGGTCGCGCAGGAAGTTCGCGGTCCATTGCTGCACATTGTCGTCGCGCACCGTCGCAATCATCTTCTCATGGCGGCTCTTGCGCTCTGCGAGCGGCATGTCGAGCGCGGTGCGGATCGCATGGTCGATATCGTCGGGGCTGTGCGGATTGACCAGCACGGCATCGGGCAATTGCGCGGCGGCCCCGGCGAAGCGCGACAGGATCAGCACGCCCGGGTCCTCCGGGTCCTGCGCAGCGACATATTCCTTGGCTACGAGGTTCATCCCGTCGCGCAAGGGGGTCACGAGACCGATCTTCGCGGCGCGAAAAAAGCCGAATAGTTCGGCATGGCTGTAGCCGCGATTGACGTAGCGGATCGGCACCATGTCGACCTCGCTGCGCGCGCCGTTGATCTGGCCGCATTTCTGTTCCAGCTCGGCGCGGATCGCCTGATAGCTCTCGACATCTTCACGGCTGGGCGGTGCGATCTGGATGAAAACGAGATCGCGCACGCGCTCGGGATTTCTTTCGAAGAAACGGCCGATCCCGTCGATACGTTCGGGCAGTCCCTTGGAATAATCGAGCCGGTCGACCCCGATCATCGCGGTGCGACGGCGGGTCGAACTGAGCAAGCGCTGCTGTGCCTGCCGCGCGTCACCGGTTTCGCCGAGGCGGGAAAAATGATCCCAATCGATGCCAATGGGATAGGCACGCGCCAATGTGGTGCGCCCTTCGAACGTGACCGCGCCGCTCCCCTTGTCGACCTGGGCGCCAAGCTCGTTCTCGCAATAGTGCAGGAAGCTGTCGAGCCATTCTTCCGTCTGGAAGCCGACCACGTCGTAGTAGAGCAAGGTGCGTACTAGGCGCTCGTGGTAAGGGAGCGAAACGAACAGGCGCGTTGCAGGCCAAGGGATGTGGAGGAAGAAGCCGATCCGGTTTTTAAGCCCGCGCGAGCGCAGCCGTTCACCGAGTGGGATCAGGTGATAATCGTGGACCCATACGACATCCTCGGGCTCGATCAGCGGCGCGGACAAGTCGGCAAAGCGCTCGTTGACCCGCTCGTAGCCCTTGCCCGTCTCGCGTTCGTATTCGGCAAGGTCGAGGCGATAATGGAACAACGGCCAGAGTGTCGAATTGGCATAGCCATTATAATATTCGTCGATATCGCGCTGCGAGAGGTCGATCGTGGCGGTGGTCACGCCATCGCTGGTCTGCGTGTCGATATGGCCGGTCCGCCCCGAGCCGCTTTCCTGTCCGGACCAGCCGAACCACAGGCCCTTGCGCGATTTCAGCGCCGCATGAAGCGCACCCGCCAAACCACCCTGCGCCCCCGCCGCGCCGCGCGCCTTGGGCACCGCGACACGGTTCGAGATGACAACAAGGCGGGGATCGGTGCTCAGCGCACTTCGCTCCAGGGTTTGCTCAACAGTCCGGCACAATTGATTATACCAACCAGCGAGTAGGTCTGCGGGAAGTTCCCCCACAGCTCGCCGGTTTCATAATCGAGATCTTCGCTTAGTAACCCCGAACTGGTCGTGTGACTGAGCATCGAGCAGAAGATCTCGCGCGCTTCCTCCTCCCGACCGACCAGCCCCAGAGCCTCGATCAGCCAGAAGGTGCAGACGTTGAAGGCCGTCTCTGGCGCGCCGAAATCGTCCTCGGCGGCGTAGCGCAGCATGTGATCGCCCCGGCGCAGGTCGCGTTCGACCGCGGCGAAGGTTTTCAGAAAACGCTCGTCGTCCGGCTTGAGATAGCGCAATTCCACCAATTGCAGCAGGCTGGCATCGAGATAGCCGTTTTCGAAACTGGCTCCATAATGCTGGCCCTGCTTCTTCCAGGCATTCGTCTCAATCGTCTCCCGGATCGCTTCGGCGCGCTTCTTCCAGAAAACCACCCGATCGCCTTTGCCCAGCGTCGCAGCGACATTGGCGAGCCGGTCGCACGCTGCCCAGCACATAACGGCCGAATAGGTGTGCACTTCCTGCCGGGTGCGGAATTCCCACAGGCCCGCATCGGGCTTGTCATGCTTGGCCCAGGCCGCCTCGCCTACTTCCTCCAGATGGGCGAAATCGCGCTCGTCGGCCATGCGCAGCAAACGTGTGTCGAAGAAAGCCTGCGCGGTCGGCATGACGATCTGGCCGTAGCAATCGTACTGCACCTGCTTGTAGGCGGCATTGCCAACGCGGACAGGCCCCATGCCGCGATATCCGGCAAGATGCTCAGCCTCGGACTCGTGGAGGTCGTCGGCACCCATGACCGAATAGAGCGGCTGGATCTGCCCGCCGCGCGCCTGGTCGACGATATTGCGCAAATAGGCGAGGTATTTCTCCAGCACGTCGAGCGCGCCGAGGCGATTGAGCGCCTGCACGGTGTAATAGCTGTCGCGGATCCAGCAATAGCGATAGTCCCAGTTGCGCTGGCTGTTCGCGGCTTCGGGAATCGATGTGGTCAGCGCGGCGACAATCGCGCCGGTTTCCTCGTGCTGACACAGTTTGAGCGCAATCGCCGCGCGGATCGTCTCTTCCTGCCATTCGAGCGGGATGTGCAGGCCGCGTACCCAGTGCCGCCAGTACCGCGCGGTCATCGCCTCCATCCGGCGTACCTCGTCGCGGATGTTGCCGACGAAGGGTTCGTCCGGACCAAGGAAGAAATGCTGGTCGCTCTCCACGCGGTAGCTGCGCCCTTCGAGGATGTAGCCGACAGGCGCATCGGTCGACAGGCGCAGTGCCTGCGGGCCGATCAGGTAGCGGACGTGGTTGGTGCCATTGGTGGTTGCGGCCAGCCCCGCCCCGTAATCCTTCATCGGCGTGAGTACGACGCGCATGCGCGGAGCGCCGGCCACGGGCCTTACGATACGGGCATAGGCTACAGGCCGGTACATTCGGCCCGAACGCTCGAACCGCGGCGCGAAATCGTGGATTTCGACCGCACTGCCATCCTCACTCTCGAGGCGGGTGACCAGGATCGCGGTGTTGCGTTCGTAGCGCTGCGTGGCCTTGGTCTGGCCGTCGAGTTCGAAGCGCCAGATGCCCCGGTCGCGAACATCGCCATTAAGCAGCGAGCAAAACACCGGATCACCATCGACTCGCGGAACGCACCCCCAGACGAAGGCGCCCTCGCGATCCAACAGCGCGCTGACCTGACAATTGCCGATGGGGGACAGCTCGAGATCGGCCTGCATCATATCTCCAACCAATGGTGCACTGCAGCAACGTTGTCGAGCCTGTATTGTGCCCGCTCGCTGGGGCGTTCGCCCACGGCAATGCCGAAACCGCCAAAATCGGCCGCGCCTGCAAAACCATCCTCATCGGTCACATCGTCGCCGATGAAGAGCGGCATCGCGCCGACAAAGGGCGGTTGTTCCATGAATGCTTCAACGGCGCCCCGTTTGCTGGCACCGGGTCGGACCAGTTCGACCACTGCTTTCCCGCGTTTGACCGCCAGCCCGTGTTTGTCGGCAAGGTCGGCGGCAAAAGCCTGCGCCTGTTTTTCGTATTCAGGCCGCTGGCGATAATGCAGGGCGCCGCCATGGGTCTTCAGCTCGAAGAGCAAGCCATGATCCTGAGCAAAATGGCGCAGCTTCGTAATCACCTCGTCCGGCAGCGGCGCGGGTATCGATCCGGCGGGACGCCCATCGGCATGGATTCGATCCAGGCCGTGCGATCCGGCCCGCGCGAGGTCGAGCCGGCCCAGATGCCGTTCCACATCATCCAGCGCGCGCCCGCTGACAAGTGCCAACCGGCCCTCCAGCCGGTCCCGCAACACCCTCAGCCGATCGCCCATATCCGGGGGAACGAGGATGGCATCGGGATCGGATGCGATCTCGACCAAGGTCCCGTCGAAATCGAGAAACACCGCCAGGGAACCCTGCGAAAGCAGAGTGCCAAGTGGCGGGGTGCGGGAAGCGCGATCGCACGGTCCATGGATGGCAGGCCTAGCGGCTCGCGCCGCGCGATCCAACGGCGGATTTTACGAAATCGTATCCTCGGTGCGGGGACCAGGATCAGGGTATTGTCCTCCACCCGCCACGATCCCAGCCGCGCAAGCACATTCATGCCGATGACGTTGAAATCGCCGAAGCTCTCCGCGATCGCCGCATCGGTCCCGCTGGCGCTGACATTGCCGAAGGTCAGGCTGTCGACCGTGGCGACATGGGCCTGGACCGTGCCATTGGCCGTGCCGAGCATGATCGGAATGCCGCCGCGCCGCGGCTCAAGCCCCGCGCGTTCGGCCAGGGGCGCGGATATCGCGGTCAAAGTGGCTCCGGTATCGATCATGAAATTGCCGGGCACGCCATTGACCTCGGCACGCACCCAGAAATGCCCGTCCGCCGAAAGGGGAATGCGGGTTTCGCCGCCCTCGACCATTTGTTCGGGCAGCCCGATCTGTGGCACCGCCACGTCGAAGCGCGGATCGAAACGGGACAGTTGCAGCACCACCGTCAGCAGGATCAGCCCAAGCGCGAGCGAACTCGCAATGCGCAGAATGCCGCCCAGCGCCGAACGCCTGGCGACTACGGCACCGATCCAGCCCAATGCCATCGCCGCCAGCGCCGCGATCAGCAACTCCGAACGCGGAATCGCGCGCAGGGTATCGGCGACTGCCTGAAAGACGGGTTCGAGATCCATTTATCCCATATAGGAACGGGGCCATGAAGCGTCCATGACCCCTGTAGTCGGTCAGGGCGCTTCGCGTTGCTCCGTCGCAATCGCCAGGATGACCGAGAACCGTTCTTCCTCGTCCAGCCATCGCCGGACCGGCGTCCAGCCACCGGCAAGCAACAGCGTGTAGGCACTGCGCCGGGTGAACTTGTGGCTGTTTTCCGTATGGATCGTCTCGCCCTTTCGTAGCGAGAATTTCTCTCCCGAAACCTCGAAGGAGAAATCACGCGTCGCGCGCAGATGCATTTCGATCCGCGCCAGATCGTCGTTCCACACCGCGCTGTGCTCGAGAGCGGCCGGGTCGATCGTGCCGTCGAGTTCGCGGTTTATCCGCCTGACCAGATTGGTGTTGAATGCCGCCGTCACGCCTTCCGCGTCGTCATAGGCCGCTTCCAGGACAGCCCGATCCTTGACCAGATCCATCCCGATCAACAACATCGGGCTTTCGCCCTCGTCGGCGCCGAGCGTTGCACGCATCGAACGCAGCAGATCGACGGCCGTGCGTGGCACCATATTTCCAATCGTCGAGCCGGGGAAGAAACCGAGCTTCGCCAGCGCGGATACCTCGTCTGGCAGGCTGACGCGGCGCATGAAGTCCGCCTCCACGGGGTAGACTGGCAGGCCGGGGAATTTTTGTGCCAGGGCGGCCGCGCTCTGACGCAGAAAATCGCCCGATATATCGAGCGGAACGTAAGCGGCGGGCGCGATCGCCTCGAGCAATAGCGGCGTCTTCACCGAGCTGCCGGAGCCGAATTCCACCACGGCCCGTTCCGGCCCGATGAGATCGGCGAATTGCGCACCTTGCGCGCCGAGTATCTCGGTTTCGGCACGGGTCGGATAATATTCGGCGACCCGCGTGATCTGTTCGAACAGGCGAGACCCTTCCTCATCGTAGAACCACCGGGCGGGCACCGCCTTCTGTTGCTGGCGAAGACCTTTCAGGACATCGGCGCGAAAAGCCCGGTCGACGCCGTCCTCGTCCAGATCGACGAGGGAAATTCCGGTTTCGGCTTTCATCAGATATCCTTTGCCAGACGCAGGCCGGTGAACTGCCATCGCTGGTGCGGGTAGAAGAAGTTTCGGTAGCTGGCGCGCGAATGGCCGCGTACCGTCGCGCAGCTCGCGCCCTTCAGCACGAACTGACCGCTCATGAATTTGCCGTTGTATTCGCCCACAGCGCCAGCCGCTGGCTTGAAGCGGGGATAGGGCAGATAGGCCGAACGCGTGAATTGCCAGCAATCGCCAAACAGGCCGTCAGCGCCAATTGGAAGCGGCGGCGATGCGCCATCCAACTGATTTCCGCCATTTGGGTCGTGCGCGGGGCCTTCCCCTTCTTGGCCACGGGCTATCGCCTCCCACTCGAACTCGGTCGGCAAGCGCTTACCCGCCCAGGTCGCAAAGGCGTCCGCCTCGTAATAGGAGATATGCGTGACCGGCGCATTCGGATCGCGCTCTCGCCAGCCGGAATGGGTGAACTGTTCGCCATCGCGCCAGTAAAGCGGCGCATCGATAGCCTTATCGCGCACCCAGGCCCAGCCGTCGGAAAGCCACAATTTCGCCGCCTGGTAGCCGCCATCGGCTATGAAATCCGCCCATTCGCGATTCGTCACCAGGCGCGAGGACAGCGCAAAGGGTTCGAGCAGGACGCGGTGCGCAGGCCCTTCATTGTCGAACGCAAATCCATCCGATTGATGGCCGATACGCGCGATACCGCCTGGATGGCGCAGCCACCCGTCACTTCGTGACTTCGCCTGCTTCCCGGCCACATCCCACATCGCCGCGCCGAGCGGGTTCTGGAACAACGCATGTTTGATATCGGTCAGCAGCAATTCCTGATGCTGCTGTTCATGCGCCATGCCAAGCTCGATAAGCGGTGCAAGCTCTTCGCGGTCGATCAACCGGGCCATCGCCGCATCGACATGCGCGCGCCAGGCCAGGACCTCTTCCAGTGTGGGCCGCGACAGCATCCCGCGCGAAAACCGCGCAATGCGTTCCCCCTCCGCCTCGTAATAGGAGTTGAAGACGAAGGGCCAATCGTCGTCGAACAACGCGTATCCATCAAGGTGATCGCGCAGAAGGAACGTTTCCCAGAACCACGTCGTATGTGCGAGGTGCCATTTGGCCGGGCTGGCATCTTCCATCGACTGGATGGTTGCATCGCCATCGCTGAGCGGTGCGACCAGCGCTTCGCTCAGATTGCGCAAGGCGGCATAGCGAACCGCGAGCGCATCGCCGAGCGCCGGAGCGGGTTGGGATCTGGTTTGGGCATGGGACATTCCATCCCCCCTTCATGACGGTCACCGACACATGGCGACCGTCTCCCACCATGGCGTATTTCAGTGACCGTTTAAAGGCCGGAGGGCGAAAAACCCCTTTCGAACAAGCGTATGGCAGGAAGTTCAGGTAAGTTGCTGCGCATCCCGAGCGATCCCTGCAGGCGCCGGTTCTGCCCTGTTTCCCGCGAAGCTCAGGCCGCGTTCGCTTGCCGCACGCCGTGTTCCTCATTGAGCATCTCTGCGATGAGGAAAGCCAGCTCGAGCGACTGCGCGGCGTTGAGGCGCGGATCGCAATGTGTGTGATAGCGATCCTTTAGCGCCTCGTCGGTGATGGCCACCGCACCCCCCACGCATTCGGTCACGTCCTGTCCGGTCATCTCGATATGGATGCCGCCCGGATGCGTGCCTTCCGCGCGGTGCACAGCGAAGAAACCCTTAACCTCTCGCAGAATGCGATCGAAAGGTCGTGTCTTGTAGCCGCTTTCCGACTTCACAACATTGCCGTGCATCGGATCACAGCTCCACACCACCGGATGGCCTTCCGCCTTCACCGCGCGAACGAGGCGCGGCAGGCCGTCTTCCACCTTATCGTGGCCGAAGCGGCTGATCAGGGTGATGCGCCCCGGCTCGCGCGCGGGATTGAGCGTGTCGAGCAGTTTCAGCAGCGCATCGGTTTCCAGGCTCGGCCCGCATTTCATGCCCAGCGGGTTTCCGATGCCGCGCGCGAATTCGATATGTGCACTATTTTCGAACCGGGTTCGGTCGCCGATCCAGACCATGTGCGCGGACGTGTCGTACCAATCGCCTGTCAGGCTGTCGCGCCGGGTCAAGGCCTGCTCGTAAGGCAGCAGCAAGGCCTCGTGGCTGGTGTAGAAGCTGGTGCGCTGCAATTGCGGCAGCACTTGCGGATCGACCCCGCAAGCCTCCATGAAGTCGAGCGCTTCGCCGATGCGGTCGGCGATATCCGAGAAACGGTCGGCCCATGGGCTGCGCCCCATGAAATCGAGCGTCCACTGGTGAACCTGGCGCAAATTGGCATACCCGCCAGTCGCGAAGGCGCGCAGGAGGTTGAGCGTAGCCGCCGCCTGCGAGTAGGCGCGGACCATACGCTGCGGATCGTTGGTGCGGGAATCCGCATCGAATTCGATGCCGTTGATGTTGTCGCCGAAATAGCTCGGCAGCGTAACGGAGCCTTGCGTTTCGGTATTGGAACTTCGCGGCTTGGCGAATTGGCCTGCCATGCGGCCGACCTTCACCACCGGCTTTTTGCTGGCGAAGGTCATCACCACCGCCATCTGCAACAGCACACGGAAAGTATCGCGGATATTGTTGGGATGAAATTCGGCGAAGCTTTCCGCGCAATCGCCGCCCTGCAACAGGAAGGCGCGGCCTTCGGCCACATCGGCAAGGTCGGCCTTGAGCGCGCGTGCCTCGCCCGCGAAGACCAGCGGGGGATGCGTTTCGAGCGTGGCGGTTGCCGTTTCGAGAGCAGCCGTGTCGAGATATTCGGGCAAGTGCCTTGCCTCATATCCCTGCCAGCTATCGGGTGCCCAGTTCGTCGCCATTGTCTCTTCCGTTTGCGGCGCCGGTCAAGGCGCCTGAGTGATCGCCTGTAGCAGACGAGCACGCATCATGGCGCAAGCAGCATTTGCTTGGCCAGCTTAAAACGTCGATTGCAGTGACCGCTTCAGCGGCCCGCTCCAGCATCGCCGACGGGTGCCGACCTTGCCAGGTCCTGACCCTGCGGAATGACCGCCAGCCGCCACGCCTCGCGCGAGGCGAAATACTTCTGGGCCAGCGCCTGCAGCGCGGCGGGCGGCGTCTGGGTATAGTCCGCCAGAAGGTACCGCAGCATCGGAACACGGCGGCTGTCCACGGTCGCACCTTCCAACTGATACAGCCAGAACAGATTGCCGGTCGAAGCGCGGCTGACATATTGGCGCAGCGGTTCCACCACACGATTGTATTCGTCTTCGCCAACCGGCTCGCTGGCCAGTTCCTTCGCGATACGTTCTGCCTCGGCGAAGAAGACGGGCACGTCTTCGGGCCGCAACTGCGCAAGCGCGGCGATGCGCCCGCCGCTATTCACGTCGCTGGGCCAGTCGGAACGGACCACCGGCGAATAGCTGGCACCGGCATGTTCGCGCATGGCGTCCATCAGCCGGTTGTTGAACAATGAGGCGAGCACTTCGAGGCGGCGCGATTCGCGCAGGTTCTCGACCCCCGCACCGCTGGGCCAGGCGAGGACCGCCGCGGCCTGATTGGCATCCCCGCGATGATAGCGCACCTCGGTCTCACCAGCTTCGGGAAAAGGCACGGGGCGATTCAACACCGCCTCCGGGGGCGTCTCGCGCGGTTCCAATGCGCCGAAGGTCTTGCGCAAGGTCTCGATCGTCGCATCCTTGTCGAACTCGCCGAAGACAAGGACTTCCACCGGCCCCTGCTTGAGCAGGGGTTCCCACACCGCGCGAAATTCCTCGGGCGTCGCCGCATCTAGCATGTCGGGCGTCGGCGTGCGGAAACGTGGATCGTTTCCGCGAAGGAGATATTCCAGATCGCGCTGGAGGATTCCGCTCGGATTGGCCGAATAGCTTTCATAAGCCAGTTTGCCCGCAGCCTTGGCCCGCGCCACGGGATTGGGATCCCAGCCCGGCATCGCCAACTTGGCCGCGAAAAGATAGAGCTGTTCGTCGAGGTCCGCTTCCCGCGTCTGCGCATAGAAGGTGAAAGCCCCGTCGCCGGTTTGGAACTCGAATCCGAATTTGCGGCCAGTCGAAAGCAGATCGAGCTGTTCCTGGTCCAGTTCGCCGATACCGGCCCCGATCAGTGCGGCATATCCGAGATTGGCATAAACCGACTGGTCCGCTTCGATTGCCCGGAACCCGGCGCCAAAACGGACCTTCACCGCCACCCGGCCGGGTTCGGCATCGTTAGACCAGAGGATCGCCTTTACACCATTGGAGAAATCGACCCGCTCGATATCGAGCACGCCGATCGGCCCTTGCACCTCGATTTCCCCGGGCTCGCCGACCGGCGGCAAATCGTCGAAGGAAATCGCCTCTGCGGCGATGCGCGCATTGCCATCGGCCTCGATCGGTTCGAGCAAGGCGCTGCGAATGGCCTGTTCGGTCGCCTCGCCGGTTGCCGGGGTGACATAGGCGGCGCGGATCACGTCGCCGGAAAACAGCGCGCGGGTGTGCTCGAGCACCAGTTCCGGCGTCACCGTTTCCCGCATCGAATTGAACACCATCAGAACCGTCTCCGGCGCGGCGATCGCTTCGCGGATATCGACTGCATTCACCACGTCGTCGGCAAGCCGTGGACCGGGCAATACGCGGCGTTGCTCGACCTGGCTCTTGAACACGATTTCGAACTCGGCGAGTTCACGGTCGATCTCTTCCCGGGATGGCGGGGTTGCCAGAGCATCGGCGATCACGGACCGGATATCGTCGAGAGCAGCGCGCCAGTCTTCGGTCAGCGGCGCGAAATTGACGAAGGTCATATCGGCCGATCGGCTGACATCGTCTTGCGCGACCTGTGCGTAGAGATAGCTGCCGCCCGCACGCGCACGCGCTTCGAGGCGGCGATTGATCAACGCCTGCGCCAGCGCATCGCGCAGCAAACCTTCGTTATAGGCGACGGTATCCAGAACCGGCCGCCACGGTCGCATGACCGCATAGGAAAAGGACCGCGGCAGGTCGGGTTCGACGACAACGCCGATTTCGCCAACCGGATTGGCCGGATCCGCCCCCGGGGGCGCGACCGGATCACCGAAGTCGGGCGCGGGAACATACGGCCCCTCGCCCTGCCAGTCGCCGAACCATTTCTCGATCTCCGCGGCGAGTTGCATCGGGTCCATGTCACCCGCCGCCGAAACCACCACATTCTCGGGTCGGTACCAGCGTTTGTAGAAGGCGCTTACGCTCGCTCCGGTAGCGGCGCCTAGGGTTGCTTCGGTCCCGATCGGAACGCGGTTTGCCAGGCGCTGACCCGCAAACAGGATTTCGCGGCTTGCGTTACCCGCCCGTTCCGAAGCGCCGCCGCGCTCGCGCTTTTCGGCCAGGACGATCGGCACTTCTGCCCCGACATTGGTATCGCTGAGGACCGGGCTGCGCACCATGCCCGAAAGCAGCTTCATGCTTTCGGCCAGCTTCGCTTCGTCGATATTGGGCAAATCGAGCTTGAAGACCGTTTCGGTCGGGCTGGTATGCGCGTTGGTATCGCTGCCGAAGGTCGCGCCAAGACGCTGCCAGGTGGGGATCGCCTCGCCCACCGCGAGATAGCGGCTTTCGCGGAACAGCAGATGCTCGAGCAAGTGCGCATATCCGCGCTCGCTATCTTCTTCATGGAGCGAGCCTGCATCGATCCGCACACGGATCGAAACCTGATCGGGCGGAACGCCGTTCTTGCGCACGGCATAACGCAAGCCGTTCGGCAACTCGCCGAAGATCCATTCCTTGTCACGCGGAACGTCGCTGCCTTCGTATATCCACGGCGTTTCATCGGGCTGAGCAACGAATTGAGGTGACGGCTCGGCCGGTTCCTGCGCGAGCATGGGCTGCGGGAAGAGCAGCGCGGCGGGAAGGATGAGCGCGAAACGCCGGAAAGCACGCGAGAAATGAGTCATGCAAGGCATATAGGCGGGCAAAGCGTGAAGGCTAGGTGAATGTTCGCTGGACAAGCGATCCTTCCTTGTCCCGGCCTTCCCAGCTTCCTACATCGTGACCCATGTTCATCGAGACCGAAACCACGCCCAATCCCGCGAGCCTCAAATTTCTGCCCGGTCAACCGGTCATGAGCAAGGGGACGCGCGAATTCGCCACGCCGGAATCCGCCGAGGCCAGCCCGCTGGCGCAGGCCATCTTCGATACCGGCGAGGTCGTGAATGTGTTTTTCGGAAGCGATTTCGTCACCGTGACCGCTGCCCCTGGCGCCAATTGGACCGATCTCAAGCCGCAGGTTCTGGCTATCCTGCTCGATCACTTCGTGTCGCAGGCGCCGCTGTTCGCGCCCGGTACGGCGGGCGGCATCGCGGTTCCGCCGGAAGAGGACGGCATGCTGGTGGAGGAGCGCGACGAGGATGCCGACATCATCGCGCAGATCAACGAATTGCTGGAAACCCGTGTCCGCCCGGCAGTCGCGGGTGATGGCGGTGACATCCAGTATCGCGGCTATCGTGATGGCGTGGTTCATCTGCAGATGCAGGGCGCATGCTCGGGCTGCCCTTCGTCCACCGCCACGCTCAAGCACGGGATCGAGGGCCTGCTGAAACATTATGTTCCCGAGGTCGTTGAAGTCCGCGCAGCCTGACTTCCTTCATTCAACCAAAGGAAAAACAACCTTGGCCGATATGCTTTCCGCCGACGCACTCGACCTGATCTTCCGCGACGCCCGCAGCTATAATGGCTGGCTCGACAAGCCGGTGAGCGACGAACAGATCAAGGCAATCTATGAGCTACTAAAGATGGGTCCGACCTCGGCCAACATGCAACCTGCACGGATCGTTTGGGTGAAATCGGACGAGGCCAAGGCTAAGCTGGCCGAGTGCGCCTCGGAAGGAAATCGGGACAAGATCAAGACCGCACCGGTCACGGCGATTATCGGCTACGACATCGATTTCCACGAGGAACTGCCCTGGCTCTTTCCGCATACCGACGCGAAAAGCTGGTTCGAGGGCGACGAGGAAGGCCGCAAGGAAGGGGCCTTCCGCAACAGTTCGCTCCAGGGTGCCTATTTGATGATTGCCGCCCGAGCCCTTGGCCTCGACTGCGGGCCGATGTCCGGTTTCGATAACGAAGCGGTCGACAAAGCCTTTTTCGGCGATAGCCCAAGGCATAGAAGCAACTTCATCTGCTCGATCGGCTATGGCGATCGCAAAAGCATTTTCGATCGCAGTCCGCGCCCCGACTTCGAGACCTTTAACAGTATCGCCTGACTTGCAGCCCAGCCCTGGCTGGGGCAGTGCGCGCCCATGCGCATATTGGCAATAGAAACCGCAACGGAAGCCTGCTCGGTGGCGCTGTTCGAAGAGGGCGCGCTTGTCGATGCGCGGCATGAGGTACTCGGCCGCGGTCATGCCGAAAGGCTCGTCCCGATGATTGCCGAATTGCCCGATAGGGGCCGCGCGGAGGAGATACGTGTCTCGCTCGGCCCCGGCAGTTTTACCGGGGTGCGGATTGGCGTCGCAGTGGCACGGGCGCTGGGGATCGCCTGGCGGGCTCGGGTCCGTGGATACCCGACGCTCGCCCTGGTGGCCGCAATGGCGCGGGGCAATAACGACGCTTGCGTCACCGTATGTATGAATGGCGGCCATGGCGAATGGTTCGTCCAGGACTTCGGGGGCGATGGCCTGCCGATCGATGCCGTCGCCTCGGTCGCTCCGGATGTCGCCGCAAACCGTGATCTCCGGGCCGTCTTGGCGGGTTCGAAAGCGGAAGACCTCGCCCTGCAAGCCGGGGCCGCTTCCCCCACGGTTGCGCTACCTGACGCGCGCAGTGCGCTGAGAGTGCCAACCAGCCTTTTGAGCGACAGTATTGCCCCGCTTTACGGGCGGGCACCCGACGCTAAACTGCCAGGTCGATGAGCGAGATCGACCAGCTCATGGCTGTGATGGATGCCGCCTTCGAGCCTTTCTGGCGCGAGGCATGGACACGCCAGCAGGTCGCCAACTCTCTGGCCATGCCCCACACTTATGCGATTCTTATCGATGAATATGGGAATCGGCCCGCAATCGGGGGCGACGCGGCTGGTTTCGTCCTTGCCCGGCGCGCGCCCGGCGAGGAAGAGTTGCTGCTTATCGCCGTGCGTCCGCAAATGCGCGGCAAGGGGCTCGGCCGGAAGTTGATCGAGATGTTCGCGACTATGGCACGGGACGCCGGCGCGGAACGCATTTTTCTCGAAATGCGCGCCAACAATCCCGCCGAAATACTTTATCGCAGCTGCGGATTCGAACCCATCGGAAAGCGGCGCGCTTACTACCGAACTCTGGATTCGACCACGGTCGATGCCATTACTTTTGCCCGAAACTTGTAGCAGCGCGACAAAACAACGAAAAAAGTTGTAGTAATGCGTCAAAATATCGGCCTACTTCATTTATTGCATTTTCTTGTCTGTTTTATACAATAGAGACATAGAACAGGTCGCAGGGCGAGCGATCCGACGCAATTCAGAAGGGCAAATAATGCAAGATTTCGATACGGACATGACCGAGACCCTAATCACCCTAACTTCGGACATTGTCGCGGCACATGTAAGTAACAACAATGTCGATGTTAATGAAGTCCCGACCTTGATTAACAACGTCTATTCGGCCCTGTCGGGGCTGGATCCCAGCGGTGCCGCTGCGGAAGAAGTCCCCGAACCGGCCGTTTCGATCCGTTCGTCCGTAAAGAAGGATCATCTCGTCTGTCTCGACTGTGGCAAGAAGATGAAGATGCTCAAGCGTCACTTGTCGACTGAACATGGTCTGACACCGGATGAGTATCGCGCGCGCTGGAATCTTTCGGCCGACTATCCGATGGTCGCCCCCGACTATGCGGCGACCCGCCGCGATCTGGCAGTCAAGATCGGCCTCGGCCGCAAACCGGGCCAGAAGCGCGGTCGTAAGAAGAAGGCTGACTAAACCTTCGCGATCGCCTTGAGGAAGACGCTCCGGCCCGGTAAGGGTACGGGGCGTTTTTCATGCGGGAAGCCAAATTGCACCAGAGAATCGATCTCGAACAATTATGTGCCGATAAGGGGCTGCGCATAACCGAGCAGCGCCGGGTTATTGCGCGCGTGCTGTCGGAAAGCGACGACCACCCCGATGTTGAACTGTTGCATGAGCGGGCGAACAAGATCGATTCCGGCATCTCGATCGCGACCGTTTACCGCACGGTCCGCCTGTTCGAAGAGGCGGGGATACTCGACCGCCATGACTTCGGCGATGGGCGTGCCCGTTACGAGGCGGCGCCCGAAGCGCATCACGACCATCTTATCGACGTCGAAAGCGGCAAGGTGATCGAGTTCGTGGATCCGGAAATCGAAGCGCTGCAAAAACAGATCGCCGCCAAGCTCGGCTATCGCCTGGTTGATCACCGGCTGGAACTGTATGGCGTCCGCCTCGACCGCGAAGACTGACCGTCGGCTCACGAAATACACGGCACGGCGGCTGGCGGCAGCCCGGGGAGAAATTGTCCCGCTGACCGTAGCGGGCTGGGCGCGGTTCATCCTTCGCACCCTCGCCATCCTTGTTTTGCTCAGTGCGCTGGTGCCGCTGCACTATCTTTATCGCGTATTCGCCTATGGCTCGCCGATGCCCATGCTCTTCCTGCGCTATACCGCATGGATAGTGGGCGCGCGGGTAACGATTGTGGGCACACCGCTGCGGCGCGATGTCTTCTTCATCGCCAATCACATAAGCTGGATCGATATTCTCAGCATGGCTGGAGCCAGCGGCACCGCATTCGTGGCCAAGCAGGAATTATCGGACGTGCCGGTGATCGGCTGGCTGTGCGGTCTGAACCGCACGGTTTTCGTCAAGCGGGAGAACCGCGTCGGTGTGGCGGAACAGATCAATGCGCTCAAGGAGGCCCTGGCCGATAACTGGTCGGTGACCATATTCCCCGAAGGCACGGTGACGGACGGCCATTCGCTCTTGCCGTTCAAGTCCAGCATGATCTCGGTACTCGAGCCGCCACCTCCGGGGGTGATGGTTCAGCCCGTAGTGCTCGATTACGGCGAGAATTCGGAGGAAATCGGCTGGGTCGGCCAGGAAAGCGGGCTGCACAATGCGAAGCGGATCATGGCGCGCCGGGGCAGCTTCCCCCTGACGCTCCACTATCTCGAACCCTTCAGTCCGGCCGATTATCGCGGGCGCAAGGCGATCGCGGCAAAGGCTCGCGAAGAGATCGAGAAGCAGCTCGTGGCCAATCTCGGCAAGCCACTGCGCAACTTTCAGCATGTGGTCGAAGCGGTCCGATACCGGCCCCAACCGACCGACATATAGCCAGTCTAAAGCTCGGCCTTTACCAGCCAGTCGTGGAACAAGCGGACCGGACGCTCTTCCAGCGCCGTGGGCTTGCAGATGAACCAGTAGCTGTAAGGACTTTCGACCTCGACATTGAACAATGTCGCCAATCGGTTGTCCGCTGCGCGGCGCATGTGGTCATCATGCATGATCGCAATGCCGAGCCCCTGCGCGGCCGCTTCCAGCATGATCTGACCCGAATCGAAATGGTCGATCGCTGTCGGCTCCAGTTCTGGCAAGCCGATCTCCGCGCGCCAGGCGGTGAAGCTTTCGGACAATTCGTTATGAATGAGGAACGTCTGCCGCGAAAGCCTGTCCGCGTCGGGTTCCGGGCCGATCCGCTCGGCCAGGTCCCGGCTGCAGATCGCATGGACTTTGTTGTAGTCGAGCCGAACGGCATGCAGCCCGCGCGACGGGCCTCGCGACAGGATGATCGCGGCATCGAGCACATCGCCAACACGGTCTTCCAGATGCGCCCCGGTGTCGATGTCGATATGCAAGAGTGGATGCCGCTCACGCAATTCGCCAAGTCGCGGAAACAGACGCTGTGTGCCGAACAGCGGCAAAACCCCCAAATGCAATCTCAGCAGCGACAGATTGTCCGATTGGCTTTCCACCGCCCGCGCCAGCGCTTCCAGTTGCGGGTTCACG
This sequence comes from Erythrobacter aureus, assembly GCF_003355455.1. Classification (NCBI taxonomy): domain Bacteria; kingdom Pseudomonadati; phylum Pseudomonadota; class Alphaproteobacteria; order Sphingomonadales; family Erythrobacteraceae; genus Erythrobacter; species Erythrobacter aureus. The sequence continues at coordinate 2,511,669 of NZ_CP031357.1, forward strand.
GCCTCGAAAAAAGCATGTCCGTCATCGGTCAGCTGCATTGCCTGCCGCGCCCGCGTAAACAGCTTCTTGCCGACGAATTCCTCGAGGTTGCCGATCCGTCGCGACAGCGCCGATGGGCTGAGACCGAGTTCCTCGGCCGCTGCGCGCGCGGAGCCAAGACGCACGGTGCGCACGAAGGCTTCGAGAGCGCGCAGGGGAGGAAGACGACGCGTTGCCATGACGCTTGCACGCTATGAGCGTGCGATGCACGTGTCGAGGGAGAATGTGCAGAAATCTGCAACAGCCGTCAGGCCGGGGGTATCGCTTCCTCCGGCGCATGCAACCGCAACCGCTTCACATGGGTCTCGTCTCCATCCGTGACCTCGATCCGCCAGCCGCTCTTATGCTCGAGCACTCGGCCGGTCTCGGGCACCTGTTCGGCCAGCACGAAGGCCAGCCCGCCCAGCGTATCGACGGATTCCTCGACCTCCGCGAGCGCGGGAGAGACCTGCTCCGCGACATCGTCGAGCTCGGCGCGGGCATCGCAGTCCCACATCCCCTCGCCGATATCGACGATCCATTCTTCGGGTGTTTCGTCATGCTCGTCCTCGATCTCGCCGACGATTTCCTCGACCAGATCCTCGATCGTGATGATCCCGTCGGTACCCGAGAACTCATCCACCACCACGGCCAGATGCATTCGCTGCGCGCGCATGTCTGCCAGCACGTCGAGCGCATTGCGCGTCTGCGGCACATAAAGCGGCTGCCGCATCAGCACGGTCCAGTCCTCGGGCGGGGTTTGTTCGCGCGCCAGGATGGTGAAGACATCCTTGATGTGGATCATGCCGATTACATCGTCGAGCTGCTCGCGATAGACGGGCATTCGCGAATGGCCGTGCTCGGCGAAGGTCTCGACCAGCTCGTCCCAGCTCGCACTGGCATTCATCGCGATGATCTCGCCGCGCGGCACGGCGACGTCGTCGGCATCGTGCTCGGAGAAATGCAGCAGGTTGCGCAGCATCTGCCGCTCGACCAGCGACAAGTCGCCGGTGCCGCTGTGCTCCGGCGCCTCCGCGCCGTTCTCGCCCTCATGCTCGTCGATGGCGTCTTCCAGCTGCGCACGCAACGAGCGTTCGCCGTAATCGGGGTCGAAGAATTTCCGGATTGCGAGCATCAGCCCGCTGCTACTCTCCGCGTCTCCCGCGGGTGATGACGAATCGGGCATGGCCCTAACGATGCACTCCCATCAGTTGCGGTCCCCATATGGGTCCGCGATACCCAGTTTTGCAAGCGCCGCGATTTCGAGCGCTTCCATCGCCTCCGCCTGGGCGTCGGATTCGACATGATCGTGGCCTGCGAGGTGGAGGAAGCCGTGTATAATCAGATGCGCGGCGTGATCCTCCAGCGCGATGCCCTTCTCCGCCGCTTCGCGCTCGCAGGTCCCGGAGGCCAGCGCGAGATCGCCGAGCATCTCGGGAGGGCCGTCTTGTGCAAGAGCGAGCAGGTCCTCGCGCTCCAGCATGGGGAAGGACAGCACGTTGGTCGGCTTGTCCTTGCCGCGCCACTCGCGGTTGAGCGCGTGGACTTCCTCGTCCGAAGTGAAGAGTAGCGAGGTCGATAGGCGCGGGTTGGCGATTGCAGGCTCCACCTGCGCAGTCGCCGAGAGCGCGCGCTCGGCCAACGCGGCCCATTCGCCCGACGGCCAGCCATCGATATCGATATCCAGTTCCAATTCCACCTCGTCATCCCCGCGCAGGCGGGGATCCCGCTCCCTTTCACATGTTCAGCGTCTCGAACAAGTCATCCCAATCGGGATTTTGTTCTTCTATCCGCCTGATCTTCCAGGCGCGGTTCCATTTCTTCATCGCCTTTTCGCGGGCGATAGCATCCTCGATATCGTCATGGTGTTCGACAGAGACAAGCCGTGTCAGATCGTAGCGAGCGGTGAAACTCCCACCCTTCCTTGCGCGATGTTGAACCGTTCTTGCGGCTATGTCCGCAGTCACGCCGATGTACAGCGCGCCGCGATAGCGATCCGCCATGATGTAAACGTAACCGCCCTTCTCGAGAGTCACACCAGCAGGTAGCGGGACCCCCGCCTGCGCGGGGGTGACGAGCAAGGGCTGGTCACGAACTCGGCCCTCGTAGGCCTCCACGATCCGCCCAACGATCGGATGGCGCACGACGTCGGCAGCCGTAAAGCGGATCGTGCCGAAGCCCTCGACGCCTTCCAGCTTGCCGACCGCATCGGCGAGGCCGCTCATGCCGTCGCCGCCGGGATGTCGACCTGGCGCGGATCGCCGCAGATCACCATGCGGCTGTTCTGGCCGAAGCGGGTGAGGAACATCTTCATCTGCTCGCGCGTGGTGTTCTGCGCCTCGTCGAGGATCACGAAGGCATCGGCGAGCGTGCGGCCGCGCATGAAGGCGATCGGCGCGATCTCGATCTCCCCGCTCGCCAGCCGCCGTTCGACCTGTTCGGGCGGCATGCAATCGTACAGCGCGTCGTAGAGCGGGCGCAGATAGGGATCGACCTTTTCCTTCATGTCGCCGGGCAGGAAGCCGAGCTTTTCGCCCGCCTCCACTGCCGGACGCGACAGGATCAAGCGCTGCACGCTGCCACTGATGAGCTGGCTGACCGCCTGCGCGACCGCGAGGTAGGTCTTGCCCGTGCCCGCCGGACCCAGCGCAAAGATGATGTCGTCGCGCACCAGGCTGCGCATGTAGGTCGCCTGCATCGCGCTGCGCGGCACGATCGTCTTGCGCCGCGTGCGGATCATGATCGGCGGCCCCTTGGGCTCGGCGTCGACAATGCCGTCGAGCGTGGGTTCGTCCGACATGGCGATTAGCGCCTCGATCGCGCCCTGATCCAGATCCTGCCCGATGGCGAGCTTGTCATACATTGCCTTGAGTACGTCGCGCGCGCGGGCGACGCTATCTTCCGGCCCTTCTATATGCAGCTCGTTGCCGCGCGCCGCGATGAACACGCCGAGACGGTTTTCCACCTGGACGAGGTTCGCATCGAACTGACCGAACAGCGCCCCTAGCAGGCTCTGATTGTCGAAACTGATATCGACCTGTGCCCGGCGGATTTCGCGCTGGGGCGACGGTGGCGGGGTGAAGGCAGTGGTATCCTTCGATGCGGGTTTGCGAGCCATATGCTCCTTTCGCTTGCGAGTCGGAATGTAGGCGTCGCTGCCGGGGGCGCAAGTTGCGAGCGGTGAGATGACGGTGGAAAGTCACCGGTCCGTCACACGCCGAGCCACGCGCAGCGCTTTTTTGTCTCACGCCAAGGCGCAAAGAGCCTGGTACGCACGGCTCTACGTATTCTTTGTGCCTTGGCGCCTTTGCGTGATGAAATCCGGCGTAGCCGGGTGGTCAAACCGCGACGGTCTCGCGCAATTTGCCTGCGAGCGAATTGGGGCCAGCTTCGACCAGTTCGACTTCGACGAGGTCGCCGATCGCGGCATCGCCTTCGAACCACACACTCTGAAGCCAGGGCGACTTGCCGAGCCATTGGCCGGGATGCTTGCCCTTGCGTTCGACCAGCACTTCACAGGTTTTGCCGACACTCGCCCCGTTGAACGCCATCTGGTCGCGGTTGAGCGCGGCCTGGAGGCGCTGCAACCGCTCGTCCATGACCTCTCTCGCAATCTGGTCATCCATCGTCGCGGCGGGCGTTCCCGGGCGTGGGCTATATTTGAAACTGAAGGCCTGCGCGTATTTGACCTCATCGACCAGAGCGAGCGTTTCCTCGAACTCGGCATCGGTCTCGCCGGGGAAGCCGACGATGAAGTCGCCCGAGAGCGCCAAGTCGGGCCGCGCGGCGCGGAAAGCTTCGAGCAGCTTGAGATAGCTTTCCGCCGTGTGGCTGCGGTTCATGGCCTTGAGCACACGGTCGCTGCCCGCCTGCACCGGCAGGTGGAGGAAGGGCATGAGCTTGTCGATCTCGCCATGCGCCGCGATCAGATCGTCGTCCATATCGGCCGGATGGCTGGTGGTGTAGCGGATGCGCGCGAGGCCATCGACCTTGGCAAGGTGGCGGATCAGGCCTGCGAGGCCGACCGTGTGGCCCTTCTCGTCCTCGCCCGACCAAGCGCTGACATTCTGGCCAAGCAGCGTGATTTCCTTCGCGCCCGCATCGACCAGTTTCTTCGCTTCGACCACCAAATCGCTGTAAGGCCGCGATATTTCCGCGCCGCGCGTATAAGGCACCACGCAATAGGTGCAGAACTTGTCGCACCCTTCCTGAATGGTGAGGAAGCTGGCCGGATTGGTCCGGCGGCGCTCGGGCAATGCGGCAAACTTGGCGATGGCGGGCATGTCGGTATCGGTCGCCCGCTCGCCCTTCACCGCCTTGTCCAGCATCTCGGGAAGCCGGTGATAGGCCTGCGGGCCAACGACCATGCTGACCGCCGGAGAACGCTTCATGATCTCCTCGCCCTCGGCCTGCGCGACGCAGCCCGCGACCGCGATCAGCGGTTGTCTGCCCGCTTCCGCGCCCGCCTTGGAGATGCGGCCGATATCCGAATAGACCTTCTCCGCCGCCTTCTCGCGTATGTGGCAGGTGTTGAGCACGACGAGATCGGCATCCTCGCCTTCGGGCGCGGGCACGATGCCCTGCTCGCCCAGCATCTCGGCCATGCGCTCGCCGTCATAGACGTTCATCTGGCAGCCGAAGCTCTTGACCCTGTAGGTCTTGGGGGAAGTGGTCGGTTTCATGGGAGGGGGCGCTTTAGCGGATATCGAGGACACCGTCACCCCGGACTCGATCCGGGGTCCAGCCACTTCTCGCATGGTGCTAGCAAAGCTGGACCCCGGCTCGGAGGCCGGGGTGACGAGATTGATGGTGTTAGCCGACGGTCGCCTTCACGATCTTGCCCGGGTTCGCCGGCGGCTCGCCCTTGGGCAGTGCGTCGATGTTTTCCATGCCGCTCTCGACCTGGCCCCAGACGGTATACTGGCCGTCGAGGAATTCGGCGTCGTCGAAGCAGATGAAGAACTGGCTGTTGGCGCTGTCGGGCACCTGGGTACGGGCCATCGAGCACGTGCCGCGCGTGTGCGGTTCGCTGTTGAATTCGGCCTTGAGGTCGGGCTTGTCGCTGCCGCCCATGCCGGTGCCGGTCGGATCGCCGCCCTGCGCCATGAAGCCGGGGATCACGCGGTGGAAGACCACGCCGTCGTAAAAGCCCTCTCCCGCCAGTTCGGTGATGCGCTCGACGTGACCTGGTGCCAGGTCCGGGCGCAGCTTTATCACCACGTCCTTGTTTTCACCGTCGCCGGTATCGAGAGTGAAGGTCAGCTTGTCCGCCATCGGTCGTTTCTCCTGTGAATTGGCTGGCGCCTACATAGGGATTGTGGGCGGCCTGTCACCCGTTGCTTGCAATCCAGCCCCGCCCGCCTAGACCGCTGCACATGAGCGAGAGCAACCGCCCCCTCGACGAAGATGGCATCCTGCTGGCGCGTGAGCCGGAGGAAGAAGCACGCCCGGACGACCGGATCGACGACGAGCGGATGGACGAAGAGAACACGCTCAAGCCCGAATTCGTCCGCTCGGTCGAGGACGCGCTCGACGAAGGGGACGTCAAGGCGGTCTACGAGCTGGTCGAACCGCTCCACCCGGCTGATATCGCCGACCTTCTCGAACTGTTCGAGCGCGACGAGCGTTACCAGCTTGCCGCGGCGATCACCGATCTGATGACGTCCGAGGTCGTCGCCGAACTTAACGACTATGTCCGCGAGACCATGATGGAAGCGCTGCCGCCGGAAGCGGTGGCGCAGATCGTCGACCAGCTCGAGACCGACGACGCCGTCCAGCTCATCGAAGACCTCGACGAAGAAGATCAGCGCGCGGTCCTGGCCGAAATCGAGATCGAGGACCGGATCGCGATCCAGTCCGCCCTTGCCTATCCGGAGGAGACTGCCGGACGCTTGATGAGCCGCGATTTCGTCGCAGTACCCGAACATCTGACGGTCGGCGATCTCATCGATTACCTGCGCGATGGGCGCGACCTGCCCGACGAGTTCTACGAAATCTTCGTGGTGGACGAGAAGCATCACCCGGTCGGGACCTGCGCGCTTTCATGGGTGCTGCGCGCGCCACGCGCGATCGCTCTGGCCGATGTGATGAAGCGCGACCAGACGCTGATCCCGGTCACGCTCGACCAGGAAGAGGTCGGGCTGATGTTCCAGAAGTACAACCTCATCAGCGCTGCCGTGGTCGACGAGAACGAGCGGCTGGTAGGCCAGATGACGGTGGACGACGTGGTCCACATCATCTCCGAGGAAGCCGGAGAGGACGCGCTGCTGATGAGCGGCGCGGGCGAAGGCGACATCAACGAGCCGATCCGCGAGGCCTATTCCGCGCGCGTCCGCTGGCTGGTGGCAAACCTTGGAACAGCATTGGTCGCATCGCTGATCATCGCCCTGTTCGGCGCGGCGATCGAGAAGCTTGTGGCGCTCGCGATCCTCATGCCGATCGTCGCGAGCATCGGCGGCAATGCGGGCACGCAGACCATGGCGGTGACCGTGCGCGCCATCGCCACCAATCAGCTCACCCGCAGCAACACGCGGCGTATTCTGATGCGCGAGATGCGCGTTGCACTCCTGAACGGCGTGACCATAGCGGTGCTGATCGGCCTCGCTACGGGCGCGATCTTCACTCCCATGCTCGGCGGCGTGATCGCGCTGGCGATGGTGATCAACGTGGTGATTGCGGGCCTTGCCGGCGTGCTGGTGCCCGTGGCCTTCGACCGGCTCGACCAGGACCCGGCAGTGGCGAGCAGCGTGTTCGTGACGATGATTACCGATTCGATGGGTTTCTTCGCATTCCTCGGCCTCGCCGTGGCCAGCGGGATCGTCGGTTAACCTTCCTACACATGCACCGGGTGTTACACGGACCCACGTGGAAAGGCTGCGAGCCGGGATCGGGGCTGCCTTCACTTTCTGATTCACTGGCGCGCAAGAAGCACCGGCCCCGGATCCAGTCCGGGGCGACGCTTGAGATATGGTCGGGAAGCGCTACATCCTCCTCATGCCGCTCAACCTGACCAAGATCGCCTTCGGCGCGCAAAGCTATGGCGATATCGAAAGCTGGTATGCACAGCGGCGCAGCCCGAACCTCACGACGCGCTATCGCCCGACCAAGTGGGAGCAATGCATCGGCGGCTCGCTCTACTGGATTCACCAGCACAGCATCGTCGCGCGCAGCGAAATCCTCGGGTTCTCCGAGACGAAGGACGGGCGCTGGTCGATCGACCTCAAACCCGAACTGATCCGCGTCCACCCTCGGCCCAAACGCGCACATCAAGGTTGGCGTTATCTGAAGGGCGATCCCCCGCGCGATCTCGCGCCCGGCGAAGACATCGGTGACGCGCTCCCCGGGAAGCTTGCGGGCAAGCTGGAACGGCTAGGACTGATCTGAATCCGTATGCTGCAGTGCACAAGCGCCTGTTTTCTAAACATTGTGACAGAAGTATTGCAGTGAGATTTCTAAAATAAGTCACTGCTTTTGAATGTTTTTCTGCGGAATGGTTTACGGCTTGGCAAGTTCTGCTCCTTAAGCGGGAGGCATCGTCAACAGCGCAGCGTCCCTCCGATGACCTTCCAGCCCCAATATGCCGATGCATTCGTTTGGGAAGCCGATCCGGACACTCCTCCAGAACCGGTAAGAGCGAAGCCTGCCGTGAAAAAGCTTGCTCGGACCGGGGCGGACTCGTCGTACAGCAACAGTTTCCTGGAACGCTATGGGCTCATGCGCTCCAGCATTGCGGGCAAGGTGCGCGTCTTCGCCTTTTCCTTCACCGTTATCCTCGTCCTGCTCGGTGCGATCCTCGGCGGGGCGCAGGCGGTGCTCGCCGATCGATCCGATCGGGCAGCGGTGAATGCATCGCGCGCCATGGCCGCTTCGCAACTCGCGACATCGATCGCCGAAAGCCGCTATTTCGCTTCGCGTTATGCTGCGGATGGCGATCGCACAACGATCGCCTCCGCTTTCGCGACGCTGGCCCAGGCACGCGACGAGATTGATGCCGCCATCGCGCTTGACGGCGGCGACAGCGAATCCCGCGCGCAGATGGAATGGTTGGTGACGCAGGTCGAGGGCTTCGAACCGGAGCTGCGTGCCTTGCAGGCTTCGATCACCGTTCACGGCCCCTCCATCACGGGCAATGCGTTGGCGGATGCGATCGACATCAGTGGCGGTCAGCTCGCCCGGCAGGCCGCAGAAATCGAAGCCGCGCTGGCGGTGCAGTCCGATACAGCTCAACAATCGCTCGCCAGGGTCAAGGCCTGGACCATGATCGTTGCCCTGGCGCTCATCGCGGGTTGCATTGCCCTTGTCCATTTCGGCGCACGGGGCCTCTCACGCCAGGTTTCCGGTTCGCTGGCAGAGATCACCGGGGCCATGACCCGCTTGGCGGGCGGCGACCGATCCATCGCGATCCCGGCGACCGACCGGCATGACGAGATCGGCGAAATGGCGCGCGCATTGGTGGTTTTCCGCGAAAGTGCCGATGCCCTGGCCGATCTGCAACGCAAGGCCCGCGAGGACCAAAATGCAGTCTTACGCCGCCTGGTGGATAATTTCGAGGGAGGCGTGGGCGAAGTCGCGGGCAGCGTAACGCAAGCCTCGCGCGAGCTGCAATCGACTTCGAGCGAGATGGCGGGAGCCGCAACACAAACCATCGGCGTGGTCGAACAGGTTTCCCGCGACATGTCCGAGACGCAAGGCGGCGTTACGGCCGCCGCTTCGGCAAGCGACCAGTTCGCCATGTCGATTGCCGAAATCGGCCGCCAGGCAGGCATCTCGGCCAATATGGTCCAGGATGCGCGCCAGTCGACGGAGACCGCCGATACGAAGATGTCCGAACTGGCCGGGGTCGCCGAGGAAATCGGCGAAGTCGTCGATCTGATCGGCGCGATCGCCGATCGCACCAATCTGCTGGCACTCAACGCCTCGATCGAGGCGGCGCGCGGTGGCGAGGCAGGACGCGGCTTTGCCGTGGTTGCTTCGGAAGTGAAGGAACTCGCCCGTCAGACTCGCGAAGCTACCGGCAATGTCGCCTCGCGCATCGTCGGGATGCAGGTGATGACGCGTGAAAGCGTCGAAGCCCTCGCCCGGATCGGCGAGCGTATCCGCGAAGTGGAGACAACCGCGACCGCCATTGCACAAGCGGTCGACGAACAGTCTCTTTCGAGCCGCGAACTTGCCCGCAATCTCGATCGCGCAGCCAATGGGGTCGACAACATCGGCGGCGGAATTGCACAGATCGGTGAAACGGCCCGCAGCACCGGTGCAGCGGCCGACAAGGTACTCGCATCCGCAGCGACACTCGACCACACGGCCCGCGATCTAGAAGGCCGCGCGCGCGAATTCGTGAGTTCGGTTCGCGCGGCGTGACGATACGACGATTGTCCGGGAGTGTCCCGGATTGCCAAGCCAGTGAAGGCATAGGGGCGATGCAATCGCGCCCGACCTGGCAAGCCTTTTTCTAGGTGGCAGTCTTCTCAGCCACCCTCCTTAGCGCATCGGCATAGGCCTCGGGCGGCTGCGCACCGGGGATCATGAACTTGTTCTCGACCACCATTGCGGGCACGCCGGTAATGTTGAGATCCCAGGCGGCGCGCTCTTCGGCGCGAACCTTATGCGTGAGTTCCTCGCTGGCGAGCGCGGCTTCGGCACCCGCGCGGTCGAAACCGACAGCCTCCGCCACGTCGAGCAGCACGTCGTGATCCGCAATCTTGCGGCGCTCGTTGAAATGCGCCCGGAACAGCGCAAGCTTGAGCTCGGTCTGCTTGGCCGCCCCATGTTCCTCGCGCGCCCAGGTCAGCAGCTTGTGTGCATCGAACGTGTTCCACATCCAGCGCTGCGGTTCGGGATCGGGGCCAGCGTAGTCGAGCGACACACCGGCATTCTGGGCAGCTTCGCGCATGCGGCCCTGCACCGCCTTGGACTGTTCAGGGGTGGAACCGTATTTGCGCGCGATATGCGCCGTGCTTTCCTCGCCCTCGGGCGGCATGTCCGGATTGAGTTCGAAGGCATGCCAGCGAATGTCCGCCTCGATCTCGCCATCGAGCTGTTCGAGCCCCTTCTGCAGGGAGCCCCAGCCGACCAGGCACCAGGGGCACATGACATCGGACCAGATATCGATCCGCAAGGTTCTCGGCTCGCTCATCTCTTCACCCACCATTGCATCAGGTGATGCGCGATAGCATGGCGCGGCGGGCAGCGGAACGGACCGTTACCGGCCAGCGCGGCTTCCACCTCTTCGCGCGTATAGAAGTTGATCTCGGCCATTTCGGTTTCGTCAATGGTCAACTCGTCACTGTCGGCATGGCTATGGCAGCCGATCATCAATTGGCTCGGGAAGGGCCAGGGCTGGCTGGCGATGTAGGAGACATCGCGCACCGTGATGCCCGCCTCTTCCAGCACCTCGCGATTGACCGCTTCTTCGATACTCTCGCCCGGCTCGACGAAACCGGCAAGCGCGGAAAAGCTCCCCTCCGGCCATCCGAGACCGCGACCGAGCATCAACTTGCCCTGATATTCGACCAGCATGATGGTGACCGGATCGGTGCGCGGGAAATGGCTCGCGCCGCAAGCGGTACAGTCGCGCTGCCAGCCACCCTTGGCGAGCTTCGTGGCACCCCCGCAGGCCGCGCAGAACCGGTGCCGCGCATGCCAGTCGGTCAGGCTGCGCGCGCCGCCGTAGATCGCTAGATCGTCGGGCCGCAACGTCGCCATGAGCGACCAGAGCCGCGGGTTTGCCATGCGCGGGCTGGCATCGCCTTTGGGCGGTACGACAGCGAAACAGGCCTTGCCCTCGTCGAGCCCCAGAAAGCACAGTTCGGCATCCTCCGGCGCATCGGCCAGCGTGCCCCAGACCAACCCGCCATCGTCGCCGATCGCAGGCATCAGCCCATCGAGCGCGAGCACCCGCGCTTTCCAGTTCATGTAACCCGCCAGCCGTTCGGGATCGGCACGGACGTGGTCGGCGCGGTCGAGGCGCGAGCCGGTAAATGCGAGCATACCTTATGCCTGCGCGGCTTGCATCGCGGCCAGATCCTTGCCCACCGCTGCGGGAAAGCCGGTATGGATCGGATAGGCTTCGGACGGCATATATTGCGTCATCAGGGTAGCGCGCAGGCCGGCCTTGAAATTGACGAAGGCGACGGTGCCCGCCGCCCCGCCCCAGCCATAGGCGCCGTCGGTCACGCGGCCGCCCGCACCGAAGCCCTGTCCTTCGACCCAGGTGCCCTCGGTCGTCGCGGTGGCGGGCAGCAAGTTCGACGTGCCCACCCGCACGGCAAGTTCGCCCATCACGCGCTTGCCGTCGATCATGCCGTAGCCGAGCAGCATGGTGAGGAAACGATCGTAATCGCGGGCAGACGAGACCAGCCCCGCGCCGCCGAAGGGAAACGGCGGCTCGTCGAGATAGATCGAGGCCCTTGCCGGATCCATCGGCAGCGGCGTGTTATTCATGATTCCGTAATTGGTGGTGAAGCGCCCGACATCGCTTTCGGGAACCGTGAAGAACGTACTGGTCATGCCCGCCGGTTCGAAGATTTGCGTGTGCAGGAATTCGTCGAACGGCATGCCACTGGCTACCTCGATCACCCTACCGAGCAGATCCAGACCGACCGAATAACTCCACTTGGTGCCAGGCTGCAGCACCAGCGGCAGTTTGGCGAGGCGATCGGCGAAGGTGTCGAGCCCGGTGACTGCCTGACCCCGGCCAAGACCAGGAATTGGCAGACGGCTGACCTGCCCCGGGATCAGACCCTGTTCGGTGTAGGCGGCACTGATCGGCCCCTTCTGCACGATATTGTAGCCCAGCCCCGCAGTATGCGTAAGCAGTTGGCGCACGGTGATCGGGCGTTCGGCCGGGACCAGATCGGTCAGCGATCCGTCATAGGTTCTCTGCACCTGCATGTTCTCATAGGCCGGAAGCAGTTCGGCGATCGGCTGGTCGAGACCGAGGCGGCCCTCGTCGATCAGCATCATCGCGGCCATGCCGGTGATGGGCTTGGTCATCGAATAGATGCGATAGAGGCTGTCGGCATCCACCTTGCTCGGCCCGCCCAGAGCCAGCGTGCCGCGCGCGATATAGAGCGGGTCCTGACGCCCCCACCCCAGCGCCGCGATCATGTTGGCAACCTTGCGTTCGGAGACATAGCTGTCGACCATGGCGGTAACGTTGCGCCAGTTCGCCGCATACTCGCGGGCGGCGGCCAGCCTTCCCATCGGCGCCCCCGCCAGCGCTGCCCCGGCAGTGAGCCAGGCGCCCCCGCGTAGCAGCGCGCGGCGGGACATCTGCGGGGTATCGAAGGTGCGATAGGGCATTCGTGTCTCTCCGGATTTCAAATCGGCGGGTTTGTGCGGGAGCGGCGGCAGAGCGTCAATTGCCAATCGAAACTGTTGCAATCGGCCAGTGTCCTAACCATATAGGACACATGCTCAACCTGCTCTCCATCCTGTTCGGGATCGTCTCGCTCGTCGTCGTCATTCCGGCGACCATCCCCCTTCTCGGCTGGGCCAACTGGCTCGCGCTGCCGCTGATTGCGGTCGGCGTGGTGCTGGGCCAGCTTTCGTCGAGCAATACCGGGCGCAATTTCTGTCTGATCGTGCTGCTGATCGCCGCTGTGCGGCTGACGCTGGGCGGCGGGATTATCTGACGATCGATCTCCCGCGAAGGGGGAGCCTCAGGCGGTCGAGCGCATCGCTGTCTGAAGATCCCGCCTGCGCGGGGAATCATGACGTTACCAGCCGGGCGGCCTTGGTGAAGAGCGTCGGCAGGCCCGCTTCGTTAAGCGTGTCGAGAGGCCACCATTCACCCTCGCCGCTGGGCTGTGTTGCATCACGCTGCACCTGCACCGACAGTTCGAGCGCGAAATGAGTGAAGGTGTGCCGCACCATTCCCGCACCTTCCCAGTCCCCATCCAGCGGCGGCTCGCCCAAGCCATCGCCGCGTGCGCTCCAGCCATCATCGGGCAGCGCGCGCATCCCACCGAGCATCCCCTTGCCCTCGCGCCGGACGAGCCACACGGCATTCTCCCGCTCGATCCAATAGGCGCGCCCCTGCCGCACAGGCTTGGCCTTTTTCGGTGCCTTGACCGGGAACCGCGCCGGATCGCCCGTCGCCCGAGCCCGACAGTCTGCGCTTAGCGGGCAGAGCAGGCATTTGGGATCGCGCGTCGTGCAGATTCCCGAACCCAGATCCATCATCGCCTGCGCGAAGTCTCCCGCGCGCTTCTCCGGCGTAATCTCAGCGGCTGCAGCACGGATCGCCTTGCGCGCAACCGGTAGCGGGTCTTCGATAGCGAATAGCCGCGCAACTACCCGCTCGACATTGGCATCGACGACCACCGCGCGCCGGTCGAAGGCGATCGCGGCCACGGCGGCCGCGGTATAGGCACCCAGCCCGGGCAGTTCGCGCAATTCCCCCTCGGTCATGGGAAATCCGCCACGCTGCGCCACCTCTCCCGCGCATTTCACAAGATTGCGTGCGCGCGAGTAATATCCCAGCCCCGCCCATGCCGCCATGATGTCCTCCTGCGGAGCTGCGGCAAGCTCTTCGACCGTGGGCCAGCGCGAGACGAAGGTTTCGAAATAGGGTTTCACCGCCGCAACAGTCGTCTGTTGCAGCATGATTTCCGACAACCATACGCGATAGGGGTCGGGTGGCGGCGCTCCGGGCCGCGCGCGCCACGGCAAATCGCGCGCATGCCCATCGTACCAGTCGAGCAATCTATCGGAGACGGTGGCGGTCACGGCCCGCCTATGGCATGAGCGCTCCCACGATGGGAAGCGACAAGACCAGATCCGGATCGAAGAAGTACCAGCGCCCGCGCGGGGGCGGGGCCAAACCGATCAGCGATCTGATGCCGCAGATCGGGCGCAGCGCGTTCCGCCGCTTCGGCTTCGTCCAAAGCTCCGTGGTGAGCCGCTGGCCGGAAATCGTGGGTGAGACCCATGCGAAGGTCTGCACACCCGAGATGATTCGCTTCCCCCCGGGCGAGAAATCCGAAGGCATCATGCATCTGGTCGTCAAACCTGCGCACGCGCCGCTGGTGCAGCAGGTGATCCCCGAAATCGTCGACCGGGTGAACCGGTTTTTCGGCTATCGCGCCATTGCCCGCATCAAGTTGCGGCAAGGCCAGGTTAAGCCACCACCTGACAGGGACAGGCGGAAGGCACCGCCATCGCTAAAACCGATTCCGATGGAATTGGGCGACAGCCTGCGCGATATTGGGGATCCCGAATTGAGGACAGTGCTGGAATCGCTGGCCCGCAGTCTCGGATCGCAAGAAGACGGGAACGAGAACACGTGAAAATCAAAAGCATGATGCTGAAGGGCCTTGCCCTGCTGGGCGTCGGAACGCTCGCTCTGAGCGCGAGCGCACAGGAACGGCCGATCCTTCCCGGCGGCAATTGGGGCAGCATGCTGGCCGAAACCGATGGCGGGCACCTGTTCGGCAATCCGGATGCGGACCGTAAGCTGATCGAGTTCATGAGCTATACTTGTTCGCACTGCGCCACTTTCGCGCGCAATGGCGAAGGAGCGATCAAGGTGGCCTACGTTCCCAGCGGCCGTATCAGCTACGAAATCCGCCACCTGATCCGCGATCCGGTGGATCTGTCCGCGGCCCTGCTGACCCATTGCGGCGATGCCAGCAAGTTCGGCGGCAATCACGAAGCGATCATGTATCGCTTCGACGAATGGATGGGGAAAGCCGCCAAGGCTACGCAGGCGCAGCGCTCGCGCTGGCAATTTGGCTCGCTTCCCGCGCGGCTACAGGCGATCGCCAGCGATCTCGATTTCTACGATATCATGGAAACGCGCGGCTACGGCCGTGCCGAGCTCGATGGTTGTCTGTCGGACGAAGCGAAAGCCCGGGCGATGGCCGATACGTCAGCCGCCGATGTCAAAAAATACGGCCTCACCGGCACTCCCAGCTTCGTCCTAGACGGCGAACTGCTCGAAGGCACGCATGACTGGCTCAGCCTCGAAAAACATCTCGCCGACGTGTTCTGAACCCGGGCGAACCTGTTTTTCGGGGGAAAGGCCTGTGGATAGGCAGTGGCGCGCCTTCCCTTCGCCGTGCCCCCTGACCTAGCCTCCCCAGTCCAGATAAGAGGATTCCGATGACCAAGACCCTGCGTTTCGCTCTCGCCGCACCGATCGCCCTCGCGCTTGCCTCCTGCGGTTCGGGCGCTGACGAAACAGGCGAGATCGCCGGCGAAGCAATCGCCGCCATTCCGGCACCCGAGGGAACCGAGTGGCGCGACATGGTGACCGTTACCGACATGGACGGGTACATGATCGGCAATCCCGACGCGCCGATCAAGGTGGTGGAATATGCTTCGCTGACGTGCCCGACCTGCGCGCGCTTCGCGGAAGAAGGGATGGAGCCCCTGGTTTCCGAATATGTGAATTCCGGCCGGGTCAGCTTCGAATTGCGCAACCAGATCCATGGCCCCCACGACCTCGCCCTGGCCACGATGGTGCGCTGTGCAGCGGACGAAGCCTTCATTCCGCTATCGGATCAGGTCTTTGCCAACCAGCAACAGGTACTTACTCCCATCTTCGAAAACCAGGCTGCAGTCGAACAATCGCTCAACCTGCCTCCCGAAGAGCGTTTGGTCCGGCTGGCGGAGGTCGGGGGATTCTACGATTTCTTCGCCGCCCGTGGACTGAGCGAGGACCAGGCGCGTCAGTGCCTTGCGGATACAGACGCCTATTCCAAAATCGCCGATAACTCGACCAAGCAATCCGATGAACTCGACATCCAGGGCACGCCGACCTTCCTGATCAACGGCAACCATGCCGATGCCAATACCTGGGCAGCACTGGAGCCCATCCTCCAGCGCGCCGGCGCCAGGTAGGGCGCCGGCCGGGGGGAACGGACACCGATGAAGATCTCGAAGCTCAGATTGAGTGGCTTCAAGAGCTTCGTAGAACCCGCCACCTTGTTCATCGAACCGGGTCTGACAGGTGTCGTCGGCCCCAATGGCTGCGGCAAATCCAATCTGCTCGAAGCGATCCGCTGGGTCATGGGCGAAAACTCGCCCAAATCGATGCGTTCAGGCGGGATGGAAGACGTCATCTTCGCCGGTACGCAAAGCCGCCCGCGACGCGATTTCGCCGAAGTCGTCCTCCAGGGCGAAGACGACGGTGGCGACGAAATGGAAGTGGTCCGCCGGATCGAACGCGGGGCCGGCAGCGCCTATCGTCTGAATGGACGCGATGTACGCGCCAAGGACGTGGCGCTGATCTTTGCCGATGCCGCCACCGGCGCCCACAGCCCGGCGCTCGTCAGCCAGGGCAAAATCGCCCAGGTCATCGCCGCCAAACCCACCGAGCGCCGCCAGATGCTGGAAGAGGCCGCCGGGATTGCCGGTCTGCATGTTCGCCGCCGCGACGCCGAGAGCAAGCTGCGGCAGACCGAGACCAATCTCGAACGGCTTGAAGACATCATGGCCGGGCTCGACAGCCAGATCGCCTCGCTGCGACGGCAGGCCAAACAGGCCGAGCGCTACAGGAAGCTCTCCGACCAGATCAAGACCGCCGAGGCGCGGCTGGTCTTCGCCCGCTGGCGCGATGCCGCAGCGGCAGCCGAGGAGGCCAAAAAGGCGGCGGGCGAAGCCGAGGCTCGCGTTGCCGAAGCGCAGCGGGCGGCCGAAGAGGCTCAGAAAGCCCAGCGCTCGGCTGCCGAAACGCTGGCAGAAGCGCGCGAGGAACAGGCCGACCGCCGCGACGATGCCAGCGCCCACGGGCACCGCATGGCGGCACTCACCAGCCAGCTCGAAGCTGCCGAGCAGCGCCTCGCCGACCTCGACCGCCAGAAGGCGCGGCTCGAAGCCGATCGCGGCGATGCCGACCGCCTGACCAAGGACGCCGCCGAAGCGCTGGCGCGGCTCGAACGCGAGCTGGCGGAAAGCGAGAAGGCATTGGCCGAAGACGAGCAGAAGCGCCCCGTGCTCGAACGCGCGCGCGAGCAGGCCGAACGCGATAGCCGCGCCGCCGAACTCGCGCTGGCCAAGGCCACAGCCGATAATGCCGGGGTGGAAGCCGAATGGCGTGTCGCCGAAGCCGAAATCGCCCAAGCGAAGGCGCGGCTCGATCGCTTGGAATCCGAGGGACGCCGGATGGCCGAACAGCGCGCGGCGCTGATGGGCGAAGATCCGGATGCCGGTGTCGATACGGCGAAGGCAGCGGCCGAACACACTGCGGCGGCGATGGAAGACCTGCGTAAAAAGGTCGAGGAAATGCAGGCGCGCAAGGCCAAGCTCCAGGCGACACGCGATACGGCTTCTTCCGCGCTGGCCGAAGCGAAAGCAGAGCTTTCGGGCATCCAGCGAGAATGGGAGGCGCTCAAGCGCGACCGCGAGGCGCGCGAGCGGGCTGCCTCGAAGCGCAAGGGACGCCAACAGGCGATCGACGGAGTACGCGCGGCCAAAGGATACGAACGTGCGGTGGCGGCGGCGCTGGGGCGCGATGGGAAGGCACTGCTCGGCCCGCCCGACGATCAGGCGGAAGGGCGCTATTGGACCGGGGCGGACGCGCCCGCGGCCGCGACCGACAGCCTATCCGCTCATGTCGACACCTGTCCCGACGAACTGCGCGCCCTGCTGGCATTGGTACATGTCGCCGAGGCCGATGACGGACGGGTGCTGCCCGCTGGCCATGCGCTGGTCAGTCTGGACGGCCATTTGCGCCGGTGGGATGGTCTCGTGGTGCGTGGTGAAGGCTCGGCGGAAGCCGCGCGACTGGAAGCGGAAAACCGCTTCACCGAACTCGACCGCCGCCTCCCCGCCCTGCGCGAGGCTGCCGAGGATGCCCGGCAATCGCTCGATGCTGCGAGCGAGGAGCTGGGGCAGCTTCAACGCGATCTCGTAACGACCGATCGCGAGCTGGCCGGTGCCGCCGACGCGGAAAGGCAGGCGCTGCGCGCGCTCGATCAGGCCGAGGCAGCGCGCGAACGGTTCGCCGCGCGGCTGGCGGAACTCGATCGTAGCGAGGTCGAGCAGGGCGAGGTGATAGCTGCCGCCAAATCCGATCTGTCCTCTGCCGAAACGAAGCGCGACGCCCTGCCCGATCCCGAGGCCGGGCGCGCTACGCTGGAAGCGGCCCGGGCGAAGAACGAAGCCGCCCGCTCGACTCTGCAAGCGCGCGCGGCCGAGCTTGCCAGCCACGACCAGGCGCTGGCGGTCGCGCGCGAACGGGCTTCGGCCCAGCGCAGCGACATGGCCAACTGGCAGGCGCGCAGCGGCGATGCGGCGCGGCGCCTGTCGGAAATGGAAATCCGCGCCGAGGAAATCGAGGAAGAGCGTGCGATCACCGCCGCCAAGCCCGAAGGCCTGATGCGCGAGATCGAACAAGGCGACCAGGTGCGCGAGCGCCTGACGCGCGACCTTGCCGAAGCCGAGAAAGCCGTGGGCGAGGCCAATGCCGCCGCGCAGCAGGCCGACCATGCCTTTGCCGCCGCCAATGAGAGGCTGGCCGAGGCACGCGAAAGCCGGGCTGGCCTGGCGGAACGGGCAGAGAATCAGGATGGCCGCCGGATCGAAATGGCGCGGATTTCTGGCGAGCGCTTCCAGTGCCCGCCCCCGCTGCTGCCCACGCGGTTCGAATTCGACGAGGACACGCTCGGTTCCGCCGAGGCCGAGGGAGAAGAAATGGACCGCCTGACCGCCAGCCGCGAGCGGATCGGGCCGGTCAATCTGGTCGCAGCCGAGGAATTGGAGCGGATCGAGAACGAGCATGGCTCCAACGCGGCCGAACAGGAGGAGCTGCGCGAGGCGGTGAGCCGGTTGCGCGGATCGATCGGCAATCTCAACCGCGAGGGCCGCGAGCGTTTGCGCGCCGCATTCGAGCGGGTCAACGATCACTTCAAACGGCTCTTCACCCGCCTGTTCGAAGGCGGCGAGGCGCATCTGGCGCTGATCGACAGCGACGATCCGCTCGAGGCCGGGCTCGAAATCTTCGCCCAGCCGCCGGGCAAGAAGCTGCAATCGCTGACCCTGCTTTCGGGCGGCGAACAGGCGCTTACCGCCACCGCGTTGATCTTCGCGCTGTTCCTTACCAACCCCGCCCCTATCTGCGTGCTCGACGAGGTCGATGCGCCGCTGGACGATGCCAATATCGACCGGTTCTGCGATTTGCTCGACGCGATGACGCGCGAGACGCAAACGCGCTATCTGATCGTCACCCACAATGCCGTCACGATGAGCCGCATGCACCGCCTGTTCGGCGTGACAATGATCGAAAAAGGCGTCAGCCGCCTGGTCAGCGTCGACCTTGGCGGAGCGGAGGAATTGCTGGCAGCGGAATGATCCCAGACCCTGCTCTCAAGGCTTTAGCCCTCGGGAAAAGTCCTAGGCGCTTTCACTTAGTTGCGAATTTGCGCGACTACAAATGGTGGTGGGCTAGACATTCCTCAACCATTTCGGAAATGGGGGCCGAGGGTATGACTGCACGATTGTTGCCCAAGCGAGCCGAGCAGGATTTGGCGAGAAAACACGGGATCCCTCGCGAACGAGAGGTCCGGCGCGCAATTCTAAAGGGGCTGGTCGATACCGAGCAACGCTCGGTCATCGCCAATCTTTCCTGCTGGTTCGTTACTGCCGGGGCAGCTTTCTTTCTGCCCAATGCCTCTTATTTCATTCTGCCCCTCCTCTTCCGTCTGCTTGCGATGGTCGGCACGCGCGCCGGCTTTGCAAACATGCGCTCGGCTTTGCGCGAGGAACGCGGCATTGCGCGGGCATTCAATTGGCTCGCCGCGTCGCTCTTCGTCGGCGGAATGGCCTGGGGATCGACAATGCTGCCGATCCTCGCCTTCCCGACGCTTCACCCTGCCCGCCTTTTGGTCGGCGGTGGCACCCTGATAGGGATGAGCATCATCGTGACGATGCTGTCGCCGATGCGCGGGCTCGCGCTCAGTTTTTCCAGCGGTTTTCTGGGCGCATTCGGCCTCGGCCTGTATCTGACAGGCGCCGCCGACGGTTTGGCCCTTATGGCCGGGATGACGATCCTCTTCCTGATCTTCATTGCCTATTCGCATGCCTCGACCTTCGGGCACGAACGCTCTGCCAAGCTTCTGGTCGAAAACCGGCGCCTGGGCGAAAGTCTGCGCGTATCGCTGGAACGCGCTATGCACATGGCCGATCACGACAGCCTGACCGGATTGTTCAACCGGCGCGCATTCTTCACTTATGCGGAACGGGTGGGTTGGCCGCGGCGGCTTGTGATCATGATCGACATCGATCACTTCAAGTCCATCAACGACCGGTTTGGTCACGCCACGGGCGACCGGGTGCTCGAAAGCGTCGGAGAGGCGATAGTCGAGGTGCTTAAGACGCAGGTGGGTCCCGACCATATTGCCGCACGGCTGGGCGGCGAGGAATTCGCCATCATGATGCCCTTCCGCTCAATTGCCGAGAATCGTCATACGACCGAAGCGCTTCACAAAAACATCGCGGAGATCGCCGCAAAGCTTGATGTCTCGGGCTTGGTCACCACGGCATCGCTCGGCGTGTTCATAGCCGATGGCGATGCCAAGCTCGACGATGCGTTGCACGAGGCCGATACGGCACTATATCGCGCAAAGGCTCTGGGCCGAGACCGCACCGAATATGCCGAACCCACCGATGAACCGGCGGTAGTCAGTCGGGCTTGAGCGGCACGGAAGATAGGTGGCCGTTCAGGTTGCCAGCGCGGCCTTCAGTTCGTCCCGGATCGATTTGAGTTTTTCCACGGTGGTTCCCTGCGTCGAGGCCGGGGTCGGCGCTTTCTGCGCCATGGCCTGCGGATCGGGTGTACCACGCAATGCGGCCTTGGCCCCTTTCAGCGTATAGCCTTGCTCGTTGACGAGCGCATCGATCCGTTCGACCAGTTCGATGTCGTCGGGCCGGTAATACCGCCTACCGCCGCTGCGGGTCAGCGGCTTGAGCATCGGGAATTGCTGTTCCCAATACCGCAGCACATGCGCTTTGATACCGGTTGCCTTGGCGACTTCACCGATGGTGCGCAGTGCGCCTTCGTCCTTGCCGTCGTCGAATGTCGCCATCAGGGTTTCAACCGTTCGCAATACGCTCTTTGAGCAATTGACTGGCACGGAAAGTCATCACACGGCGCGGCGTAATCGGCACCTCGATCCCGGTCTTGGGATTGCGTCCGACGCGCTCGCTCTTGTCGCGCAGCACGAAACTTCCGAAGCCGGAAATCTTCACATTCTCGCCATCGGCCAACGCATCGCACATCTTGGCGAGGATCGCTTCGACCAGCTCGAGCGAATCCGCCCGGCTGAGCCCCATCTTTCGATTGATTGTTTCGGCCAGATCGGCCCGAGTTAGCGTGCCTACGGAACGCATCATATCCATTCTATCCTTCCCGTCAGAAGCGACCCTGAGCGAGAATACGAGCCATCTCGAAGTTCACCAAGCAATATAGGGATTTGCGGCGCGTCTGGCAAACCCCGGAGGAGATCGCCGAACGCCAACTACATGCGAACCAGCGACGCGCCCCAGGTGAAGCCTCCACCCATCGCTTCGAACATGACCAAATCGCCGCGCTTGATCCGTCCATCGCGCACGGCTGTATCCAGCGCCAGCGGCACCGACGCAGCCGAGGTGTTGGCATGCCGATCGACTGTCACGACGACCTTTTCTGCCGGCAAGCCGAGCTTGCGCGCCGTGGCATCGAGAATGCGAGCATTGGCTTGATGCGGCACGACCCAGTCGATATCTCCAGCGTCCCGGCCCGCATCGACGAGCACTTCCCTGAGCACTTCGGCAAGGTTGACCACCGCATGGCGGAAAACCTCGCGCCCCCTCATCCGCAAATGGCCAACCGTGCCCGTCGTGGACGGGCCGCCATCGACATAGAGCATGTCCTTGTGCTGGCCATCGGCGTGCAAGCGGCTCGACAAGATGCCCGGCCCGTCCTCGGCCACGTCCTGCGCCTCGACCACGACCGCGCCCGCACCGTCACCGAACAGAACGCAGGTCGTGCGGTCCTCCCAGTCGAGAATGCGGCTGAAGGTTTCAGAACCGATCACCAGCGCCTTTGTGGCCATACCCGTCCGCAGCAGCGAATCCGCCGTGGCCAGCGCATAAAGAAAGCCCGAACATACCGCCTGCACGTCGAAGGCCACCCCGCCGCCGCAGCCGAGCGCGGCCTGAACCTGAGTGGCGGTGGCCGGAAAGGTATGGTCGGGGGTGGCCGTGGCGAGGATGATAAGGCCGATCTCGGACGCATCGACGCCCGCCGCCTCCAATGCGGAACGCGCGGCATCGGTGGCGAGGCTGGAGGTCGTCTCGTCCTCTTGGGCGATATAGCGCTGGCGGATGCCGGTACGTTCGACGATCCACTCGTCGCTTGTGTCGACACGCTCGGCAAGGTCGGCATTGGTGACGCAGTTGCGGGGCAGCGCCGAGCCCGTGCCGGTGATGACCGAGCGGATCATTTCGCCGCCACGCTCGCGGGTTCGATCGCGCCGAGATCCTGCTTGATGCGGTTGGTGATATCGTCCTCCAGCAGGCGTGCGGCCACTTCGACGGCATTGGCCACGCCCTTGGCATTCGCGCTGCCGTGGCTTTTCACGACCACGCCGTTGAGCCCCAGAAAAACCGCGCCATTGTGGTTGTTGGGATCGAGGTGGTGCTTGAGCAGCTCGGTCGCCGGGCGCGAGACGAGAAAGCCGATCTTCGAGCGCAGCGAGCTGGTGAAAGCATTGCGCAGCAGATCGGTGACGAAACGTGCCGCGCCCTCGATTGCCTTCAACGCGATATTGCCGGAGAAACCATCGCACACGACCACGTCGCATTCGCCGCGATTGATCTTGTCGGCTTCGACATAGCCCTCGAAATCCATGGCCAGCCCGGTGGCGGCGCGCAATGTTTCGGCGGCGGCCTGGATATCCTCGGTACCTTTGGTTTCTTCGGTGCCGATGTTGAGCAGGCGCGTACGCGGACGTTCGCGCCCCGTCACGATGCGCGAATAAGCGGCCCCCATAATCGCGAACTGGACGAGATTGCGCGCGTCGCATTCGCGGTTCGCGCCGAGGTCGAGCATGACCACGTCGTCATCGGTCAGCGTCGGGAGCAGCGCGGCCAGCGCGGGGCGGTCGAGCCCAGGCATGGTGCGCAGGGCAAGCTTGCTCATCGCCATCAGTGCGCCGGTATTGCCGGCGGACACGGCAGCGCCCGCATCGCCCTGCTTCACCGCATTGACCGCGAGGCCCATGCTGGTGGTTTTGGCGCGGCGCAACGCACGGCTCGGCAATTCGTCGCCGCCGACCACGTCGTCGCAATGCAGGATCTCGGAAGCCCCGGCCATGCCGGGATGCGTTTCGAGCGCGGCCTTGATCCGCGTTTCGTCGCCGACCAGCAGAAACTTGAACTTGTCGTGACGGCGACGGGCCATGGCGGCACCGTCGACCATCACACGCACGCCCTCATCCCCGCCCATCGCGTCAACAGCGATACGCGGCAGGCTCATGCGCAAACTCCGGCTAATCTGACGGTCTTAAAGACCGACGGCGATGATTTCGCGGCCGTTATAATATCCGCAATGCGGGCACAGATTGTGCGGACGCTTGAGTTCACCACAGTTCGAGCACTCGTGATGAGCTTCGACCTTGAGCGAATCATGCGCACGGCGGTTGCCGCGACGGTGGGGCGATACTTTCCTCTTGGGGACGGCCATGGCGGCACCTGTTCCTCAAACAATTACAATCAATTTCGGTGGCCGCCCTAGGGGAAGGTCCGGCACGCCGCAAGAGCGCGTGAACCCGAATATCCCGACCATGGCGGTGAAGGCGCGCGCTATAGCGAAATTCTCAGGGGACGCAACCCGTGTTCCTGGATACCCGGCATTGCACGTTGGGTTACATCACCCTAGCAGTCGAGATGGGTCCTATACAAAGAAATCGCGAGGGAGGGATCGCATGGGAGTTTTCCTACCGGTAACACTGACAGCAGCCGCAGCGGCGGCCATCATCAACATCTGGCTCAGCATAAGGGTCGGCCAGATGCGCCAGGCGACCAAGACCGCGCATGGCGACGATGCCGGAGGGCCACTGACACGGCGGATGCGTGCGCAACTCAACTTTGTCGAAAATACCCCATTCGTCCTGGTGCTGATCGCGGCGATCGAATTGTCGGGCCGCGGAGACCAATGGCTTGCATGGGTTGCAGGGATCTACATGCTTGGCCGTGTGGCACATGGGTTCGGCATGGACGGCGAGAGCGTGACCAAGCTGCGCATGGTCGGCGTGCTGATTACCATGCTCACCCTTCTCGGCCTGGCGGTGGTCGCTACATTGATCGCGATGGGGGTGATGTAGGGGGAGTCTTTTGTTGGGTGCGCCTTCGACATCCGTCGAAGGCTTGCTGTTCCGTCCCGCTCCCCTCCCGGCCACCCACGGGACGATATTCGATGGGTGGCCGGGAGGGGGAGCGGGACGGAACAGCCGCAAGGGAAGCGCGGACGCGCTTCACGCACATATCAGGAAAGCGCGTAATCGCTCACGAAGGCGTTGGTCTTGCGTTCCTGCCCGAAGGTGCTGGTCGGGCCGTGGCCGGGGATGAAGGTCACGTCGTCGCCCAGCGGCCAGAGCTTCTGCGTGATCGCATCGATCAGGTCCTGGTGGTTGCCCATCGGGAAATCGGTGCGACCGATGCTGCCCTGGAACAACACGTCGCCGACGATGGCGAACTTGCTCGGGCGGTGGAAGAACACCACATGGCCGGGCGTGTGGCCGGGGCAATGGATTACCTCGAGCGTGAGGTCGCCCACGGTGACCGTGTCGCCATCCTCCAACCAGCGGTCGGGTTCGAACACCTGGCCGTTGACCCCGTATTTCGCGCCGTCCTCGTCGAGTCGGCTGATCCAGAAGCGATCGGCTTCCTGAGGCCCCTCGATCGGCAGGCCCAGTTCCTTCGCCAGCACGCCCGCCTCGCCGCAATGGTCGATATGGCCGTGGGTGATGAGAATCTTTTCAAGTTCGACCCCGGTCTTGGCGACCGCGGCTTTCAGCTTGTCGAGATCGCCGCCCGGGTCGACCAGTGCCCCTTGTTGGTCGCGGTGCACCAGATCAAGGAACAATTCTGCTGCAACGGGGTCACAGGCACGATTCCGGCTTTCATCGGCGGTGCGGCGGGAGTTTGTTTGCTGTTTTCCATTGCCGGGGAAAATGGTCGGCTTCGTCATCGAAAACAAGCCGCATCTGCGGCATAATGGCGCGATACGCGCGAAGGAGCGAACGGATGAGACATATCGCAGCCATTCTTGCAGCCTCGCTGCCGCTGACGGCTTGCCAGACCTACGATACCCAGCCCGACCCCGCGCCGGATGCCGTGGCGGTTGTGCCCAGCGAAGATGCGGCGCCGACCTATGTCATTGCGATATGCGGGGAATGCCATGCGGTGCAGGACAATGCCGTTTCGCCCAACCCGCAGGCGCCCGGCTTCGCCGACATTGCCAACAGCCCGGGCCTGACGCGCGACACCCTTGTCACCTTCCTTGCAGACGCGCACAATTATCCGATGCAGATGGATGTCGACCTGGTCGAAGAGGATATCGAGGTGATCGCCGATTACATGCTGACCTTGCAGTCTGAAGATTATGTAAGACGGCCGGGGTAAGGTTTCAGTCAACCTCACCGCGTAGGATTTCCAGCCTGTTGGGCGGCGCGTCTGCGCTGAGGAAGTCGGGGATGGTGTTTGCGGTCCTGCGCGAGCGGCTAAGCCACTCGACTTTCCACTCGGTGATACGCTCTTGCGTCACATGCTCGAAAACACCCGGCCGGGGCTCGTTGATGTGCTCGCGCTGGAGCACCAGAGCTAGCGGCCTCTCGGTGCCTTCCCGAGACTCCGAAAAGGCCAGCGCGTCCGGATAGCTATCGAATGCGTAATAGTAGTCGCTGCCATCGCACTCATCGGGCGCACCGCGTTCAGGGTGCGACCACACCCGATACTCGAGCACTTCGTCCCAAACGTAACCGCCGCCCGACTTCGTCAAGGCGGGATAGGAACCGACCTTGGCCGCATCGAGAGCCGGTGGATATGCCGGAGTTACGTCATTATCGGTCTCCCCCACGACGCTCCACCGAAACTACCCGACCACTTTCCCGATCAGCTTCATCATACTCGTCCCCCCTTCCACACCACACGGCCGATCACCTCTACCTCGTCGCGGTCTAGCTCGATCGGGGCGTAGCTTTCATTGGCGCTGATGAGGGTGATGCGGCCCGGGGCGCTGGCCTGGACCTGCTTGACGTGCAGTGCATCCCCGATGCGGACCACATGGATGCCCTCGCCCGAACGCTTGTTGCGGTCGACGAAGATCTCGTCGCCGCTGCGCAGGGTCGGTTCCATG
The DNA here is from genome assembly GCF_003355455.1 of Erythrobacter aureus. Taxonomy (NCBI): domain Bacteria; kingdom Pseudomonadati; phylum Pseudomonadota; class Alphaproteobacteria; order Sphingomonadales; family Erythrobacteraceae; genus Erythrobacter; species Erythrobacter aureus. The sequence continues at coordinate 2,538,028 of NZ_CP031357.1, forward strand.
CTGTCGCCCTCCACCCGGATCGCGGTGAGATCGGCGCCTTCCAGGCCCATTTCGCGCAACCAACGGCGGCTGAAGCGGTAGCTGTCGAAAGAAATTTCCTCTGCCGAGAAGGCTCCCGGCCCGGCCGAAGCGTCGAGCGGCAAGCGCGGCACGGCAATGAAATCGTCCGCATCGCGCGGACGCGCATGGTCGGGATCGGCCCCCAGCTCGACTTCGCTCACGCCGAAGAATTCGGCCAGGCGGCGACGGTCGGCCTCCTCCAGTTTGCGAGGGCTGCCCTTGCGGACGAATTGTTGCAAATAGCTGGGATTGCGGCCCAGCATGGCGGATAAAGAAGCAAGGCTCGTACGCCCGGCCTCGGCCAGCTCGACCAGCCGAGCGCGCTCGGGCGTCATGACGTCACCCATATCGACACCTCCTCCCACTCCATCCGAACGCTGCCGAAAGGACGCTGAAGCCCAGCATGCGAGAAAATTCCTATAGCATAGGATTTTTCCTAGACAAGTAGGACTTCGATTGGAACATAAACGGAACAAATACGGCGAATCGCCACTTTCGGCCATCATTAGGGGAGCCCGACATGCTGATCCGTTCCATCGAGAAATTTCTCCGCCAGCACGAGATGGCGGCAACGAAGTTCGGCCGCCTTGCCGCGCACGATCCGCGCTTCGTGCTCGACCTGCGCATGGGCCGTGAACCGCGCGACCGGACCGAGCAGCGTATCCAGGGGTTCATGGCTGGATACGCTGCTGCGCGCGAGGTCGTTCGCGAACAGGAGACCGCGCATGTCGGATGAAGCAGCCCCGCCGCGCACACGCCGCACTGCCGCCGATCGCCTGCGCGCCGCGCTGGCCGACCTGCACCAGCATCGTGGACAGGTCCTCACGCATACCGAGAAGGCGTGGGCGAGCATCACCTTTGCCGGCACGCGCCATAGCCTCGCAATCCTGTTCGCGGGCGACGAGGCGGTGGAGGCAGGAGAGCAATTCGTCGCTGCCCTGCCCGATCACGAATTCGCCATCCCCGGGCAGCTCGTGGCCGATGCAGGCGTTATCGAAGTCGAACATCGCCTGACACCCGAACCGCGGCTGCTGGTCCAGTGCGAACTGCTGCTGCTGGAAGAGGGGTGAGGCGAGCGTTGCAGCCGTCTGTTTGTGGAGCTTCCAGCTTCACACAGGAATGGCGGCAATTGGATGGTTAGCTGACGTTGCTACGGTAGAACTTCCATCGCTTGAAGGCTTGCCAGACGGCGCTGCTGATCAGCACGATAGACAGGACAAACCCGCCAGCGAAGATCGAAATTCCACCCATCAGCAACATCATAAGAAGCAGATCGCCCTCTATCGCTGCGGGTTCGGGGAGCAAACTGAATACGACGAACAAGGTAGCCGCTGACCCTAGAAACGCAGCAATACCAAATCCGAAACGGGTCCTTGGTTCAACCATGCGCAACTCTTCGCGAACCCATGAGATCGCAAGAAGTAATGGCAAGAGAAACGCCATCATCAAAGCTGATTCAACTGCACCCATGCAACCCTAGTAGATCACATCGGCAAACGTCCGCAATGTCGTCGGTAACGGGACTACCGCTTTCAGGCGGCCAAAGCGAAACACTGCCCTCCCCGCCCCAATCACCCCCGCCGGATAACGAGGTTCCGGATTTCGGTCATGTCCTCCATCGCGAAGCGGATGCCCTCTCGGCCGAGCCCGGAATCCTTCACCCCGCCATAGGGCATGTTGTCGACCCGGTAGCTGGGGACGTCGTTGATCACCACGCCGCCGACCTGGAGCCGGTCCCAGGCGTCGAACATCTTGAACAGGTCACGCGTGAAAATGCCCGCCTGCAAGCCGAAAGTGGAACGGTTCACTTCGGCGAGCGCCTCGTCGAAGTCGGAGAATTTCTGCAGGATCGCGAGCGGGCCGAAGGCTTCTTCGTTCAGTGCCTTGGCATCCTTGTTCACGCCTTCGAGCAAGGTCGCCTCGAGCATGTTGCCCTCTCGCCCGCCGCCGGTGAGCAGGCTCGCCCCGCCCTCGACCGCCTCGTCGATCCAGCCCTTGAGGCGGCGCGCCTCGCCCTCGGAGATCATCGGGCCGATGAAGGTATCGCGGTCCTTGGGATCGCCTGCGATCAGCGACTTGGTCTTCTCGATCAGCATGTCCTTGAACCGATCATAGACATCCTCGTGAATCAGGATGCGCTGCACGCCGATGCAGCTCTGCCCGCTTTGATAGAAGGCGCCGAAGATAATCCGTTCGAGCGCATCGTCCAGATCGGCATCGTGGTCGACGATCACCGCGGCATTGCCGCCGAGTTCGAGCACGACCTTTTTCTTGCCGCAGCGCGCTTTCAAATCCCAGCCGACTCGGGGCGAGCCAGTGAAGCTCAGCAGTTTCAATCGTTCGTCCACCGTGAACAGGCCGGCCCCGTCGCGGCTGGCGGGCAGGATCGAGAAAGCGCCTTCGGGAAGGTCGGTTTCAGCCAAAATCTCGCCGATGATGAGTGCGCCGAGCGGCGTTTTGCTCGCGGGCTTCATCACGAAAGGGCAGCCGACCGCGATCGCGGGCGCGACCTTGTGCGCGGCGAGATTGAGCGGGAAGTTGAACGGCGAAATGAAGCTGCACGGCCCGATCGGATAGCGCTTCCAGATCGACTGATAGCCCCTCGCGCGCTGCGAGATATCGAGCGGCATGACCTCGCCATACAGGCGGGTCGACTCCTCGGCGGCGATCTGGAAGGTGTCGATCAGCCGCGTGACCTCGCCTTCGGAATCGTTGATCGGCTTGCCCGCCTCGACGCACAGGGCGTAGGCCAGCTCATCGAACCGTTCGCGAAACCGCGTGACGCAATGGTCGAGCACGGCCTTGCGCTCGTAACTCGCCAGCCGCGCCATGGGATCGGTGGCCCTGACCGCCCCCGCAATCGCCGCATCGATCACCTCGGGGCTGGCCAGCGCGGTGCGAAAGGCGACCTCGCCGGTGAACTTATCGGTTACTTCCAGATCGGTGTTGGGCTGCTCGGCTGTGTTGTTGAGGTAGAGCGGGTAGGTATCCTTGAGCGTGGGCATGGCGTCTCCTGTTCACCACCAGAACGGAGGCAGGCCAGCGGACGTTCCGTCAGTATCCGAGGTCGAGGTCCAGTTGCGGCTGAACCGGCTCTCCGATGCGCCAACGCTCTAGATTCTCGATGAAGCGATCGGCGCTGCGCTGGAACATCTTGGTCTGGGCTCGCCCGGAGAGATGCATGGTGACCTGCGCATTGTCGAGATCCCACAGCGGATGATCTTCGGGCAGCGGTTCAGGATCGGTGACGTCGAGCAACGCGGCCTCGATCTTCTGTTGCTGGAGCGCCGCGACCAGCGCCTCCTGATCGACCACGTCTCCGCGCGCGATGTTCACCAGCACGCCATTGGGCCGCATCGCGGCAAGTTCCATCGCCCCGATCATGTGCCGGGTCTCGGGGGTCGAGGGGACCGCCAGCACGACCCAGTCGAATTCGCCCAGCTTCTCGCGCCATTCGCCCGGCTTGAGCGCCCCTTCCGCACCCGAGCGGCGCACGGGCACGACCTTCATGTCGAACGCCTCGAGCCGGGCCTTCACCAATTGACCGATCGCGCCGAGGCCCAGCAACAGCACGCGCTCACCCGAAAGCTCGCGCTTGCCCGGGCTGTCGAGCAGCCATTCGTGCCGATCCTGCGCGCGCACGACCTCGCGATAGCCCTTGGCATGGGCCAGCATCAGCATGACGACATATTCGGCGATGGTGATGGCGTTGATGCCGACGCCGTTGGTTACCGTGACACCGCGTTCCTTCAACAGGTCGAGCGGCATGAAATCGAGCCCGGCATATATCGAATTCATCCACTTGAGACCGGTGGCGGCGCGCGCGATCTCCGCCATTGGTTCTTTCTCGTTCAGGTCGAACCAGCCGATCTCCGCCTCCGGCACATATTCGAGCGCCTGCTCCTTGCTGGCGAACCACAGCGGCTCGACCCAGTCAGGCAGACGCGGTTCGACCAGCGGGCGGATCAGGGCGGACAGGACGGCTTTGGTCATGGATTGCTCCGGTAGGTGTCAAGCATGGGAGGACGATGGAGACAGGCATCGAAGTCGAAAGGTCGAGTGACCAAGGGAGTAACCGTTCTCGCATCGGGATGGAGCGGGTTCATCATCACGATATCGCCTTCGGGAAGCACGCGCGATGCAATTGCGGCGAGCAGCGAGCGACGGTTGGCCAACCAGTCGGCGACCCAGGCGCGCACGGCGGTCTCGGCCGTGCCGGTTTCCGGTCCGCGTTCAGGCTCAGCATCGACCTCAGTCCAACCAAGCACGAAATCGTTCGGGCGCTCGCCACGATGCTCGGGAAGGTAGCGCAGCGCCACCAATACCGCGAGACCGGCTTCGGAAGCAAAATTGACCACAGGAACACCTGGTGGAGAATAGCGCGCGCCATGACGTTCCGGGCCAGAGCCGTCTAGCGCGACGAATGGCGCCCGGGTGAGGCGCCAGAGTTTCATCAAAGCCCGTTGGCGAAACGCGCCTTGCGTCTTGTCGCAATGTCGACGATCGCTGCGGCGACGTCGCTGGCATTGCGGCGCACATGGCTGGGCGGGACCTGCATGATGTCGACGCGGTGCTTTTCCTGCCAGCGTTCGCGCTCGCTGTTGTTCTTCGGCTTGAACGGATCGTCGTCGACTTCGATCGCGAGATGCGCCTCGGCACAATAGAGCGGGAGAACGAAACCCTCCGCCTCGTGATCACGGACGAATTGCAGGCCCTTCGGCGTATCCTTGAGATGCTGCCAGAGGAGAGTCTGCGGATCGGCCATGGTCAGAGCTTCCATTCCCAACCGAGGGGGTCGCCGTCCATCACCTCCACGCCTTTTTCCCCAAGGCTTTCGCGAATCGCGTCCGAAGTGGCGAAATCTTTGGCCATGCGCGCCTCCTTGCGACGAATCAGCTCTGCCTCGATTTCGGCCGCGGTGATCTGCGCGCCTTTCGGGCGGATGCGCAGATCGGTGCGCGTCAGACCGAACAGGCCGAGGCCGAGGACAGCGTCCATATCTTCGATTACCGCGCGCTTGATGCCCGCATCGACCTTCTTGACCGCAAGCGCCTCTTCGAGCGCGACCAAGGCAACGGCGGTGTTGAGGTCGTCCGAAACGGCCTCGGCGAATTTCGCGCGCATGGGGGCGAATTTCTGGTGCGAGGGATCGCCTGCGGGTGCGTCCTTCAACCGCTCTACCGCCATCACGATGCGCTTGAGCCGCGTGAGCGCGGCGCCCAGCCCCTCCCACGAGAACTCCAGCTCGCTGCGGTAATGCGCCTGCAGGCACATCATGCGGTAGGCGAGCGGGTGATAGCCCTTGTCGACCAGCAGTTGCAGCCGCAGAAACTCGCCCGACGATTTCGACATCTTCCCCGAGCGTTCGACGAGGAAGTTGTTGTGCATCCAGATCTTCGCGCCCGAATGGCTCGCATCGTCCAGCCCGCCAGTGCAGCAATAGGCCTGGTTCTGCGCGATTTCGTTGGGATGGTGGATTTCGCGGTGGTCGATCCCGCCGGTATGGATGTCGATGGGGAAGCCGAGCAGCTTCTCGCCCATGACCGAGCATTCGAGATGCCAGCCGGGCGCGCCCTTGCCCCAGGGGCTGTCCCATTCCATCTGCCGCGTTTCGCCCGCCGGGGTCTTGCGCCAGATGGCGAAATCGGCGGCGTTGCGCTTGCCCTCGACCGTGTCGATGCGCCCCTCGCCTTCATCCGTGACGGCGCGGGCAAGACGACCGTAATCCGCAACAGTCGAAACGTCGAAATAGAGCCCGCTATCGAGTTCGTAGCAGTGCTTGTCTGCGATCTTCTCGCCCCAGGCGATCATCGCCTCGACATATTCGGTCGCGCGCGGATGCTGTTTGGACTGGACGTTCAACCGCGCGAGGTCGCGTTCGAAATCCTCCTGATAGAACTTTGCGATGTCCCAGGCGGACTTGCCCTCCTTCGCCGCCATGCGCTCCATCTTGTCCTCGCCCTCATCCGCATCCGAGGTGAGGTGGCCGACATCGGTGATGTTGATGACGTGGGTGAGCTTATAGCCCTTCCACTGCAACACGCGCCCCAGCGTGTCGGCGAAGACATAGGCGCGCATATTGCCGATGTGCTGGTAATTATAGACCGTCGGCCCGCAGGAATAGACGCGCGCCTCGCCAGGGTGGACGGGCTCGAAGACTTCGATTGCGCGAGTCAGCGAGTTGAACAGCTTCAGCGGCGTGTCGGTCATGCGGGGCCTGATACAGTCACGTCATCGCAGCGCAAGACGGGATCGGGTGCAATCCATCACCGAACTGTTCTGCGGGAAGCGAGGCTGGACAATGGATTGCCGCGTCGCCTTCGGTTCCTCGCAATGACTGCGGGTTGGGTGGTCACCACCCTTCCCACCGCACGCTCTCGTCCAGCGGGGCGCGTTTGACGTCGAAATTGTTCACAGCCGCATCCGGGTCGCGGTAACCGATCGCCACTCCGCAGAAAAAAGTATGGTCCTCGGGGATGTCGACCACTTCACGGATCTGCGGGGAATAGACCGCCCAGGCTTCCTGAAAGCAGGTGTCGAGCCCTTCCTCGCGGCACAGCAGGCCGATGGTCTGCAGCCACATGCCGATATCGCTCCACTGCGGCGGCCCCATATATCTGGGCGTGTGGACCAGCATCAGCACCGGCGCCCCGAAGGCACGGAAATTGTTGGCGAACCACATCAGCCGCTTGCCCTTTTCCTCACGCGAGATTTGGAGCGCGCCATACATGTCCTCGCCCACCCCGCGGCGGCGCTGTTCATAGGCCCCGTCGAGCTCGGGCGGATAGACGTGATACTCGGGCGCAAAAGCCTCGCGCCCCTTGGGCAGATCCTGCGCGACACGCGCGAACAGGGTCTGCATCGGTTCGCCGGTGAGGACGATGCCGTGCCAGGGCTGCGTGTTGCCGCCGGAAGGGCTGCGTTGCGCCTTTTCGAGGATGCGGACGAGCACCTCGCGCTCGACCGGCTGATCGGTAAAGGCGCGGACGGAACGGCGGCTGGCTACGGCTTCGGATACGTTCATTCTTACTCCCATTCGAACACGATCGCGCCGCGCTCCTCAATATCTGAAAGCGACCGGTAGAAGGCGATTGCCTGCGCGTCATTCCCTTCGGCAGCAAGCCAGATCGGCCACAGGCCGTGCTCCCGGCCGTATTGCTCTACCGTGCGCATCAGACGCGTCGCAATGCCCCGCCGTCGATGGTCTTCATGCGTTGCAAGCTCGTTGACGAACAGGTGGGGTCGCTTGTCGGGATGGAGAATGCTGGTCGCGCTGACAAAGCCGACCGGTTGCCCTTTCACGATGGCAAGCCACAGGAACTCGCGTTCGCTGGCAAGAAAAGCGCGTGTCTGCTCGGGAAGCGGCTCATGGTCGAACAATTCCGCAGCGGCCTCGACAAGCGTTTCGTCGCCCGGCCCCAGCAAACGGATTGCCACCTCCGGTCTCATTCCGCACCGCTACTCTCGGTCGTCTGTCGCCATGCCAGCCACAGCGCCCAGACCATGCAAATCGCCACGACCACCAGGCCGAAGGCGATCAGAGGCAGGACGAAGCTGGCCTCGCCGTTGGTTGCGGCCTTGCCCTGCTGCAGCAATTCGATACGCCCGAAGACACTGCGCCAGCCGAAGCCGAGGTAGAAGCACCACGCGCCCGCCAGCAGACCGGCAGCGCTGCGAGGGCGCACGCGGAGCGAGGCGATGGCCCCGCCGAACATCAAGGCATTGCCGATGTAATCGACGATCAGGGCCTGGAGCGGCTGGCCCCATACCAGATGATACCAGGTTTCGAGCACGAAATGGACCGACGTCGCGAACAGCGAAAACCATGCAAGCGGTGTCTCGCTGCGATGCCTCATCACCCCTCAATCTCGAACAGATCGGCCAACTGCTCGATAATCGTGCCGCCAAGTTGCTCTACGTCCATGATCGTCACCGAGCGCTTGTAATAGCGGGTCACATCGTGCCCGATCCCGATTGCCGCCAGTTGCACCGGCGACTGCTTCTCGATCCAATCGATCACCTTGCGCAGATGGCTTTCGAGGAAGCCCGCCTGGTTGACGCTCAGCGTGCTGTCGTCGACCGGCGCGCCATCGCTGATCACCATCAGGATGCGGCGGTCTTCCGGGCGGGCGAGCAGGCGGTTGTGCGCCCAGAGCAGCGCCTCGCCGTCGATATTTTCCTTGAGCAGCCCCTCGCGCATCATCAGGCCGAGATTGCGGCGCGCGCGGCGCCAGGGTTCGTCGGCCTTTTTGTAGAGGATGTGGCGCAAATCGTTGAGCCGCCCCGGATTGGCGGGGCGGCCATCGGCAAGCCAGGCCTCGCGGCTCTGCCCGCCCTTCCAGGCGCGGGTGGTGAAGCCGAGGATTTCGGTCTTCACCCCGCAGCGTTCCAGCGTGCGCGCAAGGATATCGGCGCTGATCGCGGCGATGCTGATCGGCCGCCCGCGCATCGAACCCGAATTGTCGATCAGCAAGGTGACAACCGTGTCCTTGAACTCGGTGTCGCGCTCGATCTTGTAGGAGAGCGCATGGCCCGGGCTGACGACCACGCGGGTGAGCCGCGCGGCATCCAGAAGCCCCTCTTCCTGGTCGAAATCCCAGCTCCGGTTCTGCTGCGCCATCAGGCGGCGCTGCAGCCGGTTGGCGAGCCGGGTGACAACGCCCTGGAGGCCCGCAAGCTGGCTGTCTAGATAGGTACGCAGCCGTTCGAGTTCCTCGAAATCGCACAGCTCGGCCGCCTCGATCTCCTCGTCGAACTTGTCCGTGTAGGCCTTGTATTCGAAGGTTTCGGGGAAGTCCGTCCACGGGCGGTTCGGGCGGACGGGCTGCATGCCCTCCTCGCCATCGTCCGACGGATCGCCATCGGACATTTCCTGTTCGCCCTCGACCTCCTGATCGGCATCGCCCTCGGCCTCGCCGTCGCTGAGCTCGCTGCGTGCATCGGCGGCCTCGGGCTCGGCGCCGCCCTCGTCTTCCTCGTCGCTTTCCTGATCCTCGGGGTTTTCGCCCTCCTCCTCGTCGCCGTCCTCGGCGTCGGTCGGATCGGGACTGTCAGGCAAGGTGAGATCGAGATGGCGGAGCATGTCGAGCGTCAGGTTCTGAAACGCGCGCTGGTCGTCGAGCGCCTCCGCCAGCCCTTCCATATCGGTGCCGATCTTCGCGAGGATATCCCCGCGCACCAGATCGACGCCTGCGCGGGCGCGCTCGGGCACGGCCTCGCCGGTCAGCGCCTCGCGCAGCATCAGCGAAAGCGCGGTCGGCAGCGGCACCTCGCTCGCCTCCTCCGCCCGCACGATGGCATCGGCGGCGGTCCGCAGCTCGACCGCCGAATTGAGGTTGTCGCGAATCCCCGCATAGCGGTTCGATCCGATCGCCTCGTAGCGGACCTGCTCGATCGCATCGTAGCAGGCGCGCGCGATCGGTTCGGGCGGCGCGCCCTTGCCGTGCAGCGCCTCGTTATGGTGGCGCAGGCGGAGCGAGAAACTGTCGGCGAAACCGCGCGCCTCGATCGCCTGATCGCGCGGCAGATTGCGGCCCGGCAGCGGCACGCGGAAATTCTTGCCGCTCTGTGCCGGGGCGTCAGCACTCCAGGCGACTTCGACTTCGGGTTCGTGCGCAAGTGCACGGGCAGCACCGGTCAGCGCCTGCTTGAAGCGATCGAGGGGAGTCTGTTCGGTCACTTAGGCGGTAGGAATCGACTGGCCGGTCTTTTCCCAATCCTTGAGGAAACCCTCGATCCCCTTGTCGGTCAGGACATGCTTGAACAGCCCCTTGATGACTGCGGGCGGCATGGTCGCGACATCGGCGCCGATCCGCGCGCTTTCGAGCACGTGAACGGGATTGCGGATGCTGGCGACGAGGATCTCGGTCGTGAAGCCGGGATAGTTGTCGTAGATCAGGCGGATGTCGCGGATCAGCGCCATGCCGTCGAAGCCATTGTCGTCGTGACGGCCGACAAAGGGCGAAACGAAGGTCGCCCCCGCCTTGGCCGCGAGCAACGCCTGGTTGGCGGAAAAGCACAGCGTGACGTTGACCATCGTGCCATCCGAAGTGAGCTTCTTGCAGGTCTTGAGCCCGTCGATCGTCAGCGGCACCTTGATGCAGACATTGTCCGCGATCCTGCGCAGCGTTTCGGCCTCTTTCATCATCGTTTCATGATCGAGCGCGACCACCTCGGCGCTGACCGGACCATCGACGATATCGCAGATTTCCTTGGTCACCTCCATGAAGTCCCGCCCCGATTTGGCAATCAGCGAGGGATTGGTGGTAACGCCGTCGAGCAGGCCGGTATCGGCCAGTTCCCTGATGTCGGCGATGTCGGCGGTGTCGACGAAGAATTTCATGTGTGTGCGGCTCCGGAAGGAAAATGCGATTCCCGGCAAGCCTTAGCGATGCTGTCGCGGTGCGGCTAGTACCCCGCACCGGTACCGAACACACCGATGATCAGCGGATCGCGCGTGGCCTGCGGATCGCGGCGGATGGCAGCTTCCTCCACGCCGATCTCGCGCCAGATGGTGTCGTCGATATTGGTTGCAAAGCGATTCGTCGCACCGGCGAGATCGACTCCGGTGAGGCCCCGCAGCAGCTCGCCAACCAGTGGATCGCCAGCCACGCGCATCGCGGTGCCGAGTTCGGGCACCATCGCCTCGACCAGCGTGGTGCCCATCGATACGCGCAAAAAACTGGTTGCCGCTGTCGGCCCGCCGCGCACGAGATCGATGGCGTTCTGGACGCCGATGGTGCGCACCGCATCGGTCACCAGCGGGGCCGCGCGCTCGGCACCTTCATAGGCAATATCGGCAAAGGCATCTTCCAGCCGACTCTTGAACAGCGCCGAAGTGAGGATGCGGGTCATCACATCGCCACGCGTGCCGAGCAGATTGCCCAGCCCAAGCTGCGCGACCTGCTGGTCCCAGAAGCCGTCGCCCTGCAGCATGCGGCCGAAGGCGCGCTCGCTCGACAGGAAGAGGATGCGCTGAACTGCATCGACCATGCCGAAGCCGGGCAGGCTTGCGCAGCCGGGCAAGGCCAGCAACCCGCCGCCTGCGGCCAGACCGCCAAGGACAGCGCGCCGGTGGGTGGGTTTCACGAGAATATCGGTCATATCGTTGCTCCTCACTGTATCCCACCCTTGTTTCGCACGCCTGCCGCCGCCCATATGGCTCGGCCATGAACCGCGTGCGCTGCCTCGTCCTCAATGCCGCTCTCGGCCCCTTGGATTACAAGGTGCCCGAGGGTCTGTATGTCGAGCCCGGATCGGTGGTCGAATGCCCGCTTGGGCCGCGCACTGTGATCGGGATCGTCTGGGAAGCTGAACGGCTGCCCGGCACCGAGGTTCCGGCAGAGAAGCTGCGGAACTTGAGGGGATTGCTCCCGATCCCCCCGCTCTCCGCGCCGCTGCGCCGCCTGATCGAATGGACAGCCGATTACTATGTCGCCTCGCTGGCCAGCGTGGCGCGCATGGCGCTGTCGTCGGGCGGTGCTCTCAAGGGTCCGGCCACCATGACCGAATATCGCCTGACCGGCGGCATGCCCGAACGCATGACCCCGCAGCGGGAAAGGGCAATGGAAGCGCTCGAGGGAGAGCAGGCCAACATCCGCGAACTGGCGGGTATCGCCGGGGTATCCGAAGCCGTCCTGCGGGGCCTCGTCAATCAGGGTGTGCTCGAGCCGGTCGAGGTCGATTGCGACCGCCCCTATGACGCGGCCCGCCCCGATTTCGCCCATGTGGAACTCAGTGCAGAGCAGCGCGCGGCCTCGGACATTCTCGCCGAGGCCGTTCGCAAGGCGGAGTTCGCCCCCTTCCTTCTCGACGGGGTGACCGGATCGGGCAAGACCGAGACCTATTTCGAGCCCGTCGCCGAGGCGCTCGATATGGGACGGCAAGTACTCGTGCTGCTGCCCGAAATCGCCTTGACGGAGAATTTCCTCCACCGCTTCGAAGAGCGTTTCGGCGCATCGCCCGTGCTGTGGCATTCCTCGCTTAAATCAACCGAGCGCCGCCGCGCCTATCGCGCGGTCTCCAACGGTTCGGCGCAGGTCGTCGTCGGCGCGCGTTCGGCCTTGTTCCTCCCCTTCGCGCAGCTCGGCCTGATCGTTGTCGACGAGGCGCATGAGACCAGCTTCAAGCAGGAAGACGGCGTGCGCTACAATGCCCGCGACGTCGCGGTGATGCGGGGGCATTTCGAGAAGGTGCCGGTGGTTCTCGCCAGCGCAACGCCAGCGCTCGAAAGCCTGCAGATGGCCGAGAGCGGCGTCTATACCAAAATCGACCTGCCGAGCCGGTTCGGCGGGGCACAATTACCCAGCATCGACACGATCGACCTGACCGAGGAAATGCCCCCGCAGGGCATGTGGCTTGCCCAACGCCTGGTCGACGGGATCGAGGAACGACTGGAGCGCGGCGAACAGTCGCTGCTGTTCCTGAACCGCCGCGGCTATGCGCCGCTGACGCTGTGCCGCAATTGCGGCTTTCGCTATCAATGCCCCAATTGCAGCGCCTGGCTGGTCGAGCATCGCTTCACCAATCGTCTGGCCTGCCATCATTGCGGGCACGAAGCCCCCGCACCGCAGGCCTGCACCGAATGCGGCGAGCCCGATTGCCTCGTCGCCTGCGGCCCTGGCGTCGAGCGCATTGCCGACGAGGTGGCTGAGCGACTGCCTGACGCGCGGGTTTTTGTCGCCACCTCGGACACGCTCAATTCGCCCGGACGTGCGGCGGAGTTTATCGCCGCTGTCGAGGCGTGCGAGATCGACGTGATCGTGGGCACACAACTGGTCACCAAAGGATTCCACTTTCCGGAGCTGACGCTGGTCGGGGTGGTCGATGCCGATCTGGGCCTGGAAGGCGGCGATCTGCGCGCGGGCGAGCGGACCTATCAGCAGGTGGCACAGGTCGCGGGGCGCGCGGGGCGCGGATCGAAACCGGGCGAGGTGCTGATCCAGACACGCCATCCCGAAGCGCCGGTGATCGCCGCGCTCGCCGCCGGAGACCGCGACGCCTTCTATTCCGCCGAAACCGAGATGCGGCGCGAGGCGGGCGCCCCGCCCTTCGGGCGTTGGGCAGCGATTATCATTTCGAGCGAGGACGATGCCGAAGCGCGCGAGGCCGCCAACCGCCTCGGCGCCTTCCGCCCGCAGGTTGCCGAATGCGTGATCCTCGGCCCTGCGCCAGCCCCGATGGCGCTCCTGCGCGGCCGTTACCGCTACCGATTCCTCATCAATGCGCGGCGCAGCGTGCACTTGCAGGACGTGATCCGCCACTGGCTGCGGCAGGTCGACCACCCGCCCGGCGTGCGCGTGGCGGTGGACATCGATCCCTACAGTTTTGTTTAGTCCTGCTCGCCGTCGAACACCGCACGGGCGGCTTCGACCCTGCCGATGTTGGCGATCGCCCAATTGCCGAGCCGTGCGACGGGATCGCATAACGACTCGCCGAGCGGCGTCAGCGCGTAGTCCACCCGCGGCGGGACGCTCGGCGTGACCGTGCGGCTGACGAGGCCGTCGCGTTCTAGCAGGCGCAGCGTGCGCGTCAGCATGCGCTGCGAGATGGCTGGAATGTCGCGCCTCAACTGATTGAAGCGGCGCGATCCGCCTTCCAGCGCCATCACCACGCGCACCGACCACTTGTCTCCCACGCGCGCGAGGATATCGTTCACCGCGGAACATTGCGGCGCGTCGTGGACTTCGAGGGTTACACCGGTGTCCCTATCTGACGGCAAAGTGCCTTCTTGCGCGGGACGGGTTGCAGTTTCCATATGGCCTCCAGGTTATCAAGAGTAACTACGGAGATACTTGAATGCAAATCCTTCGCATCGACAGTTCGACCACGGGCGATCAGTCCATCAGCCGCAAGCTTACCGGTGAGCTGCTGGCACATTTCACTGCAAAGCATCCCGACGCCAAGGTCGTCACCCGCGACCTTGTGGCCGAGCCCCTGCCGCATATCGACCCGATCACAACCAGCGCGATCCGCACTCCGCCCGAGACGCACGAGGAGGCGGTCGAGGCCGCCTATCCGGAACAGAAGGCGGTGCTCGACCAATTCCTCGCCAGCGACGTCGTGATCGTCGGCGCGCCGATGTACAATTTCTCGATCCCGAGCCAGCTCAAGGCCTGGCTCGACCGGCTGGGCGTGCCGCGCGTGACCTTCCAGTATGGCGAAAACGGACCCGAAGGCCTCGCCGGCGGTCGCAAGGTCGTGGTCGCCTCGGCACGCGGCGGCGAATATTCGAACGACCAGATGGCCGAGAACCAGGAAAGCCTGCTGTCGACGTTCTTCGGCTTCATCGGCGTGGACGACCTCCACTTCGTCCGTGTCGAGAAAGCGGGCTACGGCCCCGATGCCATCGCGGCAGGCATGGAAGCGGCGAAGCAGGAAATCGCCGCGCTGTAAGGCACGAATGGACGGGCCGGGCATTGGAAAAACCATGTCCCGCCCCGTCCTCGTTCCCATCCTCGGCGACCAACTGACCCGCACCCTCGCCTCGCTTCGCGGGCGGACCAAGGACGACACCGTCATCCTGATGATGGAGGTCTGGGACGAGGCGACCTACGTCAAGCACCACAAGCAGAAGATCGTCCTGATCTTTTCCGCCATGCGCCACTTCGCCGAAGAATTGCGCGAAGCGGGGTGGACCGTGGATTACGTCAAGCTCGACGATACTGACAACGCCGGCAGCTTCACGGGCGAGGTCGCCCGCGCTATCGAGAAGCACTCTCCGCGCCTCGTGAGCGTGGTCGAGGCGGGCGAATGGCGGGTTCGCGAGGACATGGACCAGTGGGCCGACAAATTCGACTGCGAGGTCGACATCCTGCGGGATGATCGCTTCGTCTGCTCGCAGGCCGAGTTCGACGAATGGGCGGAAGATAGGAAGGAACTCCGCATGGAGTTCTTCTACCGCAAAATGCGCCGCAAGACCGGCCTATTGATGGATGGCGACAAGCCCGAAGGCGGCGAGTGGAATTACGACAGCGAGAACCGCAAGCCGCCCAAGGAAGGCTTGTCGGCTCCCGAACGGCCCAAGTTCGAGCCCGATACCATCACGCAGGAATGCATCGAACTCGTGGAAGAGCGCTTCGGCGACCACTTCGGCAGCCTCGACACTTTCCAGTGGCCCGTCACCCGCGAGGAAGCCGAGGAAGCCGCCGATGCCTTCTTCGCCGAGCGGATCGAGTGTTTCGGCCCCTATCAGGACGCGATGGTCGCGGGCGAGGACGACCTGTTCCACTCCATGCTCTCGACCAGCATCAATCTCGGTCTGCTCGATCCGTTGGAGCTGTGTCGGCGCGCGGAGAAGGCGTATCAAGACGGCAAGGCCCCGCTCAATTCGGTCGAGGGTTTCATTCGCCAGATCATCGGCTGGCGTGAATATGTGCGCGGCTTCTACTGGCACCAGATGCCGCAACTGCAAAAGGCCAACGCCCTGAATGCCCAGCGCGGTCTGCCCGAGTTCTACTGGACCGGCGAAACCGACATGGCCTGCCTTGCCGATTGCATCCGAACCACGCGCGACAATGCCCATGCGCATCATATCCAGCGGTTGATGGTGCTCGGCAATTTCGCGCTTCTGGCAGGCATCAGTCCGCGCGAGGTGCAGGACTGGTATCTGGTCGTCTATGCCGATGCCTATGAATGGGTCGAACTGCCCAATGTCGCCGCGATGATCCTCTATGCCGATGGCGGCAAGCTCGCCTCCAAGCCTTATGCAGCCAGTGGCAATTACATCAACAAGATGAGTAACTACTGCTCGGGCTGCATATACTCGCCAGCCAAGAAGACCGGCGAAGGCGCCTGCCCGTTCAACCCGCTCTATTGGCATTTCATGCACCGTCACCGCGATCGCCTAGAGAAGAACCACCGCATCGGCCGGATTTGGATCGCATGGGCGATGAACGCCAGCAGGACTATCTCCGCAGCGCCGACGTGTTCCTTGACTCGCTCGAACCGGCCCGGCCCGGATGGGCGCGAAAGGACTGACGGTTCGGAAAACGGCTCGTCGCAGTGCTCCCTCGCGCCATCCGCCTTCGTCACTATTTCGCCGTAATTGTTCATCCGACCGACAGGTTCGGATCGACAACCGGCGCGCAGCTGCGGCCCCAAAGCCGCTCGTTCACATCATGGGGACCGGAGACGGTTCACCATTCCGCTCGCGCAAGGCTCCCGGCGCCTTTTCTTTTCAGCCGTATCGGTCGCGTGGCGGGATCACGAATGAGGAGTATACAGATGAACGCATTTTCCACCGGCACAGCTACGTTTGCCGCAATCGGTCTGCTAGCCGCCCCGGCAATGGCGCAGGAGCTTGAAGCGCAAGCGAGCTATGACGACCGGCAGGGTGAAGTTCTGACGACCGTCACCGGCCATACGCCCAGCGATCTTTCGGACATGCCCGAAGGCCCCGAATTCGAAGGCGTCATCTCGGCCCGCAAGGACAACAAGATTCAGATCACCGGCATCGATGGTACGCGCACCGTGGTGGCCATAAGCCCGGCGACGGAAATCCGCAGCAGCGGCGGCTTCCTCGGTCTCGACAAAGACGCGCTGACCGAGGCCGACCTGCTCAACGGCTTGCCGGTGGATGTCGAGACGGTCGAGTGGGCCGATCGCGGTCTGATTGCCACCAAGGTGGCGGTCAAATCGCGTGATCTCAAAACCGCGCAAATGATCCACACCGGAACCGACCAGCGCTTTACCGCCAATGAAGCGGCAACCGAGGCATTGCGCGGCCGCGTCGCCAATATCGACGAATACAACATCAAGGGCACGACCAACGTCTATTTCGACACGGCCAAGTACAACCTCTCGCAAGAAGCGCGTTACGAGCTGTGCCAGACCGCCCAGCAGGCGCAATCGACCGACAATGCGCTGCTGCTCGTGGTCGGTTACACCGATTCGGTCGGCGACTATGAATATAATCAGGAACTGAGCGAAAAGCGTGCCACGCGCGTCGTGAACTTCCTCCAGCAGGAATGCGGCTGGAAGCCCTATCGCATGATGGTTCCCACCGGCATGGCCGAGGCCGACCCGGCAGCCGATAACACGACCGAAGCCGGCAAGGCGCAGAACCGCCGCGTGGCGGTGAACATCCTCGTCAGCAAGAGCGTCGACGGGATGCAGGCCGGGCTCTGACCGGACCGGGTGGTTGCAGTTTGTGGGACGGGCGAGCCTATCGCCCGTCCCTTTTTTGCGCGCGTCGTCATAGGGGGTGTCGCCGGAACGTCGAGGCGTCTCGACCCTTTCCATTGCAAGGCAGATAGGAAAGGGCCTCATGTCCGATATAACCACCGTCAATCCCGCCACCGGCGAAGAAATCGCAACTTACAGCAGGCTTTCGCGCGAAGAAGCCTGCGCTGCGGTCGACAAATGCCACGCCGCCTTCGAGCAGTGGCGCCTGCGCAGCCTCGACGATCGCGCACAGGTGATCAAGAATCTCGGCAAGGCGCTGCGCGACCACAAGGAAGAGCTCGCCCGGCTGATGACCGAAGAGGTCGGCAAGCTGATCGGCGACAGCCGCGACGAGGTCGAACTGTGCGCCGCGATCTGCGACTATACTGCCGCCAACGGCCCCAGGGAACTGGCCGACGAGCAGCGCGATCCGAACAATGCGGGGCGCGGTATCGTCACCTATTCGCCGATCGGTGTGATCTATGGCGTCCAGCCGTGGAATTTCCCCGCCTATCAGGTGATCCGCTATGCCATTGCCAATCTCATGACCGGAAATGGGGTAGTGCTGAAACACGCATCGAACTGCACCGGCAGCGGGCTCAAGATCGCCGAGATCTTCGCCGAAGGCGGCCTGCCCGAAAACCTGTTCACCGTGCTCGTCATCGATCACGATACCTCGGATGCGATCGTCGAACACGACAAGGTTCGCGGCGTGACGCTGACCGGCTCGGATGGCGCGGGCAAACATATTGCGGAAGCGGCGGGCAAGGTGCTCAAGCCGCTGGTGCTCGAACTGGGTTCGAACGATGCCTATCTCGTGCTGGAAGATACCGATATCGACAAGGCGGCGGAGGTCTGCGCGCGGGCGCGGCTCTACAATAACGGCCAGACCTGCATCAACGGCAAGCGGTTCATCGTGACCGACAAGGTCTATGACGCCTTCCTCGAGAAATTCGTCGCAAAGTTTGAGGCGACCAGGATCGGCGACCCGCTGGCCGAAGACAGCGATATGGGGCCGATGGCGCGCAGGGACCTGCGCGAAGACGTGCAGAAACAGGTCGACCAGTCGGTCGAGAAGGGTGCCCGAATCGCCTGCGGCGGCGAAATCCCGGACGGCCCCGGCGCCTTTTACCCCGCCACCGTGCTGGTCGATGTCGCCCCCGGACAGCCTGCCTATGACGACGAGATTTTCGGCCCCGTCGCCAGCGTCATCCGCGCCAAGAACGATGAAGACGCGATGCGGCTCGCCAATGACAGCCGCTACGGTCTCGGCGGCGGGATATTATGCGGCGATACCGATCGCGCGATCGAGCTCGCCAAGACGCATTTCGACACCGGAATGGTGTTCATCAACACCTATGGCGTGGCCGATCCCTCGATGCCGTTCGGCGGGGTGAAGAATTCCGGCTACGGGCGCGAACACGGCGGCTTCGGCATCAAGGAATTCGCCAATGCCAAGGCGATCTTCGTCGGCGCGGAGTGACGCCTGGCCGCCGGCGGACGCCAAGGCTATCAGGTGTAGATCGCCCTGGCATCCTCGGCCAGCTTCTCCATGGCCCAGCCCCAGGGCTGATGCCCGTAACTGATCCGCGCCACGCCCAAATCGGCAAGTTCCGCGGTCGTCCCGCGGCCCGGCGCCCACAAGACGTTGACCGGCAGGGACGCCCCTTCGCAGATCGCGCGAATGGTCGGATGATCGCCGAGGAAGGGGACGAACAGGCTCCCTGCCCCGGCTTCGGCATAGGCCCTCGCGCGGGTCAGCACGGCCTCGATCATCTCGGGCGAATAGTCCGCCGGGTCGACGCCGCGATAAACGTCGGTACGGGCATTGACATGAATGCCGGTTGCTGCGGCTGCAGCGACACGCTCGGCCGCCACGTCTACGGATAGCAGTTCGGTTTCGCCCGGCATCCGGTCCTCGATGTTGATGCCCGCGGCACCAAGATCGAATGCCTTGCCGACAGATCGGCCCACCTCAGCGGGCGTATCGCCATAGCCTGCCTCCATGTCGATCGTGACCGGCAGGTCGGTAACCGTGAGAATGCGGCGCAAATTCTCCAGCACGATATCGAGCGGAAGTGTCTCGCCATCCTTGAAGCCATTGGCTTCGGCCACGCCGTAGCTGCCCGTTGCGATCGCACTGGCCCCCGCTTCGGCGACGGCCCGCGCGCTGCCCGCATCCCAGATATTGTACAGCACCAGCGGTTTGCCTGGCACATGCAGCGCCCGGAATTGCTCGATCTTGCTCGTCATTTCGTTTCCCTTCTCAGCAGCTCGGCTTTGATTTCTGTGCCATAGGCATAGCCGCCCAGCCCGCCATCGGCAGCGATCACGCGGTGGCAGGGGATCAGCACGGCGATGTTGTTCGCCCCATTCGCGCCGCCGACCGCGCGGCTCGCCTTGGGATTGCCGAGTGCGGCGGCGAGTTCGCCATAGCTACGCGTCTCACCCGCCGGGATTTCGCGCAGCGCCTGCCACACGCGTTGCTGGAAAGCGGTGCCCTTCACGTCGAGCGGGATCTCTGCGGTGGTGGCATTGACGGGCTGCTCGACCGCGGCGGTGGCCTGTTCGAACAGCCTGCGGAACTCATCGCCCGCTTCGACCAGCGCGGCATTGGGGAAACGCGCGCGCAGCTCCTCCTCGCCCTCGTCGAAAGAGAGGCAGCACACGCCCTTTTCGGTCGCGGCGACAAGCATGCTGCCGAGCGTTGTATCGACGAGCGTCCAGTGGATGATGCGGCCCCTGCCCCCATCGCGCCAGTCGCTCGGCATCATGCCCAATCGTCCTTTCGTATCGTCATAGAAGCGCGAGGCGGAGCCATAGCCTGCTTCGTAAATCGCGCCGGTCACGCTATCGGCCGCGGCCAGCGCATCGCGCGCCCGCTCTTCGCGCAGCGCGCGGGCATAGGCGGCGGGCGACAGCCCGATCGCGCGCTTGAACACGCGCTGGAAATGAGTCGGCGAATAGCCGGTGAGCTGGGCCAGCGCCGCCAGCGAAGGCGCGTCCTCGGCGCCGCGAATTTCGTCGATCGCCGCCAGCACCGCCGCCTCGTCGCGTCCGACATCGTCCGGCAGGCAGCGCTTGCAGGCGCGTAGCCCCGCCGCACGCGCCGCCGCGCCATCGGCGAAGAACCGCACGTTCCCGCGCGATGGATGCCGCGCCGCACAGGAGGGGCGGCAATAGATGCCAGTGGTCAACACACCGGTCACAAAGCGCCCGTCGAAGGCGCGATCGCGGCGCAAGACGGCTGCCCAGGCTATATCGTCGGTGATCGTCACGATATTCTCCATAGCGTAAATGCAATCCTTTTGCGCGCCGATCGACTGCCTCGCATCCCGCAGCTTGCGATCAAAGCCAATGATCGTCACAAGGCGCGCAAATGAGACGCCTCCCTGCACTTCTCGCCGCGCTTCTCGCACTAATCGCTCCCGCGCTCGCGCTGGCCGAACCGGCCGACATCGACGCTGCCGCGCGCGGCGTGGTGCGCGTGGTCATTATCGGCGAAGACAATGGCGAACTGCTTCCGATCAGCCACGGGACCGGTTTTGCCGTTGCCGCCGACCGGGTCGTCACCAATGCCCATGTGGTGCGCGATGCGCTGCGCGATGGCGAGCTTAGAATCGGCATTATTCCGAGCGGCGGCGGCGAAGCCGTCTATGGCCAGGCGCTGGCGGTGAGCGCGCGCAACGATCTGGCGCTGATCCGCATCACCGGCGATTTGCGCCTGCCCCCGCTTGCCCTGGCCGGCGGCGCACCGCCCGACAGCGGCGAAGTCACCAGCGTGGGCTATCCGATGAATGTCGACCGGGCGCAGGGGCTGGATTTCAACGACATCTTCCGCAGCCAGCCGCCGGTGAAAAGCCGCGGCTTCATTTCGGGCGCGCGGCCTAGCCGCCAGTTCGACACCATTCTCCACACGGCACCCATCGCACGCGGCAGTTCGGGCGGTCCGCTGCTCGATCCCTGCGGCCGCGTGGTGGGGGTGAACAGCTTTGGCGCGGACAGCGATGGCGGCGATGCGGAGTTTTTCTTCGCGGTATCGAACCGCGAAATGGTGCCTTTCCTGCGCGCCAACGACGTCGAGCCGCGCGTCAACAGCTCCGCCTGCCGCTCCATGGCCGATCTCGACGCGGCCGAGCGCGAGCGGTTGCAGCGCGAACAGATGACCGCGCGCGCCGATCTCGCGCAGCGTTTCGAAGCGCAGCGCGAAAAACGCGAACGCGCCCTCCTCGAAGCCGAACAGGGGGTCATGACCGAACGCGAAGATCGTCTGTTTCTCTCGATCGTCCTGCTGCTGATCGCCTTCGGCCTGGGGCAATGGGCCATGGCCTTGTGGCGGAAAGACGAAGAAGAGCGCGACGAAACCCGCCTGAGAATGGTCGGGGGGGCAGCCGCCGCAATCGTGCTCGCCGCGCTTGCCGCCTATCTCACCCGCCCCGGCCTCGACGAAATCGACCGCCGTGTCGCCGCCGTCATGCAGGCCGGGGAGGATGATCCGGAAGAGGCGGGGATGTCTGCATCGGGCGATCTCGCGCTGACATGCACTCTCGTGCCCGAACGCAGCCGGGTCACCAGTGCCCAGGTCGAAGACATAGAATTCGACTGGACCGCAGACGGCTGTGTCAACAGCCGAACGCAATATGGGTATTCGGGGGGCATCTGGAGCCGCGTTTTCGTACCCAATTCCGAAGACGCGGTGTCGGTCAACAGCTTCGACCCCGACCGACGCATCTTCCGTACCGAACGCTATCTTCTGTCGCGCAAGGCCATGAACGAGGCCCGCGAGGCGCGCGGCAAGTACGAGGCCCCCCAATGCGGGGTCGAGGGTGCAGCATCGCGGCTTGGCGACATGCAGGCCGAAGTTCTCGGAAAACTACCGCAACAGGCAAATGAGAGATTGGTGTACGAGTGCATTTCGAAATAGCATCGGTTTCGGTGGAAAATGGGCCAGAGATCTTGAGAACAGAAAGCTAACATCCTATATTGCATGTAGTCCTCACAAGAGGGGATCGAATGGAGGCCTGATTTGCAAGGTTTTCTGAAGTTCCCGACTTTGTCGCAAGCGTGCCAGCGTTTGATGGCTTAGCCAAACCGGGGATAACTGAGTAAACAGTGAATTGGTGGAGCCAAGAGCCCCGGGTGACCGGCCAAGTTCTTTGCTCACCACCACCAAAGGGAAGCTGGCACTGAACTTTGGCAAAAGGCAATGATCGGTTTGGAGAGGTTCCGAGCCCTTAATCCTTGCCAAGTAGATAAGCTGGGAGGTCGCGGCTAAGCGACTGACAGAGCGGCGCCATCGGACGATGGCCTTCCCGCAAAATCAGCCCGACAAAGGCGACCTCCTACTCACCTCAGTCTGATGGATTGGATGCCTCACGCAGCCAGCGGTTCGCCGGTCAGCGTGATGCGGTGCATCTCGCGGGCATGGCCCTGATAATCGTTCATCGCCAGATGCCAGGTCGTGCGATTGTCCCAGATCGCCACCGAACCCGGTTCCCACGCCACGCGGCAGGTATTGTCCGCCGCCGTGGCGGCCGCGTAGAGTTTCTGTAGCAGCGGCAGGCTCTCTTCGCGGCTCCGCCCGACGATGTTCACCGTGAAGGCGCTATTGACGTAAAGCAGTTTGCGGCCGGTCTGCGGGTGACGGATCACGATCGGGTGCCTCGCGCCGGTCTTGAGCGCCTGGCCGCGCAAATCGCCGCCCATGTCGGTCTTCGCATAAAGCCCGCCCTCGTCATATATATGGTCGGCGGTGTGATAGGCCTCGAGCCCTTCGATCTCGGTCTTGAGATCGTCGGGCAGCGCGTCATAGGCTTCGCCCATATGCGCCCATAATGTGTCGCCTCCGCTCGGTGGAAGAGTCCGCGCGACCAGGATCGAGCCCATGGCCGGCACTTGATCGTAGGAATGATCGGTGTGCCATCCGCCGCCGATATTGGTGACCTGATCGGCGCGCTTCTTGACCACGGCGATTTCCGGATGTTCGTCGGTCAGCGGAAAGTAATTGTTGATGTCGATCCCGCCCCAACGCCTGGCGAAGGCAATATGCGCTTGCGGAGTGAAATCCTCCTGCCCGCGAAACAGCGCAATTCCGTGAGTGTAGATCGCATGCCTGATCGCATCGAGCGTTGCCCCGCCCGCCTCGGCCAAACTCACCCCTGTAATCTCGACCCCGCATTTCGGGGCCAGTGCCACCATCTCCATTGCCTCTCTCCCCTGCGAATGGTTGCTTTGTGCCACGCAATCTACGCCCCTTACAGGCGGAGTCCAGATTCCCTAGCCGGACTCGGCTTGCCATTGACGGGGGGCTTTGCTAGGCGCGCGCCGACCTTGCCGGGCGACTCCTGTCTGCCCAACTCGGCAAGGATCGCACAGACTTTTCTTCCGGACCCGAGAGGACCTCAAGCGCGTGGATATTTCCGCCGGTATTCAGGCTAGCCTGGCAGGGCGTTACGCTTCGGCCCTGTTCGATCTCGCTAGCGAAAACGGAACCGTGACCGCAGTCGAATCGGACCTCGACAAGGTCGAGGCCGCGCTCGCCGAATCGGCCGAGCTCGCCGCCGTCACCACCAACCCCAAGGTTTCGCGCGATGCCGCGCAGAAGGCACTGTGGGGCGTCTCCGCCATTCTCGGCGTGTCCGAGCTGACGCAGAACTTCCTCGGCGTGCTGGCGCAGAACCGCCGCCTGTCGCAGCTGCCGCAGGTAATCCGCGCTTTCCGCGCGATCGCCGCCGCCCAGCGCGGCGAAGTGACTGCCGCAGTCACCAGCGCCCACGCGCTGACCGATGCGCAGCTCGATGCGCTCAAGACCAAGCTGACGGCCCGCGAAGGCCGCACGGTCAAACTTTCTACCAAGGTCGATCCCGAGCTCCTCGGCGGCCTCGTCGTCACCATCGGATCGAAGCGCATCGACGGCTCGATCCGCACCCGTCTCAATTCGCTTTCCCAGGCCATGAAGGCTTAAAGGACAAAACTCATGGATATCCGCGCCGCAGAAATCTCCAAGGTCATCAAGGACCAGATCGCCAATTTCGGTACCCAAGCCGAAGTCAGCGAAGTCGGTACCGTGCTGTCGGTGGGTGACGGTATTGCCCGCATCCACGGCCTCGACAACGTCCAGGCCGGCGAGATGATCGAATTCGCCAACGGCGTTCAGGGCATGGCGCTGAACCTCGAAGCCGACAATGTCGGTGCCGTTATTTTCGGTTCCGACCAGGAAATCGGCGAAGGCGACAGCGTAAAGCGCACCAACACCATCGTGGACGTCCCCGTCGGCAAAGGGCTGCTCGGCCGCGTGGTCGACGCTCTCGGTAATCCGATCGACGGCAAAGGCCCGATCGAAACCACCGAACGGCGCCTGGTCGAGCAGAAGGCTCCCGGCATCATCCCGCGTGAATCGGTCAGCGAACCGGTGCAGTCGGGCCTCAAGGCCATCGACGCCCTCGTTCCTGTTGGCCGCGGCCAGCGCGAACTGATCATCGGCGACCGCCAGACCGGCAAGTCCGCCGTCGCGATCGACACCTTCATCAACCAGAAGGAAGTCAACGCTTCGGACGATGAAGGCAAGAAACTCTACTGTATCTACGTCGCCGTCGGCCAGAAGCGCTCGACGGTCGCGCAGATCGTCAAGCAGCTCGAAGAAAACGGCGCGATGGAATACACCATCGTCGTCGCCGCGACCGCTTCGGAGCCCGCTCCGCTGCAGTATCTCGCGCCCTACACCGGCGCCGCGATGGGCGAATTCTTCCGCGACAACGGCATGCACGCGGTGATCGTGTACGACGACCTTTCGAAGCAGGCCGTCGCCTACCGCCAGATGTCGCTGCTGCTGCGTCGTCCTCCGGGCCGCGAAGCCTATCCGGGTGACGTGTTCTACCTCCACAGCCGCCTGCTCGAGCGTGCGGCCAAGATGAACAAGTCGCAGGGTGGCGGCTCGCTGACCGCGCTGCCGATCATCGAAACGCAGGCAGGCGACGTGTCGGCTTACATTCCAACCAACGTGATCTCGATCACCGACGGCCAGATCTTCCTCGAAACCGACCTGTTCTACCAGGGCATCCGTCCGGCGATCAACGTCGGCCTGTCGGTCAGCCGTGTGGGCGGTGCCGCCCAGACCAAGGCGATGAAGAAGGTTTCGGGCTCGATGAAGCTCGACCTCGCGCAGTATCGCGAAATGGCTGCCTTCGCTCAGTTCGGCTCGGACCTCGACGCCGCGACGCAGAAGCTGCTCAACCGCGGTGCGCGCCTGACCGAGCTGCTCAAGCAGCCGCAGTTCTCGCCGATGCCGTTCGAAGAGCAGACCGTGTCGATCTTCGCCGGCACCAACGGCTATATCGACGAAGTGCCGGTCGACCGCGTGACCGACTACGAGGCCCAGATGCTGAGCTTCATGCGTGCCGAACACGCCGATGTGCTCGAAGAGATCCGTACTACCGGCAAGTTCGAAGACGACACCAAGAACAAGGTCGTCGACGCGCTCAAGACCTTCGCCAAGCAGTTCGCCTAAGCCCACGAGACACGAAGATAGGGAGCCGAAATGGCTAGCCTCAAGGAACTCAAGGGCCGGATCAACTCGGTCAAATCGACCCAGAAGATCACCAAGGCCAAGCAGATGGTCGCGGCGGCCAAGTTGCGCCGTGCGCAGGCGGCTGCCGAAGCCGCGCGTCCCTATGCCGAACGGCTGGCGGGCGTGATGGCCTCGCTCGCCGGCAAGGTGAGCGGCGACAGCGCACCCAGGCTGCTTCAGGGCACCGGTTCGGACAAGCGCCACCTGCTGGTCGTGGTCAACACCGACAAGGGCCTGTGCGGCGGTCTCAACGCCAATATCGTCAAGGCCGCCAAGGCCAAGGCATCGAAGCTGATCGGCGAAGGCAAGGACGTCACCTTCTACCTCGTGGGCAAGAAGGGCCGCGCCCCGATCAAGCGCGACTACGCTGAGCGGATCGAAAAGCACTTCGATACCTCGAACGTGCGTCAGCCGGGTTTCGAGGAAGCCGAGACCATTGCCGACGATCTGATCGAACGTTTCGAGAAGGGGGAATTCGACGTCGCCCACCTCGTCTACCCGATCTTCAAGTCGGCGCTGGCGCAAGACCCGACCGTCGACCAGCTGATCCCCGTCCCCTCGCCCGAAGGCGAAGGCACCGGCGGCGATGCCGTGGTCGAATATGAGCCGGGCGAAGAGGAAATTCTCGAGGAGCTGCTTCCGCGCTACGTCAAGACGCAGCTATTCGGTGCGCTGCTGGAACGCGAAGCCTCCGAACAGGGCGCCTCGATGACCGCGATGGACAATGCCACGCGCAATGCGGGCGATCTCATCAACAAGCTGACGATCCAGTACAACCGCAGCCGCCAGGCCGCGATCACCACCGAACTCATCGAAATCATTGCCGGCGCCGAAGCGCTGTAAGGACTATCGACGTGAAAAATCTCGCCCTCATCCTCCCCCTTGCCCTGCTCGCCGCTTGCGGCGAAGAGCCCGCTGCCGAACCTGTTCCCGAACAGGTCGTCTCGCCCGAACCCGCCAATACGCCGCCGGCACCGGACGAAGCCCTGTTCAAAACGGTCTTTGCCGAAACCTGCGAAGGCGCGGAACCCGTCAGTGTCGCCATGTGCAAGCGTGCCATGGGATCCGATGTCGTGAGCTGCGAATTCGGTTTGGGCGACGATGAATACATGCGCAACAAGGCGCAGCTTGAAGTCAATGAAGACAGCACCGGCTGGAACCTCGCCGATGCCGCCGCCATCTGCGCCGAACACGGCGCCACCCTCGCAGACTCCTGAGCCAGTAGGATAGATATCATGGCCACCGCACCCGTACTCAACCAATCGCCCAACGGCACCATCAGCCAGGTCATCGGCGCCGTCGTCGACGTGCAGTTCGAAGGTGAACTGCCCGCCATTCTGACCGCTCTCGAAACCAAGAACGGCGATAATACGCTGGTTCTCGAAGTCGCCCAGCACCTCGGTGAAAACACCGTGCGTACCATCGCGATGGACGGCACAGACGGCCTCGTTCGCGGCCAGGAAGTCGTCAACACCGGCGCACAGATCTCGGTCCCCGTCGGCCCGAAGACGCTCGGCCGCATCATGAACGTCGTCGGTGAACCGATCGACGAGCGCGGTCCGATCGGTGCCGAAAGCACCAGCCCGATCCACGCCGAAGCCCCGCTCTTCGTCGACCAGTCGACCGAAGCGGCCATTCTGGTCACCGGCATCAAGGTCATCGACCTGCTCGCACCTTACGCAAAGGGCGGCAAGATCGGCCTGTTCGGCGGCGCCGGCGTGGGCAAGACCGTGCTGATCCAGGAACTCATCAACAACATCGCCAAGGGTCACGGCGGCGTGTCCGTCTTCGCCGGTGTGGGCGAGCGTACCCGTGAAGGTAACGACCTCTACCACGAATTCCTCGACGCAGGCGTTATCGCCAAGGACGCCGATGGCAATGCCACCAGCGAAGGTTCGAAGGTTGCCCTCGTCTTCGGCCAGATGAACGAACCTCCGGGCGCACGTGCCCGCGTGGCTCTCTCGGGTCTGACCATGGCGGAATATTTCCGCGACCAGGAAGGCCAGGACGTTCTGTTCTTCGTCGACAACATCTTCCGCTTCACCCAGGCGGGTTCGGAAGTGTCGGCGCTGCTCGGCCGTATTCCTTCGGCCGTGGGCTACCAGCCGACGCTGTCGACCGACATGGGCAATTTGCAGGAACGCATCACCTCGACCACCAAGGGTTCGATCACCTCGGTCCAGGCCATCTACGTTCCCGCCGACGACCTTACCGACCCGGCCCCGGCAACCTCGTTCGCCCACTTGGACGCTACGACCACGCTGAGCCGCGCAATTTCGGAGCTGGGCATCTACCCGGCCGTCGACCCGCTCGATTCGACCAGCCGCGTTCTCGAGCCGCGCGTCGTCGGCCAGGAGCACTACGAGACCGCTCGTAAGGTCCAGGAAACGCTGCAGAAGTACAAGAGCTTGCAGGACATCATCGCCATTCTCGGCATGGACGAACTGTCGGAAGAAGATAAGCTGACCGTGGCCCGCGCCCGCAAGATCCAGCGCTTCCTCTCGCAGCCGTTCCACGTTGCCGAGGTCTTCACCAACATCCCGGGCGTGTTCGTCCAGCTCGAAGACACGATCAAGTCGTTCAAGGCTGTCGTCGAAGGCGAATACGACCACCTGCCGGAAGCTGCCTTCTACATGGTCGGCGGCATCGACCAGGCGGTCGAGAAGGCCAAGCGTCTGGCCGAGGACTCGTAAGAACATGGCTCTCCACTTCGAACTCGTCACGCCGGCCAAGCTGGTCCGCTCCGAAGACGTCCACATGGTGGTCGTTCCGGGCGCGGAAGGCGAATTCGGCGTGCTCGAGGGCCATGCGCCCTTCATGTCGACGATCCGCGACGGTGCGGTGCAGGTCTACAAGACCGACGGCGCCGCCCCGGAAACCATCGAGGTTCGCGGCGGCTTCGCCGAAGTCGGCGACAAGGGGCTGACGGTCCTTGCCGAACACGTCGAGAGCTAAGGCTTCTCCGCCATAGCAGACAAGTGAAGGGCGGCCCTGCGCAGGGCCGCCCTTCGTCGTTTTGCTGGCGCTATTGATCCGCTCGGCAACCGATAATTAACCACGAGATGCGAGGGACTGCTCGCAATCACGGTGGGGGTACGGTCGGACAGATGACGGCGATGAGCCTTGATAGGGCGGATTCCACGCCCAAGTCCGGAGCATCGCGTGGCGCGTTGTGGCTCGTCGCCCTGTTGACCTTGGGCGCGCTTGTGGTGCGCCTTCCCTTCCTGGGCGATCACAACGCCGATCTCGACGAACAGCTATATGCGCTGATCGGCAGCCAGATGCTGCAAGGCCAACTGCCTTTCGTCGATCTGTGGGACCGCAAACCCTTCGGCCTGTTCCTGCTATTTGGACTGGCCGATGCGAGCGGTCTGCCCGCCCCCTGGTCCTATCAGCTCATGGCGACGGGTTTGATCGTGATCGGCGCCCTGCTGCTGCGCCGCCTGGCGCTGCTCCTTGTCGATAGGGGCACCGCGACGGTGGCGGCTCTTCTCTATATCGTTCTGATGACGATCTACGGGTCGCACTCGGCCCAGACAGAAGCGTTCCACGTGCCTGCCATGCTCGCCATGGCGCTGCTGGTGCGCGATATCCGGCATCCCAATGCGCTGAGGCGCGCCTGGTTCGCAATGCTGATCGGCGGGCTGGCCCTGCAGGTGAAATACACTGTCTTCCCGCAATGCGTTTTCTTCGGCCTGTGGGCGCTTTGGGGCCGATATCGCGCGGGACGCACGCTATCTCAGCTAGTAGCGATCGCCGCCGGTTTCGCAGCGCTCGGCCTGCTTCCTACGATAGGGGTCGGCCTGTTCTACCTTGCCATCGGTGGGTGGGAAGAATTCTGGTTCGCCAATTTCGTCAGCTTCTTCTTGCGCGAGCCTGCTCCTATGGGGCGCTTCGCCGACGATTACGCGATCTTCCTGCTTCCGCTGATGGCCTTGAGCATAGCGGGCCTTTACACTCGCTTCCGGATGAAGGTGGCCGAGAATGGCCTCACCTACACTTTCTTCTGGGGCATGTTGGGGGCAACGCTTGCAACGGTCTTCCTGCCATCGACCGTCTATGCCTATTACTTCGCCGCATTGGTCCCGGCGGTGTTGCTGGTAGCGCTCCCCTTTCTCGACGGACGCGGCCCGTTGGGGATGGCTCCGCTGCTCGCTGCGATGATCGCCAGCGCTGGCCTTCTTTACCTTCCCCAACGGTTCGAGGCTTCGCAGAGCCACCGCGCCGCGATGGAAAAACTCGTTGCGGCCATCCGCCCCCATGTCGACAGCAACAGCGCGTGTTTATGGGTCTTCGACGGCCCAACGG
Organism: Erythrobacter aureus; assembly: GCF_003355455.1. Lineage (NCBI taxonomy): Bacteria > Pseudomonadati > Pseudomonadota > Alphaproteobacteria > Sphingomonadales > Erythrobacteraceae > Erythrobacter > Erythrobacter aureus. The sequence continues at coordinate 2,568,125 of NZ_CP031357.1, forward strand.
CGCTGTACACGGCCACGGAGAGCTGCCTGCCGACGAGGCTGATTTATCCAGACCACCTCAACAATGCGCTCGAACGTGGTTCGCTCGGCCTGCTACAGATCGACGAGGTCCGTCGCATTCTCGGCACACGCCCGACGGTGATAGTCACGGCTGACCGGCCCTTCACGGTCCAGAACGAACAGGTTCTCGCCCATGTCCAAACCGCTCTGTCGCGCGGCTATGTCGTCATCGCCGAACAGCGTATCCATGATCGCGGCCTCAGGGTCTGGTTGCGACGCGATCTGATGGGCAGTAGCCGTTGATCGACAAGGGGTTGCCGCCCACTTCAACAAACGGCACATAGTCTCTCGAAAAATCGGGAGACACGACCTTGAAACTCGCATCCGCGCTGGCCATGGCGGCTGTCATGACGCTTGCAACCAACACGCCCGCCATCGCGCAGGATGGCATTCCCGGCCCCGAGGAAGACAGCTACATCTGGCTCGAGGAGGCCCGCAGCGATCGGGCGCTGGATTGGGTCCGCACAGAAAACGAGCGGACGATGGAATTGCTGGCGGGCGACTCTCGTTTCGAAGCCGTCAAGGCCGAAGCGCTGGCGATCTACGACAGCGAGGACCGGATTCCCTATGTCTCGATCCGCCCGGATGGCCTGTATAATTTCTGGCAGGATAAGGAGAACCCGCGCGGTCTGGTGCGCCGTACCACGCTGGAAAGCTACCGCAGCGACAATCCGGCATGGGAAACCGTGCTCGATGTCGATGCCCTGGCGGAGGCCGAGGGGCGCGAGTGGGTTTACAAGGGCTATCAATGCCTGCCGCCCGAAGAACGCCTGTGCATGGTCGCCCTGTCCGACGGAGGCGAAGATGCCACCGTGCTGCGCGAATTCGACATGGCGACCGGGAGCTTCGTCGAGAATGGCTTCGTGCTCGATGAAAAGAGCCAGGGCGGTGTCCAGTGGGTGGACAAGGACACGCTGCTCGTCAGCCGCGATTTCGGCGAAGGTACCCTGACCGAAAGCCAGTATCCACGCACCACCCGCGTCTGGAAGCGCGGCACATCGATCGAGGAGGCGCAGGAAATCTGGCGCGGTGAGGAGACCGACGTATGGTCGGGCGCCACGCTGCTGCGCGACCATACCGGCACTGCCCATGGCTACTATGCCTTCCGCGCGGTCAGTTTCCACGAGACCGAGTATTACTGGCAGCATGATGGGGAGTGGCTGCGGCTGGACATACCGCTCAAGGCCTCTCCCTATGGGCTGATCGATGGGCAGCTCTTGTTCTCGACCGATGTGGACTGGGAAGCGCAGGGGCAGACCTTCCCCGCCGACGCGCTCGTCTCGGTCGATCTGGAGGAATTCAAGGTCGATCCCAACGGCGCGGCCAAGACGCTGGTCTGGGCGCCCGAGGACAAGCAGACCAAACAAGGGGCGGCGAACACCAGCGAAAGCCTTTACGTCAGCCTGCTGGACAATGTCCGCGGGCGCGTGCTCAAATTCGATCATGTCGACGGAGAGTGGGTATCGAGTGAAATCGGCCTGCCCGACAATTCGACCGTGGGCGTGGTTGCCGCGTCCGACAGCTCTGACGAAATCATGTATTCGGTCACGGATTTCCTGACACCCTCGACGCTGTACTATGCGGATGGCAGCGGCGCGCCCGACATCATCAAGACTTCGCCCAGCTATTTCGATGCGCAGGGCATGGAAGTCGAACAGTTCGAGGCGACCAGCGCGGACGGGACGAAAATTCCCTATTTCCTCGTCAAGCCCAAGGGCATGGTGATGGACGGGACCAATCCCACGCTGCTGACCGGCTACGGCGGCTTCCAGGTCCCGCGCCTGCCCTCCTATCTCGGTTCGATCGGCAAGATCTGGCTCGAGCGCGGCGGGGCCTACATCCTCGGCAATATGCGCGGCGGTGGTGAATTCGGCCCCGGCTGGCACCAGAGCGCGATTCGCGAGAACAAGCAGCGCACCTGGGACGACTTCATTGCCATCGCGGAAGACGCGATCGCACGCGGCATCACGTCGCCTGAGCACCTGGGCATTCAGGGCGGTAGCCAGGGCGGTCTGCTGGTCGGCACGGCCTTCACCCAGCGGCCCGAGCTGTTCAATGCGGCGATCGTGCAGATCCCGCTTTTCGACATGCTGCGCTATCACCTAATCGGACGCGGCGCATCTTGGACCGGCGAATATGGCGATCCGCGCGTGGACGAACAGCGCGCCTGGATCGAGCCCTATTCGCCCTATCAGAAGCTGCTCGAAGGCAAGGATTATCCCGCCCCGTTCTTCTGGGCCTCGACCGCCGACGACCGGACGCATCCCGCCCATGCCCGCAAGGGCGCGGCGCGCGTCAAGGAACTCGGGCAGGACTATTTCTATTTCGAGGATATGACCGGTGGCCATTCGGGCGGCGTCGACAATGAACAGCGCGCCAAGATCCAGGCACTGCAGATGATCTATCTGCTCCAGCGGCTGGCGGACTGACAAGAGCCGCGGAGGGGGCCGGACCGGCGCCCTCCGCCTGTTCCAATTTAACGCTTCGGCAATCGACGCGGCCTATGTCCGCGCGAGAAGGGGTCGCATCCGACGATTTCACGCATGGAGATGCGAACTACAATGACCAGCCTAGTCCATAAACCCCGGATTGCCGTTAGCGAGGCCGCCATTCTGCGAGGCGAGCGTATAGAGGACATCGCCTGCACGATCGTCGATGTTTCGAGCGACGGCTTTCGGCTGACGGTCCCGCGCGGCATACCCTGCGGCGGCGGTTATCGTCTCAGCTACGGGGGCGAGGAACACGGAGTGGTCATTCGCTGGGCATCGCTTGGTGAAGCGGGTGGCCAGTTCCTCGACTGACGATCGAACTTAGCGTGGCCCCCGGGTCGGCGCATGGAAATCGGGCGGCTTGTCGGCCACCCATCGCACGAATTTCGCAATCGATGGGTGGGCGAGCAGCGCTCCTCGATCTTCGCCTATCCGCGCCAGTTCGGCATTGCTGAAATTGGCGTGGATCGCACGGTGGCAGATCGGATGTACCGGCACCGTCACACGCCCCTTCTTTGCCTTCGGCACCGGGTGATGATGCTGGACCTTGCGACCCAACCGGCGTTCGCACAACCAGCAGGCGGGATCTACCGGTTCGCTCAGCCCTTCTTCTCCTTCTCCGCCGCTTTCTTCTTTTTCATCGCGTCGTGGAAGCGGTCGGCCCAGCCGGGCTTCACCACCTGATCGCCGCGCACCACGCGCAGGTCGCCATCGCCGACATCCCGGCTGACCGCGCTGCCCGCGGCGACGATCGCGTCCGCCCCGATCCGCACCGGGGCGATGAGCGCGCTGTTCGAGCCGATGAAGGCACGCTCGCCGATCACGGTCTTGTATTTGAAATAGCCGTCGTAATTGCAGGTGATCGTACCCGCGCCGATATTGGCGCCCGCCCCCACCTCGGCATCGCCGAGATAGGTCAGATGATTCGCCTTGGCGCCTTCGCCCAGCGTGGCTTTCTTCATCTCGACGAAATTGCCGACCTTGCTGTCTTTCTCCATCACCGCGCCGGGCCGCAGGCGGGCGTAGGGGCCGACCGAGCAGCCTTCACCCACGCTGGCGCCTTCGAGATGGCTGAACGCGCGAATGGTCGCGCCATCGGCCACGCTGACACCGGGACCGAAGACGACGTTGGGCTCGACCGTCACATCGCGGCCCAGTTCGGTGTCCCAGCTGAAAAACACGGTCTCGGGCGCTTTGAGCGACGCGCCGCCAGCCATCGCTTCCTCGCGCTTGAGCGCCTGCCATTGTGCCTCGGCCACGGCCAGCTCGGCGCGCGAGTTGATTCCCGCAACCTCATCGGCGTCGGTCTCGATCACCTTGACCGTGTCGCCCCGCGCAATCGCCCCTGTCGCAACGTCGGGCAGATAATATTCACCCTGCGCGTTGTCGTTGCCGACCGCGTCGAGCAGCGGCCACATGTCGTCCGAATGCGCCACGATCAGGCCCGAATTGCACAGGTCGCAGGCGCGTTCCTCGTCATTCGCGTCCTTGTATTCGACCATCTTGGCGACTGTGCCGTCCGAATCGGCGATGATGCGGCCATAGGCGAGGGGATCGGCGGGACGGAAACCGAGAACCGCGACCTTGGCCCCTTCGTCGAGCGCCGCGATGAGCCGGCGCACGGTATCGGCGCGGACCATCGGGCAATCGCCGAAGCAGACCAGGATATGGCCGGAGAATCCTTCGAGCGCCGCGCGTGCCTGCAGGGCCGCATGCGCCGTACCCAATTGCGGTTCCTGAAGCGCGGTTGTCACGCCCCGGTCGGCCAGCGCCGCGTCCAACTGTTCGCGTTTGTCGCCGACCACGACCACGGTACGCTTGAGATCGAGCTCGGCGAAACTGTCGAGTAGGTGCAGCAGCATCGGATGCCCCGCAATCGGGTGGAGCACCTTGTGCAGGTCGCTTTTCATGCGAGTGCCCTTGCCCGCGGCAAGGATGATGGCGGCGAAATCGCGGTTCGTGTTCATGACGAAGCGCCTTGCCACCAATCGCTTGCAGTTTGAAGGACCATCCTTCACCGCTTTCGCCAATGACCGACCTGCCATTCGCCATCATCGGCTTCGACCTCGACGGAACCCTGCTCGAAACGCATCGCGATCTCGGTGCGGCCGTCAACCATGCGCTCGAACTGGGCGGTTTCGACCCGGTCCCCGCCGACCATGCAAGCGACCTGATCGGCGGCGGGGCCAAGATCATGCTCAAGCAGGCGGTCGATCGGCAAGGCGGGTTGCCGGACGACGAATTTCGCAAGCTCTACAAGCAGATGCTCGCCTATTACTCCGCAAACAACGCGGTTCACACACAGCCCTATCCCCACGCGCGCGAGGTGCTGGCCGAGCTTGGCGAACGCGAGATCGCCATGGCGGTGGTGACCAACAAGTTCGAGAGTTTCGCCCGTCAGATCCTTGATACGCTGGACCTTGCGCAGCATTTCGTCGCGATCATCGGCGGCGATACGATAGGCAAGGGGCGCGCCAAACCCGCGCCGGACCCGATCTTCGAAGCGATCAGGCGCGGCGGCGGTGGCAGCCTCGCCTTCGTCGGCGACAGCTCCTATGACGTCAGGTCGGCACGCGCCGCCGATGTACCGGTGGTCGGCGCACGCTACGGCTATTGCGACAAGCCGCGCGGGGAACTGGGCGCGGATGCCGAGATCGATTCGCTCGCCGAGCTGATTCCAGCGCTTGCCCGTTTGGGGTAAGCAACCCGCCGCTACGGAATCGCGGCCCACCATACCCGGTGTTGCAAGTGCGAAGGGAACGTGCCACCTCACGCGCCAATTGACCTTTACGTAAACGATAAAGCAGGAGCAGCCCCATGAGCATCGATTTCAAGGACAAGGTAGCTATCGTCACCGGCGCAGGCGGCGGTCTGGGCCGCGAATACGCGCTCGAACTCGCGCGCCGCGGCGCGAAGGTCGTGGTCAACGACCTCGGCGGTGCGCGCGACGGCACCGGCCATTCGGACATGGCGCTGCAGGTTGTCGAGGAAATCGAGAAGGCTGGCGGCGAAGCCATGTCGAATGGCGGCTCGGTCACCGAATTCGAGCAGATGGAAAAAATGGTCGCCGACGCCAAGCAGAAGTGGGGCGGCGTGCACATCGTCATCAACAATGCCGGCGTGCTGCGCGACAAGACCTTCGCCAAGATGACGATGGACGATTTCGAATTCGTCGTCGACGTGCACCTCAACGGTTCGGCCAATGTCGCCAAGGCCGCCTGGGAAACCATGCGCGAGCAGGCCTATGGCCGCATCCTCATGACCGCATCGTCGACCGGCCTGTTCGGCAATTTCGGCCAGGCGAACTACGGCGCCGCCAAGCTCGGCCTCGCGGGCCTCACCAAGACGCTCCAGCTCGAAGGCGCGAAGTACAATATCAAGGTCAACACGATTTCGCCGGTCGCCGGCACGCGCATGACCGAAGACCTGTTCCCCGAAGAAGCCTTCAAGCTGTTCGATCCGGTGAATGTGGTTCCGGCCGCGCTCTTCCTCGTCAGCGAGGACGCGCCGACCAACGCCATTGTCGGCGCGGGCGCAGGCGGCTTCCACAGCGCCTGGACCGTCATGAACGACGCCGTGTGGCTCAAGGACGAAGACCGCACTGTCGAAGGTTTCGCCGCCAATTGGGACAAGATCAGCGAATTCTCGAACCTCAAGGCCCCGCAATCGGGTAGCGAGCAGTCGGGCGCAATCCTGACCGCGATGCAGAAGGTCACCGGCACCGGGCCGGGCAGCGCCCGCGGCTAAACTGCCGGATACGCTTCGCAAAAGGGGCTCGTGCTGCGGCACGGGCCTTTTTTCGTGCAGCTATTGATCGATCGCCTTGAGCAGGCGGCGTTCGACCGGCGCGATCACGCCCGGCAGTTCGTGGCCGCGCTTGAGCACCTGGCCATGTTCGCCGAACAGCGTCCACATACCCTGTTTGTTGCGCAGGGCCGGGCGTTTCTCGATCCGCGCCTGCGGACGTTCGGCGGCGCGCCGAAAAGCAGCGAACACGGCGAAATCCCGGGTGAAATCCATCGCATAGTCGCGCCACTCACCGGCAGCGACCATGCGCCCGTAGAGATCGAGAATACGGGTCAGTTCGTCGCGACTGAAGCCGATCTGCTGGGGTTTGCGACCCGGGAATGCGACGACCGTCTCGCCGAGGAAGCTCATCAATCCTCGGTCCCGCTGCGCCGCGCCGGTTCGCGTTCGGCACGCAATGCTTCGATTTCGCTGCGGAGCGATTTCAGCTCTCCCTCCAGCTTCTCGATACAATCGCGGCTCGGCTCGCACGGATCGTCGCAAGGCGTGCCGTAGGGGATGAACTCCTTCACCCACTCTTCCGCCGGAACCAGTGTGCTGCGCGCCTTGAGGCCGATCATGGTCGCCCCTTCGGGCACTTCGTCGGTGACGACGGCATTGGCCCCGATGCGCGCGCGGCGGCCGATGGTGATCGGCCCGATAACCTGTGCGCCCGAACCGATGATGACCTCGTCCGAGATAGTCGGATGGCGCTTGCCGCCCTTGCCGTTCGTCGGGTTGGTGCCGCCCAGCGTTACGCATTGGTAGATGGTCACATTGTCGCCGATTTCGGCGGTTTCGCCGATGACCGAGAAGCCGTGATCGATAAACAGATTCTTGCCGATCTTGGCGCCGGGATGAATGTCGATCGCAGTCAGCCAGCGGCTCCAGTGATTGACCAGCCGCGCCAGAAAAAACAGTTCGGCCTCGAACAGCCAATGCGCGATACGATGATAGAAGACCGCCCACACGCCGGGATAGGTCAACACCTCCCAGCGGCTGCGAGGGGCCGGATCGCGTGCCTTCACGCTGTCGAGATAGGCGACAAGCCGTTCGAACATCAGGCTATTCTCCCATTTGGGGGCGATTAAAGCAAGCGGCCCTGATCCGGCCCCTGGACCGCCTCCAGCGCGTCCCGCCAGATAGATAGGGTTGCCGGAACCTGCCGTTCAAGGCTGAGCCGGTCGATTTCGGCGACGATTTTCTCTATCGCGGCGTAGCTGCGCTCCATCCGCGGGACGAGATAGGCGGGTGCGCCCTCGCCCAATGCGAGACCCCGCTGGGCCGCATGGGAGAGCATCAGATCCGCAGCCAATGCGTCATCGGGTGGGCCGATCCGCAGTTGCAAGGCCGCGCCCATCCGGCTGCGCAGATCGGGAAGCGTAATGTCCCACCGTTCCCCGCCTGCCACCAGCAGCAGCGGAAGCCCGCTTTCCTGCGCGCGGTTCCAGCGATGGAAGATCTCTGTCTCGTCGAACGTGACAACATCATCCATCACCGCGTCGGGATGATGTCCGGCGAACCAGCGCGCGAACAGCGATTTGCCCGATCGCGGAGGGCCATGGAGGATCGCGGTACGAAACGGCCAGTTCTCCGGTGCGCCAAGCGCTTCGGCAACCGCGCGGTTGCTCGATCCGATGACTATACTCGCGGGCTCCCCCGAACCGGCGGGACTCAGCGGGAGAGCGATTTGCGAGGCCACCGCTCTCGCGTCTCAGCGGCTGATGGCAAGCGCGTTGCTGCCCTGATTCACGGTGAAACCGCGCGCGCGCAGGGCTTCGGCCAATTGCCCGATCGACCCCGAATAGCTCACCGTCATTACCGAAGTCCCGCCGATCGCCGTGCTGCGGATGCCGGTGCTGCGAACGCCGGGCGTCCCCCTCACCGCGCTGACCGCGCCATCGAAGGCAGCGGCATCGGGCGTAGCGACCTGGACGGTATAGAGTGCGACCGAACCTTCGGGAGGCGGCGTGCGGACCGGCGCCGCAGTGATGGCATCCCCGCTTTCGGCGGTCGGTTCCGAAGCGGCGGCGGCAGCCTGTTCCTGCGCGCGCAGCGCGCGGCCCAGCTCGAGCAGTCGCTGAAGCGCCGGGTCGAGCTCGGGCGTGCCGATATTGAGCGTGGGGTCGGGTCGAAGTTTGCCATCCGCGAGGGCAAGTTCGAAAATGCGATCGAACCGGACGACCGCACGTTCGAGCATGACCGGCAGTTCGGCAGGCGACGCGGCGGTCATATCGAATTCGTCGAGAAATGTGTTGTCGGGGCCGAAGCGCGCAGTGAACGTCCCTTCGATCGGGCCGCCGGGATAAGTGTAGCGCAGCTTGGCGATAGGTATGAGCACATCCGCTGCACCGAACTGGTCGAGCGCATTGCGCCACCAGGTCCGGCTGCGGCGCCCGGTCTGACCGTAGGTGAGAAGAAGCGAATCGCCCCCAGCCCCCGTTGGCCTTACGTAATCGATCCGGCTTTGCCCCGCCTGATATTCGGCCCAGGCACGCTGCCAGGGGTTGCGCCGTTCATAGACCATCTGGGTGCCGGCCGAGACCGTGACCGGAAGCAGCAGCATCGGGGCCGACCGCTGGGCTTCGCCTTCCGAACCGAGATAGCGCGAGGCGCGCTGGCGATCGAACACGACCCCGAGCGTGGCGATATAGCGCTTCGGCCCAAGCCGTTCGCGCTCGATCACGATGGCGGAAACAAGACCTTCTATCTGCGAATCGCTCAGTTGTGGTCCATCCAGTTTCTCCCAGGCTTTGCGCTGCGCCTCTTCCCATGCCTGCGCGCGCGCCTCGCTCCCGCTATCCGCGCGCACGTCCACCTCTATGCCCGAAACCTGTATATCGCTGGTGGAGGCAACCGGCGCGATCCCGCGCTCTCCCCCGACCTGGGCCAGGACAGCCACGCCCAGCATCGCGAGCAGGGCGAGTATCAGCGCCAAAACGGCGGGGCGGCGAAAGGCTGGATGGATGGAAATAGCGTGGCTCATGGGGAAAACAGGCCGCCTTTTGCCGAAAGGCAACTGGAAATCCAAGCGCGAATGCGTAAGGCGGAAAGGATGAGCGACCAACCGAGCAGCAATACGCCATCCTACACCTATGAGCAGGCCGGTGTCTCGATCGAAGCGGGCAATGCGCTCGTCAAGGCGATCAGCCCTCTGGTGAAAGCGACGATGCGCCCCGGTGCTGACGGCGAAATCGGCGGTTTCGGGGGCTTTTTCGATCCCAAGGCCGCGGGCTACAAGGACCCGCTGCTGGTCGCAGGCAATGATGGTGTGGGCACCAAGCTCAAGCTCGCCATCGACAGCGACAAACACGATACTGTCGGGATCGATCTCGTCGCCATGTGCGTCAACGATCTCATCGTCCAGGGTGCGGAGCCGCTGTTCTTCCTCGACTATTTTGCCACCGGCAAGCTTGAAAACGGCGTTGCCGAGCGCGTGATCGCGGGCATTGCCGAAGGCTGCACCAAGGCCGGATGCGCGCTCATCGGCGGCGAGACCGCGGAAATGCCCGGTATGTACGCCGAAGGGGATTACGACCTCGCCGGCTTCTGCGTCGGCGCGGTCGAACGCGGCGAGCAATTGACCGGCGAGCGTGTCGCACCGGGCCATATCCTCCTCGGCCTTGCCAGTTCGGGGGTCCATTCGAACGGCTATTCGCTGGTCCGCAAGCTGGCGGCGGACAAGTTCTGGAAACTCGACCGACCAGCGCTGTTCGACCGTGATCGCCTGCTGATCGATGCGCTGATCGAGCCTACCCGAATCTACGTGAAGAGCCTGCTGCCTGTCGTGCGCGACGGGCTGATCGACGCGCTGGCGCATATCACGGGCGGCGGTCTGCTGGAAAATATCCCACGCGTTCTGCCCGAAGGCGCGCATGCCGAAGTCGATGCCGACGGGTGGGAGCAACCCGGTCTGATGGCCTTCTTGCAGGCCCAGGGAAATATCGAACCGGGTGAAATGGCGCGCACGTTCAATTGCGGTGTCGGCATGGTGCTCGCCGTCGATCCGGCGAATGCCGAAATCGTGCGCAGCCGCCTTGAGGAGGCAGGCGAAACAGTGCTGGCAATCGGCCGGATCGCCGAAGGGGACAAGGGCTGCACCGTACGCGGTTCTGCCGGAACCTGGGCTGCACGCGAAGGCTGGACGGCGACCCACATTGCCTGATCCAGGCCCCGATAAGGCCAAGGTCGCCATCTTCGTATCCGGCAAGGGAACGAACATGGCAGCCCTGCTCTACGCCAGCCGCCTGCCCGGCTCCGCCTATAAAATCGTGCTCGTCGCCGCCAATGACCCCGAAGCGGAAGCCCTGACACTGGCCGAGGCAGAGGGTGTCGCGACCTTTTCCCTCTCGCACAGAGGCATCGCCCGCGCGGAACATGATGCGGCTATGGAGCGGGCCGTGCTCGATGCCGAGGCCCAATATATCGTGCTGGCCGGTTACATGCGCATCCTAACGCCGGAATTCGTTGGGCGCTGGGAAGGGCGGATGCTCAACATCCATCCCTCTCTCCTTCCGAAATACCCCGGGCTCGACACCCACGCTCGCGCAATCCAGGCGGGCGACACTCATGCAGGCGCAACCGTCCATCTGGTCACCGAGGAACTCGATGCGGGCGAGGCATTGGGCCAAGTCGAGGTCGCGATCTGGCCGAACGACACGGCAGAAAAGCTCGCCAACCGTGTCCGGGTGGCCGAACATCAGCTATATTCCCGAGTGCTCTCGGACTACGTCTCGCGCGGGAACGACCCGGAATACCTGCTGGAACGCGTGCGCGAATGCGCGCTCGCCCTGCCCCGGACATATGAGCGGGAGAGCCACGGCGCGCCGGGATTCCGTGTGGGAGCCGAGAAGTCGGGCAAATTCTTCGCCTATTTCTCCGACCGGCATCACGGTACGCCGCATATCTGTCTGCTGGTGAAATGCTCGAGCCAGGACGAACTCGAAAACCTCGTCGAAACCCAGCCGCAAACCTATCACCGGCCTGCCTATTACGGAGCGAGTGGCTGGATCGGCGTGATCCTCAACCGCCCCGATGTCGATTGGGACGATGTGGCCGAATGGCTCGAACGGAGCTGGCGCCTGATGGCACCCAAAAGCGTGACCAAACTGCTCGACGCGGCGGACACGTTCTAGACGGTCATGGCCGCCCCGCCCCGCCCTCATCCCCTGGCACGCGCGAAAGCGGCCCAATGGGCGGATCGCGCCGTACAGGCCTTGTGGGACAAGGGCGTCACGCCAAAACCGCCGCTGGACCCCGACTATCTATGGCAAGTCGGCAGCCGGGGGTTCGATACCGAGGATGAGCGTTCGATCAGAAGCGACGCCGAGGTGGACGATTTCCGCGAACGGCTTGATCGGCTTTGTGCGAGCCTGCGCGACGAGGCGCAGCTCAACGCGCTAGGTCACACCATGGCTTATGGCCAATTGACCTCGGCGATCCGCAAACGACATGCGCTGGGCCGGTTATGGCGCGACGAACCCGGCCTCGCGCGCGCCGATATCGCCCCTCCGATCATCGTGATCGGTCAGATGCGCGCGGGCACGACCCGCCTGCATCGGCTTCTGGCCGCCGATCCACGGCATGCGGGCACACGCTTTTGCAACAGCCACGATCCCGTCCCCGCGACACCCGACCTGCGCCCGCTCAAGGCACGGGCCGCCCTGATCCTTGCGCGGCGCATCAATCCGTGGCTCGAAACCATTCACCCCTTCGGTGCGACACGAATAGACGAGGAAATCGGCTGGCTTGCGGGCGCGCTCTCCCCCGCCACATTCGAAACGCAATGGCGCATCCCGTCTTTCACCGCTTGGAACGAAGCGCGCGATGCCCGGCCCATCTACGTCGAATTTTCGCGAATCCTTCGCACCGATGCGTCGACAATGGGCAATGCGCACCGACCGCGCGTCCTCAAATGCCCGCAATTTTCCGAAGACCTGCCGAACCTGAGAGCGCAATTTCCCAATGCGAGATTCGTCGTCACGCACCGCGACCATGAAGACGTTCTCGACAGTTCGGTCTCGCTCGTTTCGAGCCAGATGGCCTTCCAAAGCGATCACGCCGATCTTTCCGCGATCCGGACGGAATGGCGTCGCAAGCTGGTGTTGCGCGATGAACGCCTCCAGGCCCAGCTCACCCCGGAAACGGATGGCGTGGTTCATGTCGATTTCGATGCATTGGGCCATGACTGGCAGGCCGAGATAGCCCGCACCTACGCGGAATGGGGGATTGAGTTGTCCCGCGAGGCGCTGCTCGCCATGGTCCGCGAACAGCATATTGCCGCGGCGGGCCATCATCATCGCCACCGAACCGATATTACCCGGTTTGGGTTAAGCCAGAACCGCGCGAAAGCCTAAGCCTGCATCATCGCGGCAAATTTCGGCAGCGTCATTCCATTGTCGGCCCGTGTGACAGTGATCGCGGAAATAACAGGGCCATCGAAATCTACCCGCCACATGGTGTCCCCGGCGACTTCGGCCATGTCGCTTTCGAGATATCCGCGAACCAGCACCGCATCGTCATGCGCATCGATTGTCCGGATGCGCACCTGAGCGTTGTCGTTGGCATCGCGAAACGCGTCATCGACAGCGAGTATCTCGTCTCGCCCCGTTATCTTCGTGCCGCTAATGTCGACGAAAGCCATGTGGTCCGCCATCAAGGGCAGCGCATCGGCATGGTTGCGCGCATTCATCGCATCGACAAAGGCACGAGTCGTCGCAATTCGCCGGTGCTTGCAGCGCAGGGCAGGGACGATTCTCTTCAACACAGCGGGGACGATCCTAACCCAGATCGCCCCCCCAGCATATGGTCTATTGCGAAGCCCGCCTTAACGGGCCGCGGTTGGCCTAGCCGACGATTTCGTCTTCGTTGAAGAAGAAGTCGATCTCGATCTTGGCGTTTTCCTCGCTGTCCGAACCGTGGACCGAGTTCGCTTCGATCGATTCGGCATAGGTCTTGCGGATGGTGCCTTCATCGGCATCGGCCGGGTTGGTCGCGCCCATCACGTCACGGTTGCGCTTCACGGCGTCTTCGCCTTCGAGCACCTGCACCACGACCGGGCCGGAGATCATGAAATCGACCAGTTCACCGAAGAAGGGGCGTTCCTTGTGGACAGCGTAGAAGCCTTCGGCCTGTTCGCGGGTCATCTGGATGCGCTTCGACGCGACAACGCGCAGGCCGGCGTCTTCGAGCATCTTGGTAACCGCACCGGTCAGGTTACGGCGGGTGGCATCGGGCTTGATGATCGAAAAGGTGCGGGTAACCGCCATGGTGAATTCCTTGCGTTCTGTACGGGGGAGAGGGTTCTCGCGCGCGCCCCTAGCGCCGCGCGCGCGCGCGGGCAAGAATCATTCTAGACCACGACCGATCGAAAGCTGCGCCGTGGTAACCTCGCCTTCGCGGGTCGCGGTGAAGGAAAAGCTGGTGCCATCGCCCGCCTCGCCCCCGATCATGGTCATCGGGCCGCTCTGGATCGAGGTGGCGACGTCCACCCCTGCGGCTTCTGCCTGCTTGCGGTAATAGGAGACCATGTCCTCGAGTGGAGCTTCGCTTTCCAGGTCGAGCAGAACCAGCAGCCCGCCGGCCTGCTCGACGCGGGTGTTGTTGACGATCCTCGCACCAGGATAAACCGCAAAGCCGGCGGGCAGCGCGACCGGCACGCTCTCGCCCGAACGCATGGTGGTGGTCGTGCCGTCATCGTCGGTGTAGCGAGCGCGGGTTTCCCCGGTCGCGGCGTCGATATCGTAGGAACCGCGCGCAGCAGTCTCCTCCTCGGCAGCGGTGGGGTTTTCACCACCACGGTTCTCAGTCCCGCACCCGGCGAGCGAAAGGGTCGCAATTGCATAGGTGGCAAGGCGCGCGGTGCGGACAGAACGTTTCATGTTCCATCGACCCACGAGACGCGGAGTGGTTCCGTCAGGCCCCTTCGCGCCAGGCGCCGTTCTGATCCTGCTTGTTGATGCGGTTGTCGATGGCGTTCTCCTTCGCGAAGCGGCGCCAGAGCTCGGCAGCCGCATCGCGTCGGGCCGCATCGAACAACAGAAGGACTCGCTCGAAGCCGAGGGCCTCATCGCGCCAGACGCCATCGGCAATTAGCAGCATACGCGCATCGTTGGGCGCGGTGCAGCTTTCAGAGAGCAAGATCGGCTGGCGCGCATCGTGCGGGCCGCCTGCCAGGCCGTTGGCAAGAAAAGTCGCGCCGCCTTGCTGCCAAAGAACCCTGGAAAGGTGCTGCCGCTGCGCTTCGTCCTCGCTGACCACAACCAGCCGCTCGCCCGCCTGCAACACTTTGCGCGCGAGCTTGGCGACTGTGACATCGACCGGATCGCGGCTGAGCTGGTAGAAATCGACGCGGGTGGTCATTCTGGCTGCCCTATCGCCTTGCTACTTGGGGACACTTGCTCATCCTACCGCTCCGCCAATCGGGGAAGGCCTATTCCTCCGGCACCGCTCGGAACAGTATTTCACCTCGTCCCAGTCGCGTTCCCATTTCTTGCGCCAGGTGAACTCGAGGCTGCAGGCAAGACAGGCCTTCGAGGGCAGATCGCCCTTCCTGCGCATCTTGCCCGTGCCCTTGACCACCGTCCGTCGTCAGCCCTCCAGCGTGTCGCGAACGAAGCGGTCGACGAGGCGCACGCCATAGCCTGTCGCACCCTTGCCCCAGGTACGGCCCGGCTTGTCCGACCAGACCATGCCTGCCACATCGACATGCGCCCAAGGGGTATCGTTCTCGATGAAACGCTGCAGGAATTGTGCCGCCGTGATCGATCCGGCCGCCTTGCCGCCAATGTTCTTCATGTCCGCGATGGGCGAGTTGATGAGCTTGTCGTAGGCTGGCCCGATCGGCATCCGCCAGTTGCGGTCACCGGTGACCTCGCCCGCCTCGTGCAAATCCTTGGCCAGCTTGTCATCGTTCGAGAACACGCCGGCAAACTCGTTGCCGAGCGCAATGATCATCGCACCCGTGAGCGTCGCAAAATCGAGGATGCGCTCGGGCTGGAACTCTTTCTGCGTCCAGTGCAGTGCGTCGGCCAGCACCAGACGGCCTTCGGCATCGGTATTGAGCACCTCGATGGTCTGACCGCTCATCGACGTGACCACGTCGCCCGGGCGCTGCGCCTTGCCATCGGGCATGTTTTCGACCAGCCCCATCACGCCCACGACATTGGCCTGGGCCTTGCGCGAAACCAGTGTCAGCATGGCCCCGGCGACCGCGCCTGCGCCCCCCATGTCCCACTTCATATCTTCCATGCCCGGCCCGGGCTTGATCGAAATGCCGCCGGTATCGAAAGTGACACCCTTGCCGACGAGCGCGGTCGGTGCGTCGCCAGGCTTTCCGCCATTCCAGCGGATCGCCAGAATCCGCGATTCACGTTCCGAACCAAGGCCCACGCCGAGCAGCGATCCCATGCCCAGCTTTTCCATGTCCGCTTCGTCGAGCACGATCAGTTCGGCCCCGGTCCCTTCGAACCGATCCTGGCAGCGTTCCACGAAGCTTTCGGGATAGAGAATATTGGCGGGCTCCGTAATGAGCTGGCGCGTGAATTCCACGCCCGTCGCGACATGGGCCATGTCGTCCCACGCTGCCTCGGCCTCCTCGGGCGCGCCGACAACGTGAACCGAAGCCAGCGTGACCTTCTGATCGTCCTTCATCTTCGTACGATAGACGTCATAGCGCCAGTTGCGCAGACGCAGACCGAGCAGCACGCACGCCGCCTCCTCGCCCGACAATCCGCTGTCCGACAGGTCGAGTACAAGCTCCTCGTTCCCGCTCGACTGATACTTGGCGGCGAGCGCAGCCCCGGCCTTTTCCAGGTTGGCCAGGCGCGCTTCGTCGTTCTTGTCGCCCGCTCCGGCGATGGCCACACGCAAAACCTGCCCGTCGCGCTCGACGAAACCGTCGAAGATTTGTCCGGCATTGCCTTTGAAGCGCGCGGCTTCCATGCCTTCGGTCATCGCCCTATCGAGACCGGCGGGGATCTTGCCCTTATCCGTGACTTGAGCAACAAGGCGCGCAACCTGCGGACGGGACTGGCTGAACTGAATCTTCATGGAATCTCCGGAAACAATATCTGGTCGGGGCGGCGGGGTCCACGGCCGCCCATCGAGGATGGCGATTGCGATTAGGCGTGGCCGGTGCGATAGGCAAGCCATGCTCCCGCCTGCAGAGATAGCATTGCCAGCCAGCCGGGAGGCCGTCAGGCCCGTGACCTGGATCGCCAGCGGGGTCGCTCTCGCCCTGGCTGCGCCACTGGCCGCGCAGTCCGCCGCCGACGACGTCGGGACGGTGGTCGACCCGCAAGATGAACCGGGGGATCCACAACCCGACCAACCGGCCCTCGATCCCCAGGGCGACGTGGACGATCTCCTAACGGTCCCCGATCCCAATGCCGACCTCGACCCGCCCCCCGTTGCGACCGGCGAGGAAGGGATCGACACAGATGGCAATCGCGAGATCGATTTCGAGGCGGATATCCTCGAATACAGTGCGGACAGCGACAATGTGACCGCCAGCGGCAATGTGGTCCTGCGCAGCGGCGATCGTTCGCTGCGGGCCGATACGGTGAGCTGGAACCAGCAAACCGGCGTGATCGTGGCATCCGGCCGGGTGCGCTTCGTTGACGAGAACGGCAACCAGCTCTTTTCCGAGCGCGTAGAGCTGACCGATGAGTTCGAAGCCGGCGCGATGGAGAACCTTCTGCTTGCCCTGCGGCAAGGCGGGCGCCTCGCGGCCCTCCGTGGGATGCGGGAGAGCGACGGCACGATTGCCTTGCAGGAAGCCGCCTATAGCGGCTGTTCCGTCGTCACGCCGCAAGGCTGTCCGAAAGATCCGAGCTGGCGGATCACGGCAGAACGGGTGGTTTACGATCCGCAAAGCCAGAGAATCAAGTTTACGGGCGCGTTTCTGGAATTGTTCGGCGCGCGAATCCTCCCCCTTCCCGGCCTGGCGGTGCGGACCGATGGCGGCGCCGTGTCGGGGCTACTCGTTCCCGACCTGCGGTTTTCCAAAAGCAACGGGGTGGAGGTGTCGGGCAGCTATTTCCTGCGCTTCGCGGATAATCGCGACCTGACACTGACCACCCATGTCTATACCCAGGCCGCGCCGATGGTCGCCGCGCAATGGCGGCATCTGACGGAAAGGGGCGCCTATCAAATCACCGGCTATGCCACCCATTCGCAGCGCATTTCCACCTTCACGGGCGCGCCCAATAGCGAGGAAGAGTTTCGCGGCTACATCTTTGCCAACGGCAAGTTTCAGCTTTCCCCGGACTGGAGCTTAACCGGATCGATCCGCCGAACGACGGACCGCACGTTCCTGCGCCGCTATGATATCAGCCGCGATGATCGGCTACGCTCCACCCTCGAGCTCGAGAGGATCGGCAGCAACACCTATTTTTCCCTCGCCGGCTGGGCGACGCAGACACTGCGCCTCAACCAACCCCAGGGCGAAGTGCCGATTGCCCTTCCCGTGCTCGACGCCCGCTGGCGGCCCGACATTCCGCTAGTCGGCGGGCAGCTCGAGCTTCAGCTCAATACGCTCTCGATTTCTCGGGATATCGGGCAGGATACTCAGCGCGCTTTTGCCCGCGCGCAGTGGGATTTGCGCCGCATAACCGGGCTGGGGCAGGTGGTTACGCTGACCGGCATGCTGCGCGGCGACGTCTACCATTCGGATGAGAACTTTCTGACCACGACAGCCAGCTATCGTGGCAATCCGGGCTGGGAATATCGCGGCGTCGCTCTGGGTGCTCTCGATGTTCAATGGCCCTTCGTCGGAGAGGCTTTCGGCGGCACGCAGGTATTCACGCCGCGCGTCCAGTTGGTGGCCACCCCGCCGATCAAGAACCTCGCCATTCCAAACGAGGATGCCCGCGCGATCGACCTGGAAGATTCGAACCTGTTCGCGCTCAATCGCTTCCCCGGCTACGATCGGGTGGAAGACGGGGCGCGGATTACCTATGGCCTGGATTGGTCGCTGCGTATCCCCGACTGGGAGCTCAAGACAACGGTCGGGCAATCCTACCGGCTCGACAGCGATCGCGACATCCTGCCCGTCGGAACCGGCCTCTCGGAAAAATTCTCCGATTTCGTGGGCCGTACCGAAGTCCGGTATCGCGACTTTCTCAAATTTACCCACCGCTTCAGACTGGACAAGGACAGCCTGGCCATCCGCCGCAACGAAATCGACGCGGCGGTCGGGTCCAGCAAGACCTACGCCGAACTTGGCTATGTCCGGCTCAACCGGAATATCACGCAGGTAGAGGATCTACAGGACCGCGAGGAATTGCGCGGTGCCGTGCGCATAGCTTTCGCCAATTACTGGTCGGTTTTCGGCTCGGGAGTGTTCAACCTGACCGACCGCGAAGAAGACCCGATGTTGTCTTCGGACGGGTTCGACCCCATCCGTACTCGTCTGGGCGTCGCCTATCGCGATGATTGCCTCGAGCTGGGCGCGACCTGGCGCCGTGACTATATCACCTCGGGCGATGCCCAGCGCGGGGATACCTTCCAGTTCTATTTCAGCTTGAGAAATCTGGGATTCCGCTAGCCCGCGCTTATTGGCACCTTGCGCCAAACACGCTATCCGGCGCGCAACTATCAGCTTTGGTTAAGCCGCGCCGCTGCATGACAGGCGGCATAATCGGGCATCGAGACGATGCCGCAAAACAGGTTCGACACGTGACTGCAAAAATGTTTTCCCGACTGCTCTCCGTCGCTGCAGCCGCTGGCCTCGCCGCTACGCCCATTGTCGGTCAAGCCCAGCAGGCCACGGCACAGGGCGATTTACTCGGCCTTCCAAGCGATCTCAGCATGTTGGGTGAGACCGACCCCAATCGCCGCGTGGCAACGGCACTGGTTAACGGTTTCGTCATTACGGAAACCGACGTCAATCACCGCGTCGCCTTGCTTCTAGCGGCGAACCAGCGCCCAGTGAGCGATGAGGAAATGATCCGTATCCGCATGCAGGTGCTACGCAA
The DNA here is from genome assembly GCF_003355455.1 of Erythrobacter aureus. Classification (NCBI taxonomy): domain Bacteria; kingdom Pseudomonadati; phylum Pseudomonadota; class Alphaproteobacteria; order Sphingomonadales; family Erythrobacteraceae; genus Erythrobacter; species Erythrobacter aureus. The sequence continues at coordinate 2,587,436 of NZ_CP031357.1, forward strand.
TCTCATCGACGAGACCCTGCAGATCCAGGCTGCCGAAGCACAGGAAATGGAGCTTCCCCAAGCTGAAGTCGACCAGACGTACAACCGCGTCGCGGCGCAGAACTTCGAACAGAACCCCCGGGCGATGGACGAATATCTTCGTTCGATCGGCTCCTCGCCCGAATCGCTGAAGCGCCAGATCAAAGGCGAAATGGCATGGAACAACCTTCTGCGCCGGAACGTCTCGCCCTTCATCAACGTCTCGGCCGAGGAGGTGAACGAGCTTATCGAACGGCTCGAAGCTTCGCGCGGCACCGAAGAATATCGGCTCGGTGAAATTTACCTCTCGGCCACCCCGGAAACGCAAGCAGCGGTCGAGGCCAACGCCAACAAGATCGTCGAACAGTTGCGCCAAGGCGGCAGCTTCGTTGCCTATGCGCGCCAGTTTTCCGAAGCCTCGACCGCGGCGGTCGGTGGCGATCTGGGCTGGATCCAGCTCGCGCAGCTCAAGAACGCGGAACTGGAAGCCGTCGCCCGCGAAATGAACCCCGGCCAGCTCGTCGGGCCGATCCGTATTCCGGGTGGTTTTTCCATCCTCTACCTGATCGACAAGCGGCAGGTGCTGATGGCAGATCCTCGCGATGCCGTACTCAGCCTGAAACAAATCCAGATCACTTTCGATCCCGGCACTTCGGAGGCAACCGCGCAGCAGCGAGTTGCCCGCTTTACCGAAGGTGTGCAGGCGATCCGTGGCTGCGGCGATGCCGAAAATGCCGCCTCGGCATTGGGTGCCACCGTGGTCACCAACGACCAGATCCGCGTGCGTTCCCTGCCCGATCAATTGCAGAATATTCTCCTGCAGCTTCAGGTCGGCCAGTCCACTCCGCCCTTCGGTTCGTTCGAAGAAGGCGTGAGGGTTCTGATGCTATGTGGCCGCGACGACCCTCAGGTCGCGGAAGGCCCGGACTTCGACCAGCTGATGGGTCAGCTCGAGAACGAGCGTGTCGAAAAGCGCGCTCAGCGGTATCTCCGCGATCTGCGCAACGACGCTTACATCGAGTATAATTGACGAAGGACATGGCTGCCCTCGCCGTCTCGCTTGGCGATCCGGCGGGGATCGGGCCTGAGATCATCGCCGAAAGCTGGGCGCGGCGCCACGACATGGCGCTTGCGCCCTTCTTCGTGCTGGGGGGAGCGGGCGTTCTTGCCGAAGCGGCAGGGGCGCGCGGTCTAGCTGTCGAAATTCAACGCATCGAGGCGCCCTCGCAAGCGGCACGCGTCTTCGAAAATGCCCTGCCGGTCCTGGGGCAGGAAGATTGCGATGCGATACCCGGCAATCCGGACGATCAAGGCGCCGCGCTGGCGATGCATTCGCTCGCAGAGGCAACCCGGCATGCTTTGCTGGGGACAGCCTCGGCAGTGGTGACTGCACCGATAGCTAAGGCCCAGCTAGCCCGCGTCGGTTTCGAATATCCCGGCCAGACCGAATTTCTTGCGGATGTGTGCGGGCTGGAGCGCGAGGATGCAGTCATGATGCTCGCGGGACCAAGCCTGCGCGCCGTACCGCTGACCGTCCACTGCGCGCTTGCCGACGTGCCCACGCGGTTGACGCAGAGCCTGATCGAGCACCGGGCGCGCATCGTGGCCCAGGCATTGGCACGCGATTTGGGCATTACCTCCCCGCGTCTTGCCGTCTGCGGATTGAATCCTCATGCAGGCGAAGGGGGGCGTTTCGGTGACGAGGAAGCGCGCATTATCGAACCGGCGATCGAGGCGCTATCCGCCGAGGGGCTGCGCATAACCGGCCCGCATCCGGCAGACGCCCTTTTCACGCCGCGTGCCCGCCAGACTTACGATGTGGCACTGGCGATGTACCACGATCAGGCGCTGGTACCCCTGAAAGCTCTCGATTTCGACGAGGGCGTGAACGTTACGCTCGGCCTGCCCATCGTGCGAACCAGCCCCGACCACGGCACGGCCTTCGACATCGCGGGCAAGTCGCTTGCTCACCCCGGTGCCATGATCGCCGCGCTGAAACTGGCAGGCGACATGGCGACGCGGCGTGCCAGCCATGGCTGATCTGCCCCCCTTACGCGAAGTGATTGCCCGTCACGGGCTCAGCGCGTCCAAGGCGCTGGGCCAGAACTTCCTGTTCGACGAACAATTGCTGGACCGGATCGCCGCCATTCCGGGCGATCTTTCAGGCAAGCAGGTGCTCGAAGTCGGCCCTGGACCCGGAGGCCTGACCCGCGCCCTGCTGCGCAGCGGTGCGAGGGTTACCGCGATCGAGATGGACAAGCGCTGTCTCCCGGCTCTGGCCGAGTTGGGCGAGGCGTTTCCGGGGCAGCTACGCGTGATCGAAGGCGATGCGCTCAGGCTCGATCATGCCGAGCTGATGGGCGGCGAGCCCTTCGCCGTGCTCTCCAACCTGCCATACAATGTCGGAACAGCGCTGTTCGTCCGCTGGCTCGGTGGAGAGCGTTGGCCGCCCCTCTGGACCAGCCTCACGCTGATGTTTCAGCAGGAGGTTGCCCAGCGGATTGTCGCCCGGCCCGGCGGCTCGATCTACGGTCGGTTGGCGGTATTGGCACAATGGCGCAGTGACGCGAAGCTGGCGATGAAAGTCCATCGCAGCGCCTTCACCCCGCCGCCCAAAGTCATGAGCGCAATTGTCCATGTCGAACCCGGCGCGATGCCCGAAGGCGTTTCGGCGCGGATACTGGAACGGCTGACCGAAGCCGCATTTGGCCAGCGCCGGAAAATGTTGCGCCAAAGCCTCAAAGGCGTTTCCGGCGCGGTCGAGGCGCTGGCAAAGGTCGGGATCGACCCGCAAAGGCGCGCCGAGACTGTCTCGGTGACGGAATTCGTTGAGCTGGCGAGAATCCTCTCCGTTTAGCCGACCTGGCCGACGATGCGCCGGTATAGGTGCCAGGTCGCATGGCCGAAAACGGGCAGAACGATGAGAAGGCCCAGAAAAGCGGGCAGCATCGCCACCAGCAGCGACGCAGCGATCACCGCTGCCCAGACACATAGCAAGACCATATTCGCCCTGAACGCCGCAAGGCTCGCGATGATGGCAGTGAGGAAATCGACTTCACGATCCACCAGCATCGGCAGGCTGACAACCGTCACCGCATAGAAGGCCAGAGCCAGGATTGCGCCGACCAGCGTACCGACCGCCAGCATTGCCATCCCCTCGGGCGTGGCAAAGGCGGCCAGCGATTCCGATCCAACACCGGATTCGGCGAGGAAAATCGCGAAAATTCCATGCGCGATGATCATCCAGAAACTGAACGCGACGAACACGATGCCACCCATCATGATGAGCTGTTCGTCACCCCTGCCGCGCAGAGCCCCGAGTACGGCGCCCCAGCCAATCGGCAAACCCGCCTCGCGGCGGCGGCTGACCTCGTATAATCCGACTGCGGTGAACGGCGCGATCAGCGGAAATCCGGCCACCGCCGGGACGAACCACATCGGCTCGCCCCAGCGCATCAAGGCCACGAACAGGAACAGACCGGCCGCCACATAGATCGACGCGAAAAACAAGCCGAATAGCGGCCTGGCGAGGAAATCCGCCAGCCCCGCTCTAAGCGCACGGCCAAGATCCCCGATGGTGAGATCATTCGCGACCTGTTCCACGGATGCTGCGACATTGTTGGCGGCCTGCATGACACCGTTCCTCCCTTCCCACTTCCGGGAGATAGTCTGCATCAGGCCGCCCAGTGCATCAAGCGCTCGCCTTCTTTCTGAGCCTCCAGGCGTGCAGCAGCGGTTCGGTATAGCCGCTCGGCTGTTCGACGCCCTTGAAGATGAGGTCCTTCGCCGCGTTGAACGCCGCGCCGTCTTCGTTTTCCAGCAGCGGCTCGTAGGACGGGTCGCCCGCATTCTGCTGGTCCACCTTGGCGGCCATGCGGCGCAGGCTCTCCATCACCTGCTCTTCCGAGATCACGCCGTGCAGCAGCCAGTTGGCGATATGCTGGCTGGAGATGCGCAATGTCGCGCGGTCTTCCATCAGGCCGACATCGTTGATGTCCGGGACCTTGGAACAGCCCACACCCTGGTCGACCCAGCGCACGACGTAGCCGAGCAGACCCTGGCAATTATTGTTCAGCTCCTCACGGATTTCCTCTTCGGACCAGTTCACCCCATCGGCCAGCGGAATGGCGAGCAGCTCGTCCAGCTTTGCGGCATCGCCCAGACCCTTCTGGATCTCGAACACGTCTTCGCGGTGATAATGGATCGCATGCAGCGTCGCGGCGGTCGGGCTGGGAACCCATGCCGTATTGGCGCCGGCGCGCAGATGGCCGATCTTCTCGATCATCATCTGGCCCATCAGATCGGGCGCGGCCCACATGCCCTTGCCGATCTGCGCCCGGCCCGAAAGGCCGTGCGCGAGGCCGATGCCAACATTGCGCGCCTCATACGCCTTGAGCCAGGCGGAGTTCTTCATCTCGCCCTTGCGCATCATCGGCCCGGCGCGCATCGAGGTGTGAATCTCGTCACCCGTCCGGTCGAGGAAGCCGGTGTTGATGAAGACGATCCGGTCCCTCACCGCATGGATACAGGCGGCGAGATTGGCCGAAGTGCGGCGTTCTTCGTCCATAACGCCAACCTTGATCGTGTGGCGCGGCAGGCCGAGCAGGTCCTCGACCGCGTCGAACAGATCGTTGGTGAAGGCGCATTCCTCCGGCCCGTGCATTTTGGGCTTCACGATATAGATCGAGCCGCAGCGCGAATTGCCGTGCTTCCCCAGCCCCGCAACGTCCTGCGCGCCGATGGCGCTGGTGACGACCGCATCGAGAATGCCTTCGGGAATGTCCGCCCCGTCCCAGCGCATCGCCGGATTGGTCATCAAATGGCCGACATTGCGCACGAACATCAGGCTGCGGCCGGGCAGTGTGTGCTGCGTGCCATCGGCATCGGTGTAGCTCTTGTCGCCTGCCAGCTTGCGCGTCAGCGTCTTGCCGCCCTTGTCGAAGCTTTCTTCCAGATCGCCGCGGATAACGCCCAACCAGTTGGTGTAGGCGAGCAGCTTGTCCTCGGCATCGACTGCCGCGACCGAATCCTCGCAATCGGCAATGGTCGTCAGCGCGGCTTCGAAATTGATGTCGGCCAGGCCCAGCCGATCGGTCTTGCCGACCTGGCTATCGGGATCGACGACGAGTTCGATATGCAGGCCGTTATGCCGGAAAAGCGGCCCTTTGTCGGTTGTGCCGACCTGTTGCGAAGGGTCGGCGAGGGTCGCGTTTTCCAGACTGTCGAGCTCGCTCCAGCTGCCCGATGCCAGCGGCACGATTTCGTCGAGCAGCTCGCGCCCTTCGGCGATCACCGCCGCGCCGCGATCCTCGTCATAGCCGCCGGGGCGCGCGGGCGGCGCGTCGAGCGCATCGGTCCCATAGAGCGCGTCATACAGACTGCCCCAGCGCGCATTGGCGGCGTTGAGCAGGAAGCGTGCGTTGAGAATCGGCACCACGAGCTGCGGCCCGGCCATGGTGGCGATTTCGGGATCGACATTCTCGGTCCCGATGGTGAAATCGCCCGGTTCGGGGACGAGATAGCCGATATCGGTCAAGAAAGCGCGATAGTCTTCCGCGTCGTGCGACTTGCCCGCGCGCTCCGTATGCCACGCATCGATTTTGGCCTGCAAATCCTCGCGTTTTGCCAAAAGCGCACGATTGCGCGGGGCGAAACTGCCGAGCAATTGCGCAAGGCCCTGCCAGAATTCATCGACATCGCGGCCAAGCGGGCCAAGCACTTCGGTTTCGATGAACTCGGCAAGCTGCGGGTCGGCTTCGATCCCGGCGCGCGTAACGTATTGGGTCATGGAACTCCTCAGGCAGATGTAAGGCTGGCAATGTCGAACCCGGGGAGGAGCGGCACGGTCTATGCCGCCACCGGTTGATCAATGCAAGGTGCGGGGTGGACTTGCTTCTGCACACGATTAAGGACGTTACACATGAAACCAGGCACTGCCCCACAGGCCCTCATCGATACTATCGACGCAGATACCATGCTGCGTCAGGTTCAGGAATGGGCAGCGATCAATACCGGGACCGCCAACATCGAAGGGCTCGACCGGATGGCGGGCGTGCTCGCCGATGCCTTCAGCACGTTGCCGGGCAATGTCGAACTGGTCGACCCGGCCACGGTCACCGCGATATCGAGTGAAGGCCACGAATTCGAAAAGCCGCATGGCAGGCACATGGTTTTGCGTGTGCGACCGGAGGCCGAACGCCGCTTCGTGCTGACCGGCCACATGGACACCGTCTTCCCCGTCGATCATCCGTTTCAGGAAACCACCTGGCTCGACGACGACACGATCAACGGCCCCGGCACTGCCGATATGAAGGGCGGCCTCAACGTCATCCTGCACGCGCTCATGACTTTCGAAACAATCGAGGGGGCAGAGCGCGTCGGTTACGATGTGATGATCAATTCGGACGAGGAAACCGGCAGCCTCGCGAGCCGCGGACTGATCGAGGAGCTCGCACGCGGGAAATATGCCGCTCTGACCTACGAGCCCAGCGCCCTGCCCGATGGCACGCTTGCCCATGCGCGCGGCGGGACGGGCAATTACTCGATCACCTTCACCGGCAAATCCGCCCATGCGGGCCGCAATCCGCATGACGGGCGCAACGCTATCGTCGCTGCCAGCGACCTGGTGCTGCGGATCAAGGCGCTGGAGGCGGAGGACATCACCGTGAACCCGGCCAAGATCGAAGGCGGCAGCGCGAACAATGTCGTGCCCGATCTGGCCATCTTGCGGTTCAACATTCGCCCTAAATCGACCGACGCGATGGCTCGCTTCGATGGCGAACTGGCTTCGATCCTGCGCTTGATCGAAACCGAACACCAGGTCGGCATCCACCGTCATGGCGGTGTCACCCGCCCGCCCAAGCCGGTCGATGAAAAGGCCCAGCGCCTGTTCGATCTGGTCAAGGCCTGCGGTGCCGAACTCGGTCAGCAGATCGGCTGGAAGAGCACGGGCGGGGTGTGCGACGGCAACAATATCGCCGCTACCGGCGTGCCAGTGGTCGACACAATGGGTGTGCGCGGCGGGGCGATTCACTCGCCCGACGAATTCATGATCGTACCTTCGCTTCGGGAACGCGCCGCTTTGTCCGCGCTCGTTCTGGCGAAGCTATCCACCGGAGACCATTTGTGACCTTTCGCCTGCGCGCTGCGCATATCAGCGACCTCGAGCACCTGTATGAGATGGCCAAGCTGACGGGCGGCGGTTTCACCAACCTTCCGGCTGATCGCGCGGCGCTCACCAGAAAGCTCGAGCGCGCGGACGAGGCGTTCTCGCGCACCGAAGACGTGCTCGGCGACGACATTTTCACTCTCGTTCTGGAAAACACCGACACGGGTCAGGTGCGCGGAACCTGTCAATTGTTCAGCCAGGTCGGCCAGCAATGGCCATTCTACAGCTATCGCCTCACCACTCTGACCCAGCAAAGCCAGGAACTCGATCGCACGGTACGCGCCGAATTGCTGAGCCTCGTCACCGATCTGGAAGGCTCCTCCGAGGTGGGCGGGCTGTTCCTGCATCCGGGCGAGCGGGCCGGCGGGCTCGGCTTGCTGCTGGCGCGCAGCCGCTATCTCTTTATCGCGATGCACCGCCACCGCTTTGCCGACCGGATTTTGGCGGAACTGCGCGGGGTGATCGACGATCGTGGCGGATCGCCCTTCTGGGACGGTGTGGCAGGCCGGTTTTTCGGCATGACTTTCCAGGAAGCCGACTATTTCAACGCCATCAACGGGAACCAGTTCATTGCCGACCTGATGCCCAAGCATCCAGTCTATGTCGCCATGCTGGACGAAGAGGCGAAAAAGGTGATCGGCGTGCCCCACCCCTCCGGTCGCGCTGCCATGCGTATGCTCGAGAACGAAGGCTTCGCCGCCGAAGGTTATGTCGACATTTTCGATGGCGGCCCGACTATGACGGCGCGTACCGACAACGTGAAGAGTATTGCCGCATCGACGCCGAGCCGTGTTTCTGCGACCGATCTGGATAGCGGCGAGCGCGCACTGATCGCCGCCGGCACGCTGGGTACTTTCCGAAGTGCCTACGGTATGCGCGAGATTGCGGATGACGGTTCGGTCGTCATTGATGCGGCCTGCGCCGAACTGCTCGAAGTGAGCGAAGGCGACCAAGTGTGGAGCGTTGCGCGATGAGCGGACTGGTCGAAATCAATTTCGACGGGATCGTCGGACCAAGCCACAATTACGCGGGCCTCAGCCTCGGCAATATCGCCAGTGCGAGCCACAAAGGCGATGCGTCCTACCCGCGCGCCGCGGCGCTGCAAGGCATCGCCAAAATGCGCGGCAATATGGAACGCGGCCTGGTGCAGGGATTTCTGCTGCCGCTACCGCGTCCCAACTACGGCTTGCTTCGCGATCTCGCGGTCGCCGAGGATACAGAGCGCCCCCTGCTTGCGGCGGCCTGGTCGGCCAGTTCGATGTGGACTGCCAATGCAGCCACCGTCAGCCCGGCGCCCGACACCGCCGATGGGCGATGCCATCTGACCCCGGCCAACCTCGTCACCATGCTTCACCGCGGGCAGGAATGGCGCGACACGCAGGCGCAACTGAAGATCGCATTCGGCAACGAACGCCACTTCGCCGTGCACGATGCCGTGCCGCCCAGTTTCGGCGACGAGGGCGCAGCCAATCACATGCGCTTTTGCGAAAGCCATGATGCGCCGGGCGTCGAAGTCTTCGTCTATGGCAGGCCCGGTGGACGCTTCCCGGCGCGCCAGCACGAACAAGCAAGTCGCGCGGTCGCCCGACTTCATGGGCTCGATCCCGGCCGCTGCGTGTTTGTCGAGCAGAACCCCGAGGCGATCGAAGCAGGCGCGTTTCACAACGATGTGGTCGCCGTGGCGAATGAGACGGTGCTTTTCGCGCATGAACGCGCCTTTGCCCGTCGCGAGGATGCCTATGGAGCGATTCGCGAAGCGTTCCCCAAGCTGCAATTGGTCGAGGTGCCGGAGAGCGCCGTCAGCCTCGAAGAGGCGATCAAGACCTACCTCTTCAACGCTCAATTGCTGACGCTACCGAGCGGCGACATGGCGCTGGTCGTGCCAAGCGAATGCCAGGAAAGCGCCAGCGTATGGGCATGGTGCGAGCAGATGCTCGCCTCGAACGGTCCGATCCGGCAGGTTATTCCCGTGGATGTGCGCCAGTCGATGGCCAATGGCGGTGGCCCCGCCTGCCTGCGCCTGCGCGTGGTTGCCGATCCAGCCACGGTCGATGCGCGATTCCTGCTCGACGATGCCAAGGCGGATCGAATCGAATCGGTCATCGCCCAGATGTGGCCCGAGCGAATCGAGCCCTCCGACATCGGTTCAGAAAGCTTGGCGAAAACAGTGATCGAGGCGCGCGAAGCCCTGCTCACCGTCCTATCGCTGGACGAACTCGCTTAACCCAGCATTTCAAGAGTTAACGCGCTGGACCGGTTTGTCGGGCATTCTTACACTGGCGCTTGTATTAACCACCGAATCACCCGGAAGTCCTGCGCTGGCACGGGCTTTGCTGGTATGGTCGTTAACCAGGAGATCGACGCGCACGTGCTTACCAGGGTGAAACGGCTATTCGTGATCAAGACGCGTTTCGAGGCGTATCTGATCATCTTCGCACTCGCCCTGGGCGCGATGACACGCGGCGCGCATTACACAGTCGAATATCCCGGCATCGGCGGTTATCTGCTGTTCGCAGCCACGGCGGGCGCGGTCTTCCTCGGCGGCGCCAAGATCCTCGATGCGCTCAGATATGAGCGCGAAGCCCAGGCGGCAGAACTGCAAGACGCCGGTACCGACTGACGCGGCAATACCGATGCCCCCCTTTTTGGGTCAAAAAGGGGGCTTATCCTGCACGCTTTGAGGGAAAGCGAACTCCCTGCGACATCGAGTCTTTGCCTGCGTTCCAAGGCCTATTGGGGCTAGGACGAGGAGTTCCTCCGCCGATGCGAGAGCGAGCTTGCTCTAAGCACCCCCAATCTCATCGAAAGCGAGGTAGTGGCTGCAACACGTACAGGTCATGTGATCGCCATCGCCCAGGTCCAATGCGATGGCGCAGGCTGCCTTCTGGAAAAACTCTTCGTCGATCCCGATGCCATGGGGCTGGGTGCAGGACGTAGGCGGTTCGAATGGGCAGCATCTGCCGCGCGTCGCATGGGCGCTACCGAGCTGATCGTCGAAGCCGACCCCGACGCCGGTTCGTTCTACCTCGCAATGGGATGTGCAGTGCCGACAGAGCCCCGTCTGGATCGATATCCGGATGGAGCCTGCCGCGCTTTGTTTCAGACTTGGGATAGCGGTTAACCGGCAGTGCGATACTGCCCTGCTGTAATAAACTCACCGAAACTCTCACACCACACGACGACGGTGGTGAAATCCTCGATATTGATGCCCTCGGGTACATCCAAGACGAACCCATCATAGCTTCTTACCTCGCCTATCCGGACCGCCTCGGAACGAGCCGCCTCGAACTCGGCCTCGTCCGCGACGAATTCACGGGTCAGATAGACCTTATAATCCGGCCCCGGCGCTAGCTCGCCGATGTGCGAAATTGTCTCCGGGCTCAGGCTGATCCTACCCTCGCCCCAATGCAGGCTGTCACTACCGCGCAAATCGCGGCTTAGCGTGGCACTGTAGGACGCGGTTTTAGCCGCCTGTTCGAGGACCGCCACGTCGGGCGCATCTTCAGCCGTCAGAATCGGGAGGGAATAGACCCCGAGCCCGAAGCCAAGACCAAGCGCGGCGATATGCGTAGCTGCAAGAACAATTAGGCGTTTCATATGGGCTTCCCTAGGTGTCTTGTGTGTATAACAAAGCCGCATTCGGCCCGAAGGCCAGCATGGTTACACCTATATGGGAATGCGGTGGGGATTCTGTTGCTAGGCTCCCCAGGCCCCCGGAATCCGCTTCTGTTGCCCGGTGGGTCCGACCGCGCTTTAGCTTTGTAAGATCAGGCCGTTAGGCCGTCAGATTACGCAGCAAGAGCGAGTGCTTCATTGTCATTGGCACTTGTGTGTTTTGAACAGTTTTACGGGGTACTCAGCCCGGGCGAAAACACTGTCTTTCAGCACACGTCGATCCTAGTTCGGCCCCGTCAAAAACCGCCCTTTAACAGCGGGTTATGGTGGAGCCGCCGGGTACTGCCCCCGGGTCCGTTGTACCTATTACACAGCGCCATTTATCGCCATATCCGGTCGAAACCGGCAGATCCCATATAGCGATTCGAGGCTTAATGTGAAGTGAGCGGGCTTGCGTAGATGGTCCGTGGTCGCGAAACGGCGCTGCACAAGCCCGCTTGTATCGAGCCCCACTCTATCCCATAGGGCCTTTTTCGGGCGCGTAATCGGGCCGCGCGGCACGCAATTCGTCGCGAATTTCCTTGAGCAGATCGAGTTCGGTTGGGCCGGAAGGTGCGGCTGGCTTCTCTTCCTCGAACTCGGCCATTACCTTCTTGGCATAACGTACCAGCAGGAAGACGATGAACGCCAGGATAAGGAAGTTGATGACTGCGGTGATGAAGCTTCCATAGCCGATCATCGCAGCGCCGGCTTCCTGCAAAGCGGCGTAATCATCCATCGCCCCTTGATAACCTTCAGGTACGCTCAGGAGGATGAAATAGCGGCTGAAATCCGCTCCTCCGAAGATCGCTCCGACCACCGGCATGATGATCTCGTCGGTCAGCGACTTGACGATCGCTCCGAAGGCCGCGCCGATAATCACCGCGACCGCGAGATCCATCACATTGCCCTTGGCAATAAATTTCTTGAATTCTTTAAACACGTGGACAGTCCCCTAACCCTTGTGATCGGCCTCATTCCTGCCATGGCCGCATTCCCGTCACAAGAACGCGTTAATCTTGATTGCCCGCCAAGGTGTGCTATCTAAGCAAGACACATTGACCAATTAGAAGGAACGTTCATGAACCGCCTGGCTGCATTTCGCACCTCCATCGTCGCTGCCGCGGCACTTGCGCTGTCAGCCTGCGGGATCAATTCGGTCCCGGCTGCCGAGGAAGCCGCCAAGGCCAAATGGGCAGACGTCGAAGCCGCGTTCCAAGAACGGGCCAATCTCGTCCCCAATCTCGAACAGATCGTAATGAGTTCGGCCGAGCAGGAACGTGAGACGCTCCAATCGGTAATTCAGGCCCGCGCATCAGCCACACGCCCCGAAATCCAGCTCGATGGCGACGATCTCGGAGATGCGGACAAAATGGCGCAGTATCAGGAAGCGCAGAACACATTCGGCGGTGCGCTCTCGCGCCTGATGGCCAATGTCGAAGCCTATCCCGAACTGCGCAGCCAGGAAAATTTCGGCCGCTTCATGACGCAGATCGAAGGGCAGGAGAACCGCATCCGTGTTGCAATTCGCGATTACAACGAAGCGGTCCGCCAGTATAACACCACGATCCGCACCTTCCCCGATACGATCGGCGCGAACATCATCCATGGCGCGGAACCGATGGTTCCCTACGAGGCGGTGACGCAGGGCGCGGAAGTCGCACCCGAACTCAACATGCGTTCGGATAGCGACGCCGCGAACTGAACGGCGCGACGATGCGCATGATTGCACGTTTAATCCTGCCGGTAGTGGCGGGGCTTGGCCTCCTCGGCGGCTTTGCCCTGCCCGCTGCCGCGCAGACCTTCCCCGAACGCGGCAGCGCGCCGGTCGTCGACGCGGCAAACATCATCGATGATGCCACCGAGGCTGCGCTGACGGAAAAGCTTGATGCGTTCGAGGAACGTAGCCAGCGGCAGTTCGTGATCGCCACAATTCCCGATCTCGAGGGATACGACATTTCCGATTACGGCTACCGACTGGGCCGTGAATGGGCGCTTGGCGACAGCGAGAACGATGACGGCATATTGCTTATCGTCGCACCGAACGAGCGGAAAATGCGTATCGAGGTCGGCTATGGGCTCGAAGGCATTATTCCAGACGGGCTCGCCTTCGAATATGTGGAGGGCATGAAGCCCTTCTTTCGCGACGGCGATTATTCGGGCGGTATCGCCTGGGGCGCGGACCAGATCATCACCCAGCTCGAACTGCCGCCCGAGGAAGCCGCACGCCTGGCGCAAGAACGCAGCGAGGCGCGCGAGAGCGACGGCGGCTTTCCCATTGGCGCGCTGATCTGGCTCGGCTTCATCTTTTTCTTCTTCATCCTGCCGATGTTCGGCCGCGGACGTCGACGGCGCTATCGCCGCAGCGGTATTGGCGGCGCGGTGGGCGACATCATCCTGTGGGAAGCCGGAAAGGCGATCGCCCGTGGCCTCTCGGACGACGACTGGGGCGGCGGTGGTGGCGGTTTCGGCGGCGGAGGCGGCGGCTTTGGCGGCTTCTCCGGCGGGGGTGGCAGTTTCGGGGGCGGCGGCGCCTCGGGGGGGTGGTAATGGGCTATTTATCGCAAGCCGATCACACAATCGTATCCGACGCCGTGGCCGAGGCCGAACTGACCACGAGCGGCGAGATCGTCACCGTGTTGGCCGACCGCAGCGACGGCTACGGCGATGTCGTGCTGGTCTGGGCAGTCGCCCTATCCTTTTCGGCGATGAGCCTGTTTGCGATGGTCCCGCAACCCTTCATGGATTTATGGGACTCGCTGGTAGGCGGGTGGACGCATGTGTGGACTACGGGCGAGCTGGCTACCATGACCATTTCGCTAGGGCTGCTGGCCTTCGCACTTGGCTGGCTGCTGCTGAGCTGGGACCCGTTGCGTTTCGCCCTTACCCCCAGTCCGGTGAAATCCGCGCGCGTGCATGCGCGGGCAATCAAACATTTCAAGGTCGGCGCCGAACGGCGCACCCACGGCCGCACCGGCGTGCTCCTCTATCTCTCGATGCGCGAGCACCGCGCCGAGATTGTCGCCGACCAGCCGATCGCCGAAAAGGTCCCGGCAGAGGTCTGGGGCGAAGCGATGGCGGACATGCTGGCGGAGATCAAAGAGGGCCGCATTGCGGAAGGTCTCGCAGCCGGTGTGCGCGACGTAGGCAAGGTCCTGTCCGAGCATTTCCCGCGCGCCGAGGACGACCAGAACGAATTGCCGGACCGGCTGATCGAAGTCTGATCGCCCAGCCCGGGCGAGGGACCATTTGCCTTTCCTACTGCGCTGCGATTTGCCACGAGGATGGCGAGGGCCCTGACGCGTCTCCGGGGGGGGGGGGGCGCCTCGGTCGAAGTGTCACCCGGGCGATACCGGATGAAAAATGTCCAATTTCAGAATGTTGAAAGGAGAATGCCATGGGTGACACGGTGTCGCCTTTGTCACCCAGTCTGACGGTGCCCGATCATGACGCGGACGAGGAGATCGTCTGGCAGGGCAAATTCCTGACTACTTGCAAGCGCGGTCGCTGGGAATATGTGACCCGTCCGCGTGGCGTACGCGCTGCTGTCATCCTCGCGGTCGAGAACGGCCATGTCCTGCTGGTCGAACAGTACCGCGTACCGCTGGGCAGAAGCTGCCTCGAACTGCCCGCCGGCCTGATCGGCGACGAGACCGAGGGCGAAGCACCGCTCGCCGCCGCGGCCCGCGAGCTGGAGGAAGAGACCGGCTATCGCGCAGCGCGGCTGGAGGATTGCGGCGAATTCTACTCCTCGCCCGGCCTGCTCGGAGAGAGTTTTACCATGGTCCGCGCGCACGATCTGACCAAGATCTCCGAAGGCGGCGGGATCGAAGGCGAGAACATCACCGTCCATCGCGTAGCGCTGGCCGATCTGCCCAGTTTTATCGTTGCCAAACGAAACCAAGGTTGCGGGATCGACGTACGCATGCTCCTGTTGCTCGGACAAGGGATTCTGGCAGGAGAGTGACAATGACTGGACGGTGTGCGGGCAAACTCGCCCTGGTAACGGGGGCGGCCCAAGGCCTCGGGCGCGCGCATGCGACGCGGCTTGCCGAAGAAGGCGCGCGGGTGCTGTGCACCGATATCAACGGCAAAGGCGCGGCGGAGAGTGCAGCGCTGATCAACGATGCTCTGGGCGATGGCACGGCCTTTTCGATCGCGCATGACGTCACCGACCCAGCGGCATGGGAAGCGGCGGTCGATGCGGCTCGCGAAAACCTGGGCGGGCTCAACGTGCTGGTCAATAATGCCGGGATCGGTGTCGCGGGCAATATCGAGACTTGCGATTTCGACGACTGGAAGCGCTGTTTCGCGATCAATGTCGATTCGATCTTTCACGGCTGCCAGAAAGCGTTGCCCCTCATGCGCGAACATGCGCCCGGGTCGATCGTGAACATTTCGAGCATTGCCGGGCTGATCGCCAGCGATACCATGCCTGCTTACAATGCCAGCAAGGCATCGGTGTGGATGCTGTCCAAATCGATCGCGCTGCACTGCGCCAAGAATAACATGCAGATCCGCTGCAATTCGGTGCACCCGACCTTCGTCGATACGCCAATCCTCGATGGCACGGCCAAGCACCACAATCTCGACAAGGGCGTGCTGCTCGACAAGCTGGCGCGGCAAATCCCGCTGAAATTCGTCGGCGAACCCAATGATATCGCCAACGCTGTGGTCTATCTGGCGAGCGACGAAAGCCGGTTCATGACCGGCGCCGAGCTGAAACTCGATGGTGGGATTTCGGCGATGTGATTTTCAGGGGCCGGAATCACAAGAGGGGCCAGATGGCCCTCCCGGTTCTCTTTCAGTTCTGGTGGGCACGGCCGCCCGTATGAAAACCGGGTCGGTCTGGCGAGTGGCCATGCTCAGTCGGCAATCAGGGCGATTGCCAGATAGATCAGGATGAAGCTGCCGAAGCCGAGCAGCGTCCCTGCGACGAAGCCCAGGCGGACCCAGGTGGCATCGATGCCGAAATAGCGGGCGATGCCGGAGCAGACCCCCATCAACTTGCCGCCGGTGCGATCGAGCGTGAAGCTCTTGGCCGGACGAACGGCGTGGTCGGTTTCGCGGAATTTCAGGTCATTCATGCTATCAGTCCATTGGGCGAGGCGGGGATGATGGCCGTGGCGAAGAAGGCTGTCGACAGGGCCAGTGAGAAGGCAGCCGCGAAAAGCCTGCTGCTGTTTTCGTGAGAGAACATATTTCCTTTCCTTCGGGTTTTAGGTTGGGCGGCCGGCGGACCGATCAGGCGACGAGGCCGGCGGGGCTTGCGGGGATGATGGCTGCGGCCATGAACATCGCGGAAACGCTGAGAGCGAAGACGGCGGCGACAGCGCGGTTGCTGGCATAATCGAAGATGGACATTGGTAACTCCTTGAACCTTGGTTTGTTTTCCCGGACCATCCGGGATGCCCAATACATTGCAATCGGCGTGCCAAACTCAAGAAACCGCAGAAAACAGCCATTCCCGCCTGAACTCCTCCGTCCACCTTCGTTCAGCAATCCGAAAGGTTGGGAAATTTCACCAATTGTTGGAATGACGCCTTTCGAGTGGCGGCAAGAGGCAGCGCGCGCTATCGCGCGTGGCATTCTATGGCGCTCGACCGCATCTCCCTGACCGATTTCCGCAATCATGCCGCGACCGAACTGGGCGAGACCGGCCAGTTCAACCTGCTGGTCGGCGAGAACGGTGCGGGAAAGACCAACATTCTCGAGGCACTCTCGCTGCTCGCGCCCGGCCGTGGGCTGCGCCGCGCCGCAATGGCAGATATGGTGCGCGGCGATAGTGAGACCGGCTTCGGAGTGGGGGCAAGTCTCGTACAGGGTGACGAAACTGTCCGTCTCGGCACCTATGCGGAGAGCGCCAATCCGGGACGACGACGCGTACGGATAAACGGGGCGGAGACCACCGCTACCAGTCTCGGCGAATGGCTCGCCATTACCTGGCTGACCCCGGCAATGGACGGTCTGTTCACCGGGCCGGCGAGCGACAGGCGACGCTATATGGACCGCCTCGCGCTCGCACTCGATCCCGCCCATGCGACCCATGCCGCCCGCTACGAGGCCGCGCTACGCGAACGCAACCGCCTGCTATCCGACATGCGCGAACCCGAAAGCGCTTGGCTCGATGCCGTCGAGGCGCAGATGATCCAGCATGGTTCCGCGCTGATGCAAGGTCGCGCGCGACTGGTCGAAACGCTCGCCGTGCGCCTGGCGGAAATGCCGGCCGAGCCCTTCGCCCGCCCGGCTCTCACCTATAATCCGGGCGCGCCCGATCATGTCGACGGGCTCAGCCAGGCGCTTTACGACAATCGCGGGCGCGACCGGGCCGCGCAGCGCACTCACGAAGGTCCCCATCGTGACGAGCTCGACGTGATCCACGCGGCCAAGCGTGTTTCTGCGGCGCAAAGCTCGACCGGCGAACAGAAGGCGATGCTGGTAGCCATGACGCTGGCGCATGCAGGGCTCGCAGCGCAGGGACGCGCGGGCCTGCTGCTGCTCGACGAGGTGGCAGCCCATCTCGACCCCCTACGCCGCGCGGCGCTGTTCGAGCAGTTGCGCGGCAGCGGAGCGCAGGTCTGGATGACGGGCACCGAACCGGCACCTTTCAGCTCGATCGCGGAAGAAGCAGCGATCTGGCGGGTGAGCGGCGGAGCCGTGGAGCGCGTCTAACCGACCGGCGGCAGCGCCGCTTCGACATCGTCCACCGTATCCTCGACCAGCTCGGTGATACCTTCGGCGGTGGGATGGATACGATCGTCGAGAAACAGGCTCTGGTCCTCGTAAATGCTCTCGAGCCAAAAGGGCACCAGCCCCACACCGTATTCGCGCGCGAGTTCTCCATAGAGGCTATCGAACTGCTGCTGGTACTCCGCGCCATAATTGGGCGGCGAGCGCATGCCCATAAGCAGGACGGGAATTTCGCGGCCCCGCAGCTCTTCCAGCATGGCTTCGAAATTGGCGCGCGTCTGGTCGGGCTGGATGCCGCGCAGCATATCGTTGCCGCCCAGTTCGAGGATCACGAGGTCGGGCTTTACCTTTTGCGCGTCGAGCGTGAAGGCAAGCCGCTGGCGACCGGCTGCACTGGTATCGCCCGATACACCGGCATCGATGACGCGCGCATTGATGCCCCGCCCGCGCATCGCATCTTCGAGCTGCTCGGGATAGCCCTGCTGCTCCTCCAGGCCGTAACCCGCAAACAGGCTGTCGCCGAAGGCCAGGATACGGCGCTCTGGGCCGTCGACCACGATGTCGGGAGCAGCAGCCACATCGCCACCCGTTGCCTCGGGCGCTTCCGCAACATCCTCGACGCTGCCGCAGGCAGCCAGTGAGAAAACGATAAGTGTAATCGACAAATGCCTTAGCCGCATCGGCGAGTTTCCTTGTGCAAGCCTGGACCCCATGCCATCGCAGCCTCGTGACGAACTCTCAAGCCGCGATTTCCGCCCGCAACCTCACCCTCACTCTCGGCAGTAGCGAAGCGCCGGTCGATATTCTGCGCGGTATCGACCTCGATATCGCGCTAGGCTCGACTGTGGCGCTGCTCGGCCCGTCCGGTTCGGGCAAAAGCTCGCTCATGGCCGTGCTGTCCGGCCTCGAACGCGCGAGTGGCGGCACGCTGACGGTCGCGGGCGAGGATTTCGCCACGATGGACGAGGATGCACTGGCCCACGCCCGGCGCGGCCGGATCGGGATCGTGCTCCAGGCTTTCCACCTGCTGCCGACCATGACTGCTCTGGAAAATGTGGCCACACCGATGGAACTGGCTGGTGAGAACGATGCTCAGGACCGCGCGAGGACGGAACTCGAAGCGGTAGGCTTGGGCCACCGGCTCGACCATTACCCGCAACAGCTTTCAGGGGGCGAGCAACAGCGCGTTGCCATCGCCCGTGCCATCGCGCCGCGCCCCGCCCTTATTTTTGCCGACGAACCCACCGGCAATCTCGATGCCGCGACCGGCCACGAAATCGTCGAGCTGCTCTTCGCCCGCCGCGCGGAAACCGGCGCGACACTGCTGGTTATCACGCACGATCCGGAGCTGGCCGAACATTGCGAGCGCGTACTCCAGCTCGCCGACGGGCGTGTCGTCAGTGATACGCAGTCGGCCAAGAGCACCGCATGAGCTGGGCCACCGCCTGGCGTATCGCGCGGCGCGATCTCAATGCGCGTTTCCGCGGCTTGCGTCTGCTGCTGGTTTGCCTGTTCCTGGGCACCGGTGCGCTTGCCGCGATCGGATCACTCACCGCAGCGATCGAGCGCGAGATCGAATCCAATGGCCGCGAATACCTCGGCGGCGATCTACAGGTCGAACTCTGGCAGCGCGGTCTCGACGAGGAGGAGCGCGCTGCACTCGAGGAGCTTGGCGATGTTTCCGCTGGCATCCGCATGCAGGCAATGGCGCGCTTTGGCGAGCAGGCCGCCCCGATCGAATTGAAGGCAGTCGATGCCGCCTACCCGCTCTATGGCGAACTGACGCTGGAAGACGGCCGCTCGGTCGGCCGACCCCGCCCGGACGAGGCGTGGTTGTCTCAAGGTGCGGCAGACCGCCTCGGCGCGGCACCGGGCGACACCATTGCCATCGGCACCGAAACGCTGGCCGTCGGCGGTATCGTGGCTAATGAACCCGATCGGTTGAGCGAAGGTTTCCAGCTCGGCCCCACGGTCATCGTGGCGGAAGACATGCCGATGCGCGGCGGGTTGATCGCACCGGGTTCGATGTACCAGACCAAGACCCGGGTCCGCTTCTCGGGCAATCAGGACATCGGTGATGCGCGCGAGGCGCTCGAGGAACGGTTCCCCTCGCAGGGCTTCGATATCGACACGGCCGAGCGAGCCGCACCGGGCACCGACCGTTTCGTCGACCGCATGGGCGAATTCTTGACGCTGGTCGGCCTTGCCGCACTGGTGATCGCCGGGATCGGAATCGGCGGCGGCGTGACATCCTATCTCGATGCCCGGCGGCAAGGTATCGCCACGCTCAAGATTCTCGGCGCTTCCAGCAGCGATATCGCGCGCATTTACGCCTTGCAGATTGTCGCCGCCTCGCTGGTCGGCAGTGTGGCCGGGATTGCCGTTGGCGTGGCTCTCGTGCCCCTTCTGGCAACCGCGCTAGACGGACTGCTACCGGTTTCCAGCGGCCTCATCCTAGATCCTGGCGCGATCCTGCTGGCGCTGGCTTATGGAATGCTGGTAGCGCTGGTATTCGCTGCCCCGCCCTTGCTGCGCGCACGCCATTTTCCCGCGATGGCTCTGATGCGCGCGCGTGTCGCCCCACTGGCACGCGATCCGCAAGCCTTGCTGGTGGTCGGCAGTGGCCTCGCCGCCATCGTCGCGCTCGCATTGCTAACGGCCGAGAATCCGATGCTGTCCGGCGGGTTTCTCGCCGGGGCCGCTGCGGTGCTGACCCTCCTCGCGTTGCTCGGCCTGGGTATTCGCAAACTCGCCGGTGCCCTGCCCCGCCCCAAAAGCCCCATCGCCCGCAATGCGCTTGCCAATCTGCATCGGCCCGGTTCGTCCACCGGCGCGTTGGTCACGGCGCTCGGCTTCGGCCTTGCCGCTTTCGTATTGCTCGCCGCCGTCCAGAGCGCGATCGACGGGAACATTGCCAAGCGCGTACCCGACCGTGCGCCCGACTATTTCGTGCTCGACATTCCGCGCGACCAAGTCACCCAGTTCGAGACACTGGTTCGCGAAGCCGATCCCGATGCGAGTTGGCGGACCGTCCCGGCGCTGCGCGGTTCGGTGCTCGCCTTCGGGCCAGAAGGCGCCATGACCCGCACGCTCGACCTCGAGGAAATCCCCGACGGTGCCTGGGCGCTGCGCGGCGAACGCGGGCTGACCTATGCGGATACGCTTCCAGAGGGCAACGAGCTGAACCAGGGACAATGGTGGGGTCCTGCCTATGACGGCGAACCGCTGGTTTCGGTCGACGAGGAATTCGCCGCGGCCGCCGACCTGGAAGTGGGTGACATGCTGACCTTCGGCGTGCTGGGTATCGAGCGCACAGCGCGGATCGCGAACACCCGGCGGATCGACTGGGAAAGCATGGGCTTCAACTATGTCTTCGTGTTGAGCCCCAATGCAATTCAGGACGCACCACACAACCTTGCGGCCACGATCGAACTCAGTCCGGGTACGCCGACGGGGCCGCTGCTCCAGGCGCTGGTCGCGGCGCTTCCCTCGACTTCGGTGATCGAGGTCGGCGGCGTGCTCGAGCAAGCGCGCACCATCCTGGAACAGGTAGGGCTTGCCACACTGGCTGCGGCAAGCGTCGCCGTTCTGGCGGGCCTCGCCGTTCTGCTGGGGGCGATCGCCGCGGCGCGCGCTGCACGCACTTACGATACCGTGGTCCTGCGCGTCCTCGGCGCCGACAGAAGGCAAGTGCTGGTCATGCAACTGATCGAATACGTCGTTCTGGCAGGCGCGCTCGCGCTTGTGGCGCTCGGCATCGGCAGCTTCGCTGCCTGGCTCGTTGTCACCCAGTTGTTCGAATTCGACTGGCTACCCGATTGGGGCGTGGTGATCGCCGTTCTCGGGCTCGGGATCGCAATCGTCCTGACCTTTGCTATCGGCGCCTCGCTGCCGCTGCTACGGGCCAAACCGGCGCAGGCGCTGCGGGCGCTCTAACCGCTGTCGGCGATCTGGTAGCAGAGGAGCGGAAGGCTCCTTCCCGGAATCGATGCCGAAGAAATGTGCCCGGCATCGACCGCCCCCATCCGACGGTAGAAGTCAGCGGCCTGCGGATCGGCGGCAATGTGCATCGTCTGTCCGCCCCTTGCGCCGACCGTTTCCACGGCCCAGGCGAAGAGCTGCCCACCGATGCCTCTACCCATGGCAGGCGGATCGACGAACAGCTTCTCCAGTTCCCAATTTTCGCCCTCGCTGATCACTTGCGCGACACCCGAGAGCACACCGCCGTCGCACATGCCGACTGACAATCCGCCCTCCAGGTCGGTAGCGCTGAGGGTCAGTTCGTCCCGGCATGCTTCCATAAAGGCCGCATCGTAACCCCAATATGCCTTGGGCCGCCGACACAGGGAGCTGGCGTCTTTCAATTCTTCCTTGATCGAGGGTCGAATGGCGGCAGGCATGGCGGTATCTCGCCGTTCCACCCTCTTTAGGCAAAAGAAAAGGGGGCTCGAAAGCCCCCTTCCCCGTTTCGAATTGCCTGGTCCGATCAGAAGCGGAAGCGTGCCGCCACGCCATAGGTTCGCGGCTGGTTCGGATAACCCGAAATCGCCTGGCCCTGCGCCACTGCCGGGAAGACAGTGGTGATGTAGCGATCGTCCAGAAGGTTGCGACCCCAAACGGTCAGCTCCAGCCCCATGTCGAAGGCGTAGGTGAGCGATGCGTTGAGGTTGTTGACTTCCCGCTTGAAAGCGGCAGCCGCTGCACGTGCTGGACCGAAGTCACGCGCGCCGGTAGCAGGGTCGACCACGATGAAGTTGGTCAGTCCGTTCACGACTTGCACCGGCGACTGATAGGAGAAGTCACCACGCAGGATGATGCGGTCGCCATTGGAATTGACTTCCTTGTCGTACTGCGCGCCGAAGACTGCCGAGAGTTCGGGTACGCCCGCAACCGGCTCGCCCGACAGATCGCCGACCGGCGAAGCGACGAAGCTGTCGTACTTCGCATCGAGATAAGTCATCGCGACGCTAAGCGTCAGTTCGTTGCTTGCGTAGAATTGGCCGTCGAATTCGACACCAAAGGTTTCCTGCTTGCCCGCATTCGACAGGATGAAGGACGTTCCGGTGAAGGTGTTCGCCTGGAAGTCCTTGATCGACTGCTGGAACACCGTCAGGTTTGCCGCGGCCCGGCTCCAATTGCCCTTAATCCCGACTTCGTACACTTCCGAATTCTCGGCATTGGCAAAGCGGGTTCCCGGCCGCAGATTGGTGACCGCAAGGCCCTGTGCCCGAAGCGCGGCGAAATCGGCCGGAAGCGGACGGCTGTCGCGCGACAGGTTGAAGCTCGGCGCCTTGTAGCCGGTCGCCCAGCTCGCATAGACGTTGAGCGTCGGGGTAACCTCGTAGGCGAGGCGGACGTTCCAGCTCCAGTCGTCGTCATTGGTCGAGCAGTCTTCCACCGCGTTCGGGCAGTTCTGCAGCGGCGGCAGGAACTGGAACGGGGTAAGCGCCAGCAACGAGTTGACCGCGGGATTGGTGTCGTTCGCATCGGCGAAGGCCTGCACACCCGCCGAGACCTGTGCGAAGGCAGCCGGATTGCCGCCGGCAAAGGCACCGATTTCGGCTTGCGTTGCCGGGCGACCGAGGTCGAGCAGCGTACCGACCTGGGTTGCGAGACCCTGAGCGAAAATCGCGCGGTTGCCCGATGCCACCAGATCGACGTTCGAAAACACATCGGTGCTCGTCGAGTTGGTCACGATCTGCTTCTTGTCCTTGGTGTAGTTCGCACCAAGCGTCAGGACCAGTCGATCGGTGATCTCGAAATCGACATTGCCGAAGATCGAGAACGCTTCGTTGTCCTGCACGATGTTGTTGAAGAAGCCCTGACCACTTGCGAAGAACTGGCCGGTATAATCGGTGCCGTCGAGTGCCGACAGCGTGGCTTCGAGCGAGTCGACAGTCTGTGTACCGCCGGTCGCGCCCTGCAGCAGCAGATTGGCGTAGGGGCGGAAGCCGTCACCATAGACGATTTGGTCCGACGTATCGACGCGCTCGTCGAAGTAATAGCCGCCGATCAGGAAGTTGAGCGGACCGTCGAAGTCCGAGGCGATCCGCAGTTCCTGCGTGAAAGTGTCGATGTCGGCATCGCCGATATTCGCACCGCTAACCGCATCGAGGCTGGTGAAGTCGACATCCTGATCCGCCATCAGGCCGGTCTTGCGATAGGCGGTGATCGAGGTCAGCGTCAGAGCACCGAGTTCATAATCGATCTGGCCCGAAATACCGTAATTCTCGACCTCGTTGATCGGATCGACATCGGTGAAAATAACGTCGCCATCGGGATTGTTGCGAAAATCGTTGACCTGTCCGCCGAGCAACTGGATCGCACCGATCTCAGCCGAAGGCGCGACATTGATCACGCCGCAGCAACGCTCTTCGATCTTGTCGTAATCACCGATTACGCGAACACGCAGCGGGCCGCCATTATCGAACAAAAGCTGGCCGCGAGTGAACCAACGGTCGCGATCGTTGATATCCTGGCCGTCGACGCCATTGGTGAGGAAGCCATCGCGCTTGTTGATACCACCGCCGAAGCTGACGGCGAAGGAATCGGTTATCGGGCCGGTCACGTAGCCCTTGGCCACGATAGCGTCGAAATTGCCATAGCTGGCCTCGACCATGCCGCCGAAGTCGAATTGCGGTTCCTTGGTCACGATCGAGATTACGCCGGCGCTGGCGTTCTTGCCGAACAGGGTCGACTGCGGGCCGCGCAGAACCTCGACCCGCTGAATGTCGGGAAGGTCGGAAATCTGCGAAACAGCGCGGCTGCGATAGACGCCGTCGACGAACATCGCGACCGACGGTTCGAGGCCGATATTGTTACCGTCGGTGCCAAAGCCGCGAACCGAAAAGCTGGTCGCGAACGAGCTCTGGTTCTGGCTGACGCGCAGCGATGGAACCACGGTGGCGAGATCGGCGACGTCGCGGATCTGCGCGCGCTCGATGGTCTCGGAACTGGTCACGCTCACGGCGACCGGTGTTTCCTGCAACGTCTGTTCGCGCTTGGTCGCGGTGACGACGATGACATTGTTACTGGCGGGTGCCTCGACTTCTGCCTCGTCTGCACCGGCGTCCTGCGCCTGTGCGGTGGCGGGTACAACCAACCCGGCAGCACTGGCAAGCAAAGCGGTACGAACGGTCGCGGCGCGGCCGAAAGTAATGAATTTCATGAAAGGTCCTCTTCTCTCAAGACGTATTCTGGTCTGTTGCGCAGTCCCCAAAAATACGCAAGCGAAGGCGAGTTACCAGACCAGCATGACCTCTCAAGTATTTAGCCGACGAGTGTCATAGCTCATCCGACGACTGTGCCTTTCGCGTTACACCGGATGACCTTGCCGCAGTGCAGCAACTCGGCTAGGGGCGCGCCCGGAACGCGTCACCTGCTCCGTGCACCGACGCTACGGCACCCTGATTAGAAAGCAAGCATCCATGTCCCGCGACCTGCGCAACGTGGCGATCATCGCCCACGTCGACCACGGCAAGACCACTCTCGTCGACCAACTTTTTCGTCAGTCGGGCACATTCCGCGAAAACCAGCGCGTGGAAGAACGCGCGATGGATTCGAACGATCTGGAGAAGGAGCGCGGGATCACGATTCTGGCCAAGTGCACCAGCGTCGAATGGAACGGCACCCGGATCAATATCGTCGACACGCCCGGCCATGCCGACTTCGGCGCCGAGGTGGAACGCATCCTCAGCATGGTCGATGGCGTCATTCTGCTTGTCGACAGCGCCGAAGGCCCGATGCCGCAGACCAAATTCGTTACCGGCAAGGCGCTGACGCTTGGCCTCAGGCCCATCGTGGTCGTTAACAAGATCGACCGCTCCGACGCCCGTCCGCAGGAAGTGCTCGATGAAGTGTTCGACCTGTTCGCCTCGCTCGACGCCAATGACGACCAGCTCGATTTCCCTTCGCTCTGGGCCTCGGGTCGCGATGGCTATGCCAGCGACGACGAGCACGCCCGCGAGGGCAATCTCGAGCCGCTGTTCAAACTGATCGTCGACCACGTGCCCGCGCCGGGGCTCGATACCGAAGCGCCGTTCAGCTTCCTCGCTACCCTGCTCGACCGCGACAATTTCATGGGCCGCGTGCTCACCGGTCGCGTCCAGTCGGGCAAGCTCAACGTTAACGACCCGATCCATGCGCTCGACGCCGACGGCAATGTCATCGAAGTCGGCCGCGCGACCAAGCTGCTCAGCTTCGACGGGCTCGACCGCGTGCCGGTCGAGCATGCCGAGGCGGGCGACATCATTGCCCTCGCCGGTCTCGAAAAGGCGACCGTTGCGAACACCATTGCTGACCCAAGCGTGAAAACGCCGATCGAAGCCCAGCCGATCGATCCGCCGACGCTCGCCATGCAGTTCTCGGTCAACGACAGCCCGCTCGCGGGCCGCGAAGGCAGCAAGGTCACCAGCCGCATGATCCGCGACCGCCTCTACCGCGAGGCAGAAACGAACGTCGCCATCCGTATCACCGAGAGCGCCGACAAGGACAGCTTCGAAGTGGCCGGGCGCGGCGAATTGCAGCTCGGCGTGCTCATCGAGACGATGCGCCGCGAAGGCTTCGAGCTCGGCATCAGCCGCCCGCGCGTGCTGTTCCGCGAGGAAAACGGCCAGCGCATGGAGCCGTTCGAAACGGTCGTCATCGACGTCGACGACGAACACTCCGGCACGGTCGTCGAGAAAATGCAGCGCCGCAAGGCCGAGCTGACCGAAATGCGCCCCTCGGGCCAGGGCAAGACCCGCATCACCTTCTCCGCCCCCAGCCGCGGCCTGATCGGCTACCACGGCGAATTCCTGTCCGACACGCGCGGTACGGGCATCATGAACCGCCTGTTCGAGAAGTACGACACCTATCGCGGGCCTATCGAAGGCCGTCAGAACGGCGTCCTCATCTCGATGGTCCCCGGCGAGGCAGTGGGCTATGCGCTCAACGCACTGGAAGACCGCGGCGAGTTGTTCATCCGCCCGCAGGCGAAGATCTACGAGGGCATGATTATCGGCGAGAACGCCAAGCCCGACGATCTCGAAGTCAATCCTATGAAGTCCAAGCAGCTGACGAACTTCCGTTCGACGGGCAAGGATGACGCCATCCGTCTGACCCCGCCGCGCGTCATGACGCTGGAGCAGGCGATTGCCTATATCGACGACGACGAGATGGTCGAAGTCACGCCGGAAAGCATCCGACTGCGCAAGGCGATTCTCGATCCGCACGAGCGCAAGCGGGCAAAGCGCGCCGCGCAGGCATAGTCGCGCACCATCAAGCCGAACGAAAAAGGGCCACCGCAAGGGTGGCCCTTTCCATTTCAGACGTCGCTAACGCTCAGAAGCGGAAGTTCAGCGTGGTGCGGAACGAGTGGATCGCCAAGTCGGAGTCCGACGGGCGCAGACCCGTTTGGCCCGAATCGAGCAGGAACGGGTTTGTCGCGGGGGCCGTACCGGGACCGACCAGTACATAGGCATCGTCGTCGTCATAGCGCGAATAGAGATATTCGAGCCCCAGCGAGATATTGTTGGTCAGGTAAAGTTCGCCGCCGGCACCGATCTGACCGCCCAGCTGCCAGTCGTCATCATCCGTCATGGTAAAGGAGTTGGCGCCATTGGTGGTGACGAAATCATGGTCGATGTCGGCATAAGCGAGACCGCCCGTCACATATAGCAGACCACGACCACTGCCCGGCGAGATACCGAGGCGTCCACGCAGCGCGACCGATTTGTCGAGCTCGCGCACGAAGGTGTAGCTTGCCGGAGTAGTGCTGAACCCGCTCGAATACTCTTTCGAGTCCGACATCGCTCCTTCGACGAGCAGGCCGGCTACGAACGGACCATCACCCACACGCTTGTCGATGCCGAGGCGCACACCATAGCCGAAGCGCGACTTATCGTCTCCGCAACCATCGATGGCACGCGAACCGTTGGCAATCCCATTGCAGAAGCCGGGGCTGAAGGCGTTTGCGCCGGTGGTGGTACGAACGACATCGTCATATTCGCCATCTCCATCGGTGTCGAAGACGATGCCATCGTTCGCCCCGTCATCGATCGCATCGAGCCCGAAGCTACCACCGATATAGAAGCCATCAAAGAAATCAGGATCAGCATCCTGTGCAAGAGCAGGGTGAGCGAAAGTACCCGCGAGAAGCGCGGTGACCAGAATTGTCGATTTTTTCATTGAAATACCTTTATTTTGCATGGACCCTGTTTGCCGAAGAGACGCGCGACAAGGAAAGGCGTTCCAAAGGCTTTTGCGAACCAAATGAAACCGTCGCAAAATTGCCACAGACATGGCTGCGCTACGCAAAGAATGACCCACAATGTGGTATTCTAGGCTGCGGTGGTCAGCGCAGGTTCAGTCTGTTAGGTGCCGCACCATGCAGACGGGAACATATATTTCACTCGCCTTATACTTTATTCTCATGCTCGCGATCGGTCTCTGGGCCTGGAAGCGTTCTACCGACACGAGCGAAGGCTATCTGCTCGCTGGACGCAATCTTTCTCCTTCGGTCGCGGCACTGTCCGCAGGCGCATCGGATATGAGCGGTTGGCTGCTGCTCGGCTTGCCCGGCGCACTTTATGCCAGCGGCCTGGTCGAGGCGTGGATCGGTATCGGCCTGTTCATCGGTGCGCTGGCCAACTGGTTCGTGGTCGCCCCGCGCCTGCGCGCGCAGACCGAAAGCTATGGCAATGCACTGACCATTCCCGAATTTCTCGCCAACCGCTTCCCCGATAAGGCAGTGGCGCTGCGGGTTATCTCCGCCTTGATTGTGGTGGTCTTCTTCGCAGTCTATACCGCCGCGGGCCTGGTCGGGGGTGGCAAGCTGTTCGAAGCGAGCTTTGCCAGCGCTTTCGGCGATGTCGGGATAAGCGATTATATGCTCGGCATCTGGATTACAGCCCTGGTAGTGCTCGCTTATACCATGGTCGGCGGCTTTCTGGCCGTCAGCCTGACCGATTTCGTCCAGGGTCTGATCATGGTTGTCGCCTTGGTGGTGATGCCGCTGGTGGTGATGTTCGGCGACGGCGGCAGCGCGGGCGGCTCGCTCACCGATGTCCCGGTCGAAGGGTTTCTCAGCCTAACCCACGGGCTCACCTTGCTGGGTTTCATCAGCGCAGTGACCTGGGGTCTCGGATATTTCGGTCAGCCGCACATCATCGTGCGTTTCATGGCGATCGATACGGTCGAGAAAGTCCGTCCGGCGCGCAATATCGGCATGACCTGGATGGGCGTGGCGCTACTCGGGTCGATCGGCATCGGCATCGCAGGTCGCGCCTTTGTCGAGCGCAACGGACTGGTGGTGGACGATCCGGAAACGATCTTCATCGTGCTCGCCAACCTGCTGTTCCATCCGCTGATCACCGGCTTCCTGCTGGCGGCCTTGCTGGCGGCGATCATGTCGACCATCAGCTCGCAGCTACTGGTCGCCTCTAGTTCGCTGACCGAAGACTTCTACAAACTGTTCTTCCGCCGCAACGCGTCGGAACGCGAAAGCGTCAATGTCGGCCGCATTTGCGTCGCCCTGGTCGCCTTCGCGGCTATCGCCATCGCGAGCGATCCCGACAGCCAGGTGCTGGGGCTCGTCGCCAATGCTTGGGCCGGTTTCGGTGCGGCTTTCGGCCCGCTGATCATCCTTTCGCTGACATGGGACCGGATGACAGGCGCAGGCGCAGTGGCAGGTCTCGTGACCGGCGCGGCAGTGGTGATCGCGTGGATCGCATTGGGCTGGAACGCCGCTCTGCCTGGCATGGATGCCGGACTTTACGAAATCGTTCCGGGCTTCATCGCCGCCTGGTTCGTCATCTGGTTGGTCAGTAAGGCGACCGCCAAAGGCGCGCGGCCCTTGCCAGCCTGACCCGGCTTCGCCACACCGTCTCCCGATAGGAGGAGATGGACATGCGAACGATACTGGCGGGCGTTGCTGCCCTCGCCCTGACGACCAGCCCGGCGACAGCACGAGAAGCGGAAGAACGGCCCACTGTCGAGGAGCAAATCAGTGGAGGCGGGCGCCCGGTGGGAGCCAACTGGGCACGCAGCCCGGTCATTGCCCAACACGGCATGGCGGCAACCGCGCATCCGCTGGCGACGCAGATCGCGCTCGATATCCTCAAGGCGGGCGGTAATGCAGTCGATGCCGCCATCGCTGCCAATGCGGCGCTCGGCCTGATGGAACCGACCGGCAACGGAATCGGCGGCGATCTCTATGCGATCATCTACGATCCGAAGACCGGCAAGCTGCACGGCATCAACGGGTCGGGGCGCAGCCCCAAGGGCCAGACGCTCGGCCAGTTGCTCGAAAAGCTCGACGGGGCGGACGCCCTGCCGCCGGTTGGCCCGTTACCGGTCACGATCCCCGGCACGGTCGATGCGTGGTTCGCCATGCACGAAAAGTTCGGCAAGCTGTCAATGGCCGACAACCTCGCGCCGACCGTACGCTATGCCCGCGAAGGCCACCCGATCGCGCCGGTGATCGGTATGTATCTCGACCGCGCTCTGCGGGCCTACTCTGCCCGGCAAGAGGTCCATCCCTTCGAATTCGATAATGCCCGCAAGGTCTGGTTCGCCGACGGTGCCGCGCCCGAAGCGGGCGAGCTGTTCAAGAATCCAGACCTTGCCACAACGCTGGAGACCATCGGGCGCGAGGGACGCGATGCCTTCTACGACGGCGCCTTGACCGAGGTGATGGTCGGCTATTTGCAGGAGCAGGGCAGCGCCTTCACGCGGGAGGATTTCGCCAGCCACACCAGCGACTGGGTCGAGCCCGCCTGTGCGGAATACAAGGACGGCTACGAGCTGTGCGAGCTGCCGCCGAACGGTCAGGGTTTCGCCGCGCTGCAAATGGTCAACATCCTCAAGAATGTGGACCTTTCCCAATGGGAGCGCGGCAGCCCCGAAGCGCTGCACTACATGGTCGAGGCCAAGCGGCTCGCTTATGCCGATGTCGCGCGCTTCTATGCGGACACCGATTTCGCGCCCTTCCCCGAGGAGCTGCTGAGCGAGGAGTACGGCCGCCAACGCTTTGCGCTGATCGATCCCGCCAGGGCCACGCCCGAATTCGAGCCCGGTGAACCCAAGCTGGAGGGCGAGGGTGACACCACCTACCTCACCGTAGTCGATGGCGACGGGCTGATGGTCAGTCTCATCCAGTCGAACTATCGCGGCATGGGCGGCGGGCTGGTCGCGCCGGGTACGGGCTTCATGTTTCAGGATCGCGGCGAACTGTTCAGCCTCGATCCGGCGCATCCCAATGCCTATGAGCCCGGTAAGCGCCCCTTCCACACGATCATCCCGGCCTTTGTGAAGAAGGATGGCAAGCCCTATATGACGCTGGGCCTGATGGGTGGCGGGATGCAGCCGCAGGGCCACGTCCAGATCCTCGTCAATATCGTCGATTACGGCATGAACCTGCAGGAGGCGGGCGATGCGGCGCGCTTCAACCATGATGGCGGTCGTCAGCCGACCGAGCCGTTGACGGGGTCCTCGGCCGATCCGCTCGGCACACTCCACGTCGAACCGGGTATTCCGGCCGAAACGATCGCTGCGCTGCGCGCCATGGGCCACAAGGTAAAAGTGGTCGATAACGGCATCATGTTCGGCGGATATCAAGCAATCGCCCGGGATCCGGAAACCGGCGTGCTTACCGGGGCGACGGAGATGCGCAAGGACGGGCAGGCGAGCGGCTATTGAGGGAGAGCAATGTGGCGAAGGTGACCGGTTTGGGCGGGGTCTTTTACGTAGTGAAGGACCCCGCCGCGACGCGCGCATGGTACCGCGACACGCTGGGTATCGATGGCGAATACGGACCGCAGCTCAACTGGTCGGAGGAAACGGGGGACCAGCCCTATTCCCTGATCAGCCATTTCCCAGACGGGGAATATATCAAGCCCGGTATCGGTGGATTCATGATTAATCTGCGCGTGGACGACTGCGATTCAATGGTCGCGCAGCTAAAGGATAAGGGCGTCGAAATACTCGGCCATGTCGACGAAGGTTACGGGAAGTTCGCCTGGATACTCGATCCCGATGGGGTAAAGATCGAATTGTGGGAACAGCTTCGGGCACCCGAATAGGCCAGGAATTCGACCGATCACGCTTGCCCCGAGGGCGTTAGCGGGAAGTTAACCATGGCTGCGAAATAATGCGTGCCATGCGACTGCGGCTCGCCTTCTCTATCCTCGTCCCCCTCGCCTTGGCGGGATGTGGCGCGGTTCCCCCAACAAAGCCCGCCGAACGGGGCGCGCGGACGGCCGGTTCGGCACCGATCAGCGTCACCCGGCCGGACGCCCGGCAATGCCACGCCGAACTGGGGCAGACAGGTTCGCGCTTCGCCCCGCTGCCCGACAAATACTATGGTGCCGGATGTTCGACCACGAATAGCGTAAGCCTCGAAGGCGTCGGCGGTGATCGCCACCAGTTCGCGGTGACCAATCTCGGCGCCGTGGCTTGCCCGCTTGCCAATAGCTTCGCCGCATGGGCGCGTTTCGGCGTCGATCGCGCTGCTCAGCAAATCCTCGGCAGTCCACTGCAGCGGATCGAAACGATGGGTAGCTATTCCTGCCGCAATGTTGCCGGAACCGCCCGGCGCAGCGCACATTCGCGCGCTGAAGCCGTCGACGTAGCGGCCTTCGTACTAGCTGACGGGCGCCGAATTTCGGTCCGATCAGGATGGAATGCCTCGCAGGATGAGCGCGAATTTCTCCGGGTTATTCACCGCAGCGCCTGCAAACGTTTCGGCACCGTGCTCGGCCCAGACTACAACAAGGCGCACCACGACCATTTCCATCTGGAGCATGGCGGCGGAAGCTATTGCCGCTAGTGTCGAACCGGCCTATCCATTCGTCATCAGGGCTTCGTCCACGAGATGCGCTTCGAGTTGAAGCTTGACTGCCTGCGCGGTGCGATCCGTTTCCAGCTTGGTCATCAGATTGGCGCGGTGATTCTCTACCGTTCGCGGACTTATGTTGAGTTTGCGCGCGATTGCCTTGCTGCTGCAACCTTCCGCAAGCCAATCGAGCACTTCCCGCTCGCGCGGCGATAGGCTGGCGATCCGATTGCGGGCCTCGACTATCCGGCGCCGGGCACGGGCATAGGCATCCGCCTCTCGAGAGATGCGTTTGACCGATTGTGCCAACCGCTCGGGCTTCATAGGCAGCGCAATATAATCCAAGACGCCTGCTTTCACCGCTTCCACCACGCTGAGCGGACGCGGGCGCGGAGCGGTTGCGATGACCGGCAGCCATCGACCCGTTTCCGCCAGTAATTCCAGGACCTTTGAAGCGCCGCCTTCGGCTGGATCATCTCTAGCGAGGACGATACCGTCTTCCGGCGGACGTTCCATGAATTCCGCTATGTGCGCATAGGTTTCGCAACGGTACCCCAGTTCGAAACCCAGCCGGGCCTGCTCCGCCCTGCTGCGACTCGAGCCTCCCACGATATGGAGAATTGGGTCATCGCTCATGTGCAATGCCTTAGGCAAAAAGATACGTTTTCGCCACCGATTCCTTGCCACCTCAGAGGCGCGAAACAGCCGATATACTCGATGCGCCAAAATCGCGAGCTGCCGGAAAGTCCGAACCTTCTCATTGCTTCGGTGTCATTCCCCGACAAAGCTGTAATCGGGGAGAGAATGAAACGCGCTTTTCAGAGCATCACCCCAGCTCGAGGAAATCGACCGAAAATAGGGATCGTCGTGAGTGACGCGATGTTCGTGCGCAGGCTCGAAGACATCGCGCTCGATGACCTGGAGATCGAGGGGCAGACCGACCGACAGGTTGGCCTTGAGCGTGGAATCGAAGCTGACCATCAGGAGCTTCACGGCATCTTCCATGCTCATCGTGCGATCGTACCCGCGGATGATGATCGGACGGCCATACTTGGTCTCGCCGATCTGGAAAAACGGAGTATCGTGGCTCGCCTCGATGAAATTGCCTTCGGGATAAACCATGAACAGGCGCGGCTCCATCCCGGCAATCTGTCCGGCGACAATGATCGAAGCGGTGAAGCGCCCCTTTCCCCTGTCTCCGTTGGCGTTCTGGCGCTCAGCTATGATCGTCCGCAACAACTTGCCAATTTCGGTGGCCACCTGAAACATGGTGGGTGACTTAAGGAGAATGTTGTCACGTTCGTCGGGCGCCTTCGTCCGCTCTTCAAGCTGGCTGATGACGGCCTGCGTGCTCGCGAGGTTTCCCGCAGTCATCACTGTGATTATGCGATCACCCTGCACGTTCCAGGTGAACATCTTGCGGAAAACAGAAATGTTGTCGACGCCCGAATTGGTACGCGTATCGCTCATCAGGACCAGACCCCGGTCGAGTATCATTCCCACGCAATATGTCATGCTCTATCCTTTAGGCAGCTTCACTGCTGCACTTGTTGCTGTTCTACAGCGACATCGACTTCGAGCACGGTCGACGTGGTGCCGAAGCTTATCCCGGTAATCGGCGCTGCATCCTGATAGTCGCGCCCCGTGGCTACTCGTACATAGCGCGCATCGGGACTGATCCCGTTGGAGATATCGAATCCCACCCAGCCCAGTTCGTCGACATGGGCTTCGGCCCAGGCATGCCCGGCCTCCTGATCGATACGGTCGTTCATCATCAGGTAGCCGCTGACATAGCGCGCCGGTATGCCCAACGTCCGGGCAATACCAATGAAGATATGCGCGTGGTCCTGGCAGACACCGTTACCGGCGGCGAATGCCTCTTCCGCACTGGTGCGCGAATGCGTGGTGCCGGTCTTGTACTCCACTCGATCGAGAACCGCCGCCGACAGCCGGTGGAGCGTTTCCAGCCGGTCTTCGCCACTCGTCTGTATGTCGGCGGCGAGCTTGCGCATTCCCTCGCCGGGGCGCGTCATATCGGTCTGGCTCAGGAAACTCCAAAGCGGCAGGTGCCCTGCGTGGCGCCCGATTACACCTGCATGATCGTGCGTGTCGACACGGCCCCGGCAGGTCACCGTGACGTCCTGCGCACCCTGCTCCACCGAAACGAGAGTCACCGTATTGTGATGCTGGTCTTCGTAGGTGATTTCGGGATGGGCGTTCTCGTATTCCATTTCCCATTCGAGAATTTCCTGCCCCTGTGTCTGCTTGGGCGTCAGGCGCAGTCGCTGGAGCGCATGGAAGACCGGGGCATCGAAACGGTAGCGGGTGGTATGACGGATCGAGAGGCGCATCAGGACAGGAACCTGTAATCTTTCGCGATCGCATCGCCGATCGCCGCGTTGGACGCCGTGAAATCGACCAGGAATTCGTGCAGGCCCTGTTCGAAAACGTCATCGATGGTGAGATCGGCAATCCGTGTGTCGGCGGCGCGCATGAGAGTGTTGCTCTCCCCTTCCGAGCCGTGCAACCGGGCGAGCGCGGCGAGACTTGCGCGCAGGGCGGAATGGCAGAAGGCCAAGCTGCGCGGAAAACAATCGTCGAGTATCAGGAATTCGCATATCCCGCGCGCATCGATCTGCCCGGCATTGAGCCAGCGATAGGCGCGATCGCCCGACACCGAGCGCAACACTTGGTCCCACTGCCCGGTATCCAGGCTCGAGCCGACGTAAGATAGCGATGGCAGCAAGAGATAATATTTGATGTCCAGAATGCGCGCGATGCTATCGCCGCGTTCGAGGAAGGTACCCGCCTGCCCGAAGTGATACGCTTCGTTGCGCAGCATGGAGCCTTCCATCGCACCATGCGCCATGGTGCCGGCACGGCGGATGGTTGCGACCGTATCGAGTACGCGGTTCTCCCCGACAGGCTTGGCTAGCTGATCCTGAATTTCCAGCCAATTTTCGTTGATCGCTTCCCACAATTCGCCGCTGATGGCATTGCGAGCGAGACGGGCGTTCTGGCGAACCTGCCCGAACATGGCGAGAACCGAGGATGGATTATCCTTGTCGCGCAGGATGTAATTCCATGCCTGCATACCCGTGTAGGTGCCGTGCTTGGCCTCGTAGCCTGCGCGCTGCCCGGCAGTGGACATGACCGATCGCCATTCCTCCTCCGCCGTCACCAAATCGCGCGTCAGCGCCATGCGCAGTCCCGCATCGAGCAGGCGTGCCGTGTTCTCCGCCCGCTCGAGATAGCGGAACATCCAGAAAAGCCCGTTGGCGGTCCGTCCCAACATCAGTCCTTGAGCACCCAGGTATCCTTGGTCCCGCCGCCCTGGCTGGAATTGACCACCAACGATCCCTCATCCAGGGCCACCCGCGTCAGGCCGCCAGGAGTAATGTCGATCTTGTCCGGCGAGACGAGCACGAAAGGCCGCAAATCCACATGGCGCGGCGCGAGGCCTTTCTTGGTGAAGATCGGACAGGTCGACAGGGCCAGCGTCGGCTGGGCGATATAATTCTCCGGCTTGTCGGCGATCTTCTTGCGAAACTCCGCGATTTGCTTCTTTGTCGCGGTAGGCCCAATCAGCATGCCGTACCCGCCCGAACCGTGAACTTCCTTCACCACCAGTTCGGCGAGGTTATCCAGCACATATTTGCGCGATTCCTCGTCGGCGCAGCGATGCGTTTCGACATTGGGTAGCAGCGGTTTCTCGCCAGTGTAGAATTCCACGATTTCCGGCATGAAGGAATAAATCGCCTTATCGTCGGCAACCCCCGTGCCCGGTGCGTTGGCGATGGTCACGCCGCCCGCGCGATAGACATCCATGATAGCCGGCACGCCCAGCACACTGTCCTCGTTAAAGGTCAGCGGATCGAGGAAATCGTCGTCAACGCGGCGGTAGATCACATCCACCGGCTGATAGCCCGATGTCGTCCGCATCGCGACCCGCCCGTCGATCACGCGCAAATCGCTGCCTTCGACCAGTTCGGCACCCATCTGGTCGGCGAGAAACGCATGCTCGAAATAGGCGGAATTGTAGATCCCCGGCGTTAAAACAGCGACAGTCGGCTTGCCTACGGTGCAATCGGGAGCGCAGGCCGCCAGGCTCTTCGCCAGACGCCGCGGGTAATCGGATACGCTTTCCACCGGCACCCGCATGAACAGTTCGGGGAACATCGCCATCATTGTTTCGCGGTTTTCCAGCATGTAGCTGACACCCGACGGCGTGCGCGCATTGTCTTCGAGTACATAGAACTCGTCCGGCCCTGTCCGCACCAGATCGATACCCACGATATGGGTGTAGATGCCGCCCGGCGGAGTAAAGCCAACCATATGCGGCAGCCAGGCATCGTTGTTACGAAACAGCCGTTCGGGAATACGCCCGGCGCGGATGATTTCCTGCCGGTGGTAAAGATCGTGCATGAAGGCGTTGAGCGCGGAAACACGTTGTTCGATGCCGCGCGTCAGTTTGCGCCATTCCGCCGCGGTAATGACGCGCGGAACCATATCGAACGGGATCAGCCGTTCTTCGGCTTCCTCTTCGCTGTAAACGTTGAAGGTGATGCCGGTCTTGCGAAAATTGCTTTCCGCCTCGGTGTGCTTGCGCCGGAGCAGCGCGGTTTCCTGATCGTCGAACCAGTCGCAATAGCCCGCATAGGCCTCGCGGACAGCACCACCGGGATCGCGCATCTCATCGAAAAATTCGGCGTCGCCGGTCATGGTCCCCCGATCAGGATTAAACCGCTGCACAATCATCATGCCAGCGCGAGAGCAGGATACCCTCCATCAGGAGACTAAAGGTTCAGTCCGCGTCCAGTTCCCTCAGCAGCGCCTCGACCGCCTCATGCGTGAGTACGAAGCCCATGTGTGAACACCGCAGCGCCACTGCGCGATCGCGCTCGCCCGGCCTGCCGCAAGCGGCCCGGGGGTGGACGACGCCGTCTCGCGGACTCCAGAAGGCGACGGTTTCGACCGGTGGTTTTTCGTGGGTCACAGCGTCGATCTCGGGTTCGTCCACACGGTGCCCAGCAATCGCCTGATAGGCGCGCCACCCATTATTGGCACGCGGAGACCCCGAGAAGGGCGAGCCCAGGGTGACGACCTTGGCCACCTTGTCGGGATGGGCCTTCGCCAATTCGCGCGCCATGACCCCGCCCAGACTCCAGCCCACCAGGTAGATCTGTTGCCTCCTGAGGCGGTGGAGCTCTACCAGCCGATTCTCGACCTTGCGGAAACGGGCCTCGGTCGCGCCCAGATTGTAACCCAAACCCCATTTTTTAGTCGTGTGCCCGGCCTTTTCCAGCTTTCGCGCCATCCAACGCATGCGGATTGGATGGGCGCCGAAACCGGGCAACAGCATGACGGTTTTCGGATTGCGAGCCGCAGCGATAGACAGCGGCGGCGAGATCAGCCGACGCGCCGGTTCGAGCGGCCAGAGGAACTCACGCAGCAGCAACTGCCAATGCGGCCCCCGCGCATCATCGGGAGAGGGCTCGGCAGCCAGTGCCCAGCGACGCGCGAGTTCCTCGCGATTGGCCAGTGCGGTGTCTTTGAACGGTAATGTTGCCATCACCACGTCATAATACGCGGAGCCGATTAATGGCTCCCGAATTTCACCCGGTCATTTACGCGTCGCAATCGCCAATGCGCTCCTGCGAACTCTTCATGGTCATTTCCATCGACTGACCGTCTGGCCCTTCACCGACCATTGTCATGGTCATCTGCGACGAGGTCTCGCCGCCCGTGCCCTGCAGGGTCATACGGGCAGCACCCTGCCCGTCGGCATTGCAATTCATGATCGCATCGATACTGCCACCCTCGGCCTCGAACTTTTCGAAAGTGCAATCCGAACCGGACTCTTGCGATTGCCGGGCCATTTCCTCGAAGCCCTGCTCGGCCTCCTCCGCAGTCAGACAATATTCGTGAGTCTGCGGACCGCGATCGAACATGCTGCGCATCATGTCCTGCACCTGTTGCGGGGCGCCGGGCATTTCGACATCGACGAACTCCACCGTGGCGCGATATTTGCCAGGTTGCGGCTTGACCATGTCCTCGGTCTTGGCTGCGGCCTCGGCCATCGTGATCTCGCCGTCCCCATCGGCATCGGCACTGGTCCCGCCGCCACACGCGGCAAGAGCGAAGCTGGCGGCGGCGGCAATCACGATACGATGCATAACAGGTCTCCTAAGTCGTCTCCCGAAGCTAGCAGCCGGATGGCGCGAGGCAAGCACCGTTGCACGCCGCCACGATGTTCCCCATATGTGCGCGCATGAGCGAACTCGTTATTCGAAGAGGGCTGGAAGAGCCGGACACCACTGGCGAGTTCGTACCCCATAAGCCCGCGCGCCCCGAAAAATCGATGCCGGGCAAGAAATTCAAGCTCGTCAGCGACTATACGCCAAGCGGCGACCAGCCCACCGCGATCGCCGAACTGACAAGCGCGGCAAAGGATGGCGACCAAACGCAGGTGCTGCTCGGCGTCACCGGCTCGGGAAAGACCTTCACCATGGCCAAGGTGATCGAGGAATTGCAGCGCCCCGCGCTGATCCTGGCGCCCAATAAGATCCTCGCCGCCCAACTTTATGGCGAGTTCAAGAGCTTCTTCCCGGAAAACGCGGTCGAGTATTTCGTCAGCTATTACGACTATTACCAGCCCGAAGCCTACGTCCCGCGCAGCGATACCTATATCGAGAAGGAATCGAGCGTAAACGAGGCGATCGACCGGATGCGCCATTCGGCCACGCGCGCCCTGCTCGAACGCGACGACGTGATTATCGTTGCCTCGGTATCCTGCCTCTACGGTATCGGCTCGGTCGAAGCCTATTCGGCGATGATCTTCGACATCACGAAGGACACGGCTGTCGACCAGCGCGAGCTGATCCGCAAACTCGTCGCCCTCCAGTACAAGCGCAACGATGCCGCCTTCGCGCGCGGCAATTTCCGCGTGCGCGGCGACAGTCTCGAAATTTTCCCCTCGCACTACGAAGACATGGCCTGGCGGATCAGCTTCTTCGGCGACGAGATCGAGGAAATCAGCGAATTCGATCCGCTGACCGGCAAGAAGGGCGCGAGCCTCGACAAGGTCCGCGTCTATGCCAATTCGCACTACGTCACGCCCGGCCCGACGATGAAACAGGCCAGCGAGGCCATCAAATTCGAGCTGCAGGAACGGCTCAAGGAACTGCACGAGGAAGGCCGCCTGCTCGAAGCCCAGCGGCTGGAGCAGCGCACCAATTTCGACCTCGAAATGATCGCCGCCACCGGCTCCTGCGCCGGAATCGAGAATTACAGCCGCTTCCTAACCGGACGCCTCCCCGGCGAACCGCCGCCCACGCTGTTCGAATATTTGCCCGAAAACGCGTTGCTCTTCGTCGATGAAAGCCACCAGACCGTGCCGCAGATCGGCGCGATGTCGAAAGGCGACCATCGGCGCAAGATCACGTTGGCCGAACATGGTTTTCGCCTGCCTTCTTGCATCGACAACCGCCCGCTCCGATTCAACGAATGGGACGCTATGCGCCCGCAGACTTTCTGCGTATCGGCGACGCCCGGAACGTGGGAAATGGAGCAGACCGGCGGTGTGTTTGCCGAACAGGTCATCCGCCCCACGGGCCTCATCGACCCGCCGGTCGAGATAAAGCCGGTGGAGGATCAGGTCCAGGACTGCATCGAGGAGTGCAAGAAGACTGCCCAGATGGGCTATCGCACACTCGTCACCACGCTGACCAAACGGATGGCGGAAGATCTGACCGAATTCATGCACGAAGCGGGCGTGAAGGTCCGTTACATGCACTCCGATGTGGAGACGTTGGAGCGTATCGAGCTGATCCGCGACCTGCGCCTCGGCGTTTACGATGTGCTGGTGGGCATCAACCTGCTGCGCGAGGGGCTGGATATTCCCGAATGCGGGCTGGTCTGCATTCTCGATGCCGACAAGGAAGGCTTCCTGCGCTCCGAAACCAGCCTCATCCAGACCATCGGCCGCGCCGCCCGCAATGTCGATGGCCGCGTGATACTCTATGCCGACCGGATCACCGGCAGCATGGAACGCGCAATGGCGGAGACCGAGCGCCGCCGCGAGAAGCAGCGCGCCTATAACGAAGAACACGGCATCACGCCGCAGACGATCAAGCGCCAGATCGCCGATATCGTCGCGGACACCGCCAGCCGGGATGGCGTCACGGTCGATACGGGCGACGAGGGTCGCAACAACCTCGTCGGCCACAATCTGCGCGCCTATATCGAGGACCTGGAAAAACGCATGCGCGCCGCCGCCGCCGATCTTGAGTTCGAGGAAGCCGGACGCCTGCGCGACGAAATTCGGCGGCTGGAGAACGACGAGTTGGGTCTAGGGGACAACGAGAAGAAGGCGCCAAGGGTCGGGCGAAGCGATGCGGGGCGGCCCGGCACACGCAAGACGCGGTATGGCAAGACGCGCTACAAGCGGATGGGCGGCAAGCCCTAGGGCTCGACTATCGACCGGCGTGGCCGATGCCTCGACGAGCGGCGCCACCGGGACTTCCCCTCGGCAGCTCGCAGGTCCATCCTCCCGACAAGTCTGTGGGAGGAAAGCCAATGAAATTGCCGATCACCCTTGCGAGCGCGCTGGCCTTGTCGTTGGCGGCTTGCAGTGAAGCCCCCGTGGCTGAAGCCGAAGCGCCCGCCGCGCAGGTCGTTTCCGACGACATACTCGCCGCTGCGGTGGCCAATGAGGCCCGTCCCGAGGCGGCACGCGCGCTCGACGAGAGCCGGAAGCCCGCCGAAGTTCTTGCCTTCCTTGGCCTCGAACAGGGCGACCACGCAGCTGATCTGATCTCGGG
Organism: Erythrobacter aureus; assembly: GCF_003355455.1. Taxonomy (NCBI): domain Bacteria; kingdom Pseudomonadati; phylum Pseudomonadota; class Alphaproteobacteria; order Sphingomonadales; family Erythrobacteraceae; genus Erythrobacter; species Erythrobacter aureus. The sequence continues at coordinate 2,628,600 of NZ_CP031357.1, forward strand.
CGGAGGGTACTGGGCCGAAATCCTCGCCGAGGCGGTGGGCGAGAATGGCAGCGTGACCGCGCTCGAGCCCGAACAATTCTACAATGAGGAGCGCTGGACCGCGCTATCCGCAACCCAGCCCGACATCGCGCTCGAGCGCTACCGCTTCGAGGATTTCCAGAGCGAGGCCGATCGCTTCGATTTCGCGGTGATGAACCTAGTCTACCACGATCTTTACTGGGAATCGGAAGAGTTCGACGTCCCCCGGTCCGAACCCTCCGCCTATCTCGCCACGCTCTATGCGGCGATGAAACCCGGCGGTGTCGTTGGTGTGATCGACCATGTCGCGAACCCGGGCGATACGCGCGAAGCGGTCGAGGCTTATCACAGGATCGACCCTGCGGTAGTACGCGCCGATTTCGAACGGGCCGGTTTCGTGCTGGAGGCGGAAAGCGACATGCTCGCCAATCCGGATGACGATCGCACGACCAGTGTCTTCGAGCCCGAAATCCGCGGGAAGACAGACCGTTTCGTGATGAAATTCGTCAAGCCCGAAGCCAGCGAATAGGGATTGGGACAGGGTTCGGAACCTTTACCCGAACCCTCTCTCTCGTCATAGAAACACCATGATAACGCGCCTGCTCGCCGCCGCTGCGGTTCTCGCCCTTCCCATACCCCTTGCCGCGCAGGAAGAGTCCGCACCGGCTGCCGAACAAGCCGCGACTATCGAACCGCAGGTTCGTACGCGCGACCTTGTCGGCACCTTCGGCGGGCAGCGTATGTCCTACCGCGCGACCGTAGGCGAAACCGTGCTCACGTCGGATAGCGGCAAGTCCGAGGCGGTGATCGTCACCACCAGCTATGTGCGCAGCCCGCGCGACACCTCGCGGCCGGTGTTTTTCATCTACAATGGCGGCCCAGGCTCGGGATCGGTGTGGTTGCAGATGGGCGCCTGGGGACCGAAACGAGTCGCCATCCCTTCCGACGCGCGCGACGATGGGGCGCCGCCCTATCCACTGGTCGACAATCCGGAGAGCTTGCTCGACGTCGCCGACCTCGTCTTCATCGACCCTCCCGGCACGGGCTTCAGCTATCTCACCCCCGGTACCGATCCGAAAAACTATTATGGCCTGCGCGAGGACGCGCGCGCGGTGGCCGAGGTGATCCGCCGCTGGATCAACGACAACGGACGCTGGAACAGCCCCAAATACCTCGGTGGGGAAAGCTACGGCACAACGCGCACGGCGATGGTCGTGGACGAGCTGGAAGGCGGCACCTTCAACGATGTCGGGCTCAACGGCTTGATCCTCGTTTCGACCATCCTCGATTTCGCCGCGCGCGAGCCGACACCGGGCAACGAAATGGCCTATGTGGTGACACTGCCGAACATGGCGGCGGCTGCCTGGTTCCACGGCAAGGCCGAGGCTCCCTCGGTCGAGGCTATCGCGGAGGAAGCGCGCCGCTTCGCGATCGGACCCTTTGCCAGCGCGCTGCTCAAGGGCCAGGATCTTCCCGATGCCGAACGCGCTGCCGTGCGCGCGGAACTCTCGCGGCTCACCGGCCTGTCCGAAACCTATCTCGACCAGGCGAACCTGCGCGTCACCAGCCAGCGCTTCTACAAGGAATTGCTGCGCGACCGGGGCCTCACCATCGGCCGTCTCGATGCACGCTATACCGGCACGGATTACGATAATGCGGGGGAATATCCCGACAACGATCCCAGCTTCTATGGCATCGATGCAGGCTATACCGCTGCGGTCAATACTTGGCTGCGCGAGGGACTGGGCTTCGAAACTACTCGCGAATACCAGTCGATCGGGCGCGAGCCGGGGCAGCACTGGAATTGGAGCCTGTCAAGCGGACCGGGGCGCAGCGCCTATCTCAACGTGGCCCCGCTTATCGGCAAGGCCATGCGCCAGAATGCCGGGCTGAGGCTGTTCAATGCGCAGGGCTATTATGATTTCGCCACGCCCTTTTTCGGCGCCGAGTATTCGCTCAACCGGATCGGTATTCCGCAGGATCGGGTGGAGCTGCACTACTATGGCTCGGGTCACATGATGTATGTCCGCGACGAAGACCGCGCGAAACTGTCGCGCGACCTGCGTGCCTTCATCCGCAATCGCTGAGGATAGCGCGGCCCGCCCGCTTGAACCTGCGCGCGCCTGTGCCATAGCGCGCTGATGCGTCGCGCTCCGGCTTTGCTTCCGATCCTTGTCCTCGCCGCCTGCAAGCCGCCGGCGGCCGATGACTATGTCGAGCGCACACGCATCGGGGGCGAGGTTCAAGGCCCGTCCGAAGCGATCGATTCTCCCGATACGCAAGGCGCGGTCTGGGCGCCTGCCGACAAGGCCCGGCGCCTGCTTTACGGCAAGCCGGGCGAACGCCCGCTATTCGCCATCGAATGCGTTGGACAGGGGGCCGTGCCGATGCTCGCATACACCCGTTTCGCCAAGGCGGACCCGCATGCCAAGGCGGTGCTCGCGCTTATCGGGAACAGCCATGTCACGCGTCTGCCGATCGACGCGATACAGATAAACGACATATGGCGCTGGGAAGGTGCGGCGCCGGTGACCGATCCGCGCTGGGACGTGCTGACCGGCACGCGCGAGGTCGAGGCGACGGTGCCGGGCGCGGGCAGCGTGATTCTCAATCCGAGCGCCCTGCCCGGCGCACTGGTCGAGGAGTGCCGGGCGCTGGCGCAGCCGCCTAGCGACGACGAGCCGAATCCTGCGCCTTCTGCACCAGAAGGTCCGGCGTAAGCACTTGCGGCAATTGCTCGGCCTCACCGCCCGGTTCATACCACAGATAGAGCGGCACACCGGCCGCGCCCTGGCGGGTCAGCATGCGGCTGATTTCTTCATCGGGCTGCGTCCAGTCGCCGCGCATGGCGATGACGCCCGCTTCCTCGAAAGCCTTGCGCGTGGCCTCGCGTTCGATCGCGACGCTCTCGTTGACCTTGCAGGTGACGCACCAGTCGGCAGTGAACCATATGAACACCGGACGACCCGAGGCACGCGCCTCGGCTAGCGCGGCCTCGCTGTAGTCGATGGGATCGAGCAGGCTTTCGGCTGACGCGGCTTGCGCCTCTGGCTTTGGGAGCAGAGTGACCCCGATCCCAAGCACCGCAACGAGGCTGGCGAAAACCACCAGCGCACCAGATCGCGCCCGACGCTGGAACAGGCCGATAAGCGCAAGCCCCGTAAGCGCGAGCACGGCCAGAACAAGCACCGGACCGAGATAGTCCCATCCGCCGATGCGCCAGACGAGCCAGGCAAGCGCCAGCGCGGTCAGCCCCATCGGCAGCGCCATCCAGCGCCGGAAGCTATCCATCCAGGCGCCCGGTTTGGGCAGGTACCGACGAATCGCCGGGACGAAGCCGACCAGCAGGAAGGGTAGCGCGAGGCCTACACCCAAGGCGACGAAGACGAGGAGCCCGTGAATCGGCCTGATGACCAGCGCCGCACCCAGCGCAATGGCCATGAACGGGCCGGTACATGGTGTCGCCACGAAGGCCGCGAGAAGGCCCGTCGAGAAAGAACCCCCTCGCGAGGGCGCGCCGCCCGAAACGGCCATGCCGGGCACTTCGAACAGCCCGAGGAAATTGACCGTGATCGCCAGTGCCAGCAGGAAAAGGCCGACCACGACGACCGGCTCCTGCAACTGAAAGGCCCACCCGACCTGCTCGCCCGCCGATCGCAGGAGCAGGATGGCTGCCCCCAGCGCCGCGCAAGCCAGCACAACGCCCGCCGTATAGGCCAGCGCATCGCGCCGCGCCGCGCGCTCGTCCCCGCCCGCCTTGGCCAGCGACAGCGCCTTGAGGCTGAGGATCGGGAAGACGCAGGGCATGATGTTGAGCAGCAATCCACCCGCCAGCGCGGCGATAAGCAATTGCCACAGGACCGGCTCCGCCCCACCACCACGGATCGGCTTCACCCCTTCGAGCGGCACGTCTCCTGGCACAGCGGTAAAGCGCACGCCGCGGCCGCTGCCGAGATCGAGGATGCCGGTGATCGTCTCGGGGCGCGGCTCGGCCGCGAACTCGACATTGTCCGGCACCGCGAGCCGCTCGATCGCCATTTCGGCCACCAGCAGATTGCCTTCGCTGATGAAGGTCTGCACGCCGGTGTAATCGGGCCTGTCGCCTTCCCCCAGTTCGGGCGTACCGAGGAAGAAGTGAAGATCACCGAGCGCGGTTTCGGTAGGGATCGGAATGCCGACGCGCAGATGCGTAGGTGTGAATTCGAATTGCGCGCTGCTGTCGAGCTGCGGGACGATGGCCGCGCGCCACGCACCGAAACGAGGGTCGGCACCAGCCTGTGCGGGATCGAGCGTCAGACGTGCCTGCTGCGGAACGCAGATCTTGTCTGTGCAGGCCAGATAGTTTGCCATGACGGCGATGGGCGCCACATTGGCGACCGCCGCGCTTTCCGGAACGCCAATCGGCACGAGGACTGCATAGTCGCCCTCGTAAACATGATTCATCAACCCGCCTATCACCAGCCGCTTGGGCAGCGGATAGAGCGGTTCGCCCGCCTCCCATCCCTCGGGCAGGTCCCAGTCCAGTTCCATGCCCAGCCCCGCATCGCCGGGATTCGACCAGTAGCCGTGCCATTCGGGCGTCGAAGGCATGAAATGCAGCGCGACCATCCACGTCTCGCCGGGTTGCGGCGCGCCCTCGGCCACGATTTCCACGGGCATGCGTTCGCTGCCCGGCCCACGCACCTCCTGCTGCGCGCTGGCGGGCGCGATCAGGACCAGTGCGACCAGCATCACCAGCGCGGCGATCCGCTCCAATATCCTTGCGTCGATCACGCTCGCCGCTCTAGGGACACACCCCATGACAGACAAGCGAGACCTGCTGATCCTGGGCGGCGGCCTGGTGGGCATGACACTGGCGCTGGCGGCGGCGAAAAAGGGGCTTTCGAGCCACCTCGTCGACCGCGCCGATCCGGCAAGCCTGACGGCGGAGGGCTTCGACGGCCGCGCCTCGGCGATCTCGACGGCAAGCTGGCGCCTGTTCCGCCATATCGGCCTCGAAGACGCGCTGGAACCATATGGCTGCGATATCGCCGCCATCGCCGTGCTCGACCAGATGAAGGCGGGTCGGCTCGATTTCCGCCCCGAGCCGCATGAGGGCACACTCGGCCGCATGTTCGCCAATCGCCAGCTGCGCTTGGCGCTGCACGAGGCGGCGGCGAAGGAGCCGCTGATCGAGTGGCATGCGCCGGTCGAGGTCGTAGCGCGCGAGCGCGGCGAGTTCGGTGTATCGGCGACGCTAGGTGACGGGCGTGTGCTCGAAGCCGCATTGATGATCGGCGCGGAAGGGCGCGGATCGCCTAGTCGCGAGGAAGCGGGCCTGAAAATGGCGAACTGGGATTACAGCCACCGCGCCATGATCGTCGGGCTCAACCACTCAAAGCCGCATGAGAACGTGGCGTGGGAAATCTTCTATCCCGACGGGCCTTTCGCACTGCTGCCCATGCTCGACGGCCCCGACGGCCAGAATCGCAGCGCACTGGTTTGGACGGTCGACGAAAAGGACGCGTCAGGCGTCCTGAAGCTCTCCGACCGCGCCTTCCTCGCCGAGGTTTACAAGCGCATGGGCGATCTGCTCGGTGAGCTCACAATCAACAGCGCGCGCTCGTCCTATCCGCTGAGTTTCCAGCACACGGCGAAGATCGTCGAGCATCGCCTCGCGCTGGTCGGCGACAGCGCGCATGGCATGCACCCGATCGCGGGTCAGGGCCTCAATCTCGGCCTGCGCGATGTCGGCGCGCTGGTAGAAGTGCTCGACGAAGCGGTCCGGCTGGGTCTCGACCTCGGCGATGCGCAAGTCCTGAAAAAGTACGAAGAGTGGCGCGCGCTCGATTCGCTCATGGTGATGGGCGCGACAGACAGCCTGACCCGGATATTCGGCATTCCAGGCAAGGCGGCAAGCGCCGCGCGCCGCCTCGGCATGGCGGGGATTCAGCGTAGCGGGTGGCTCAAACGCTTTTTCATGGATGAAGCACGCGGCATATCCGGAGAACTGCCCGAATTGCTGAAAGCCTAATTCTCTTCGGCCGGGCTCGGCTGCTCGATCCGGTTGCCCGCCCCGTCGCGCAGGCGACGCGGCTCGAGAACGGCTGCGGTCTCGATCAAATCGAGCGCCCGCTGGGCGGCGGCATAACGTTCGGCATCGCGGATCCACCCTTCGGCCTCGTCGGCGCCGGGAAGATTGCGCACCTCTGCAATCGCCGACTGCGTGCGCCCGCTTTCGAGGAACAAACGCGCGCGTTCGAGCCTACGCTCAGGCTGCGGTGAAGGGGCGCTTTCGCGGCGGATGACAAAGAGCTGCGACAGCTCCTCGCCGAACCGGGCCCAACCGCGTTGATCGTTCGGCTGGGCTAAACGCGGGGACAGGCCCTCAAGCCGCGCGATCAGCTGGTCGAGCGTGATCGGATCGCGGCTTGTCCGAATGATCGTGTCTACCGCATTGGGCAGCGCATCTCCGAACCGCAACCGTAACTGGTCGGCCAAATAGCCGAGCTCCGCCCCTTTCTCGAGAGCCCGCCGAGTAGCGAAAGCAATCAGCAGGCCTTCGGCACGTGCAGCATTGCCTGCAGCAGCCTGCGCCTGCAGGTCGAGCCGCGCCAGACGCTGTTCGGCAGCCGCGAGGCGCTGGTCGATCCCGCCCTGCTGCTGCTCGACCCGTTCCACAGCCTGCTGCGCCGCCTCGCTGGCGGTGGCGCTTGGCGTAGGCGTGGGGTCGGCAGTAGGGCTGGCGAGCAGCTGTGGATCCTGCGCAGTCGAAGCAGTCTCGGGCGCATCGCGATCTGTCATCGAATAGACCGCATAGCCAACGATCGCACCGCCGAGCAGGAAACTGGCAAGCACGGCGACGAGAACCGGCCTTGCCGAAGGCCCCTTGCGCCTGGTGCTTATGTAATCGTCCATCGAATTCCGTTCCGCGACCCCGTGGGCCGGTTCTCAAGGCCCCTTCCTATCATTGGTCCTCGGTCTGGCACAAAGCTCTCGCCAAGGCCAGTAGCTCGCTGTCTCCGGGTGCATCGGCGATGTGGATGGATCGCCAACCCTCTCCCGCCATTTCGGCAACGCGAGGGCCAATGACGGCGAGATCGACAACCGCGCTGTTCAGGTCCAGGCGATCGAATTCGTCACGCAGCCGCGCAGCGGCCGCACCCGAATGCAATACCGCCACGCCGCCATCGCGCAGCAGCTCGGCGCTCTCTTGCGACAGGTCTTCCGCCACCGCCCGATAGAGTACCCGGGTTTCGACCTCAATGCCATCGGGCGGACGCAGCGCCACCCTATCCTGGCCTGCAAGGCGCAAGAGCTGGAGCTTCCGATTACCGAGTTCGTCGACAAGTCCTTGTAGCCCTCCCCGACCGGTTAGCCCGACCAGGAACCCGGCAATGCGCGCGGCATCGGCAGTGGCTTCGCCAACCGCATGGACGGGCAGCCGGGTCAGTTTTTCCAAGTGCTTGCCGCCATGCCGGAAGGCATTTGCGCTGCCGACAAGAATGCCGTCGAAATCATCCGGGGACGGAACGGTCCACTCTACCGGCTCGATCGTAAAGAGCGGCGCGCCATGCACGTCGAGTCCCATGTCGCGCGCCGTTTGCGCGCTGACCGACCAACCCGGTTCGGGTCGGAATAGGAAGAGCGGCTTCATACCGAATAGCCGAAATGTTCGGCCACTTCAGGCGGCGCTCCATCAAGCAGCGATTTCGCCAAATCGAACGGGGCGTTCTCGTCGCCGATTGCAAATTCGGTATTGCCGGCGATCCGCACCTTGCCATCGGGGCTGAAGATGGCCGCGTTCAAGGACATGCGCTCGCCGATACGATGCGACAAAGCGGCGATCGGACTGCTGCACGATCCGCCCAACCCCTCCAACAGACGGCGTTCCGCACGAATTTCCGCATGGCTTCCGGGATGATCGACCGGGCCGAGAAGATCGCACATGCGCGCATCGTTGCTGCGACATTCGAGACCAATCGCGGCCTGCGCAGGCGCCGGCAGCCATGCTTCGGGGTCGAGCCGCACCCCTTCCTCGTCCGCGCCCAACCGGTCCAGACCCGCCGCGGCGAGGAAGGTTGCATCCACCGCGCCCGCTGCAAGCTTCGCCATTCGGGTGGCAACATTGCCGCGAATGCCGACCACGTTAAGATCCGGCCGCAGGTTTAGCAGTTGTGCGGCGCGGCGCGGCGCGCTGGTTCCCACTCGCGCGCCTGCGGGAATGTCGGCGATGGACGCCGCACCCAGCAGACGGTCGGCCTTGTCCGCGCGCGGCAGGATGGCCCCAATGGCGATGGCCTCGGGCCGGATCGTCTCGACATCCTTCATCGAATGCACCGCTGCATCGATGCGCCCCTCGAGCAGCCAGTGATCGAGTTCGCGTGTCCACAGCGCCTTGCCGCCGATTTCGGCCAGCGGACGGTCCTGTATCTTGTCGCCGCTGGCCACGACGGGGACTAGTTCCACGGCCGATTCGTCCCAATCATGCGCTGCGCAAAGGCGCGCACGCGCTTCGAGGGCTTGTGCCATGGCAAGCGGAGAACGGCGGGTTCCGAGGCGGATAAGGGGCTGGTCAGGCATAGGTCGGCTTGCCCTAGCGATCCACTTCGCTAAGGGGAAGCGGGATGGCACTGGTTCTCGGCATCGAAAGCTCCTGCGACGAAACTGCGGTCGCACTGGTCGACAGCCAGCGGCGCATCGTCGCGCAGCGCATCGCCTCGCAGGATGCGGAACACGCGCCCTTTGGCGGCGTCGTGCCCGAGATTGCCGCTCGCGCGCATGCCGAACGGCTGGCTCCGATGATCGAGGGTGTGCTGGCCGATGCGGGCATCGCCTTGGCCGACTGCGATGCGATTGCAGCAACCGCCGGACCGGGCCTGATCGGCGGGGTCATGGTCGGGCTGGTTAGCGCAAAAGCGCTGGCCATGGCCACCGACACGCCGCTGATCGCAATCAACCACCTCGAAGGCCATGCGCTGAGCCCGCGCCTCGCCGACGAGACGATCGAATTCCCCTATGCATTGCTGCTGGTTTCGGGCGGGCACTGCCAGATCCTACGCATCGACGGCGTTGGCCAATACCGCCGCCTGGCCACCACGATCGACGATGCGCTGGGCGAGGCGTTCGACAAAACCGCCAAGATCCTCGGTTTCGGCTTTCCGGGCGGTCCGGCAGTCGAACGCAAGGCGCTGGTAGGCAACGCTGCTGCAGTGCCCCTGCCCCGCCCGATGGTCGGCAGCGGCGAGCCGCATTTCTCCTTCGCCGGGCTCAAGAGCGCGGTCCTGCGCGCGCATGAGAGCCGCCAGTACGCGGTCGCCGATATTGCGGCGAGTTTCCAGCAGGCGGCGGTCGATTGCGTAACCGACCGGTTGCGGATCGCACTCGCAGGCATGGAAGATGTCGATACACTTGTGGTTGCGGGCGGCGTTGCGGCCAACACGGTGGTGCGCAACGCGCTCGAACAGCTCGCCGCCAACCGCGCGATGCGGTTTGCCGCGCCGCCGCCCAAACTGTGTACCGACAATGCAGCGATGATCGCCTGGGCGGGGATCGAACGGCTCGGCCAGAACGACCCGCTCGACATTGCGGCACGCCCGCGCTGGCCGCTCGATCCCGACGCTGAACCGGTGCGTGGAGCGGGAGTGAAAGCATGAGCACGGTCGGCGTTCTAGGAGCTGGTGCCTGGGGCACGGCGCTGGCGCAAATGCTCGCCAGCGACGGACGCGATGTACTGATCTGGGCGCGCGAGAAGGAGCTTGTCGAGGAGATCAATTCCGCGCACAGCAATTCGCTCTTCCTGCCCTCTGCCGCGCTCGCCGATACGGTACGGGCGACCGGTAACCTCGCCGATATGGCGCGACTCGACACGCTGCTGGTGGTGACGCCAGCGCAGCATATGGGCAGCGTCCTGGCCGATATGCCTGCGCATCCGCGCGACCTGGTCCTATGTTCGAAAGGGATCGAGGCGGGCACCGGGCGGCTGATGAACCATGCCGCGAAATCCGCAGCACCGGATAGCGCGATTGCGGTGCTCTCCGGCCCGACCTTCGCGCATGAGGTGGCGGCTGGCCTGCCCACTGCGGTTACACTCGCTTGCGGGGACGGCGAAGCGCAATGGGAGCGCCTTGCGCCGGTCATCGCCCGCCCGGCCTTCCGGCCCTATTATTCGGACGATGTGACCGGCGCGGAAATCGGTGGATCGGTCAAGAACGTGCTCGCCATCGCCTGCGGCGTGGTCGACGGCCTCGGACTCGGACAGAACGCGCGCGCAGCGCTGATCGCACGCGGCTATGCCGAAATGCTACGCTTCGGTGAGGCACTGGGTGCGCGGGCGGAGACGCTGGCGGGCCTGTGCGGCCTCGGCGATCTCGTGCTCACCTGCTCCTCGACTTCGAGCCGCAATTTCTCGCTCGGCAAGGCATTGGGTGAAGGTCAGCGGGCCGAAGACCTCATGACAGACCGCCGCACCGTGGCCGAAGGCGCGCATACCGCGCCCGTGCTGGTCGAACTGGCCGCGCGCCATGCTGTCGCCATGCCGATCGTTACGGCGGTTTACGGCCTGCTCAAAGGCGATGCCCCGCGCGAGGTCGTATCCGGCCTCCTGTCGCGCCCGCTGCGCGCCGAACAGGGCAGCGCCGAGTGACAGCGGAAAAACCGGACGAAGACCTTTCCGCCCTCGCCAAGGGCGGGCGGCAGAATTTCTTCGGCTTCATCCTCCGCCTCGTCGCACGCCTGCCGTTCCTATTCATCGCGGGACGTCTTTACGGACCGGACGCTTTGGGGCGTTTCGCCTCTGCATTGGTGGTGGTCGAACTGGTCGCACTGGTCTGTGCGATGGGCGAAAAGCGCGGCCTGGCGCAGCGCCTTTCCGATGGGGAAGAGAGCCATCCGGCCAATCTCGTTTATGATGGCATGTTCCTCGCGCTGCTGTTCTCCTCGCTGGCAGCGCTGTTTTTCTGGTTCGTCCCCGCCCCGCTATTCCCGAGCGGCGAATTCACCGAACTGGACCGTTTCATCGTGCTGGCAATACCGGGCTATGCGCTGACCGAGATTGTCCTCGCCGCGCAGGCCTATCGCTACGATATCGCGACGACGGTGCGCGCGCGAGCGGTGGTCGAACCCTGGACCATCTCGATCATGGCCGGGGTGTTCTTCTTCATACCCGGCATCAGCGATTCCGGGCTCGCTATGGCTTATCTCGCCTCGATCTATGCTGGGCTGGCGACCGGGCTGTGGTCCTTCTTCCGCAGCTATGGTCCGCCCAAGGCATGGCGCCTCCACCCCGTCTACATGGGCAAGATGACCGTGCGCGCCTTACCGCTGGCCACGGCCGATGCGATCGAATGGGGCACACGGCGCGTCGATATCTTCATCCTCGGCCTGTTTGCCGCGCCGGCCGCTGTGGGCGTCTACTACATCGCCCAGCAGGTCGCGAGCCTGCCACAGAAGCTCAAGACCAGCTTCGAGCCGATCCTCGGCCCCGTCATCACCAAGAACCTCAAGACCAAGAATTACGAGGCAATCGCCAAGCAGATCTGCCAGGTCGGTTTCTGGATCGTCGCGATGCAGGCGGGGATTGCGCTCGCGCTCGGCGTGCCGGGCGAGGCGGTCATGGGCCTTGTCGGGCCGGAATTCGTCGGCGGCACCGGTGCGCTCGCCTTCCTGCTTATTGCGGAGGTCGTCGCGGCGACGGCGGTCGTGTCCGAAGCCGTGCTCGTCTATGTCGCGCGGGTGCGTAATCTATGGATATCGATCGGCACAATCGCGCTCCAGGCAGTGCTGACCGTGGTCCTGATCGAAGCAATGGTACGCGGCGGCTACGGCGAACCCTACAAGGCAGCGGCGGCGGCGATCGCGCTGATGCTGGCGCTCGGCACAGCCAGCCTCGTGAAAGCCCTCATGCTTTCGAAGTTCCTCGGCCACACGATCAACACCTTCCGCTGGCCACTGGTCTGGGCGGTGCCCCCGGCAGTGCTGGTCGGCTGGCTGGCAACCCGATTGCCCGAATGGGCTGAGCTGATCTTGGGCGTTCCGGCGATCCTGGCCGTCTATGGCTACATTATCTGGACACGCGGCTTCGGGCCGGAGGATCGGGTGCTGTTCCGCCGTAATCTCGACAAGGACGAACCGACCCGGAAATGATCGGATCGTCGCATGTGCGGCGCGTTCAGTCGGCATTCACCGCCCGGTGAAGTAACTCTGAATCATCGGAATATCGGGGAGGACTGCCCATGCGTTTCGCCACATTTACTGTCACTTGCGCCGCTGCTGCATTGCTTGCCGGGTGTGCCTCGCAGCAAGGGGGCGAGGAAATTGTCCTGACCGGCTCGAAGGCCGAAACCTCGGATAATGGACGGGTCCCGCCGCCGCCGCCCCCCCTCCTCCTCCGCCCCCGCCAGCTTACAGCCTCGCAACGCCGGCCCCCATGGTCGTAACGGGCTCGCGCGTTGACGCGGAAGCTGCCGCGGCGCCCGAACAGGGTGAAACCGCCGACAGCAGCTATCGCTATTTCCCGCCGGTCTTCGTGCCGTCACCGCCCAGCCGCGATCAATATGACGGCGAGGAAGTCTCTTCGGTGAAGGTCGTCGCCAATGAACCGGTTTCGACCTTCTCGGTCGATGTCGACACGGGCGCCTACACCAATGCGCGCCGCTTCATTTCCGAAGGCCAGTTGCCGCCCAAGGGAGCCGTGCGGACCGAGGAATTCGTCAACTACTTCCGCTACGATTACGGTCGGCCGGACAGCGTATCGCAGCCCTTCACAGTGAATACCGATGTCGCGGTGACACCATGGAATTCGAACTCGCGGCTCGTGCGGATCGGGCTTGCGGGATACGAAATGCCCGCGCAGGAGCGCCCCCCGGCCAACCTCGTCTTCCTGCTCGACGTGTCGGGTTCGATGGCGAGCCGGGACAAGCTGCCGCTGGTAAAGACCGCGATGCGCCAGCTTGCGGGCCAACTGACCAAACAGGATCGCGTCTCGATAGTCGTCTATGCCGGCGCGGCGGGCCTCGTGCTGGAGCCGACCAATGACGAGCGCAAGATCAAGGACGCGCTGAACCAGCTCGAGGCAGGCGGGTCTACAGCGGGCGGCGCGGGGATCGAACTTGCCTATCGTGTGGCGGAAGCGAACAGAATTAAAGGCGGCGTAAACCGGGTAATCCTGGCGACGGATGGCGATTTCAACGTCGGCACTTCCGATCGGGAATCGCTGGTCGAGTTGATTGAGAAGAAGCGCGAAACCGGCATCACCCTTTCAGTGCTCGGCTTCGGACGCGGCAATCTGAACGATGCGATGATGGAGCAGGTCGCCAATAACGGGAACGGCAACTATTCCTACATCGACAGCGCGCTGGAGGCGCGCAAGGTACTCGGCGATGAGATGGGTGCGACGCTGTTCACCATCGCCAAGGACGTGAAGATCCAGGTCGAATTCAACCCGGCGGTGGTCAGCCAGTACCGCCTCGTCGGCTACGAGAATCGCATTTTGCGCGAACAGGATTTCGACAATGATGCGGTCGATGCGGGCGATATCGGTGCGGGCCATCAGGTCACCGCGATCTACGAGGTCGTTCCGGTCGGTGCCAAGGGCTGGATCTCGACGCGCCGGTACGAGGACAAGCCCGATACGCGCGCTACCGAGCTGGCGGCCGAAGCGGCCTATGTCAAACTGCGCTACAAACTGCCTGGTGGCGACAAATCGACGCTGCTGACCCACTCGCTGCCCGCATCGGCACTGCGCACCACTCGCGCACCGACCGGCGATTTCGCCTTCGCCAGTGCGGTCGCCGCCTTCGGACAGAAGCTGCGTGGCGATGCCTTGCTAGCGGATTTTTCCTATCCGCAAATTGCCGCGCTGGCCGGGAAGCAGAGCAATTTCTGGCGGCAGGAGTTCATCCAGCTGGTGCAGACTGCGGACGGGCTTGAATAGTCCGCTTGGCAGGCGGGTCGACACACGGCTAAAGCCCGTGTCATGCCGATCCGCCCCTCGCTCGCCATTTTCACAGGAGCCGCGTTGACCGTGGCCAGCGCCTATCTGCTGGCCGAGCCCGTAGCCCCCGGTTTCATCGAGCGACTGGAACGGGACACCGCCGCCGCCATAGTGGAAGCGGGCGGAAGCGGTGTGACTGCACGGTTTGCCAACGTCACGGGATGGCCCTCGCGCCACCCGTTGCTGAGCGGGGGCGAGCGGCTCGACGAAAAGACACGCGCCCGGATCGCGCGAGCCGTCTACAATGTTCCGGGCGTCGGCGGCATCGTCTGGAGCGACGGAACCGCTCGTGCCGAAAGCGATGAGCCGACGTATCAGCCGCTGCATTGCCAGGAAGACGTCGAAGGCCTGCTACGTACCCGTTCGATCCGGTTCGAAGAGGCAAGCAGCGCGATACTTCCTGCGAGCCGTATGCTGCTCGATGAGGTCGCCGATGCGCTGCGCCCCTGTCTCGGCTCGATCATCGCGATCACCGGCCATACGGATCAATCGGGTCCGGAGCCCGGCAACATCGCCCTGAGCATGGAGCGTGCGCGCGCCGTGCGCGAGGCACTGGTGCGCCGGGGGATCCCCCGCGACGGCTTGCGCGCGAGCGGCGTCGGGTCAAGCCAGCCGGTCGAAGGGCTCGCCCCTACCGATCCGGCCAATCGCCGCATCGAATTCTCGGTCATCCGCACCGAACCGCTTCGCCCCACACCCGTCGACACGCCGGGAGCGCGTTGACATGCCTCTATGGTTCGAACTCGCCGCTCTGATGCTTGTCGCCTATATCGCGGGGATCGGTATCGGATGGGCCTTGTGGGGCCGCCACGACACAGACAAGGAATAACGCATGAGCGAACTGCTCCAGATATATTGGCCGCTGATCGTCGCCGCGCTGGTTCTCGGCGTGGCCATTGCCTGGTATGTTTTCAACGCCTCCCGCAAGACGCGTGTGACAGGCACGAGCCGCGATGTGCTGGACGAAGGCGCCGCTCCCGCAGAACGCAACAAGGCGCTGATCGACAGCGCACCGGCAGCGACACCGATGCAACCCGCCGTCGGTGCCGCCATCCAGCCGGATGCGAGCGGCGATGACCTGACACGGATCAAGGGCCTCGGGCCGAAGCTGGCAGCAACCCTGCGCGATCTGGGCGTCACCACCTTTGCGCAGATCGCTGCCTGGGACGAAGCCGGGATCGACCGGATCGACAGCCAGCTCGGCCGCTTTCAGGGACGCATTCGGCGCGACGACTGGGTCGGCCAGGCGCAGTTACTCGCGCAAGGAGACGACGCCGGTTTTGCCGAACGTTACGGCAAATTGTCATAACTCGCGGAACCGATCCCGGATTACGGTTTTCCCTTAGATGGGTCGGCATAAGAGGAGAGCCAGGATGGGGCAGCCTTTGCGTGTGCTCGTCGCCGAAGACGAGCTGATTGTAGGATACGACCTTTGCGACACGGTGGCCGAGGCCGGGTATCTGGTCGAAGGTCCGTATGACGATCTATCTTCAGCAATGCTCGCTTATCAGAAGGCCAAGCCCGATATCGCTATCCTTGATGTGCAATTGGGCGATGGTATCGTCTATCCGCTCGCCGAACAGATGATGGCGGAAGACGTCCCGGTCATCTTCCATTCGGGTCAGCTCACTCCCGACGAGGTTGCCGAGCGCTTCCCGCGGGCACAGGCGTTGTCCAAACCCTGCCCTCCGGCAGCGGTGATCGAATCCGTCCAGCGGGCAGCCGCGCACGGTTGATCGCGCTTTCCGGGACGCTGCCGGAACTTCGGATTGCCACGATCCATTCCCTGGGTGAACCTCAAGGAAAGGAAATCGCATGTCGCTTCAAAAAATGGTCGCCGCCCACCCGCAGGTCGATGACGAGACCGAAGGCCTGATCCTCGCCGCACGGCATGCCATGCTGTGTTCGCTGTTCTGCACGAGCTGCGCCGATGCCTGTGTGGCCGAGGGTATGGATATGGCGCAGTGCGTCCGCACCTGCCTCGACTGCGCCGATATCTGCGCCGCCACCGCGCGACTGGCCGTGCGTCGCACCGCGCAGAATATCGATGTTCTGCGCAGCCAGCTCGAAACCTGCATCACGGCCTGCGAGACTTGTGCAGCAGAATGCGAAGGCCATGACAATCCACACTGTCAGCTTTGCGCGAAGATGTGCCGCGAATGCGCCGACGATTGCCGCAAGGCCCTGCCGGATGTGAAGTGACGGCGCCCACGGGCACGCCCCCTTGCCCCGCGCCCGCAAGCCTGCCATCGGCTGGATCGTAACAAAGGAGACAACATGGCCGGAATGGTGCCCTTCGCCTGGGACGATCCCTTCAATCTCGACGACCAGCTGACCGAGGACGAGCGGATGATCCGCGACGCCGCGCACGCCTTTGCACAGGGCGAATTGCAGCCGCGAGTGATCGAGAATTTCAGCAAGGAAGTCGACGATCCCGAACTGTTCCCGATGATGGGCGAAGCTGGCCTGTTGGGCGCGACCGTGCCCGAGGAATATGGCGGCGCAGGTGCAAGCTATGTCGCCTACGGCTTGATCGCGCGCGAGATCGAACGGGTCGATAGCGGCTACCGATCGATGGCCTCGGTCCAGTCCAGCCTCGTGATGTATCCGATCCATGCCTATGGCTCGGAAGAACAGCGTAAAAAATACCTGCCCGGTCTGGCCAGCGGCCAACTGATCGGTTGCTTCGGCCTGACCGAGCCTGACGCCGGCAGCGATCCGGGCGGGATGAAGACCACTGCCAAGAAGGTCGAAGGCGGCTATGTCATCTCCGGATCCAAGACGTGGATCTCGAACGCGCCCTTTGCCGATGTCTTCGTGGTCTGGGCGAAGAGCGATGCGCATGGCGGCGGCATTCGCGGTTTCGTGCTCGAAAAGGGTATGAAGGGCCTGTCCGCGCCCAAGATCGAAGGCAAGCTGTCCTTGCGCGCTTCGACCACCGGCATGATCGTGATGGACGAAGTGGAAGTCGGCGATGATGCCCTGTTGCCAGAAGTGCAGGGTCTCAAAGGCCCGTTCGGCTGCCTCAACCGCGCGCGTTACGGCATTAGCTGGGGCGCGATGGGCGCCGCCGAATTCTGCCTCCACGCCGCGCGGCAATATGGCCTCGACCGGCATCAGTTCGGTGTGCCGCTCGCGTCGAAGCAGCTTTACCAATTGAAGCTGGCCGACATGATCACCGAGATTTCGCTCGGCCTGCAATCCTCCTTGCGCGTCGGACGGCTGATGGATGAAGGCAAGTTCGCCCCCGAGATGATCTCCATCGTCAAGCGCAACAATGTCGGCAAGGCATTGGATATCGCCCGCAAGTCGCGCGACATGCATGGCGGCAACGGCATTTCGGAAGAATACCAGGTCATCCGCCACATGGTGAACCTGGAGACGGTCAACACCTATGAAGGCACGCACGACGTCCATGCGCTGATCCTGGGCCGGGCGATCACCGGGATCGCCGCGTTTTGATAAGGCTCCATGGATATTATCGCAGCTCGACCAGCTATCGCCTGCGCATCGCGCTGGAATTGAAAGGGCTGGAATACGAATACGTCCCGGTGAACCTGCTCAAGTCCGAACAAAAGGGAAAGGATTTCACCAAGCGCAATCCATTCGGTTCGGTTCCGCTCCTCGAGGTCGACGGCAAGGATTACGTCCAGTCGATGGCGCAAATCGAATGGCTCGACGAAGCCTATCCCGACAAGCCGCTGCTGTCTGGGGACGTGTCGGATCGCTACATCGCGCGCGAACTGGCCTATGCCATCGCGACTGAACTGCACGCGCCTTTGAACCTGCCCGTCCTCAAATATCTGGCCAACGAACACGGCAAGTCGCAGGAGGACATCGGTGTGTGGTATCGCCACTGGCTCGCGCGCACGCTCGACCCGCTCGAGGCGCGGCTGGCGCAGCTCGACACGGCTGACTTCCTGTTCGCCAAGCCCGGCTTCTTCGAGGTTTGCCTGCTGCCGCAGGTCTACAATGCGCGGCGGTTCGGTTTCGACTTCGGCGACAAGCCGCATATCACCCGGATCGAAAGCGCCTGCCTCGCATTGCCCGAATTCCAGCGCGCACATCCGGACAACCAACCCGACAATCCCGAGAGGACCTGACACCCATGAAGCTCGCAACACTCAAGGACGGCACGCGCGACGGTAAGCTCGTCGTCGTCTCCAAGGACCTCACCCGCTATTGCGCCGCCGACAACATCGCGCCGACGCTGCAGGCCGCGCTCGACAATTGGGACGAGATCGCGCCCAAGCTTGAGGCGCTCTATACCGATGTCGAACACCAGGCGGTGCCCTGCGAGCGTTTCCATGAGCGCGAGGCGCATTCACCGCTCCCGCGTGCCTATCAGTGGGCCGATGGCTCGGCCTACATCAACCATGTCGAGCTGGTGCGCAAAGCGCGCGGCGCCGAAGTGCCCGAAAGCTTCTACCACGACCCGCTGATGTATCAGGGCGGCTCCGACAACTTCCTCGCTCCACGCGACGACATCCCGCTGAAGGACACTAAGTGGGGCTGCGACATGGAAGGCGAGATCGCGGTCGTCACTGACGATGTGCCGATGGGCGTCACCAGTGAACAGGCCGCCAACCACATCAAGTTGGTCATGCTGGTCAACGATGTGTCGCTGCGCGGCCTGATCCCGGGTGAACTGGCCAAGGGCTTCGGCTTCTTCCAGTCCAAGCCCGCCAGCGCCTTCAGCCCCGTCGCGGTCACGCCCGACGAGCTGGGCGATGCGTGGAAAGGCAGCGTCATCCACCTGCCGCTGATGGTCGATTACAATGGCGAGCCCTTCGGCCGCGCCAATGCCGGGGTCGATGCGACCTTCAGCCTCGCCGATCTCGTCGCCCATGCGGCGAAGACCCGCAATCTGGGCGCAGGCACGATCATCGGTTCGGGCACGGTCTCGAACCAGGACGAGAATGGCGGCGCGGGCAAGCCCGTTAGCGAAGGCGGCCTGGGCTATAGCTGCATTGCCGAGATCCGCATGATCGAAACCATTGCCGATGGCGAAGCCAAGACTCGCTTCATGGCGCCCGGCGACACCGTCCGCGTCGAAATGAAGGATGCCGAAGGGCATTCGATCTTCGGCGCGATCGAACAGGAAGTGGTCGCCGCCTGACACTCGGGGAGGCAGGTGGTGGCCGTTAGTGCCGCCCCTGCGCTTCCGGGTCGAACCGCAGCGTAAGAAAGCGGGCATCCGCGCCATAGCCGGCAAGCTTGCCTTCGCTCGCCTGCGTATCGCGGAAGCCGAACCGGCGCCAGAACGGCGCGGAATCGGCTACGGCGATCAGGCTGACCGAGGCCAGACCTGTCTCGCGTGCGTGCCGGATTATATGTGGCACGATAATACCGGCTGCCCCCAGGCCGCGCGCGCCGGGGAGGAGCGCCAGATCGTGAAGGTAGAAGGTGTCCGGACGAACGGGCAGACGCTCGATCCGTGCATCGAGCGGCAGAGGTTCCGCCTCGAGCCAGGGATGCCCGATACAATACCCCGCCACCGTGCCGTCGCGCTCCAGCACGAAGGCTCCGGCGGGATAAAGCGCCTGCCGGTCGGCAAAGACCGCGCGGTTTTCCGGCAGGGTGGGATGAACCGCCTCGGATATGCCATGAACCCGGTCGATGTCCCCGGTGCCCATAGCCCGCCATGGTCCAAGCCCACCCATCTGGGTGCTCATCACATCGAGCGGGCGATGAGCATCTTCATGACTTCGTTCGATCCGCCGAAGATGCGGGTGATGCGTGCGTCACGGTACATTTTGGCGATGGGATATTCGTTGATGTAGCCTGCGCCGCCGTGAAGCTGGAGGCACTTGTCGACCACCTCGCTCTGCAACTCGGTGACCCAGTATTTGGCCATCGCCGCCGTGGCGACATCGAGTTCGCCCTTGAGCAGTTTGGCAATGCAGTCATTTACGAAGATGCGCGCCGCGGTGCCGCGCGCCTTGAGGTCCGCGAGCACGAACTGCGTGTTCTGGAAATCCCAGATCGTCTGGCCAAAGGCCTTGCGGCTCTTGACGTATTCGACCGTGACATCGAGCGCCTTCTCGATCCCCGTCGCCGCGCCCATCGCGATGACCAGGCGTTCCTGCGCCAGCTCGCCCATCAGCTGGTAGAAGCCCTTGCCTTCGACCCCGCCGAGCACGTTTTCGGCCGGCACGAAGACGTTGTCGAAGAACAGCTCCGACGTGTCCGCAGCGTCGAGCCCGATCTTGTCGAGCTTCTTGCCGCGCTCGAAACCTTCCGCCCCTTCGGTCTCGAGCAGCAGGAGCGAGATGCCCTTGGCGCGCTCGTTCGGGTCGGTCTTGGCGACGACCACGATGAAATCCGCGGTCTGGCCGTTGGAGATGTAGGTCTTGGCCCCGTTGATGCGGTATCCGTTGCCATCCTTGAGTGCGGTGGTGGTGATCGACTGAAGATCGGACCCCACACCCGGTTCGGTCATGGCAATGGCGCTGACCAGTTCGCCGGTCACGAGCTTGGGAAGGTACTTCTTCTTCTGCTCTTCGGTGCCATGCCGCACGAGATATGGGAGGATGATCGTATTGTGCAGGCTGGCGGCGAATCCATCGACACCGTGCTTGGCCTGCTGATCGATGACCACCATGTCGTGACGGAAATCACCGCCATGGCCGCCATATTCCTCTGGCACCGACACGCCGAGCAGACCTGCCGCCCCCGCCTCGTTCCAGAATTCGCGTTCTACCTGGCCGTCCTCGCGCCATTTCTCCACCCGCTTTTCCGGCGCGTGTTGTTGGTAGAACTTGCCCACGGCGTCGGCGAAGATGGCGATTTCCTCGTCTTCCATGAACTCGGGCTGGGGTACGTCGATTACGGGCATCTCTCGGGTTCCTCTCGAATATCTTTATGGCGTGCCGAAGGGTCTTACTTGCCCTTCCAATTCGGCTTGCGCTTTTCGGCGAAGGCGGCAGCGCCTTCGCGGGCGTCTTCCGATATAAAGACCGGCGCGATCAGCTGCGTCTGGCGGGTATAGCGCTCTTCCATCGGCCAGCCGCGCGATTGCTTGATGACCTGCTTCGAGACGCGAACCGCCAGCGGGCCGTTGGCGACAATGCTGGCGGCAAGTTCTTTCGCGCCCGCCAGCGCGCCGCTCTCGGTCACGCGGTTGATCAGGCCGAGCTCATAGGCACGGGCTGCGTCGATGAAATCGCCGGTCAGCGCCAGCTCCATCGCGATCCTCTCGGGGATCTGGTCGGGCAGCATCATCACGCCGCCCGCAGCTGCCACAAGGCCACGCTTCACTTCCGGAATGCCGAATTTCGCGCCCGCATTGGCGACCACGAGATCGCAGGCGATCATGAGTTCCAGACCGCCAGCCAGTGCATAGCCTTCCACCGCCGCGATCAACGGCTTTTCGGGCGGCTTCTGCACGATACCGCCAAAGCCGCGACCTTCGATGCTCGGCGATTCGCCGCGCAGGAAGCCTTTCAGGTCCATGCCCGAGCAGAAGGTCCCGCCCGCGCCCGTCAGAATGCCGACGCGCAGGCTGTCGTCGCTGTCGAGCCGGTCCATCGCCGCGGCAATCCCCTCGGCGGCAGCCTTGGTCATCGCGTTCTTGGCTTCGGGCCGGTTGATCGTGACGACGAGAATGCCGTCCTCTTCGCTCGTCAGGACTTCCTCGGACATAGCTGCTCTCTCCCATTTCAATTCGAAACTTGTCTTGCACCCTTGCTGCTCGACGTTTACGCAAACGTCAACCGGCATTTGCCGCACAAAACGACAAGTCGAGAGGAGTTCACACCATGGCCGAAGCCTATATCATCGATGCTGTCCGCACCCCGCGCGGGATTGGCAAGCAGGGCAAAGGCGCGCTTGCGCATATGCATCCGCAGCATCTGGCCGCGACCTGCCTTAAGGCGATCAAGGACCGCAACGATCTCGATACGGCGACGGTCGACGACGTGATCTGGTCGGTCAGCACGCAGGACGGCATGCAGGCGGGCGATCTTGGCCGGATGGCCGCGCTCGACGCAGGCTACGACATCACCTCATCGGGCACCACGCTCGATCGTTTCTGCGGCGGCGGCATCACCAGCGTCGCGCTGGCTGCCGCGCAGGTGATGAGCGGGATGGAAGACTGTGTGGTCGCGGGCGGCACCGAGATGATGAGCCTCACCGCGCAGATGTCGAAGGACAAGATGGCCGCTGGGCTCAAGCCGCCAATGATGGGCAGCTATAACCAGCGCCTTATGCGCACTCATCCGCAGAGCCACCAGGGCGTGTGCGGCGACGCCATCGCGACAATCGAGGGCTTTACGCGCGAGGAGCTGGATGAAGTCGGCTTCCGCAGCCAGCAGCGCGCCGCCAAGGCGATCGAGGAAGGCCGCTTCGACAAATCGGTCGTCCCGGTGAAGGACGACGATGGCAATGTCGTGCTCGACAAGGAAGAATATCCGCGTCCCGGCACGACCATGGAAACGCTTGGCCAGCTCGAACCGGCCTTTGCCAAGATTGCCAATGTCCCGCTCGACAAGAACGGCACCACCTTTGCCGGGCTGGTCAACGCCAAATATCCCGACGTCGAGATCCAGCACTTCCACCACGCGGGCAACAGTTCGGGCGTCGTCGATGGCGCGGCTGCGGTGCTGGTCGCCAGCAAGGATTATGCGCAAAAACACGGTCTCAAGCCACGCGCGCGCATCGTGGCCACGGCGAACATGGGCGATGATCCCACGCTGATGCTTAACGCTCCCGTCCCGGCGGCCAAGAAGGTGCTGGAGAAGGCCGGCCTCACCAAGGACGACATTGATCTTTACGAAATCAACGAGGCGTTCGCGGTCGTCGCCGCCAAATTCGTGCGCGATCTCGATCTTGACTGGGACAAGGTCAATGTGAATGGCGGCTCGATCGCATTGGGCCACCCGATCGGTGCCACGGGCTCGATCCTCATCGGCACGATGGTCGACGAGCTGGAACGCCAGGACAAGCGCTATGGCCTCGTAACCATGTGCGCAGCGGGCGGCATGGCCCCCGCGATCATCATCGAGCGCGTGACCGATTTCGTCGACTGACACCGCCTGAGCATGCGCGCCCTCGCCTAGCTGCACGAAAGCGGCTAGAGGGCGCGCCATGCATTTCCTCGATCAAGCAAAAATCTACCTGAAGTCCGGCGCGGGCGGACCCGGTGCCGTCAGTTTCCGGCGCGAAAAATACATCGAATATGGCGGCCCCGATGGCGGCAATGGCGGCAAGGGCGGCGATATCGTGTTCGAGGCCGTGCAGGGACTTAATACACTGATCGACTTCCGTTACGCGCAGCACTTCAAGGCCAAGCGTGGTGGACACGGCCAAGGCAAGGATCGCACAGGCGCAGGCGCATCCGACCTCGTGATCGAAGTGCCCGTGGGCACACAGATCCTGTCCGAGGACAAGGAAGAAGTGCTCGCCGATTTCACCGAAGTCGGTCAGCGCGTGGTCTTCCTCGAAGGCGGCATGGGCGGGCGCGGGAACGCCAGCTACAAGTCTTCCACCAACCGCGCGCCGCGTCAGCACCAGCCGGGCGAACCGGGCGAGGAGATGTGGGTGTGGCTGCGTCTCAAGCTGCTGGCCGACGTCGGCCTGCTGGGCCTACCCAATGCGGGCAAGAGCACCTTCATCAACCAGGTCTCGAACGCCAAGGCCAAGGTGGGGCATTATGCCTTCACCACGCTGGTCCCCAAGCTGGGCGTGGTGACGCACAAGGGGCGCGAATTCGTGCTCGCCGACATTCCCGGCCTGATCCAAGGCGCCGCCGAGGGCGCCGGCATCGGCGACCGTTTCCTCGGTCATATCGAGCGGTGCCGCGTGCTGATCCATCTGATCGACATTTCGGGCGACGATCCGGCGGAAGCCTACAAAACCGTCAATGCCGAGCTCGAGGCTTACGGCGGCGGTCTGGCCGACAAGCCGCAGATCGTCGCGCTCAACAAGCTCGACCTCGCCGACGAGGAACTGGGCAATGCGTTTGCCGAGGAACTGCTGGCAGCAGGCGCGGAAAAGGTCTTTCCCATCTCGGGTGCGACGGGCGCCGGGATTTCCGATCTGTTGGACGGTGTGCTGGCCTATCTGCCCGACCGCACTTCGACCGAAACCCATGCCGAGGAAGTCGAGGATGAGAGCGACTCGCCCGACTGGTCGCCGATCTGACCTTTCAAGGGCTCAACATTTCGTCACCCCCGCAAAGGCGCGGGTCCCGCTAAATCTTCGGTTCTAGGCTTGAAGAAAAGCGGGATTCCCGCTTTCACCTCCGGTCAGCTGCGCTTCTGCGGGAATGACAATGAAAGTTTTGAGCTCCCTCCCCGACCTGCGCCAGACACGCCGCCTCGTAATCAAGGTGGGCTCGGCGCTGCTGGTGGAGGGCAAAGAGGCGCGCACCGATTGGCTGGCGACGCTGGCGACAGAAATTGCAGACCTGAGGCAGAATTCCGAGGTAATCGTCGTCTCCTCCGGGGCAATCGCGCTGGGTGCGGCCAAGCTGGGGCTTGCCAAGGGCGGTCGCGGCAGTCTCGCCGATGCCCAGGCCGCGGCATCGGTCGGTCAGGTCGCACTGGCCCGGCTGTGGTCCGATGCACTTGGAACCCATGGCATTACCGCAGCGCAGATACTGGTGACACTGGGCGATCTGGAAGACCGGCGTCGCTACCTCAATGCCTCTGCCACCCTTGCCCGCCTGCTCGAAGCCGGTGCGGTCCCGGTGGTGAACGAGAACGATAGCGTCGCGACCGAAGAAATTCGCTTTGGCGATAACGACCGGCTTGCTGCGCGTGTGGCTCAGGCTGCGGGCGCCGACGCGGTGATGCTGCTGTCCGATGTCGATGGATTGTACGATCGCGACCCGCGCGAGTCGGGTGCAAAACTCGTCGAGCGCGTAGACGGCGTCACGCCCGAAATCATCGCCATGGCAAGTAGCGCGTCGTCCTCGGGTCTCGGTTCGGGCGGAATGCTCGCAAAACTGCAAGCCGCGCGCATTGCGGAACGGGCGGGCATCACACTCGCCATCGTGAACGGCACCCACCCGTCGCCCATTTCCCGCGCGCTCGACAGCGGCACCGGCACCCTGTTCCCCGCGCAAGCCGATGCCAGCGCACGCAAGGCGTGGCTCGGCGGACGGCTCGCACCCTCCGGCGTGATAACGGTCGACCTGGGGTGTATGGCCGCACTCGAAAACGGCGCGAGCGTGCTTGCCGCGGGCATCACCGGGGTCGAAGGCGCGTTCGCGCGTGGCGATCTCGTCGCAATCCATGGCCCAAATGGCGAGCGGCTCGGCCAGGGGCTGGTCGAATATACCTCGGCCGAATGCAGCGCGATCCTGGGTCTGCGCGAAGAACACCAGTCCGCAAAGCTCGGCTATGCACCGCGCGCCGCCGTGATACACCGCGACCACATGGTGCACGCATGACCATCGCGTTGACCGGTGCCACGGGCTTCGTCGGCAAGGCCGTGCTCGACGAGGCGATCCGGCGCGAGGAACCCCTGCGCGCACTCACCCGCCGCACGCAAGGCCCGCGCACGCATGTCGAGTGGATCGAGGGCGATCTGGCGAATCCCGCCGCGCTCGCAAGCATGTGTCACCAGGCCGACGCCGTCATTCATGTCGCCGGCCTCACCAACACCCCCGACCCGGGCCAATTCGAAGAGGCCAATGTCGGCGGCACCGCACGGCTGATCGCGGCGGCGAAGCAGGCGCAGGCAAAGCGCTTCATTTTCGTTTCCTCGCTCTCTGCACGCGAGCCGGACCTGTCCGCCTATGGCGCATCCAAGGCAAAGGCGGAGAAGCTGGTCGAGGCAAGCGGGCTCGACTGGACCATCGTGCGCCCACCCGGCGTCTATGGCCCGCACGATATCGATTATTTCGAGATGTTCCGCAGCGCGAAATTCGGCTTTGTCCCCTTGCCTCCAGGCGGGGCGAGTTCGATGATCCATGTCGAGGATCTTGCCCGGCTGCTGCTCGATCTCGTCGATGCCTCGCCCGCCCTCGTCCGCCGCCGCATATTCGAGCCCGACGACGGGCGCGAAGGTGGCTGGTCGCACAAGGAAATGGCCAAGGCGATCGGCAATGCGGTAGGGCGACCGATCTTTGCCCCCCACCTCCCCAAATCGGTGTTGGAAGGCGCCGCGAAGCTCGACCGGATGCTGCGCGGCGACAAGGCACGCCTCACAGCCGATCGAGTGGGT
Source organism: Erythrobacter aureus (assembly GCF_003355455.1). Lineage (NCBI taxonomy): Bacteria > Pseudomonadati > Pseudomonadota > Alphaproteobacteria > Sphingomonadales > Erythrobacteraceae > Erythrobacter > Erythrobacter aureus. The sequence goes on from NZ_CP031357.1 coordinate 2,654,761, forward strand.
TACATGACTCATCCCAACTGGGTTGCGCGGTCTTCCAAGAAAGTGCCCGAAGCGGTCTGGTCGCCCCGGATCGAAGGGGAAGAGGGGCTGCGATCGACGGCCGATTGGTATCGCAAAAAAGGATGGCTTTGAGGGTCTGGACATTCACGCCGGATTGCCCGAAAGGCGCTTTTCCCGGTCGCCGGCTTAGCTCAGTTGGTAGAGCAGTTGATTTGTAATCATCAGGTCAGGGGTTCGACTCCTCTAGCCGGCACCACCTTCACCACATCGCGCCTCAGAGGAACGGTTCCTCGCCGGGCTTGTGGATCCCGCATTCGACCTTGTCCCAGCCGGACCAGCGCCCCGCGCGCGGGTCTTCGCCTGCGGAAACCTGCCGCGTGCAGGGCGAACAGCCGATGCTGGGAAAGCCGCGTTCGACCAGCGGATGGCGCGGCAGATCGTGGCGTTCGAAATAGGCAGCGATATCCTCTGCCGACCAGTCGATCAGCGGATTGATCTTCAGGCGACCCTGCGCATCGGACGAATCGACTTCGAAGCGCGGCAGGCTGGCCCTGGTGGCGGACTGGAACGCCTTGCGCCCCGTAAAGCTCGCATCGAAGCCCGCCAGGGCCGTCGCCAGCGGCTTGACCTTGCGCAATTCGCAGCACCCATCGGGATCGTAGGACCACCTCAGCCCGCTCTCGTCGCGCGCCTCGAGATCCGCGATCTCGGGGTATAGATCGACCCGGTTGAGGCCCAGACGATCGGTCAATTCATCGCGATAGGCGAGTGTTTCGGGGAAATGCTTGCCCGTCTCCAGGAAAAGCACCGGCACCGTCGGATCGACCTGCGCGATCAAATGCAGCAGCACCGCGCTTTCCGCGCCGAAGCTCGATACCACCGCCGTATCGCCGGCCAGACTGCCCTCGATCACGGCGCGCAGCCATTCCTCCGTCTCGGTGCCGCGGAACATGCGATTGAGACGGATGGCGTCCTGCTCGGTGAAGCGGGGGCCGGTATCGATGCGGTCGATGGCGCGCACTGCGTTCATACGTGCCGTTTGGACCAGATCGGCGTGCGATCATCCGCCGCGCGTTGGTAAACTCCGGGCCACCTTTCGAGCGCGGCTGCCACGTCTTCCCTGTCGAATTGCTTGTCCGGTTCGAAGGCGTCGAAACCGCACCGGCGCATATAGGCCAATTGGTCGACCAGAACATCGCCCACGGCGCGAAGCTCGCCCTCATATCCCGCTTCGCGCAGAATGCGGGCCGAGGAATAGCCGCGCCCGTCACCGAAGGCCGGAAAGTTCACTTCGATGAGAGCCAGCCTGTCGAGATGCGGCACCAGAGCGCGCGCATCGTCGCCAGGCTCGATCCGGACGGCGGATGCATTCGATTGGTCCAGAAAGGAATCGACGGTAACCGCCGGGTGATCGACGGGTTCATCGTCGCGATAGCGCAGCGTTTCAGCCATAGAGCGCCTCCTTGAAGGGGTTCATGCCGATGCGGCGGAAAGTATCCACGAAACGTTCGCCTTCCTGGCGCTCGTTTTCGTAGACGGTGGTCACGGTTTCGACTGCATCGACGATGCCATGTTCGTCGAAACCCGGGCCGGTGATCTTGGCTAGGCTGACATCCTCGGCCTCGCTCCCGCCAAGCAGGAGCTGATAATTCTCGACACCTTTCCGGTCGACGCCGAGGATACCGATATGGCCGGCGTGGTGGTGCCCGCAGGCATTGATGCAGCCCGAAATTTTGAGCTTGAGTTCGCCCAGGGTGCCGGTCTTGCCGCTCGCTGCAAAGCGTTCCGCGATTCTCTGCGCGATCGGGATCGAACGGGCATTGGCAAGGCTGCAATAATCGAGCCCCGGGCAGGCGATTATGTCCTCGACCGTGTCGAGGTTGGGGCTGCCCAGCCCGGCTTGATCCAATGCCGTCCACAGCGCGTGCAAATCGGCCTTGCGGACATGCGGCAGGACGATGTTCTGCGTGTGCATAACGCGCAGTTCGTCGAAGCTGTAATCCTTGGCCAGATCGGCCATCAGCCGCATCTGTTCGGCGGTGGCATCGCCGGGAATGCCCCCAACCGGCTTCAGGCTGATCACCGCCGAGACATAGCCAGGTTCCTTATGTGCAACGGTATTGCGATCGACCCAGACGGCAAAATCGGGATCGCTGCGGTCGATCCGGGCGTCGGCGGCAGCATCGAAAGCAGGATCCTCGAAATAGGCCTTGATCCGCTCGAGTTCCACCAGCGGCGGTTCGACACCCTGATCGAGCAGATGCGCGAATTCGGCCTCGACCTGGCGCGTATATTCCTCCGCGCCCAGTTCGTGGACGAGAATCTTGATCCGCGCCTTGTACTTGTTGTCGCGGCGACCGTAGCGGTTGTAGACCCGCAGACACGCCTCGGCATAGGTCACGAGCTGGTCGAGCGGCACGAAGGGATTGATGCAGGGCGCGATCATCGGCGTACGGCCCATGCCGCCGCCGACATAGAATGCCGCACCCAGCTCGCCCGCATCGTTTGTCACGATATTGATGCCGATATCGTGCAACCGCATGGCTGCCCGATCTTTTTCACTGGCGATCACCGCGATCTTGAACTTGCGCGGCAGGTAACTGAATTCCGGGTGGAAGCTCGACCACTGGCGCAGCAGTTCGGCATAAGGTCGCGGATCGACGATCTCGTCGGCCGCAGCGCCGGCGAAATGGTCCGAACTGATATTGCGGATGCAGTTGCCGCTGGTCTGGATGGCATGCATCTCGACCTTGGCCAGATCGGCCAGGATATCCGCCGCATCCTCCAGCTTGATCCAGTTGTACTGAATATTCTGCCGTGTCGTGAAGTGGCCATAACCGCGATCGTATTTATCGGCGATATCGGCCAGGGCATGCATCTGGCGGCTGTCGAGCGTGCCATAGGGGATGGCGACGCGCAGCATATAGGCGTGGAGTTGCAGGTAGAGGCCGTTCATCAGCCGCAATGGCTTGAACTGGTCTTCGGTCAGCTTGCCTTCGAGACGGCGACGCGCCTGATCGCGGAATTCCTCCACGCGGGCGTCGACCATCGCCTGGTCGTATTGGTCGTATGCGTACATCAGATCACCCAATTGCCGATTTCGGGATCGGCGGGCTTGAGGGTCAGGTCGGGGCGGACGGTGGGGCCGAGCGCGCGAACGCGCTCCTTGATGTGCGAAGGCCGGGGGCTGCCCTCATGCAGTTCGGCATCGACCGCATAGGGCACGTTGACCCGCCGCGCGGCCTCCTCGCTCCGGGCGATTTCGTCTTCGCTCCCCGTCACATCGACCGCATCTTCGACATGAATCGACCAGTCGCTGCCGGTCCACCATGTAACGGCGCCAGTCTTGAGATCGTTTCCGGTCAGCAGCCTCATCGCGCGGCCTCCCGAGCGGTCATGGCCAGTGTGGCATCGTCGCGCGCGGTAACTTCGCCGATCACGATCAACGCTGGGCTGACGACCTCTTCGCGCTCGACCAGGTTGGGCAGACCGGCCAGCAGCCCGCGCAGCACCCGCATTTCGGGCCGGGTGCCGTTCTCGATCACCGCCACGGGCATATCCGGGGCCAGGCCGTCTTCCATCAGCTTGTCGGCAATCTGCGGGGCGGTCTTCACGCCCATATAGATCACCAGCGTGCGGCCCTTGCCGGCAAGCCCAGCCCAATCCTGGTCCTTCAAGCCCTTGCACTGGCCGGCCACAAAGCTGACGATACTCGAGGCATCGCGGTGGGTCAGCGCGATCTGCGCCGCCGCCGCCGCCCCATTGGCGGCGCTGATGCCGGGGACGACTTCGACCGCGACGCCAGCGGCACGGGCGACTTCGGCTTCCTCGCCGCCGCGCCCGAAAATGAACGGATCGCCGCCCTTCAAACGGACGACATCCTCGCCCGACTGCGCGATCCGCACAAGCAAATCGCTGATCTCCTCCTGCGGGAGGGTATGGTTAGAACGACGCTTCGCCACCGAAATCAGTTCGGCATCCGCGCGGGCGAGCTTCAGAATCGCGGGATGGACGAGACCGTCATGGACGATTACACGTGCCCGCTCGATCAGCCTTGCGGCACGGATCGTCAGCAGGTCGGGAACGCCCGGCCCCGCTCCAACGAGATAAATGGTTCCGGATTTTGCCATGCCCGCAAGATGCGGCGCATCCCGGCCCGGCGCCAATCAGAATGCGTGTGCCACAAGGAAGGCTAGATTTTGAAACAGACGCTGTGCGCGCAGCAATCTATTCTTTCGTAACTTCGGGAGCCTCGCTGCGCTGCCCCATGATCTCGATCAGGCGGTCGAACTGATCGCTGGACCGGATATGCAGATCGCGCTGCGGGAACGGGATTTCTATGCCGTTCTCCTTGAACAGCCACCATAGCTTCTTCAGGACGGCGCTGCGCACATTGCCCACACCATCTTCGGGATCGGTGATCCAGCAGTGGATCGTAAAATTGACCGAGCTGTCGCCATATTCGGTCATCCACACGGTTGGTGGGGGGGCCTTGAGTATGCGGTCGTAGCTTTTTGCCGCCTCGAGCATCAGCTCTTCGGCCAGCTTCATGTCGGCATCGTAGCTAACGCCGACGGGGACCTGCATGCGCACGTTTTTCGACGAATAGGACCAGTTTTCCACCTGGTTTATCATCAGGTTTTCGTTGGGAATCAGATATTCTCTCTGGTCGCGCGTGGTGACCGATACGGCGCGGATCCCGATCTTGCGAATTTGGCCGAAGCTTTCATTGCCCGCCATGTCGGTAACGGCGATCACGTCACCTGGCTTGATTGATCGATCCATCAGCAAAATGATCCCTGCGATCAGATTGCCGAAGGTCTTCTGCAAGCCGAAACCGATCGCAAGACCGAAGGCACCGGAGAAGACTGCAAGCGCTGTCAGGTCTATCCCGAGCAGGTCGATGCCGAGGAAGAACGCGGCCGCCCAGACGATGATCGTGGCGATTTTTTCGACCAGCAATTGCTGCGTATCGTCCAGCCGGGTCATCCGCCGCACGATCCGGCGCGCCATTTTGCTGACGAACCAGGCAAACACAAGGACACCGGCGATAACGGCGCTTACGATCAGCACGTCGAACAGCGAGATACGGAAGGTACCGAAGGACAGGGCCACCGCATCGAGCGTATCGATGACCGAACCGACCGTTTCGCTTTTGGAACTGAGCGCTTCTTTCGCGCCTTCGGCGGCGGCCACCGCGCTTTCTTCCTGAGCCGGCTCGGCTAGGCTCCACGCCTGTTCGACCGGAACAAATTCCGCCGCGGTGTCCTCGCTCGGTGGTGTTTCGCCCTGCACGTCTATCCTTCGTTCAGTGCCGCAAAGCCGTTGGCCAGATCGGCGATAAGATCATGGGTGTCTTCCAGCCCGATGGATAGACGGATGGCATGACGATCCTCAACCCCCCAGCCCGGCTTCGGCCACGGCATCTTGCTGCGCACCGGTTCGACATCGAACGGCAATGCCAGGCTTTCGAACCCGCCCCAGCTATACCCGATGCCGAACAGCTCCAGCCGATCGACGAGGCGGCAGCGCACCGCATCGTCGCGCCCTTTCAAAACAAAACTGAACAGGCCGCAGCCTCCGGTGAAATCGCGCTGCCACAGGGCATGGCCCGGCGTGCCGGACAACATCGGAGAAAGGACATGAGCGACCTCCTTCCGGCTCGCAAGCCATTCGGCGATGGCAAGCGCGCTGGCACTTTGCCGCTCCAGCCTGACGCCCATCGTGCGCAATCCGCGCAGGACCAAGGCGGCATCGTCGGGCGAGACGACATGGCCGAGCTGCTGCGCACCGAGCCGCAAGCGGCGATACCAGCGCTTACCCGCGCTCGCCGCACCCATCATCACGTCGGAATGCCCACCGACATGCTTGGTCAGCGCGGTAATCGCGATATCGCAACCGTGGCCAAGAGCGGCAAAACCAAGCGCGGTAGCCCAGGTGTTGTCGACCAGGCTCACCGCCCCCTTGGCCCGTGCGATACGGGCCAGCGCGGGAATATCGCAAACCTCCATCGTCAGGCTGCCCGGCACTTCCAGCATCACCGCACGGGTGCGTTCGCAGAACGCCGCTTCATATGCTTCGAGATCGAGCGGGTCGAAGAAGCGGTGCTCGATGCCGAAGGTCTTGAGCAATCCCATCGCGGTACTGCGCGTGGGATCGTAGGCGTTATCGGCCACCAGCAGAACATCGCCACTGCGCAGGACCGCGAGAAGAGACCCCGCGAGGGCAGCCAGACCGCTGGGATAGAGCACCGTTCCCGCAGCTCCGGGCTCCAGCGCCGTCAGCGCGTCGCACAAGGCCCACTGCGTCGGCGCACCGCGGCGGCCATAGAAGAACGAACCATCTTCATTGCTGCTCTTGCGAGCCCTGAGGTCAGCGCAATCGGCGTAAAGATGCGTGCTTGCGCGCCAGATCGGCGGATTGACCACATCCCGGGAAAAGCTGCCCGACCGCCCCCCTGTGACAAGGCGTGTCGCGGGGCGATACCTGCTGTCGTCCTCACCCGCCATTATCAGCGCGCCGCCCCCTTTTCCTTGGGCAGATCTGGGTCGTCGCTCCATTCCAGCCAGCTACCATCATAGATGGAAACGTCGTCCTTGCCTACGAGATGCAGACCGAAAGCAAGGACGCAGGCGGTCATCCCGCTATTGCAGGAGGTGACGACCGGCCTGTCGAGATCGATCCCGGCGGCAGCGAAGATCGATCGGATTTCCTCGGCGGAACGATACGTTCCGTCGGCGGCCAAAAGCGCAGGATAATGCACGTTCGCCGCTCCCGGAATATGACCCTCCGAGCCGCTGCCATCCTCACCCGCGAAACGGGCGGCATCGCGAGCATCCACGACCTGCTCGGCGCGCGAGCGGCAATTGGCGAGCATGTCCGTCTTCGAGCGAACCGCGCGCAGCGCATGGGGGGCCGGATAAGTGCTTTGCGCGGGCGATGCCGCGCCTTGTTCCAGCGGGCGCCCTTCGCTTTTCCATTTTCCGAGTCCACCGTCGAGAATCGCAACCTGGTCGAAGCCGTAAAGCCGGAAGATGAACCATGCTCGCGCGGCGCTCCTGATCTGGCTGTCGTCATACAGGACCACGCGGCTGCTGGGCGCTATTCCCATCTGGCTCAGCCGGTCGGCGAACTGCCGCGCGTCCGGCAGGGCCTTGGGCACTGGAGAGGCCGTAGCGACAAAACTCACCAGATCGAGAAAACGCGCGCCCGGCACATGCCCTTCGACGAATTCGACCGAACTCTTACGTGGACTGTCGGGCAAATGCATCGTTGCATCCACCACGACGAGGTCTTCGGTATCGAGATTGTCTGCGAGCCATTGAGTCGAAACAAGACTGTCCATCTCCATCCGGTTAGCCGCCGGAAGGGACTAAGTCGAGCTAGGCAAGCTCGCGCTGGGAAACTTGCCCGTATGTGCGCGGCCCTTCGTCCAGCCGGATGGGTTGCAGGCGCCCCCCACCGGGCGAGCCGAGCCCGACCACGAAAGTCTTCAACAGCGCGCTCTCGTCCGGCCCGTCCACCCGCACACGCATCAGCGGTACCAGCAGGGGAAGCCGACCCTGCCGAATGACATGCGCCTGAGCGAGCGGGAGCTGTACCTGCCCGTCGAGCGTGACGAACTGTCGGGGCGCGATACGGGCAATCTCGTGCCGCTTCTCGAGCGCAGTGGTCTCGATCGCGACCTGCTCCTCCATCGCGGCGTTGGCGTGTGCCGAAACCAGATCGATCCCGACAACGACATCGGTCAGCGGGGCATCGGTCCGATTGCTCAGCGTCAGGCGATACTTCAGCGTGGCATAGGCAGCGCTGCGAATCAGCTTCTCGCTTTCGACCTGGAGCCGCACCGCATCTGCCAGAGGAACAGCGGCGGGCGGCTTGGCGCGGGCAACGACCGGACGTTCGATATCGTGCACCACTGTTCCGCCGCGGCGCTTGTGGAACAGGAAACCGGCCCCAAGGAGCGCCAGCAACGCCGCCGCCGCTGCAATCAGCCGCCACGGCAATCCGTCTTCGGCATGCGTGTCCGCCGCTTCCGGCAAGGGCTGCGGCGAGGCCGACGGCGTCGCGCTGGGAAGCGCAAGCGGGGTCGCAGCCGCTCCTTCGCGTTCAGCCGGTGCCGCATCCGGGCGGTCCGGAAGAGACGACGCATCGCCGGTTTCCACCGCGCGCGGCGTGATGGTGGGTAGCGGGGTATTGCGGGGCACTGGCAACGCGGTTGAAGCCTCCCGCGCCGCGGCGGCATCGATCGGCGGAGCTTCGGCAGTAATTCCTGGCGTCGGCGTCAGTGTCGGTGTCGGTGTCGGTGTCGGCGTGTTGACCACCCGCGGCCCGATCTGAACGCCGCTGCGCGTATCGGCAGGGCCTTGCGCCTGCGGAGTCGCAGTGGCTGCTGGTGCCGGTTCGAGCGAAAAGTCGTTGGCCGATTGCGCGTGCACCGTGCCCGGCAGCACCACCGCTAAAGCGATCAGAAGAGTACGGAAGGGAAAGGCCATTGCAGGTCGTTTCGTGGGATAGGGGCCGCAAGAGTGCAGAGCCGCGCTGAATAGGTACTGAAGGGCACGCTTCCAAGCCCCGGCTTGCGCTGCGCGACGCTTCACGGCAGGAGCGCGACATGAGCGACACACCTGCCCCCAAATTCCTCGGCGCCAACACCGCGCTGCCTGCCTCGCCCGACGAAGCGGAACTCGATTATGTGCCCAACCCTCGCATCGGCCAGCTCTACATGGTCCGCTTTGCCGCGCCCGAGTTCACCTCGCTCTGTCCGGTTACCGGTCAGCCCGATTTCGCGCATCTGGTGATCGACTATGCGCCGGGCGAAACGATCGTGGAATCGAAAAGCCTCAAGCTATTTCTCGGCTCGTTCCGCAACCATTGCGGGTTCCACGAGGATGTCACGGTCGGGATCGGCCAGCGCCTGTTCGACGAAATGCAGCCGCGCTGGCTGCGCATCGGCGGCTATTGGTACCCGCGCGGCGGAATCCCGATCGATGTCTTCTGGCAAAGCGGCTCCCCTCCGGACGGCCTGTGGCTACCGGATCAAGGCGTCTCATCCTATCGTGGGCGCGGCTGACCAATCGGCACTGCAGCGCGCAAAGAGGATAGATCTGTGCACCCTCTAGCGACATGATGTCATGACACATAATATCTGCCGCTATCTTCAAAGTTCGCGTTTCGCGATATGCTGGATTGGTATCCGATGAGGAGATGCAGGGTACGCAGATGTGGTTCAAATCATATCGACGCGTTGAGGAACCCGATTGAACAGCAGGATTGATGAGATCCCAATCAGGGACTTGCCAAATAAATCCTTGCCATCCAGAAATTTCCACCCACTCGTTTAGGATGAAATTCATTAAATCGTCTGCAAATTATGTGATTTCATGTAACTATTTTGACAAACAGCGCATTAAGCGCGATTAACATCATACATCTATATCAATACTATTGTCCAATATATTATAAAACTATCATCAGTCACAATACGATATCGAACGTTTTTTCTGTGTGAGATAATCTCCCGTCAAAGGGTGCCCTAGATACCGAACTGATTGGGCGACCTGCGAAGTAAAAGCAATAATCAGCGAAGCTCAAGTGCTCCAATATCGCGGCTTCAAAGAGCGGGGGAGAGCGGTTTCGTCGAATCGCTCTCCCTATTCCGGTACAGGGTCGCGTTTTGCCGAGACTAAATCATGGAAATGCGACGAGATGATGCAGTCGATCGCGGACTTCGACATGGCTCAATCCGGCCATTCCTCCGTCTATCCTCATTTGCCTCGCCACACCGCCATCGTGCCATCGGGCCCAATCGAAGCTCACAGCGCTGACCGTAGCACCGCTCGATCCGGGTACTCCAAAGGCAGCAACACCATCGACACGCTGGCTGAAATCGCGATCGCCGAATGTATAGCTGACGCCGACATGACTTGCGCCCTCACCCGCGAGAAAACCGCGCACACCGGCATGGCACTGACCGGTGCTACAAATGAAGCCGGTTCCTGTCACCGGCAGTTCGTTGCTCGAGAAAGTCAGCGCGAAATCGCCGGTCGTTTCGATCGCCAGCCCGCCATTTAACGGATCGGCCGATCCGCCGGGCGTCCCGAACGTATAGTCAACATTCCCGATCCGGACTTCGAAATCGAGACCGACTGTCGGCGCCGCGCCGAAGGCGATCGCCAAAGTGCCGTTAAACATACCCGCGTCGCGACTTCCATCGCGGATCGTAGGCGCGGTCGCACCGACCAGCTCGTAGGCGACCGTCCCCGATGCTGGCAGGTTTGTCGCCGGGGTTCCGCCTATGATGTGCCAGCCCTGGGAAGGGCCGAGGTCGAAGCCGTCGGTATTTGCGAAGAACCGCCCACCCGTCGTGCCGTCGGCCCAGCGGGTCCAGCCGATGATATCGCCGACCGATCCGGATTCGTTCTCAGTCGCACTACCAATCGTCGGCCGTTCATTGTCTCGCGTGAAATCGTTGGTGGTGACCATATAGGCGACCGGCGCGCCGCTGGTGTCGGAATAGGTCACGTCGTTGGACGTTCTGAGATCGATCCCGATTTCGGTTGCCGAATAGGCGATGAACTGATTCGAACGCACGGTCCCGGACGGTCCGCCCGAATTGCCGCCGCCGGCGCGGAAGGCGGCGACGCCGTCTACCCAATTGCGGACGTCGTTCGAACGATCGTCTCGTATGGTGTAGGCTAGTCCGAAATGGGTTCCGCCATCACCGGCGAGAAAGCCATTAAAGGCGAAGCGACAATCGCCCTGATTGCACGCCGGCCCGCTATTGTCGGGCAGATCGATGCTATCTTCCGCAGCGCGGCCATCGGGGAATATCCGCAGGCTCGGCGCCGTCAGCCCCCCTTCCGACAGCACATCATAGGTAAAGCCCGCGATCGTGACACTTGCATCGAGTCCGAAGAAGGTATCGCTCGTGCCGAAGGACACGGCGAGACTTCCGTCGAACACCCCGGGGGCGACGCTATTGTCCCGCATCGTCGGGCTGGTTCCACCGATTAGCGTATAGGTGACGATTCCATTGGCCGGGCGGTTGGTGAACGGCACACCATAGATGAAGTGATCCCCGCTATTCTCGTCGCGCGCGAGCCCACCTACGCGGGCTCCTCCGACGAGACGGGTCCATCCGAGAATGCCCTGGTCCCCATCATCCTCGACTTCATCGCGATCCTCGAAGCGCGTTTCGAAACCGCTGCGCGAACGATAGCCGACAAACTCACCATTCTCGATGATCAGCGACACATCCTGATTCAACCCGTTCTCGGTCAGGATCGCATAGGCAATCGTCAGATCGGTGCGATCGGGATCGGGCTTCACGCCGTCAGCACCGCTCGGTGGCGAAGGTGGTGGTGGCGGAGGCGGCGGAGGCGGAGGCGGAGGCGGAGGCGGCGGAGGCGGCGGAGGCGTCATGGTGACAGATATCCCGGCCACGTCGAACCCGGCAAGCCGCAATATCTCGGTGAATTCGGCTGCTTGACTATCCGTTACACCCGGCGGGAAACCATAGTCTTCCAGACTGTTGATCAGCGCTTGGATCTGCAAGGCGGAAAGGCCGGCCGCACCGGACAGTATCTGTTTGATGATGCCGAGGACGGCCGCCGCATCATAACTCCCCGTCTGCGCCTGCACGTAGCCGAGTAACTGCGCGGGCGTCGTTGCTCTCTGCAGCGCACCAGCCGGATTCTGATTGAGCGTGATGCCGGCAAAGCCGACGCTCGTCGGCTGGGTGAAGGACGCGTTCGACAGGAATTGGTTGGCGGTCTGTCGGCGCTTGCGGAAAGTGGTATCGACGCCGTTGGGTTGCGCGCCTGCCGTCACGATCCGGTCCGGCGCAACCGTTGCCGATGCGGTAAAGGCACTGCCCGCGGCGAACCTGCGATTCTCGCCGGCACCTTCCAGGTTCGTGGTCCCGATCAGCGCAAAGCCGCTCACCGACCCGTCGGGCCGGATTTGGATATTGACGGAGCTGTTGGCCCCCAGCCGCACCCGTGTGCCGTTCCCAGCCGTGATGGGCAGGCTCGAACCGTTCGCCGAGCGTGCCGTGAAGGAACCGCGCGAGATCGTGAGCGAGCCATCGTCGCCTATGCTGTATTCAGCAGGGCCGACAATGCTGACCAGCGTGCCGTCGTCGAGGCGCAGCTGGCTAAGCCCGGCGAGCAAAGCGCGGCTTCCCGTCACGGCAGTTCCGGTCGCCTGATCATCGGTCGAGAAGAGGACCGATGCGGCATTGGCGGGATGTGCGAACGCAATTGCGCTCGCACATCCGAGCAGCAGGGAAATTTTAGTGCCTGTCATCATGATCCTCCCAATCAGAATTCGAACCGCAGCCCGAGGCCTGCCGTCCATCGATCATATTCGTAAAGCGCGATGTTGGTGTCGTTGTGTGTGTAGGTGACGCGCGGCCTGATGCTGACTCGATCGCTGAGATAGGCGCGCAAACCCAGCGACAGATCAATGCGCCAATCCTTCCGACCGATCAGAAAGAGCGGGTCCTGCCCGTCATGATCGCGATACTCGACGCCGGCACCGGCGAGCAGCGATACCCGCTGCGATACAGGATATTCGAGCCCCAGCTGGGCGTTGAAGAAACCAAAGCTCAGATGGTCGGCACGGGCGCGGACAGTCTCTTCCTTGCCGCCTCCAATGCCGCCGTACAGGTGCCGGCCGGCATAGGTAATCGAACCTGCGAAACGGTCTGCCTCGCGCAAAGGATCGCCGTCATAATCCAACCGGAAATATTGTCCGCTGATTGCAACCGCTTCGTTCCGGCGGCTGCGGATCGCGTAGCGACCGATGATGCCGAACGCGGCGCGGAACCCATCGCCATCGATCACAAAACGCTGCGCCTGCCCGGACAGCGAAGCCACGTTGCCGCTCGCAAACGTATGCGAGATCCCCGCCGTCCCGGTCACAGAGAACTGATCGGCGAAACCGGAATCGAGATTGTCGCGCCAGTTGCCCAGCGCCGATGCGAACAACCGCGTCTGACGGCCAAGCGGCACATCGACCGATACGCCGCCCTGCAACTGGTAAAACGCCTCGTCGCGCGCGCGCGCCGCAGGATTCAGCGTTGCCGGGCCGAGAAAGGCGAACAGCGGTAGGATGATTGTCGCATCGTCCGTTGCAGCGTTGATATTGCTGTCATAGCCCATCTCGACATCGATAAAGCCCGTGACTACCGCCCCGTCCTCACCGCGCTGCCGGTCGTAATCGCGCACGAGGCGTGAGAAGCGCTGGCGCACCGGATCTGGCACGCTCGGATCGGCGACAACCGTATTGAATTCTTCGCGGGCCGTATCGATGTCCCCCGCCATGGCATAGGCGCGGGCAAGCTCGGCCCGGGCCGGGGCGTTGCCAGGCTGGATCGCCAAAACGCGCTGAAGGGCGATAATCGCCTCGCCATATCGTCCGGTTTCGATCGCGGCGACGCCGAGGAGAAAATCGAACGCAGGATCGCCAGCACGAGCACCTGCCTGCGCGGCGAGGCGCGTATAGGCAGCGTCTGGCTCGCCGGCTTCCAGTTCGACCTGCGCAAGACGGACTGTCTCGTCGGTCTGCGCGGTAAGGGTGCCGGGCACGGCGGCGGCGGACATTGCCAACGCCCCAACCGCATATCGGAAAATCCTCAAATCCACGGGAAAGCCCCTCCTATCGCTATTCCATGCTGGCATCGGACGGCGCCATGCAGTCGGCTGCGCCACCGTCGGAACGGCCTGCTGCGCGCCTTAAAGCGACGAGCGCGATTGCGAGGCACCCCCTTTTGGGGGGTGTTTTCCAAAAAATTTCGCTACCTTAAAAAGCCACGACCGGGGTTGCGTGTGGAATCATGCGCATGGTCGATCTGTGGAGTGGCGGCGTGGGCACCATCGAAGACCTGGACGAAGACAGCCGGTTTGCGGAGGAATTCGAAGACCGGTTCGACGCCGCTTTGAAGTCGGATATTCCCCCGATGACGCCGCGTCCCAATCTCTCTACGGCGACTATGACCTGCATTCTGCTGGACGAGCACAACCATCTCATATGGGGCGATCCGCGCTTCGAACGCTGGATCGGGCGGGATGTCGTGGACATGGACGTGTGCGACCAGGTCCGCGCCAACGGCGTGGAGCAGCTCGTTCAGACGACCGATCAGGACGACCATCCGCTCATACTCGCCTATGCGCCGATCGGAACCGCCCGGCACTGGCCGATCCCGTTTAAAATCGACCGTGAAGGGTCGGGGGCGGGCATCGCGATTGGCGCCCTGTCGCTCGCGCATCTTTCCGACGCATTGATCGAAACCGCGCGGGCCGCCGGACTTACCAACCTTGAGGCTCGCGTCGCGGCGGCGCTCGTTTCGCATGGTCATATGCGGCGCGCGGGCGCGCATTGTGGCGTCCAATACCAAACGGCGCGCAAGGCCGCTTCGGCCGCAATGCGCAAACTGAACGTGTCCGGTCAGGCGCAGCTCGTGCGGAAAATGTCGGAATTGGTGACTTCCGTTTCGCCGCCGCGCGAGGATGCGCGGAATCTGCTAATCGACATTTTCGGCTTTACCCCGCGCGAAGCACGGCTCGCGCTGCTGCTCGCCGAGGGCCATGATCGAAAAGAGTCCGCGGAAATCGCCGGCCTCTCCAATGCCGTGGCCAAGGACGTATTTTCGTGCATCTTCGAAAAGATGGGCATCGAGAAGGCGCCGGAAATCCCGCGTGTTGTCGCCGATGCTTTCCTGTCCGCACTGTTTGCCCGGGCCGACCAGCACGCACTGGCAAGCCTGCCCGGTGAACGCGAACCGCTGCGTATTTTGCATCGGCCCGATGGCAGCGTCGTGGCGATGAGTGACTATGGCCCAAAAGATGGCAGGCCGGTCCACATCCTGCATTCCAGCATGTCCACCCGATATCCGTTTCGCAAGGTCGTGCGGGCGCTGCAGAATGCCGGTTTCCGCCCGATCACGATTGATCGCCCCGGCTACGGTCTGACTGACGATAGAGCCGATGCGGACGATATGGACGACTTGTTCGCCGCAGGTGCCGACGATGTCAGACTGGTCTGCGACTGGCTCGGCATCAAACGGATCGACTTGTTGACCCGAGGCGGAGCGTTCGCGGCGTTGGCAACGGCGCGCATGCATCCGGACCTCATCGGGCGCGCCGTCGTGATCAATCCCGACCTACTCCAAGAGCATTGTACGAAAAGATCCGGCACTTTGGGACTCGTCCGAACGGGCTTCGAGCGGTTTCCCGACCGCATCGAGAGCATGCTGAGATGGACCGGCTCCCAACTTACGCCGTCGCGCATCGCGAAATTGATCGACAAGACACTCAAGACCATACCAGCCGACGCACAATCGCTAAGCGACGCGGAAAGCATCGCCGATTATCAGCGCTCGTTTCTGGTATTCGCTACAAGCCGGATTTCCGGTATTTTCCGCGAACAGCGTGGCTACGTGACGATGGCAGATGTTCTCGGCCTGCAGGATGGCAGAGATTGGAAGCTCCTCATCGGCGATGCCGATCCGATCCATGACGTGGCAGAGATGATACCCTTCTGGCGCGCCAAACTTCCAGGCGCTTCCATCCGCAATGTTCAAGGCGCGGGGCGCTATATGGAACTCTCGCACACCGAAGCCGTGATTGATGCGTTGAACGGCGCTATTGCATGAACACGATCAGGATCAGGAAGAGTCGGTTTTGCTGTTAGCAAATTCACTTATCTGAAAGCAGATGTGCATGTGTATGTGCGTGCGAATTTCTGCATCACAATCGTCGGCCAATTGAGATTGAGTTTCGTATACTGCAGGTTGGCAGCTTTCATGACTGCAGGGTCATAGTCGAAGATCGGATCAATTGGTGAACCGGATCATGCTTTCATCTGCGACTGTTGAATTAGAGGAGAAGAAATCCCGTAACCGTGAGTAACGCATCAATCACACCAATCCTGGAAAACAAACCAATGGCGGAGAAGGTGGGATTCGTATTAAAGATTTATAACTATGAATACCTATGATCTTATTTACATTTGATTAATAAGCATCTCGCCCCACCCCTATTTGGCGTTTGGGATACGCATAAAATTCATTTGATTAACCGGTACACTTGATAACGGAGCGTACAAATTTGAGCGCGGCTTGCGAAACGATTGCCTTCCATGCCGATTCGCTCGCTATGCCCAAAAACTACGGAGAGCTCGACCGCCTCTTCGTCGCCGGTGAATGGCGCGACGGGCAAGGCGATACTTGACGAATATCCGCCCGTGGGACGAAAGCGTCATTTTCGAGATGAACGCCGCGCGCGCAAACGATGTCGACGTGGCCCTTTATGGTCGAAGGTGCAATCGTGCCCGAAGACATTCCCGGCAACGAATAGCGCGTCTATCGTCAGCCCGCAGGGATCGTCGCGCTGATCAGCCCATGGAATTTCCCGCTCCAGTTGACGGCGCGCACGTTGTTTCCGGAGCTCAGCCTCAGCAATACGTACGAAAGCCACAAGCCCATAAATTCCCGCGGGATCGCGCCTTCCGAGCCTGAGCCGCTGCTGCCCGGACGGTTCGGAGGACTTTGACGCCCCCGGATATGCCTAATTTTGACGATTGGCTTTCATTCTATTGGCCTCGTCATAGAAAACAAACCATGGGAACTTGCTTGCAGCGACGTACCAACTTTTTAACCCTAACGCTCTATCCGAGGGCTGCACGAAGGCTTTGCTAATCTCTCGGACGGTATGCGACAGATACAGAAAATTCAGAGCGCAGGTGCTTGGCCAGATAGCTTTCGGCTACGGCTTTTTCGCGACATCGTACTCTTGGCGATCGGTTATTTTGTCGCCGGGTATATTGGCATTTCGCTCGCCGTGCCTCCCGGATACGCGACGATCATCTGGCCTGCATCGGGCGTGGCCCTATGTGCCTTGCTGTCTCGTGGCGGCCTGTTGTGGCCGGGCGTATGGCTGGGCTCGTTCGCATTTTACGCCACCAGGAGTTTCGATAGCTCCGCATCATTCGACCAAACCTGGCATGGATTGGCGATAGCCGCCGCAATAGGCGTCGGCGCCAGTCTTCAGGCGCTGGTAGGGCTGCAGATGGCCCGCCGGTTCGCCGACGGTATCGAACTCTCCGATCCGAGGCGGATGGCGGCGGCCACGCTGCTGGTGATCGTTCTGCCGTGTTTCATTGCCCCCACTGTCGGCGTCTCGGCGCTTTTGGCGGCCGGCACGATAGGTCTGGAGTTGGTCCTCAAGAACTGGCTGACCTGGTTCTTTGGAAATATGCTTGGCGTCATTCTCGTCATGCCGATCCTGCTCCTGTCGAGCCGGTCGCCGGTATCGGTGCGTTGGCGAGATCGATCCCTTCAAGGGGCAAGCTCGCTGGTCGCAATGAGCCTCACCTTCACCTTGTTGCTGACCTTCTATGCCTGGCAGTTCATCTCGGAACGCGAGTACCGCCAGGCCCAAGAAAACATGGCCCAGATGGCCGCAAGCACCGACGAAGCTTTGCGGCACCGCCTGCAGATCTATCAGCGTGCGCTGGAAAGTGGTGCGGCCTTCGTAACCGTCAATGGCGGCACTACCCCATCCGAATGGAGCGAATATGCAAACCGGATAAACATCGAGCGCTCCTATCCCGGAATGCGCGGGTTCGGTCTGTTCGAGGAAGTCGCGGACGCCGATCTCCCGGCATTTCGCGAGCAGTTCGCTCGAGAATTCGGCGACAGGTTCAAAGTCCATCCGCAAGTCGATCGCCAACGTCACTACATCATCAACCGCATCGAGCCGCTCGACATCAATTTGGCAGCTCTAGGTCTGAATCTCGCCTTCGAAGAAGGTCGGCGCCAGGCCATCGTGTTGTCAAAGACACGCGACGAACCGATCCTGACGCGCCCGATCGTGCTCGTGCAGGACCAAAAGCAGGGCGCCGGTTTCCTGTTGGTACACCCGATTCGCGATGATGCCGGGGAGGTCACCGGCCAGTGGGTCTATTCACCATTGGTGGCAGAGGAGCTACTGGCCGCATTGACGCCGCAACAAGGCGCGGATTTCGCATTCGAGGCCTTCCATGGCGATGGAGCCGACGAGGACGCTCTACTCTACGCGACCGACGGCATTAGCGAGAATGCGCAATTCGAGTTTAGCGAGACAATCAACCTGGCAGGGCAGCCCTTCACGCTTCGTTGGACCAGCCTTCCTCCGTTCGAAAACCGCTCGGTTTCGAGTGCACCCAATTTAGCGCTCGCATCCGGACTGATCATCACCTTGCTTCTTGGTCTCTTGCTGATGACCTTCCTTCGGCGCGAGGGTCATGTCGTGCGCGAAGTGCATGAAGCAACAGCCGAGCTGGCAGAGCGTAATCGTATGCTCGAATTGGCCGAGGCCACCGCGCATATTGGCCATTGGCAGTTGGACCTTGCCACAAATCAGATCAGTTGGTCGGACGAAGTTCACCGGCTCCACGGCCTGACGCCCGGCGATACGCCCGAGCTGACGAAGGCCATCGAGTCCTACCATCCCGATGACCGCGGCATTGTAGAAGAATCGTTGGAGAAGGCCGTCGCTACGTGCGAACCCTACCAGTTCAATGCGCGGCTGGTGACCGCAGGCGGCGAATTACGGCATGTCGAGGTCCGGGGTCATGTCGATACCGATGAAGGTGGAGAGGCCGCTTCCATCATCGGCGTCATCATCGACCGGACCGACGAGACGATCATGCGCGAACGGCTGACCGAAACGCTCGAGGAAGCACGCGCCGCAGACAAGGCGAAATCCAGCTTCCTGGCAAATATGAGTCATGAAATCCGCACGCCGATGAACGGGGTAATCGGATTTACCGAGCTTGCTCTAGCCGAAGAAGAAAAACCAGAACAAAAGCGGCGTCTGCGAATGATAGCGGATTCGGGCAACGCGATGCTTAGGCTCCTGAACGATCTCCTGGATTTCGCGAAGATCGAGGCCAAGCAGATGGCTATCGTAAGCGAACCGACCGACCTGCGCCACACCTTGCGAAGCTGCCAGCGCCTGATGGAGCCTGTCGCAAAGGGGCAGGACCTTCGTCTTACGCTGGATATCGATCCATCCGTCCCGGCGCAGATTCTCGCTGACAAGATGCGATTGCGACAGATCGTCCTTAACCTTGTGGGCAACGCTCTGAAATTCACAGAGGAAGGCGAAGTGACAATCTCGGCTTCGACCAGCCGTCGCAAGTCCGACACAGCTGGCAGAATTTTTATAACGGTACGCGACACCGGCATTGGCATCGCGGCGGATCGGTTGGACAGTATATTCGGTAAGTTCACCCAGGCCGACGACACTACTGCAAGGCGTTACGGCGGCACCGGCCTCGGCCTCCCGATCAGCGCCGAACTGGCCGAACTTATGGGTGGTGAACTGCGCGCCGAAAGCGTGCAGGGCGGTGGGTCGACCTTTACACTCTCTCTACCCTTCGAGGAAAGCGATGGGGCGCCCATGCCCATGCCTGAGGCTGACGAACGGACCGAAGGTTGTGGTCATGAGGTTCGGCTGAATATCCTCGTTGCCGAAGACAATCCTGTGAACCAGGAACTGACGATGGCCATGGTGGAGAAGGCTGGCCACGACTGCACCCTTGCGCAGAACGGTCGACAGGCGGTCGAAGCAGTGCTGCAGGCAAATCATGATGGTGAGCCCTACGACATGGTGCTCATGGATATGCAGATGCCGGAGATGGATGGCCTGCAAGCTACAAGAGCCATCCGAGAAGCCGGTATCGACGCAAAAACTTTGCCCATCTTGGCGGTTACGGCGAATGCCTACTCGGATGATATCCAGCGCTGCGCAGATGCCGACATGCAAGCTCATCTCGCGAAACCGCTGCGGCTCAGTCGGTTATGCGCCGCAATCGCCGGGTGGTCTCCTCGAATCGAAAGTCCGGCGGAAGCAGCGGAGCAGGATTTCGAGCAGGAGACCGACCCCCGCCTTCGCACCATGTTCGAGGACAGAAAAACCTCCGCAATCATGGCGATCGACGCGGCCTTGTCGGCTGGATTGATAAGTGAGGAAGCTAGGAATGAGATTGCTGGATCGCTGCATCACATAGCTGGAGTGGCGGCATATTTCGGTCAGCAGCCCTTGGGGGAATTCTGCCGCAGCGGCCAAAACAAGCTGCTTTCAACAAATGAGCAATCTGATGCACGTCCGCTGCTGGAGAGGATCCGCGAACGCTTGGCAGCGGTGGCGGTCACTGAATAGCGGATCTTGCTAACAGGCACTGGTGCGTTGGCGTAAATCAAAAAGGCTTGTCTTCAATCGGTTTTAACCGACGTCTAGTATCCAGAGGCAGTAACTGGAGCGAACGATGGCCGATATTCTGATTGCAGACGATGACCCCATCTTGGTGGAGATTCTCAAATTCCGCCTAGAGGGCGCTGGCCATGTTGTGGCTGTCGCACAAGACGGAGAACAAGCACTGATAGCGGCTCGTGAGGAGCGACCCGACTTGATCGTACTTGATAGCATGATGCCAATCATTGCGGGGCCTGAGGTTTTAGCCGAACTGAAATCCGATCCCGAGTTGAAAGACGTACCGGTGATCATGCTCACCGCACGTGACGGGGAAGCGGACATTATCGCAGGTTTAAAGGGCGGTGCTTCCGAGTACCTTACAAAGCCCTTCATTCCGCAAGAGCTGCTTGTCCGCATCTCTGGGCTCGTCAAAGAAACATAATGAAACGCGCATTCTCAACGATTGCGCTGCTGCTTAATCTCCTCGCCGCACCACTGGAAGCGCAGGAGAGTGAAATCGAGCGTGGCCTGCCGCTCGAGCAAGCCGCCGAAGCTCGCGCCAAAGGCGACTTCGAGCGCGCACGGCAAATTTTGGTGCCGCTCATCGCAGAATCGCCGAAGAATGTGGACCTACTACGGCAGCTCGCAATGGTCGAAGCAGGTGCTGGGGATCTGGATGCGGCCCTGACGCGCGTCGAAGAAGCGAGGCGTCTCGCACCTGATGATCTCGATGTCGCGCTGGCCCGTGCCTTTATCCTCACCTGGCGCGGGGACATTCGTGAAGCACGGCGTGCCGCCGCTCTGATCTCAGCACGCAATCCCGAGTATCCCGAGCTCGACCAGCTGAACGCGATTTTGATGCGTCAGGATGACGCCAGTGGGTTCCGGCCGAAAGCGCTGTCAATTGGCGCTGGCCTGTCCGGTATTACCACAGCGGGCGGGACCCGTCGGACGTGGAACAGCCAGACACTGGTGGGCGCGTTCGATGTCTCATCCAAAAGCACAATCACGCTGGGCGCAATGCGCGAGGATCGCGGCGCGATCGACACCCGCCTGAGCGCACGCATCGACCAGCGCATCGAGAATGGGTCTATCTACCTTGCTGCGACGACCGTTCCGCGGCCCGATTTTCAGGAGCATTGGAGTGTAGGCACCGGAGGGGAGCTGACTATTGCCGAGGGTGTGTCAGCACTGATCGATGCTCGCGTATCCGATTACGACACTGGCACGATCGTCTTGGCGCAACCTGGCTTGCGTGCGGCTTTGGACGATAATTTCTCAGTTACCGGCCGAGTCATCAAAATTATTGGTGGACGCGATGACTTTCGCATCGGTGGCTCGGTTCGGCTCGATTACCGGTCTGCCTCCGACCTGTCGGTTTTCGCTATTGTCGCGAGCTACCCGGATGCCGAAGCCGATGGCGTCCGGCAATTGCGCAGCGTAGCTGTGGGCGTCAGGATCCCGATGTCAGAAGTCATATTCCTTACTGCTGCCGGGAGTTACGAGAACCGCGACGCGAGCTACGAACGTTCGTCAGCAAACCTGACGTTGACTTACCGGTTTGGCGCACGATGAGCTTCTACCAGGATATCGTCTGGGCGACGGCACTTTGCGCCAGTATGATCGTGCTAACATTCTTGGCGCTGGTTTTCCGCCGCTTCCTCTCAGAGAAAGGCCGTGCGCGCCGCGACGAACGCGATACGGCAATCACTCGCGGCTATCTCAAGCGTGTGGCCGGTCATCCGATTGGGGAAACGAAGCGTTGGCCTCGCGAGGCTCGCCTTGCAGCAATATCACGCATACTTCCGCTGCTGAGAGGCGGCGAGCGCACGCGCTTGTTGCAAATCGCTGAATTGGATGGAGTGCTAAGTGAGACCATTCGGGCTTCGCAGAGTCTTTCCAAGACGCAACGTATCAACGCGATACAGTTGCTTCAACGATTTGGCAGTGAGGCCTGCATCGGCAGACTGCGGGAAATGCTGGCCCGAGACCAAAGTCAACGGGTGCGTCTTGAGGCGGCATTCGCACTGGCCGCAAATGGGGCCTTGCCCCCTCCGCGCGAAACACTGCGAATTCTAAATGCACTCCGGCGACTACCTACCCCGCTTGACTCTGCGCTTCTGCGCTCAGCAGCACCCCTTTATCCAGAGCAAATGCTGCTTCTCCTGGATGACGATCTCCCCGACGCGTGGCGAGCGCAAATAATCGATGCGCTCGGCTGGTCGGAAAACATGGCTATCATAGACACTCTCGGGTCAGTCGCGTCGCATGACAATCCGGAGATACGTGCCGCAGCAATGCGAGCCTCCTCGAGGCTGGGACATCCGGCTGCCGCGAGTTGGGTTTTTGCCGGCTTCCGGGATCCAGTCGCTTCCGTTCGCTTACAGGCAATAGCGGCATGCGTTCGACTTGGCCTTCGCGACGCAGTTCCCCAATTACGAAGACTTCTCGCGGATGAACAATTGTGGGTGCGCCTCCGTGCCGAACAGGCACTCGAACATTTTTCGTCGGACGACGATGGCGCACAGCTTAAGGTGGCAGCACAATGAATTGGTCGGATATTGCCAGCACTGCAGCGACCGGGATCGTCTGGACCGCCTTCGCATGTTTCGCGGTCGTCGCGGCACGCAATATAATATCGCTCGCTCAGCTGCTGGTTGCAGCATGGGTTTTCCTGACACGAGTGCAGCCCGGCGAAGGTGCGCGCGATCTCTGGCATCGCTACGCAGACCTGATGCTGCCCATTTCGGTGATCGCGCCAGCTTTCAATGAAGAGCTGTCGATCGTGCAGAGCGTGAAGGCACTCCTGGCGCTCGAATATCCCGACCACGAGGTTATTGTGGTCAACGATGGCTCGAAGGACGATACACTCGGCGAGTTAATACGTGCATTCGACATGTTTAAAGCGGACCGTACGCAAATCGCGCAATTGCAACAGACTCAGATACGGGGAACATACCGCTCAAGACGCTATCCGAACCTGCTGGTGATCGACAAGGAAAACGGTCGGAAGGCCGACGCGGCGAATGCCGGCATCGGGTTCGCGCGCACTCCTCTCGTATGCGTGATCGATGCCGATTCAATCATCGAGCCAGATGGTCTGCTGCGCGCCGCCGAGCCATTCATGTACCAGGATCAACGCCTTATCGCAGTGGGCGGGGCGATTCGGATTGCCAATGGTTGCACGATCAGAGGCGGATCACTTCAGAAAATCGGAATCGCGAAAGAAATGGTTCCGCGGTTCCAGATCGTCGAATACCTGCGCGCCTTTCTGATGAATCGCGTCGCCAATGCGCATACCAACACGCTGATGTTGATCTCTGGCGCGTTCGGCCTGTTCCGACGGTCTACGCTAGTGGAGATGGGTGGCTACCGGCACGATACGGTCGGCGAGGACCTTGAACTCGTCGTCCGGATGCACCGCTTTATGCGCGAGCAGAAACGTGACTATCGCATCGAATTCGTTCCGGACATTGTGTGCTGGACCGAAGCGCCCGCCGCACTTCGAGGGCTCGATAACCAGCGCGCACGGTGGCAGCAGGGCGCGCTTGAGACGCTGCAGCGCCATCGGGGAATGATTGGCAATCCGCGATATGGACGCATCGGTTTGCTCGCCATGCCGCAAATCGTGCTTGAGGACATCCTCGGCCCTCCCGCCGAACTGTTAGGCTATCTCGTGCTGCCCGTCGCCGCGTTGCTCGGCCTACTTGATCCAATAATGGCTGTCGCCTTCTTCTTTGTTTCGGTGGTCTTCGGCTGCGCTCTCAGTGTTGGGACGCTGGTGCTTGAAGAGCAACAATTACGGCGTACGCCGTCAGCGAGTGACCTGCTTCGGATAGGCATAGCAGCGGTGATCGAGAACTTCGGATATCGTCAAATTAATCTCTGGTATCGGCTGCAAGGCATCCGCCGCTTTTTCCGTAACGATACGACATGGGCTGCCGTGCCTCGCGTCGGTTTCACCGGCACGTGACGTCGGGTGAGCGCCCGCCCGACTGACCAGACGCCAAGAAAGTGGTCCGTCTTGCGAGTTGGAAATTCGGCTATTTTGAGCTTGGCAGGAGCTTTGAATGGACGGGAGAGATACACGCCGGAACAGATTATCGGAATGCTGCGCGAGGCCAATGTTCGGCTTTCGCAAGGGTAGAAGATCGGCGCGATTTCCCGATCGTTAGGGAGATCGGAACAGAGCTATTACCGCTGGCGTAAGGAATACGGTGGGTTGAAGGTCAGCCAGGCAAAGCGGCTTAGAGATCGGGAGAAGGAGAACCAGCGGCTGCGCAAGGCGGTGTCCGACCTGACCTACGCTGCGCTCCGGTCAGTCCACCAGGACAACCACGTTCGCCGGAACTCTAACTTATCCGCGTGGAACACCTTGATGGGGCAGGTCACTATGTGGGCTCGGACTACATAGGAGCAGCTTTCCGCGATCATTAGCGGGCTTAGAAAAGTCCAATGGCGGAGAGGGTGGGATTCGAACCCACGATACGGTTGCCCGTATACCGCATTTCGAGTGCGGCGCATTCGACCTCTCTGCCACCTCTCCGCATTGTCGGGTGCGCTTGCGGGCACTTGGCCCCGGTCGAAGCGAGCGGGCCGATTAGCTGAGCGCCTGCGCCTTGCCAAGCCCCTTTTCTTCAGAATTCGGGGGATCGATTGCCCGAACCCATTGTAAGCACCAGCAAGAACCCCATATCCTCGCTTCTCATGGATCGCGCTCAATATTTTTCCGCTCAGGCCGGTCGCACCATCGTTGCCCCGCGCCGTGTCAAAAGCCGCTTCGCCATCGGCGATGTGGTGAAACACCGCGTATTCGATTTTCGCGGCGTAATCTTCGATATCGACCCGGTCTTCGCCAATAGCGACGAATGGTACGAGGCGATTCCGGAGGATATCCGGCCCGATCGCAACCAGCCCTTCTATCATCTGCTGGCAGAGAGCGACGAAAGCGATTACGTCGCCTATGTCAGCCAGCAGAACCTAGTAACGGACTCGGTCTCGGGACCCGTTTCGCATCCGGACGTGCACCAGTATTTCGAACAGTTCGAAAACGGCCGCTACCGCATGCGGCGGAGTATGACCCACTGATCGCGCAACAGCGCGCTCAGTTCTTGATCTTCCAGCCGGATTTCAACAGCTTGTAGGCCCCAAGTGCAAGCAAGGCATTGAGCACCAGCAGCCCCAGCGCAGCCATGGCAACTGCCCGGCCATCGCCGATATCGCTCTGCCCCAGAAAGCCATAGCGGAAACCCGAAATGACATAGAAAAACGGGTTTGCGCGGCTCACCGTCTGGAATGCGGGAGCCAGACGGTCGATGATGTAGAAGGTGCCAGAAAGCATCGCCAGCGGCGCGATGACGAAATTCGTCACCGCAGCGTTGTGATCGAACTTTTCCGCCCATATCGAAGCGAACAGGCCGAGGAGCGAGAGCATGACCGCTCCCATGAGACCGAACCATATGACCGCCCAAGGATGCGCCATCGCCAGGCTGACACCGGGATAAAGCAACATCGCGCCCGCCACGACAAAGCCCACCGCGACTGCGCGCGTTATCGCCGCGCCGATGATGCCGCCCATCAATTCGCCTTCCGAAAGGGGCGGCATCAACAAATCGATGATCGTCCCCTGGATCTTGCCGGAAAGCAGGGAGAAGCTCGAATTGGCAAAGGCGTTCTGCATCATCGCCATGGCGATCAGCCCCGGCGCCACGAAGGTCGGGAAGTTGACACCCAGGACTTCGCGCCCACCCCGCCCGAGGGCCACCGAAAAGATCACGAGAAAAAGAAGGGTTGTGATCGCCGGAGCCCAGATTGTCTGCGTCTGGACCTTGAGAAACCGCCGCACCTCCTTCATATAGAGGCTCCACAGGCCAATCCCGTTGATCCCGCGGATCACCGGGCGTCCCCGCGGCGGAAACCGGCCCTTCCCTCCGGCATTACCCTCTACGAAGGAGGCGTCCGGGTTTTCGCTCCCGGGCGATACGGGCTGGGCTTGATCGACCATGGGGGCGCGACTAGGCCCAAGCGCCACGGCATGCAAGCCGCGGCGTCGAGACACGAGATACAGGACTGCGCAATGAGCTGGACCGACGAACGGATCGCAACGCTTAAGAAGATGTGGGAAGGCGGCTCGACCGCCAGCCAGATCGCCGAAGAACTGGGCGGGGTCAGCCGCAATGCGGTGATCGGCAAGGCCCACCGGCTCGGCCTCAAGTCGCGGCCATCGCCGGTAAAGGCGAATGAAAAGAAAAAGGCGCCCGCAAAGCCCAAGCCCGCGCCCAAACCGGCAGCGAAGAAAACCGCGAAGCCTGCTGCGAAACCGGCAGCTCCCGCCGCGCCTGCAAAGCCTGCGGCAGCCCCAGCGCCGAAACAGGATGCGGCGATTCCGTCCCAGCCCCTGCCCAACAAGGGAAGCGACCTGCCGAAAATCGTTTCGGTCGGGCCTGGGGCTTCCTGCGTCAGGGTCCGGGCGATCAGCAGGCACCGATCCCCCCGCCCCCCGCGCCGCCTCGTTCCGGCCAAGCCCAGCCCGGAGATCGCGGACAAGACCAGCTTGCTCGACCTGTCGGACAAGGTGTGCCGCTGGCCGATGGGTCATCCCGGCGAACCCGATTTCCATTTCTGCGGCGAAGCGGTGAACCCCGGCTTCCCCTATTGCGTCGAGCATTGCGGGCGGGCCTATCAGGCGCAGTTGCCGCGCGGCGCGCGGCGTCCCCCTCCGCCGCTACCCTTCGGCGGTCCGCGGGTTCGCTGATACATTCAAAGAAGAGGCCCGGCCGTCGCACGACAGCCGGGCCTTTTCATTTCTACGGGAGAGAAAACCTTGCCCCTATCGCTACACGCCGCTTACGTTCCCAGCGCCCTGCAAATGCTCGGCACGGCGAACCATCTGATCGACACCGCCGAAAAATGGTGCGCGAACAATGCCTGCGAGCATAGCGAGTTCATCGGCGCCAATATCTACGACGACATGCTGCCCTGGTCCTATCAAGTGAAATGCGTGGCCGAGCACACACAGGGCTCGATCGAGGGCGTACGTAAGGGCGTCTATTCGCCTGATCTCAACCCGCCGCCGACCAGCTTCGACGACCTGCGTACAAAGCTGGCAGGCGCGACCGAATTCATGAGCGCACTGACCGAAGACGAGATGGAGGCCATGATCGGCCAGCCGATGCGTTTCGAATTCAAGGATCGCGGAATGGACTTCACCGCCGAGGATTTCCTGCTCAGCTTCAGCCAGCCCAATTTCTATTTTCACTGCGCGACCGCCTACAACATCCTGCGGATGAAGGGTGTCCCGGTCGGCAAGACCGACTTCATGGGGCGGGTCAGGATCAAAAGCTGACGCGCGCTATCTAAGGCTTGCGAGCGAACCAGATCGTGTGGCGCGGCCCTTTATTGTTGGGTCGCGCGCGCACTTCTCGCACTTCCACGTCGAAGCCGCTTTCCTTGAGGCGTACGGTGAACTTGTGGTCGGGCGCGGCGGACCACACCGCGAGGATACCGCCCGGCCTCAAGGCATCGCGCGCCTTGGCCAGGCCGGTCTTCGAGTAAATGCGGTAATTGGCATCGCGCACGATCCCGTCGGGACCGTTGTCGACATCGAGCAGGATCGCGTCGTATTTTGCGGTTGTCCCGTCATTGGCATCGTCGATCAGGGCGGCGACATCGCAAATCACCACTTCGCCGCGCGGATCGGCCAGACTTTCCCCGGTCAGATGCGCCAAGGGACCTTCCGCCCATTCCAGAATCTCGGGCACAATCTCGGCCACCGTGACGGAACCACCGTCCGGAATCTTGTCCAGCGCAGCGCGGTAAGTGAAGCCCATACCGTAACCGCCGATGAGAACCCGGGGCCTGTCGGCCCGCAACTCCGCCAGTGTCAGCACCGCCAACTGCTCCTCCGAATACTGCATGCGCGTCCCCATCAGTTCGTCGCGGCCGAGCATGATAATGAAATCGCGGCCGTGGCTGACGAGCGTCAACGTCTCGCCATCGGGCACGTCGGCAGTCGCCAGGGTTTCGCGGGGCAACATCACGTATTCTCCAAAGCAAAGGGGCCGCAGGCGGACCCGCGACCCCTTCGTTACTGACTAGCGAAGGATCAGTCCTTCAGGAAGTCGGGCACGTGGGCTTCGCCGCCCCCGTCCTTCTTGCCGCCGCCATCGCGATCACGACGCGGGCCGCCACGACCGCCGCGACGATCGCCGCCACGGCCACGGCCACCCTTGTCACCACGCGGTTCGCGCGGCGGGCGGGTGTCTTCCAGCTCTTCGCCGGTTTCCTGGTCGACAACGCGCATCGACAGGCGGACCTTGCCGCGCTGATCGATTTCGAGGACCTTGACCTTCACTTCCTGGCCTTCGGACACGACGTCGGTCGGCTTTTCGACGCGCTCGTTCTTCATTTCGCTGACATGGACGAGACCGTCCTTGCCGCCCATGAAGTTCACGAAAGCGCCGAAATCGACGATGTTGACGACCTTGCCGTTGTAGATCTTGCCGACTTCCGCCTCTTCGACGATGCCTTCGATCCACTTCTTCGCGGCTTCGATCTCGTCGGCATTGCTCGACGAAATCTTGATCACGCCTTCGTCGTCGATGTCGACCTTGGCACCGGTTTCGGCAACGATCTCGCGGATCACCTTGCCGCCCGTGCCGATGACGTCGCGGATCTTCGACTTGTCGATCTGCATGGTCTCGATGCGCGGGGCGTGCTTAGACACTTCGGTGCGGGCACCGGTAAGGGCCTTCGACATTTCACCCAGGATGTGCGCGCGGCCGGCCTTCGCCTGTTCGAGCGCGGTCTTCATGATTTCCTGCGTGATGCCGGCAACCTTGATGTCCATCTGGAGCGAGGTGATGCCGCTTTCGGACCCTGCGACCTTGAAGTCCATGTCGCCCAGGTGATCCTCGTCACCGAGGATGTCCGACAGGACGGCGAACTCGTCGCCTTCGAGGATCAGGCCCATGGCGATACCCGACACAGGACGCTCGATCGGAACGCCGGCGTCCATCATCGACAGACAGCCGCCGCACACGGTCGCCATCGAGGACGAGCCGTTGGACTCGGTGATGTCCGACAGGATGCGGATGGTGTAGGGGAAGTCCTCATGCGTCGGCAGAACCGGGTGCAGCGCGCGCCATGCGAGCTTGCCGTGGCCGGTTTCGCGGCGGCTGGTGAAACCGAAACGACCCACTTCGCCGACCGAATAGGGCGGGAAGTTATAGTGCAGCATGAAGTGGTTGTACGACAGGCCTTCCAGCCCATCGATCATCTGCTCGGCATCCTTGGTGCCCAGCGTGGTGGTGCAGATCGCCTGCGTTTCGCCACGGGTGAACAGCGCCGAACCGTGCGTGCGCGGAAGCAGGCCGACCATCGCCTCGATCGGGCGAACCTGGTCGAGCTTGCGACCGTCGATGCGCTGGCCGTCCTTGAGGATGGCGCCGCGAACGATTTCCGCTTCCAGCTTCTTGACCGCCTTGCCCGCAACCATCTGCGTCTGCGGCTCTTCTTCGGCGAAAGCTTCCTTGGCCTTTTCGCGTGCGGCGTTGAGCGCGTCCGAACGGGCCGACTTGTCGGTCAGCTTGTAGGCGGCGGCAATGTCGTCGCCAACGATACCGCGCAGCTTTTCCTTGATCGCGCTGGTATCGTCCGAAGTGTCGATTTCCCACGGGTCCTTGGCAGCCTGCTCGGCCAGGTCGACGATCGCGCCGATGACCTTGCGGCTTTCCTCATGCGCGAACATGACGGCGCCGAGCATTTCCTCTTCGGTCAGCTCCTTGGCTTCGGATTCGACCATCATCACCGCATCCTGCGTCGCAGCGACGACGAGGTCGAGACGGCCGTCTTCGCCGAGCGCGTCTTCGAGGCTCGGGTTGAGGACGTATTCGCCGTTCTTGAAGCCAACGCGCGCGGCGCCGATCGGCCCCATGAAGGGCACGCCCGAAATGGTCAGCGCAGCCGAAGCAGCAATCATCGCGACGATATCGGGCTCGGTCTCGCCATCATAGGACAGCACCTGCGCGATCACGTTGATCTCGTTGTAGAAGCCTTCCGGGAAGAGCGGACGCACGGGGCGGTCGATCAGGCGGGAGGTCAGCGTTTCCTTCTCAGTCGCCCGGCCTTCGCGCTTGAAGAAGCCGCCCGGGATACGGCCTGCGGCGGAGAATTTTTCCTGGTAGTGCACGGTGAGCGGGAAGAAGTCCTGCCCTTCGCGGACACTCTTGGCGGCGGTGACTGCGCACAGCACCACGGTTTCGCCATAGGTGGCGAGGACCGCGCCGTCGGCCTGACGGGCAATGCGGCCGGTTTCCAGAGTGAGGGTCTTTCCGCCCCACTCCAGCGATACGGTTTTCGTGTCGAACATGTATTTTCCTTATGAACCCACACGGCCTTATTGCGGTGCGGGGCCTACAATGCCGGGATGCCGTCCCGGTCCGGTTCGAGGCTTATCCTGCCTCCATTTGCCGACCTCGCGCCGAATTGCGCGGTGGCCGGATAAACGAAGGGGCGGCCTGAGCCACCCCTTCGAGAAACTCTTACTTGCGAAGACCCAGCTTCTGGATCAGCGCGTTGTACCGCTCGACATCGGTCTTCTTGAGATAGGCGAGCAGGTTGCGGCGCTTGTTGACCATCATCAGGAGACCGCGACGCGAGTGATTGTCCTTGTGGTTGGACTTGAAGTGCTCGGTCAGGTTGCGAATGCGCTCGGTCAGGATAGCGACCTGGACTTCCGGCGAACCGGTGTCGCCCTTGGCCTGCGCATTGTCCTTGATGATCTCAGCTTTTTTCTCGGCGGTAACCGACATGTATTCTACTCCGCGACATCCGGGATATTGAAGCCCCGCACGACCTTGGCCGTACCTCCGTTGAGTTCCATCAGGGCCACGGGCACGTCGTGCAGCGTGGCAAGGTGGAGCCCGTCGGTGTGGGGCAGGTCCGACAGTACCCGGCCCTGGCGGACCGCCTGCGCGCTGTCGGGATCGAGGGGAAGGACCGGGATGTCGTCCAGTCCCGCCTCTAGCGGCAGGAGAAGGTTTTCGATGGCCGCGCCCTTAGCTTGTTTCTCCAGCATGTCCAGTGAAATCGCCTGTTCCTCGCGGAAGGGGCCAGCCTTGATGCGCCTGAGATAAGTGACGTGGCCGACCGTTCCAAGCGCGCGCGCGATGTCCCGTGCAAGCGAGCGGATATACGTACCCTTGGACACGTGGGCGACCAGTGTGACGCTGTCGGCCAGTTCGAGCGGTGCCTGCGGATCGTAAGGATCGGGGCGCCCGGCAGTGGTGGCAAAGGCGGACCGCAGTTCGGCATCGACACGCTCGCTTTCGAAGCCGAGCGAGTGGATCGTGACCGAGCGGGTCTTCATTGCGACCTCTTCACCCGCCCTCGCCCGGTCATAGGCGCGCTTCCCGTCGATCTTTACCGCCGAATAGGCGGGCGGGACCTGCTCGATATCGCCGATGAAGTGTTCGAGCACCGCCGCGATGGCCGCCATCGGAGGACGGTGATCGCTCCGCTCGATCGCTTCGCCCTCGGTGTCGAGCGTATCGGTCTCCTCGCCGAACTGGATGGTAAAGGCGTAGATCTTGTCGGAATCGAGCATACGCCCGGCCAGCTTGGTCGCCTCGCCCAGAGCGATCGGCAATACGCCTTCGGCCAGCGGGTCGAGCGTGCCGCCATGTCCCACCTTGGTCTTGGCATAGCCCCCTTGCCGCAGCACCCGCTTGACCGCGCTCACCGCCTGGGTCGAGCCGAGGCCGCGTGGCTTGTCGAGGATCAGCCACCCATGAGGTGCGGGTTTCGCGCCGCTCATCCCGCAATCCCGCGCGCGACCCATTCGGCAAGCTCGAAATAGCGTTCCTGCAACCACAGTACGGGAGGCAGCACCGTATTCTCGATGAGGCCGCTATTCGGGAACGCCCAGGTCGCAGCGATCAGCACGATGAAGAACAGCATGCCCAGCGATTGCAGCTTCTGCCAGTTCCCTGCCCATTTGCGGGGGAGCAAACCGCCGACGATATGCGACCCATCGAAGGGCGGGATCGGCAGGAGATTGAACAGGGCGAGGAACACATTGATCAGGATGAACATGCCGCCAGCGGTCAACAACCATTCGGGCGGAACGCCGCCGGATGCGATTATCGCCCCGAGACCGCGCCGAACAGCAATGCCCCGACGAGCGCGAGCAGCAGATTCGTGCCCGGCCCTGCCGCTGCCACCGCGACCATACCGAAACGCGGATCGCGCAACCGGTCTCCGCGTACCGGCACGGGCTTGGCCCAGCCGAAGATCGGCCCGCCAAACAGCGCCAGCGCGCCGGGCACCAGCAACGTGCCGATGGGGTCGACATGGCGGATGGGATTGAGTGAGAGGCGCTTCTGCTCCTTGGCGGTGGGATCGCCCAGCGCAAGCGCGGTCCAGCCGTGGGCGACCTCGTGAAAGACGATGGCAATTATCAGACACGGGATGAGGATCACCGCGAGCAGGAGCGTTTCGGTCATGGTGGGCTAGATAGGAAGTGCGGGCCTAACCCGCCAGCGCTTCGCGAAAATGCTTACGACACATGGCGACGTAGCGGTCGTTTCCGCCGATTTCGGTTTGCGCGCCTTCGCTCACCGCCTTGCCCTTCGCATCGACGCGCAAGTTCATCGTCGCCTTGCGTCCGCAATCGCACACCGCCTTCATTTCCACCAGCGCATCGGCAATGCCCAGCAACACGGCGGAGCCGGGAAAAAGTTCGCCCTGAAAATCGGTGCGCAAGCCATAGCAGAGTACCGGAATCCCGGCATCGTCGGCCAAACGCGCCAACTGCCACACCTGCTCGGGCGTCAGGAACTGTGCCTCGTCGACCAGTACGCAGGCGATCGGACTCTCGGCATGGTCGGCCAGCACGCGCGCTTCGATGTCGGTATCGACCTCGTAGCGATGCGCATCGCTCGCCAGGCCGATCCGGCTGGAAATAGCCCCGAAACCCGGGCGATCGTCGAGGGCGGCGGTCCATAGCGACACCCGCATGCCGCGTTCGCCATAATTGAAGGCGGCTTGCAGCAAGGTGCTGCTCTTCCCCGCATTCATGCTCGCATAGTAAAAATAGAGCTTCGCCATCGCCTCTGTCGCTAGCGCTCTTCGCACACTCCGGCGAGTCCGTCCGCCAGCACTTCTCCACAAGGACCGTTAAGCATGGCGACAGATGCAGCACCCAATGGTAGCGCCTGCGATTGCGTCCAAAAAGCAAGTAGGAACATGGCGATGGCGGAAGCGGCTGGTAGGGCACAGAACGGAATTCTCGGCTGGATCGAACGGAGCGGCAACAAGCTGCCCGACCCGGTATTTCTGTTCTTCTGGCTGATTGCGATCCTGGTCGTGGTTTCCGTGCTCGCCAGTCTTGCCGGATTATCGGCAGCACATCCCACCGAAATCGATCCCGATACGGGCGCCGCCACAGTCATCAGCGCGGTCAGCCTGCTGAGCGCGGAGAATATCCAGCGGCTGTGGGTCGATATGCCCGCAACGTTCACCCATTTCCATCCGCTCGGATACGTGCTGGTGGTGATGCTGGGCGCAGGTGTGGCCGAGCGCGCCGGACTGTTCGGTACTGCCATGCGCGCCGGTGTGCGCAATGCGCCGACATTCCTGCTGACCCCGATCGTTACGCTGGTCGGAATGATGGGCAATCTGGCCGCCGACGCCGCCTATGTTGTCCTGATACCGCTGGCGGGCATCATTTTTCATGCCGCAGGCCGCCATCCGGTTGCGGGCATCGCGGCAGCCTTCGCAGGCGTTTCGGGTGGCTTTTCCGCCAATCTTCTGCCGGGCCAGCTCGATGCGCTGCTGTTCGGGATTACAGAAGCGGCGGTCGAAACCGTCTTCGGCGACTTCACCGCTAACATCGCGGGCAATTGGTATTTCATCGCCGCGATGACGTTCGTGTTCCTCCCGGTTATCTGGTGGGTAACCGACACGATCATCGAACCGCGACTGGGTACGTGGAGCCCGGCAATGGCGGGCAAGGCCGTCTCGCCCGAACAACAGGGCGAAGTGGCCGATGGTGACCGCGCGCTGACCGAAGGCGAGCGCAAGGGTCTGCGCCGGGCCGGGCTGGCCGTTCTGTTCGTTGTCGGGTTGTGGCTGTTCTTCACGCTTGGCCCGGGTACCCCGCTGATCGACGAGGAAGCATCGCCCGAGGCCCGGCTGACGCCATTTTATCAGAGCCTCGTCGCCGGCTTTTTCCTGCTGTTCCTTCTCGCGGGCTGGGCCTACGGCAAGGCGGCAGGCACGATCAAAGACCATCGCGGCCTCGTGAAGATGATGGCCGGGGCGATGGAGGACCTCGCCTACTACTTGGTACTTGCCTTCGCCGCCGCGCATTTTGTCGCCATGTTCGCCTGGTCGAATCTCGGCCTGATCCTCGCGGTCAATGGCGCCGATTTCCTTGGCAATAGCGGTTTGCCCGCCTGGGCACTCCTCGCCGCGATCATCGTAGTCTCGGCCCTGCTCAACATCTTCGTCGGCTCGGCCAGCGCCAAGTGGGCGCTGCTTTCGCCCGTGCTGGTGCCGATGCTCATGCTGCTGGGCATCACCCCGGAGATGGCCACCGCCGCCTATCGCGTGGGCGACGGGGCGACCAACATCATTACCCCGCTAATGGTCTATTTCCCGCTGATCCTAATCTTCTGCCAGCGCTGGCAGAAGGACTTCGGGCTTGGCAGCCTTGCCGCGACCATGCTTCCCTATTCGGTCGGCCTGCTGACTGCGGGCCTCGCCATGACGATCGGCTGGGTGGTGCTCGACCTGCCGCTGGGACCGGGCGCCGAGGTGTTCATGGAGGCGCCGACCGCGGCGACGGCGCCCGCATCGGCGGGCTGATCAGTCCTCGTCGTCGAGGTCGCGCACGACCTTGGGATCGCTCAGCAGCTTCTCGATCCGGTCCGCCTCGTCGAAGCTTTCGTCCGGCTGGAAATTGAGGCGCGGCGCGAATTTGAGACCGAGACGCTGGGCGACCTCTTTCTGGAAGAAAGCCGTATTGCTCCGCAGGGCCTTGAGCACCACGGCCTCATCCTCGCCCAGCAGCGGCTTCACATAAGCTTTCGCATTACGCAGGTCGGGCGTCATGCGCACTTCGGTCACCGCGATATTGCTGGCCGAAAGCACATCGTCATGCGCCTCGCCGCGTGCGAGCAGTTCGGACAGGATATGTCGCACGCGCTCGCCCACCTTGAGGACGCGGACCGATTGTTGTTCGGGCGTGGAATGCTGGTGCCTGGCCATCACGTATTTCCTGTCGGTCGCGGCGTGGGAATGGCGGTGCTGGTCGCACGGGCGAGCAGCTTGCCCGCCTCGTCGAACAGCTCGCCTTCGAGGAAGATTACCTTGCGTCCGCGCCGCACGACACGGCCCTTGCCGATAAGCGGTCCTGCCATCACCGGCTTGAGCAAGCTCATCGAGATTTCGAGATTGAGCGGCGCCTCGGCACGGTCGGTCGCCCAGACATGCGCCCAGCCCATGACCTCGTCGAGAAAGCCCGCGACAAGGCCGCCCTGCACGCTGCCGCGCGGCGTGATGAAGCTGTCGGGTGCAGTGAAGCGGAGCGTGATTTCCTCACGCTCCGCATCGAAATTATCGAACTCCACCCCCATGAGATCCGCATGCGCGGCTCCGAGAGCGTGCTTGGTCACGTCCCCACTCACAGCGTGCGTTCACGCTCCTCGACCTCGAAGACTTCGAGCTGATCGCCCGGCTTGATGTCGTTCGTATCGGCAAGCACGACACCGCATTCGAGACCGGCGCGAACTTCGTCGACGTCGTCCTTGAACCGGCGCAGCGAGGCGATGGTGGTGGCCGAGACAATGACGTCTTCGCGCGTGAGGCGGGCATGCAGCCCCTTGCGGATGACACCTTCCTCGACCAGCAGACCGGCGGCCTTGTCCTTCTTGCCCGAACGGAACACTTCCTTGACCGCGGCACGGCCGACGACGTGTTCGATCCGCTCCGGACCCAGCTCGCCCGCCATCTCCTTCGCGATTTCCTCGGTCAGGTGATAGATGACGTCGTAGTATTTCATCTCCACGCCGTCGCGCTTCACCAGCTCGCGTGCCTTGGCATTGGGGCGGACGTTGAAGCCGATGATCGGCGCATTCGAGGCCGAAGCCAGGCTTACGTCGCTCTCGGTGATCGCACCCACGCCTGCATGCAACACGCGGACCTTGATGTCGTCGTTCGAGAGGTTGTGCAGCGCGGTCGTGATCGCCTCGACGCTGCCCTGCACGTCGGCCTTCACCAACACGGGGAATTCGATGACGTTGGCCGCAAGGTTGTTGAACATCGTATCGAAGCTGGTCGGAGCAAGCGCGGTGCGCTTCTCGGTCGCCTTTTCCTGACGATATTCGGCCACTTCGCGGGCACGCTGTTCGTTCTCGACCACGGTCAGCACGTCACCGGCCGATGGCACGCCGCCCAGGCCAAGGACTTCGACCGGCATGGATGGCCCGGCCTTTTTGATCTGCTTGCCCTGATCGTTGACGATCGCGCGCACACGGCCGCTTTCGGTGCCCACCACGAAGGTGTTGCCCCGCTCCAGCGTACCGCGCGTGATCAGCACGGTGGCGACCGGGCCGCGACCCTTGTCGAGCTGCGCTTCGATCACGGTGGCTTCGGCCATCCGGTCGGGATTGGCCTTGAGTTCGAGCAGTTCGGCCTGCAGCGCGATCTTTTCGAGCAATTCGTCGAGACCGGCCTTGGTCTTGGCCGAGATTTCCACGTCCTGCACATCGCCCGACATCTTCTCGACGATGACCTCGTGTTCGAGCAGACGGGTGCGGATATTGTCCGGATTGGCTTCGGGCTTGTCCATCTTGTTGATCGCCACGATCATCGGGACGCCCGCGGCCTTGGTGTGATTGATCGCCTCGATCGTCTGCGGCATGATGCCATCGTCGGCAGCCACCACGAGAACCACGATATCGGTGACGTTGGCACCGCGCTGACGCATTTCGGTAAAGGCGGCGTGGCCCGGCGTATCGAGGAAGGTGACCAGATCGCCGCCCTTCGTCTTCACCTGATAGCTGCCGATGTGCTGGGTAATGCCGCCGGCTTCGCCCTTCACGACATTGGCACCGCGCAGCGCGTCGAGCAGGCTGGTCTTGCCGTGATCGACATGGCCCATAATGGTGACGACCGGCGGACGCGGCTTGAGCGTTTCTTCCGGATCGACATCCTCCTCGGCGGCGATATCGACATCGGCCTCGGAGACCTTCTGGATATTGTGGCCGAACTGATCGACGAGCAGTTCCGCCGTATCCTGGTCGATCGTCTGGTTGACGGTGACCATCATGTCGAGATTGAAGAGTTCCTTGACGAGGTCGGCCCCCTTCTCGCCCATGCGCTTGGCCAATTCGCCAACCGTGATGGCTTCGGGAACGACCACGTCGCGCACCTGCTTTTCACGCGGCTTGCTGGAGCCGCCGCCCTGCATGCGGCGTTCCTTTTCGCGCGCACGCTTGAGCGCGGCGAGGCTGCGGGCGCGGCGGCCTTCGTCCTCGTTCAGGGCCTTCTTGACCGAAAGCTTGCCTGAACGGCGCTTGTCGGTCTTCTCTGCTCCGCGCGCGGGCTTTTCTTCTTTTTTCTTGCGCTCCGGCTTCTTGGGCTCTGGACGTGCAACCGGCGTGAAGCGGCGCGGGGCCGGCGCGGGCGTGCCGCTCGGTTTCTCCTCCCGCTTGGGGGGAGCCTCTTTCGAAGTGGCGGCGACGTCTTCCTTTGGCGCGTCCTTGGGTGCTTCTTTGGCCTTCTTCGCTTGTTCGGCCGCCTGTTTGACAGCCTCTTCCTCGGCCTTGCGGTTTTCCTCGGCGCGCTTCTTCTCGTCCTCGGCAGCCTTTCGGGCCTGCTCTTCCTCGCGCTTGCGCGCTTCCTCTGCGAGACGCAGGCGCTCTTCCTCGGCCTCGCGCTGGAGACGCGCGACGCGCTCTTGAGGGGTTTCTCCGGCAGGAGCCGCTTTCTTCGGCGGAGCCTTCTTGGCAACCGGCGCCGGAGTCGGCTCCGGAGCGGGCGGCGGAGGCGGCGGTGGGGCGGAGGCGCGGCCTCGCCCGGCTTTACGAGCTTGCGGCGGCGCTTCACCTCGACCGCGACCTTGTTGGTGCGGCCGTGGCTGAAGGTCTGCTTGACCTCGCCCGGCTGCGCGCCCTTCAAGGTCAGCGGTTTACGGGCTGGTTTCTTGTCGTCGTCGCTCATTCTGGCTCGTTTCTCTTCGTCTCAATCGTTCAATTCGTCATCGGCGCGTGCGGAAACGCGCCCATCAGCGGCGGGCAGGTCGTGCCCCAAATAGTGCGTAAGGCGCGCAAGGGCCTTCATCACCCTCGCTGCCGCGGCTTCATCGGCAAGCGCCAGATGGACGACATTGTCGCGGCCCAATGCCACAGACAAAGCGTCCCGGTCCAGAGGCAGTTCGAGACCGCGTTCGCCCGACCCTTCCGATTGGCGCCCCACGCGCCAGGCCTGGTCGAGCTTCTTGCGCCCGTCCTCGCTCGCGTCGCGGGCGTGCAACAGGAGGGCGACCGCCCCGCCGCGCGCCGTTTCGGCGATGCGCTGGGTGCCCAAGATAAGACTTCCCACGCGCATTTCGAGACCCAGCCGGTCGAGCAGGACACGCGTGAGCGCATTCTCGATCAGCTCTGGCAGGTTTTCCGCCAGTTCGAGGTCGCTTGTTTTGAAGGCCCGCGAAAGCGCGCCCTTCAACCTGCCTTTGGCCTGGGCCTCGGCGAGTTCGTCGCGCGAAACCCCGATCCAGGCGCCGCGCCCGGGCGCCTTTTCCTGCGCATCGGGCAGCACCAGTCCAGCGGGCGAGGCCACCAATCGCACGAGCGTGTCGCGCGGGGCCGTCTCCCCGGAGAGGATGCAGCGCCTTTCAGGCTCCGTTTTACGGGGCCGTGGGGCTTCAGCGATGTCGGACGTCAGGCGCTCATTGGGTGGAGTCCGCATCGGCGGCCTCCTGCGTATCGGTCGTCTCGGCGGGGGCCGGAGCTTCCTCTTCGTCTTCGAACCAATGCGCGCGGGCAGCCATGATGATCTCGTTGCCCTGCTCTTCGGTCAGCCCGAATTCGCCCAGCACGCCGCCCTTGTCCTGCTCGCGCATGGGACGGTCGCGGCGCATCGGCGGGCCATCGGAATTGTTGCGGCGGCGCGGCGCTTCGCGCTTCTTCTGAATCAACTCGTCGGTTGCCAGATCGGCCACATCGTCGAGCGTTTTCAGGCCCGCCTTGCCGAGCACGACCAGCATCGCCTCGGTAAGATGCGGCAATTCGGCCAGATCGTCTTCGACCCCAAGTTCGCGGCGTGCCTCGCGGTGCGCAGCCTCCTGGCGGTCGATCGCTTCCTGCGCACGGCTCTGGAGTTCTTCGGCCAGTTCCTCGTCGAAACCTTCGATCCCGGCGAGCTCTTCCAGCTCGACATAGGCGACTTCTTCCAGCTCGGCGAAACCTTCGGCGACGAGTAGCTGCGAGAGCGTTTCATCGACATCGAGTTCCTCTTCGAACATCTTCGAACGCTCGGCGAATTCCTTCTGGCGCTTCTCCGAGGCCTCTTCCTCGGTCATAATATCGATCTGGTTGCCGGTCAGCTGGCTGGCGAGGCGCACGTTCTGGCCGCGGCGGCCGATGGCGAGGCTGAGCTGATCGTCGGGAACGACCACTTCGATGCGGCCGTCTTCCTCGTCGAGAACCACGCGGCTGACAGTGGCCGGCTGGAGCGCGTTCACGATAAAGGTCGCGCCATCTTCCGACCAGGGAATGATGTCGATCTTCTCGCCCTGCAGCTCCTGCACGACTGCCTGGACGCGGCTACCCTTCATGCCGACGCAGGCGCCGACGGGATCGATGCTGCTGTCATGGCTGATCACGCCGATCTTGGCGCGACTGCCGGGATCGCGAGCGGCGGCCTTGATCTCGATGATGCCGTCGTAGATTTCGGGCACTTCCTGCGCGAACAGCTTCTTCATGAAGTCGGGATGCGCGCGGCTGAGGAAAATTTGCGGACCGCGATTGTTGCGTTCGACCTTAGTGATCAGCGCACGGACACGTTCGCCCACACGGGCGGCTTCGCGCGGGATCTGCTGATCGCGGCGGATGACGCCTTCGGCGCGGCCGAGATTGACGATCACATGGCCGAATTCGACCGACTTGATCACGCCGGTGATGACTTCGCCCGCGCGGTCCTTGAACTCTTCGTACTGGCGCTCGCGCTCGGCATCGCGGACCTTCTGGAAGATCACCTGCTTCGCGCTCTGCGCGTCGATGCGGCCCAGATCGACCGGCGGCAGCGGATCGACGATGAAGTCGCCGATCTTGGCGTCGTCCTGAAGCTTCTGCGCCTGTTTGAGGTCGACCTGCTTGAAGTAATCTTCCACTTCTTCGACCACTTCGACCACACGCCACAGGCGCAGATCGCCGGTTTGCGGGTCGAGCTTGGCGCGGATATCGTTTTCCGCGCCGTAACGGTTGCGGGCAGATTTCTGAATCGCCTCTTCCATCGCCTCGATGACGATCGCCTTGTCGATCATCTTTTCCGAAGCGACCGAGTTGGCGATCGCGAGGAGTTCAGCCTTGTTGGCGGAAATGGCACTGGCCATCAGTCGTCTGCCTTTTCTTCGTCAGGAATGTCGGGAGTTTCGACGATTTCGTCGGCACCGCTCGTATCGAGCGGCTGGGTGGCGGCAATAAGCGCGTCGGTCAAGACGAGCTTCGCCGAATGGATCTGATCGCGGGGGATGGATACCTCCCCCGCCTTTCGGTCGTCGATGGCGACCATATCGCCGTCGATGCCCTTCAATTCGCCGCGCATGTTACGCTGCCCGTCATAGCCCTTGACCATCGATATCTTGGCCTCGTGCCCTGCCCATGCAGCGAAGTCCTTCGCGCGGGTCAGCGGACGGTCGATGCCGGGGCTGGATACCTCGAGATGGTAAGCGCCTTCGATCAGCACCTCACCGGCTTCCTCGATCTCGTCGATCCGGTCGGATACACGGCGCGAAAGCGCGGCGCATTGCTCGATGACGAGCTGGCCGGTCGCCGGATCCTCGGCCATGATCTGCAACGCCTCACCGCCGTCACCGGCTTCGGAGGGCATCATCTTGACGCGCACGAGCTCGAAGCCGAGCGCCTTTG
The DNA here is from genome assembly GCF_003355455.1 of Erythrobacter aureus. Taxonomy (NCBI): domain Bacteria; kingdom Pseudomonadati; phylum Pseudomonadota; class Alphaproteobacteria; order Sphingomonadales; family Erythrobacteraceae; genus Erythrobacter; species Erythrobacter aureus. Next base: position 2,696,156 of record NZ_CP031357.1, read on the forward strand.
CCTCGGGTTCGATCACTTCGGTCAAGCGTGCCAGATCGGCCATTCAATCTCCAGAATACGCGTTCAATGCGCCTACGGCGTTTCGTGCCGGCCCCTTGCGGCGCCAGCCCCTCCAGTGTCACGACAATGTCGGGATGGGAAGTCAGATAGGCGCGAGTCCCTCGAAAAGCAAGCGACGATCAGCCATCATCGGCGAGAGCATGCTTTTTGATGCAATGGCGTAGTTGGTCGTAAGTCAGCCCCAGCGCCTTGGCGGTCTGTCGCTGGTTCCAGCGATGCTTGCCCAGCGCAAATTCGACGATCTGCCTTTCATGCGCATCGACCGCCGCGCGCAGGTCGTCGATACTCTCGTAATCGGTGCCTTGCAGCGCGGGCTGTGCCGCGGTCGCCGCAATGCCCGCCCTCTCGCCGCTCGGCGGAAGTCCTGCGGGTTTCCAGGGGCTGTCAAAGGGATCGAACACGACGTGTCCGATAGGTTGGCCCCAATCGTCCCAGCGATATGTCGCCCGTTCGACCACATTGCGCAGCTCGCGAACATTGCCGGGCCAATCATGCTTTTCGAGCTGCTCGGCAACGTGCGGCGCGAATCCTGGCCACCCTTCCCAGCCGAGTTCCGCCGCCATGCGACGGCCGAAATAGTCGGCCAGGACGGCAACGTCCCCATCCCGCACACGCAGGGGCGGCAAGGTGATGACTTCGAAGCTGAGCCGATCGAGCAGGTCGGCGCGAAAATCCCCGCGAGCGGCCTTGGCGGGCAAGTCCTCATTGGTGGCCGCGACGATACGCACATCGACCCGCGTGGGCCGACTCGACCCGATCCGCGTCACTTCCCCATATTCCACGGCGCGCAGCAGCCTTTCCTGCGCGCCCATGGACAAAGTGCCCAGTTCGTCGAGAAATAGCGTCCCCTTGTCGGCTTCTTCGAACCGTCCCGCCCGCACTCTGGTAGCACCGGTAAAAGCCCCGGCTTCGTGACCGAACAATTCGGCCTCGATCAGTGTTTCGGGCAAGGCGGCGCAGTTCATGACCACCAGCGGCTCGTCCCACCGGGTGGAAAGACGATGAAGGCGTTCGGCGATCAGTTCCTTGCCGGTCCCCCGTTCGCCTATGACGAGAACCGGCCGCCGCATAGGTGCCGCACGACTTGCCCGCTCGACCGCATCGAGAAAGGCACCCGATTGGCCGATAAACTGATTTTCCCGCTCCATGACCAAGATATAGGGAAATTTCCCAATGCTTGGCAATAAGAACCAATCCGTGAGTTCGGAAAAATCCTAAAACTGTTGGTTTTCCGCGTTTTTCCCAGTTTGGCACGAGCTTTGCTGAATATTGGACAACAGCAACACCGCCACATGGCCCCAGGGAGGTAACCCAAATGTACAACCGCAGCTTTTTCCGCAGCCAGCTTGGACAGGCTGCCATTGCCAGCATTGCGGCAATGGCCACTTTCGTTCTGCTGAGTTCGCAGATCGCGGTTACCACACCCACACCCGTCGTGGCGGCATACGAACAGGTCGAGATTGCATGACTTTGCCTCCCGACCACGATCCCCTAGGGCCGGAGCGCATCTCCCCCGACAGTCCCAACGGCAACAATGCCGAAGGCGCTTCGGCCCGCCCCCGCTTGTCGCGTATCGAGGAAGAGGTAGAACGGTTGCGCCGCTCCCCGACTCCGACCCGCGACGGCGGACGGTCCAAGGGATCGGACTTTTTTTCCAGTGGAGCACCATTGATGGGCATTTTTAGCCGTACTCGCGATATTATCGCAGCCAATTTCAACGACATGCTCGATAAGGCGGACGACCCCCAGAAGATGATCCGCATGATCATCCTCGAGATGGAGGAGACGCTGGTCGAGGTCCGCGCCAGTGCCGCGCGCACGATTGCTGACCAGAAAGAAATGCATCGCCACTCGGTCAAGCTCGACAAGCTTCAGATCGACTGGAACGAGAAGGCGCAGCTTGCCATTTCGAAGGACCGCGAGGACCTCGCCCGCGCCGCGCTCGTCGAGAAGAAGAAGGCGGCCGACATGAGCGAGCAGCTCAAGCAGGAAATTGCCGTCCTCGACGATGCGCTGCGGGCCTATGAACAGGACATTCAGAAGCTGCAGAACCGGTTGCGCGAAGCACGCAGCCGTCAGACGGCCATCGCCGCCCGGCTCGAAAGTGCGGAGAACCGCGTGAAGCTGCGCAGCCTGATGACCAACGAACGCGTCGACGATGCCCTATCGCGCTTCGACCAGCTCGAGCGCCGGGTCGACTATGCCGAAGGGCGCGCCGATGCGCTGAGCATTGCCGACAAATCGGACAAGCCGAGCCTGTCGGACGAGATCGCCGCGCTGGAGGGCGCCGATGCGATCGACGACGAACTCGAACAGATGAAAAAGGCGCTCGGCAAGAGCAGCGCCGACAAGGAGGACTGAGCCCATGGAAGAGATCATCATCATCCCCGCAATCTTTATCGGGCTTCCGTGGATCATCCTCCACTATATCACCAAGTGGAAGACTTCGGCCACCATCACCACCGATGACGAGGCCCTGCTCGAAGAGCTCTACAGCCTCGCCAAACGTCTCGACGACCGCATGGACACGGTCGAGCGCCTAGTCGCCAGCGACAATCCCGAATTTCGTCCCGCCCGCCTCGTCCATGACAGCGAGCAGGACAATCAGCAGCTGCGCGAACTCGAACAGCTGATGGCCGAGAAAAAAGGAGCATCCAAGTGAACAGCCCCCGTACCACGCTCTACCGCGACAAGCAGAATGCGAAACTGATGGGCGTCTGCTCGGGCATCGCGGATTATACCGGCGTCAACGTGTTCTGGGTCCGCCTGGGCTTCCTCGGCCTGACCTTCATGTCCGGCGGTTCGACCATACCGTTCTACTTCATTGCCGGTCTGCTGCTGAACAAGAAGCCACCGCACCTCTATGTCGATCATGACGAGAGCAAATATTGGCAGCGCGTCCGTCAGAATCCGAAACGCACGGCCCGCGAAATCCGCGCCCGGATGAAGGATGTCGATCGCCGTCTGGCCGATGTCGAGACCTTTTACGTCAGCAGCAATCCGCGGCTGACCGCTGAAATCGAACGCCTCCGCTAAGGCCATCAGGAAGGGGGAGGAACCATGGAAAATATCGGCGTATTCGTCCCGATCATCGCGCTGATGATCCCGATTGTGGCGATTTGGACCAAGCATCAGCAGAAGCTTGCGCAAATGAACGTCCAGACCACCGCCCAGGCTACCGCCGAAAAGGCCGCGCAATACGCCAGCAAGGTGCAGGACCTCGAAGATCGGGTTCGCGTCCTCGAGCGTATCGTGACCGACAAGGGCTACGACGTGGCGACCCAGATCGAAGCGCTGCGCGACCAGCGCTCTGTCGAGGAACGCGATGGCGGCGTACCGTTGGACATCAAGCAGGGGGAAAGAGCGTAATGGAATTCCTGACCGAAACCGCGATCATCTCCGGCGTCGCCATAATGGCCACGGGCTGGGTGGTTACCACCTGGATGCGGATCAAGAACGGCTACCCGCTCGAAAACAGCTGGGGCAAGGCTGTCTACCCGAAAAACGACCAGGCCGTGGAACGCGTGAAGCTGCTGACCCAGGAGAATGCCGAACTGCGCGCAGAGCTCGGCTCGCTCAAGGATCGGCTCGGCAATGTCGAACGCATCGTGACCGACAGCGGTTATCAGCTGACCCACGAGATCGACCGACTTCGTGAGCGCGAGGAGGTGAACTGATGGATCCCGATCTTCTCCTCATCTTCGGCTTCATTCTGGTGATGGTGATACTCGCGACCCGAACTGCGCACCTCATCCATCGCCGCACTATCCGGCATGACGAGCGCAAGCTCGAACTGAAGGCCGAGATCGAGCAGGCCAGAGCATTGCAGACCACAGTCGGCAATGCCGACTTCCGCAAGTTCGAAGAGCGCATCCGCGTGCTCGAGCGGATCGCGACCGACAGCAATCACGCGCTCGCGTCGCAGATCGAGGAATTGCGCGACCTGCAGGAGATCGAGGACCGCACCGCGCCGCAGGAGTGCACGCAATGAGCGGCTGGGTAATCGTTGCCATTATCGCGATCCTGGTCTGGGGTGTAACCCAGTGGAACCGCGCAAGGCACGGTATCGTGACCGATGAATACGGGAATGAAAGCCGTGCAGCATCCGACGATGCCGAAACAAGGCGCGAGATCGAGGAACTGCGCGAACGGATCAAGGTTCTCGAACGAATTGCGACCGACAGCAATTCGCTCGATGCCCGCAAAACGAAGAGGATCGCCGCCGAAATCGAAGCCCTGCGCGACAAGCAGGCGGATTGAGGGCGGCAGGGTTCAAGGAGGACATGAGGTGATGTTCGAACCGACAATGATAATCGCAGGCGCATCGCTGGTCGGTCTGACCATCGTCGCGGGTGCGCTGCTCAGGGCCTGGCATGGCTGGCTTGCCCTGAAACGCCAGGAACTGGAACGCACCCGCGCCAGTGAGGAACACGATGGCGGTTCATCGATCGGTGCCGCACGCATCGAGCTTTCCGACTTGAAGGAGCGGATCAAGAAGCTCGAAGCGATCGCAAGCGGAGTGGATCTGTGAGCGTCGCGCGAACCGACGCCGCGCGAGCGGGTATCGGCCTCGGCAGCGCCATCGCGGTCGCGATCAGTTGGGGCTTGCACAAATCGATCATCTGGGCCGCGATCCACGGCTTTTTCGGCTGGTTCTATGTGGTATATTACGCCTTCACCCGTCCCGGCGGCCTGTCCGGCTGAGGCCGATGGACGCTTGCCGACCAGCCCGCTAAGGGCGCGCTATGCGCACACTTTCCGACATTGCCGAAGAATACGAATTTCTCGAGGCCGACGAACGCTATCGGCTTCTGATCGAGCTTGGCCGCGAGCTTGAAGACATGCCGCAAGCGCTCAAGACCGATGCCACTCTGGTGCGGGGCTGCAGCGCGCAGGTCTGGGTATATCCCACCGGCACCGAGGAGAAACTGCATTTCCTGGCCGACAGCAATGCCGCGATCACGAAAGGGATCGTAGCCTTGGTTATTTCCGCCGTGCAGGACAAGCCCGCAGGCGAAGTCGCGCAAATGGATATCGCCGCGGCGCTCGAACCCTTCGACCTCAAGAACCAGCTTTCCAGCAACCGCACCCAAGGCGTGCCCAATATGATCGCACTGGTGAAAGAACACGCCGCGCGCATCGCAGCGCGATGATATGAAGCGCCCGGTCTATAAGGGTCTGGGCTTCGCCGCGCTGGGATTGGGCGCGGTCGGGGCGGCGCTGCCGATCGTACCGACAGTGCCGTTCCTCTTGCTCGCCGTCTATTTCTTTGCCCGGTCGAGCCCGGAGCTCGAACAGAAAATTCTCGACCATCCGCATTGGGGCCCGCAGGTGCAGGATTGGCGCGAACGCCGCGCGATCAGTCGCCGCGCCAAGACCATGGCGATCGGCGCCATGGCGACCGGTGCGGTGTTCACATGGTACACGCTGGGCCATCCCTGGTACTGGATATCCATAGCCATACTCGTCATCTGCGGGGGCTGGATCGCAACGCGCAACGAGTAACTCCCGGAACCGGGCAGCTTCTAAGCCGTTGAATTGACGAACGACGGGAGGGTAGACGAAAGGACACCCTCAATGGCAATTCTCATTCTGATCGCGACCATCTTGCTGCCCCCGCTCGGTGTTGCCCTGAAACACGGCCTCGGCGGGACGACGCTTCTGAACCTCGTGCTCACGCTGCTCGGCTTCATTCCGGGCCTGATTCACGGGCTGTACGTCAATTACGCGAAGTAACCCTGCGCAAGATATGGTCGGTTAAACCTAGAAGAGCATTCCCGAGGCCGGGACCGTTTGCGCGGTCTCGGCCTTTTCCATGGCCGCCACCTGCTCCTCGCGGTACATTTCGAATGTCCTGTTCATATCGAACAGGCTCCACACTCCCGAGACGACCATTCCATCGCCGGAGAGCTGCCCGACATAGTCGACCGGATTTTCGTAGCCTTCCACAGGATCGATATAGGTCTTGGTGAAATCGACCGATCGGCCCTGGCGATGGCCGGAAATCTCGGCACCGATTGTCCGTTCTGGCTGGAACAAATCCGGTTCGATCACCGAACCGGAAAACCGTCCGCCCTTGTCCGATATACGCACACGAAACGGCGTGATTGCCAGGCCTCCGGGATAGCTGAAGCTGCCATCCCAATCGCCGGACAGGTCGAGCGGGTCGGAGATGGGCTCAGGCTCCGGCGCTTTCGCGGACCACGGCGATTCCCGCTTCGCGCTGGCGCCTGAGTTCCGCTTTCAGCTTGGCCGGATCGCGCGCGAAAACGAAGCCGAAGCTCACCCCGCCTTCCTTGCCGACAGTTGCATGATGCAGCTTATGCGCCTGAACCAGACGCTTGGCATATCCCTTTTTCGGGACCCATCTGAAATAGCGCTGATGGACGAGCCCATCATGCACCAAGGTATAAATGACGCCGTAAAACAGGATGCCGAGGCCGATCCACGTGCCCGGCCACCAAGCATTTTTCCCCATCACCCACTCGCTGCCCAGCGCGAACATCGAAATGCTCATCGCCGCGCCCACGATAGCGTAGAGATCGTTCTTTTCGAACATGTTATCGTGCGGCTCGTGATGGTCGCGGTGCCAGCCCCAGCCGAAACCATGCATGATGTATTTGTGGCTTGCCCACGCCACCCATTCCATCGCGAAAATGGTGGCGAGCACGAGAAGGGCGGGAACCAGGAAATCCATGATGTCGGTATAAAGGCTATCGCCTCGCAGGCAAAGCCCACTTGCAAGCACTATTCGTCGGCAAAGGGTTCCTGCTTGCGCGGAAGACCAAAGAAGGTTTCCGCCACATCGCGGCTGATGCGCGCAGGCCGCAGGCTTTCGGCATCGATGCAGCACCACATGCTTTTCACCTCGGCGAGCACATCCTCGCCGCGGCGGATCACCGTGTTATAGAAACTGCGCGCGCCGGCGATCTTCTCGAGCACCGTTTCGGCGATCACCTCGTCATCGAGAAACGCGGGTTTCCGGTAGGTGATTTCGTGTTTCAGCGCGACCCAGGCCTTGCTGGCCACCTCTTCCGCGGGGGCCAGCTTTTGCCAGTGCGCCAGAACCGTATCCTGCACCCAGTTCAGATAGCGCGCATTGTTCACGTGCCCCATGAAGTCGATGTCCGAGGGAATCACTTTGATCGGGAAGGAAAATGGCTTTGCTGACATGTCTGTTAATAGAGCAGAGATAGGTTAAGTTTGGAAGACTCTGGATTTGCCTTTTTGCAGGCGTGGCAAAGCTGCCGCACACTCCGCCCCGATGGCCAGCAAACCGCGCACACTCTACGAGAAGATCTGGGACAGCCACGTTGTCGAACGGCTCGATGACGGAACCTGCCTGATCTATATCGACCGCCACCTCGTTCACGAGGTCACCAGCCCGCAAGCCTTCGAGGCGCTGCGCCTCGCAGGTCGCAGGGTGCGGCGTCCCGATCTTACCCTTGCCGTTCCCGACCATAACCTGCCCACGACGGCGCGCGTGGCGGCGGACGGATCGCGGCTTCCGATCGAGGATGCGCAAAGCGCCGCGCAGCTTGCCGCGCTGGAACGCAACGCACCGTCTTTCGGCATCGACTATATCGATGCGGTCGCGCCCGAGCAGGGAATCGTTCACGTCGTCGGGCCGGAGCAAGGCTTTTCGCTGCCGGGCGCGACCATCGTCTGCGGCGACAGCCACACCGCCGCGCATGGCGGCGTGGGGGCGCTGGCCTTCGGCATCGGAACGAGCGAGGTCGAGCATGTGCTCGCCACGCAGACTCTCCAGCTACGCCAGTCGAAATCGATGGAGGTGCGCGTCGAAGGCACGCTCGGCCCCGGCGTTACTCCGAAGGATCTGATCCTGCACATCATCGGCGTGATCGGAACCGCTGGCGGCACGGGCCATGTGATCGAATATCGCGGGCGTGTTTTCGAGGAGATGAGCGTCGAGGGCCGCCTGACCGTCTGCAATATGAGCATCGAAGGCGGTGCGCGCGCCGGCCTGATCGCGCCCGACGACAAGGTGTTCGCCTATCTCGAAGGCAAGCCCTACGCGCCCAAGGGCCAGGACTGGAATCGTGCCGTGAAATGGTGGCGTTCCCTCGCCACCGACGAGGGGGCGACCTTCGACAAGTCGATCGTCATCGATGCCGCCGATGTCGAGCCGACGGTCAGTTGGGGCACGAGCCCCGAAGACGTCGTGCCCGTGGGCGGCCGCGTCCCTTCCCCCGACAGTTTCGCGGATCCATCCAAGCAGGAGGCAGCCAGGAAAAGCCTCGATTACATGGGCCTCGCGCCTGAAACGCTGATCGAGGACATCGCGGTCGAGAACATCTTTATCGGAAGCTGCACCAACAGCCGGATCGAAGATTTGCGCGCCGCCGCGGAAGTGCTGAACGGCCGCACCAAGGCGCCGAGCGTGCGCTGGGCCATCGTGGTGCCCGGTTCGGGGCTTGTGAAGCGACAGGCGGAAGCCGAGGGACTCGATCGCATTTTCACGAATGCGGGGTTCGAATGGCGCGAACCGGGCTGTTCCGCCTGTCTCGCGATGAACCCGGACAAGGTCCCGCCGGGCGAACGCTGCGCTTCGACCAGCAACCGCAATTTCGTCGGCCGCCAGGGGCCGGGGGCGCGAACGCATCTCGTCAGCCCCGCCATGGCCGCCGCCGCCGCTGTCACCGGGCGCCTCACCGATGTACGCAAGCTGCCCCCTTGCCAAGCCGATGACGGCTAACCATTGAGGGAACATGACCAAAAAGCTTTCCGGAAAAGCCGCTATCGCCGGAGCCATCGGCTCCGCCGCCGTCGCCGCAGCCCTGCTCTATGCGAACAAGCGCAAGGAAAGGAAGAACGCCCCGAAACAGCCGGGGCCTATTCCCTCGGGGGAGAATCCCGAAACCGATTGAGTTCGCACGCCAAGGGGGAGAGAAACATGTCGCCGAAATCAATTTTGCTGGCCACGCTGCTGGCGGGCCTTGGCATGCCGGCCGCGGCACAAACCGAACCGGACATCGAGATGTGGCGGCTCGATTGCGGCACGATCGAACTCAGCGACACCGCACCGTTTTCCGACACGCATCTCTACGATGGCGAAGCCCGCATCCTGGCGGATAGCTGTTACCTGATACGCAACGGCGACAGGTATCTCTTGTGGGATACCGGCCTGCCCGCGGCGCTGAAGGGTACCAGCACGACACAGTGGGTTTTCACGCTGAGCATCGACAAGACCATTGCGGAGCAACTCGCCGAAATCGAGCTGACACCGTCCGACATCACTTTCGTCGGTATAAGCCACTATCATGACGATCACATAGGCCAGGCGGCGGGCTTTCCCGATGCAGAGCTGCTGATCGGGCGCGGCGATGCGGAAGCCGTCGCTTCGGGCCGGATGGAAGCAACCCGTGCCCAGCTCGCCCCATGGCTTGCCGACGGTGCCAGTGGTAAAGTGACGCGTATTGCCGCCGATCACGACGTGTTCGGCGACGGTTCCGTGCGTATGGTGGCGATGCACGGCCACACGCCGGGGCATAAATCGCTTGTGGTCGAGCTCCCGCAATCGGGCACCTACATGCTCACCGGCGATCTCTATCATTTCGAAGAGCAGATCGAAAACAAGGGCGTCCCTGTCTTCAATACCGACCGCGCGGACACGCTCGCATCGTTCCACCGGTTCGACCAGATGGCCGACAATCTCGATGCGACCATCGTGATCCAGCACGATCCCCGCCATCTCGACCGGCTGCCCACCTTTCCCAAGAGCGCCAGATAATGAAAGCTGTCTCGACCATCGAAGGCCGCGCGATTCCGCTCGGCCTCAAGAATATCGATACCGACGTGATCATTCCCGCGCACTGGCTCAAGACCGTCAGCCGCGAAGGCCTTGGCAAGGGTGCGTTCGAAACGATCCGCGCGGCCCCCGGCAATCCCTTCGACGTGGAGGATTTCGCCCATGCGCCGATCCTTATCGCGGGCGACAATTTCGGCTGCGGGTCGAGCCGTGAACATGCGGCATGGGCCATGCTCGACATGGGTCTGACCGCGGTCATCGCGCCGAGCTTTTCCGACATCTTCGCGGGCAATGCCTTCAAGAACGGCATCCTTGCAGTCGAATTGCCGCAGGAACAGGTCGACCGCCTGCTCGAGGTCGCGAAGGATCAGCCAATCGCGATCGACCTCGAAAACCAGGTCGTCACGACCCCGTTTCAGGACCGCTTCACCTTCCAGATCGACCCGTTCCGCAAGCGCTGCCTGCTCGAAGGGCTCGACGAAATCGGCCTGACGCTCGGCAGCGAGAGCGCGATCACGAAACACGAACAAATGCGCGAGGGCGCCATGCCCTGGCTCGATAAACCAAGCAGGAGAGATGCAGCGTGAAGGCAGTCCTTTCAAAGGAAGTCGGTGGCCCGGAAACCCTCGTCGTCGAGGATATCGACGAGCCGACGCCCGGCAAGGGTGAGGTTTTGGTCAAGGTCGCTGCCTGCGCAATCAATTTTCCCGACACGCTGATCATTCGCGATCTGTATCAGTTCAAGCCATCCCGTCCTTTTGCGCCGGGGGGCGAAATTTCCGGCACCATCGAGGCACTGGGCGAAGGGGTCGAAGGCTTCGCCGTGGGCGACAAGGTCATGTGCGGCGTCGGCAATGGCGGCTTGCAGGAAAAGGTCGCCGTGGCAGCCGCCCGCCTGTTCAAGGTGCCCGACGGGATCGACCTGGTGAAAGCCAGCGCCCTGCTGATGACTTACGGTACGACCATTCACGGGCTCAAGGATCGCGGCGAGATCAAGGAAGGCGAGACCGTACTCGTGCTGGGCGCCGCGGGCGGTGTCGGCCTGTCGGCGGTCGAACTGGCCAAGGCCTATGGTTGCCGCGTGGTGGCAGCGGTCTCGACCGAGGAGAAAGGCGAAGTTGCCAGGAAGGCGGGGGCCGACGAAGTCGTGATCTACCCACGCGCACCTTTCGACAAGGACACTTCCAAACAGCTTGCAGGCGACTTCAAGGCGGCGGTCGGTCCGAACGGTGCCGATATCGTCTACGACATCGTTGGCGGCGACTATTCCGAACCCGCGCTGCGTTCGATCGCCTGGGAAGGCCGCTTCCTCGTCGTCGGGTTTCCGGCGGGAATCGCCAAGATGCCGCTCAACCTGACCCTGTTGAAGAGCTGCGACATCCGGGGTGTGTTCTGGGGCGCCTTCACGGCGCGCGAACCTGAACGCAACCAGGCGAATATCGAGGAACTCTTCGATCTGTGGAAGGCCGGCAAGATCGAGCCTCTGGTAAGCGAAACCTACCCCATCGAGCGCGCGCATGAAGCCATCGCGAAGCTGGAGAACCGGGGCGCTATCGGCAAGCTCGTCGTCACGATGGAATAGCTGTTTCCGCTGCTGCGGCGGCGAGAATATCCGGTTCGCATGGCGCGGGATTGTTGCAAGCCGCGCCTTGGCGGGGACTCATCTCTTGTTTCACACGCCGCCCGCGCCTATTCCGGCCTCGCAAGATTCCATCCCGAGAGGACTGACATGACCGATTTCAAGGATCGCGAGCGCGGCGAGGAAGCCAAGTTCGCTTTCGACGAGGAAAATGCTTTCAAAATCGCCGCCCGCCGCAATCGCTTGGTCGGTGAATGGGCCGCCGGGAAGATGGGCCTGACCCAGGAAGAGACGGATGCCTATAAAAAGGCGGTCGTGCAGGCGGACTTCGAGGAAGCGGGCGACGAAGACGTGATCCGCAAACTGCTGGGCGATCTCACGGCTGCCGAATGCGATGTAAGCGAATCCGACATCCGCGCGAAGCTGGAAGAATGCGCCATCGAGGCGCGCCGCCAGTTCATGAGCGAGCGGAACTGACACAATGCCGATGGCTGCGGACGACATCGTGACGCTGATCGAAGAGGCACTTCCGGGCGCGGTCGTGGAAATGCGCGATCTGGCAGGCGATAACGATCACTGGGCTGCGAAGGTCACGGCTCCGCAATTCGCGGGGCTCACTCGAGTTAAGCAGCACAAGCTGGTTTACGATGCCCTCGGAGAGCGAATGGGCGGCGAACTGCACGCCTTGCAACTGACAACTCAAGCCCCCACCTGAACCCGACAGGTCAAATTCTATATAAAGGACGGACCCGATGTCCGACACCAACCAGCGCATCGCCGATATCGTCGGCGGCAACGATGTCGTCCTCTTCATGAAGGGCACCCCGCTGTTTCCGCAATGCGGCTTTTCGAGCCGCGCGGTGGCGATTCTCGACCATTGCGGTGTCGCCTATGACAGTGTCGATGTCCTTCAGGACATGGAAATCCGCCAGGGCATCAAGAGCTATTCGGACTGGCCGACCATTCCCCAGCTCTATGTGAAGGGCGAATTCGTCGGCGGTAGCGATATCATGATGGAGATGTTCGAGGCTGGCGAGCTTCAGCAGATGATGGACGACAAGCAGGTCGCCAAAGCGTCCTGATCTTTTCCGCCCGCGAGACGGCTCGATCCAAAGCTATATGGGGTAATTGCCTTCGTAGGGTTCCATGGGTGGCGACACGCCTCGCCTCTGTCCCCTTCGAACCATTCGCCCTGAGACCCAAACGGGTAAGGCCCGCACGGTTAGACTTCCGTGCGGGCCTTTATGCGTCTCGGGTGTCGGGTTTGGAGACCTTTGGGCTGACACCCCCGTTTGAAGATCTGAACGGGACGTACGGATAGAATGCACAGGGTATGCCAAAATCGGGAAGTCGGACGAATTCCGCGAATGATATGCTTAACGCCCTTTTCGGCGTATCGCTTAATGTAAAGAATGTCGACAGTATCGCGATACCTTTGCCCTTGGCAATGCGCCCGCCTCCGGCCACTACGTGAACATGAGTGAGCAAAGCGATACCGGGTCCGAGGGCATCCCCGCAGCAACTGTGGTCATCTTTCGCAATGCCCCGCAAGGCGGTCCTCCGCAGCTCCTGATGACCATCCGTTCGCGCGAAATGGTCTTTGCCGGGGGTATGGCGGTTTTTCCCGGCGGGCGGGTGGATCCGGCCGATTTCGATCTCGGTGCCGCAGTGGGCGGCCCGCTGGACCCGGAGGAAGCCGCCCATCAAGTGGCGGTGGTGCGCGAAACGCTGGAAGAAACGGGCCTGGTCATCGGCCTGTCCGGCGAGATCGACGCTGCAAAGGCGCGTGCGGCCCGCGATTTCCTGCAGGAGACCGGCGAACTCTCGCCGGTGCTCGATCATTTCGGCTGGGAACTGGAGCTCGACCAGCTTGTGCCTTTCGCCCGCTGGTTTCCGAAAAACGAGAATATTCCGCGCGTGTACGATACGCGTTTCTACCTTGCCGATCTGGGCACCGGCGCGGTCGAGATCGAGGCCGATCTTTCGGAAAACACGCATCTTTTCTGGACCACCGCCCAAGGGGCGCTCGACGCGGCGGAGAAGGGCGACATCAAGATCATTTTCCCTACCCGCCGCAATCTCGAGCGGCTCGCGCAGTTCGACAGCTTCGCCGAGGCCAAGGCGCAGGCCGAGGCTATCCCAGTGCGCACGATCACGCCCCATATGGGCGAACGCGACGGGAAGACCTGGCTCGAGATCGGCGAAGATCTCGGCTATCCTGTTACGGCAGAACCCCTGACAACGGTCGCGCGTAGCTGAAGAGCGAATATATCAGCCCCTAGGCGGGCAGGTTCGCCGTCCCGGCCACACCCCACCGTTCGAGAACGGCCCGCACATCCGCGGCCTCCTCGACCGTTTCCGGGGGTGTCCGCACAGGCGATCGGGAAAATCGCGGTGCAGGACGCGGCTGGAAAGCCGCCTTTCCGGAAATCAGCGAACCGCGGGTATCATTCGTCGTGCTCGTCGCGGCTTCTTGAAGCGTGAGAACGGGTGTTACGCAGGCATCGCGATCGGCAAACCGCGTTTCCCATTCCCGCATCGGTCGCCTCTTGATGATGGACGCGATCGATGCGGCACGGTCGGGCCAATGCCGTGGGTTCAGATGGTCGGGAAAATCCTCCGTCCGCAAGCCGAGACCCGCAATGAACGCATCGTGAAACGGTTTTTCCAGCGCGCCAACCGCGATATGGCGTTCATCGGCGGTTCCATAGCAGCGATAGAAATAGGCGCTTCCATCGAGGAGGTTTCCCCCTCGACCGGGAAACCACTGACCCATCTGCATCCAGCCGGCCAATTGCGTCATCAGGACGCTGATTCCGTCTATCATGGCGACGTCGAGCACCTGCCCCATGCCGGACCTTTGGCGTTCTTGCAGCGCGGCCAGCACTCCCATGGCAAGGAACATGCCGCCGCCGCCGAAATTCCCGACGAGATTGAGTGGCGGTGTCGGCGGGCCGTCAAACGGCCCGATCGGAAAGAGCCCGCCGCTCAGAGCAAGATAATTGATGTCGTGCCCGGCTTTCCGGCTGAGCGGCCCATCCTGCCCCCACCCGCTCATGCGCGTATAAATCAGCCGTTCGTTCAGGCTGCATAACTCGTCGGGACCCAACCCCAGGCGCTCCATCGTGCCGGGGCGATAGCCTTCGATGAGAACATCGGCTTTGCGGACGAGGTCGAGGACCAGATCACGCCCCCCTTCCGATTTGAGGTCGAGCGAGATGGTGGGTCTTCCCCGGAAAACGAAATCGAATTTGGCATCTCCGCCCAATGGATTGATCGTTCCGGCGCGTTGAATGCGAATGCATTCGGCTCCGAGATCGGCGAGCAGCATCGCCCCGAACGGGGTAGGCCCCAGCCCGGAGAATTCGAGAACCCTCATCTCGGCCAGAGGCATCGGCCCCTTCGCCTCCGAATTGACCGCATCGGCCTGCATTTCGCTCATGTCGTCTCCCAAGAATATTCCCGTAAGTTGAAAAATATACTAGCCAGTATATGCTTTGCCTGTCACTATTCCAAAAGACGACCCGCGAAAAGCGGGCATCGACAGAGGAGAGGATTCGAGATGGGAAGCGTCATACCCAGCGAGCTACGGTTCACCCGAACCGAACGTGTCACCATGGGCCAACCGGCGGCAGATGCCCTGCTGGATCAAGCACAGGCCATGAATTGCCGGAAAGTATTTCTCATCGCCTCCTCTACCCTGAGGGAGAAGACCGAGGAAATCTCCAAGATCGAGAAGGCCCTCGGCTCGCGCCATGCGGGGACGTTCAGCGGCATAGCACCGCACGCCCCGCGCGCCGATGTGCTTGCAGCCACCGAGGCCGCGCGTGATGCCGGTGCCGATCTTATCGTATCGATCGGCGGCGGGTCGGCGACCGATGCGGCCAAGATCGTCAGCCTGCTCGTCAAGCATGACGTCCGCACGGTGGAGGATTTCGAACCCCTGCGCACCTATGTCAGCGAAGAGGGCGAGGTCATCAATCCGATCACGGTTGGCCCCGACATTCCGGTCATCTGCGTGCCGACCACATTATCCGGCGGGGAATTCAACGCTCTTTCGGGCTGTACCGACGAAGGCACCCAGCACAAGCAGGCCTACGAGCATCGCGACATGGCACCGGTCATGGTGGTGCTGGACCCCGCGATCACGATGCACACCCCGCATGGCTCTGGCTTTCCACCGGCGTTCGTTCGGTGGACCATGCCATCGAAACGCTGTCCTCCGACAAATCCAACGATTTCGCCGATGGGCTTGCCGAAAGCGCGCTCAAACTGCTGGTCGAAGGCCTCCCCGGGTCAAAGCCGATCCGAATGATCTGGAGGCGCGCCTGAAATGCCAGATTGGCGCCTGGCAATCGATGATCAGTATCATCGGGGGCGTGCCGATGGGGCCAGTCACGCGATCGGCCACATTCTGGGCGGGACATGCGATGTGCCGCACGGCCACTGTTCGTGCGTCATGGCGCCTTACGTCCTCCAATGGAATGCGGAATATGACGATAGCCGCCAGCATCGCACGCTGGCCATTCTCGGCAACACGCATCCTACCGCGGCACAAGCGCTGGACGCCTTCATTCGCGGGCTCGGCATGCCCCGCACGCTGGGCGAGGTCGGAGTGGACCAGGCGCAATTCCGGCAAATCGCCGAATACACGCTGCTCGACATCTGGGGCCGGACCAATCCGCGCCCGGTGAGAACCGCCGACGACGTAATGCAAATCCTGAATCTGGCAGCTTGAGGGGGCGGTATGACCAAACAACGCGATTTCACCGATCCACGCGTTCCGAACCGCGACGAGTGTGTCCTGCGATACCTGCTCGACAAATGGGCGGACGAGCGGACCGACAAGGCGCATGTCGTCTTTGCGGACGGAGAGGAATGGACCTTCGGCGAATTGCAGGAGAAGGTCCGCGCCAAGGCCGCCGGCCTTCGCGAACTCGGCGTTCGGCAGGGAGAACACGTTGCCGTGTGGCTGCCCAACGGACGGGAAGCGCTGATCGCCTTTTATGCGATCAACTATATCGGCGCAGTGTTCGTGCCCTTCAACACGGCCTATCGCGGCAGCCTGTTGCAGCACGTGATCGCGAATTCGGGTGCCCGCTTCCTCCTGGTACATCCGGACTTGCTTCCTCGCCTGTCGGAAATCGATCTCGCCAAGGTGGAGAGGTTGGTGGTGACGACGGACAACCAGCCATCTTCCGCACCGCGGCCGGTCACGGCGTTCGGCAGCCTTTCGGGCGATCCGCAGGACCCCCTCCCGCTGGAACGGCCGATCGAACCGTGGGACATCCAGTCGATCATCTACACCTCCGGCACCACGGGGCCGTCCAAGGGGGTCCTGTCCTCCTATCTGCACATGTTCTCCAATGCCGGCCCCGAATCCTGGCCGATGGTGGGCGAGGACGATCGCTATATGTGCGTTGCCCCCATCTTCCATATCGGCGGGATGGGGCCGCCCTTCGTCATGCTCGCCCGTGGCGGTTCGGTGGCGATGATCGACAATTTCTCGACCGACGAATTCTGGGCGGTGGCCAAATCGACCAAATCGACCGTGGTCTTTCTGTTGGGCGTCATGGCCACCTTCCTGCTGAAAGCCGAACCGGGCCCGGCAGATCGCGATCACACGGTCAAGAAGGCTTTCATGGTGCCACTGACCGGAGACGCGCCCGCCTTCACCGAACGGTTTGGCATCGACATCTATACGATCTTCAACATGACGGAGATTTCATCTCCGGTCGTGTCCGAAGCGAACCCGACCAAGATCGGCACCTGCGGGAAGCCCCGAAGTGGCGTCGAGGTGCGGCTGGTCGACAAGAACGATTGCGAAGTTCCGGTCGGCGAAATCGGCGAAATGCTGGTCCGCACCGATCGTCCGTGGGCAATGAACAGCGGCTATAACGCCAATCCCGAGGCCACCGCAGAAGCCTGGCGCAACGGATGGTTTCATACCGGAGACGCCTTTCGCCGCGACGAGGATGGCTATTTCTATTTCGTCGACCGCGTGAAGGACGCCATCCGCCGCAGGGGCGAGAATATCTCCTCTTTCGAAGTCGAAGCCGATGTGTGTCGTCACCCGGCGGTGCGTGAAGCCGCTGCCATTGCCGTCCCCAGCGAGTATTCGGAAGACGAGGTCATGGTGGTCGTCGCACCGGTTCCCGGCCAAGCGATCGATCCGCGCGAACTGGCCGAATTCCTGATCGATACCATGCCGTATTTCATGGTGCCCAGATACATTCGTCTGCTCGACGAACTACCCAAAACGCCTTCGGCGAAGGTCATGAAAACCGAACTGAGGGCGGAAGGGATCACCGAAGACACTTGGGACCGTGAAGCCGCGGGCCTGCGCGTCAGGCGCGAAAGTTTCGGCGAATGAACCGTCTCGCCACCGAAATCCAGACAGCAGCAGGCTGCCCAAAACCATAGGACATTCCTTTCATGAACCATCCTTTCACGCACCGCCCGGTCTCTCCAGCCGATGCGGATCGAGAACTCCTGCGAGAGGGTATCGCCAAGGCCAATATTCCGGCTCTTCTGCTGGTTCTCTACCAGATGACGGGCGAGGAGCGCTGGCTGAACGAACCCTATGCTCCCAAGCGTTCGCCCGGGCTCGACGACAATGACAGCGGCCAGTTGCCCGAGAATATCCAGAACGAAATTCGCAATGCCGCAAGCGCCGCCATCGACGCATGGCTCGAAGGCCGGGAACTCGCCGTTCCGCGTCCCGACAACCGGCGCCTCGCGGAAATGTTGACCGTCGCCATGACCGAACATGTACCGCAGGAATATGGCGACATCATCGCTGCGGGCATGGAGTTCGACGAAGCGGAAAACGAGGCCGACACTGTCATCCCTGCCCACAAGAGTGCGATTGTCATCGGCGGCGGTGTCTCGGGCATTTGCGCGGGTATCGAGCTTCAGAAGCTGGGCGTTCCCTACATTCTGTTCGAAAAGAACGAGGACTTCGGCGGGACATGGTTCGAAAACAAATATCCCGGATGCGGAGTGGACACGCCGTCCCTGACCTACACCTTCTCGTGCCGACCGAACGACTGGTCGATGTATTTCCCGCTGCGCGATGAAATCGAGGAGTATCTGCTCGACACGGCGAAAGAGTTCGACCTCTATGAAAGCGCGCGGTTCCAGACCCATGTGGAGGAGGCCCGCTGGAACGAGCAAACCGGCAAATGGGATGTGACCGTCACCACGCCGCAGGGCAACCGCGAAACCCATAGCGCCGACTATTTGTTCAGCGCGGTCGGCATCCTCAACACTCCCAAATATCCGAAGATCGACGGCCTCGATGATTTCCGGGGCGATGTCTACCACACCAGTTGCTGGCCGGACGATGTCGACCTGATGGACAAGCGGGTGGCGGTAATCGGCAATGGCGCCTCGGGCATGCAGGTCGCCCCCGCGATTGCCGACGAGGTGGAAAGCCTGACCATCTTCGCCCGGTCCAAACAATGGGCGGCACCTTTCCCGCAGTTTCGCAAGACCATTCCCGAAGGTGTCCGCTATCTCATGCAGGTGGTTCCGCTATATCGCGCATGGCTGGAACAGCGTTTGTCCTGGACCTTCAACGACCGTGTGCATGGCACGCTGTTCCGCGATCCCGAATGGACCCACCCCGACCGTGCGGTCAACGAGATCAATGACGGTCATCGCCGTGCATTCACGCGCTATGTGAAGGAGCAGTTGGCGGACAGGCCCGATCTCATCGAACATGTGCTGCCCGATTACCCGCCCTTCGCGAAGCGCATGCTGCTGGACAATGGATGGTACCGGACCATCAAGAAAGATAACGTGGAGCTCATTCCCGAGCATCTCGCGAAGATCGAGGGCAAGACGCTGTATTCATCTTCCGGCAAGAGCGTGGATGCCGATGTTATTATCCTCGCCACGGGTTTTGAGACGACCCAAGTGCTCGGATCCTACGACATCGTCGGTCGTGAAGGGCAGCTTCTGCACGACAAATGGGGCAAGGACGACGCAGCCGCCTATCTGGGAACGCTGGTCCCCGGTTTTCCAAACTTCTTCATCCTTCTCGGCCCCAATGTCGGCTCCGGTCACGGCGGCAGCATGATCCGTAACATCGAGAACCAGATGCACTTCGCCGGAGAAGTGGTGCTTTCCGCAAGCGAGCACGGCGCGCGAACCGTGGAGGTCCGCGACGCGGTCTATGAGGATTACCTCCACCGGATCGACGAAGCCCATGAGAAGCTGGTCTGGACGCATCCTGGAACCGAGAACTGGTATCGCAACTCGAAAGGCCGCGTGATCGCCATCACCCCCTGGCGCAACGATGCCTTCTGGCGAATGACGCGCAAACCGAAGGAAAGCGATCTCGTTTTCAGCAGCGATAGCGCGGGGGCGGCCCACACGGCGAAGACGGGCTGAAATCCCGTCGACGCGCCCTGCACCCCCAAACCGACCCCGGACCGGCATCCCGCCGGGTCGGCCCGTCGGATACGGCAGCATGCCGGAGCTGCGCGAACGCAGCTCCGGTTGCAAAACGTCTTCGGGGCTATGTCGGCACAGGATTGAACCGATGATGCGTCAGGAGGCTACGCTCTCGATCCGGCGCGGAAGAGTGGGCGAAAATCCCCGCCGATACGCTCGACGAAAACCGAATGCGGGGCCGCGAAATGCGCGGGCACGATGCGGGCGCCCCGGTCGGCGGCACGCCCCAGTATCGCGCGCCGCGTCCGCACGGCTTCCTCCCGGTTCTCGCAATACACGCTGTTCCAGTCAGGCCGCTGAATTTGAACCGGGTGGTGCAGTATGTCCCCCGTGAACAGCGCGATTGCACTCTCGCTCTCCACTTCCAGGACCATATGCCCCGGCGTGTGGCCGGGCGAATCATGCGCGATCATGCCCTCGGCGATCGTCGCACCATTTTCGATCAGTTCCGCCTGTCCGGCAGCGATGATCGGCGCCACGCTGTCTTCGAAAACATTGGCGTTTACCGCCGCCCCTGTCAGCGAGCGGTAGGTTTCCTTTTCGGGATTCCACGCCTCTTCATCCAGAGCGGGGAAATAATAGGTCGCGTTGGGAAATGTCGGTTCCCACGCATCCCCGATTAGCCTGGTGTTCCAACCGACATGATCGATATGAAGATGGGTGCAGAAGACCTTGTCGATGTCCTCGGGGGTAAAGCCTGCCTCGCCCAACCGGTCGAGAAAATCGCCTTCCAGGTCGCCGAAAATCGGGATGCCTGGCCGCTCCTTGCGGTTTCCCGCTCCGGTATCGACCAGCACCCGCTGGGTCCCGGTATCGATCACCCAGCTCTGCAAATAGCCATAAACGAGCCCGGTGCGCAGAAAGTCCGGCACGATCCCGGTCCATCCTCCGGCGAAGACGCCGGGATCGTATTCCGCGAAGAGAGCGTCGGGCGGGCTGAACCCGCCCTGCCATTCCTCGATCCGATAGACCTTGTGGCGGCCTATCCTGAATGCCTCCAACATCCGATGTTCCCGCGACTCAGAAGTCGAAGCCGACGGTCACTCCGTAGGTTCTCGGCGGCCTGAGCGATCCGACCGACACGAAGCCGTAAAGCGGCGCGGTGATGATCGTGTTCGCCAAGGCGTATTTATCGAAGATGTTCTTGCCCCAGACGGATACCGACCATGTATCGCCGGGCGAGCGATACGTGACGCTGGCATTCGCCATGGCAAAGGCTTCTTGCCTTGCATCGTCATTGTTGAATTCGGTGAAGAAGACTTCGTCCTGGAAGTTCAGATCCGCCGAAAGATCGATGGCCCCATTGCCACCCATGTCGATCGTGTGATCGGCAAACAGGGCCACCGTGAACTCCGGCGCATTCGCCAAGCGGTTGCCGGAAAGGTCGGACAAGGCGGGATTGTCGGCACAGACGGGGAACTGCCTGCGCGTCGTATCGCCGGCTGCATAATAGCCATTGCAGAAATCGGTATATTCCGCATTCAGATATGTCCCGAAGAGGCGGAAGGTGGTGTTGGGAGCGGGACGGATCGTCGCCTCCACCTCAAGCCCGTAATTGCGGGCCGAAGCGGCATTGATCGTTTCGACGATGCTGTTCTCGTTGACGAAACCGACCTGCAGATTGGTGTAGTCGTAATAGAAGGCCGCAGCGCTGTAGCCGAAGGTTCCATCGGCAGTCTCGCCCCGCAGACCCAGTTCGTAACTCCACACGTCTTCCGGATCGATGACGGCGTTCAAGCTGCCGATGTTTACCACACCGGATTTGAAACCCTTGGTGACCTTGCCGTAGAGCAGCGTCCCGCCAGGGGTCTCATACTCGAGAACGAATTTGGGCGTAATTGCATCCCAGTCGCCGCTCTTGTCGGTCGGGATGTCGATACCCTGGGCATCGAAGGTGAAGCGCCCGGTGCCGGATCGCTTTTCCCAATTGTACCGCGCGCCAGCCGTGAACGACAGGCTGGGGGTAATATCGACAGTACCTTCCAGGTAAACGCCGGCGGCCTTCGTATCCACCGTCCCACGCTGGAGATAGTTGCCGCCATCGAAGAGATCGGGCGGCAGGTTGGTGCCGAGAACGATATTGAAATACCGGGCGAGATTGACCGTCGGCACCCTGACCTCGCCGAACAGCTCCTCTTCGAAATACATCGCCCCACCCAGCAGCGAGACGCTGCCCAGATCGGCCGTGAAGGTCAGCTCCTGGCTGAAGGATTCACTGTCCTCGGTATAGTTGTTCTGACCGAACGCATTCACATTGGTGACATCCAGATCGTTCCGGTTGAAGCGTTGGAACTTGCGATAGGCCGTGGTCGAAGTCAGCGTGAAGCTGCCCTTGTCGAGAGTCGCGATAGCCTGGACGCTGGTGCCTTTGCGATCGTTGATCGCGTCTTCGTTCGAATAGACATTCCGGTTGTCGACCCGCTGGCCGAGATTGGCATAGTAATCGTTGATCGTCTCTCCGCCCAATAGGGGACCGGGCAATGCCGCCTCGGGTGCCACCGTGGGGCCGAAATAGTGGAACGCGTAATTGTAATCGTCTTCCCGGAAATGGTCGGCCACCACCAGCAGTTCGAGATCCGGTGTGACATTGGCCCGAAGCGAGCCGCGCAAGGCATAGGCGTCCCTGTCGTCGACCGGGTTTCCGGTGACAAGGTTGGCCCCGTAGCCATCACGGCTTTCGTATTTTCCGGCCACCCGGAATGCCAATGCGTCGCCGACGATGGGTCCGCCCACGGCGCCTTCGAGCGTTATGGCATCGTAATTCCCATAGGTCGCCCGCGCATAGCCTTCGAAATACGATGTCGGCCGAGCCGTCACAATGTTGATCACACCGCCCGTCGCGCCGCGTCCATAGGTCGTGCCCTGCGGACCACGCAGAACCTCGATCTGCGCGATATCGTAGAATCCGCTCAACTGGGCCGCCGGTCGGCTGTTGATCGCGCCGTTCTGAAGGAACGCCACCGCGCCGTCGGCCCCCAGATCGATGCTGGTAAGGCCGATGCCGCGGATGAAGGTCCGATTGACGCCGAACTGATCCCCGACCGAGACATTGGGTATGGCCGCCGCAAGATCACCCGCATTCTCAATGCCGCCCGCGCCCACGGCAGATGCGTCGATCACCGAGATGGCGGCGGCGGTATCTTCCAGCGATTGACCCGACTTCGTCGCGGTGACGACGATCACATTTTCCGAACTGCCGCTCGATGCTGTCTGCGAATCGCCGTCTTGCGCCACTGCCTGACCGGCAGAGGCGAGCGAAACGACGGCGGTGGCCGCCAGCAATGCGCACTTGGTGCTCTTCTTCATTCTCTTCTCTCCCAAAATACCAAGCCTCTTAATTTCTACTGGCCAGTATACGTTTGCAAAATTCGGACCGATTCTGTTTCTGGTATGGTGTTAGTTCGTGGGTTTTTCGGCACCCGCTAAACGCAAGGCCGCCGTGACCAACTGGTCGATCACATCGTCGGCGGATCGCTGGCCGCCCGGCGAATACCAGGTCGGTATCCAACTGATCAGCCCCCCGATCCAGACGGCAACGAAGGAGTCGGTATCCTCGCGAAACTCGCCGGCCTCGATACCTTCGCGGATCAATTCCGCGATCTGGTGATCGAAAGAGTGCCTCAGCCGCAAGATGCGTTCGTGGTCGTCAGCACTCAGATGCTTCATCTCGCGCTGGTAAACCACGACGTATTCCTGCCGATCGATCACGATCCTGCCGACCTGCCGCACGACCTCGGCAAGCAGGTCGCGATGGTTCTTGTGATCGCCGGCCAAGGTGGCCTCGAGAACCGCCAGCGCTTCGCTGATCCCCACTTCGCAGATCGCGGCGAGGATGGCTTCCTTGTTCTTGAAGTAGGAATAGAGGAACGGCTTGGTGACGCCGAGCTGTTCGGCGACATTGTCCAGCGTGCAGCTGCTGTAGCCGCTCTGGTAGAACAATCGGCTCGCAACCTCGACAATGCGATTGGTCTTGAAGGCCACGAACTCGCTCTTGAGAGAGGCATTCTCCGCCCCCACGGCCCTGCGCGTTTTTCTGGCTACAGCTGACATAGCCGCACCATCGCTGATCTGGAGCGTTCGAGCAATTCCATCTCCCGTGCGGTGGATTTTCCTCCACCATCGAGAAGATGATGGCAAAAAATCGATATACTGGCCAGTATTTTTTTCAGTTTATCGGTATGAAGGGTTCGAGCCGATGGACTACAAGATGTAAGGTGCCCTGATCGACGAGGCCGATCGCCCCTTGTTTGGGCAGACCGAAATGCCCCGAAGCTTGGGCGCCCGCCACATCGAAGAGAACGCCAACCGCCGAGAACCATCCCGGATACACTCGCACCCGATGGCCTGCCGCCAAAAAACTGCCTGAAATGGCGCGCCCGGCAGGACTCGAACCTGCAACTCCAAGCTTAGAAGGCTCGTGCTCTATCCAGTTGAACTACGGGCGCGCGCTGTGTGTGCCATAACGTGCCTTTCGCCACTGGCCAATCGGCTCTAACCCACTTTGTCATGGAAAACCCATCGCAGGCCCCCGCGACCACCGCACCCCGTTTCCGGTACTACGATCTGGTGATGGCAGCCTTTGTCACCATTCTGCTGCTGTCCAACCTGATCGGCGCCTCCAAACCGAGCTACGTCACTTTGCCAGTGATCGGCGAGTGGTCCTTTGGCGCGGGCGTGCTGTTCTTTCCGGTCAGCTACATCATCGGCGACATCCTGACCGAGGTTTACGGCTATGCCCGCGCGCGCCGGGTTATCTGGACCGGCTTTGCCGCCCTGCTATTCATGGCCTTCATGGCCTGGGTGGTCGTGCAACTGCCCCCTGCCGATGGCTGGCCGGGACAAGAGGCCTATGAATTCGTCTTCGGCAATTCCTGGCGCATCGTGCTGGCTTCGATGGTCGCCTTCTGGGCGGGCGAATTCGCCAACAGCTACGTGCTCGCCAAAATGAAGGTCTGGACGCA
This sequence comes from Erythrobacter aureus, assembly GCF_003355455.1. NCBI lineage: Bacteria > Pseudomonadati > Pseudomonadota > Alphaproteobacteria > Sphingomonadales > Erythrobacteraceae > Erythrobacter > Erythrobacter aureus. The sequence goes on from NZ_CP031357.1 coordinate 2,720,985, forward strand.
GGGGCGACACCTGTGGATGCGCACGATCGGCTCGACCGTGGTGGGGCAAGGCCTCGACAGCATGATTTTCTACCCGCTGGCCTTTTGGGGCCTCGTCGGCTGGCCGGTCGAGCTGCTGTGGCAGGTCGTGCTGTCGCAATGGGCGATCAAGACCGCGTGGGAAGCGCTGCTGACCCCGGTGACCTACGCCGTGGTCGGCACCCTGAAGCGCGCGGAGGGCGTGGAGGTTTTCGATACCGACACCGATTTCTCACCCTTCGCATCATCGGCGAGATAGAAAAAAGGGGCGACCCGCAGGCCGCCCCTCCCTCCCCCATTGAAGGTGTGATCAGAACTTCGCGCCAACCGCGATGCCGTAGCGCCGCGGGTCGAGCGTGAAAATGTTGGTGAAATTGCCCGACGAGGCGTCGGTCACATAGAGACCCGTCACGGAATTGCTGTCGAAGATATTCTGGACGAAGCCACGGACGAACCAGCGATTGTCGCTGCCATTGAGCTGAATCGACGCGTTCGCCTGAACGAAGGGTTCGATCCGATTGACGTTGCCGTTGAAGACATTGCCGTACTGTTCGCCCGTATAGGCAAGGTCGAACCGGGGCACGAGCGACATCCCATTGTCGAATTCGGCCGTGTACTGGACCCCGATCGAAGCCTTGTACTCAGGCGCCTGAGGCAAGCGGTTGCCGCGCAAATTGACCTCTACACCCGGGCTCAACACATTGATCGGCCCAAGCGGGGCGAAGGCCGGGTTGGCCGTCTGCGCGGTGAGCACGCTGCAGATGCTGAACGCCCCGTTTGAAGCGATCCCGCCATCAGCCGGGAACGCTCCCGGCGCGCGGAGGCCGAGATTGGCATTCACTGCAGTAACGAAGGCATTGGCGCCCGCTCCGGTAACCGCGCAAAGCGAGCCGTTCGAAATGTCCTTGATGATGACGGCGTTCGGATCGCCGCCGCCCGGATCGCGCGGGTTGCTGAAGAACTGATCGCCCGCCACCTTCGCATTCAGGTAGCTGATGTTCATGTTGATCAGCCAGTTATAGCTGGGACGCAAGATTGTCTCCAGCTCGAGGCCCCAGATATTGGCATCGATCGTATCGTTGACCGACGTACGCGCGACGATGCGGCTAAGCTGCAGGTCCTTGTATTTATAGTAAAAGCCCGTGAGATTGATCTGTGCGGCGCCGTTCAGGAACGTGTTCTTGGAACCGATTTCGAAAGCGTCGATCTGCTCCGAACCGAAACTGTCGGTCACGGCGAAAACCGGCGAAAGCGGCGGGTTGATGCCGCCCGATTTGTAGCCCCGCGAATAGGAGAAATAGAGCGTGTTGTCGGGTGAAATTTCGTAATCGAGCACCGCGCGACCGGTGATCGCATCGAAGTTGACCTCGCGTTCCTGCAACAGCTGGTTACCCGGCAGTGCGTCATCGGCGTCGAAACCGCCGACGAACGGCGATGTGAACGGGTCACCATTGCCGAAGGGGTTGAGGAAATCTGCCAGCGTGGTGCGCGCAGAGACACTCTTGCTGTCGTCATTATAGCGGAGGCCGCCAGTGAACTGCAGGCGATCGGTGATGTCGAAATAGACCTCGCCGAAAATGCCGAAGCTCTTGAGTTTGAAATCCGTCGTATTGTTCCGGTACATCGATGTCGCCAGATAAGACGGAGGCAGCGGCGCGGGATTTCCGTCACCATCGACATTGGCAAAGGCCGCGAATGTTCCCAGCAAGGCCGTTGCGTAATCCAGACCGAAGGAATTAACGTAGTAGCTGTTCTCACTGACATCTGTCTCGGCATAAATGCCGCCGACCAGGAAGTTGAACGGCCCGTCGAAATCGCTCGACAGGATCGCCTCGCCCGACCAGGCGGTCTGATATTGAACCGAGCGGTCGAAGCTGAGCGGCACATCCGAACAGATCGAATTCCCTTCGAAGGCACCGAGATTGCCATCGTCATTGTCCGAAGTGCACAGCACGCCGTTCGGACCATTGGGGATCAACGCGGCCGCGATCGGCGCGAAATAGGCGCTCGATCCCGGGACGAAAGCCGGAGCCGGGGCCGGCAAACCGGTGGGTACGCCGTTGGCGGCAAAGAAAGCGAGCGTGTTGAGCCCGGTCGCATATGCCGACCGGTCGAGTATCCCGAGATTGTAGTCCTGCCGTGAATCGACCGTGGTTTCCTGATAGATACCCGTCAGCGACAGGTTCATGCTGCCCAGCCCCTGGTCGAGATGAGCTTGCAGTTGCAGTTCGTCGGCGAAGTATTCCGGCGTAAATGCGGTATTCACCGTCCGCACGTCGTTGGGCTCTACGAAGTTGGAATAGCCATCGCCATCGGTGTCGTACACGCTGCCCAGTGCGAGCGCTTCGGGCAGTCCCTGAATGCGGAACAGTTCGACAGAGGTCAGCACGCTCGCCAGCGTGGAATCGGCATTCGTACTGTCGAAATCGCGGCGGGTGTTGAGACAACCCAGAACACCGGTCGGATCCCGCTGGCAGGTCTGCTTCTGGATACGCAGTCGATCGTCATTCTCACGGAAGTAGAAGGCCATGAGGTCGAGCGTCGTGCTGGCCGTGGGTTCGAAGCGCAGCGAACCGCGCACCGCGTACATGTCACGACCATCGATGTCGCTGTTATCGTATAGATTGGTCGTGAAACCATCGCGGTTCAAATAAAAGCCAGCCGCGCGAAAGGCGATAGTATCGCCCAAGGGCACATTGACCATGCCCCTTGCCTTGATGCTGTTGTAATTGCCGTATTCGAAATCGGCCGCGGCACTGAAGGTCCCGAGTTCGGGCTTGGCAGTGACCACGTTGACGACGCCCGAGGTCGCATTGCGCCCGAAAAGGGTACCCTGCGGCCCTCGCAGGACCTCGACGCGTTCGAGATCGAAATATTCGGTTTCGAATAGCCGCGTGCCGAACAGCGGCGATCCATTGGTGTGGATCGCAGTAGCGCTGTCGCAGGTAACACCGACGCACAGATCGCCGATGCCGCGAATGGTGAAGCTCGAACTGGTGAAGTTCGATTTGGTGAAGGATACGTTGGGCAGAGTCAGTTGAAGATCGCTGGCATTCTCGATCTGCTGTGCTTCCAGCGCCTCGGCATCGAAGGCGCTGACCGCAATCGGCACTTCCTGCAGGCTTTGTGCCTGGCGCTGTGCGGTCACGATGATGACGTTGCTGCTGAGCCGCGGATCTTCGAGATCGTCGTCAGTTGCCTCTTGTGCAAATGCCGGAAACGAAATCGCGCTCGCGCAGATACCCGCGAGCAGGGAAGCCCTTACCCTCATTAACCCTCTCCTCTCCATGTGACCGTCTTTGCGGCCTATGGTCCAGAAGCTACCACACATTTGCATGCACGCAAGGGTTCGCGCATGATTATTGCGCAAAACCCCATGGTTGTTTAGCAAGTATTGTCCGTTCGTGTCGATTGCGTGCGCAATTGACGCTACGGCATACTGGTGTTGTGAGAAGTCGCGGAAAGGTGTCGCAGTCAGACGAGCGTGGCGCTTTCGGCAATCTGGGAGATGCCGCGCTTGCCCGATCCGTCGCGTCCGAGTTGTACGATCACGTCAATCACGCTCGCGGCATAGGCAATGGTATCGCTGCGGGTAAGACCGATTCCCGTCTGCATAACCATCAGCGAAAGCTGCTCGAGCGCACCGCGAAGCGAGTTGGCGTGAATGGTGGAAAAACTACCCGGATGGCCGGTGTTGATCGCGCGCAGGAAGCTCACGCTTTCCGCGCCGCGCAATTCGCCCAAAACGATGCGGTCGGGGCGCAACCGCAAAGCCGCCTGCAGCAATTCGTTGGCCGTGACCTTGGCTTCACCCAGCTCCCCTTTCACCGCGACAAGGCCGACGCCATTTTCGCCCGGCAGCTTGAGTTCGGGTGTGTCTTCCACCAGCACCACGCGCTCGTGCTTCGGTATCTCGCCCAGCATGGCATTGAGGAAGGTCGTCTTGCCGGTGCTGGTGCCGCCCGAAACCAAAATTGTCCGGCGCTGGCGGATCGCTTCGCGCAGGAAAGCCACCGGTTCCGCTTGGGAATCCGGCATGGCACCGCGCTGCATCGGGGTCAGCGGCCCGGTGTCATAAGCGTCGAGCGGCAGGTCGAGGCGGCGATGGCGGCGGATGGCCATGGCCCAGTGCTTGCGCGCGGCAGGAGGTCCGCAGAACTGGACGCGCGCCCCGCCCGGCAGAGTGGCGCCAAGCAGCGGGTGTTCGCGGTTGATGCCCTGATGGCTGACACGGGCGACCTGTTCGGCGAGCCGCTGGATCAGCCGGTCGTCGATATCGGGCCGCGCGAGTTTTTGCATCCCGCCCGCCGCAGCATCCTCCACCCACACCTCACCCGGCCGATTGACGAGGATTTCGGTCACCGTGTCGCGGTCCAGCCATTCGCGAAACGGGGCCAGATAAGCATCGAGATAGACGCTGCGTTCGCCGTGGAGGTCCACGTTCGGCGCGCCTTCTCCGGTTTGGCCGTCGGGCTGGAAAGGATGGATGTCGGCGCTCAACGGTTCGGCCCTGCTCAGCTTACCGAGGAGAAATCGAGGTCGCGCGCGGTGAAGATGCGGATCGGTTCGCCCTGCCGCACTCTCACGGTCGGCCCGCGCTGTCCGTCCTGCTGCGCGGCGGTGGCTGCCGCCGAGGAACTGGCCCCGCCGATCAGCACGCCTGCCGCGCCGCCCGTGGCCAGCGAGCCGACACCGCCGACGACCGAGAGCAGCATGGCCGAGCCGAAGCGCTTGAAGAAACTGTTGCCCGAAACCTTGCCTGCAAGACCCGTCGTTCCGTCGAAACCGATGGCCGGCGAGGCGAGGTTGACCGAAGCGCCATCCGGGCGGATCAACCGCGTCCAGATGACATAGGCGCGTTTCTGGCCGTTCTGCAGCCCCGACTGGTATTGACCGATCAGCCGAGTGGATCGCGGGACCAGAATTTTCGTCCCATCGAAGCTGCGCACATCCTGGCTGACCACCGCGCGGACATAGCCGGGGACGTTGGTATCGATGGCGGTTTCGAGAATTGCGGGAATCAATGTGCCCTGGGTGACGGTGGTCGCCGGATTGACCATGGCCTTGGCCTGCGCCGGAGCGCCACCGACGCCGCCGATACGGCTGGCGAAATCGTTGGCGGAATTGCCCGTAGCATTGGCGGCCCCTGCGCCGCCAGTTGCTCCCGGTTCGGTTATGGCGAGCGTCGCGGGCGAATTGCCCGCATCGAAGACCACGGTTGGATTGGCATATGGATTGGCGGCGAGACCCGGCTGGGGCTGCGCGGCCAGAACCGGCTGCGGGGCCGGATCCGGGCGGGGCGCGGGGCGGCCATCGCGGCGGCCGGGGCAACCGGCGTCACGGCTTGGGGAGGCACCGCAGGCGCGGCCTCGACCGGAGCCTGCTGGCCGCCGATACCCTCGGGCGGGGCGACACGAGCCGAATTCATGCTCCACAGCGTCACCAAGCCCAGCCCGGCGACAAGGGCGATGCCCGCGACCAGACCAAGCGCATCGGATTTGCCCGCAGGACGCGACACCGCCGGGAAGGCGTTGCGCTGCGCCAGATCGATGACCTCCGCATCGGTCTGGTCGCGTGGGTCGACATCATTGGCGATCCCGGTATCGCCCGCGTTCTTTTCGGGCAGTCGCATGGCTAGACGCATCGTTTACCTCCCCTTCGAGGCGAGAGCGGGCTTACCGCTCGCGGAAGTTGCGGGCCGTTCTGGCCCCGTATTGACCAGTTGGGCGCTGTCCTTGCCCGATCGCAGCACGATCGTGCGCGGAACGCCATCGACGACAATGGTATCGCCGCGCACGGTGAAATTGACCGGGCCTTCCACACCTTCGCTATTGGTCACGAGAATGGCGGGCACATCCTTGCCATTGGGCCAGGTAAGGAAGGTGGCGGTCCCGTCGTCATAAGTGTTTTCGGGCAATAATTCGGGAGCACCCGAGGCATTCCAGGCGAAGTTGAGATCCGCCGGATCGACCACCGCATAGGGATCGCGCGCAGCCTGTGCTTCGAGCGAATTCGGCCCGGCAGCCATCTGCACATCCTGTTCCTCTTCCGGCTCGTCCGGATAGGCGAAGCGCATCAGGTAGAGCGGCTTGGCATTGGGATTGGCGACGAGATCGAACAGATAGGTCCGCTTGCTGGTTATAACGGTGAGATTGGTCGAGGCGCGCGGCTCCAGCGGTTTCACGAACAGGATGTTCGCGCGCTTGTTCGGGGTGACCTGCCAGCTCGCGCTGTCGCCGATGGCGACGTTCTCGATCACTTCGTCGTCACCGAACAGGATGCTGGCCTGTACCGTCACCCGGCCTTCGACGCGAACCACCCTGGCTTCGTCATACATCACCTCGACGAGGCGGGAATCCTGCGCTGCGGCGGGCGCGGCCAGCAGGGCGAGAGCGAGCGCGGGAATGAGCGCGCGGGTCATGCGTGTTTCTCCATAGAACGGTCCAGGGCCTTGGGCGTCGCGGATTTGAACCGGCTGCCGATGCCCGACCCGCGGGCGCGGGCCTTGCTGGTGGGTGATTGCGGGGCGGAACCCGAAGACGTCGCATAAACCTTGGTGACGCGCGCGCCTCCGCCTGCGCCCGGGGCAGCGCCATCATTGGCGGCATGCGCGGTCGGCACTGCCGAAACGTCGATCCTGCGCGCCTGCGAGCTGGCCTGGCTGACCGCCTGCGCCTGCGTGAGTGCGGCGGCAGGTGCTGCCTGATGCGGCACCGCGACAGGGGCCGATTTCTCATCCCGGTCGGAGGCGAGGCCGAAGACAGTCCAGCCCGCAACCATGGCCCCTGCAACCTTGAGGACGAGAACCATCAAAGCGACATGGACCGCGCCGATCATGAAAAAGGCCATTCCGGCCTGCGGATCGACCTGGCCGGGCGTGGCGGTCAATGCGGTGAGGATCGGCACGGCGAGTTCGAGCATGATGCTGCCGCCAAGCACCGCGAACAGCGGGGCTAGCGCGCACATGGTCAGCCCCTTGATCCAGCCAGTGAACAATCCGCGGGTGCCGTTGAACAGCGCCAAGACCACGAAGATCGGCCCCAGTGCGACAAGAACGCCGAGTGCGATCTTGGTCGTCACCAGCAGCCCGACCGTGCCGAGCATGAACAGCATCGCGCCCAGCCACATCATGCCTTCGGGCGAGAAGGCGGAGAATTCTTCATTCGCGCCGCTCGCTTCCTGAATCGCGATGAAAACGACATCGATCTTCTGCGCGAAGGTGTCGGTGGCCGACCCCTTCGCCCCGGTCAGGATGCCAGCGAGATAATCGGGAGTGGCCACTGCGAGGTTCCAGACCACGCTCTGATAAGCGATCCAGCTCGTCGCGAAGGTGAGTACGAGGCCAAGCGTCATCATACGCGGGACGAGGCTGCGAATGCCGATATTGGTGCGCCCGGTCAGCAGGGCAAAGGCGAACAGCGCGATGAACAGCGTGAGAACCAGCGTCAGAACCGTGCCGAGCGAGCCGCCCGGCGCGAACAGGCGGCCGAACGCGGCAGCGCTCGCTTCACCCGCGATACAGTCGACACCGCGCAGTGCCGCCGCGACACCGTTGCCGACCCCTTCGGCGGCCTGCTGGCAGTTCACGCTCATTCGGCGGCCAGGCCGAGGGCTTCGACCCCCGCTCCGCCTTCATCGTTCGCCCCGCCCGGCCACTTCGTCCCGGTGAGTGCGGGGAACCATTCGCTGGGCGCATCGCCGAGCGCTTCGCGCAGCAGGTCGAGGCGGCGAACCGAGCTTTCCCGGCCCGACAGAAGCGTCAGCACTTCGGGCGCGCCCGACAGATCGAGCCGCACCACCACGCTCGCGTCTGGCTGCCGGACGAGAAAACAGCGGCTGTGCGCGGGCAGCGTACGGATCAGCGCCAGCTCGTGCTCGGTCAGGCCGAAGCCGTCGCAATAATCCTCGGGCCGCGCGCGGCTGTTGGGCATGAACACCATGGTCGCAGTCTGCTCGACCAATGCGGTCGAAATGCGGCTTTCGAGCGCGTCGCGCGCCGACTGCGTCGCAAAACCGACCAGCGCGTTGCGTTTTCTGAGCGTCTTGAGCCAGTCGCGGATGCGCGCGGCGAAGACCTCGTCGTCCAGCGCCTTCCAGCCCTCGTCGATCAGGATCATGGTCGGTTTGCCGTCCAGCCGTTCCTCGATTCGGTGGAAGAGATACATCATGGTCGGCGTGCGCAGCTTCGGGTTTTCGAGCAGCGCTGTCATGTCGAAGCCGAGCACGCGGCTCGTCAGGTCGAGCCGATCTTCGGCATTGTCGAACATCCAGGCATGTTCGCCCTCCCCGATCCAGGCACCGAGACGATCGGCCAGATCACCCGGCTGCGGACGGCGGCTGCCCGACAGCAATTCCTTGAAGTGGCGCAGGCGACGCAGCGAGGCGTCATTGGCATAGGCCGCGTCGACGGCGCCGGCGATGGTCTGTTCTTCCTCCGGCCCCTCGGCCTTGAGTAGCACGCCCAGCCAGTCGCGCAGGAAGGCCTTGTTGCCCGGCGTATCGGGCAGGGAGAGCGGGTTGAAGCCGGTCGGCTCGCCCGCGCGGATGCTGTCGTAGCGCCCGCCGATGCCACGCACGAACAGCTCCGCGCCGCGATCCTTGTCGAACAGGATGGTGCGGGGGCTGAACTTTTGTGCCTGCGCGGCGAGGAAGTTCATCACCACGGTCTTGCCCGAGCCCGACGGCCCGATGACCGAGAAGTTGCCCAGGTCGCCGTGGTGGAAATTGAAGAAGAACGGCGTCGCGCTGGTGGTCTCCAGCAGCGTCACCGCTTCGCCCCAGTGGTTGCCCTGCGCCTGACCGAGCGCGAAGCCGTGCAGGCTCCCGAAGCTGGCCATATTGGCGCTCGAGATCAACGCACGGCGGACGAGATAGCTCTCGTTGCCCGGGAACTGTCCCCAGAAGGCGGGCTCGCAATTGGTATCCTCTCGCACCGCGATCGCGCCGGTATCGGCCAATGCGGCGGCGCAGGCAGCCATGGCATCGTCGAGACGACCGAGCCCCTGTTCCTTGACCATTACGGTCAGATGATGATCGCCGAAGCCGACCGCGCCATTACCCAGCGCATCGCGCGCGGCAAGCATGTCGGCGCGTTCTGCGGCGGCTTCCTCGTCCGCGCTCTTCAGGCGGCGGATGGCCAGGTCCATCCGCTCGCGCGCGGTCTGACGCTCGGTCGGCGCATAGCTTTCGCTCACCACCATTTCGAACGGCAGGCGCAGCAGGCTGTCGAGCAGGCCGGGAGAGGTCGCTTCGGGATAGTCCTTGAGGCCCAGGATTGCGGCAAAATCGGGCGTGCCCGAACCGCGCATCTCGATCGCATCGAGGCCGAAGCTGACCCGGCGATAGGGTAGCATGTGCCCCAGATCGACATCGTCGGCAGGCTTGCGCACGGGGCGCATCTCGCCGTTGTAGAGCGCGCTCAAGAGCTCGAGCATTTCCGAATTGGTATGACCCTGCGGCCCGATGTAATCGCCGAGCAGGGTCGCACCGTAAGCCGATAGCGAAGCCACCAGCCCTTGCGAGGCTGCGCGCAGGCTGCGCAAATCCTTCGGATCGGCGTCGAGCCATTCGCCGCCACCGCGCTTGAATTTCTTGCTCACGCGTTCGGCAAGCCCCGCCTTGCCACGCGCCGGGCGGCGGATCAGCGTAATGAACTGGTCGTTGACGAATAGCTGGCCCGAGCCGAGCCGCTCGCGCCAGCGCTCGTCGATATGGCGGCTGATCGGATCGGGAAACTGCGCCTCCAGCTCCACCGAAACACGGCGCCGGATGACGTGATGATAGAGTACGAAGCGCGCATCGAGCGTGGAGCGCAGCACCACTTCGCGCGTGGCCGCATGGGCGTTCAGCGCGTCGCTGTCCTCGGTCTCGAACAGCAGCCCCGGCACCTGGATCGCGGTCATCACGCTGCCGTCGCGCAGCAGCATGGTGCTTTCATCGATCAGGCGAAGATACGGAAGGCGATCGCCGGCGCGCGCTTCCTTCGCGCTCCAGGCAGCGGCGCCTTTCCACTTGTCCTTACGCGGCATAGGAATTGCACCCCCAGCGCTTGTAGTTTGCCACCCGCGGGCATTTCGAAACCTTGGTGATCCACAGGTCGAAGATGCGCGGTTCGCGCAGGCAGGCGAAATAGCCCACGCCATGCATCACGGCGAAAACCAGCAAGGCCAGCCAACTGCCGGTGATAAGGAATGCCTCGGTCGTCACCATCCCGTTGATGATGAAGTAGTTATAAGTCACCCCCGCGAACATCTGCGGACGCGTCAGCGCGCGGTGAACGGGATGGCGGACGAGCGCGGTCACGTCAGCCTCCTGCCACGCCCTGGATGCCCGCGACGATCGAAGCGGCACCGAACAGGATAAACACGCCGATGATCACGGTTGCCCCGAAGCGCCAATTGAGACGGCCGGTCAGCATCATGAAGCCGACGGCGGCTACGGCCATGACGGCAACGGCGGTCGCGACATTGCCGAGCAAGGTCCCCTGCAGCCAGCCAAGCGCGGCGACGATCGGACCCGATCCGGCCGGATCGGTGCCTTGCGCAAAGGCGGCGCTCGGGATCATCAGTGCGGCAAGCGCCGCCGGAAGGGTGATTTTGCGACTCAAGTATCTACTCCCGTGAATGGTCGGAAAGACGGCCCATGATGGCCGCCACGTAATGCTGTGTTTCGCGGATGCGGGGAATGCCACCCGCGCGAATGACGCGCCCCGGCCCCGCATTATAGGCTGCCAGAGCCTTTTCGAGATCGCCGTCGAACCGGTCGAGCTGTTCGCGCAGATAGCGTGCACCCCCTTCGAGATTGGCGAAGGGATCGTCGGGATCGACACCGAGATCACGCGCCGTACCCGGCATCAGCTGGGCGAGTCCGCGTGCGCCAACGGGCGAAACCGCGTTCGCGCGCCAGCGGCTCTCCTGCCACACCAGCGCTTCGATGAGCGTCGGGCTGAGATCGAAGCGCGCGGCAAGTTCGGCCACCTTGGCCTTGTAGCTTTCCGGTACGAAACGCGCATACTGGCCAGGATCGGCGACAGCGGCATCCGGAATCACGATGTCGGCAGGGACTTCGGTCAGCGGCCCCGCGGATGCCAATTCGGTTTGGGCGGCAGTCGACGCGGCGCCTCCGCCGGTTACCCAGCGCGCTCCGTCAGCGTCGACTTCCATGACATCCGCCTTCACAGGGAAGGCAGTCAGCACCGCGCAGGACAATCCCGTCACCAGCGCCAAGCGTGCGAGAATCATTGCACCCTCCGTCCGGTCCCGATGGCCATGATACATGACAAGCGAGTGACAGGAAGGGCAATGTACTGTCGAACTGTCGCAAGGTTACAACACACATAAAAAAGGCCCGCCTTCCAAAGAAGGCGGGCCCGGTGGCTCTGCAGTCTTGCGAAGAATTAGCGGAGCGAGAGTGCATAATAGCGAGCGAATTCGCCCTTGTCGAGCATGGCCAAAGCCTTGCGCGCGAGACGGCGCGAATCCACCCATTTTCCATCGGCGGTTTCGAGTTCGACACTGTCGCGCGCGTTAGCGGCAGCCGCAAAATCGGCGCGGGCCGCCTCATAGTTGCCCGTGCGCGCGAGCGCGATACCGTGATTGATCAGGCGTGCCGGGTCGTCCGCGGCCAGCTCGTCGCATTTCTCGATGGCCGCACGGGCCGCGGCATTGTCGTTCGCGACCAGCTCTTCATAGCCCACATCGAAATCCGAATGCGGGTCTGCGACCACTTCGACCGGACCCTGCGCCATAAGCGCCAATGCTACACTTGCGATGATCGCCATTTCGGCTCTCCCATATCTGTTCTGCGGCTATGGGTGCCCTGCTTCACCGCATTCCGCAACAAAACTGTAACATTGTCATATTTCTGCAATCCATGGGTTTGGGATGCGGTTTTCGACGAAGCCCCGGTGCTTCGTCGCATTAGTGGTCGAAACTGCAACACAACGGTCATGAAGCGACAAAAACTGTCACGAAGGCCCCCTAGCGGACGAGTCGCGATCAACGAATTCGCGAATCCAGTTCATCCGGTTTTTGAGGGGACCGTTACCCGTGACCAATCTTCATCGTTCGCTCGTCCTCGGCTGCTCGGCTCTGGCTCTCGCCAGTTGCGGCGCCGACGAAATCGTCTCGCCGGGAACCGGCGGGAACATCACCATCAACAATACCAATACGCCTGCACCCACGCCGACACCGACCCCGACGCCCACAGCCACGCTGGTCACTCCGGCAGCCGGCTGCCCGACGATCTCCGATCCGGTCGGCCTGACCGACAGCGGCACGATCAACGGGCCGACCGGTGAATACCGCGTCTGCACCCTGCCTTCGCGCTTCACAGCGTCGTCGACGCTGCCCTATATCGAAGGCCTGCTCTATCGCATTGATGGCCGTGTCGACGTCGGCACCGATGGCGGGCCGGTCGACACCGGTGCGGATACCGATGTCGAACTGACCATCGAACCGGGCGTGATCCTGTTTTCGCAGGGCTCGGGCTGGATGAACATCAACCGCGGCAACACGATCCAGGCCAACGGCACCGCATCGCGTCCGATCATCTTCACCAGCCGCGACAATGTGCAGGGGCTCAACACGATCAACTCGTCGGGCCAATGGGGCGGTCTCGTCCTCTCCGGCCGCGCCCCGGTCACGGACTGTATCGCTCCCGGCGCGACCCCGGGCACCGCAGCCTGCGAACGCCAGGTGGAAGGCGCGGTACAACCCGCCCTGTTCGGCGGCGCAACCTCGGACGACAGCTCTGGCAGCCTTCAGTTCGTCCAGCTCCGTTATTCCGGCTTCGTCCTTTCGGGCGACAACGAGTTGCAGGCCCTCACCACGGGCGGCGTGGGAAGCGGTACGACGATCAACAACATCATGAGCTACAACAGCTCGGATGACGGCGTCGAATTCTTCGGTGGCCGCTTCAACGTTCGCAACCTGATCGTGGTCGGTGCGGAAGACGACAGCCTCGACACCGATACCGGCGCGAAGGTCAACATGCAGAACGTGATCGCTATCCAGCGTCCCAACGTTGGCGATACGATCATCGAGGCCGATTCCAATAACGGTCTGGAAGAGCAGACCCCGCGCCAGAAGACGCAGATCTCCAACGCGACCTTCATCCACAACGGCGCCGAGCAGGACCAGGCCATCCGTATCCGGGGCGGCACCGATTTCGCGATCGTGAACTCGGTTCTGGTCGATGCCACGGGCGGCACGCCCTGCCTGCGTCTCGACCTTCCGGAAACGATCCGTGCGGCCGGCGCCGGCCCGGACGAAGACGGTCCGCCGGTCTTCGCAAGCTTCGTGATGGATTGCGCGACCGATTTCCGTGACGGCAGCGGCGGTGTCACTGCTGCGCAGACCCAGGCGATTTTCGATGGTGGTTCGAACAACGATGCAGCCTTTACCAACACGCTGACGATGACCTTCGTCAACGGTTCGAACGAAAACGGCGTCGCCGTCTTCGATCCGAAGGCATTGGCCGCGTTCTTCAACACCCCGACGAATATCGGTGCCGCCTATCCGGGCAACGACACCTGGGTTCAGGGCTGGACCTGCAACTCGGCCACGGTGACTTTCGACTCGAACGTAACCGACTGCTCGAGCCTGCCGGTATACTGATCGGCTCCAAAGGCCGCGGGATGTGCACCAAGGCGCATTCCGCGGCCTCATTCGCTTTTCGCACAGGAGCCATCGCAGAGCTCCGCATCCGTTATCAGGCCTGAACATGAGGGGGTCTCGTATCATGTCGACCGGCAAGCAGCTTACCGCGCTGCTCCTGCTCACCACCGCGCTCACTATTCCCGGGGCCGCTTTCGCCCAGGATACCGGTGTGGGCACCGGCGCCGAAGGCGTTCCCGCCGAAGCCGATCCCGCAACCGACGCCGTCCAGGCACAGCAGGTCGAGGGCATCGAGGATACGCCCGAAGAGGAGCAGTTCGAGGAGCCCGAAATCTCGGTCCCCGGTGGCGCCATCGTCGTCACCGGCCGCCGTCGCCAGGACGTGACCCGTGCCTCGTCGCAGGTCGTCTCGGTGCTCGACAGCGCCAGCATCGCCCGCACCGGCGAAGGCGACATCGCCGGCGCGCTGACCCGCGTCACAGGCCTTTCCACCGTGGGCAATGGCCTCGTCTATGTCCGCGGCCTGGGCGATCGCTATTCGCTCGCGCTGCTCAACGGCCTCCCGCTCCCCTCGCCCCAGCCGCTGAGCCGCGTGGTGCCGCTCGACATTTTCCCGACCAGCATCATCGCCTCCAGCCTGGTTCAGAAAACCTACTCGGCCAATTTCCCCGGGGAATTCGGCGGCGGTGTGATCAACCTCACCACCCGCGCCGTTCCCGACGAGAGCTTCGTCAAGATCAGCGCCGGCATTTCCGGCGATAGCGAAACCACTTTCGGCACCGGATACAGCTATTACGGATCGAGCTACGATTGGTTCGGTTTCGATGACGGGCGGCGCACCACACGTCCGGCCCTGCAGAATTACCTCGACAGCGGCCTTGCCCTGTCCGATCCCAATGTCGACCAGAAGGCGATCCTGCTGGAACTGGGCGATCCCAACCTGATCCTGCTCCAGAGCACGGACACTCTCCCTGTGAACTGGTCTGCGGGCATAACCGCAGGCACCAGTTTCGATGTCTTTTCCGATGGCCGCTTCGGGATCATCGCAACGGCATCGCTCAGCAATAAGTGGCGCAACCGCTTCATTACCCGCCAGACGGCGGTCAACGCGGATCTGGATCTCGATACCGACTTTCGCCAGTTCACCACCGACCAACGCATCCTTGCCAACGCCATGCTGGGCTTCGGCCTGGAAGTGGGCGAGCATCGCTTCCGCGTGGTCAACCTGTTCATTCGCGACAGCCTCAAGCGCGCCTCGCTTGCAGAGGGGACGGACTTCCAGAACGACGATACCGACCAGGTGCAGAACACCGGCTGGTACGAACGTCAGCTGTTCGACACCCAGTTCACCGGCGAAATGGAGTTCGGCGACCTCTCGCTCGACCTGCGTGCCGGATATGCCCAGACACAGCGTGAAGCCCCGTATGAGTGGGAGTTCACCTATACCCGCACCAACAACGCCAACGATCCGCTCGGCAATATCTTCCTCAACACGCTCGATCCGCAGCGCGGCGGCGCGGTTGTCGCCCTCTCGGACCTGACCGAAGACCTTTATTACGGTGGGATCGACCTCAGCTATCAGCTCGCCAACTGGCTGGGGGTGACGGTCGGCGGTGCCTATACGGACACGCAGCGCCTGTCCTCGCGCCGCGAATTCGATATCCGCGCATCAAGCGGTTACCCCGACATTTTCGGCGCCTTCCGCCCGGATGCCCTGCTCGGCGATTCCCTGATCGAACTCGGCTACGATCCCGATGCGCAGGACGCGGCGGGTATCGGACCGTTCACTTACAATATTTTCGACACCACGGGCTCGGACCCGGCCTTCGAGGCGGGGCTCGAAATCATCGCCGGCTATGTTCAGGCGCGCCTCGAACCGACGCCGGGTGTCTCGCTCGATCTCGGCGTGCGTTACGAAGATGCCAGGCAGCAGGTGGTTCCGCTGGGGCTCGACGGAACGCCCAGCGGGTCCGGCAATTCGACACTGCTCGAAAACGACTATTTCCTCCCGGGGGCAACGCTGACCTGGGAAGTCACCGACAGCTTCCAATTGCGGTTCAATGCATCGAAGACCATCGCCCGCCCGCAGTTCCGCGAACTGATCTTCCAGACCTATTTCGATCCGGAAACCAACCGTCAGTTCAACGGCAACCCCTCGCTCATCGACAGCGAGCTGACGAACTACGAGGCGCGCGCCGAATATTACTGGGGGTCGGGCAGCAAGGCCAGCCTCGCGGGATTCTACAAAGATATCGAGAACCCGATCGAAGTCTTCTCCAGCTTCTCGGACAACGACCAGATCAGCGGCTTCGCCAATGCACCGTCGGCCAAGCTCTACGGTGCCGAATTCGAATTGCAGTGGAACAAGGACCTCTACAGCCTCGGCGATTGGTGGGAGAGCAAGCGTCTCGTGGCGATTGCCAACTACACTTACACCCAGTCCGACTTGCAGGTCGGGGCCGACGATATCGCCAGGGTCTTCCCCTTCGCGGACCAGCCGGCGACCAATTTCTTCCGCGACGGCGTGCCGCTCACCGGCCAGTCGGACCATCTGGTCAATCTGCAACTGGGGATCGAGGATCTCGACAAGGTCAGCCAGGCCACTTTCCTGCTCAGCTATGCCAGCGAGCGCGTCACAAGCCGCGGAACGGCCGCGCTTCCGGACATCGTCGAGGATCCGGGCCTGCGCCTGGATTTCGTGGTGCGTCAGGGCTTCGAACTGGCGGGAGCCGACATGGAGCTTAAATTCGAAGCCCGGAACATCACCGGCCGCGACCATTTCGAATTCCAGACCAACGGCACCAACCGGATCGAGATCAACAGCTACGACGTCGGCCGCAGCTTCGCAGTGTCACTTTCCGCCGAATTCTAGGCCGAACTGGACTTCACACCCGGAAGGGCCGCCCCGGGCGGCCCTTTTCGATATGAGGCGGAAATCAGCCGCGCGAACTGCCCGCCCTGTGGGTTGGGAGCAGCCGGACCGCCATCGAAACGCCCATCGCCTGGGCAGATATTCTCGCCCCGACTTCACAAGCTCTTTGAAGCTGGCTCAACCGGGCATGAAGCGCTAGCTCCATGGCATGATTACGTGCCTTGCCGTTTCTGGCTATCGCTCGCTTCGAGACGTAAAGCTGGAGCTGGGACCGCTGAATATCGTTACCGGAGCGAACGGCAGCGGCAAGTCCAGTCTCTATCGTTCGCTTCGGCTGCTATCGGAAATCGCGCAGGGTCGAGCGATCGCCTCATTGGCGGCGGAAGGAGGGCTAGGTTCAACCTTATGGGCCGGCCCGGAAAAGATCAGTTCCCGGATGCGTACGGGAGAAGTGCCGGTCCAGGGAACGGTAAGGCGCGACCCGGTAAGCCTTAAGCTCGGCTTTTCGTCGGAGGATTACGGATACGCTATCGACCTCGGATTGCCGAGGCCATCTACCACGCGATTTGGCCACGATCCCGAGATAAAGAGCGAAGCTCTTTGGACAGGGTCGCACCTGAAACCCTCGAACTTGCTGGCGGATCGGCGCGGCTCTCTTGTCCGCATTCGCAGCAACGATAGCGGCGTGTGGCGGGACAGCATAAAGGACCTGCCCGCCTACGACAGTATGATGACGCACTGCGCCGATCCCGTCGATGGCCTCGAGCTTCTGCTCTTGCGCGAGCGCATGCGTGCCTGGCGCTTCTATGACGATTTGCGCACGGACCGCGATGCTCCGGCGCGCCGTCCAAGAATTGGAACGTTTACGCCGATCCTCGCCAGCGACGGTTCGGATGTAGGGGCCGCGATACAGACCATTGTCGAGATCGGCGATTCCGCCGCGCTTGAAGAGGCAATTTCGGACGCTTTCGACGGGGCATCGCTACAGGTGAACGAACATTTCCAAGTCGAGATGCGGCAACATGGGCTTCTCCGCCCGTTGAATGCGGCGGAACTCTCCGACGGCACACTCTGATATATCTTGCTCGTCGCTGCGCTGCTCTCGCCGCGTCCGCCAGAACTGATGATTTTGAACGAGCCGGAAGGCAGCCTTCACCCCGAACTGCTTGCACCGCTGGCGCGCCTGCTTCGCAAGGCATCCGAGCGCAGCCAGATTCTCGTGGTATCTCATTCGACGCATCTTGTGTCGGCACTCGAAGAAAGCCCGGCAAGCACATCGATCGAACTTCACAAGGATCTGGGCGAAACCTTCATTGCAGGCCCACAAGATATCGACTGGAAGTGGCCCGCCCGTTGAACGTTCGCTTCAAAGCACCTTCTCAACGAGAAACATCCCAAGAAAGGCGCCACCAGACGGCCCGCTACCGGTCCAGCCCGCCGCTCAGTCGTAGCTGTCGTAGACATAGCCGAGCGAGCGGACGGTCCGCACTCTTTCGCCCGCCGATACGGACCGCAGCGCGCGGCGGAGGCGGCCGATCCAGACATCGACGGTGCGTTCGTCGATTGGCGGTTCCTGCTTGCCCAGCGCCGCGATGAGATCGGCCCGCGACAGGACCCGGTCGGGATTCTGGGCCAGGAAATGCAGCAGGCGGAATTCATTGGGGCGAAGGTTCAGCGGATGGCCGTTCCACCGTGCCTGCAGCGCGGCGAGATCGACCAGCAGCGGTCCGAGTTCGAGACGTTCGGTCACGCGCGTCCTTGCGCCGCCGGGCTCCAGGGCCATCACGCGGTCGAGAATGGCGGTGCGGTCGATCGGCCCGACCAGATAATCGTCGGCCCCGGCGCGCAAGGCGCGGCGCTTGTCGTCGGCATCGTCCTCTTCGAGCAGGATCGTGACATGCGCATCTTCCATCCGCGCGTCCGAGCGCAGGCGCCGGCACATCTCCAGCCCCGAAAGATCGTCCATCACCCAGTCGACAAAGACGCAGACCGGCCCTTCGACAAGGCGCCGTGGCCCGTCGGGATAGAGACGCCCGAAAGCATAGCGGATATCGCCGTTCTCGAAATCGGTCCATTCGCCAACAATCGGATCGGTCAGGAAGATATTGATCGTTCGCACGTGGTCTCGCCCCACCCTGTCCCGAGGAGCGATGGCGCAGCGATGTGACTTGTTTGTGACCCCCGGCGCGCGATTGTAACACTCGGCCGGAAAGCGGCCGTGCGCTCAGCCCTCCAGCAGCGAAAGCGACCAGTTGCGCGGCGCGGTGGTTTCCACGCCGACGGGCGCCTTGGGGAGATAAGGCTCTTCCAGCCGGGCCACTTCTTCCTCGGACAGTCCGAGGTCCATCGCGGCAACGGCTGCGGCGATATGGCCGTCCTTGGTCGCCCCGATGATCGGCGCGGTCACGCCCTTGGCGACGTGCCAGCCGAGCGCCACCGTGGCGCGCGACACGCCGCGCTCGCTTGCGATGGCCCCCACCGCCTCGACGATCGCCCGGTCGGCCTCTTCCTGCTGGCGGTAGAGCGTCTTGCCGAACCCGTCGGTCTCGCTGCGCAGGGTGCTCTCGTCCCAGGCGCGCGCCAGCTTGCCGCGTGCGAGCGGGCTCCACGGAATGACGCCCACGCCCTGATCGGCGCACAGCGGCAGCATCTCGCGCTCTTCCTCGCGGTAGAGCAGGTTGACGTGGTTCTGCATCGATATGAAGCGGGTCCAGCCGTTGGCGCGGGCGACCTCCTGCGCCTTGGCGAACTGCCAGGCCCACATGGACGAGGCACCGATATAGCGCGCCTTGCCTGCCTTCACGATGTCGTGCAGCGCCTCCATCGTTTCCTCGATCGGGGTCGTCTCGTCCCAGCGATGGATCTGAAACAGGTCGACATAGTCCATACCGAGCCGGACCAGACTGTCGTCGATGGCCTGAAACAGGCTCTTGCGCGAATTGCCGCCGGTGTTGGGCGCCTGCCGCCAGGGCAGGAAAGCCTTGGTCGCCAGCACGATCTCGTCGCGCCTGGCATGTTCGGCCAGCAGCCTGCCGACGACTTCCTCCGATGCGCCGAGCGAATACATATTGGCCGTATCGAAGAAGTTGATTCCCGCTTCCAGCGCCTCGCGGATGAAGGGCCGGCTCTCGTCCTCGGACAGCACCCAGTCGCCGTGCCATCCCCTGGTCGTATCGCCATAGCTCATACAGCCGAGGCACAGGCGCGAAACCTTGAGGCCCGAGGGACCGAGATTGACGTATTCCATTGGCAAATCCTTCCGATCTGTGCGCGCGGTGGGCGACAAAGGCGACACTGTGTCACCCGCATCTTGCGTCGCCCAGCCCTTGATTCAAAACACAGATTTCACAAATCCGGCGGGTGACACTTGGCTGCCCGCGGGGGGGCTATGCGATCAGCGGCGCTGCACCGTCGCTATCGCAAATGAGCGCCCTGTAGGAAAGCCCGGCCACCCGCCCCGCGCGCGAAAGCGGTGCGCGATACTCCTGCCGATATCGCTCGTCCCGCAGGATGGCCTCCTGGTCCTCGTTATAGGCGGTGCGATGGCTGGTATCGAGCATGGCGGCGTCAGCCCCCTAGTTCAGGAAACCGGCAAGGCGGCCACGGATGATTTCTTCCGCTTCGGTCATGATGCCGTCGATCAGTTCCTGGCAGGTCGGGATATCGTTGATGAGGCCCGCCACCATGCCGCAGGACCAGGCGCCTGCGTCCATGTCGCCTTCCATCATGATGCGCGGATAGACGCCCGCCACCTGTTCGATAATGTCCTCGAACTTGAGATCGGCGCCCTTTTCCTTCTCGATCCTGAGCAGTTCCTCGACCGCATCGTTGGTCATCACACGCTCGGTATTGCGAAGGGGGCGCATGACGAGGCGGGTGTCGAGTTCGCTGGCAGCGACGATCGCCTTCTTCACGTTCTCGTGCACCGGCGCTTCCTTGGTCGCGATGAAGCGGGTGCCCATGTTCATGCCTTCCGCGCCCATGGCGAGGCTGGCGACGAGGCTGCGCGCATCGGCCATGCCGCCACTGGCGACGAAGGGGATTTCCAGCTCGTCCGCCGCGCGCGGCAGCAGGATCATGTTCGGGATGTCGTCCTCGCCCGGGTGGCCGCCGCATTCGAAGCCGTCGACGCTCACCGCGTCGCAGCCGATCGACTGCGCCTTGAGGCTGTGGCGCACGCTGGTGCATTTGTGGATCACCTTGACCCCGGCATCCTTGAAATAGGGCAGCACCTGCGCGGGATTGTTGCCCGCGGTTTCGACCACCTTGACCCCGCCTTCGATGATGACGCGCACCAGGCCGGGATAATCGGGCGCGTTGACGGTGGGCAGGAAGGTCAAGTTCACGCCAAAGGGCTTGTCGGTCATATCGCGGCATTTCGCGATCTCGTCGGCGAGCTTTTCGGGCGTACCCTGGGTGAGGCCGGTGATGATCCCGAGGCCGCCCGCATTGGACACCGCCGCCGCCATCTCGGCAAAGCCGACATAATGCATGCCGCCCTGGATGATCGGGTGCTGGATGCCGAACATTTCGGTGATGCGGGTCTTCATAATGCTGCTCTTCCCTTGGTTGCTTTTCGCAACGGGTATCGGCGCGGAGGCCCGGTGTCTAGCGCTTCGCCAAACTCTCGAGCGCCGCCAGCAGCTCGGCACCGCTCGCCGTAAGGGAAAGCTCTCCGCCAACCGTTTCGGCAAGGCCTTCGCGCTCCAGGTCCTCGCCCGTGGGCGCGCGCATTACCCGCCCGTAGCGGCCGCCGTGATAGATCAGCGGCGCAGCTTCGCGACGATCGAAATCGACGACCTCGCCTAGGAAAATCGCATGATCGCCGCCTTCGTATTCGAAGCGGGCGCGACAGCCGAAACGGGCCGCGCAGCCCTTGATGAGAGGCGCGCCTTCGGGACCGTCGGATATTTCGAGCCCGGCAAACTTGTCCTCGCCCGGTCGTGCGAAGCGATCGGACATAGGCTGCTGGTCCGCGGCAAGAACATGGACGGCCCAACTCGTCGCGTCGCGAAACACGGGCAGCGTCCGCGACTGCAAGGAAAGGCTCCACAGTACCATTGGCGGATCGAGGCTGACCGAATTGAAGCTGTTGGCGGTCAGGCCGAAGGGCCGCCCTTCCCCATCGCGCGCGGTCACAATCGTGACGCCGGTAACGAAACTGCCGAGCGCATCGCGGAAAGCCTGGGGATCGAACATCCCCGGCTGGCTAGGCGCGCGCGCGGGCAAGGGCAAGTGTCAGGCAGCCACGGAACAGCATTTCGAACGGTGTCATGCCCGGCCATGCGATCGACGAGGACCGCAAGGGCCTCCTGTCGCCCCATTTCGCACTCGCAACAAATCGGGGGTTCGCAAGGCGGCCCGTCTCTGTCATGCGGGCCGCAAGTATTGTGAATAGGGGAAATACTCCAGCATGACCGACGCCGAACTGGCCGCTCACCTCGCCCAAGTGGCAGGCAAGATTCTGATTGAAGTCCGCGAAAGCGGCATGTTCGAAGGCAAGGCGCTGGGCCAGGCGGGCGATCAGACCGCCAACCAGTTTCTCGTTCACGCGCTGCGCGAACAGCGGCCCCAAGACGGCCTGCTGTCCGAAGAAAGCAAGGATACCGCCGAGCGCCTTTCCAAAGAGCGCGTGTGGATCGTCGACCCGGTGGACGGCACGCGCGAATATGGCGAAGCGCGTACCGACTGGGCAGTTCATGTCGCGCTGTGCGTGAATGGCAAGCCCGAGATCGGTGCGGTCGCCCTGCCCGGCCTCGGCACCGTGCTGCGGAGCGACGCGCCGATCGCGGTGCCCGCCGCCGCCGAAAAGCCGCGCATGGTCGTCAGCCGGACGCGGCCCGCAGCAGAAGCCGTGGCCGTGTCCGAAGCCATCGGTGCGGAACTGGTCGGCATGGGATCGGCCGGTGCGAAAGCCATGGCGGTGGTGCGCGGCGAAGCGGAAATTTACCTCCACACCGGCGGGCAGTACGAATGGGACAGCGCCGCCCCGGCGGCCGTGGCCTTGGCGCACGGCCTTCACGCCAGCCGTGTCGACGGCAGCCCGCTGATCTACAACAATTCCGATACCTACATGCCGGATCTGTTGATCTGCCGCTCCGAATGGGCCGAGCGGGTGCTGACCGAGGTCGCGAAGCTCTAGGCCTAGGTTTCGACCTGCGCCAGAAGCTGGCGCGCACGGGAGAGATGCGGGCGGTCGAGCATGCCGCCCTTCCAGCCGATCGTGCCCGCGCCCGGATTTGCTTCGAACAGCGCGATGATTTCCCGCGCTTCGGCGATCTCTTCCTCGCTCGGAGAAAAGGCCTCGTTGATTACCGGCACCTGCGCCGGATGGATGGCCAGCATTCCGCGATAGCCCTGACGGCGAACCTCGATGGCACGCTTGCGCAATCCTTCCAGATCGCGGAAATTGGTGTCGATCGTCTCGATCGGCATGACATCCGCCGCCACCGCGCCGAGCAGGCACAGGCTGCGCGCCAGCTTGTAGGTGAAAGCGAAATCGCCATCGAAGTCGCGATTGCTCTGCGCGCCCAGCGAATCGGCCAGGTCCTCGGCACCCCAAGTCATCGCCGCCAGTCGCGGTGCGCCGCCATAATCGCCGGTGGTAAACATGGCCGCCGCCGTTTCCGTCACCAGCGCGATAACCGGCGTCGAACCCGGCTCGATCCCGTTCTCCGCCTCCAGCGCGGTCATCTGCCGGTCGAGTTCCTCGACATCGTGCCGCCCGCGCGACTTGGGCAGCATGATCCCGCCGGGACGCGCGGGCATGATCGCCGCGAGATCATCGGCCGTCCACTCGCCATCGAGCGGATTGACCCGGACCCACAGCCGGGCGCGCTCCTGCTCGCTTTTCGAACCAAGGAATTCCGCGATCGCAGCGCGGGCATCCGCCTTGCCGCTTTCGACCACCGCGTCTTCCAGATCGAAGATCACTATATCGGCCTCGCCCTCGGCGGCTTTGGCCATTTTCTTGTCGCTGTCGCCTGGGGCGAACAGCCAGCTGCGCATCCGCAATTTCGGTTCTGTTTTTTCGCTCATACGCGTGCTTGAGACGCAAAGGCCGGTATTCGTCAAGCATGCCCTAGCGTATTTCCGTGCACGTAAACTTTGCGGTATGCCTGTCGCCGAGATTCAGGAGAGACTCATGGCAACCCAGTTAGAACCCGACATCCATGCCGACGAGGATGCCTTCCGCACCGAAGTGCAGCAATTCCTCGCCGCCAACTTCCCCGACGAGCTCAAGAACAAGGGCAATGCGCTGGCCGGTGTCGACGGGCCGACCGACGAAACGCCTGCCCAGAAGGCCTGGCGAGAAGCGGTTGGCGAACGCGGCTGGGGCACGCCCACCTGGCCCAAGCAGTATGGCGGCGGCGGCCTGACCAAGGCACAGGCAAAGATCATCGACCAGGAATTCGCCAAGGCCGGGGCCTACAACCCGATTGGCGGCATGGGCGTGATGATGTTCGGCCCAACCCTGCTCGAATATGGCAGCGAGGCGCAGAAGATGGAGCACATCCCGCCGATCTGCCGCGGCGAAATCCGCTGGTGCCAGGGCTATTCGGAGCCCAATGCCGGTTCCGACCTTGCGAACCTGCAGACCTTCGCCGAGGACAAGGGCGATCATTACATCGTCAATGGCCAGAAGACCTGGACCAGCGGCGGCCAGTGGGCCGACAAGTGCTTCGCCATCGTGCGCACCGACAAGAGCGACAAGCATCGCGGCATCAGCTTCATGCTGATCGACATGGATGCACCGGGCGTCGAGGTCCGCCCGATCACCATGATCAGCGGCACCAGCCCGTTCTGCGAAACCTTCTTCGACAATGTGAAGGTGCCCAAGGAAAACCTCGTCGGCGAGGAAGGCCAGGGCTGGACCATCGGCAAGCGCCTGCTCCAGCACGAGCGTACCAACATTTCGGGCGGTGGGCGCCTGGCCAGCATGATGGGCCAGAGCCTGGGCGATATCGCCAAGAAATATGGCGAAACCGATGCGGCAGGCGAACTCGCCGACAAGGTTCTGCGCGACAAGATCGCCGACTTCGAAATCCGCTGGAACAGCTTTCTGCTCACCGCCCGCCGCGCGGTGGAGGAAAGCAAGGCGCAAGGCGGTGTGTCCGAAATCAGCTCGGTGCTGAAAAAGCTCGGCACCAAATTGAGCCAGGAGCGCAGCGAACTGCTGATCGAAATTCGCGGCCTGCAGGGCCTCGGCTGGGAAGGCGAGGAGTTCACCGACGGCGAACTCGAGGCGGTGCGCGGCTGGCTCTTCGGCAAGGCCACCACGATCTATGGCGGCTCCACCGAAATCCAGAATAACATCATCGCCAAGCGCGTGCTCGGCATGCTCGACCACCAGTAAGAGAGGGGAGCACGGAAAAATGGCAGTTCTCAACGAAGAACAGGAAATGCTGCGCGACATGGCGCGCGACTGGGCGACCAATGAAAGCCCGGTGACCGAGTTTCGCAAGGTCCGCGCCAGCGGCGAGCCGCATGCCTATGACAAGAGCGCCTACGCCACGATGGCCGAAATGGGCTGGGCCGGGGTCATCATCCCCGAGGACCACGGCGGATCGGACTTCGGCTTCCTATCGGCGGGCCTCGTGGTCGAGGAACTGGGCAAGACACTGACCGCCAGCCCGTTGGTCGCCACGACCATCGCGGCAAGCGCGATCGTGCTCGGCGGCAGCGACGAGCAGAAGGCCAAGTGGTTGCCACGGCTCGCCAGCGGTGAAACCGTGGCCACGCTCGCGGTCGACGAAAGCGCGCATCACGATCCCAGCGCGATCGAGGCAAGCGTTTCGGGCGGCAAGCTGACGGGCAAGAAGGCCTTCGTCCACGAAGCGCATGGCGCGGACCTGTTCGTGGTCGCGGCGAAGGACGGGCTTTACCTCGTCGAAAAGGGTGACGGCGTGTCGCTCACCACGCGCAAGCTCACCGACCAGCGCAGCCACGCCGATGTGAATTTCGACGGCGCTGCGGCGGAGAAGCTCGAAGGTGGCGGCGACAGCCTGCTCGACGATGTGCTCGACCGGGCACGCGTGCTGACCGCCGCCGAAATGCTCGGCATGGCGCAGCAGGTCTTCGATACCACGCTCGATTATCTGAAGCAGCGCGTGCAGTTCAACCAGGTGCTCGCCACCTTCCAGGCACTGCAGCACCGCATGGCCGATCTGTTCGCCGATCTCGCGCAGATGCGCAGCGCGGTCGAGGCGGGCCTGCAGGCGGTCGATGGCGGATTCGGCGTCGCGCGCGCCGCGACTATCGCCAAGGCGGAGGCCAACCGCGTGCTGCACACGATCAGCAATCAGGGCATCCAGCTGCATGGCGGCATCGGCATGACCGACGAATACGACGTCGGCTTCTATCTGAAGCGCGCCCGTGTGCTTGAATCGGCCTGGGGCTCCTCGAGTTATCTCAAGGATCGATACGCCAAGCTCGCCAGCTATTGAGCGAGGTATTCGCCTCAGCGGGCGAAGATAAGGAGGCGCTCCCGGACACCGATGTCTGGGGGCGCCATCACGCCTTTATGGAGGCGAACCTCAAGCGCAATTACGCGACCAATCTGACGCATGGCGTCTTCGGCATGACGGGGTTTCGCCTGATCTATGCCCCCACAATCATTCCCGCCTATCTCTATCTGCTGACCGGCAGCGCGGCGGCGGTCGGGCTCGGCACCGCATTGCTGCAACTGGGCGGCACGGTGTCTCCGATCCTGTCGGGCGCGCAGGTCGAAAGCCGCGAGCGCATCCTGCCCTATGCCATCAGCGTCGGTTCGATGATGCGGGTTATGGTGCTGGCGCTGGCAATCGCGGCATGGACACTGGAAGGCACGACGCTGCTGGTGGTGACGCTCGCCAGCTTCCTGCTGCTGGGCTTTTTCAGCGGCGCGCAGCGGGTGGCCTTCCAGATGCTCATGGCCAAGCTGATCCCCATCGACCGGCGCGGGCGCCTGCAGGGCATCCGCAACATGGTGGGCGGGTTGATCGCCGCCGGTCTCGCCTGGATCGCGGGGCATTACTTCATCGAGCAGCAATGGCTCGGGAATGGCTATGCCACGACCTTCCTCCTCGCCTTCGTCCTGACATCGATCGGTCTCGTGGTCCTCAAGACCGGCATCCGCGAACCCGACGCGCCGCGCCTGCGCCCGGTCACGCCCCTGCGCGAGCGGATCGGCCAGTTCGGCGAATTGCTGCAGCACCGCGATTTCCGCGCCTTTCTGGTGGCCCACGGCCTTGCCGCGATCGCGCGGGTGGGGCTGCCGTTCTGGACGCTCTATGTCGGCGACCGGCTGGGACTGGATGGCGCGCTGATCGGTAGCTTGAGCCTCGCCTTCCTTGCCGCGGACACGATGTCCAATCTCGTCTGGGGCTCACTCGGTGACCGGATCGGCTTCCGCGCTGTCTATCTCGGCGCGCTGGCAAGCAGCCTGGCGGGAGTGCTGCTGCTGGTCTTCGGCGATGGCTGGCTGCTCTATGCCAGTTTCGCCTTCCTCGGCTTCGGCTTTTCGGGCTGGATGATGGCGGCAGTCACGCTGGTGCTCGAATTCGGCGAGCACGAGGACATTCCCATGCGTCTGGCGCTGACCACTTCGGTCGAAGGCGGCGTGTCTTCCATCGGCCCCGTCCTGGTGGGGCTAAGTATCGCCGCGCTGGGCTATGCTCCGCTGATTGTCGCGGCCTTCGCCTCGCTCATTGCCAGCCTGGCACTGATGATCTGGCGCGTGCGCGAGCCGCGCGCCTCAATCCGATGAGGCGAGCATCCCTTCGGACATGACCGAAAGATAAGTCCGGATCGCCTGGTCGGGCCGTTCGAAGCGGGCCGCCCAATGGCGCGCCTCATAGGCGGAATTGACCGTCGACATGATGACCTGCCCCGCCACCAGCGGATCGATCGCGCGCACCGAACCGTCGGCGATGCCGTCGATCAGCATCCCGGCAAAGCGCCGCGCCAGCCGGTTGGACCGGGTGACGACGTCGATCTTGTGTTCCGCGTCGAGCGCTTGCAACGCGGTGGTCCGGAGCAAGGGCGTGGCATCGAAGAATTGCACATCGACCAGTTCGGCCAGCACGCTCGACAAACGGATCCAGTAATCCGTTTCGATATCGCGCCCCGCGATCTGCACTGCGGAAAGGCGATCGTAGCTCTGCTGAAAACAGGCAAGCACCAGATCGTCCTTGGCTTGGTGGTGATGGTAGAAACTGCCCTTGGTGACGTTGAGGCTTTCGGCGATGCGGTTGACCGATGCGCCGCGATAGCCGCGTTCGTTGATCGTCACCGTCGCGGCGCGCAGAAAGGCTTCGTTCTGCCCGGCCTCCTCCTCTTCCGGCGTGCGCCAATTGCCCACCAGTTGTTGCGGATCGAAGGCCCCCCGCCGGGCGGGCAGGCCATGCGCGAGCACATCGAACAGCCGCTCTTCGATGCGCGGGAAATCGAGAACGGAATAGCGTATCGACCATACCGGCCACCACATCATCGCCTCGAGCAGGATATGCGCCCGGGCCGAGAACAACGCCCGCTCGTCCTTGTCGCGCCATTCGCCGAAGAAGCGCCGCACGAGATCGACGATGCGCAAGTAGTGCGCCATCAGCGGGTCCTGCACCTCGGGTTCGAGCGTGCGGATTTCCGACAGCGCGGTGACGAGGCCACGCTCGCCAGCCCTGATGCGTTTTCTCAGCGCGACATGGGCGGCGATGAAATGCCGCAACCGCGCGGCGGGCTCCGCCTGTTCGAGCGCCTCGCGCGCCATGCGCTCCATCAGGGTCAGCGTCTCGTCATAGACCGCGACGACCAATTGTTCCTTGCGCGGGAAATAATAGGTGACGCTGGTCGCATTCAGCCCGATTGCGCGCGCGACCTCGGCCAGCGTGGTCGCCTGCACGCCGACTTCATTGATCAGCACAGCGGCTGCGTGGACGATCGCCTCGCGCTTTTCGCCGAATTTGCGGGTGGCGGCGGGACCGTTCACGCGAAGAAAGCCCCCAGATCCTTCTTCAGGATCTTGCCATTGGCATTGCGCGGCAGGGTGCCCTCGACGAAAGCGATGCGCACCGGCACCTTGAATTTCGCCAGTCGCGCGGCAACCCACTCGCGCAGTTCCTCCTCGCTCGCCGAAGTGCCGGGCGCGAGATGGACCACGGCGGCGGGTTCTTCGCCCAAGGTCGGGTGGGGGATGCCTACCAGCGCGGCATCGGTCACTGCGGGATGATCGTAGAGCACATTTTCGACCTCGGAGGAGTAGATGTTTTCGCCGCCCCGGATGACCATATCCTTCGCCCGGTCGACGATAAAGCACCACCCCTCCTCGTCGAGCCGGGCCAGATCGCCGGTCCGGACCCAACCGTCGACGAAGGTTTCCGCCGTCGCTTCCGGCCGGTTCCAATAGCCTTTGACGATCATCGGCCCGCGCGCCCACAACTCGCCGACTTCGCCGGTGGGCAGCTCTGTCTCGCCATCCTCGGACATGATCTTGAGATCGGCCACGGCAACCGGCGGCCCGCAACTGTCGGGGCGGTTGAGATAATCCTCGGAGGAATGCCCCGTCACCGTAGCCATGGTTTCGGTCATGCCCCAGCCATTGGCGGGCAGCGCGCCGAATTCCTCGTGGATCTTGCGCACCAGCTCGGGTGCGGCAGGAGCACCGCCATAGGCAACTGCTTCCAGGCTGGAGAGGTCGTAATTTTTACGCTTGGGATGCTCGAGCAATTGCCAGGCGATGGTCGGCACGCCGCCGGTCAGGTTTACTTTCTCGCGCTCGATGAGCTGAAACGCCTTTTCCGGGTCCCATTTGTGCATGAAGACCATGGTGTGTCCGGCAACGATATATCCCATCAGACCCGCCGAACAAGCGGTGACATGAAACAGCGGAATAACCGTCAGCCCCACTTTCTTCACCGGGTCGGGCGGTACTTCACCCCGTCGTAGAGCCGCGCAGGCGGTATTGAAGCCGGATGAGAGAACATTGGTGCACAGATTGCGATGCGTTCCCAACGCACCCTTGGGCTGGCCGGTGGTGCCGCTGGTGTAGAAGATCGTCGCCTCGTCATCCGGGGCGATCTCTTCTGGCGGCAATTCACATGGCGGCAATGCAGCGTAGTCCCCGGGCGTGCCGATGACATCCTCGAGCCGCTCGCCTCCCTCCACCGGTTTTCCGCCGCGCGCAACGAACACCGTTTCCAATCCGGGGAACTCGGCGCGGTGGCCGGCCAGCCGCTCCCACCGCTCGGCATCGCAAACGAGCAGTTTCGAGCCCGAATTGGCGAGCCCGAAGGCCAGTTCCGGCCCTGTCCACCAGGCATTGAGCGGAACACAGATCGCGCCGATTGCGGTCGCGGCGAAGAAGGCGACCGGCCATTCGGGCAGATTGCGCATCGCCAAGGCCACCCGGTCGCCCTTGGCGATGCCGCGCGCGCGGAATTCGGCGGCCAGCCGCGCGACCGCGCGGAACCAGGCATCGTAAGTGATCCGCTCGTCCTCGTAGATGGCGAAAAGGCGGTCGCCATGCGCGCGCCCGGCCATGGCGACCTGACGCAAATTGGCTGGCGCGTTTTTCCATACACGCGTGGGCACCCCGCGAATGTCGATCGTCTCCATCTCGAGGCGCTGCCCCGGTGCAGTCAGACGCTCGACGCACTCCTGCCGCGACATGGCCGGCCAATTCGCCGGTGGCACGAAATCGATCGCTTGCGCGAGGTCGTTCATGGGTATCCCCTCATCTGCCGCCACTTCCGGGGCGACTCTCTCCACCCGCGATCTAACCCTGCTTGTCATGGATGTGCAAGCCGCCTTCGAAGGAAAGGTATGAGGGTGGCAAGAACAGATGAATCCGCTATTCGTGCAAAACCGAAGCATAGGTATGTATGGAAACGGAGAACGGAATGGTCGAACTGGCAGACGCCGGAGCACTGGGTTTCGATGCCGGGAGGCTATCGCGAATCGCTCCATTCCTGGCAGAGGCGTATGTCGACAATGGCCGCCTGCCCAACGCGCAATTGCTGATCGCGCGCGACGGGCAACCGGTCCATTACACCAAGCTCGGCAAGATGGGCGACGATGGCCGCGAGCTTCGCGACGACGCGCTGTTCCGCATCGCCAGCATGACCAAGCCGGTGACCTCGGTCGCCTTCATGCAGCTCGTCGAACAGTGCAAGGTCGCACTGGAAGAGCCGGTGACGAAAGTGTTTCCCGAATTCGCCAATTTGCATGTCTATGCGGGCGGCGGCGGCTCGATCCCCTTCGCGCCGGGCGCGCCCGCGCATCCGATGCGCTTCGTCGATCTGCTCACCCATATGTCGGGCTTCACCTACGGCTTGCAGAACCGCAACAATATCGATGCGGTCTATCGCGAGCACAATTTCGATTTCGCGCGCGACAATCTCGACAGCGACGGGTTCGTCGACAAGTTGGCCCAGCTCCCGCTCGAATTCGCGCCCGGGCAGGGATGGAACTATTCGGTCTCGACCGATGTGCTGGGCATCGCGGTCGAACGGATCAGCGGGATGCGGCTGGGCGACTATTTCGAGCAGCACATCTTCGCCCCGCTCGGCATGACCGATACGCGCTTCGGCGTTCGCGAAGGCGATCTCGAACGGTTGGTCGATGCCTACGCCTATCGTCCGGGCCAGTCGTCGCGGATGATCAGCGCCGGCGCGACGAGCAAGCTTGCCAAGCCCGCGAGTTTCGACAGCGGCGGCGGAGGGCTGGTCGGCACCATCGCCGACTATCATCGCTTCGCGACCATGCTGCTGAACGGCGGCGAGCTGGACGGCGCGCGTATCCTCAGCCCCAAGACCGTGCGGCTGATGCGCACCAACCATTTGCCGAACAATGCCGATCTCACCGAGATGTCGAGCAGCCTGTTTTCCGAAGCGAACAATGCCGGGACGGGTTTCGGCCTGGGATTCGCGATGGTGATCGATCCGGCAAAAACGCTGATCCCGTCGAGCCTCGGCGAGTTTTACTGGGGCGGCGCCTATTCGACCGCCTTCTTCGTCGATCCGGTCGAACGGATCACCATGGTCTTCATGACGCAGGTCTATCCCTCGTCGACCTATCCCATCCGCCGTCAGCTCAAGACGCTGATCTATTCCGCCCTCACCGAAACCTACGTCTGAGGAGACACCGATGACCTCCCCTATCCGCACGCAGCGCCACGACGATGTCCTTGTCGTCATTTCCGACAATCCGCCGGTCAATGCCCTGGGACAGGCCGTGCGCGCCGGGCTGAAGGACGCAATCGAAGAAGCGATCGGCGATGACGCGGTCAAGGCGGTGGTCATTCGCTGCGACGGGCGGACTTTCTTTGCCGGTGCGGACATCACCGAATTCGGCAAGCCGCCGGTCGGCCCGAGCCTGCCCGAAACGCTCGACGCAATGGAAGCGAGCGACAAGCCGGTGATCGCCGCGATCCACGGCACCGCGCTTGGCGGCGGCTGCGAGGTGGCGCTGGCCTGCCATTACCGCGTCGCGGTGCCCAGTGCCAAACTCGGCCTGCCCGAAGTAAAGCTCGGCCTGATCCCCGGCGCCGCGGGCACGCAGCGCCTGCCGCGCCTCGTCGGGGCGGAAGCTGCCTTGCCCCTAGTCGTCGGCGGCAATCCGATCCCGGCCAAGAAAGCCAAGGCCATCGGTCTACTCGACGAACTCGTAGGTGAAGACAGCCTCGAGGCCGATGCCATCGCTTTCGCCAGGTCGAAGATCGGCCAGCCGGTCCCGCGTGCGTCGGAAGGCAATGCCAATGAAGATGGGGTGCGCGATCCCGACCTGTTCGACCGCTTCCGCGCCAGCCAAGCCCGCCGGATTCGCGGTTTCGATGCCCCCAATGCGGCGATCGAAGCGGTCAAGGCTGCGGGCGAGTTGCCCTATGCCGAAGGCGTGCAAAAGGAACGCGAGCTGTTCATGAAACTGATGAGCGGCACGCAAAGCGCGGCGATGCGCCACTATTTCTTCGCCGAACGCGCCGCCAACAAGATCGACGACGTGCCCAAGGATACGCCGCTGATCCCGATCAAGAAAGTCGGCGTGATCGGGGCCGGAACCATGGGCGGCGGGATCGCGATGAATTTCCTCTCCGCCGGTATTCCGGTGACGATCCTCGAAATGGCGCAGGACGCGCTCGACCGGGGCGCGGGAGTAATGCGCAAGAACTATGAAAACACGGCCAAGAAAGGCCGCATGACGGCCGAGCAGGTCGAACAGGCCATGGGCCTGCTGACGCCCACGCTGTCCTATGGCGACCTCGCCGATTGCGATCTCGTGATCGAGGCGGTCTACGAAAACATGGACGTCAAGAAAGAGGTCTTCGCCAAGCTCGACGGAGTGGTGAAGCAGGGCGCGATCCTTGCCTCCAACACCAGCTATCTCGATGTGGACGAGATCGCCACGGCGACCAAGCGCCCCGGCTATGTCGTGGGCATGCACTTCTTCTCGCCCGCCAACATCATGAAGCTGCTCGAAGTCGTGCGCGGCAAGGAAACCCGTCACGACGTGCTGGCAACGGTGATGAAGCTGTCGAAGACCATCGGCAAGGTGGCCGCCGTTTCGGGCGTATGCCCGGGCTTCATCGGCAACCGCATGCTCTCCAAGCGTCAGGAGCAGGCGAACGAGCTGATCATGGAAGGCGCGAATTATTGGGAAGTCGACGACGTACTGCTCGAATTCGGTTTCCCCATGGGGCCGTTCCAGATGGGCGACCTGGCCGGGATCGACATCGGCTGGCACCGCGACCCGACCAAGGTTACCACGATCCGCGAGGCGCTCTGCGCCAAGGAACGCTTCGGCCAGAAGAACGGCAAGGGCTTCTATGACTACGACGAAGCGCGCAATCGCACGCCCTCGGACGAAGTGAAGGCGATCATCGCCGATTTCGCCGCCAAGGAAGGCAGGGAGCAGCGCGAGATTTCCAAGGACGAGATCCGCGAGCGCCTGCTCTATCCCATGGTCAACGAAGGCGCGAAGATCCTCGAGGAAGGCATGGCGCAGCGCGCGAGCGACATCGATGTCGTATGGATCAACGGCTATGGCTGGCCGCTCTACACCGGCGGCCCGATGTTCTGGGCCGATACGATCGGGCTCGACACGGTCGTCGCAGGACTGGAGCGCCATGGCCTGCCCGTGAGCGAATTTCTGCGTGAGAAAGCCGAAACAGGTAAGCGCTTCAATCAGTAAGCGCGAAACTGCGGCATTTTCGAAACATCGGTACGCAATTCGACGATTGGAATGACACGTTTGACCGTTGTCTCTTGACATAATCGGGCAATGCGCATTCAAATTCGATGCGAGGGTATGCACCCAGAGCGTGCGGCCCACAGGAGAGGAGAAACCCATGCAGAGATTCGGACTACGTCATCAATGTGCGCTGGGAGCACTGGCAGGGGCGCTGGCCTTCGTGCCCGTTGCGGCGCAGGCGCAGGACCAGGCGGAAACCGATCAGGAAACCGGTCTTGTCGATGCCGCGGATGTCGATGACGGCAATGTCATCATCGTGCGCGCCCAGGGCCGCGAACAGGCACTGGCCGACGTACCGGTAGCTGTGTCGGCCGTTTCGGGCGAATTGCTGGAGAAATCCGGTGTTTCCGATATTCGCGACCTCAATCAGGTTGCCCCGTCCCTGCTCGTCTCCTCGAGCGGTAACGAAGCCAATGGCTCTGCGCGTATCCGCGGTATCGGTACGGTCGGCGACAATCCGGGCCTCGAAAGCTCGGTCGCGGTCTTCGTCGATGGCGTGTACCGTTCGCGTTCGGGCAATGCCCTGTCCGAACTCGGCCCGATCGATCGGGTGGAAATCCTGCGCGGCCCGCAAGGTACGCTGGGCGGGCGCAACTCCTCCGCAGGCTTGATCAACATCTACACCGCCCCGCCCGAATTCGAATTCTCCGGCTACGGCGCTTTCACCTATGGCAATTACGATGCGATCAAGGTCGAAGGGGTATCAATGCCCTCTCGGCGAAACGGTGGCGGCGCGTATCGACGGCGTGTATTTCAAGCGTGACGGCTTTTACAACGATGTGACCAACAACACCGACGTCAACAATCGCGACCGCTATCTGGTCCGCGCGCAGGTGCTGTTCGAACCGACCGAAGATGTCAGCTTCCGCCTGGTCGGCGACTATTCGAAGAAGGACGAAGCCTGCTGCGCGGCGACCTTCGTCCAGCCCGACTTCGCTCCGCTTGCGCGCATTGATACGAGCATAAATCCGCTTACCGGCCGCCCCAATCTCGATCCTTTCAATCGCCCCAACGGCGGCCCGGCGCTGACCAGCACGTCGAACCCGATCGTTCCGATCCTGCTCGGCCTCGGGCAGGATCCGCGCGCGCTTTCGCAATCGACGTTCAACCGCGATATCTATCTCACGGCAGGACGCAGCTATGAGGGTGAAACCGAGGATTACGGTATCTCGGGCGAGCTCAACTGGACGTTCGGCGATGTCACGCTGACCTCGATCACGGGGTATCGCGAATATTCGAACAACCAGGCATCGGATACCGACTATACGACGGTCGACCTGCTGTACCGTGCCCCCGGCCCCAATGCCGGCGCGCGCGAGTTCAAGACCTTCACGCAGGAATTCCGCCTCAACGGCACGGCCTTCAACGACCGGCTGGACTGGTTGGTGGGCGCCTATTACGCCAACGAAAAGCTCGAAACGCGAGACAATCTGCGGTTCGGCAACGATTACGGCACCTTCGCCAGTTGCCGCGTGGCGCTTGCCTTGGCTGGCCTTCTGGGTCCAACCGCCGTTAATCCTGGCAATGCCAATTGCCTAAGCGCTGGCGGACAGGGAGCCCTGATTGGCGATCCCGCCAACCCGCTGGACGGCGCCCTTGGCCCGGCTGGTGACGTCGTCGTCAATGGCCTCAACATCTTGTCGCAGGTCAAGGACGTCGGTGGCACCGGCGACATCTACAATCAGAAGAGCGAAAACTTCGCGGTTTTCACGCACAACATCGTCCATCTGACCGATACGGTCGATCTGACCCTGGGTGTACGTTACACCAGCGAAACCAAGGATTTTGATGCGACCTTCGGGAACGACAATGTCTTCTGCCCTCAGCAGCGGGCCTTGCAGGGTGCAACGCTACTGAACCCTGCTTTCCTGGCCAATTTCCCTGTCACAAGTCGCGGTACGCTTCAGGCGCTGGGCGGTGGTCTGCTGGCGCTGTCCTGCCAAGGCAACTCGACTGCCGAACTCAACGGTGTGTCGATTTCCGATACGCGTGACGAAGACGAGTTCACCGGCACGGCGATCCTGAGCTGGAAGCCCGATCCGGACTGGCTGGTCTACGGTTCCTATTCGAAGGGCTACAAGGCGGGTGGTTTCAACCTCGACCGTTCGGCGCTGTCGAACCCGCTGTTCCTCGATGTGACCAACCTCAACACGGCGAACCTTCAGTTCGACGCGGAAACGGTCGACGCCTTCGAGATCGGGGTGAAGTATTCCAGCCGCAAATTCGGCTTCAGCATCGCGGCCTTCCGCCAGGAATTCAGCAACTTCCAGCTGAACACCTTCAACGGTTCGGTCTTCCTGGTGCAGAATGTCAATGGCTGCGACTCCGAGCTCACTGCGACCGGGGCCTGCGCGGTCGACGACGTGGCACCCGGCGTGATCGCGCAGGGTTTCGAGTTCGAAACCTCGCTCAGCCCGATCCGCGATCTGACCATGACGATGGGGATCACCTATTCGGACACCAGCTACGAAGACAACCTGATCGGCAACGATACGGGCGCCCCGCTCGACCCGGCGCTGCGTCTGTTGCCGGGCGACAATCTGTCGAATGCGCCCGAATGGGTCGGCACGGCCTCGCTTAGCTGGACTCCGCCGATCGGCAATTCCGGCCTGTCGGGCCTGTTCTTCATCAATGCCCGCGCGACCGACGATTTCAACACCGGTTCCGACCTGCTCTTCGGCAAGGAACAGGATGCCTATGTCATCGTCAACGGCCGCATCGGCATCACCGGTCCCGACCGGCGTTGGGGTCTGGAGTTCTGGGCGAACAATTTGTTCGACAAGGACTACACTCAGGTGGCGTTCAACACGCCATTCGTGGCTCCGCAGCAGACCTATTCGGCCTTCCTGGCCGAGCCGCGGACCTATGGCGTGACCGTTCGCGCCGGCTTCTGATACATATCGGTTAAGCCACGGAAGGGTCCGGCGTCTCGCGATGCCGGGCCCTTTTTCTTGAGCAAGGGAGTTCAGCCATGTCGTCATTCGATCTGACCGGAAAGGTTGCTGTCATAACCGGATCGAGCCGTGGGATCGGCCGTGCCATTGCCGAAGGCCTTGCGGCGCAGGGCGCGCGTGTCGTGATCTCCAGCCGCAAGCAGGATGCCTGCGAGGACGTCGCCGCGGCAATCAATGCCGAGCATGGCCAAGGCAGCGCGGTGGCGATCGCCGCTTCCATTTCCGAGAAAGCCCAGCTCGAGGACCTGTTCGCACAGACCAGGGAGAGACTCGGCCCGGTCGACATCCTCGTCTGCAATGCGGCGAGCAATCCCCATTACGGGTCGATGGACGGGATCTCCGACGAGCAGTTCCGCAAGGTCCTCGATAACAATATCATGTCGAACCACTGGCTGATCCAGTTGGCCCTGCCCGCCATGCGCGAGAAAGGCGATGGAGCGATCCTCGTCATCAGTTCGATCGGGGGCCTGCGCGCCTCGACCACGATCGGGGCCTATTGCGTTTCGAAGGCCGCCGATTTCCAGCTCGTGCGCAATTATGCCGCCGAGAACGGCAAGCACGGCATCCGCGTCAACGGAATCGCTCCGGGGCTGGTGAAGACCGATTTTGCCAAAGCGCTATGGGACGATCCGCAAGCACTCGCCGCGACCGAGAAGAGGCTTGCCATGCGCCGGATCGGCAAGCCGGAGGATATCGCCGGGGCGGCCATCTATCTCTCCTCACCCGCAGCGAAATGGACCACCGGTCAGACCATCGTGGTCGATGGCGGAGCGATGATCTAGGGGAGATCGTTCCCGCCCAGCGCCTGCCACAGCAGGACACGCGCACGGCGGGCGCGGCCAAGCGCGGCCGCCGCGCGTTCTCCGCTGGCATCGGCCGCCCGCCGCGCTTCGAGAACGGTCAGGAAATCCGCCAACCCGGCTTCATATCGCGTATTGGCGAGCCGCGCCGCGCGTTGCAGGTTCGCAGCCTCCGCCGCTGCGGCCCGTGCTTCGACATCGGCGGCGGCAACCAGGCCATAACCCGCCTCGGCATCGCCCAAAGCCGTATAGACCGTGCCCCGATAGGCCTCGAAAGCAGCCTTCTTTTCCGCTGCGGCTCCATCGATTTCGGCTTGTATCCGTCCGAAATCGAGCAGTGGACCGGCAATCGTCGCGGCAAGCGAGCCGACCACCGATTCACTGTCGAACACATCGCCGATCCCGAAGGCAAGCAGGCCGATCGCACCCGACAGGTCGAAGGTCGGAAACCGCCTGCGCGCCGTTGCGGCAAGTTCGGCATCCTCCGCCGCCAGGGTAGCGGCCGCGGCAAGCACGTCCGGTCGGTTGGCGAGCAGCGCGGAAGGAAGCGTTTCGGGCGGAGCGGGCAGATGCGCATCGGCTTCGCCTTGCGCCAGCGCGGCGCGAACCTGCGCCCCGCTTTGGGCCGTCAGCGTTACGAGCCGTCCCAGAAGGCGAGTCCGTTCGCTCTCCAGGGCCGCCAGGCGGCTGCGCGAACTGGCTGCCGAGCCTTCCGCGCGCACGCGATCGAAGCCGGGCGCGATCCCGGCGCGTTCACGCACGTCGGCAAGCCGCGCAAGTTCCCGGGCCGAAGCCAGATCGCTGCGCACTTCGGCATCGCGTGCCTCGACGGTCCGCCAGTCGATCACGCTCGCCGCGATCTCCGCGAGCAGCGCGTTGCGCACTGCCCGCCGGCTGGCATTCGCGGAATCGATCCGGGCCAGTGCGGCGCGTTCCTGCGCGCGCAGGCGACCGAACAAGTCGAGGTCCCAGCGCGCCGTGAGATTGGCCGCATAGGATACGCGCTCGGTGTCGAACGTCACCCCCGGCGGCAGATCGCCGCCGAAAGAGGCCGGGTTGGTGCGCGTGCCGGTTACCGAGGCGTTCGCGCCGATATCGGGCAGACGTTCGGCCCCCGCGCGAGCGGCTCCGGCACGGGCCTGTTCAACCCGCGCCGCGGCTTCTGCCAAAGTGGGCGAGGAAGCGAGTGCCTGAGCGGCAAGCGTAT
Source organism: Erythrobacter aureus (assembly GCF_003355455.1). Taxonomy (NCBI): domain Bacteria; kingdom Pseudomonadati; phylum Pseudomonadota; class Alphaproteobacteria; order Sphingomonadales; family Erythrobacteraceae; genus Erythrobacter; species Erythrobacter aureus. The sequence goes on from NZ_CP031357.1 coordinate 2,759,669, forward strand.
CGAACGCGGGATCGTCGACCGGAAGCAATCCGGCCAGGGTCGTTTCCTGCTGCGTATCGGGCGCGAAAAGGAAGCTTTCGGGCAGGACCGGCACCGGTGTCGCGATCTCGGGCGGCGGACCTGCCGCGCAGGACGCAAGCGCCAGCGCGCTAGCGGTCAGGAAGAATGCGCGCGGCATCATTCCCCATCCCCCTTCGCGGCGATATAGGCATCGACCTGCTGGCCGACGCGGAACAGGCCGTTGGTTTCGGGCAGTTCATAGATAAGCTGCAGCACGCGCACATCGACACGTTCCGCAGCGCTGTTGGTAAGCGAGCGTTTGGGCACCACGAGCGGCTCGGCCCGGACGAACCTGGCCTTGACCCGCCGGTCGGATGCACCGCGCGGGCTGACTGTTGCCGGGGCTCCAAGCGCAACGCGCGGCGCCTGCTCTTCGTCGATATCGATGCGGACATGTAGCGGCTGCGTTTGCCCCATCTCGATGAAGGGTTGCGATCCGCCCCCGCCCATCGTGCTGACATATTCGCCCTTGCGAATGTTCACCGCCAGAATTTCACCCGCGATCGGCGCGCGCACGGTCAGCCGGCCGATCTCGGTCTGCGCCGACCCTGCGCGAGCCTGTGCGGCCTGCAGGCGCGCCTGCGCAAGCCTCTGTCGCTCGCGGGCGGTGGACGCGTCACCCTCCGCGCGGATCACTTCGGCCCGGCTGACCGCTGCCGGGTCGTCGACATTGCGATACAGCGCGAGTTGCTGCTCTGCGGTGGCCCGCGCAGTACGGGCTTCCGCAATCGCGGCGCGCGCCTCTGCAATCGCTGCATTGGCCTCGCGTAGCTGTGCCCGCACGGCGCGGTCATCGACGGTGAACAGCACCTGCCCCTCGCTCACGCGGTCACCCGGCTGAACGGACAGGCCTGTGATAAGCCCGGACAGCGCCGAGCCGATCTGAATCGTCTCGCTCGAGGGTTCGACCACGCCCGCGCCCGCGACACGCGCCTGCGCCGCCAGCTCCGCCGGAGCGCGCGGGGGCTCGCGCCCGGGCTCGCTGAGTTCCCGATCGGGCAGGCCGACGAAAATGAACAGCACCGCCGCGAGCAAACCGAGCAGGGCAATCACCGGGAGAATTTGGCGCGAAAAGCTTAGGTTTTTCCAGTTGAGTGCCATGTCAGTGTCCTTCGGGCACGTCCGTGCCGTCGTGGGTGATCCGCCCGTCCTCGAGCACGAGGATACGGTCGGCGAGGTCGAAAATCCGATTATCGTGGGTCACGATTATGCATGCGCGGTCTTCCGCGACCGCGACATCGCGCAGGAGATCCATCACCCGGCGGCCCGAAGACGCATCGAGCGCCGCCGTCGGTTCGTCGCACACCACCAGGCGCGGCTCGTGAACCAAGGCGCGGGCAATGGCGACGCGCTGTTGCTGTCCGCCCGATAGCTGGCGCGGCAGCTTGTCCGCCTGATCGCCGATATTGAGCTTTTCCAGCATGGCGACCGCTTTTTCTCGCGCTTCGAGCCGGTCCATCCCCTGGGCGATCAGCGGCACCGCCGCGTTGTTTGCAGCGTCGATCGAGGGGATCAGATTATACTGCTGGAAGATGAAGCCGATGTTTTGCAGGCGGAATTCCACCAGGTCGGTATCGCCCAGCTCGTAGATGTCGGTCCCGAATACCTTCACTTCGCCCAGCGTCGGCCACAAAATGCCGCACATGATCGAAATAAGAGTCGTCTTGCCCGAACCGCTTTCTCCGACGAGGAAGGTCAGCTCGCCCGCGCGGATATCGAGATCGATCCCGTGAAGCACGGTGATCGTCTGCTGTCCCGCCTGGAAATCGCGCGTCACGCCGCGTGTGCAGATCGCCGCTTCGGGCTTGCATCCGCCGATGGCGCTGGTGTCGATCGGCGTGCCCATCAGCGGAACACCGATGCCGGCTCGGTCTTGAGCACGTTGCGCAGCGCCAGCCAGCCGGTCAGCGCGAGGATGAGGAATACCGCAACCAGGCTGACCAGCGGGATTTGCCACGGAATGTAAAATCCCTTGAAGGTCGGATTGCTCGAGAAACCCCAGATGAAGAACACCGTCCCGATCACGCCGAGACCGTAGCCGATCAGCCCCACCAGCCCGGCTTGTACCGCGACCATCCGGCGGATTTTCCGATTGGTGACGCCGATCGCCTTCAGCGCGCCGAACTGCTTTATGTTGTCGCGGATGAACAGGCTGAAGGTCAGCCCCACGATTGCCACGCCGACAATGAAGCCAAGCGCGACGGTAATCCCGAAATTCAGCGGAATACCCGTGTTCTCGATAATGAAATCGATCCCGTCCTGCGCGAATTCGTCGCGTGTCCGGGCCTTGAGGCCGGTTTCGCGTTCGATCCGTTCCGACAGGGCCTTGGCCTGCATCGGATCTTCGGCACCCACCAGCACGAAAGACAGGCGATTGCGCGTGCCCGGCACGTAATTCAGCGCCTGACTGTATTTGGTATAGAGCACGACGGTGCTGGTGAAGCTGGGGATCGCATCGGCAATACCCCTTATCACCGCACGCTGATCGTTCAGCTCCAATCGCTCGCCGATCGGGGACTGGCCGGGAAACATGCGCGTGGTGCCGACATCGTCGATGATCACGCTGTCAGGCCGCGAAAGAACGTCCGAAGACCCTTCGAGCATGTGCTTGGGCAGGCCGATCAGCGTCGCATCGTCGACCCCGATGACCGCCACCCCTTCGAGATCGCCATCCTTGGTCCGAACGCTGGCCTGCGCACGGATATGCGGCACCGCCCATTCCACGCCCGGTACGCTGCGCACCTTGTCGAGCGCGGTGGACGGCAGGGCGTAAGCGACATCGCTTGTCCGGCTGACCGGGTCCATCACCCACACATCCGCGCTGGAGACATTGTAAACGCCGCTCGCCCCGCGCTCGATCAGATTGACGAAAATGGTCAATTGTTGCGTAATGAGCAGAGTGGAGAACGCGATGCCGAACACCAGTCCGTAAAATTTCTGGGCGTCCCCGGTAAGCATTCTGATCGCAATCCAGAGCATGCTTGCTTGCCTTCGCCTTCCGACTCGTCCATTAGTGAACGATAGCGTTCAACTGAACGGGACCGTTCAATTTGTCAAGCGAGAGCTCGAAAAAACCAGGTCGGCCGATAATCACGGCAAAGCGCGACGCGATCATCGCGGCGGCGGCGGAGTCTTTCTTCACCAAAGGTTTCGCGGCGACGTCAATCGAACAGGTCGCGGCGGATGCGGGTGTTTCGAAGGTCACGATATATAATCATTTCGGCGACAAACGGGCGTTGTTCGCGGCGTCGGTCGACGATCAATGCGCTGCCATGCGGGCGAGTTTCGCGCTCGAGCCCGCGCCTACCGGTACGCTGCGCGAGCGCCTTACGGCAATCGCGGAGGCGATGGTCGCCTTCCTGTCGCGCGAGGAACTGGTGCGCTTCGACCGCCGGATTGCCGCGGAAACCGAGACCGAGCCCGAAATCGGCGAGGCGTTTCTTGCCGCAGGGCCGCACCGCATGCGCTCTGCCTTCACCGCATTGCTCGACACCATGGTTGCAGGCGGCGAACTCGATATCGCAGATACCGAACTGGCGGTCGAACAATTCGTCTCGATGTGCAAGGGCATGGGCGATCTGGAGCGCCGCTTCGGCCAACCCGCCGATCCGGCGCGTGACCGCCGCCGCATCGATGGCGCCGTCGAGGTTTTTTGCCGCGCCTATGCGCGCGGCTAGTCCGGCGCCCGCCCACCTGCCGACGCTTCAGTCTTCGAGAGAGATCGAAATCCGGCGATTGCGCGGATCGGCGGGATCGCCGGAAATCAGCGGCTCTGTGTCCGCAACGCCTTCGATCCGACGGAAACGGCCCCGTGAAATGCCATGGCGGATCAGCGTCTGGCGGGTTGCCTCGGCGCGCCCGGCGGAAAGCGACCAATTGTTGACCCGCGTCGGATCGCGATATTGCAGGGCATCGGTGTGACCGCGCACCGTGATCTGGCCACCTTCCGGCCCGATGGCTTCGGCCACGATATCGAGCAGATCGCGTGCGTCCGGGGTCAGCACCGTGGTACCCAGAGCGAACATCGAGAAGTCCGCATCGTCGACCAGGTCGATCCGGATGCCAGTCGTCGTATCGATCATCCGCACCTGGCGCATCAGCCGCTTGAGCCGTTCCTTGTCGGCGATCGCCTCGGTAACGCGGATCTGTATCCGCTTGATGGTCGCGGCGCCCTCTTTCGGGCCTCCCGTCGCATCGCGTGGCACGGTGAGCGTCTTCGTTCCCGTCTGCCCGGCGGCATGCGGGTAATTGTCCACATCGACCAGCGAGGATCCACCCAACACGCCGTCGGCGCCCGCGCTCTGTTCCTTGGTCTTGACCAGCGTCGGGGTGAAATAGTCAGCCAGCCCCTTGCGCTGGTCTTCCGTGGTCGCACCGAGCAGCCAGAGCAGCAGGAAGAAGGCCATCATCGCGGTCACAAAGTCGGCATAGGCCACCTTCCACGCTCCGCCATGATGCCCCGCCTCCACGACGGTCACCTTCTTGACGATGATCGGAACGGGATCGTTGCGGCCGTCTGCCTTGCTGGCCATGTCAACGCCCCCGCAACGCGTCGAGGAGTTCGTTCAGGCCGGGGCGGACCGTATGGCCGAGGCTCGACCGGGCGCTTTCCACCACCAGCGGCTGCGGATGGCCATAAAGCGACGCGATGATCACCTGCTTTACCGCATGGAAGATCTGCTCGTCCTGCTCGAGTACCTGTTTGAGACGCCCGGCAAGTGGGCCGACGATACCATAGGCCAGCAACACGCCGAGGAAGGTTCCGACCAGCGCCGCGCCGATCATCTTGCCGAGGATTTCGGGCGGCTGATCGATCGATCCCATTGTTTTGACAACCCCCAGAACGGCGGCGACGATACCGAGAGCCGGCAAGGCGTCGGACAGCGTCTGGAGATTGTGTTGCGGTTCGTGCTGCTCGTGGAAGTGCGTTTTCATTGCATTGTCCATCACCTCTTCGACGGCATGCGTTTCCAGCGTGCCGGAAGAGACCACCAGCAATGTCAGCGTGTCGCAGATGAGCGCGGTGAGAGCCTCGTTCTTGAGGAGGTTCGGATACTCGCTGAAAACGGTGGAATTGGCCGGGTCGTCGACGTGACTCTCAAGCGCCACCGGACCGTCGTTCTTGAGCATGCGCATCAGTTGCGTCGTCAGAGCGATCGCATCGATATGGTCCTGCTTGGTGTGTTGCGGACCCTTGAAGATTTTCTTGAAGGCCCCGCCGAGAGCCTTCAGCCCGTCGAGCGAATTGCCCGCCACCATCGCGCCGACGGCCGCCCCGCCGATGATGAGCATTTCGTACGGCATGGCCGCAAGAACCGGACCCATCGCGCCGCCGCTGAGCATAAAACCGCCGAAAACCATGATGATCAGGACGATGATGCCGATGATCGCGTACATTATGCAATTCCTCCGATTACGCGCGCGATCAGCGCAGCATTGAAAACAGCGAAAGGTTGGCGAGACGAACGAAGCTGGCCTGGCTTGCCTCGAGGACGGTCATGGTTTCCTGAAGGCGCGTCATCGTGGTGGCGATGTCCGCCCCCCCGACATTCGTTCGTTCCTCCGCGATGCGTTCGGCGTTGTTTTCCCGTCGCTCGCTCATCAGGTCGATCCAGTTGAGGCGGGCACCAACCACGGTCTGAGCGGTAGTAACCTTCTCCAGGCCTGCATCGATATCCGCAAGCGCCGCGGAACTCGCGTCGGCTGCCGCCTGACCGCCGCTGGCAAGCGCGGTCGCGAGGCCGCCCAGAACGGCGAAGAGATCGGTCGGACCGCTCGGCGCCTCGAATTCGAAGATTTCCGGTCCGGTCAGAGCCGGTTCGACAGACTGCCCCTCGCCGATTTCCAGCGGGGTAACGGTTGCGGTACCGACGAACTGTACACCCGTGCCATTGTCGACATAGGCCGATCCGCTCGCTTGTCCGCCGAGAAGCGCATGGCCCGAAATGTTGCGGCTGTTGGCCAGCAGGATCAGGTTTTCGCGCAGGCTGGCGACCTCTACTCCAATAGCCCCGCGCTGTTCGTCGCTCAGCGTACTGGAAGAGGCCTGAACCGCCAGTTCCCGTACCCGCACGACGAGATCGCCGATCGAAGTCAGCGTCTGGTCGGTGAGGGAAAGATCCGCTTCGGCGAGTTGCGAATTGCGCGTATCGACACTGGCCATACGATCATTGCGCGACAGGGTGCGCAGGCGTGCGGCGGCCACGGGATCGTCCGAGGAGCGTTCGAGGCGCTCACCGGTACCGATCTGCTGCTGGAGCGATTCTGCTTGTGCACGCAAGGCCCCGATCTGGCGAGAGCCGCGTTCATAGAATGCGCCGGTGCTGAGATTGATCATCGCCCGATCCCCAAGAGAGTGTCGAAAATTTCGCTCGCTGTCTGCATGGCCCGGCCCGAGGCCTGGAAAGCCTGCTGGAAGCGAATGAGATTGGCGGCTTCCTGGTCGAGATCGACTCCCGACTGCGCTTCGAGCGACACGCGCGCAGAAGATGCGATCGTTTCGAGCGCGCCTTGTGTCACGTCCCGCCCGGCGACCTTGCTGGAGACGTCGAACAACAGGCCGCTGAGCTTTTGCGCGGGATCGAGGCCGGCCAGCGACTGGCGCAGCGCGTCGAGATTGGCATCGTCGCGGCTACCGGCGCCCGCGCCGGCAGGTGCCGTCGCGATCCCTCCGCCCTCGGTCATGACAACGCGCAGAGTTCCCGCTGTCGTTCCGGCGAAGATCGGTTGCCCCTGAGCCCCGTCGAGATCGACGCCCGCCATCTGCGCATTGTTGACTGCATCGGCCAGCCCGGCAGCGATCGTATCGAGCCGGCCGCGGGTCGATGCCAGTTCCGTAAGGGCCAGCGAAGCACCGGCCAGGCTGCCCGACCCGGGCTGCATCGCCTGACCATCGACAGCGAAGCTCAGCGTTCCATCTGCTGCGACAGACGATGTGAGGGTTCCCGCGGTGCCACCTTGCACGAAGCTGCGGGGCGGGTTGGAGCCGAGCGATACGGCTACGGTGCCATCGCTGGCAAAACTGGTGGTCAACGAGCTGAACCCGGCCAACCGTTCGAGCATCTGGTCGCGCTGGTCGAGCAGGGCGGCGCGGTCGCTGCTACCGCTCCCCGCCCGCGTCAGACGCAGGTTCACCCGGGCCAGCTCGGCGCCGACGACATTGGCGTCGGAAACCTGCGCATCGGCCTCGAATCGCAGGCCATCGCCCACGGCATCGAAGCTCGACGCCGCGATGTTGAATTTGTCCGCCAGCGTCGAGGCTTCGGCGATCACCGCCGCGCGCCGGGACGGATCCACCGGATCGCTGGCGAGCTGCTGGAGCGCCGCCTCCAATTCGACTGCCGAGGAAAACACGCCCGATTGCTCGACCGCGCTTTCGATGTTGCGCAGTCCCGACAATTCGACATTGGCCCGCTGAAGGTCGCCCGATGTGCGACGAACCTCGCCCTGGAGAAAGGAATCCGCATTGCGGCGGATTTCCGCGATACGCGCGCCCGACAGCGAGATGTCGCCAATCCGTCCGGCCCCGCCCGAGGCCGAGACCTCCTCGATACGCAGGCTGCGGCGAACATAGCCATCGCTCGACGCATTGGCGATGTTCTGCGCCGTGACGTCCAGCGCGCCGCGCGCTGCACGCGCGCCGCTTGCGGCAATCGAGAGGAGGTCGGATGCCATCAGCCGTCACCCTGCGGAAGAAAGCGTGCAAGCTGGTTCTCGATCGCCGCGGCGAAACCGAGCTGGCCCGATTTTGCCGTCACGTCAGCGAATTGCGAATCGCGCATCTCGCGAAACGTTTCCTCGCCCTGCCCGCCGAACAGATCGTCGCCGCCGAAATCGGTGCTTCGCGCACTCGCCAGCATCTGACGCAGCAGGATCGCCTCGAATTGCTGCGCGGCATCGCGCAGTTCGTTGCGGGCGGGCGCGGGTTCGCGGTCCGCCAGTGGCCGGGCGCCACCGAGATTGATCGAGTCGAGGGTCATATGATTACCAGCTCCGCCGTCAGCGATCCGGCCTGCTTCAGTCCTTCGAGAATGGCGACGAGATCGGCCGGGCTCGCACCGAGTGCGTTGAGAGCGTCGACCACCTCGGCCAGCGATGCACCGGGGCCGATGCGCGAGACGACGTTATCCTGCTGGCTCGCCGATATAGTGCTGTTGGGTTCCAGCGCCGTGCGTCCGCGCGAGAAGGGCGCTGGCTGAACCACCATCGGATTCTCGTCGATCCGCACCACCAGGCTACCGTGGCTTATTGCCGCGGGGGCCAGCCGCACGGCACTGGAGATGACGATCGTGCCCGTCCGGCTGTTGATGACAACCTTCGCGGCGCGTTCGGCCGGATTGATTTCCAGCATTTCGATCCGCGCCATGATTTCCGCGCGGGTATTGGCGCCCGGCGGCAGCATCAGCGCCAGCGTCACCCCGTCCTCGACCTGCGCCATGCCCGGATAGGCACCGTTGATCGCATCGCGCACACGCGAGATGGTCAGGAAATCGGCATAATAGAGGTTCCAGCGCAGGACTTCGCTGAAATCGAAATTGCTGGTCACAGCCTGTTCGACTGTTGCGCCATCGGCAATCCGGCCCACAGTCGGCACATTGACTGTCAGCTTCGAACCGTCCTTGCCCGATACGCCGAGCCCGCCCACGGCGAGGTTGCCCTGCGCCATGGCGTATATCTGACCGTCGGCGCCATAAAGCGGGGTCATGACCAGCGCGCCGCCGCGCAGCGACTTGGCCTTGCCCATGGTCGAGACTGTGACGTCGATCCGCTGGCCGGGCTTTGCAAAGGCCGGCAGTTCGGCGGTAATAATGACCGCTGCGGCATTCTTGAGCGCCGGGTTGACGCCAGGCGGCAGTTGCAGCCCGAGACGGCCCGATACGCCGCGCATGGCCTGGGTCAGATAGGCGAAATTGTCGTCGCCCGACCCGTCCAGACCGACGACGATGCCATAGCCGGTCAGTTGGTTGGAGCGGACGGACTGGAACTGGCCGAGATCGCGGACCCGTTCGGCCGCTGCCGGTACCGGTAGCGACGCGAGCAGCGCGACGAAGAAAATAGCGAGGCGGCGGATCATGATCGATATCCTCAAAACGGCGAAATCGCGCCGAAGAAACGCGACAGCCAGCCTTCGCGGCTTGCGCGCTGGACCGAGCCGGCGCCCGAATAGGAAATGCGCGCATCGGCCACCCGGATCGACGGGATGCGATTGTCCTGATCGATATCGGCCAGGCGGATGATGCCGGAAAGCTGAACCCATTCTTCGCCCTGACTGAGTTGCATGACCTTTTCTCCGCGCACCAGTGCCGTCCCGTTTGGACGAACCTCGGCAATGGTCACGGTCAGGTCGGCCCGGATCGAACTGGCCTGCGAGGCGTCACCCGACCCTTTGAACGACGAACCGCCGGAAGCATTAAGATCGCTGTCGTCGATGCCGACAAATTGCGGAAGAGAGAGCCCGATATTACCGTCGCGCTTGGTCGATCCACTGGTGGATTTCGATGTCTGTGTGCGTTCGACCAGTACGATCGTCACGATATCGCCGACCCGCGCCGCGCGATTGCCGTAATAAAGCGGCGCATAACCGTGACTGGCCTGATAGATCGCGCCGTCCCGATGCTGCGTAGGCGCCGCCTGCGGGGCTGGCGGGAGCGCTGCAGAAAAGCCTTCGGGCCGCGCGGAGCCCCCACCGCACGCCGCAAGGGCGAGCGTCATCGGGACAAGATAGAGTGCGGGTTTCATAGGACTGGTCCTCACAGCGTCTGGTTGGCGTTGCGCAGCATCTCGTCGACGGCGGAAACCATCTTCGAGCTGATCTCGTAGGCGCGCTGGGCTTCGATCATGTCGACCAGTTCCTGGACGATGTTGACGTTCGAAGCCTCGAGCATGCCCTGGCGAATGTTGCCCCGGCCATTCTCGCCGCCGATTCCCAATTCGGCCGCGCCGCTGGCTGCGGTTTCGACCAGGAAGTTGTCGCCGATCGCCTGGAGGCCCGAAGGATTGGTGAAGCGGGCAACCTGAATCTGCCCCAGCTCGGCCGGTTCGGACTCCCCGGCCAGCGTGGCCGACACGATGCCGTCGGGCGATACCGCAATCGCGGTGGCGCCTTCGGGGACGGTGATCGCGGGCTGCACGGCATAACCCTGCTGGGTCACCAACTGCCCTTCTGCGGAAAGGGTGAAATTGCCCGCGCGGGTGTAGCCGATCTGGCCGCCAGGCATCTCGATCTGGAAGTATCCATCGCCGTCGAGCGCCAGATCGAAGGCGTTGTCGGTGTTGTTGAGCGCGCCCTGCGTCATGATCTGGCTAGTCGACTGGACCGCCACGCCGGTGCCGAGGTTGAGCCCCGTGGCATAAGCGGTTTCGCCCGAGGATCGCTGTCCGGCAACGCGCGCGTCCTGATAGGCGAGCGTGGCGAAATTGGCGCGGTCGCGCTTGAAGCCGGTGGTGCCGACGTTTGCCAGGTTGTTGGCGATGACGCGCATGCGCGCATCCTGTGCCTCGAGCCCGGTGCGGGCGACCTGAAGGGCTGAAGTGGGCATGGGCTATCCTTTCCCCTGATTAGCCGAGGCGCATGAGCTGCGCGCCGCTTTCGTCGATTTCGCGTGCGGTGGAGATGACCTTGCTGCGCATGGCGAAGAGCCGCTGCGCATCGATCATGTCGACCAGGACTTCGGTGGTTTTGACATTGGACTGTTCGAGCGCGCCGGATTTTACGGTCGCCGCTTCGTCGGTCGGCAGGATGCCGCCGCCTTCGACGCGGAACAGACCGTCCAGCCCCTTGCTGACCGGCGAGCCTTCCCAGGCCGCCAGCTTGATACGCCCGATCTCGGCCGGGGCCTGCTCGGGAGTTGCCGGGTCGGCGATGGTGATCGTGCCATCGGGCGCGATCGCCGGGATGCCGACCGGCGGAATGGTGATGGGGCCGCCATCTCCCAATACCGGCCGTCCTTCGCCATTGACGAGCAGGCCGGTAGCCGAGACCGAAAGATCGCCCCGGCGGGTATAGGCTTCCGTACCATCGGCCGCCTGCACTGCCATCAGCGCATCGGTCTCGATCGCGATATCGAGATCGCGGCCGGTATCGACGACTTCGCCCGCGACCATGTTCGCACCGCGCACGCTGGCGGTCTGCATCGCGCGCGCCTCGTTGGGTTGCCCCTCGATGGTGACGGCGCGCTGATCGAGCATTTCCGCGCGAAACCCGAGCGTATTGGCATTGGCCATATTGCTCGCGATGACGCGCTGGCTGTCCATCGACGCCCGCATGCCCGATAGCGCGGTATGGATGAGGCGGTCCATGGCAATCAGCTCCGCAGGTTGATGACCGTCTGCGAGATCTGGGTGGCGGTATCGATAGCCTTGGCATTGGCCTGGAAATTACGCTGCGCGGTAATCAGTCCGACCAGTTCCTCGGCGATATCGACATTCGAGCGTTCGAGTGCGCCCGAAAGCAGCGATCCATAGGCACCCGATCCCGGGGAACCATAGCTCGCAGCACCAGACAGTCCGGTGCTTTCCCAATTGGCGGAACCGACCTTCTTGAGCCCGTTTGGCGAAATGAAGCTGGCGAGCGCTACCGCACCGATCGGTTCGACCGATCCATCGGCATAGGACGCCTGAACAAGGCCCGTCTCCGTAATGGTAACGCCCGCGAATTCCGAACCGGCTGCATTGACCGCGGGCACCTGCGCATCGGAAATACCGTTGCCGGTCACCTGGCCATTCGCATCGACCGGAAACACTTGCAGCCGATTGCCGGCGCTGTCGGTGATATGGCCGGTATCGCTCATCGAAAACGAACCCGCACGGGTGTAAAGGGTCGTTCCATCCACCGCAGAGCGCGTGGTGAAGAACCCGTCTCCGGTAATCGCAAGATCCAGTGCCGAACCGGTCTGCTCGACCGGGCCAAGGGCGAAGTTCTGCGTGATCGATTCCACCGATGCGCCGATGCCCTGAATCATACGGGGATTGGTCAGCGCAGATCCGGCGACGATTTCCGAAAATTCGGTCCGGCTGCGCTTGAAACCGTAGGTTTCCGAATTCGAGATGTTATGCGCGATGACGCCGAGCGAGGTCTGCGCGTTTTTCATACCGTTGAGCGAGGTGTAGAAGGACATGGAAAGTCTCCTTGGTCAGGTATCGGACGCGGACTGGGAAGTGACGATCAACTGGTCGAGCTTGTCCGCGATCCGCTCGAGCATGGCATTTGTTTCGGTTACACCGGCGAGCGAGGAAAATTGCGCCATCTGCGCCAGCATTTCCTTGTTATCGACCGGGTTGAAGGGGTCCTGCTGCTGCATCTGGACAGTCAGCAGGCGCAGGAAGTCACCCTGCCCCAGCGAACCCATTCCACGACCGGCAACGGGCGCGTTCGATGTGGCGGGGTTGGCCGCCTGATTGGTGGTCGAAGTAATCATTTCATTCTCATCGTTTCGAGCATGAGCTGCTTGGCGGTCGACATGGCCTCGACCATGTTGCGGTACTGACGGGATGCTTCGAGCATCTCGACCATTTCGGCGTTCTCATCGACGGGAGCCTCCCACACATCGCCGTTCTCGTCGGCGAGTGGGTGGCCGGGATCGTGACGGCGGATCGGCGCGACATCTTCGCGCACCACGCCGCCCACACGGACCGATGAAAGGCCGCTCGCACGGTCGAGCTCCTGCTCGAAGACAGTGCGCATCGGACGGTAGGCCTCTTCCTCGCTACCCGACACCGAACCGGCATTGGCGAGATTGGAGGCGGCGGTGTTCATCCGCACGAGCTGCGCGGACATGGCGCGATGGCCGATGTCGAAGAAGGAAGTCGGACCGGCCATCGTCATTCGCCCCTGATCGCACGGGTGACGGTTTCGACCCGCCCGCGTAGGAAGTTGAGAGTGGCCGTGTACGCGACCGCGTTTTCGGCGAATGCCGCCTGTTCGGTGGACATTTCGACGGTGTTCCCGTCGAGACTCGCCATGGTCGGCACGCGATACTGGATCGCGCTATCGGCGGCGCGGGCGCTCTCGGCGCCCCCCAGACGGGCCTGCAACGCGGCGGAAAAATCCACGTCGCGTGCTTTGTAGCCAGGCGTTGCCGCATTGGCGATGTTCGAGCCGAGCACACCCATGCGCTGCGACCGGATTTCCAGTGCCGCCCCGTGAATGCCGAACAATCTGTCGCTCATCTGAGCCTCCGCAAGAATTACGGGAGATGTTAAGCAAGGGGCGTGCCAAAATCGATCTAGAGGGCGGAAACAGGGCAAACCGGCAGAATGTGGCAAGCCCTTGCCGGTATGCGGCAAAGTTCGTCCGCCGGATAAATCTGGCCCAATGCCGGTCGTTCTTGGCGGCAAGGAGTAGCAAATTCATGCTGGACACCTGGTACGATCCGACGGCCATTGCCATCGTCCTTGTCGGCACGATCGCCGCGACGATCCTGCGCTGCGGGTTCGCGGACAGCCGTGTTGCCGCCGGCGCCCTGCGCGGGCTGCTTGGCGCGCCTTTCAATGTGGCGAAGGCCAAGGCCAGCCTCGCCATCCAGATACGCGAAATCGCCGATGACGGTTTCATCCGCGCGGAGCCGCGCCACTTCGGCGACAATGAGTTCGACAGCCTTTCCGATCTCATGATCAGCCAGCGATCGATCCAGTCGCTGCATGGCGAACATTCCAAGTTCAAGGAAGCCCGGCTTGCCAATGCGAAGACCGCGATACGCGTGCTCGATTGCGCTGCCGATCTCGCCCCGGTCCTGGGCCTGGCAGGCACTCTTGTCGCGCTGGGGCATGCGCGGGGCGCCGCCCCCGAAGACGCCGGTATCGTCGGAGCGATTTCCATGGCCGTCGTGACTACGCTCTATGGTCTCGTCGCGGCCAACTTTCTTTTCTCGCCCCTGGGGGGCGCGATCGCGCGGAGATCGCGCCGCGAGGAAATCGACCGCGACGAAGTGCTCGAATGGCTGGCCCATGGTATTCGGCGCGCCGGCGTGCCCGACATGGCACCGGAGCCTGAAAGGGAAGCGGCATGATTTTGCGCGCCGCTTCGGGGTGGCAGACGATTACCGCCGATCTCGCCCTCATCCTGTTTCTCATTACCGCTCAGGCTGCGAATGAAACGCCGGAAAAACCCGCGCCACCCGAACCGCGACAATCTGTGCCGCAAGGATCTTCGGCCCTCGCCCTGCACAGGCCGAAGTCGGGCGAAAGCACGCGCGAGTGGCTGCTTGCCGCCGCCAGCGACGATCGGCAGGTTGCGACCATATCGGTGGGCTATGCGCCCACCCGGCGGGCCGAGGCGTTGGCCGAAGGCGAAAGGTTGCTGGAAGACGCGGAGGATGCTGGCGTTGCCGCCCGGCTCATCGCCATGCCGAATGTCAGGGACGAAATCGTGATTTCGGTCGATTACCTCCGTACCCCGATGAATGGCACGGATTTTGCTGAATAACGGGGACGGGCCTCTCTTTCAGGAGGCGATTATCGTGAACCGGAGCCAGTACCAACCATGCGCCAACAGTATCTAGGATCGATTGCAGCCGCGTTTTTCGCGACATCCGCGATGGCGGCGTCTCCCATGGACCTGTCGATCATCGATCGTGCCGTCGCCGATTTCACCGGAGCCGGCATCGGCCAGCCGGGCGGCGCGAAACTGCCGGTGGATCGGCGCCTGCGCCTGGACGATTGTCAGACCCCTCTCGATCTCCAGTGGTTCGGGCGCGACCAGCGATCGGTGCAGATAGCCTGCCCGACTGCCGGCTGGCGCATCTATGTCGCTGTAGACAGCCGGATGGGCGCGGCGAGCCGTTTCGGCCAAAGCCACGGGGAAGCGATCGTCAAGCGCGGGGAAAACGTCAGTATCCTGGTGCGCGGCAACGGCTTCACCCTGACCCGGCAAGGTTCGGCCGTGGAAGACGGCGCGCAAGGCGAGTGGATCAAGGTTCGTGTCAATGGGAAAAGGGCCGAAGCCCTGCGCGCAATGGTAATCCGGCCGGGGCAGGTCGGCATCGATTTGCCGTAACCGGCAAAAAGCATTGCCGGGGAGTTAAACCCGCGCATGTTTCGCCGTTCTGTTGGATAACCAGCTTATGGAGCGAAACGATGCGTATTGTCGGATTGCCGGAATTTCAGGGGTCGATCGTGCGCCCAAGCGCCGATGTGACGCCTGCGGGGGAGATCACCCCCACGCAGAAGGTTGCGACCGGCCCCCGCGAAGCGGAGGCACCGATGTCGGCCATGCGTGTATCGGCAGGCCGGGACGTCCCCGTCGATCACGACCGCGTGGCCGAGATTCGCAAGGCCATTGAAACAAACTCCTACCCGCTGATCCCCACCGAGATCGCCGATGCGATCATTGCGGCGGGCCTGTACGGAAAGGTCGGGAAATGACCCGCAAACAGGACACTCTTTCTACCCTGCAACAATTGCTCGCACTTTTGCAGGGTGAGCGGCAGGCCCTTGCCGCCCTCGATCTCGATCGGATCGTCACCTGCACGACCGGCAAAATCGATCTGTGCAGCAAGCTGGAAGCCGTCGATCAGGCAAGCCTGGACGAAGAGTGCCTCGGTATTCTCGACGCGGTGCGCCGACTGAACGAAATCAATCGCCGCCTGCGGAACCTTATCGCCAGCAACGTGCAGAACCGGCTCGGAACACTGAGCGGGAATACCTCCCCCTATTCCGCTCTCCCCCGACATAAGATGAGTTTAGCCCTCGCCTGAACCCTCGGGTCGCATTACCTTTCAGATTTGGCACGCCTCTTGCTGAAACACCGGGACAACCAATCCCGGAGGTTTCGTGCCTACAATCAGTCCCGTCCAGACCGCCGAAGTGCAGGGCGCCATTGCCCGCGCTGCAACGCGGACAGGTGTCGACTTCGATTACCTGCTGGCCCAGGCGCGGCTTGAATCCGGCCTGGACCCCAGCGCCAAGGCGCGGACGTCGAGCGCCACCGGCCTCTATCAGTTCATCGATTCCACCTGGCTGCGCACGCTCGACAGGCACGGGGCGAAACACGGGATGGACTGGGCCGACGCCGCCATCGCGCCCAATGGTCGCGTTGCCGATGCAGCGACCCGCGACCAGTTGCTCTCGCTGCGCTATGATGCCGATGCATCCTCCTTGATGGCGGCCGAGCTCACGCGCGACAATGCCGACGGGCTGCGCACGACACTGGGCCGCGAACCGGAACCCGCCGAACTCTATCTCGCCCATTTTCTCGGTCTTGGCGGAGCCCGGAAGTTCCTCGGCGCGCTTGCCAGCAATCCCGATCAATCGGCTGCTGCCCTGATGCCGCAAGCCGCAAGGGCCAACCGCCCGATCTTCTACGCCGATGGCGCGCCCCGTTCGGTCGGCGAAGTGATGTCCCTGATGCGCGGCAAGGTCGATGCGGCCTATGGCGCACCATCGATACCTGGCAGCACGCCCGATGTCGTTGCCGAATTCGCCAACGTTGCAGCGCGACCGGAATTCCAGCCTGCCAGCCCCAATCGCAGGAGGCTTTCTCCCCAACCGCTGCCACCCGATGTCGTCCAGCGTCCCTCCATGGCCGATACTCTGCGCTCTACCTTCGGTGATGCGAACGTGGCCGACAGCCGGGCGAACCGGCACATCGCTTCCGCCTATGGCAAGTTCAAGGCGCTCGGCCTGTGAGCGCGCGTCAGTTTTTCAACCCCGGGCTGGCCCTGCCGATCGGTATTTTGACCATCATCCTGCTGATGGTCATGCCAATCCCGGCAATGCTGCTCGATGTGTTCTTCGTCATGAACATCGCGCTGTCGGTGTCGATCCTGATGGCGGCCATGAATGCACAGAAGCCGCTGGACTTTTCATCCTTCCCCTCGGTGCTGCTGTTCGCCACGCTTTTGCGGCTTGCCCTAAACGTGGCCTCGACGCGCATAGTCTTGCTCAATGGGCATGAGGGCGGAGCGGCCGCCGGCAAGGTGATCGAAGCCTTCGGCGCCTTCCTTATCGGCGGCAATTTCGCGGTCGGTATTTTCGTCTTCCTGATCCTGATGATCATCAATCTGATGGTCGTGACGAAGGGCGCCGGGCGCGTATCCGAGGTTTCTGCCCGCTTCACGCTCGACGCCCTGCCCGGCAAGCAGATGGCGATCGATGCCGATCTCGCCGCTGGGCTGTTAACGGCCGACGAGGCCAAGGCGCGGCGCCGCGAGATTGCCACGGAAGCCGATTTCTACGGGTCGATGGACGGTGCCAGCAAATTCGTGAAAGGCGATGCCGTCGCTGCCCTGCTGATCCTGCTGATCAATGTGATCGCGGGTCTGGTACTCGGCGTCTCGACCCACGACCTTTCCGCGGGTGAAGCGGCCGAATTCTACGTTACGCTCGCAGTCGGCGATGCGCTTGTCGCCTCGGTGCCTGCGCTGCTGTTGTCGATAGCGGCCGCCGTCATCGTCACCCGCGTATCCGATGCGCGCGACCTGACCGGCCAAATCGGCGGCCAGCTCGCCGATCCCAAGATCTGGTTGCCGGTCGCCTGCATCCTGTTCGTGATCGGCTGTATTCCGGCGATGCCACAATCGATCATCCTGCCGCTGTCCGCTGGCGCGTTCTGGCTGTGGTTCAACCTGCGCAAGCGGCAGGAAGCGGCCGCCAATATTCCCGAACCCGTCGTCACGCCCGATCCGGCGCATATCGCGATCGACGAGGTTTCCGACCAGACGCTGGTGACGATCCAGCTCGGCTACGGCCTGATCCATCTGACCGACGAGAAACGCGGCGCGACGCTGGTTGCCCGGCTCACCGGTCTGCGCAAGCAGATGTGCCAGACCTTCGGCTTCATCGTTCCCCAGTTCCGCATCGAGGACAGCTTCGAGGTGGAACCCGACGCCTATCGCATCACGCTGGGCGGTGCGACGATCGGGGGCGGAAAAATCAAGCCGGATCACCTGCTGGCGATCGACACCGGCGAAGTCATGCACTCGCAGGCCGTCCCCGGCGAAGCGACGGTCGATCCGAGCTTCGGCTGCCCGGCGCTGTGGATCGATCCGGGCACCCGGGACCTGGCAGTGGCCGAGGGTTACCTCGCGGTCGATCCGGAAAGCGTCATTGCCACGCAGATCCACCAATTGCTGGCAGCGCGGGCTCAGGACCTGCTCGGCCCCGACCAGGTCCGCGACCTGCTCGACCATCTGCGTGCGCGCCACGGCCAGCTGATCGAATCCTTCACCCCGCAGCCGCTGACGCTTGCCGCCGTGACCCGCCTGCTCAAGGCGCTGCTCGCCGACGGCATCTCGCTGCGCCATTCGCTGCGTGTCTTTTCGAGCATCTCGCTCGCCGCGCAGCAAACCGCCGAGCATGATCGCCTGATCGACATCGTCCGCGCCGACCTTGGCGCGATGATCGTGGGCGAAGCCTGCCCGCCCGACGCAAAACTGCCGGTAATCACCTTGGCGGCAGGGCTGGAGGACATGGTTGTCGGCGGTCTGCAAGACCCTGCATCGGGCGAGATCGTGATCGAACCCGATCTGGCGCGATCCATTGGAGAGCGTATCGCGGCCATCGTCGCGCAGCGCGATCCGGCAGCGACACGCCCCGCCCTCATCGTCCAGCCGCGCGCACGGCGTGCGCTGACAGCTCTGCTGCGGCTGCGCGCCCCGCAGTGCCTCGTGCTGTCGATCAACGAACTACCCGCCGCCCAACCGATCGAGGTCATCGCGGTGGTGGGCGACGAATCTTCCGAACAATCTGCACAACTCGGCCATGAAACGGAGGCCCTTGCGGCATGAGATACGATCACTCCCATTTCAATGCGCAGCGCGCCTATACGAGCGAAATCAACCAGCGCATCGGCAATTTCCTTCCCATGGTGCGCAAGCTGGCATGGTATTACGAAGCCAGTTGCGGGGCCTCGGTCGATGTCGACGATCTGCTTCAAGCCGGGATGATCGCGCTGACGGAATGCGCGCAGCGGCACGACCGGCCGGGGGAAGACGGCTTTGCCGCATATGCGAAGATGCGCGTGCGTGGGGCCATGATCGACCTGTTGCGGTCGCAATCGCCACATGCCCGTGGAGCCGCGGCCCAGCGCCGCCGCATGGATA
This sequence comes from Erythrobacter aureus, assembly GCF_003355455.1. Classification (NCBI taxonomy): domain Bacteria; kingdom Pseudomonadati; phylum Pseudomonadota; class Alphaproteobacteria; order Sphingomonadales; family Erythrobacteraceae; genus Erythrobacter; species Erythrobacter aureus. The sequence continues at coordinate 2,778,766 of NZ_CP031357.1, forward strand.
ACACGATGGACCGGCTGCGCGGCGAACTGGGGCGCGATCCCTCCGCGCAGGACATGGCCCGGGCCATGCAAATGTCCCTCGAGGAATACCACGAAATGCGTGCACAACTGGCCACACGGGTCGTCGACCTGGAAGACTGCTACTCGGATTCCAATCCCGCGTTCGGAACCGAAGAACCCGATGCCGAAACGAGATTGCTCGAACAAGGCGATCGCGCCATGCTGGCCGAGGCCATTGCCAGCCTTCCCGAACGGTTGCAGCTGATCACCAAGCTGCATTTCATCGAGGAACTCAATCTCACCGAGATTGCCGCAGTTCTCGATGTCAGCGTTCCACGGGTCCACCAGCTCAAATCGGCGGCCCTTGCGAAACTGCGTATTGCCATAGTCGAAAGCGAGGGCGATTAGGCCCCGAGCGCCCAGGCGAGGGGTTTCACGCGGAAAACCTCGCAGTGTACGCGTCGATACGGATGACATTCATCGTGTATACTGTGTAATCGCACCATAACGTGTGCCACGGCTCGCGTGCTTCGTGAGGACCGACCAGATGTCCCTTTGGGAAACCAAAATACTGACTTTCGTCGATTCTTGCTCTGCAGGAAGTTTCGAGACTTCCGATGATGCAATCTGGGCACTGGCCGCCATTCTCGACGAGGCTCCGCCGGAAGTCGCACCTATCGTTTCGCAAAGGGCCGACAACGACCGCCTGACCGAGTTGCTGGATGTCGATGCCCAGATCAACGCGGCCATCGAGCTGGTCGGGCCGACATGCGGTATTCTGCTTACCTCGTCGCCGATCGGTTCTTCGTCGGGACTGGTCAAGATTATCGACGAGGTCGAAGAGGGAAATTTCTTCGCTTCGGACCCCGCAATAGCTCTGTTGGGCGCTTATGGCCGGGCGCTGGTCGCCATTCTCGCCACGGTCAGGATCACAGGGGGGACGGCCCTATAGCGCCGCTTCCACGGCGACACGCACGGCCCCGATGCGGCTTTCCACCTCGAGTTTGGCGATCACGTTGCGTAGATGGATCTCGATGGCGCGTGGGCTGATCGACAATTGCCCCCGGTCGAACGCGCATTTCCAATAATCAAGCGGTCCGCGCTGCCCGGAACGCACTGGCAATTTCCCGCATGTCGGCCCGCAATTGCGCGATTTTATCCAGATCGACATTGCGAACGGAATCGAGCAGCAGGCCCTTGGCCGCGCCATAAAACTGCATCAGGCTGGACGCCATTTCCGCCTCGCGGTCGATGCCGATCTCAAGGGCGGTCAAGGCGGTCACGCATCGCGTCAGCGATCGGCTGCGCGCAGCACGGTCGCCGCGCGCTTCGGCGATTTCCAAGACACCGAGGTTTTCGACCAGATCGTCCAAACAGAACAGCACGAGGTCGTCGCGTTCGCTCACCATCAAGCGCGCGTCGAAATTGCTTTGCCGATAGGCTTCGCCGGGTTGCGCACGCGCCAGCATATCAGTCTCCCTGCGAATTCCAGATGTCGATCTGGGACTGGAGGAAGGACAGAGTCGATTTGGAAGCGGCAACCTGGCTATCGGCCTTGGCGAAGCGGGCAACCATGCGCGCCCGCAGATCTTCCTGCTGGTCGGCGAGCTTCTCTAGGTCGCGCGTGATCTGGAGCGATTGCTTCTTGTAGCGGGCTATCGACCCCGCGAGCGAACCCGGATCGCTCGATATACTGTTCGAGCGAGCCATGCGATCGATCGTCGAGTAAATCCCGTTGAGCCCCGTCGTAAACATGGCCGCGACAGCCGACGGATCGCGGTTCATGACCTCCGTCAGCTTCTTATTGTCGAGGCGGAAGCTGCCATCGGGTTCGATTGCGAGCCCGAGTTCGGCCAGCGTTCGCGGCGCCCCTTCGGGTGCATCCGGCATGATGACCACGGAACCCAGGCCCGAAAGCGTACGGCTGAGAGCCCGCGCCCCGCTGTCTCTGGCAAGATCGCCGGTTTTCGGATCGGTCGCCGTGCGCAGTTCGTTGACGATCTCGTTCAGCGCCCCGGTGATGTCCTGCATAACGCTCGAAATCGCACTGGACGGATTGGCGAAGGTGATCGTCGCAGGCGATCCCGCATTCGTGGCCGTGAGCGTCAGCGAAAGGCCTGGCGCGAGATTGTCTATCTTGTTCGTCTCGCTGGTACGGGCAAGACCATCGAGCGTGAATGCCGCATCGGCCGAGGTTTTGATAAGGCGTGACGGATCGCCACCGGGTTGCCACGCGAGCGCGGCGAGACCCGGATCACCGGCATCTTCGGTTGCTTCGATCGTAAAACCGTTCTGCAGGCCCTCGCTCCCCTTGATGACGAGCTGAGCCCCGGTGCCGGTCTGCGCGACATAGGCATTGAACCCCGCATTCTTCCCGTTGATCGCGGCAGCGACATCGTTGAGCGTCGCCCCGGCAGCGACATCGATCGTCAACGGGGTCTTGCCGGTATCCTCGGTGAAACTCGCATTGGAGGTTTCGCCGAAGCGGATCGTCAGGGTTCCCGTACCGACCGTATCTTCGGCACTGGCATAAGTCGGCCCGGCCAGTGTCTGGTAGCTGGCCAACTGAGTAACTTCGAGCGAGTAACTTCCCTTGCCGATCGAACCGAGAGGGCTGGAGACGGCAGCCACTGCCGCATTGCTGATCGAAGGCAATGGCGCAAGATCGCCGCTGCGCAGGCGATCGCCCAATGCACTGGCGAATGTCGAAAAGCTGCTACGGATCGACCCCGCCAGCGAAATCCGACGCTCGAGCGTTTCCGACTGGTTGGTCAGGCGCTGATTGCGGCCCTCGAACTGGGCTTCGGCGAGCTGTGTGGCCAGCCCCGCCATATCGATGCCGCTGCCGATCCCGAGGGTCGTGGCGATGGAGGTGGTCGAAATACTCATCGCTATGATAACGACTGAAGAAGGCCGGAATTAACAGCCAGTCGGCCTTCGGCGTCGAAACGCAGAGCTGCGGGGACTTCGATGTCGGGCAGCAGCGGGGTCTCGCCACGCTTGAGCGAAAATACGTAGGCAAGCACAGAAGCCACTGCGCCATAGAGGTCCTCGCAGATTACCTGCCGCTCGCGCGTGGTGTAATAGACCGAACGGGCAAGCTGCGGAATTTCAAGCGTCGGCAGGTCGAGCTCGCGGGCCAGATCCTTCATTGCCAGAGCCTTGTCGCCGCGGCCCTTTGCCAGCACGATCGGTGCGGAAGCCTTGGCCGGATCGTAGGTCATCGCCACCGCGAAATGAGTCGGGTTGGTGATGACGAACTGGGCTTCGCGCATGGCGCCCGCAACCGAACCGGTGGCAATATCGCGCTGGCGCTGACGGCGGGCGGCACGCATTTCGGGCGAGCCCTCGGTTTCCTTGTTTTCGTCGCGCATTTCCTGATGGCTCATCTTCAGGCGCTTTTGCTGGCGCAGCCACTGGATCGGGAGATCGACGAAAGCGATCACTACCAGTCCCGCGCTCAGGGCGAAGATCAGCGAAACGATGGCATGCCAGGCCGCCGTGAGCTGAGCGGACAGGTTGCCGCGGCCCAGACCGATGACCGTTTCCATGCTGGTCCACCACCAGGCAGCCGCAATACCGCCGAGCAAAATGATCTTTAGGATGCCCTTGCCCATTTCGATCAGTCCCTGCGGACCGAACATGCGTTTGAAACCCTGAAGTGGATTGATCCGCTGGCCCTTGGCCTTGAGGTTGTCGGCGACCCATCTGCCACGACCGAAACCGAGCTGGGTTATCAACGTGACGATGATAACCGGCACTGCGAGAGTGAGGATCGCCGGGACGCCGAGCAACAGCCCTTGCATGAACAGGTCTTCGACCCCGAAATCGCGAATGTCGCGCGCATCGAACAGGAACGCCTCGCGCGTTAGCCGTGCCAGGCCATCGAGCAGCCATGGTCCGCCAAGCGCCAGCCAGGCGCCCCCGAACAGCATGACCGCTGCCGTCCCGGCATCTTTCGAGCGGAGGACATCGCCCTTCTTCGCGGCATCGGCGAGCCGCTTCTCTGTCGGGGCAAAGGTTTTTTCGCCGGCGGTCTCTTCGCTCATCGGACCAACACGCTTTCGGTCTGGTCAAGCGCCTCGCTGACGAGGCCCGTGAACTGGTCGAAGATCAGCGGTGCGGAAATTATCAGCGCGGCCATGCCCGCCAGCACGCCGGCCGGAAGGCCCAGCGCGAAAAGATTGAGCGACGGGGCCGAGCGACTCAAAATACCGGTCAGCACCTGCACCAGCAGCAAAATCAAAGTGACCGGCAGGGCAATCCGCAAAGCGGTTTCGAACATGAAGCTGGCAAACCCGGCGATAGCCGCGAAACGCTCCGCGCCGAGCCAGGTCTGCCCCGGCGGAAAGGCGTTGTAGCTTTCTATCACCAGCGCGATCCAGTGCAGGTGCGCGCCGGTCGCCAGGAAAATCAGCGTCAGTACGATCACGAAATACTGGCCGAAGGATGTGGTGGTGCCGCCACCCATGGCGTCTTGGGAAACCGCCATGCTCATTCCCATTCCGCCCCCGATCAGTTCGGCGGCTACGGTCGGGGCAGCAAAGGCCAATTGCAGGACGAAGCCCAGCGCAAGCCCGACGATCACTTCGCCTGCGATGGCGAGCATCCCCTCCAACGACAGCAAGGCCGGGGGCGTGGCGATGGCGGGCATCCAGATCGAGACGAAGATCGCAAGTGCGCCGGTAATCGACACACGCACCGATGCTGGAACCGAACTCGCCCCGAAGAAGGGCGCGGCAAGCAGCGCGGCGCCAAGACGGGTCATCAGGAAAACGACCCGCCACATATCCTGCTCAAGCGCACCAAGTCCGAGATCGAGCCCATTCACTGTGCAGGTCTCAGTCGCCGATCCGCGCGATTTCGGCAAAGATATCGTGCGTGAAATCGCCCACCAGCGCCATCATCGATGCGCCGAGGATGACCAGCACGAGAGCCACTGCGCCCAGTTTCGGGACGAAGGTGAGTGTCTGCTCGTTGACCGAGGTGGCGGCCTGCACGAGACCGATGACCAGACCGATGGCAAGGCTGGCCAGGAGGATCGGCGCGGCGACAAGGGCGGCGATCCACAACATGCGGTCGGCCATGGAAAGGAGGATGGCGCTTTCGTCCATGATATCTATCCGAAGCTGGAGGCGAGCGAGCCCATCAGCAGCGCCCAGCCGTCGACGAGGACGAAGAGCAGCAGCTTGAAAGGCAGGGAGACTATCATCGGGCTCATCATCATCATGCCCAGGCTCATCAGAACGCTGGAGACGACGAGGTCGATGACCAGGAAGGGCAGGAACAGCATGAAGCCGATCTGGAAGGCGGTTTTCAGTTCGCTGGTAACGAAAGCGGGCAACAGGATCGAGAACGGCACGTCCTGCGGGCTGGCGAACTGGCCTGCCCCCGCAATATCGGAAAACATTTCGAGATCGTATTCGCGGGTCTGGCGGATCATGAAGGTGTGAAACTGATCTCCGGCGCGTTCGATCGCGACTTCGGCGCCGATCTCGCCCGACGAATAAGGGGCAATGGCCGCTTCGTTCACGCGTTCCAGCGTGGGTGCCATGATGAACAGCGAAAGGAACAGGCTGATTCCGATCAGCACCTGGTTGGGCGGCGATTGCTGCAGGCCAAGCGCCTGGCGCAGGATGGCCAGAACCACGATAATGCGCGTAAAACTGGTCATCATAAGCAGGAGCGCTGGCAGGATCGTCAGAAGACCCATCACCAGCAGCAACTGAAGCGACAGGCTCAGCGGTTCGCCTCCGGCCCCGGCCATCTGGCCGAAGGCACGGTCGAGCGCGCCCGAAATCGCCGCTTCGCCGGTCTGTGCGCGCGCCAGCGCGGGATAGGCAAGTGCCGCGATCCCGGCGGCGAATTTGGCAAGGCGAGCGATCACTGGACGATGTCCTGCGCTTGCGGCCGCGCCGGAGCCTCCGCCAGCCGCGTGAGGCCGTTGCGCGAGGTCGACACGAGGATTTCGCGTCCGTGGAATTCGATCACGGCGAGCCGCAGTGTCGGCGATAGCATGGTGGTTTCGACAACGCGCACAGCCTTGCTGCCATTCTCCGGGCCGCCAAACTGACCTTGCATCTTCTTGGCCAGCTTGAGGCTGCCCCAGATCATCGCGCCGATAAGCGGGAGCAGAATCAACAGCTTGAGAATGTACCAGAACATTACTGGGCCACCTCGATACGCGGCATTTCGGATGCGGTGCCGCTGGCGCCGACGATTTCCAAGACGCGAATGGCAAAGCGGTTACCCTGCGCAATCACTTCGCCGCGCGCGATCAGTTTGCCATTGACGAACATGTCGAGCGGTTCGTCGGTCAGGCGGTCGAGTTCGATGACGCTCGATTCGCCCAGCGCCAGCACGTCGCGCAGGCGCATCGATTTGCGTCCAAGCTCCACGGTGAGGCGGACATCGATATCCTGAATGAGGCCGAAGCCATCTGCATGCGAGGCCATGTGTTCTACTCCGAGAGAAAGGATTGGGTAAGTTCGAGGGCGACACGGTCGTCGAGTTCACCGACGCATCCCTGTGCGATTGTAAGGTTTCCGGTCAGCAGCGGGACGTTGCGATTGACGGCAACCGGGATAACGGCGCCGGGTTCGAGACTGGCCAGCCGGGCAACCGACATCGGGACATCGACCAGCACCGCGCGCAGCGGAAGATCGACATCGGCGATGGCCGAACCGTCGATCCCGCGCGCGCCGATCGTGCGCCCGGTGGCGGGAGAAACGGCGCGAGTACCGACGATCTCGGCGATCATCGACTGGCAGGCCGCGAGACGAACCTTCCATACCTGCGCGCTTTTCGCGGAGGAGATGGCCAGCGTCGCGGTCCAGATCCGTTTGTCGGCGGCGAAAGGTGCAACCTGCTCCACTTCGTCGCCATTCGTCGTTGCCGCGATGGCACGGCGATCGGTGGCGCGGCGCAGGACTTCCGTCATGCGATCTTCGAACTGCTGCGCAAACCGTTTCGACGAAGCTGGGAGCGCGGTACAGGTTTCGTCGATTTCGCCCGTACCGCCCAGAATGCGTTCGAACTGCGCGATAAGCTCGCCGATGCGGACCGAAACCAGCAGCCCACGGTATTCCTTGCCCAGAGCGAAGAAACTGTGGCGGTGCGCGGTACCGATCTTTGCGTACCACTCGCCCACGGGGAGCAATTCCGTTTCGACCAGCTCCGCCGAAAGCCCCCTGTCGTCGCATAGCACTGCGAGCTCGGTGCTGGCCTGTTCGGTAAAGCTACGGGCAAAGCGCGCGAATTCCAGGTCGAGATCGGGCGGTGTCGCGGCCTTGCTCAGAAGCTCTTCGCAGTGGCACGCGGCCCGCGCCGCCGCTTCGGGGATGGGGCCGGTGATCATTGGACGATGAACGACCGGAAATAGACGCTGTCGACGCCGCCGAAACCTTCGCGCTCCTCCAGCACCTCGTTCAGCGCCTTGGTCAGGCGTTGCTGCAGTTCCTCCTTGCCCTTGATGCTGGCAAGGTCCTCTTCGCTGGTCGCCGCGAGTTCGGCCAGAATACGCGAGCGCAGCGCCGTCTCGTGCTCGGCGAGCCACATCAGCACGCGGCCGTCATAGTGAGTCGATGCGGCGATGCTTACCTGAACCAGGGCATTTCCGTTGGCGAGGTTCGAGGTGAACTCCTCGGTGAAATTGTAATAGGCGGTCCGATATTCACCGCCGCCCGCGCCGTGAACGACCGGTGCCTTGTCCTTCGCCTCTCCGCCGCCGGCAAAGGGATAGGGGTCTTCATCGCCCTTTCGCACCAGCTTGGGATTGTTGTCCTCTTCCTGCGCCCCGTGCGCGCCCAACATTCCACTGGCGAAGGCGGCATAGGTACCCCCGCCACCTGCCGCGAGGAGCAGGACCGAGAAAAGCACCGGCTTGAGCTTGCCCCCCTTCTTCTTTGGCGGGGTTTCCGGCGGAACGTTTTCAGTCGACATGGTGGTTTCCTGGTTGAATTGGAACTGGATGTTCAGACGTACAGCGCGTCGTCGGAAGGTGTCTGCGAGGAGGGCTGATGGGGGCTCGGGCCACGTTCGCCATGGCGACCGCGCTGGTCCGAATGTGCCGATCGCTGGTCGTCGGCATTGCTCTGGCCCGGCCCCGAACCGGTGTGGCCTGCCGAGCCACCCCGATCCGATCCGGTTGCCGCCGACTGGTTCTGAATCGTATTTGCCTGTGTGGCCGGGTCCTGCTGGCGGTGTGTCGTGCGATCGTTCGCAAGCGCGGCGGCCAGGGCACGCTGCGCCTCGCTGCTCTCTGCCGCGATTTCGACATTCATGCCGTTGGCCGATTGGTCGAAGGTCACCGTCAGCGCGCCGAACTCACGATGCGCCACGGCGATGGCGGCAGGTTTCGCGAGATCCACTTGGCGGGCAGCCATAATGTGTTCGACCACGCGTTCGACATCGGCGAACGGGTCGCTGACGACCGGGCGCGGGGCGACTGTCATCGGGCGCAGCGCGGCTGAAGGATCCTCGACCGGCGAAACGAGTGTCTGCGGCATGGCTTTCGCGGTATCGACGGTTAGGCTTGCCCGCGATGCGAGGACAGGCTTGTCGGCTGACGTCTTGTCGTCCTGTGCGTTGCGCGCGATATCCATGCTGCCCGTCTCAACCTCTTTGGTACGCGCGGGCTGATCCATTGGCGCTGCGGGACGCATGACGGGGGTGCTGGGCTGCGCTTGGATGGTTTGCGGATCGCGCAGCTTCGAAGCGAGGTCAGGGCCGCCCGGCAGGACAGGCTTGGCAGCCGGTTTTGCTGCGCTTGGCGGCAAAGCACCAACTGCTGCACCGTCACGCACGCTCGCCAGCGGGTTTGCCGAGGTTTTCGAGCGCGTGCCTCCGTCTGCTGACGGAGCTGTAGCGGCGCCAGCAGTCGGAAGATCGATACGGGCGATTCCGCTTTGCAGCGAAGGGCTCATGGCCGCGCCACCCACCTCGCGCGGAGTTGTGGCTGCCGCGATGCTGACGGTAAGCCCCTTGGTCCGGGCTTCGCCTGTCGGCACCGCTTCGGTAGCAGCATCGCCCGGCCCGCGCGCGGTCGGTCCCGTCTGTTCCTGCTCAGCGCGCCCCATGCCAGCAGAAGTGAAGAGCCTCGAAACAGTAGGTTCGGCGGTATGGGCAATCGCCGATTTCACCGTACCGGTGACGGCGGCTTCGGCGAGCGGCACCGGTCCGGTGGCAAGCATGGGAGGGGCCAAGGGAAGCATGGGCACCGGAGCGCCTTGAGGCGCATCAACGCCCTCGTCTTCCGGGTCTCCCGGCGTGGTCTGCGGCAAGTCCTGCAACCCGACCGGCAAACTCTTGCCGGTCGGCAAATTGCCGGTTTGCCGCACCCCCAGATCGACTTCCGCCTTACGCCCGACGATTTTGCCCAGGGGGACCATCATTTCGAGATCGTTCACCAAATCGGCAAAGCCGTCACCCCCTGCGGAACCTACGTTTTTCCGCCCTCTACCGCCTTCCAGTCCGGGGGTCGGCGTTTGAGCGTCGGAAGCATTCGGCAGGGCAAAGGAGAGGGTCATTGAGTGTCCGCTTTTGATTTACGGACTCTCTATCAAGAAGCGTGCCAAACTTTGCGTGGATCAGCCTTTCTCAAGGCCGGCAATGATCGTGCGCACCAGATCCCTGGTGCTTTCCTTGGCCTTGCGCAGGCGCATGTCGGACTGGGCCAGCACTTCGCGCCTGGCCTGCGATTGCGCTTCCGCTTCTTCGGCCTGCTTCGCGCTCAATTCGGTGAGCTTTTGCAACTGGTCGCGCATCGCCTTCCCGCTGCGCAAGTCGGCGCCAACCAGATCGCCTTCCCGATGGGCGTAATGCGCTGCCAGGCTGCGGGTGCGTTCGGCCACACCGAGCAATCGGGCCCGGGTGGCTTCGGCTTCACTCGCGGCGACCGCGGATTGCATGCGCTCGACGGTACGGATCCGCTGGATCAGGTGCGCACGTTTGAGTTTGCGACGTTCAGGCGTCACTGCCGACAAGCTCGGTCATCTGCGCGAACGCTGTGGCCAGATCGACGCTCTCGCTGAATCCTTGCGAGAGAAACTGGCACATTCGCGGGTGCAGGGCGATCGCCTCATCAAGCAGCGGATCGGCACCCTGCCGGTATGCCCCCATCATGACGAGGTCGCGATTGGCCTCATAGGTCGAACTCAATGCCCGAAACCGGCGCGCGGCGACCGCGTGTTCGGCAGAAACGATATCGTTCATCACGCGGCTGAGGGACGCGCCCACATCGACCGCCGGATATTGACCTCGTTGCGCAATCTCGCGCGAGAGCACGATGTGGCCGTCGAGAATGGCGCGGGCAGTATCCACCACGGGGTCGTTCTGGTCGTCGCCATCGGCCAGCACGGTATAGACCCCCGTGATCGCGCCGCCGGATTCCTCGGAATTGCCTGCCCGTTCGATCAGTTTGGTGATCGTCGCGAGGGCGGAGGGTGGATAGCCCCGTGCTGCGCCCGGTTCCCCCAGAAGAATGCCGATCTCGCGCGCGGCATGGGCCACGCGGGTGAGGCTGTCGAGGATCAGCAGCACGCGCTTGCCTTGCGACCGCAGATGCTCGGCAATCGAAGTTGCCAGCATCGCGCCGCGCAAGCGCAGATTGGCCGCGTGGTCGGCAGGCACGGCAACGATCGCGGTGCTTGCCGCACGTTCTCCCGCCATATGGCGCGTCACGAAATCGGAGACTTCTCGGGCGCGTTCGCCGATCAGACCGACGACAATCGCATCCGCCTGCGCGCCGTCCACAATCATGTCCATCAGTACCGATTTACCGACGCCCGATCCCGCCATGATTCCGATGCGCTGGCCAATGCCGAACGTCGTCAGGGCATTGAGCGAGCGAATGCCGCTGTCGAACACTTGTGTCACGCGCGAGCGGTCGAGCGCCCCCACACGATAGCCGCCGGCAGGCCAGTTGGTGGTTGCCATGATCGGGCCGCCACCATCGATCGGTTCGCCCGATCCATCGACCGCACGCCCGAGATATTCCGTCCCGACGCTGAGCATCCCGGGTCGCCCCTCGGGGCGGACGACGGCGCCCGGTCGCAGCAGCACAGTATCGCCCAGCATCATCATCATCGTATGGCCGTTACGAAAGCCGATGGTCTCTGCACGGTGTTCGGTCGAGGCGCCCTGGGCGATGGTGCAAATCGATCCGATCGGCACGCCGAGCCCGGATACTTCGATCAAGCCACCATCGCACGCCACCACCCGGCCGAACCGGCGCGGAGCCAGATCGAGCGATGCCGTTTCAACGGCAGCGAACGTGGTATCGATCAGGGCTTGCATGTATCGAAGATTTCCGCGAGCGCGCGCCGCCATTGTTGCGGACCATCCTCCACCCCGCCGTCGTCTGTCTCGACACGCAGACCGCCGCGTTCGACGCTACCGTCGGGCACGAGTTCGAGATCCTGCGACAGATTATCGCGGACAAGCTCCAGATCGTCGGGATGAATATGGATGATGCGCTGGTCCTGCTTGCGTTGGAGCATGGCGGCAGCCGCTTCCACACGCCGGGCAAGCCCTTCCGCGTCGAGCGCGAGCGGCAGGACGGCTTCTTCGCATAGCGCCTGGACAGTGGCGAGCATCCGGTCTCGCAACGCGCGGGCACTGTCGGCATCGAAACGGGCAAAGGCGAGTTCGATGGCCGATCTCTCCGCCCGTTCCGCCTTCAACTGGGCCTCGAAATCGGCGCGTGCGGACACCTGCCCGTCCTCATAGCCGGCGCGATAAGCCTTTTCAGCCGCATCCTCGGCCTCGACCGGCGCCGGCAGATCTTCGACCGTCGGCGTCGTATAGCGACCATTGCGCGCGAAGCTCCCGCGCTTGCCGAGCGCGGCATAGGCAATTCTAGACATAGTCTTCGTCACCCTCGCCCATCACCAACTCTCCTTCGGCAATCAGGCGTTTCGCAATGGCCACGATTTCCTTCTGCGCCGTCTCGACATCGGCCTTCTTGACGCGACCGCCCATTTCGATTTCGTCGCGAAGACCATCGGCTGCGCGCGATGACATCGCACCATAGAACTGATCGCGTTGCTCTTCTTCCAGGCCTTTCAGCGCCAGGATCAGCGTGTCGCTTTCGACCTCGCGAAGAAGCACACCGGTCATCTTCGTATCGAGCGCGAACAGATGCTCGAACTTGAACATCTCGTTTTCGAGTTCCTTGGCGAGCTTCTTGTCGATCTTGCCGATCTTCGGCAGGACCCGCTTTTCGAGGCTGCGGTGGGACCGGTTGATGATTTCCGCCGCATGTCGAATGCCGCCCATGGTGAGCGGGATCGTTCCGTGGAGCTTCTCGATCTTGGAATTCAGCGTTTGCTCGAGAATCTCGATTGCCTGACGCGATACCGGCCCCAGGCGAGCCACCCGATGCAGCACGGACGTATGCATATCCTCGGGCAGCGCGGCCAAGGCGGCTGCAGCGACATCGGTATCGAGTTGCAGCAACAGTACCGCGATCGCCTGCGGATGTTCGTCGGCGAGGATTTCCCCTATGATCTTGGGGTCCAGCCACCGCAGAAGCCCCAGTGCGGGCAGACTTTCTTCCTCCGCCTCTGGGGCGACTTGGCGCATGAGATTGTCGGTTTTCACCTCGCCCACGGCGTCGTTGAGCAGTCGGCGGACATTGTCGACTCGTCCATGGCCGGAAATGCCTCCGCTCTCGGTCGAGCGCGAAAAGCCCGCAATGGCATCCGCGATCGCCTGAGGTTCCACCTCGCCTATGGCGCACATCGTACCGGCAAGCTGACGCAATTCGTCGGGGGTGAGCTGGCCAAGGATTTTCGATGCGTCCTCTTCGGCGAGCAGCATGACCATAATGGCAGCCTTGTCGGTGCCGCCCAAGAGCTGGGGTGTCGGCGCGGTCATGCCGAAGCTCCCTGGCGCATATCTTCGGCCAGCAATCGACGCAGCGCCAACACGGCATCATCCGGATTTTCGCGGGCAATGCGCTGGGCAAGCTCGATCTGCCCATCGAGCGCTTGCCGATCGAAGGATGTATCCGTGCCCCTTGCCGCCGCGTCCGACACCGGGACGAGGTCCCGCCCTTGCGCGTCATCCTTCGCAGGGCGCCGCAAGGCGTTGATCGCGGGGCGTACGGCGAGCAGCAGCACGAGCAGGACCGCGAGAATGGCGACGCCGTTACGGACGGCCATGCCGAACCAACTCGTCTCGTAGAACGGAATTTCTTCGGCTTCGGCTTTCTCGAATGCGCGCATGACGACGGTCACCCTGTCGCCGCGGTCTTCGCGCGCGCCCACCGCCGCCGAAACCAGTTCCTTCACTTTGTTTATGTCGGCCGCGCTCGCCTTTTCGAGAGCTGCCTGGTCGATGGCCACCGCCACCGAAAGGTATTTGATCGAACCGGGCGACAGGTTGGAGACCGAAACCTCGCGGCCGAGTTCGTAAACCCTCGTCGCGCTGCTTTCGCCCACGCCGCCCGCAGCGGTCGCCTGCGTATCCTCTGGCGCTCCGTCTCGCGCTTCCCCATCGGCTGGCGGCGTATTGGCAAGCACGCCGGGAATACCGCCTGCCTGCGTTGCCCCATTCTGCGATTGCTGGGTCGTTTCGCGGCGAACCGTGCCGTCCTTGTCGTAACTCTCGCGCGCCGATGTGACCTCGTTCATATCGAGCTCGACCTGGACCTGCGAGGAAAAGGCATGGCTGCCGAACATCGGCGCAAGCAACCGATCGAGCTGCGCGTTGAGCTTGGCCTCCATCTGGGCCTGCAAATCGATCCGACCACTATTGGAATCGCGCGCCTGGCTGAGCAGTTTGCCATGTTGATCGACGACTTTCACGGCATCGATCGCAAGGCCAGGGACCGAACCCGCCACAAGGTTGGCGATCGCGGTGACCTGTCCATCGGAAAGCTGGCGACCACGGGCCATACGGACCATTATCGACGCGGAAGGAGCAACATCTTCACGCACAAAGACGGATCGTTCGGCCTTGGCGATATGGACCCGGACCGCTTCCACGCCGTCGATCTCCATGATCGTCAGTGTGAGTTCGCGTTCCTGCGCGGCGCGCAGCCGGTCCCCTTCGAGCGTGCGGCTGGCACCCATCGGCAGGTTTTCGATCAGTTCCGTACCGCTTTCCGGTGCGGCGAGCGAACCATCCGACGCGACGAGCATCCGCGCACGATAGACATCGTCCTCTCCGACGGTCAGCGCTCCGGTATTGTTGTCGATCGTATAGTCGATCCCCGCTTGATCCAGTGTCGCCACCACGCTCGCGCGTTCGGCATCGCCGAGCGAGGAGTAGAGCATACGCTGCGGTGCGGGGGACAATGTCGCCCAGGTCAGCGCCATCAGGCCGAGCCCGGCCGTTCCGGCAAACCAGGGCAGCACCTTCTTGGCCGCCGGCTGAGCGCTAAAAGCACGCAGACGTTCGCCGAACGAACCCGTCCCGTTTGTGAGTGGCGAGAGCATTCCGCCGCCGGAGTTATCGGCAGGAACCAGACCGTTCATGGATTAAATCCCCATCCGCATGGTTTCCTGATACGCAGCAAGCAGCTTGTTGCGCACCTGGAGGGTTGCTTCGAAGGCGACCCCGGCTTCCTGCCGGGCAAGCATTACCTTTGCGATATCGGTTTCCTCGCCGCGTTCGTATGCGGCGGTCATCCGGCCGGATTCGGCCTGGACTGCATTGACGTTATCCAGCGCGGTGCGCAGCGAATCGCCGAAACTGGGGGTCGGCGACGCTGCTTCGGTCGGGGCCTCTGTCTTGGGCTGGTGAACGTCCTGCAGGACTTTCGACCGCTCGATGATCTGCTGACGCAAGGCGATGATCTGTTCGATCGAACCGCCTCCGCCCACTGCGCCTACCGGGTTCATCGGCCTGCTCCCACTGCGATACCGGCTTCACGGAAGGAGGCCAGGCGGTAGCGCAGCGTGCGTTCGCTGATCCCCAGCGCCCGCGCCGCATTGGCGCGGTGTCCACCAACCTTGTCGAGCGCTTCCATAATCGCCCGGGCTTCGGATATCTGAACGATCTTCGAAAGCTTGGCCGGCTCCCCGGTTTCGGCAACCGGTTCGGGTTGCGCGGGCTTTTCAACTGCCTTGGCGGTCATATCGAAGACGATGTGCTCGAGTTCGATAACGTCCTTGCCCTGCGAAAGCAGCAAGGCGCGGCGCATGACATTTTCCAGTTCGCGTACATTGCCGGGCCAGGCATAATGGGTCAGCGCGGCGATGGCGGCATCGCTGATCCACGGCATGCGTTCACCCTTGGCGACGTGACGCAGCATCATGGCGAAGGCGAGCGGCGCGATATCGGCGCGGCGCTCGCGCAGCGGCAGCATATCGATGGGAAAGACGTTCAGGCGATAATAAAGGTCGGCCCGGAACCGTCCCTCCTCGACTTCGTGCGGGAGGTCGCGGTTCGCGCAGGCGATGATGCGCACGTCGACCTTGACCGGCCTTGTGGCGCCGATCGGAACCACCTCGCCCTCCTGCAGGGCGCGCAAGAGTTTCGCCTGGAGCGAAAGCGGCATTTCCGCGATCTCGTCGAGAAGCAGCGTACCGCCATCTGCGGCGCGGAAAAAACCCTCACCCGCTGCGTTGGCGCCGGTGAACGATCCCTTTTCATGGCCGAACAGCATGGCTTCGAGCATGGTTTCCGGGATCGCCGCGCAATTAACCGCGATGAACGGCTTGTCTGCACGCTGGCTACGGCGATGGATGAAGTTTGAGAGAACTTCCTTGCCCGTGCCGGTAGGGCCGTTGATCAGCACGGGAATTTCCGTGCGGGCGAGACGGTCGGCCAGAGCAATGACGGATAGAGAAGCGGGGTCCGCTGCCACGGGTCCCTGACCGGCATAGGTCATCGCCACCAGCGCCGCGATGCTGCTTTCGGCAATCGGATCGTGATAGGTCAGCGTGCCCCCGGCACCTGCAAGCACGATGGAGGGCTTGTCGCCCCGCGCCAGCGTGATGCTGCGCGCATCGCGGCTGGAGGACAGATCGCTCTCGTCTGCAAACGTCACTGGTCGTTCCATGAACAGCGACGACGCGATTCCCGCCATCCGGGCCTCGATCGTCCCGTGTGCCCGCGAAAAATTCGTTGTCTTCGTAATCCCGTCCATCAGTGCCCCCACATGGCAATCCTTATCGACGAACCGGGAAATGGCAGGCCCACGGCCAAAATTTGGATAATTTTAGGGCTGGTAGATTTACGAGTATGGTTAATGGATTCCTGCCGCTTCGTTGATCTCCCACTTAATCTCGGAAGAATTATGCCGGTCTGGTTTCGACTGCCGCATCCTGACCGGGGGGCAGTGACCGTAGACCAAAGGGAACAATGCCATGAACGTCATCAACACCAATATCGGCGCGCTGAAGGCGTCGAACGCTTCGAACGCCGCCGGCAAGGCGCTCGGCACTGCCATGGAACGCCTGTCGACCGGCAAGCGGATCAACTCGGCCAAGGACGACGCAGCCGGCCTCGCCATCGCCACCTCGATGACCTCGCAGGTGCGTGGTATGAATCAGGGTATCCGCAATGCCAATGACGGTATTGCCATGGCGCAGACCGCCGAAGGCGCCCTGGGCGAAGTCACCAACATGATGCAGCGCGTCCGCGAATTGGCCGTCCAGTCGACCAGCGGGACTTATTCCGCGACAGACAAATCGAACCTGCAGGCAGAAGTCACGCAGCTTTCGGCTCAGATCACCTCGACGCTGTCCAACACGACCTTCAATGGCGTTAACCTGTTCGATGGTACCGCGGGCACCGCTGGCGCAGTCAGCATCCAGGCCGGCGCGAATGCATCCGACGCCATCACGCTCACCTTCGGCAACGTTGCCGGCGATGCAAACGTGACCGCCGTCACCGGGGTCGACTTGACCACCGCCGACAACACCGTCCTCGCGACGATCGACACCGGCATTCAGACGATCTCGACCGCCCGCGCCAACCTGGGTGCCGGCCAGAGCCGCCTGGAATCGGCAGTCAACAACCTCGCCAGCAAGGCGACCAACCTGTCCGACGCACGCTCGCGGATCGAAGATACCGATTACTCGGCGGAAACGACTGCGCTCGCCAAATCGCAGATCCTCAGCCAGGCTTCGAGCGCCATGCTTGCTCAGGCCAATCAGAGCCAGCAGAACGTCCTCTCGTTGCTCCGCTAAACCTCCTAAAACCCAGCAACGGGAAGATGGCCCGCCGCTCGAAAGAGGGGCGGGCCTTTACGTTTGAGCAGGATACGCCGGGTCCTTTTCACGCCCCTCCCCCACCCCGACCGTAATTCTACCTAGCAGGAAAGACAGTCAATCTTGCCGATCGCAGGCGCAAGACAGTTGCAGGAACCCGATATGTTCACAGCCGCATACGACACTCCGGAAGCTCATCCCAGTTGCGCCCGCGCGGAACCGCGAACGAATATGTTCGTCATGGCCGCGCTCGTTACCGCCACCTCGCGCGAATCGGTTAAGGTTCGCAATATGTCGGCAGGCGGCGCGCTGGTGGAAGGAGCCGGGCTGCCCGCCGCGGGAACACCCTGCCTCCTCCATCGGGGCGACATTTCGCTCGAGGCGAGCGTTGTATGGGCTCGTCCTGGCCGCGCCGGGTTGCGGTTCTTGCACGGCGCTGATGTCGGGCAATGGCTGCCTTCCGGGCGCCGCACGCAATCCGAAGTCGACATCGCGGTAAAGATGACCAAGGCGGAGCTCGTCTCGGCGCCGGAAGCGAAGATCCCAGCCCCGCTCTTTTCCAGCGAGCTGCGCCGCGAGGACGTTCTCCACACGGCGGGAGCGATGGAGGCATTGTCCGATGCGCTGGCAGAGGATCCGGCTGTGGTCGCACGCTTTCTGACGAAGCTTCAAACGCTGGACATCGCGGCCCAGACCTTACGCAAGCTCGCCGATCAGTTGCGTTAGGTTTCCGTTTTGCGGTTTGTTGTTGGTGTGTGTTGATTTGTGTTTGGTTGCGGGGGTTGGATTTGAACCAACGACCTTCAGGTTATGAGCCTGACGAGCTACCGGACTGCTCCACCCCGCGGTACCTATTCGACTGCCTCAAGCGCCTGCGCCGACATTTGTCGGCTTGGCTATCCTCGCTCATGCGACCTGAAGGTCGCGTCGCTGCGGACGGCCGGTTGGCCTTGCGAAGCCCATTGGGCTTCGATGGCATTTCGCCTCTGGACGCATGCGCCGGAGGCGACAAAGCCGCCGCTCGGGGTATCCCGGCAGCGGCTTTTGAGACATGTGAATGGGTTTATACGGTGCCCATCGAAGTGGTACTTCGACGGGGCCCGACCTTGACCGCCTGCTGTAATGCCTGGCGACGACCTACTCTTCCAGTGCTTGAGCACTAGTACCATCGGCGCTGTCCGGTTTCACGGCCGAGTTCGAGATGGGATCGGGTGGGTCACGGACGCTATAGCCACCAAGCAATAGAGCGGGCGGTCAGGGTTTAAATCGATGCTGTTGAGCCTTCGAGGGCTTATCCGGCTGGAGTTTCCTCCTTATCGCGGACAGCTATCAGGGCTGTCGTTGATGGTGGGATCCTACAAGCGCGAAAAGAACTATTAGGACCGGTTAGCTCCACGCATTACTGCGCTTCCACACCCGGCCTATCAACGTCATGGTCTATGACGGTTCGAAGATTGCTTATCTCAAGGGAGGCTTCCCGCTTAGATGCTTTCAGCGGTTATCCCGTCCGTGCATAGCTACCCTGCGGCACCCTTGGCAGGATGACAGGTACACCAGAGGCACGTTCACCCCGGTCCTCTCGTACTAGGGGCAACTCCTTTCAACAATCGACGCCCACGGCAGATAGGGACCAAACTGTCTCGCGACGTTCTGAACCCAGCTCACGTACCACTTTAATTGGCGAACAGCCAAACCCTTGGGACCTGCTCCAGCCCCAGGATGTGATGAGCCGACATCGAGGTGCCAAACGATTCCGTCGATATGAGCTCTTGGGAATCATCAGCCTGTTATCCCGGCGTACCTTTTATCCGTTGAGCGATGGCCCTTCCACGAGGGACCACCGGATCACTATGACCGACTTTCGTCTCTGCTCGACTCGTCAGTCTCGCAGTCAGGCAGGCTTATGCCATTGCACTCTTGCAGACGGTTTCCAACCGTCCTGAGCCTACCATCGCGCGCCTCCGTTACTCTTTAGGAGGCGACCGCCCCAGTCAAACTACCCGCCACAGAGGGTCCCAACACCGGCTAACGGTGCCTGGTTAGACATCAGAAAATCACAGGGTGGTATTTCACAGGTTGGCTCCCCTCGGACTGGCGCCCGAGTTTCAAAGCCTCCCACCTATTCTACACAGTAATTTCCTAATGCCACTCTGAAGCTGCAGTAAAGGTGCACGGGGTCTTTCCGTCTAACCGCGGGTACTCCGCATCTTCACGGAGAATTCAATTTCGCTGAGCATATCCTGGAGACAGTGGGGAAGTCGTTACGCCATTCGTGCAGGTCGGAACTTACCCGACAAGGAATTTCGCTACCTTAGGACCGTTATAGTTACGGCCGCCGTTTACTCGGGCTTCAATTCGGAGCTTGCACTCCTCCTCTTAACCTTCGAGCACCGGGCAGGCGTCACACCCTATACGTCGTCTTGAAGCCGACTTAGCAGAGTGCTGTGTTTTTGCTAAACAGTCGCTACCCCTGGCCTGTGCCCCCACAAAGACTTGCGTCGATATGGGCCTCCTTCTTCCGAAGGTACGGAGGCAATTTGCCGAGTTCCTTCAGGATACTTCTCTCAAGCGCCTTGGTATACTCTACCTGACCACCTGTGTCGGTTTCGGGTACGGTCTATAGTGAAGAGGCTATTTCCTGGAACCGCTTGGCTGCCCACCCAATCCAATAAGGGTGAACAACGTCCACGATCCGTCACACATCTTCAGGCCCACGAATATTTACGTGGTTCCCATCGACTACCCCCTTCGGGCTCGTCTTAGGGCCGGCTAACCCTGCTCCGATTAGCGTTGAGCAGGAACCCTTGGTCTTTCGGCGACAGGGCATCTCACCCTGTTTGTCGCTACTCATGTCAGCATTCGCACTTCCGATACGTCCAGCGTCGGTTACCCTTCGCCTTCACTCGCTTACGGAACGCTCCGCTACCGCTCAGAATAAATTCTGAACCCTAAGCTTCGGTGCATATCTTTAGCCCCGTTACATCTTCGCCGCAGGAACCCTTATTTAGACCAGTGAGCTGTTACGCTTTCTTTAAAGGATGGCTGCTTCTAAGCCAACCTCCTGGTTGTTTTGGGATTCCCACATGCTTTCCCACTTAGATATGACTTGGGGACCTTAGCTGTAGGTTAGGGCTGTTTCCCTTTTGACGACGGACCTTAGCACCCGCCGTCTGTCTGCCGGATAAGACTCGATGGTATTCGGAGTTTGGTTAGGTTTGGTACCGCTCGCGCAGCCCTAGCCCATCCAGTGCTCTACCCCCATCGGCATACATCCGACGCTCTACCTCAATAGATTTCGCGGAGAACCAGCTATTTCCCGGCTTGATTGGCCTTTCACCCCTAAACACAGCTCATCCGAGAATTTTTCAACATTCACCGGTTCGGTCCTCCAGTGCGTGTTACCGCACCTTCAACCTGGCCATGCCTAGATCGCCGGGGTTCGGGTCTAATCCATCATACTCAGTCGCCCTGTTCAGACTCGCTTTCGCTGCGCCTACACCTAACGGCTTAAGCTTGCATGGTAGATTAAGTCACTGACCCATTATGCAAGAGGTACGCTGTCACCCCTATGGGGCTCCAACTGCTTGTAAGCATCCGGTTTCAGGTACTGTTTCACTCCCCTAATCGGGGTGCTTTTCACCTTTCCCTCACGGTACTGTGTTCGCTATCGGTCATGTGCGAGTATTTAGGCTTGGAGGGTGGTCCCCCCATGTTCAGACAGGATTTCACGTGTCCCGCCCTACTCGAGTCCTTCATCATCACTTTCGCATACGGGGCTGTCACCCGCTATGGCCACTCTTTCCAAAGTGTTTTGCTAGTTGAAATGAAGGCACTGGCCTGGTCCCGGTTCGCTCGCCACTACTACGGGAATCTCTGTTGATGTCTTTTCCTCCGGGTACTGAGATGTTTCAGTTCCCCGGGTTCGCTTCACCAAACCTATGTATTCAGTCTGGTGATACCCTATCCACCTCTTTCCGACTGTCCGAAAACAATCGAAAGGAAATGGTGAGGGTGGGTTTCCCCATTCGGAAATCGCCGGATCAAAGATTGCTCACATCTCCCCGACGCTTATCG